>NZ_LUUB01000080.1:0-87049 GCF_001641635.1 Bradyrhizobium centrolobii
TAGGGTCCAGACTCAATTGATCCAATAGGCGACGATGGCTGCGATGTGGACGGCAGCCAAGAAGTTTCTGGCGAGTTTATCGTAACGAGTTGCGACACGCCTGAAATCCTTGAGCCGGCAGAAGCAACGCTCGATAACATTGCGCCCTTTATAGATGCGCTTGCTGAAGTTGTGGAAGGTCACCCTGTTGGATTTGTTTGGAATGACGGGCTTGGCGCCACGATTGACGATTTCGGCGCGAAAGCCGTCGCCGTCGTAGCCTTTGTCCCCAATGAGGGCAGACATGGGCGGCGCGAGTTCCAAAAGGGCCGGCGCTGCGGCAATATCTGCGTCCTGGCCCGGAGTGAGATGAAATGCGCAGGGTTTGCAATCAGGGTCGCTCAGCGCGTGGATTTTCGTGGTCCGCCCGCCGCGCGAGCGGCCGATCGCCTGTTCATGTTCCCCCCTTTTCCGCCGCTCGCCGAGCGATGCGCCTTGATCGAGGTGGAGTCGATGGACAAAGTCACGCCATCCTTGCCGCAGCGGGCGAGCGCTTCAAAGATCGCCTGCCAATGTCCGCGCTTGGCCCAGCGATTGAACCGATTGTAGATCGTCGTGTAAGGACCAAAGTCGGGCGGGCAATCGCGCCAGCGCGCGCCACACTGAAGCATGTGGATGATACCGCTGATGATGCGTCGATCATCTTCGCGCTCCGGTCCGGTCTGGTTCGTTGGCAGATGCGGCTTTATCTGAGCCCACTGCTTGTCGTTGAGCCAGAACAGCCCCTTGCGCATCAAAGCCCCCGTGCCGAATCAGTTCGGGTGCAAGAGAATCAGAGCGCGCTAATTAGGTACAGACCCTAATATCCCACCCCTAAGGATGAGTGCAGCCCTCAAAGTCTTCCTTGAGTTGGCCCTGCCTTCGCCAACAAGGGGCGGCGAGGCTTCTTCCATTACGGCCAATGGTCAACTGGTTCGCGCCGATAGGTTAATTAGCCTATTGGCCAAGTCTTAACAGCGATTTTGGCAAGCTTACTTTGCCGCGCGTTTATTTGCTCCAGAGACCATGCCGAGGAATTGGCAACCTCCTTGGTGACAAGAAAATTAGATTGTTGATAGGTCTTTCGCTTGTCCGAAAACGACGAATTTCCTGCAGCTACATTCTTCGTTGCCTGAAGAAGAACCATGTTTCCGATACGGCGCTCGCACGCTGCCGCAACCTCGGGATCGACCTTCCAGGCTTGGCTGGGCGTTTTCGGCATTACGTGCTCGAGGTTAATCACGTCAGACTCTGGATTTGCAATATACTCCGGCTCATCTTCGCCGCGCATTTTGCGATCGAGTGTACGCAGGTAGTAGCGGGCCAGGAACGCTTGCGACACTCGCGCCTTCTTGAAGTCTTCCTCAAACGTGGCATCGTTTGGAATTAGGTCCTTCATCGCTGCGAGTAGCTGCTTGGCTTTCGTGATTTTCCCAATTCCGATTTCGTGGGCTCGCAGCGAGTAATTGCGATCCAGCACGCCGCCTCTTCCTCCAGATATTAAAAAGCGGACCGACCAACTGACGAGCATCTTGAGCGCTTTGACAGCTTCTTCAGGTGAAAATTTCCGAGCCACAGCGAAAAGAAGGGGCCGGATTTGCTCGACCTTCAAATCTTGGTCGATATTCTGGACGTATGTTCTGACCACGCTCTTGTACTTATTCCACTTGATGTGACCGGGATTGAACAGCGCCACGTAATCTGGCGCAGCCTCATCAAGCTGCCGTAGAAAGTCTCTGGTTTTCTGATCTCCAGAAATCTTTTTACGGATGCTATCAGCTAGCTCCCGTTCTTTCGTAGGCCCATGCTGCGTAATCCAAAAATGACGTATATAGGTGACAAGAAGGTCGTCGCTGCCGACCGACTCTACAGCTCCCGCAATCGATGACCATCTTGCGTTGGCCTCCTCGATCTTGGTTGTCTTGCTGAAGAAGTAGTTTTTCAGCAAATCTGCTTGAGAAGCCCGAAGTCCACGATCGTTAAGCGTCTCAAACATGCGATACGTCAAAGCACTGTCAGTAACACGCACGACAACCACCTTCGCGTTCTCGTCGAGGAAGGTGACCCAGCGGACTAGAATTTCCTCAGCATCCTTGGAATTGTAGGGGGCTACTATCTTTTCAATGTGCAGCTGAGCGAGTTGAGCCGCGCGCAAAATGCGATGGTTAGACTCTCTCAAATTCTCATGAGGCGCGACATCGGTCCGCTCCTCTGCATCGAGCAGAACATTATTTATGAAAAATTGCTGATCGTCGGCATTTAGGCCGAGACGCGGTTTCGTTTCATCCGTCTTTAGGTCGATCGTGCGAAGATAGTCTTGGTCAATTTGCCGTGCCTTCTTCGGCTTGCCCTCTTTCTGAAAATAGTCCCGAATCATGGCGAGCAGGATGGATGTCGTAGCGAGACGCTGCTGACCGTCCGAGACGTCCGGGACGCCTTCGCCCGTTAGAACAACCGTTCCCAGAAAATAATCGGTATCGCCGTCCTTGATCGCACCTGAGAGATCAGTGAACAGGTCGGTCACATGATCTTCCTCCCATGCGTAAGATCGCTGATTAGGAGGCACAGTAAGACGTCCGCTACGTAGCAGGGCGCCAATTCCCGTGTACTCAAAACCGATCTTGCCTCCAGCCATGCTTCCCCCCTGCAACGGTTACGGGGTCGGAAGATACTCGATCACAGCCAGCGGTTGCGAGGGTCTCCGGAATGTACGAACAGGAAGGTTGCTTCAAGCGGATCGTCTAATAGGGCCGCATATCCTGAGAAAGAGCGACTTCTGCGCTGAGCCGATAGCCGCGGGAAGGGTACCTAAGATCGCCACCTAAAGCGAGCGAACGGATCTGGCACAGAATTAAATCATTGAAATCATTGGTACAGTTGGGTGGGCTCGAACCACCGACCTCCTGTTCCACAGACAGGCGCTCTAACCAACTGAGCTACAACTGCATCCTTGCGAGCCGCCTTAGGTCGCGCCTTGAACGGGCCGGTGCCAAGGGGGCTGGACGGGGCGGAAACTAGGTGCAACGGCCGTTTTTGGCAAGGCCGCAGTCCCCTGGAATCACCCCTCTAAACGACGTTATTTCCAAAACAAAACCCGGGCCGCGGGGCCCGGGTTTCTTGATCAAAACGGGCCAGTTCGGTCAGGCGGCGGGCCGGCCGAACTTCGCGGCGCTGGCCTTGATCGGCTCGGCGGTCTCGGCAGCGACGCGCTGGCCGATCTCGAGGAGCTCCTTGGCCTGGGCCTGGAAGGTCTCGAACTGCTTGCGGGTATGGCTGGTCCACAGCTCCATCGCCTCCGACGGCGACTTGATGCCGAGCAGCTCGTGGGCAAAGTCCAGATGGGCGCTGGTGTTGGCCTTCATGAACTCCATCAGCTTGGCAGTGTATTCGCTCGCGCCCTTGCTGGCGGAGGTGAACACGGCCTCGATGGTGCCGTTCTGGCTTTCGGCCGCGTCCTTGAACTTGGCATAGTTTTCCCGGGCCTGCGAAACGCCCTTCTCGGCGAACGCCCGCATCTGTTCCGGGACCTCGAACGGAATGATCGAGGCGGAGAATGGATCAGTCGCACCTGTCATGATTGTCCCTCACGATTAAGTTGCAAATCGAGTGAGCCGTCTGGCGCGCCCGCCGGCCAAGGCGGCGGGTACAAGAACTGAAAACGCTTTAAACGAGATGGCTCGCCCAGCGCCCAGCATTCTTCACGCCTATCATGTCAACATTGTGCAACGCAATGTGATTGGAGGTGCGCCGCGAAAATTTAACCCGGCCAGGATGCGGTTCCTGGCCGGGGGAACCCGTGGTTGAGGTATCTCGGTGCCAAATCTTGGTGCCAGTGCCAGAACCTCAGTGTTTGGGCTTGGTCGCGTCGATCGCAGCGCGGCTGACGATCTGGCCCAACTCGCTGGCCTGTTCGGCAAGCACGCGCATCTGGGCCTGCACATATTCGCTGTGCAGCCGCATCACCTCGGAGAGGTCCTTGGCGTGGACCAGCGACTGGGCGTAGTCGAGGGACGCCTGCACATTGGCCTCGGCGAAGGCGATCGCCCTGGCGCCGATATTCCTGGCGCCGGCGCGCATGGTCGCGCCGCGCTCCTCGAGCGAGCCGGCTGCGGCCTCGGCGCCGGCGAAAAGCTTCTCGAACGTCTCGCGCGCCTGCTTGAAGTTGGTTTCCGCCATGGATCGCATCTCCGGCGAAATCTCGAAACGATCATGCGCCTGTTCGGTCATGCCTACCACTCCCTGTCATGTTGCTTTCAGCCTTTGCGGCCGGTCCCCGACGCGCCCGCGTCAAGACTAGCAGCGGCGGGTATTGCCGGTATGACGCGGCGGCCCACGCGCTGCGAATCTTGAGGGGTGTAACGCGGGAGCGGGCTTGCGAGTTCAGCCGGATTAAGGTTATCGCGGCTTTCGGCCGCCCCTGAAGGACCGCAGCCGTGGACCTGCCCGCGCCCGCGCGCGATACTAACCCTTTCTTAAGGCTGTCATTCCGGCAGCCCCCGAAACCCGACGCCAGCGACGCGTGAGAGCAAGAAGCAAGCCGGTTGGATGAGTAGTTCGGATTTCCAGTTGCGAGGCGTGGGCGATCCGCGGCTGGCCGTACATGCGACCTCCCCGCTGCCTTCGTGGCTCTGGTCGATCGACGGCACGCGCGTGCTGTGGGCCAATCCGGTCGGTGCAAGGCTGTTCGGCGCGCCCCATGCGGCCGCGCTTGCGGCGAAGACGTTCGGGCCGGCGGATCCACATCGCCGCCAGGTCGCCCGCCTTGCACGCCAGCTGGCTGCCAACGGTGCGGTCCGGCTCGAACGGCTGCGCGGCTTTGGCGCCCGGCTCGGCGTCCTGATGACCTGCGCCTGCGCGCGGCTCGATTTTCCCGACGGCAGCCGCGGCGTGCTCGTCACCGCGATGGACCCGACCGGCCGCACCATGCCGCTGGTGGAGCGCCTCCAGCGCCTGGTTGAAGGCGCCAGCATACCAATGGCGGCTTTTGCGGCCGACGGCCTGTTCATTGGCGCAAGCGAAGCTGCCCGCTCCCTGCTCGGCTTTCGCGATCTCGGCGAGGCCGGCCTCGAGCAGGCCCGCAGCGACGCGCTGCAGCAGGGCCGCGTGGAGACGCCGATCGACACCGGTCACATGGTGCTGCAGAGGGTCGGAGCCGGCGCCGATGCCGGCCTCGTCGCGCTGATCGCGCCAGCCCCCGCGCAGGCCGAACCTGGCGCGGACGAGATTACGCCGGAGGTCCCCCGGGAAACTGCGCGCGAGGAGCCCGTTCGGCCTGCGCCCGAGGCCCCGTCGCCTGCAACGCCGGCCGCAACGCCGGATTACGAGCAACCGGCGCTGTCGAACGAGGCACCTGCCGAATTCGCCCTGTTCGATGCGTTCGCCGAACCGCCCGAGACGCCGGCCCCCGCATTGGCCGAGCCGGATCCGCCCGCAGGCGAGTTCGCGTCCGGTACGGCGTCAGCGCAGGCTACGACAAAATCTCCGGTTGAAAGCCTCACCGAAGCCATCGTCTCGCCTCAAGCGGGGCGGATCACGGCCGGTATGGTCGAGCCGCCGTCACACCCCACGGAGCCGCCCGCACCGCGCCATCACCCGCTACGCTTCCTGTGGCAGATGGATGCGCAGGGACGCTTTGTGGTCGGCTCCGATGAGTTCATCCGCCTGATGGGCGCGCACACGGCCGCCGGCTTCGGACGGCCCTGGCATGAGATCGCGGATGAATTCGCGCTCGATCCGGACGGGCGGGTCGCACAGGCGCTCGCCAGCCGCGACACCTGGGCCGGGATCACCGTGAACTGGCCGATCGATGGCAGCGAGGGACTGCCTGTCGAGCTCGCCGGCCTGCCGGCCTATGACCGGATGCGCAATTTTGTGGGCTTCAAGGGTTTTGGCGTGTGCCGCGATCTCGACGGCCTCAACCGGCTCGATGCGCTGCGGCGGTTCGAACTGCTCACCGAGCCGCCCGCGCCGCAGCGCCTCTCCGCCGACATCGTCGAGCCCGAGCCCGAACCGGAGGCACCGCCTCCGCCAGTCGAGGCCGCCTCGCCCGCATCTGAGCCGCCAGAACCAGAACTGCAAGAACCTGGACTGCAAGAACCCGAATTACCCGAACCCGAACTGCCCGAACCTGCAACCGAAGCGAATTCACACCCAACCGATCCGGAAACGCCAGTGGAAACGCCTCCCAACGTTGTGCCGTTCCGCCCGCTCGGCGACGCGAAATCGCCGACGCTCACGCCTGTCGAGAACAGCGCGTTCAACGAGCTTGCCCGGCAATTGTCGGAGCGGCTCGAGCGCGAGCGAGAGACGATGGCGGTCGCATCGTCCGATCAGCTAGCGAGCGAGATCGCCGCCGAGCCCTCGCCGCCGGAGCCGGAGGCGCCGCGCGCGCTGGCTGAATGGCTGGCCGAAGCCGAGCCGCCGGCGCGCGGCGACAGTGCGCGCGACCGCACGCTGCTCGATCTGTTGCCGACCGGCATCCTGATCTATCGCCTCGACCGCCTGCTCTACGCCAACCCCGCCTTTCTCGCGCGCATGGGCTATGCCAGCCTGAGCGCGCTGGAGCATGCCGGCGGGTTGGATGCGCTTTATGTCGAGGCCGGCGTTTCCTCCGCCAGCAGCACGTCGCAGGCCGGCACGCCGATCACGATCAGCGCGAGCGTGGCAGACGGCGACCGGCCGCTCGCGACCACCGAAGCGCATCTGCACACGATCGCCTGGGACGGCGAGACCGCGCATGCGCTGATCTGCGCGCTGCCGCAGGCCGCGCCTATCGCTGCAGCTGTCGCCGCCGAGCCCATCGTGATGATGCCTGACGCGCCCGAGCCGGAGCTCGAGGCCGGCGACGCGGACGCCGAGGATCTTGCCGCGATCCTCGACACCACCGCCGAAGGCATCGTCATGTTCGATGCCGAAGGCAACATCCACGCGTGCAACCGCAGCGCCGAAGCGCTGTTCGGCTATGACGGCGAGGCGCTGCTACAGCAAAATCTGCTGACCCTGTTCGCGCCCGAGAGCCAGCTTGTCGTTACCGACTACCTCGAGAGCCTCAAGAACCAGGACATCGCGAGCCTGCTCGACCATGGCCGCGAGGTGCTGGGACGCGAGAAGAAGGGTGGCGTCCTTCCTCTCGCCATGATCATGGGCCGCACAAGGCCCGACGGTCCGAACTTCTTCGCCGTGTTCCGCGATCTGTCGCAGAGCAAGAAGGGCGAGAGCGAATTGAAGCAGGCCCGCCATCTCGCCAACGGCGCGGCCAGCGCCAAGGCCGACATGCTGGCGCGGATCAGCCACGAGATCCGCACGCCGCTCAACGCCATCATCGGCTTCGCCGAGGTGATGATCTCGGAACGCTTCGGCACGCTCGGCAACGAGCGCTACGGCGAATACATGAAGGACATCCGCGCCTCCGGCGAGCGCGTCATCGCGATCATCGATGACCTGCTCGAGCTCTCGCGCATCGAGACCGGCAAGCTCGACCTCAACTTCGCCAATCTCAGCCTCAACGAGCTTGTCGAGGCCTGCGTCACGGTGATGCAGCCGCAGGCCAACCGCGAGCGCATCATCATCCGCACCTCGCTCGCACATGCGCTGCCGCAGGTCACGGCCGATGCGCGCGCGGTGCGGCAGATCACCATGAACCTGATCTCCAACTCGATCCGGCTCGCCAGCGCCGGCGGCCAGGTGATCGTCTCGACCGCGCTGACCGATCGCGGCGAGGTTGCCCTTCGCATCCGCGACACCGGCCATGGCCTGACCGAGAAGGAGGTCGCGGCCGCGATGGAGCCGTTCCGCACACCGCCGCCCGGCGATGCGTCGGACAATACGGCGCTCAGCCTGTCCCTGACCAAGGCGCTGGTCGAAGCCAACCGCGCCAAGTTCAACATCAAGAGCGCGGCCAATTCCGGTACGCTGATCGAAGTGGTGTTCGCGCCGACGCTGGCCCGGGCTTAGACGAGTGCGAGGTTTACCTCTCCCCAACGGGGAGAGGTAGGATTGCGCCTGGCGATGCGAAGCATCGTCCAGCGCAATCCGGGTGAGGGGCCGCAGCGCTCAGTGAGACCTAAACCCCTCACCCGGATCGCATCTTTCGATGCGATCCGACCTCTCCCTACGGGAGAGGTGTTCTGAATTCTCGGCCTGCATCGATTCAACCAAAACTCATTCTGCTTTGGCGCGGCAAACAAAAAGGCACGGCGCTAGTGGCGTCGTGCCTTTCGCATTCCTGCGGCTTTGATCAGCTATAGATCTCGAACAGGCCCGCGCCGCCCTGGCCGCCGCCGATGCACATCGTCACGACGCCCCATTTGGCTTTGCGGCGCGCTCCTTCCTGGAGGAGGTGGCCGGTGAGACGCGCGCCGGTCATGCCGAAGGGGTGGCCGATCGCGATCGAGCCGCCGTTGACATTGTACTTGGCGGGATCGATGCCGAGCTTGTCGCGGCAATACAGGCACTGGCTGGCGAAGGCCTCGTTGAGCTCCCAGAGATCGATGTCGTCGATCTTCAGGCCGGTGCGCTTCAAGAGCTTCGGGATCGCGAAGACGGGGCCGATGCCCATCTCGTCGGGCTCGCAGCCGGCGGTCGCCCAGGCGACGAAGCGGCCGAGCGGCTTGAGGCCGCGCTTCTCCGCGTCCTTGGCTTCCATCAGCACGACAGCCGCGGCGCCGTCCGAGAGCTGGCTGGCATTGCCGGCGGTGACGAACTTGCCCGGGCCCTTCACCGGCTCGAGCTTGGCGAGGCCTTCCATGGTGGTTTCCGGCCGGTTGCACTCGTCGCGATCGACGACATAGTCGACAATGCTCTCGGCCTTGGTCTGCTTGTCGACGACCTTCATCCTGGTCTTCATCGGGACGATCTCGTCCTTGAACTTGTTCGCCTGCTGGGCGGCCGCCATGCGGCGCTGCGATTCCAGCGAGAACTCGTCCTGGTATTCGCGGCTGAGCTTGTAGCGCTCGGCGACGATGTCGGCGGTGTCGATCATCGCCATGAAGATGTCGGGCGCGACCTTGAGCAGTTCCGGATCAATCGACTCCTTCGGCGAGCCGCCGCCGGGAATCGAGATGCTCTCGACGCCGCCGGCGACGATGCAGTCGGCGCCATCGGAGCGGATCGAGTTGGCGGCCATCGCGATGGTCTGGAGGCCCGAGGAGCAGAAGCGGTTCACCGAGACGCCGGCGGTGGTCTTCGGCAGGCCCGCAAGCAGCGCGGCCTGGCGGCCGATGTTCGGCGCACCGTGGGCGCAATTGCCGAGATAGCAGTCCTCGACATAGTCCTTGTCGACACCGGCGCGATCGACCGCGTGCTGGATGGCGTGGGCCGCGAGAGACATCGGCGGCGTGATGTTGAACCCGCCGCGGGCGGACTTCGCCAGCCCCGTGCGCGCATAGGAAACGATGACGGCTTCACGCATTGGTTTCTCCCTTTTTCGAACGACTTGGAGGTAGCGTCCTCGCGCCATTGGTACACAAAGTTTGGAGGCCGCGGGGAAAATAAAGCGCTGGCCTGGGCCAACAAAAACACCGCCTCCGGTGATGGAGGCGGCGTTGTTCCGCACGTCGGAATATATGATGCCCGTCATTCCGGGGCCATGCGAAGCATCGAACCCGGAATCTCGAGATTCCGGGTTCGCGCTTACGCGCGCCCCGGAATGCCCCCTCTTAGAACGTCAGCGCCTTGACCTGCTTGACCTGCGGCAAGGCTCGCACCTTGGCGAGCACGTCCGCCGGAACCGCACCATCAACCTCGACGAGCGCGATGGCGTCGCCACCCTGCTCGACGCGGCCGAGATGGAAGGTCGCGATGTTGATCTTGGCATCGCCCAGCAGGCCCGCGAACTTGCCGATGAAGCCCGGCTTGTCCTCGTTGGTGACATAGATCATCGACTTGCCGAACTCGGCGTCGACGCGGATGCCCTTGATGTCGACGAGGCGCGGCTTGCCGTCGTGATAGACCGTGCCGGAGACCGAGCGCTCCTGGCGTTCGGTCGCGACCGTGACAGTGATCAGGCTCTCATAGTCGCTCTGGGCGGCGCGTACGATCTCGTCGACCACCATGCCGCGCTCCTTGGCGACGACGGGCGCGGAGACGACGTTGACCTCGCCCAGCATCGGCCGCAGCAGGCCCGACAGCACCGCGGAGGTGATCGCCTTGATCTTCATCTCGGCCACGTGTCCCTCATAGGTGATCTGCACCTTGAGGATGCCGGTCTCGGTGAGCTGGCCGGCGAAGGAGCCGAGCTTCTCGGCGAGCGCGATGAACGGCTTCAGCTTCGGCGCTTCCTCCGCCGTGATCGAGGGGAAGTTGACGGCGTTGGAGATCGCGCCGGTGAGCAGGTAATCCGACATCTGCTCGGCGACCTGGAGCGCGACGTTCTCCTGCGCCTCGGTGGTGGAGGCGCCGAGATGCGGCGTGCAGATCACGTTGGGATGGCCGAACAGCACGTTCGAGGTGGCAGGCTCCTCGACGAAGACGTCGAAGGCGGCACCTGCGATGTGCTTGGAATTCAGCGCATCGACCACCGCCTGCTCGTCGACCAGGCCACCGCGGGCGCAATTGATGAGGCGCACGCCCTTCTTCATCTTGGCGATCGCGGCCGCATCGATGATGTTCTTCGTCTTCTCGGTCAGCGGCGTATGCAGGGTGATGAAATCGGCGCGCTTGAGCAGCTCGTCGAGCTCGACCTTCTCGACGCCGATGTCCTTGGCTCGCTCCGGCGACAGGAACGGGTCGTAGGCGACGACCTTCATGCGCAGGCCGAGCGCGCGGTCGGCGACGATCGAGCCGATGTTGCCGCAACCGACGACGCCGAGCACCTTGCCGGTGATCTCGACGCCCATGAAGCGGTTCTTCTCCCACTTGCCGGCCTGCGTCGAGACATCGGCCTGCGGAATCTCGCGCGCCAGCGCCAGCATCAGCGTGATGGCGTGCTCGGCGGTCGTGATCGAATTGCCGAACGGCGTGTTCATCACGATGATGCCCTTGGCGGTCGCCGCGGGAATCTCGACGTTGTCGACGCCGATGCCGGCGCGGCCGATGACCTTCAGCTTCGCCGCCTTCTCGATGATCTTGGCGGTTGCCTTGGTCGCGGAACGGATCGCAAGGCCGTCATAGTTGCCGATGATCTCGGCCAGCTTGTCCTTGTCCTTGCCGAGGTTCGGCTGGAAGTCGACCTCGACGCCGCGGTCCTTGAAGATCTGCACGGCGGCGGGCGAGAGGGCGTCGGAAATGAGTACTTTCGGTTTTGACATGGGAGGTCTGCCTGGCTGTTATCTGAAGAGTCTCTGGAGGAAACCGCGCTTGGCGGGGAAAATAGGAATTCCGGTACGTAACGTCGATGCGAGTGAACTGCCTTCGAGCGGCACGGCATCGAGCGGCCGGCCTTTCAGCACGTCGCCCGCAACCGCGCGGTTGATCGCGGCCTGCACGTTCGACCACGACCCCGCGTGATCGACGCCGAGCATCCAGCTCTGCTCGGGATGTCCCGCGCGCGCCGCCAGCATCAGCCAGGCGCCGCGGATGGACTTGACCGCACTGAGCTCGCGGGAGAGCGCCCCGATCAGCTCGATCGGCACATCGCTGGGATGGCCGAGCAGCAGCTGCTCGCCCGCGGGAATCCTGATCGTCTCCGCGCCTTCCTCGAAGTGACCGGCGAGCAGCCGCTTCACTTCGGCAGGGGTGAACTCCTTGCCGTAGTCGGAGCCTGGATTGAGCACGAAGGATGCCTCCGGGTAGCGGCCAAACAGATCACGCGTGCGCTCGGGAGCTGCGATATGATCGCCGCTGAACCAGGCACGCGCCCGGGAAGGCGCAGTGAAGAACGGAAGGAGCTTCTCCTCGCCGCGCGTTGCGCTCGGCAGGGTCAGCTTGGTTCCTTCCGGAATGATTGCATTGCCGTCCGGCCCCGGCACGATGTTGCCACCCTCGGGCACCAGCACCACGACGATATCGGCGTCGAGCAGCGCCCGCGCGAAGGCCGGCCGCTCGGACGGCTCCTGCGCGGCACGCATCAGCATGCGCTCGATCTCGTTCTCGGGTTCGAACATGACGGGCCTGTGGCGATCAGGCCGTGCGGAGACATCCGCACGGCATCAACTCACGGCGTTGTCAGGCCGCCTTTATCAGGCCGCCTTGGGCAGCGCGGCTTTGGTCTCGGCGAACGCCCAGTCGATCCACTGGGTCAGGAGCTCGACGTCCTTGGCCTCGACGGTCGCGCCGCACCAGATGCGCAGGCCGGCCGGCGCATCGCGGTAGTAGGCGAAGTCGAAGCCCGCGCCTTCCTTCTCGACCAGCGCGACCAGCTTCTTGCAGAACTCGGCCTGCGCGTCCGCGGAAAGCGAGGTGATCGCGGGATCGGTGAACTTCAGGCACACGGACGTGTTGGAGCGGATCGAGGCGTCCTTCGCCAGGAAGTCGATCCAGGGCGTCTTCGCCTTCCAGTCGGCGAGCACCTTGGTGTTGGCGTCGGCGCGCGCGATCAGCGCCTTCAGGCCGCCGATCGACTTGCCCCAGTTCAGCGCGTCGAGATAGTCCTCGACGCAGAGCATCGACGGCGTGTTGATGGTCTCGCCGACGAAGATGCCTTCGTTGATCTTGCCGCCCTTGGTCATGCGGAAGATCTTCGGCAGCGGCCAGGCCGGCTTGTAGGTCTCGAGCCGCTCAACGGCGCGAGGCGAAAGGATCAGCATGCCATGCGCGGCCTCGCCGCCGAGCGCCTTCTGCCAGGAGAAGGTGACGACGTCGAGCTTTCCCCAATCGAGCGGCTGCGCGAACGCCGCCGAGGTCGCGTCGCAGATGGTCAGGCCTTCGCGGGTCGCGCTGATCCAGTCGGCGTTCGGCACGCGCACGCCGGAGGTGGTGCCGTTCCAGGTGAAGACGACGTCGTTGTTCGGATCGACCTTGGAGAGATCCGGGATTTCACCATAGGCCGCGTTGAGCTTGGTGACGTCCTTGAGCTTCAATTCCTTGATGATGTCGCTGACCCAGCCCTCGCCGAAGGATTCCCAGGCGAGCGTGGTGACGGGGCGCGCGCCGAGCAGCGACCACAGCGCCATCTCGACCGCGCCGGTATCGGAGGCGGGCACGATGCCGATGCGATAATCGGCGGGCACCTCGAGCACCTCGCGGGTCAGATCGATCGCGAGCTTGAGCTTGGTCTTGCCGATCTTCGCGCGATGCGAGCGGCCGAGAGCTGCGTCCTTGAGATTTTGGGCGTTCCAGCCGGGGCGCTTGGCGCAGGGGCCGGAAGAAAAATGCGGCACGTTCGGCCGCGAAGCGGGCTTCGCTACAGTCATGATCTACCCTTCCAGATAGTAAGCCTCCCGTTGGGGGGAGGTGTCCCGCGGCGGCTCATACGGGAAACGGGCAGAATCGTCAAGGAAGTTAGGGCGCCTCACGGCGGAGTGATGGTGTCTCCTCCGCCTTTTCAGGGGATTCGGCTGCGGCCTGGGCGTTCAACAAGTCCATCGCGTCGCTGATCAATTGCGCGGCCCGGCGACGGCTGCTGACTTTCAAAATGCATTTGTCGCCGGCCTGCACGACATAGTCGTTGCCGACCTTGATCAGAGAATAGCTTGTCATCGAAATCCCCGAACCAACCGAGCCCGGTGTCAGACGCTACGTAGCACCGTTCGTTCTGGAGGAAACGTGAACGACGGCTCGGTAGTTTATCAGCCCTTAAGATGAACGAATGCGCGATCCGATTTTGCAAGTCCCACAAAAGCCGTGACGACCTGCCTCAAAAGCGGACAGTCATGCCCACATGACTCGCTGCGAATCCGAGTCGCTTGTAGAAGCGCTGCGCATCGACGCGGCTCGCATGCGTAAGCAGTTCGACCAGATTGCAGCCTTTCGCTTTCGCTTCCGCCACCGCCCATTGCACCAACTGCTCGCCGATGCCGCGGCTGCGGCAATCTGAAGCAACGCGAACGTCCTCGAGCAGACCGCGCACGCCGCCTTGCGAGCTGAGGCCAGGCAGGATGGCGAGTTGCAGACAGCCGACCACCCTGCCCTCGCTCTCCGCGACCACAAGCTGGAGGCTGGGATCGCGATCGACCCGCTCGAACGCCTCGTAATAAGAGGTGGGCAGCGGATCCTCCAGCCGCTCGCGAGCGCGCCCGAGATGGTCGTCGGCGAGCATCGCCACGATCGCAGCAACGTCGTCGCGGCGCGCGCGACGGATGGAGACGGACGAAATGGACTTGGCAGTCATGCACATACTCTCGAACTCAGCGCGCCGGCGGAAGACCAAGAGCAGTCTCGGCTTCGCCGATCCAGCGGCGGACGGCGGCGAAGCGGTTGAGATCGAAGCCGCCTTCATGCGCGAGGCGGGTATAGGCGAGCAGCGCGACGTCGGCGAGCGAAACCACCTCGCCAACGAAGAAGCGGCTTGCCGCAAGATGCTGCTCCATGCGGTCGAGCGCCGCATAGCCGCGCTTGACCTTCTCCGGATCGAGCTCGGACGCAGACTTACCGAGATAGACGAGCTGGAAGCGGCACACCGCGATATAGGGCTCGTGGCTGTACTGTTCCCAGAACAGCCATTCGTCCATCTTGGCGGCAGTGAAGGCATCGCGCGGAACGAGTGCACTGTCACGGGCGAGATAGCGGATGATGGCGTTGGACTGCGCCAGCGTGCGGCCGTCGTCGAATTCGACCGCCGGCACCTGGCCGGCGCCGTTCATCTTCAGGAATTGCGGCGTGCGCGTTTCGCCCTTGCGCGTGTCGATCTCGATCCAGCGATAGGGCAGCGCGAGCTTGTCGCAGACCCACTTCACCTTGAGACAATTTCCGGAATTGCTATCGCCGTGGATCTTCATCGCTGCCGCCCGATTCGAAGCGACAGAGCATCAGGACGGAGGCAGGCTGTCAAACCACGGCGTCGTGAAGCCGCGTCAGAACTTGTAGCCGAGCCCGACGCGCGCATTGTTCAGCGTCACCGAAGTATTCATGACGGGAGAGAATTTCACATACTCGTATTCCACGCGCGCGAACAACCCTTCCCACAGGCAGTATTCGAGCCCGAGGCCGGCGACCCAACCGACCACGAAGTTGTTGGTTCGGTGTTGGGTCTGCGTCTGCGACTGCGCCGGAACGGGGTTCGTCGTTCCCGTCACGATCACCGTATTGCCGAAGGCGTCCGTTGTCGTCGTATCCTGGCGCAGGGTCACGTTGCTCGTCACCGTGCGCGAGACGTCCATCCGGCCGACGGCGGCGCCGGCGAAAAAATAAGGCATGAAGTCGCCGCCATCCCAACCCATGCGCCCCCGGAGCGAGATCATGTCCTTGACCTTCGCCGCGGCGGTGCCGGTCAACGTCACGCCCCAGTGGTCGGTCACGTTGGCGGGCGGTTTGTCACCAGGCGGGTTGATGATGTCGAGCGAATTGGAGCCGCTCGTGAATGTGGAGAGATTATTGAAGTAGCTGTAGGTGCCCTCAAGCCCGAGAATGGCATCGTACCATTGCCAGTTGCGGCCGAGGAAGGCGCCGAAATTGCTGCTTTGCGTGTTAGTCTTGTTCATGAGCGACCAATTCGCGGTCGGCTGCTGAAGCACACTGTCGCGGAAGATGTAGTTCGTCAGGCCGACGACGCTTTGGCTGAAATCGGTCGCGTCGGCCGTGTAGCCGGCATTGCCGCCGACATAGACGCCGTCCCAGTTATGGCTCGTCTTCGACAGGCCGTCGGTGAAGCCGCCGCGCAGAATGGGCAGATCCGGCATGTCGGCCGCTTGTGCGGTGGACGCCGCCGCCAACATCCCCGCCGCCCACAAAAGCCTACGCATTGCCACGCTCCATCGAACTCGAACTTTCGCTCGTGATCATGGCTCGTTAACCTTAACCAATGGTTGAATTGGGCGCTTTCGTGGCTGTCGAGCAATGAAAAAAACACAAAGCAAAACGGCGCGGGAGGATCCCGCGCCGTTAAGAAAGCTTAAGCGATCGAGTTGCCGATCAGCCCTTGGTGACGAGCGGCGGCGGCGCGTAGACCGGCGGGCTGTCGAGATTCCAGCGCACGCCGAGCTTGAGGTCGTGCGAGGTGATGTCCTTGAACGTCATCACGTGATTCTGGCCGGCACCGACGCCGTCCTTGTTCACGAGCTCGCCGGTCACAGCGTCGCCGAGGTTGACGTAGCTATAGCCAAGCTCGAGCGTCACGTTGGGCGAGATCTGGTAGGCGAGGCCGGTATGAAGCGCCCAGGCAAAATTCCATTTGGAGGCCGACGTTGCCGACGCGAAGCCCGGCACCGAACCGAATGCCGCCGTGCCGTTCACACCGTGGTCCGTGAAATTCGAGATCGTATTGCGCGACGCGCCTATGCCGGCGCCGATGAATGGCGTAACGCACCACCAGGTGCCGAGATCGACATAGGCGTTCGCCAGCAGCAGGATCTCGGATTTGCTGGCGCTGTAGGTATCGCTGCCATACTGGACCGTTCCGGTGTCGGTGTAGCTGGTCCTGTCGAAGCCGTGGAAGTTCGCGTTTCCGCGGTACTGCCCTGTGACGTCGGCCCGAAACCAGTTGTTGAACCTGTAGCCAACGCCGACGCCGAAGATGCCGGCGGTGTCGAAGCCGTTCTGCTGATTGAGGCTAAGCAGCGTCGGATACGAATAATAGTCGCGCTTCTTGATGCTCTGGTTGCTGAAGCCGATGTCGCCGCGAAGATACCAGCCGCCGAAGTCGGCGGGCGGAGCCGGCGCGTACATCGGGGGCGGCGCCGCGATCGGCATGTCGGCGGCGAACGCCACCGACGAGATCAGGGTTGCCGCACCCGCGGCAAGCAGAGACTTCACGCTACGCATTTGGCTTCGTCCTTTTGGCCGGTGAGGCAATACGGACGCCTCACGTTCTGGAAACTCACGGGGGGACGATGGCACTAATTGCTTAAGCGCCGCTTAACCCTAATTTTTAAGGTTGATTTTTCCTCACTGCACACGCGCGCGCCGCGCGAGCGTTGCAAAAAGGCGGCGTCTCGCGCATCACAATCGCTAACAATGTATGAAGGCGCCAGGCGCCTGAAGACGGCGCGTTAACGCGCGTGCTGCGGCAGTTTTGGCAGGAACACCGCGAGCAATCCGATCGCCGGCAAATAGGCGCAGACCTGGTAGACGAACTCGATCGAGGTGTGGTCGGCGAGCTTGCCGAGCACCGCCGCCCCGAGGCCGCCGATGCCGAAGGCGACGCCGAAGAACACGCCGGAGATCATGCCGAAGCGGTGCGGCACCAATTCCTGCGCGAACACGATGATCGAGGACGTTGTCGAGGAGATGATCAGGCCGATGATCACGGACAGCACCGCGCTCGCGTAGAGCCCGGCATGGGGCAGCGCCAGCGTGAACGGCAGCGCGCCGACGATCGAGATCCAGATCACGATCTTCCGGCCGAAGCGATCCCCTAACGGTCCGCCGAAGAACGCGCCGACTGCGTTCGCCGCAAGGAAGATGAACAGGTAGATCTGCGCCGCCTGCGTCGACACGCCGAAGCGGTCGATCAGATAGAAGATGTAGTAGCTCGACAGGCTGGAGACGTAGAGCTGCTTGGAGAACAGCAGCGCCACCAGCACGAGAAGCGCAACCGCGACGCGGCGTGAGCTCGGCCCGTCCGGATGCGCATGAATCGGCTTCTCCTTCTTCGTCGTGATCTGCGGCGCGTACCAGCGGCCGATGCGCCAGAGGATGAGAATCGCGAGGAAGGCGATCGAGGAGAACCAGGCGATGCTGCCCTGCCCGAACGGCACCACGATGAGCGCGGCGAGCACCGGCCCCATCGAGGTGCCGAAGCTGCCGCCAAGCTGAAACACCGATTGCGCGAAGCCGTAACGGCCGCCCGACGCAAGCCGCGCGATGCGTGCGGATTCGGGGTGGAACACCGCCGAGCCGAGCCCGACCAGCGCGGCAGCAACGAGGATGACGAGATACTGGTGCGCGGCGCTGAGCAGCAGCAGGCCGAAGAAGGTCGAGGCCATGCCGATCGACAATGAATAAGGCTGCGCCTTCTTGTCGGTGTAGTGCCCGACCACCGGCTGGAGCAGCGAGGCCGTGAACTGGAAGGCCAGCGTGATCATGCCGATCTGCGCGAAGTCGAGCGCGTAGGTGTCCTTCAGGATCGGATACACCGAGGCGATCAGCGACTGCATGGTGTCGTTGAGGAAGTGCGAGAAGCTGATGCCGGCAAGCACGATATAGGCCGGCCCCGCGCTCGGCTTCGGCACAGCGGATGCCACGTCGGCCACGACGACGGGCTCGGTCAGCGTTTCCTCAGGTACGACGACAGGCTTGTTCAATGGAGGAATCCCGGCAGGAGCGGCGAACCGCCCCCGTGATTACGATGCCTCTGGCGGTGGAACCACCGCCAATCGCCGATGGCTGGGCTGCAGCTAGGGCCTTGGATGATCCAGATCGCGCGCGTCGTTGGAGGCCCTTACCGCTCCCCAGCGGGGAGAGGTCGGATTGCGAAGCAATCCGAGTGAGGGGCCGCAGCTCGACGAGAGATCGAAACCCCTCACCCGGCGCTTCGCGCCGACCTCTCCCTATGGGAGAGGTGAGAGGTCCGAGTCTGCGGAATTTGCGTGCCTGCTTAAGCCGCCGCCTGCCCGAGCGCCGAGACGATGGTGTCGACGACTTCCTCGACCAGGATGCGGTCCTCACCCTCGCCCATCACACGGATCACGGGCTCGGTGCCGGAGGAGCGGATCAGGAGGCGGCCGTGGCCGTTGAGCCGCTTCTCGCCGTCGGAGATCGCCGATTTGACGTCGGAATCATCGAGCGGCTTGCCGCTCTTGTAGCGGACATTCTTCAGGATCTGCGGCAGCGGATCGAAGCGGTGGCAGACCTCGGAGACGGGCCGGCGCAGCTTCTGCACCACGGCCAGCACCTGCAATGCGGCAACGAAGCCGTCGCCGGTGGTCGCGTAGTCGGACAGGATGATGTGGCCGGACTGCTCGCCGCCAAGATTGTAACCGCCGTTCAGCATCTGCTCGAGCACGTAGCGGTCGCCGACCGGCGTGCGCACGAGATCGAGCCCGTGCCCTTTCAGGAAGCGCTCGAGCCCGAGATTGGACATCACGGTCGCGACGATACCGGGCCGCGACAGCCGTCCGTCCTCCTTCCAGCTCTGCGCGATCACCGCGAGCAGCTGGTCGCCATCGACGAGATGACCGCGCTCGTCGACGAGGATGACGCGATCCGCGTCGCCGTCGAGCGCGACGCCGATGTCGGCGCGCATCTCGCGCACCTTCCTCGCCAGCGCCTCCGGCGAGGTCGAACCGCATTCCTTGTTGATGTTGAAGCCGTCGGGCTCGACGCCGATCGGCACCACGTCGGCACCGAGCTCCCACAGTGCTTCCGGCACCACCTTGTAGGCCGCGCCATTGGCGCAATCGACCACGACGCGCAGGCCGTCCAGCGAGAGGTCGCGCGGCAGCGTGCGCTTGGCGAATTCGATGTAGCGGTCATGCACGCCGTCGATGCGGCGGGCGCGGCCGAGGCTCGCGCTCTGCGCCAGCCGCTTGTCGAGGGATTCGTCGAGCAGCTGCTCGATCTGCTTCTCGACGTCGTCGGAGAGCTTGAAGCCCTGCGGCCCGAACAGCTTGATGCCGTTGTCCTCGAACAAATTGTGCGAGGCCGAAATCATCACGCCGAGATCGGCGCGCATCGACTTGGTCAGCATCGCGACCGCCGGCGTCGGCATCGGGCCGACCAGCAGCACGTCCATGCCGACGGAGGTGAAGCCCGCGACCATCGCATATTCGATCATGTAGCCCGACAGGCGGGTGTCCTTGCCGATCACGACGCGATGGCGGTGATCGCCGCGCTGAAACGCGAGGCCGGCCGCCTGGCCAACCTTGAGTGCGAGCTCCGGCGTGATCAGTCCGTTGGCGCGGCCCCTAATCCCATCCGTCCCGAAATATTTGCGGCTCATATGATCCCCCACGCACAACCAGGAATCCCCGCGGCAACCATCGGATGCCCAAGCGGGCCCCGCATCCCTGATCTGCTGAACTCTTATAATGCCATCGCGGCCAACTTGGCTTCAAAAAATATGATGAATCATTACGGAACCGGGGCCGGATCGCCCTGGTAACCTATTGTTAGCATTAATTTTCCGGCTGGAACACTGGAACGAAATGGAACCCGCCGACTAGTCCGTGCGCTTTACGTGGCTGTCCCCGCGGCTCGGCGGCGGCTGGGTGACGTTGACCGGATCGGAAGCTGGAAAGGTCTCTTTCAAGCCCTCCTCCAGAGCTTCTTCGAGGCGGTGCTTCTCCTTGATCTCTTCCGGCGTCGGCTCATTGTGCGGCGGCCTGCTCATGGCGCCCTCCTCGCAAACGATTTGGCTGTGCATCCAACCATGCTAGATGACCCCTCAAATCTTCTGACGCAAGACGGGCCGGGGGAACGTTCATGAAGCACATCACCTGTATCGACGATCTTCGCGCGCTGCATAAGCGCCGCGTGCCGAAGGCGTTTTTCGACTACTGCGACCGCGGCTCCTATGCCGAGGAAACGCTGCGCGCCAATCGCGAGGACTTGCAGGCGATCAAGTTTCGCCAGCGCATCCTGGTCGACGTCTCCAAGCGCGACACCTCGACCACGATTCTCGGCGAGCCCTCGACCATGCCGCTGATCCTGGCGCCCGTTGGCCTCCTGGGCATGCAGCATGGCGACGGCGAAATTCACGCCTGCCGCGCCGCACAGGCCGCCGGCATCCCGTTCACGCAGTCGACGATGTCGATCTGCTCGATCGAGGACATCGCCGCCAATGTCGAGAAGCCGTTCTGGTTCCAGCTCTACGTGATGAAGGACCGCGGCTTCATCAAGGACCTGATCCAGCGCGCGATGGCCGCCAAGTGCAGCGCACTGGTCCTGACCGTCGACCTCCAGGTGATCGGACAGCGTCACGCCGACATCAAGAACGGCATGACGGTGCCACCGGAATGGTCGCTGTCGAAACTCCTGGATTTCGCCAGCAAGCCCGCCTGGGTCTCCGGCGTGCTGCGCGGCAAGCGCCGGACCTTCGGCAACATCGCGGGCCACGTGAAGAATACCGAGGATCTCAACCGCCTCGCGGAATGGACCGCCTCGCAGTTCGACACGTCGCTGAACTGGAAGGACATCGAGTGGGTCCGCAGCATCTGGCCGGGCAAGCTGATCATCAAGGGCATCCTCGACGTCGAGGATGCCGAGGAAGCCGCCAAGACCGGCGCGCAGGCGCTGGTCGTGTCGAACCATGGCGGCCGGCAGCTCGACGGCGCGCCGTCCTCGATCGAGGTACTGCCCGAGATCGTCGACGCCGTGGGCTCGAAGATGGAGATCATGTTCGACGGCGGCATCCGCTCCGGCCAGGACGTGATGCGCGCGCTCGCGCTGGGCGCAAAGTCCTGCATGATCGGCCGCGCCTATGCCTATGGGCTCGGTGCCGGCGGCCAGGAGGGCGTCGCCAAGGCGATCGACATCATCCAGAAGGAGCTGCTCACGACCATGGGCCTGTGCGGCGTCAACAAGATCGACGAGATCGACGATCACATCATTGCGGTGTGAGGCGCTTGGCGTGACGCCGCAGCGATTACGACTGTCGTCCCGGACAAGCGCAGCCGTAGGGTGGGCAAGCCGTAGGGTGGGCAAAGCGAAGCGTGCCCACCAACTTTCGTACGCGAAACATGGTGGGCACGGCGCAAGAGCGCCTTTGCCCACCCCTACGATTCCGGGATGACGTGGGAGCGCGCAGCAATAACAACTGTTGTCCCGGACAAGCGAAGCGCCGATCCGGGACCCATACCCCCAGGGTGGAGTCGTAGCGCGAGATGGTGGTTGGCAATCTTCGCCAAACACAATCCTGTAGTTATGGGTCCCGGATCTGCGCTGACGCTTGTCCGGGACGACAGCGGAAATTGTGGCGGCAGTTACGCACTACACTTACCCACCCTCACATCGGCGGCGTGATCCCGTCGCGGCCGACATTGATGCGGTTGGCCTCCAGCGAGCCATCCTCCTTCTTCGCCGCGCCGAAGATGATGAGCTTGGCGCCCGGCTTGATCTCGGACCTGTCGCTGGCAACGAAGGTGACGATCGGCGTGTCCGGCGGCACCACGACTTTCTTCTCGCCGTCCTTGTACTTCACCAGGATGTTCTGGCCATCCGTGCCTTTCACCGTCTGCGCCACGGTCGCATTGGTCATGGTCGAGTTGGCGCGCGCATCCCAGGGGCGGAAGCCTTCGGCTGCACCGCGCTGGTTTTCGGGGAAGATGTGAACCGCGATCGCCCGCTGCGTGCCGTCAGGCTCGGGCATGCCGGTCACGCCGATATAGGAGCCTTCCTTGATCTCCGACAGCGAGGTCTTGACGACGGCGAAGACGGCGACGTTGTCGGTCATGCGCACTTTCGCGTCGGCCCCTTCGCGCGTCTTGATGCCGAGCGTGTTGCCGTCGACGCTCTCGATGGTGCCGCGAATGCGGACCGTCGGTGCCTGCTGCGCCGAGGCGGACGAAACGAAGATGCTGGCCGCAAACGCGGCCACGGCAAGGCGTGGCATCAAGTTGATCAGCTTCGGCATGGTCTTGTCCCTCCAGGGTGTTGCGGCGGTCAATCACGGCAAACCCCGCGAGACCGCCGCTATTCCGCGACGCCGATCACATCGGCGGCGTCAGCCCATCACGACCGACGCTGACACGGCTGGCTTCGAGCGAGCCGTCCGGCAGCGGTTTGACGAAGGCGATGATCTTGGCGCCGGCCTTGAGGTCAGACTTCCCGCCGGGCACGTAAGTGACCACCGGCGTGTCGACCGAGACGAAAACCTTCTTCTCGCCGTCCTTGTATTTGACCAGCAGCGTATGACCATCGTTGCCGACCACGCTCTCGGCGACCGTCGCATTGGTCATGCTGGAGTTCGGCTTGAGGTCCCAGGGGCGCGAGCCCTCGCCGGTGCCTCGCATGTTCTCCGGAAACACGTGGACCTCGACCGCGTTCTGGCCACCGTCCGGACCCGGCACCGTGGTGGTGCCGACGAAGGAGCCGACCTTGATGTCGGAGAGCGAAATCTTCGTGATCCCGGACACCATCAGATCGGAAGGAACGTGCAGCTTGACGTCCTCGCCGCTGCGCGACTTCACGGACAGCGTAT
The DNA here is from genome assembly GCF_001641635.1 of Bradyrhizobium centrolobii. Classification (GTDB taxonomy): domain Bacteria; phylum Pseudomonadota; class Alphaproteobacteria; order Rhizobiales; family Xanthobacteraceae; genus Bradyrhizobium; species Bradyrhizobium centrolobii. Next base: position 23,129 of record NZ_LUUB01000080.1, read on the forward strand.
CGCCGTCGAGGCTTTCGATCGTGCCGCGCACGCGCGTGGGCACGGGCGCTTTCTGCGCGAATGCGTAAAAGGTCGAGAAGGCCACCATCGCGACGGCGAGAAGCGGGCGTGCGAAAGTTACACGTTGAATAGTCATTGACGATCTCCGATTGCCCCAGAGACACAACTCCGGAGGTCGTGCGCTATTCTCTCAAGATTTCGTGAGATCAGTCTCGACCAGCGCGCGCAGTTCCGCAGTGACCTGCGGCCTTTGGCCGAACCACAGCTCGAAGCCGCGCACCGCCTGGTGCAACAGCATGCCAAGCCCATCGGCAGTCTTCAGCCCGCGCGCTTGCGCGGCCGCGAGCAGCGGCGTGACCAGTGGAACATAGACGAGGTCGGCGACGACAGCCGCTTGCGGCAAATGTGTCACATCAACATCCAGTGACGGTTGTCCGTGCATGCCGAGCGAGGTCGTGTTCACCAGCAGTCCTGCACGCGGCAGGACGTCATTGATCGCGTTCCATGGAATCGGATGCACGTTCGGCCCGAACTGCTTCGTGAGCGCCTCGGCCCGGGCAATGGTGCGATTGGCGAGATGGACACGACTGACACCGCGTTCGAGCAGGCCGAATACGACCGCGCGCGAGGAACCGCCTGCACCCAGCACCAGCGCCTCCTCGGCCGTATCCCAGCCGGGCGCGCTGGCGTCGAGATTGTTGATGAAACCTTCGACATCGGTGTTGGTCGAACGCAGTTCGCCGTCGGCGAACCACAGCGTGTTGGCAGCGCCGACGGCCTTGGCGCGCGCGTCGGGCGTGGACAGTGCCAGCACACTCTCCTTGTGCGGGATGGTGACGTTGGCACCGACGAAGCCGTGCAGCGACAGCCGCAGCACGAAATCGCGCAGATCATCAGGCGGGACAGCCTCGATGACATAGCCGCCGGCAATGCCGAGCGTGCGCAACCAGTAGTGATGGATCAGCGGCGAGCGCGAATGCGCCGCCGGCCATCCGATCAGGCAGGCCGCGGGCGCCTTGGTCACGATCGTCCTCTCAAGCCGCAGGCCTGCATGGTCCCTCCCCGGATCGTCTCGCGGCGATCCATTTCGCGTCCGGTCGGCCCTGTCAAGCACGCGGGCGCCGCAGGACCGCGGCGATGACGGCCCCGATCGTGAGCGCTGCCGCCGCAGCGAACCAGATCGCGGCAAGGTTGATCCAGAAATAGGCCAGAGCGCCCGCCGTCGAGCCCGCAACCAGGGCCGCCCACAGCAACAGGTTCGGCGCCCAGCGCCAGCGTGGTCCGCCGGTGAGGCCGACGGCCAGCAATTGACCGACCTTGACCAGAGCGCCGGTGACATAAGTGAGGCCGAGGCCCGCACCGCCATCGATCTGGAACACGGTGTTCTCCAGCCCCATCGCGAGCACGATCCCAGCAATCGCGAGGACGGGCAGGCCGAACATATGGGACAGCGCGGCGCCCGCAAGCAGTATGGCCTCGGTGAGAAGCAGCCAGGGCTGCCGCTCGACACCGCCGCCGAGCACCACGAGGCTGCCGGCAGCCGCACCAGCGACGAACAGCGCGATCAGCCCGAAGGCCTCGGCGGCCTGCCACCATTGGGCTTCCGCAAGACTGACGCCCAATCGCGTGGAATTGCCGCTCATGAACGAGACGAACAGGCCGCCGAGATGCAGGAAGCCGATGCCATCGACATAACCTGCGAGCGCGCTGAGCGCGGAGGCCAGCGCAATATCGCGACGCGAATCCAACATCCCCGATGCCCCATTGCCGTGACGTCGGGGCAGTGTCGATCAAATCCGCCGGCTTGAGAAGGATGCGCCGCTAGCCGGCATCATCGGCCACGGACACGCTCGCAGCCGGGGCGCCCTTGATGTCGGCAACCGCGCGCTCGATCGTCGCGCGGTAACGCGCGCGCGGAGGAGACACGCCATGGGTAAGCAACGCGCGGCGGACCGCGGGCGAGGCTCCGGTGACGAACAGCCTGATGCCTTGGCGGTGAGCCTTGGCAGCGACGCGCCCCAAGACGTTCGCCGCGGTGGAGTCCAGGAACGGGACCGCGGCAAAATCGACGACGAAAGCCTTGCGCCCGTCAGTAACGCCGTCGAGCACGCTGCCGATTGCGGAGGCGGCGCCGAAGAAGAACGCCCCCGTGATGCGATAAACCAGCACGTCACGATCAACCGCCAGCGCGGGATCATAAGGTACGCGCTCGCCATTTCCGTCGTCGGGGCGGTCGGCGACGACCAGCGGCGAGCGCTCCTCGATCCCGGTCATTTCCGCCATGCGGTGGATGAACAGCACCGCACCGAGCGCGAAGCCGACCAGGATGCCTTCGGTGAGGTCGCGGAAGACCGTGAGCAGGAAGGTCGCGAGCAGCACGACGGCGTCGCCCCACGAGGAGCGCAGCAGCGTCGCGAACTCCTGCTTCTCCGCCATGGTCCAGGCCACCACCACGAGCACGGCGGCGAGCGCGGCCAGCGGGATGTAGCTTGCGAGCGGCGCTGCGACCAGCATGAACAGCAAGAGGAAGACGGAATGCAGCATGCCCGCGAGCGGGCCCATTGCGCCGGCGCGGATATTGGTGGCGGTGCGCGCGATCAGGCCGGTGACGCAGATGCCGCCGAACAGCGCCGAGCCGATATTGGCGACGCCCTGCGCGACCAGCTCGCAATTGGAGCGGTGGCGACGTCCGGTCATGCCGTCGGCGACCACGGCCGAAAGCAGCGACTCGATTGCGGCGAGCAGCGCGAAGGCGATCGCATCCGGCAGCACCGCCTTCGCCTTCTCCAGCGAAAACACCGGCAGCGCTGGCGACGGCAGTTCACGCGGAATCCCGCCGAAACGTGTGCCGATGGTTTCGACCGGCAGCGACAGCGCAGAGGTCACGACCGCCGCAAGCACGACCGCGATCAGGATGCCCGGCCAGGACGGCCGCCAGCGTCGCAGCGCGGCGATGACGAGAATGCTGAGGGCTGCAATCGCGACGGCGGACGGATTGACGGTGTGCAGGCCCCCGGCCAGCGCGACGAGTTTTGGAATGAACTCGCTGGGCTCCTTTGCCGACAGCGTGATCCCGCCGAGATCGCGAAGCTGGCTTGCGAAGATGATGACGGCGATTCCGGCCGTGAAGCCGACCGTCACCGGATAGGGAATGAACTTGATGTAGGTGCCGATCCGCAGGAAGCCCGCGGCGATCAGGAACAGCCCCGCCATCATGGTGGCGAGGATCACGCCGTCGACGCCGTGCCGCTCCGCGGTCACCGCGACCAGCACGATGAATGCGCCGGCCGGTCCGCCGATCTGGAAGCGGCTGCCGCCGAGAAGCGACACGATGAAGCCGCCGACAACGGCAGTGTAGAGGCCGCGGTCCGGCGTCACGCCGGAGGCGATCGCGATCGCCATCGACAGCGGCAGCGCCACGATCGCAACCGTGAGGCCCGCGAACAGATCGGCGCGGAAATCCGCTAGGCCATAGCCCTCGCGCCAGACCGTGACGAGCTTCGGCAGGTAGAGTTCGGTGAAGGTCGGCTGACGAAACTGATGCAGCGCTGCGCGCTCGCTGGTGATGCTCATGCCCCACAATGCTCCGGTGCATCGTGCGGCCGCGTTGTCTCGGCGCAACGGTGCGCTAGTTCAATTGCCCCCGAGCACGATCATTGCCGGATCATGCTCCAACCCGGCGTGGCGGTCCCGGCTCCCTGAGGCGAACGCCACGCCCACCGCTGTCGCTGCGTGCATGCTCACCGATCAGTTCGACGCCGGCCCGCTCGAACGCCTCGACCACCTTGATCAAGGTCTCGACCACGCCACGAACGTTGCCGGTGCTGGCTTCCATCCGCTGGATGGTCGGCAGCGAAACGCCGGCGAGTTCCGCCAAGGTCCTCTGGTCAATGCCGAGCAACGCGCGGGCTGCCCGCATCTGGAATGACGTGATCACCTTGGCCTCACGTATTGGAGCTTATAATTGATGCTTTATATATTTACAATGATGTAAAATACATCATCCATGACCAAACGCAAGCGCCGCTCCACCTCTCCCCGCTCTTCCGCGGGAGAGCCATAGACCGCCTTCGGCGGTCGTCCTGAAGAACGCCGAAGTGAAACTTCGGCTATGTCGCGTCAGCGATCCGGGTGAGGGGCAGAGCATTCCGTTGCCACGACGGAATGTCTATCCGACTCGTGAGACAACTGCATCGAGCGCATTCCACCTCGAACTCCCGGAAGCGGCCCTCCCCCCTCCCTCTCCCCGTAAGGACGGGAGAGGGAGTGAAAGAGTGGTGCGTCCCTTACCGCGAGAGTCGAACTGGAGGGCAATACGAATGCGGCTCCATAGCGCCTGCTGGCGCATGAGGCCGACTGCGGCAGGTCTCACGCCGCGTCGCGATGCGCGGCGATGATCTGGTCGGCGGCACGCCCGGTCACCTCGGCCATGTGGTCGAACTGACGGGTGAAGCTGCCGGCGCCGGCGGTGGCCGAACGCAGTTCCACGATCAGCTCACCGATCTCGGCTTCCGGCATCATGGCGCGGACGCAGTCCCAGCCACTCCAGCCATCGCGGGTGTCGAAACCGAGGATCTGCCCGCGCCGCGCCGACAGGATCGCGTTGATCTTGGCGGTTGCGTCCGTCGGGCAGACGATCTCGACCATGTGGATCGGCTCCAGCAGTACCGGCTGGCATTGCGGCAGGCCTTCGCTGAGCCCGATCCGCGCCGCCGTGCGGAAGGCGAGGTCGGAGGAGTCGACGCTGTGAAAGGAGCCGTCGGTGAGCGTCACCTGCACGTCGGTGACGGGGAAGCCGAGCGGGCCGCGCGTCAGCCCGTCGACGACGCCTTCTTCCACCGCCGGGATGTAGTTGCGCGGCACGGCGCCGCCGACCACCTTCTCGGCGAATTTGAAGCCGTCGCCGCGCTGCAACGGCCTGATATCGAGCACGACGTCGCCGAACTGCCCGTGGCCGCCGGACTGCTTCTTGTGGCGGCCGCGCTGGGTGATCGGCTTGCGGATGGTCTCCTGATAGCCGATCGCGGGCGGGTGCGACTTCACGTTGACGCCGAAGCGGTCACGCAGCCGCTCGACCTCGACGCGCAGATGCATCTCGCCCTGCCCCCACAGCACGGTGTCGTGGGTCTGGGCGTTCTGCACGATGACGAGCGAGGGATCCTCCTCGTGCAGCCGGGCCAGCGCCTGGCCGAGCTTGACGTCGTCCTTGCGATCGCTCGCCGCAATCGACATCCCGAGCACCGGCGGCGTCGGCTCTGCGACGACCAGCGCCGTCGGCTGGGTCTTTCCGCTCGAGACCATGTCGCCGGTCTTGATCGGATCGAGCTTACCGAGCGCCACCGTGTCGCCGGCTTCCGCCGACGGGCGCTTGGAGTCGTAGGCGCCGTTGACGGCGAGAATGCCGGCGATGCGGCCCGCCCCTCCGGAGGAGGACTGCAGCGTCGCACCGTCATCGAGATGGCCGGCGATAAGCCGTGTCAGCGACAGCTTGCCGCCGTGCTGGGAGTGCAGGGTCTTGAAGACGTAGCCGAGCGCATCCTTGGCTTCCGACGCACCGAGACGCTTCGCAGTCTCGGCGATGCCGGGCGCCTCATGGCGCAGCGCCTTCATCAGGCGCAGCACACCATTCTCGCGCGCGGCGGCACCTAGCAGCACGGGACAAATGAGCCCTTCGCGCAATTCGCGGGCGAGATCGTCGAACACGGCATCGCGCGGCGGCTGGATATCCTCGAGCAACTGCTCCATCAGCGCATCGTCGTGATCGGCGAGCTTCTCCAGCATCGAGAAGCGGGCCTCCTTCTCGCGATCGAGATCGCCGCCTTCGAGCGCGACTACCTCGGACGCCTTGTGCTCGCGATAGACGAACGCGCGCTCCAGCGCGAGATCGACGAAGCCTTCGATCAGTTCGCCATTCCAGATCGGAATCTGACGCAGCACCAGCGGCACGCGGGAGGCGGGTTGGAGCGTTGCGAGCGTCTCGCGGATGCGCTTGTTGGCGCGGTCGATCTTGTTGAGGAAGAGGAAACGCGGGATCTTCAGCTCCTCCAGCTCGCGCAGGATGATCTGAAGCTGCGGCAGCTTCTTCTCGTCGGCCTCGCAGACCACGACCGCGGCATCGACCGCGGGCAGCGCGGCGCGCATGTCGTGGGCGAATTCGACGGAACCGGGACAATCGAGGAAGGTGTAGCTGTCACCCATGAAACTCGTGGTGGCGGCGGTCAGGCCAACGGTCATCTTGTGATGACGGGCCTCGGGACTGGCGTCGCCGACGGAGGTTCCGGCGTCGACGCTGCCGGCGCGCGGGATTGCGCCCGTTCGCGCCAGGATTGCTTCAAGAAGAGTGGTTTTACCGCTTTGGAAAGGGCCCACCAGCGCGATGCACCGTGGACCTCGGGGACTTCTGACGTCTTGTCCCATTCGCCGCCTCCTTCATGTGGAGCTCGGCCCGTGATTGGGTCGGCAATCGGCGATGCTCTGCCCGTCCTCAAGGTTTGGCAAGCATCAAACTTCGCTGCGCTGCGTCGTCAGTTGGATCAAGCCTTGGCGCCTGATGAGATCAGGTACGGCCTGTTGCCCCAGAGGTGTTCCACCTCTCCCCGGCGGGAAGAGGTGGACGGAGCTGGCGCTGACTCTACACTTGGCCGCGCATCAACGGCCCGGGCGGAGCTCCAGGCTCTCGAGGCCGGCCGCGACGTTGAGGCCGACCTGACCCTGCACGCCGAGGGGCTGGAGCGCGATCGAATTGTTGGAGCCGCCGACCAGCACATTGCCCCCTAAGCCGACGCCGATCGACGCGCTGCCCTGCGCGCCCGCATAGTTGCCCGAGAGATCGCCGGGACCGAGCCGGTCGACCGGCGCGAACACGCCCCAGGCGAGCGCCGTCTCCTGGGTGATGCCGATATCGAGGCCCACCTTTTGGATGGTCGCAACGTAACGGTCATCGGGCACGCCGTCGGCGCGCAGGACGCAGCCGAGATTGGTCACCGACCCCACCACGAAGCCGATGCTGGCGCCGCCGCGGCATTCGAGCACGCCGACCCGCACCATCCGCTGCTGCTGCGCGCTGGCGCCCACGACGGAGGCAGCGAGGCTCGCGACAGTGAGCCCGGCGAGGAGGAATGAGCGGCGCATGAAATGTCTCCGGCTATGATGTGATGCGAGCATGAACGGCGCGATACCCGCCGCGCGCGACGTTCTATGCCACAATAGTTCCACTGGTGCCAGATCGCGCGCGTCCCAAAGAAAAAGGGCCCGCAGCGAGCGGGCCCTTTCATCTCGCATCGTTACTGCGAGCTTATCGCAGATTGCCGCAGAAGCGCTGGATCCGCTTGCAGGCATCTTCGAGATCCGAGGTCTTGGTCGCATAGGAGATGCGGAAGGCCGGGCCGAGGCCGAAGGCCGAGCCTTGCACCACGGCGACGCCCTCGGTCTCCAGCAACTCGGTGACGAACTGCTCGTCGTTGGAGATGATGTTGCCGGACGGCGCGGTCTTGCCGATCGTGCCGGCGCAGGACGGGTAGACGTAGAACGCACCTTCCGGCCGCGGGCACTCGATGCCGTTCGCCTGGTTGAGCATGGAGACGACGAGGTCGCGGCGCTCCTTGAACACCTTGTTGTTGGCGGGGATGAAGTCCTGTGGACCGTTCAGCGCCTCCACCGACGCCCACTGCGCGATCGAGCACGGGTTCGAGGTCGACTGCGACTGGATGGTCGCCATCGCCTTGATGAGCTGCGCCGGACCGCCGGCATAGCCGATGCGCCAGCCGGTCATGCAGTACGCCTTCGAGACGCCGTTCACGGTCAGCGTGCGGTCGTAAAGCTTCGGCTCGACCTGCGCGACGGTGGTGAACTGGAAGTCGTCGTAGACGAGGTGCTCGTACATGTCGTCGGTCATCACCCAGACCTGCGGATGCTTGACCAGCACGTCGGTGAGCGCCTTCAGTTCGGACTTGGTATAGGCCGCGCCGGTCGGGTTCGACGGCGAACACAGGATGACCCATTTGGTCTTCGGCGTGATCGCGCGCTCGAGCGCCTCGGCCTGGAGCTTGAAGCCGGTCGCGGCGGTGCACACCACCGGCACCGGCTCACCGCCGGCGAGCGCCACCATCTCGGGATAGCTGACCCAGTAGGGCGCGGGGATGATCACCTCATCGCCCGGATTGATGGTCGCCATCAGCGCGTTGTAGAGTACCTGCTTGCCGCCGGTGCCGACGATCACCTGGTTCGGCTTGTAGCTGATGCCGTTCTCGCGCTGGAATTTCGCGACGATCGCTTCCTTTAGCTCGGGGATGCCGTCGACCGCGGTGTACTTGGTCTTGCCGGCTTCGATGGCGCGGATCGCCGCCAGCTTGATGTTGGCGGGCGTGTCGAAGTCGGGCTCGCCGGCGCCAAGGCCGATGACATTGCGGCCCGCCGCTTTCAGCGCGCGTGCTTTATCCGTGACCGCGATGGTCGCGGACGGCTTCACACGGTCGAGCGCAGCGGCAAGGAAGGACATCATCATCTCCTGGCGAGCGTCGTGAGCCATAGGGCCTCACGACTCTGATTGTGGGAATGCGCCACCCTAAAACGTGCGCCGCTGCACCGCAAGAAACTTCGGCCCGATCTCGAAAAAGTTTACGAATCCGGGCGTTACGAGCCTCGGTTCGACGCAATATTCCGCAACTTTGCTGCGGGAATCCCTCATATCCGGCAAGGCCTGTCCTCGGAGCAATTCCACGCCTCCCGACGGCCACGACACTGACGCCGACCTGACGTCGAACAGCAGGGTGATCGCGTATGCCAGCTTGCAGGAGGTCCCGGGCATCCACGTTCGTTGAGCCACGGGGGCGCGTGGATGTCGGGAGACACGCGAGCGGAAGCGACGCTGTCCTTCAGACAGCTATGCCCGGCAATGACGATGCGGAAGCTTCAGCGCACCAAACGCTCGCGTCGTATGCGATTACCCTGCCTCGTGCACGATCGCGTGGAATAATGCCTGCGCATGTTGACGCAAGCGTGATCCGATTTGCCTCGTCGCGCGGAAATGATTTTCCGTGGCGTTGCAGTGCGGTAGGGTTTTCGAGTTTTTCTATTGGCCGGGCCTTGCGGCGGATTCGCAACGGCATCATTGTTTAGCCGCGTTGCGGGGGAACAAGCTCCGCAACTTATTATCCCTCGGAATCGAATCCTCAGAATGTACAAGCTCTATTCGATGCAACGCTCCGGCAACAGCTACAAGGTCCGCCTTGCGCTGGCGCTGTTGAACGTGCCCTACGAAGCGATCGAGGTGGACATTCTGCGCGGCGAGAGCCGCACGCCGGAGTTTCTGGCGAAGAATCCGTCCGGACAGGTGCCGCTGCTCGAGGTCGGCGACAACCGCTACCTCGCTGAGTCCAACGCCATTCTCTGGTATGTCGCCGTCGGCACGCCGCTCGCGCCGGAGAACCGCATCGATCGCGCCGAGGCGCTGCAATGGATGTTCTTCGAGCAGCACGCGCTCGAGCCCAACCTCGGCGCGGCCTATTTCTGGCTGTCGCTGGTCAAGGGCGGTCGCGACCTGCAGACGCACGCGTTGGAAGACTGGATGGAGCGCGGCTATGGCGCACTCCAGGTGATGGAAAATCACCTCAAGACCAACGCCTATTTCGCCGCGCGCCAGCTCACCGTCGCCGACATCGCGCTCTACGGCTACACCCACGTCGCCGAGCGCTGCGACTTCGACCTCTCGACCTTCCCGGCGGTCCGGGACTGGCTGAAGCGGGTCGAGGAGACGCCCGGCTTCGTAACGATGGACTGGCGGCCAGCCGATATCGACNCCCCGCCAGCATCGCGGCGGGCGCCTGACGGCCAAAGCCGTCTCAACGAATAGCGGGCATAACGTTAACCATTGCCGCAATCCCGCCATCTTCGGCGCGGCAGCCGCCGCAATATTGCCGGTTGAAACCGTGAAATTGTTCGGCGTCGCGGGTGATTCGCTCGCACGCTGAAGGATTTAGACCCATGATTCGGGCGTCCGGCACGGCCGGCTTTCAGGGCCGCCCCGTCATCGCCGCCTCTTCCCGGTTGACCGGCGCGGTGGCGGCCTCGCTCGCGATCGCGGCATTGTCGCTCTGCCTGATCGTCACCCTCACGGCGCTGTCGACCAAGGCGACCATGGCGATGGGTCTTCCGGTCTGATTCCCGTCTCATCCTGGACCAGCCTTCAAGGCGCCCTGTGAGCACCCGCGCCGATCGGCATCGCGACAGGACATCGATGAAGTCACCGGTGATACTCGTTGCCATTACCCTGACCGCGGCCATCCTGGTCGCGGCGTCGCTCCTGATTTTTGCCGGCACGCGCAAGTCCACCGGGACCTCGACGCTGAACGCGCCCGCGCACCTCATTCGCAATCACGCGTGATGCACGGCGCACTTGGCTTAAATCATCCGAAAGCTTTGCGCTCCCTCGCAAGCCGGCCTTAAGCGCTACACACGAAATCGCATCGCATTTTCTCGACGATCGGTCAGTCTGACGACCTCACCCCGTTCGGGGAGGAGCGAGACAGAGCCATGCGGTTCGGATGGCGTGCGATCTCCGGTCCGGCAGTGACGGCAGCGATTGCGCTGCTGACGATCCTGCTCGATCGATCCTTTCCAGTCCCCTCGCCCGCGCCACTGTTCGTCTGCATCGTGGCCGTTGCCGGCTCGCTGTCGGGCTTCGCCTCCGCCATGACCAGCGCGGCCATTGCAGTGATCGGCGCGGCGCTGCTCTTTCTTAGTCACCGCGCCGTTCCCGGCTACACCGTGATCGACCTGGTCCGGCTCGGCCTGCTGGCGATGACAGCCGCCGGCACCGCCGCCATCACCGGGCTGATGCGCGAGCGCCTCACCGACACAGTCGCCGCCGAGCGCCGCAACCACGCCACCGCAGCCCGCCTGTCGGCGGCGCTCGACCAGATCGATATCGGCATCGTGCTGCTCGACGCCGAGACGCGCGCCGAGTTCATCAACGGCGCCTTCCGCGACTATTTTGCGCTGCCCGATGCGAAGGCGGACGGCAAGCCGCCCTTCATCGCGCTGATGTATCATGGCCGCGACACCGGCGCGTTCGAACTGCCGGAGGACGAACTGAGCGCCTTCATCGCACAGCGAATGGAGATGGTGCGGATCGGCGATGCCACGCCGATCAACATCAATCTCGCCAATGGCGAGGTGCTGCGCTTCGTCTGTACCGCACTGCCCGATGGCGGACGCATGCTGAGCTACACGCCGGTGACCGACCTCGTGCGCCACACTGATACGCCGGAGCGTGCAGACTACTACCGCTCGCTGCGCGATCCCTCAAGCCGCAAGCTGACCCGGTACTTGCACGTCGCCGAGTAGCGCGAGCGCGATTGATCGGCGCGCCCATCATCACGTATGAAGGGATGTCACCGAGGCTTCGCACCTCTCCTCCTTTGAGATCGCGGGATTTCGACATGTCGCTCACCATTCGCTCCGTCACGCGGCAGGATTACGATCAATGGCTGCCGCTGTGGGACGGCTACAACACCTTCTATGGCCGCTCCGGCCCGACCGCGCTCGCGCCCGAGATCACGCGCGTGACGTGGCAGCGCTTCTTCGACGCCTACGAGCCGGTGCATGCGCTGGTGGCCGAGAGCGATGGCCGGCTGCTCGGGCTGACGCACTATCTGTTCCACCGCAGCACGACCGCGATCGAGCCGTCCTGCTATTTGCAGGACCTGTTCACGCTTGAAGCCGCGCGCGGCAAGGGCGTCGCGTCGGCGCTGATTTACGGTGTCTATGAGCGGGCAAAGCTCGCAGGTTCGCCGCGCGTCTATTGGCAGACGCATGAGACCAACCTCACGGCGCAGAGCCTCTACGACAAGGTCGCCGAGCGCTCCGGTTTCATCGTCTACCGCAAACTGTTCTGATCCCCGGCGGCCCCGAAGCCCCTGTGGATAACTTTGCCTGTCACCTGCACGTAACAGTAGAGGACTAGGTTTGGCCTGCGTCTGATCAGGCCCCCCGTCACCGATCAAGCGCCCCAAAGCGGTCCCCGTCAGTCGCCGCGTCTGACAGGGGCCGCGTTTTTTTGCCTGCAATTCTCTTGTCGGCATGGCAGCACCGCATTCGTCGCCTTGCCGGTGCGGCGCACGGCGGGTCACAATGCCGCCGCCGCTTCCCTCTGACAGGATCTCCGATGGAAATTCGTAATCTCGGCGCCTCCGGCCTGCGCGTGTCTGCGGTCGGGCTTGGCTGCAACAATTTCGGCCAGCGCACGGATCTGGAGACCTCGCGCAAGGTGATCCACCGCGCGCTCGATCTCGGCATCACGCTGTTCGACACCGCCGACATCTATGCCGGCATGGGCGGCTCGGAGACGGTGCTCGGCATCGTGCTCGGCGATCGCCGCAAGGATATCGTGCTCGCCACCAAATATTCCAAGCCAATGGCGGCCGACGGCACCAAGCAGGGCGCCTCGCGCCGCTACATCATGAGCGCGGTCGAGGCGAGCCTGACGCGGCTCAAGACCGATTACATCGATCTCTACCAGCAGCATGATTACGACCCCTTGACGCCGATGGAAGAGACGCTGCGCGCGCTCGACGATCTCATCCGTCAGGGCAAGGTTCGCTACATCGGCAATTCCAACTTCCCGGCCTGGCGCATCGCGGAAGCCGAGTTCACCGCGCGCGCGATGAATGTCAGCCGTTTCGTCTCGTGCCAGGACGAGTACAGCCTCGTGGTCCGCGACATCGAGAAGGACCTGTTGCCGGCTGCGCAGGAATACAGACTGGGCCTGTTGCCGTTCTTCCCGCTCGCAAGCGGCCTGCTCACCGGTAAATATCAGCGCGGCGCCGCAGCGCCCGCCGACACGCGCTTTGCCAAGGCGCCGGCGCTGCGCGACCGCTACGTCACGCCGCGCAACGAGGACATGGTCGAAAAGCTCCAGGCCTTTGCCAAGGCGCGCGGCCACACCATGCTCGAGCTCGCCTTCTCCTGGCTCGCGGCGCGCCCGCAGGTGTCGAGTGTGATCGCAGGCGCCACCCGCGTCGAGCAGGTCGAGGAGAACGTCAAGGCGATCGCCTGGCAGCTCAGCGCCGAGGATCTTGCCGAGATCGACGAGATCACCAAGGGCTGATGTTCGCGACGCGGCGCTACTTCGCGCCGCGTCCCACCGTCTGCATCACTTCAAAGCCTTCGAACTGCGGATGGCCAAGATAAAGCGGCTTGTTGTCGCCGGCCCGCTGATGCGCCGCCCGAAACGCCTCGGATTTGGTCCAGGCCTCGAACGCCGCGTGGTTCGCCCACACCGTGTGCGAGGCGTAGAGCGTGTGGTCCTCGAGCTCCGGTCCCCTCAGCAGATGAAACTCGATGAAGCCCGGCACCTTGTCGAGGTGGGTGTCGCGCGTGAGCCAAACCTGCTCGAACGCAGCCTCCGAGCCCTTGGCGACACGGAAGCGATTCATGGCGATGTACATGCGGATAGTCTCCTGATGTTCGGCCAATTATTTCGTCATTCCGGGATGCGCCGCAAGGCGCAGACCCGGAATCCATCGCTCCGCGGAGGAATGGATTCCGGGTTCGCGCTGACGCGCGCCCCGGAATGACAGTGTTGGCTAGGCAACCAGCCCCTTCATCGGCCGCGCTGCCGCGCTGTCGGGAAACACCGTCTCCGCCAGCACGCGGTCGGACAGGCCGAACTGGCCTTGCAGCACACCCTTGATCACCGAACGTAAATCGGTGGTGGGCTTGAGGTCGCGGCCTTCGTAGAGATTGGCGAGCTTGAGGCCGGGCCAATCGGAGATGACGCGGCCGCCTTTTACGGCGCCGCCGGCGAGCAGTGCGATGGTGCCGGTGCCGTGATCGGTGCCGTCGGTGCCATTGATGCGCGCGGTGCGGCCGAACTCGGTGGCGACCACGACGACGGTGTCGCGCCAGCGATCACCGAGGCCGCTTTCGAACTCGGCAAGCGCACCGTCGAGTCCGCCGAGCAGGAAAGCGAGACGACCGACCGGACCGCCTTCATTGGCGTGCGTGTCCCAGCCGTCGAAGGCAAGTGCCGCGATGCGCGGGCCATCGTCGGCGCCCATCAGCTTGGCGGCGCCACGCGCCACCTGCCGCATCTGCATGGCCGCATTGCCCGGTTTCGGCTTCATGTCGTCTCCGCTCGCCGCCTTTTCGAGCTGGAGGCCCTGCGACAGGGCTGAGGCCAGCGCGGGGTCGCGGTGGCGATAGAGATCGACGAGCCGCATCGCGGTGTCGTCGTCGGCCTGCGGCAGCGCGACCGGCGCCCAGCCGACCGTCGGCGCGGCGCCACGCAGCACCAGCGGCGTGGTCGGACCGACCGCAAGGCCGCTCGACACCCGCTCGCCACGCGGCAGCGCTTCCAGCGCGCGGTTGAGCCAGCCGGACTGCACGCGGCCCGGGCCGGCATAGCCGCTTTCGAGCACGTCCTGGCCGTCGAAATGCGACCGATCGCGATAGGGCGTTGCGACGGCGTGGATCACCGCGGCGTGCATGTCGCGATACATGCGGGCGAATTCCGGCATCGCCGGATGCAGCGCGAAGAATGTGTCGAGCATGATCGCGGGATGCGCACCATCCGCCGTGAGCGCGATCGAGCCGTGCAGGCCGGCGTAATCAGGATCGCCGATCGGCGCGACGGTCGAGAGCCCATCGAGCGCGCCGCGCAGGATCACCACGATCAGCCGCGGATCGCGCCCGTCCGCCGCGCGCGCGAATTTCGGCAGGTAAGCCCAGGCCGCGAAGGACGCGCCGCCGAGCAAGAGGCCGCGGCGCGACGTGATGAGCCGGTTCTCGACGCAATCCATCATCATCTCCTCTGCATTTCCGGAGACATCAGCAGCAGCGCCAGCGCCTGCTGGCGCGATTCCGCGCGCTCGACGGTCCGCCGCGTTTCGATGGAGGCCGCATCGGCCGCGGCGAACTCCAGGAGATCGAGCGGATCGATATTGTTGCCGAGCCGCGCGCCCATCTGCGCCGCGATGTCGAGCCTGAGCTTCATGCCTTCCGGCGCGGCCCAAGCGGCGCTGGTGTCGGGGAAGCCGTTGGGTCCGGCCGGCGACCACAGCGGCTGGCCGAGCAGATTCAGATTGTTGAGATAGGCGCTGGGATCCTCCGGCACGCGCGCGAGCAGACGTCCGCTCGCGACCAGGAAATCGTAAGGCGAGCGCATCTTGGTCAGCGGTGCCTTCCAGGCCTCGTCGGAATCGACCAGCGCGGTCGCAAGCGCCCTGAGATCGCCGTCGGTCCTGACGAAGACGTCGCGCAACCGCGCGACCAGGACTGCCGGCGGATCGTCCGCGACGAAGTGGCGGACGAATTTGGTGGCGATGAAGTTGGCGGTCGAAGGATGGCGCGCGATGTCGGCGAGCGCGGCCTCCCCCTGCGCGAGGCCGGTCGGCGCATAGGTCTTGCCGAGCAGCACCTGCGGCCCGGGCTGGTGCGCATTGGTGTTGAACACGAAGGAGCCGGGCACCCCAAGTTGCCCCTGCCGGCCGGCAAAGGTCCAGCCGGTGATGATGCGCGCGAGCGAGGTGACATCTTCCTGAGTGTAGCCGCCGCCGACGCCGAGCGTATGCAGCTCCATGATCTCGCGCGCGAGGTTCTCGTTCAGCCCGCGCTTGCGATTCTGGCCCGCGCGCGAATCCGGTCCGAGCGATTGCTGGTTGTCGAGGAAGAACAGCATCGCCGGATGCTGCTCGACCGCCTTCAGCATGTCGGCAAAGCGCCCGAGCACATGCGGGCGGACCGCCTCGCGCTCGAACGCGCCGGCCCACATCCGTGCCAGCTCGCCCTTATTGGCAGAGATGCAGAAATGGTTGGACCAGAACACCACGAGCCGCTCGGTGAAGCCGCACTCGACCAGCGTCGCGCGCTGCAATCGCGCCAGCGCCTCGGCGCGAAAGGTTTTCTGGATGACGTTGAGCGGCTGCGGCGCGGGCTTTGCAGCAGGCGGCGTGGCCGCGTTCGGTTGCATGGTGTCGGGCTTCGCCATGTTGTCCGCCGGCTTCGCGTCGGCCATCTGGCCGGCGATATCGGTCATCACGGCGTTCAGCGACAGATTGCGACGCAGCTTGGTGTCCGGCTTCTGATCGGCCGGCGCCTGCGGCGGCGCCTCAGTGGGTGCCGCCGCCTTCGCGGCCTCGCGCGCCTGCTTGACCTGGTCCTGATACGCAAACACCGCCTGCCCAAGCTGCGGCGTCGATTGCAGGCCCGGCGCTTCCAGCAGCACGCCGTTGGGCCGGCCGAGTTCCGCCTTCACGAAGCCGCGCGGATCGGAGGCCGCATTGATGAGATCGCCGGAGGCACCGCCCCGCGCACCGAAGCCGAACCGGTTGAGTGCAACGAGGGCGGCTTGCGAATCGCGGGCCATCGATTTGTCCTCCGCGCATTGCCAGGCGCTTTGCGGGCGGCTGCGCCGCGCCTAATATACCGCGGCGGGAGATGAACCCGACATGAAAATGACGGCAAAGCTTCGGCGCGAATGATGACAAATCCGAAAGAATTTCCGTTGCAGGCTCCGCCTGCGCGCCGCCTCGCCTGTGCCCGCTGCGGCACCGAGTTCGGCTGCGACCTGTCGGGCACCTGCTGGTGCGTGGAGGAGACGGCCCGACTGCCGATGCCGGTCGAGGGCGAGGATTGTTTGTGCAGGGAGTGTTTGCGGAAGGCGGCGGAGGCTGCGAGCGCAGCGAAATAAGCCGCACTACCGCCCGCGAGACGCGAGCACGCCGCCACATCCTCCAGTGTCGTCCTGGCGAACGCCAGGATCCATTACCCCAGGCAGATGTTTGGCGAAGACTCGTCGTTCGGTACGACGACCAACCGCAACCCGAGGGATCACGCGGTATGGGTCCTGGCGTTCGCCAGGACGACGTTGTGGTGAGACCGTGCACGCGCGCAACGACATCGTTGCGGCCCTCCGCCAGCTACACTGGATACCCCGGCGACTTCCGCGCCATGCCGTCGAAGGCGTCCAGCAGTTGTTCGCGCCAGGCGTACACGGGATCATCGGTCTCGAGCAGCTTGAACGGGCTGGTGACGCGGGCCCATTGGAAGCCGCCGAACACGATGTAGTCGGCATAGTTCGGCGCGTCGCCGCCGATATAGGGCTGCTTCTTCAAGGTCTGCCGCATGACCTCCAGCGATTTCCGGAATGCCACCACGCCGGTGTCGCGGCTTGCCATGATCTCTTCCAGCGCCTTGCCGCCGAAGCGTGCCTCGCGCGACTTGCGGAAATAGGCGGCATCGGCCTCAGCGAGGTTTTTGGGGATGTCGGCGATGATCAGCGGAAAGATGCCGCCGACGATGGCGATGTCGCCCCATGCATTGAGCATGCGCGCCATGGCGCGGCCGCCCTCGCCGCCGAACAGCGACGGGCGGTCCGGAAAGTTGTCTTCGAGATAGTTCGCGATCGTCCAGGACTCGACCACCGGCTTGTCATGATGCAGCAGCACCGGGACCTTTTCCGAACCGTGCGGCGCGATCGCGCTCTTCTCGGTGAAACGCCAGGGCAGCGATTCCGCCGACAGCCCCTTGTGCGCGAGCGCGAGGCGCGTGCGCCAGCAGTACGGGCTGAAGGGGCGAGCGGCATCGGTGCCGACGAGTTCGAACAGCTTGAGTGACATGGAAGGCCTCTTCCCGGAGCTCCGTCATTGCGAGCGAAGCGAAGCAATCCAGACTATCGCCGCGGAAGCATTCTGGATTGCTTCGCTGGCGCTCGCAATGACGATGTGCGAGAGGTACTCGCAGCAACTTCCGCTGTCATGCCCCGCGAAAGCGGGGCATCCAGTACGCTGCTGCGGCCTCTCCGCACCCCACCGCCGTCTCTGGAATACTGGATCATCCGCTTTCGCGGATGATGACGGCTGCCCCTATCGCACCACCGACGCGGTCTGGCCGAACAGGATCTTGCGCTCCTCCTCGGTGCGGATCGCAGGCTTGCCGAAATTCGGGTTGACGTCCTTGGCGAGCGCATAGGCCCGCTCGGTGGCAGGGCGCGCGCGGATGGTTTCGAGCCACCGCTTCAGATGCGGGAAGTCATCGAGGTTCTGGCCCTGGTTCTGATAGCCCACCACCCAGGGATAGGACGCCATGTCGGCGATCGAGTAGTCGCCGGCGACGAATTCGCGGTCGGCGAGGCGCTTGTTGAGCACGCCATAGAGACGGTTGGTCTCGTTGACGTAGCGGTCGATCGCATACGGAATCTTGTCCTGCGCGTAGTTGCGGAAGTGGTGGTTCTGGCCCGCCATCGGCCCGAGGCCGCCCATCTGCCAGAACGTCCACTGGATCACGTCGTAACGCGCGTAAATGTCGGTCGGCAGGAATTTTCCGGTCTTCTCGGCGAGGTACAGCAGGATGGCGCCGGATTCGAAGATCGACAGCGGCTTCGTCCCGCCTTTCGGCGCGTGATCGACGATCGCGGGGATGCGGTTGTTGGGCGCGACCGCCAGGAACTCCGGCTTGAACTGCTCACCCTTGCCGATGTTGACCGGGATGATCTTGTATTTCAGCCCGGTCTCTTCGAGGAACATCGTGATCTTGTGGCCGTTCGGCGTGGTCCAGTAGTGCAGATCGATCATGGCTGGGGCTCCCGGCTTCTGATTGGCGCCGCTCGAGGGCGCGGGCGATAAACATGCAGTTGCATGAAATTCGCACCGTCGCGCCGGCCTGTCAATCACCCCGGGCGATCACACTCGCGCGAAACTGATTTCGCGGAGATTGCCGTGCGTTGAGCCGACTCCGGATCGGACCTAAGCTCGCGGCATTTCGAACATCCCATACGGGAGAATTGCAATGACCAGGGCCATTCCACGGCGCGATTTTCTTCTGGGCTCAGTGGCGCTTGCCGGCGCGGCGGCCACGAATGCCTTCACCTGTGTCGAGATCGCGAGCGCAGCGCCGATCGCGGTTCCGACCGTCGACAAGCTCTCGGTCCGCGTGCTGGTGGACTCGAGCTTCGACCTGTTCTTCCGTCCCAAGCAGATCAACGGCGTCTCCATCGCACCGGCCGCGCGCGGCGGCGACTTCCGCAAATCGCTTCACAATGAATGGGGCTTGTCGCTTTGGCTGGAGTCGGAAGGCGGCGGCAGCCAGCGCACGCTGATGCTCGACTACGGCTACACGCCGGAGGTGCTGCTCAACAACATGGCGCTGATCGGCGTCGATCCGGCCAAGCTTGACGCGCTCATCGTCAGCCACGGCCATTATGATCATTTCGGCGGGCTGAACGGCTTCCTCGACAAGTTTCGCGACAAGCTGCCGGCGGACGTCAAGCTCTATGCGGGCGGCGAGGACAATTTCTGCCATCGCCTCAATCCGACGCCGACGCAGGGGCAGTTCAGTGACTTCGGCACGCTCGACCGCCGGCAGCTTGCCGCGCAGAAGGTGACGACCGTGCTGTGCGAGACGCCGACCGTGATCGCGGACCATGCCTTCACCACCGGCAAGATCACCCGCCGCAGCGGCGAGCGCGTGCTGCCGAATACCTTCGTCGAGTTCGGCATGAAGGACGGGCTCGGCTGCAATGTCGGCCACTATTTGCCGGCCGAGATGGAGGGCAAGATCGTTCCCGACGAGCACATCCACGAGCACGCCACCTGCTTCAATGTGCGCGATCTCGGCCTCGTCGTCATCTCGTCCTGCGGACATGTCGGCATCGTCAATTCGGTGAAGCAGGCGCAGGAGGTGTCGGGCATCCAGAAGGTGCATGCCATCGTCGGCGGCTTCCATCTCGGGCCGGCGCCGAAGGACTACCTCGCGCAGGTCGTGAGCGAGATCAAGGCGCTCGATCCCGATGTCGTCGTGCCCATGCATTGCAGCGGGCTCAACTTCGTACAGGAGGCCAATGCGCAGATGGACGGCAAGGTGGTGGTGACGACGACCGGCAGCCGCCTCACCTTCGGGCTCTGATGCGGCGTCCCCTCTCGTGGCTGTGCGTGGTGCTGGCGCTGTCCTGCGCGGGAGCGGCGCAGGCGCGCTCGGCTGCGGAGACCATGGACATCCTGATGTGGAATCGGGAGCCGGTCGGCGGACCGTTCGAGCTCATCGACCACACCGGCAAGCCGCGCAGCGACCGCGATTTTCGCGGGCAGCTGATGCTGGTCTATTTCGGCTTCACCTATTGCCCCGACGTCTGTCCGACCGACTTGATGGCGATCGGACAGGCGCTCGAGCAGATCGGGCCGGACGCAGACGCGGTGCAGCCGATCTTCATCACCGTCGATCCCGAACGCGACACGGCCCAGCATCTTGCCGAATACGTGCCGCTGTTTCACCCGCGGCTGATCGGACTGACCGGCGACCCAGATGCGATCCGGAAAGCGGCGGATGCCTACAAGGTCTATTTTGCGAAGGTCGCGATTGGCAAGGAGGCCGGCGACTACACCGTCGACCACACGTCCTTCATCTATCTCATGGACCGCGACGGAAAATATCTCGGCTTCTTTCCGCCGGGCACCTCGGCCGAGCGCATGGTCGAGATCATCCGGCCGCGGCTTGCGGGGAAGCAGGGACACCAACGATGACAGCGAATTCGCGGAAGCTCGCCCTCACCCGAAATTTGCTCTCGCAAATTCCGGCCTCTCCCCGCAGGCGGGGAGAGGCGAAGAAAGCGGCCCTCACCGCCCGTTGGTGCGTAGCAGCTTCTCGCCAGCCGCGGTCACCGCGATGATCAAGCCCATGCCGGGCAGCGTCTCGCGCGCGACATAGCCGAGGTCGGCGGCGTCTTCCCAGATGGTGAGGCGCGGGCAGGACGTCTTCCAGGTCGAGACCACTTCGGCATAGGCGCGCGGCTCGCGCGCGATCCACTCGACGAAGTCGAGCACCAGCGGATCGGCCGTCTCGCTCATTGCAATCCTCCCTTATCGAAGGCCGCCATGACAGGCGTGCGGACCAGGAGCCAGCTGCCATAGGCGATATAGTAGCAGGCGATGGTGGTGATCAGCCGTGTCGCCCAGACGCGGTATTGCTGGTCGCTCATCGCCTCCAGCAGGCGGCGGGCAAGGCTGGTGCCGAGCATCGAGGCGGCGATGGCAACCGCGGCCAGCACCGGATCGAGCGAAGCGGCCTGATCGATGATGCCGCCGAAATAGAGCAGCTTGGTGAAGTGGCTCGCGACCTGGCAGGTCGCTTTCGTTGCCACGATCTCGCGGCGGCCGAACTTGCCGCCCAGGAAGAACGTGTCCATCAGCGGGCCGGAGACGCCGGTCATCAGCATCAGGCCCATGCAGACCGAGCCATAGAATGCGCCCTGCCAGATGCTGTCGGGATCGGGCTTGATGCCGGACGGCATCATCCGCGCCATGAACGGCGTGACGCCGAGCATCAAGAGCGCGACCGGCTTGTCCGGCACGTAGCGCGTGATCGACCACAGCGCGAGCGCCAGCGCGCAGCCGATCAGATAGACGAACACCGGCCGCCAGCGGATATGCGCGCGCCACAGGAAGGCGCGCCAGCCGTTCGAGGCCATCTGCGTGATCGCATGCAGCACCATCGCGGTCGGCAGCGGCATCAAGGCGAGCAGCACGCCGATCAGGATCAGCCCGCCCGCCATGCCGAACAGCCCCGACAGGAAGGCGGTGGCGACCATCAGCAATCCGAGGGCAGCGATCATGATGGGCGTCACGAAGGTCTCCTGTGGTGGCACGTCAGGGACGCAAACTGCCTGCACTCCCTCGCCCCGCCCTTGCGGGGAGAGGGCGGGGTGAGGGGCTGCGTCCGCAGTAACGGCGAGAGTTGCCCCCGCGGAAGCTCCCCCTCACCCGCCGCGCACCGGACGATGCTTCGCATCGCTCGGCGCGCGCCGGCCTCTCCCCGCGGGCGGGGAGAGGCGAAGAGGCGGCCTCCTCATCCCAACAAGTCAGCTTGGAATTACGCTCATTCTTGTGCCGCGCTTGTCCCCCGCGCGCAAACTGAGTTATCTTGGCCTGGCATCAGCTTTCCTGAGGGTATGGACGTTTGCGACGGCTGCTCTTTCTCAACGGCATCAAGGCTTTCGAGGCGGCGGCGCGGACCGGCAGCTTTGCCTCCGCCGGCGTCGAGCTGAACGTGTCGGCCGCTGCCGTCAGCCGCATGGTGCATATCCTGGAGGAGCGCCTTGGCGTCGCGCTGTTCGAGCGCAAGGCCAACCGCCTCGTGCTGACCCAGGCAGGGCGCGCCTATCAGAGCGGGCTGACGCCGATCTTCGATGCGCTCGCAAGCCTCACCGCGCAGGTGACGGCGCCCTCGAGCGTCCGCGTGCTCACCATCGGCGTCGGGCACACCTTTGCGATGCGCTGGCTGATCCCGCGCCTGTCGGAGTTTCGCAGCGAGGAGCCCGATATCGAGGTGCGCTTCACCACCGGCGGCGCGGCGGTGCCGTTCGGCGAGGACTGGAACTGCGGCATCAAGCTCGGCACCGGCGACTGGCCCGGCCTGGTCGCCGAGCCGCTGTTCGCCGGCGACCTCACGCCGGTCTGTGTGCCACGACTCGCCGCCAGCCTGAAACGGCCGTCCGACCTGAAAGGCCCGAGCCTGATCCGCGTCGCGCATTCGCCGGAGGACTGGCCGATCTGGCTCAAGGCCGCCGGGCTCGCCCGGATCAACGCGCGCGGCCCCGAATTCCAGTTCTACGGCCAGGCGCTCCAGGCCGCCGCAGACGGGCTCGGCATCGCCATGGGCATCCGGCCCTATATCGATGACGACCTCGCCGCCGGCCGGCTGATTGCGCCGTTCGACCTCTCGGTGCCCAAGGGCATGCGCTGGTATCTCGTGTATCGCAGCTTCCAGACCGAGCAGCGCGACTTCGCGGCGTTCCGGCGCTGGATCATGCGCGCCGCGGCCGGGCCCGCGGCCCGTCCGGCCAAGCGAATCGGCCGCGCCGCCGCGCGGAACTGAAGGACTGTGGCGAAAAAGCCGCCGCCCTGTGAACCGCTTCACATACGCAAATCCGGAAACGTGGTCCCCTAATCCCCCAACAAGAAACATGGGGACTGCAATGACGACCATCTACGACGGCTTTGACATCGAATCATTCGAAGCTGGCAAGGGGCTGTGGCACGCCCGGATCCGGCGCGCCGACTTCAGCCCGGTTGCCATCGACGGCGTACTGTTTCCGGCCATGGAGGTCGGTTTCGCCTGGCCCGATCGCGACGCCGCGATTGCCGATGCGAAGACCCACATCGACCGCTTCCGCCGGCGGTTCGATGGCGACGACGAGTAAGCAGGCGGGACTGCGCGGCGCAATACGAGGACCGGTTTATGTCGTACATCGAAATTGAAGAGACACAGCCGCTCGCCCGATCCTACGCAAAATCCGTACTGTCGAAATGCACGGAATGCGACGGCGATCTCGCGGTGCTGCGCGTGATCGGCGGCCGCGCCGGATGCGAATACTGGACCATGCGCTGCACCGGTTGCGGCGGCATCCATCTCGACATCCTCAAGCCGCACACGGCGAGCGAGGACGACGACGGGCCGCTGCCCGCGGCATGACACCCCGGCCAAAGATGCGGCCGCAGCGGTCTCTCCTGGGAAAATCAGGAAACCGTCTTCTTGAGGTTGTAACAATCAGCAAATACGCTTGCGGCTTTCCAGAGAGGAGAGCCTGCAATGGCCAGAGCCGTTCACTCCCGTCTTCCTGATGCCGTTTTTCACGAACCCATTTTCGGCGAGCCTGAAAAGCTGCCGGAGCCCAACGGCTTTTCCACGGAGCACCCGAGCGATTCGGAATTGTACAAGCAGATCGAGGAACTGCTGAAGAAGGACGTCGTCGCGATTCCGCCATCGCGGGCCGCCGCCGACGCCGTGCTTCCGCTTGCGGAGGCTTATGGAAGCCACGGCCCGCAGGTCACGAAACTGATCGAGGACGCCGGCAAGATCATCTTTCACGCACTTGGCGATTCCGGCGCATCAAACGTCCGCAAATATGCCAACGAGTTGCATGTCGCCGACCAGGTGACGCTTGACGCTGCGTCATCGTCGGCAGGCAACCGGCCGGCGTTCCTGTTCCATCTCGGCGACATCGTCTACAACTTCGGCGAGGCGCAGTACTACTACGACCAGTTTTACGATCCGTTCCGCAATTACCCCGCGCCGATATTCGCGATTCCCGGCAATCACGATTCCTTCGTCGTTCCAGGCACGCCGGAAGGGCACGAGCCGTTGACGACGTTCGAACGCAATTTCTGCGCCCGCGAACGCACCATCACGCGGGAGGCCGGCTCGCTGCACCGGACCGCGATGGTCCAGCCCGGCGTCTATTTCGCGCTCGACGCTCCCTTCGTCAGGATCATCGGCCTGTTCAGCAATGCGCTGGAGGATCCCGGCGTGATCTCCAGTGAAGACGGCAAATGGCCGGAAGTCTCCGACCTGCAGATCAAATTCCTCCACGCCCAGCTCAAGAAAATCAAAGACGAGAACTACCAGGGCGCCGTTCTGATCGCCACGCATCACCCGCCCTTCAGCTATTCGCCGCAACACAGCGGCGACGGAACCGGCGGCAACCATGGATCCAGCACAGCGATGCTGAAGCAGATCGACAAGGTCTGCCATGATGAAGGCGTCTATCCGCACGCCTTCCTGTCGGCGCACGCTCACAATTACCAGCGCTACACCCGGATCATCGAGTTCGGCGGCAAGGAGATCGACGTGCCGTTCATCGTGTGCGGCGACGGCGGTCACAATGTCAATCCGCTGGTGCGGGCCGCGCGCGGACATCGGGCGGAGGAGCCGCACAGCGGCTCGAATGTCAGGTATCTCGAGGGCCAGCATCGGCCGGCATGGGCCAAACAGCTGCTGCTGGAGAAATATGACGACCAGAATTACGGCTATCTGCGCATCCATGTCGACAAGGAGGAGCTCAAGATCGGCTTCCACCAGGTCGGCGTGCGAACGCTGGCGCAGTCGCGCTATGACATGGTGACGGTGAACCTCGCCGATCATACCATGGTGGCGAACTAGTCGCCGCTTTGACCCGCGGAGCCGAAAGAGGCTGACCTGCTGCCACATGATGTCAGCAGGTCCGCATTACCATGCCTTTTCGGCCTTTTCTGAGCGCCGGACTCGTCCCATATTCGGCGCATGGCGAAGAAACCTGCACCCTCCGAAAAATCCGGCAAATCCCCCAAAACCAAGACGCCGAATTCCAAGGCGCATCGGCCCGACGTGCAGCCGATCGCACCCGCGCTGGCTGAACTGCTCAATCCCGCGATCAATCGCGGCGACGCCGGGCTTGGATCGGGCACCGGCCTGCAGCCGCCACCGGATAATTCGCGCGACCGCCGCGCCGGCGGCGAGGCCGCCGCGCATCGCGCGCGGGCCTCGACGCCCAAGGATTTTCCCGGCGATCGCCCCGCAGGACTGGAAGAGGCGCCGCAGGCCAATTACGGCACCGCCGCGACCGTGCCGTTCCTCGATCCGGAACTGGCCCGCCAGCTCGGGCTCCCCACTGAGGAGGACGACGCCGAGGCGCTGGCGCGTCCCCCGCGCTCGAAGACCGAAGCGCTCGGCGTGAAGGCCACCGCGGATGCGCTGGAGGCGCTGATCCGCGACGGCCGGCCGGAGTTCCGCAAGGACGACGGCTCCATGAAAGTGTGGACGCCGCACCGGCCGCCGCGCCCGGAAAAGTCCGAAGGCGGCGTGCGCTTCGAGATCAAGTCGGAATATCAGCCCAAGGGCGACCAGCCGACCGCGATCGCCGAGCTCGTCGAGGGCATCGAGCGCAACGACCGGTCACAGGTGCTGCTCGGCGTTACCGGCTCGGGCAAGACCTACACCATGGCCAAGGTGATCGAGGCGACGCAGCGCCCTGCCCTGATCCTGGCGCCGAACAAGACGCTCGCCGCCCAGCTCTATGGCGAGTTCAAGAACTTCTTCCCCGACAACGCCGTCGAGTACTTCGTCTCATATTACGACTACTACCAGCCGGAGGCCTATGTCCCTCGGACGGACACCTACATAGAAAAGGATTCATCGATCAACGAGCAGATCGACCGTATGCGCCACTCGGCGACGCGTGCGCTGCTCGAACGCGACGACGTCATCATCGTTGCGTCCGTGTCCTGCATCTACGGTATCGGCTCGGTCGAGACCTATACCGCGATGACCTTCGCGTTGAAGAAGGGCGAGCGCATCGACCAGCGCCAGCTCATCGCCGACCTCGTCGCCTTGCAGTACAAGCGCACCCAGGCCGATTTCACCCGCGGTACGTTCCGCGTACGCGGCGACGTCATCGACATCTTCCCGGCGCACTATGAGGACCGCGCCTGGCGCGTGAACCTGTTCGGCGACACCGTGGAGAATATCGAGGAGTTCGATCCGCTCACCGGCCACAAGCAGGACGAGCTCGAATTCATCAAGATCTACGCCAACTCGCACTATGTGACGCCGCGCCCGACGCTGGTGCAGGCGATCAAGTCGATCAAGTTCGAGTTGAAGCAACGGCTCGACCAGCTCCACGACCAGGGGCGCCTCCTCGAAGCGCAGAGGCTGGAGCAGCGCACCATGTTCGACCTCGAGATGATGGAGGCGACGGGAAGCTGCGCCGGCATCGAGAACTATTCGCGCTACCTCACGGGACGCCGTCCCGGCGAGCCACCGCCGACGCTGTTCGAATATGTTCCCGACAACGCGCTGATTTTCGCCGACGAGAGCCATGTCACCATTCCGCAGATCGGCGCCATGTTCCGCGGCGACTTCCGCCGCAAGGCGACGCTCGCCGAATACGGCTTCCGCCTGCCCTCCTGCATGGACAACCGCCCGCTCCGCTTCGAGGAGTGGGACATGATGCGGCCGCAGACCGTCGCGGTGTCCGCGACGCCGAGCGGCTGGGAGCTCAACGAGAGCGGCGGCGTGTTCGTCGAGCAGGTGATCCGTCCCACCGGACTTATTGATCCTCCCGTTGATATTCGCCCCGCCCGCACCCAGGTCGATGATCTCGTCGGCGAGGTGCGCGCCACCGCGCAGGCCGGCTATCGTTCGCTGATCACGGTGCTGACAAAGCGCATGGCGGAGGACCTCACCGAATATCTGCACGAGCAGGGCATTCGCGTCCGCTACATGCACTCGGACATCGACACCATCGAGCGCATCGAGATCATCCGCGATTTGCGCCTCGGCGCCTTCGACGCGCTGGTCGGCATCAACCTGTTGCGCGAAGGCCTCGACATTCCCGAATGCGCGCTGGTCGCGATCCTGGATGCCGACAAGGAAGGTTTTCTGCGCAGCGAGACCTCGCTGATCCAGACCATCGGCCGCGCCGCGCGCAACGTCGACGGCAAGGTGATCCTCTATGCCGACAGCATGACCGGCTCGATGGAGCGCGCCATCGCGGAGACCAACCGCCGCCGCGAGAAGCAGGTCGAGTACAACAACGCCAACGGCATCACGCCGGAGAGCGTGAAGAAGCAGATCGGCGACATCCTCAACTCCGTCTACGAGCGCGACCACGTGCTGGTGGAGGTCGGCGGCCACGACATGACCGACGATGTCATCTCGATCGGCCACAATTTCGAGGCCGTGCTCGCCGATCTCGAAACGCGGATGCGCGAGGCCGCCGCCGACCTGAACTTCGAGGAAGCCGCGCGCCTGCGCGACGAAGTCAAGCGCCTGCGCGCCACCGAGCTCGCGGTCGTCGATGATCCCACCGCAAAACAGCGCACCGTGCAGAGCAAGGCCGGCGCCTACGTCGGCACACGGAAGTACGGCGACGCCGCCAACCTCCCCGTCAGCGCCATGAAGAAGAGGACCGTGGGCTCGGCGCTGAAAGCCAGCGGCGGCGGTGGCGGCTCGAAGGTGCACAAGCCGCATCTCGACGAGATGCACGGCCCGGAGTCGTTACCCTATCGCGCCAACCGCACGCTGCCGTCAAAGCCGTTCGGCGGCGAGAGCCGGATCATCCAGCCGACCGACTCTCGGCAGTCAGGACCGGAGTTCGGACCCGCGCCGAAGTCGACGGGCGGCGCGCCGGGGCGACGTGGGGGATGGAAGAAGAGGTAGGCCGCTCGATTGGTGAGGACCAGCGGGGCAACGCTGCCTCACCCCACGCTCGCCCTGCGCGATGGATTCCAGGCTCGCCGCTGACGCGGCGCGCCAGAATGACGTGGGAACGCATGGTACGGCTGTCGTCCGCCTATAGCTTCCCCTGCCCGATCGTCTGGTGCCTCTGTTGCTGCTGCTTCTCCTGCTCCTTGGCGTGATGGCGGCCGTAGAGGCAGCCGGCGGCCGCCCCTAAGACGCCGTGATGGCCGGCATAGTGGCCGGCGACGCCGCCGACGATGGCGCCCTTGATGCAGCCCTTGGCATCGGCGGCGGATGTCGCACCGAGCATGAGAAGCGTGGCGGCGCAGGCGACGAGCGGGGATTTCATGGATGTCTCCGAATTCGGTGTCGGCGTCTCAACGGGCGTGCGCGGGCCGGGTTCCCGCTCGGGCCGCATGGCGCAGCGCGCCGGCTAGTGTGCGCGAGGCGCCATCGCCGGCCTGGCGTTTGGCCCGAATTCTTGCACGGGGATATGCAAACAACGTTGTATCTCATGAACCTGGCATCGCGTCTGCGCGTCACAACCTCTGCAATGACTCCTGTGTTTTTGCGGATTGATGGGCGAATGGACCGCGCGATAGCGTTTTTGATCGGCGGCCGACGAGGGCGAGCGCAGCATGACGGTTGAATCGTTGAACAGGCAGCGCGTGCTTCATCTGCTCGACTGCTTTGCGCGCGGCGATCTCGACGCTGCGCTGTCGTGCTGCACCGACGACGTCGACTTCCTCACTCACGCGCCGATCGACGTGCTGCCGCACATGGTGCCGCGCCATGGCAAGAAAGAGCTGCGCGAGCTCTGGCAGACGGTCTGGTCGCGCTATTCCGAGATCCGTTACAAGGCTCCCCACATCGTCGCCGAGGGCGACGAGGTCGCGACCTACATGCACACCTATTTCAGGAAACGCGGCAACGACCGCATCGTGCAGTTCGACATGGCCGTGTTCTACACCTTCCGCAACGGGCTGGTGGCGGAGATCCGCGAGATCATCGATTCCTACGACCTGGTGCAGCAGGTGCTCGAGCGCGAGATCGGCCCGCTGATCCTGGGCGAGCGGATGGACGGGGTGTAGGGCAGCTCCCCAATGTCGTCCTGGCGAAAGCCAGGACCCTTACCGCGGAATCTATCGATGGCGGGCGGTAGAAGTACCGACCTCGAATCTTCGCCAAACGGCTCCCTGGGGTAATCGCGACGAGCGCAAGGCTCGCGCGGAGGTCCTGGCTTTCGCCAGGACGACATCGAATGTGTGGCGCACGCTCGCGAACTTCGACAGGTAGAATTACGGGGTTCTATTGTAAATCTCACAAACTGCGCTCAATTGTGCATGGCAAAAACGTGAATTGCGTTTTGGCAGAAACTCCGTATTTGTTCGTACACGAATGAGTTGACCGACCCCGCGGGCACCTCCTGTGCATGGGGTTGTTTTCCGTTTTTTTGCAAGCCAGCTTCAGGACTGCCCAAAATGACAGAGCACAGCCTCTGGCGTTTCTCGCGCGCGTTGCATCGCGCGATCAACGACCGGCATTTCCAGGATATCGAGGCCCTGATCGACGAGGACGTCGACTGGGCGCTCTATGGTCCGATCGACATGTTTCCGTTCTTCGGGGCGCGCCAGGGCAAGCAGGCGGTGCTCGACGTCATCCGGCAGCTCGCCGACAACTTCCACGTCCGCCGCTTCGACCGCGAGAGCATCATGCTGGGCGTGGATTCCGCGGCCTCAATGCTGCGCTATTCGTTGACCGCGCTCGACTCCGACAAGCCGCTATCGTTGCGGGTGGCGCAGTTCGCCCAGTTCAAAGCGGGCCGCCTCGTCAACATGCGCGTGCTGATCGACACCTTCGACCTCGTGGAGCAGGCACTCGGCCGCGCCATTCATCTGCCCAAGATGACCAGCGTGGGCTGAGGGGGACGCCAACGGGTCCCGCTTTCGGGACCGATGGCGACGCTCGCGCGACGTCCTGGCCTCCAGCCCCGCCGGATGCCGTCGTCAAGAGCTCGTCATCGGGCGCGCGCCTTTCGCGCGGCCCGTTGGTTCGTAATTTGAGGCGAGGCTGCGGGCCTCGATCCTTCGAGACGCGCTCCTTCGGAGCGCTCCTTAAGGATGAGGGGTGACAGTTATGTCCGGGCCCTTCTATCCCCTCATGGTGAGGCGGCGCGCCGTCTGGCGGACGATGCTACGCATCGCCGCGAGAACCAACGCCCAGCTACACCGCCACAATTTCGCAACGATACAACCGCATGTTGGATGGGGACCGAATGGCGCATGGTTTTCGCGAGAAACCGCTCTATATTGCTTCGGGAAGCATGCGCCGGGGCTCGCGGGCAGGACGATGGAATTCTTGACAGGTTTTGGCAGGACCAGGCTGCCAGTGTTGGCGGCCGCGTTCATTTTCGGCTCGGTGCTGACGGCCTCAGCGCAGATCATTCCGCCAGCGGCAGCGGCTCCAGACGACGAGACCGAGGCTGCGACGACGCCTGATGCCAACGACCCCGACCTGCTGAGGGGGATCGACGTCGACAAGCTCGACTGGAGCCAGCTCGCGATCGACGCCGGCACGCTGAACGATATCATTGCCGCGAAGAAGCGCGCACAGGCCGCGGCCAAGGACGGGCTGAACTGGTCGTCGAACCTGAACGCGAACGGCTCCTCGGCCGTCACCGTGAAGCAGTCAGTGTCATCGTTCTGGGACACGCGGATCGGCGCCGACATGACGGTAGCGCGCGAGCCGACCACGATGTCCGAGCTTCTGGCGCAGAAGGTCGCCAATGGCGGCAGCCTGCCGCAATCCTCGGGCAGCGCCTGGGCGGCCGCGACCGCGCCGGGCGCGGGCTCGATCTGGGACAAGACCGCGGTGGAAGCCCGCGTCGATCCCGGCGCCGAGCAGAGCAAGATCGGCGCCTCGCTGACCAAATCGGTGCCGCTCTCTGACGATTATTCGCTGACGCTTCAGAACGGCTACAGCGTGAACCAGCAGGGCACGACGGCGCTCCCCGGCATCGCCGGGCATACCATCCGCAATTACGAGACCGACCAGTCGGCCAAGGTCACGATCAACGATACCGGCACCAGCATCACCGCCGGCCAGACGCTGTCGACCACGGACGACAAATGGCTGCGCAAGTTCGGCGCCGAGCAAAAACTGTTCGACAACGTCACCGTCTCCGGCTCGGTCGGCGAGACCTCCCAGGGCGTCATGAACAAGAGCCTCACCGCCGGCTTCAAGAAAAGCTGGTGAGCCTCTTCGCCTCTCCTCGCTTCCGCCTTCGCTGAAGCTTCGGCGGAGAAGAGCGGGGCGAGGGAGCCGGGTCAGCATTTAGATTTTTGCAACCATACGCCACGGCAAAGCCCCCGAATGGTCCGGCCTTGCCGCATATTGGCCCAGTTGCTGTCAAAATCGGACGCCCTGATGCAGAGCCTTACAGACGTCGTCGTGCGGGGGACACTCGCGCTGCGCCCAACGTGAACAGGGGAACAACGATGAACGCCACCCGCCCGGAAAAGATTGAAGCGACCGAGACCGAGACGGTCGACACCAACCTCGCCGCCGTGACGGAGGTCGAGGCCGGCATCCGCGATTTCGTGCGTAACGACATCGCCTATCTGCGCCGGCCGGCATCTGGCAGCGAGCCCGCGCTCGATTCCAACGCGGAAGCCACCGTCAACAACGTCAACTCGCTGATCCAGCGCGTCGCCGGCACTTCGCTCGCCGAGATCGAGAACCTGATCTCCGAGCTCGAGAGCCTGCGTGATCTCCTCCACGCCGAAGGCCAGCGCGTCCAGCGCGAGATCTCCGGCTACGCCCAGCTCAGCCAGGCCGCGATGAAGTCGACGCGCATGATCGCCGACAACGTCTCGCAGTGGAAGCGCACCGCCGACGGCCTGCGCAACGGCTGATCGCCTGCATCACACGTCATCAGCCGCCGCGTTTCCCGAGAGGGGACGCGGCGGTTTTGATTTGATGGGGCACGAGAGCGCGCAAGCTCCCAACTGTAGGTGTCATCACCGGCGAAAGCGGGTGATCCAGTATTCCAGCGACGGCGAGGCTGGAGCCGAGAAGCTGCGGCGTACTGGATGCCTGCGCTGTCGCGGCGCATGACAGCGGAGGATTTGGCGCGCCCCGCGCTCCGGACCAGCCACAAAATCCCCGCGTTGAACTTTCAGCGGTTCCGCGGCGACCAATGCCAAGCGCCCGCAGCCTTTGCGGCCGGGCCAGGGGACAATTCACATGGAAAGCATTCGGCCCGACAATACGGACCCGATCCCGCTACGGCCTGCGCCGAACCAGTTCGGCACGATCATGCTACGCTTTGTGGGACTGCTGGCTGTCGCTATCGCGGTGCTGGCGTTCGTTTACAGCCGCTGAGCGGCGAGGCCTGAAATCCGACGGGACAGCGTTAACGAAGTCTTAGTGGCTCGCCTCGACCGTCGAGGCTTCCAGGGTATAGCCACCATCGGCATAGCCCTTCACCACCATGCCGGCGACCAGCATCACTGCCAGCGTCGCGGTAGCGAAGATAAATCCGACCAGCTTGAGTGCGCCTCGGTCTGCCATGGTTCTCGTCCCCTGTCCTTTGCCTATTCGTTCAAATAGACAGCGACAGGTTCATAATTGGTTAGCAACTCGGTGGTTCCGCCGACTGCTTCGTGGGCGGCCCGTCTCGGAGGGGCTTATGGCAGCCAGCCTGAATCGCGTCCATAGCGCGCGGGCAACACTCGGCCTCTATCTCCTCTCCCTCTCCCCGCCCTTCGCGGGGAGATGGTTGGGGTGAGGGGCCTCTTTCCACGCGTGAGACTGTCGTGAGACCTTTACCCCCTCACCCGAATTCGATCTGCAATCGAATTCGACCTCTCCCCGCAAGCGGCCGCAAGCGGGGAGAGGTGAAGACAGAGCGACCACCTGGATAGATTCTAAATTACGCCTTGTTCCCGCGCATCGGCACGAAGGCGGTGGCGGTGATGGAGTAGACCTCCTCGCCGCGCTGGTTGGTGCCGGTGGTGCGCGCCGTCAGGATGCCCCAGCCGGG
This sequence comes from Bradyrhizobium centrolobii, assembly GCF_001641635.1. Taxonomy (GTDB): domain Bacteria; phylum Pseudomonadota; class Alphaproteobacteria; order Rhizobiales; family Xanthobacteraceae; genus Bradyrhizobium; species Bradyrhizobium centrolobii. The sequence continues at coordinate 56,157 of NZ_LUUB01000080.1, forward strand.
ACGCGAGCCGGATGTGCGCTTGTCGATGACGACACTGACGTAAGCGACGGTGTCGCCGGCGAGCACCGGCCTGATCCAGCGCAGGTCACGGAAGCCCGGCGACGGCCCCCACACCGCGATCTCCGCGCCGCGCGCGGCCGCCTCTTTCGCCAGCCGCTGGCCGTCCGCCACGACCAGGCTCATGCAGGCGGAGCCGACATGCCAGCCGGATGCGGCGAGCCCGCCGAACAGCGAATTCTTGCCTTCCTCCTCGTCGAGGTGGAAGCGCTGCGGATCGAATTTTGCGGCGAACGTCTTGATGGACTCAGCCGTGAACGTATAGGCGCCGAGTTCGCGGCGGTGACCGATCTCGATCTCTTCGAAGAACCGCATCAGACCGCCCCCTCGCGACGCTTGATCAGGATCGGCGAGGTCATCTCGCACAGCGCCTCGCCCTTGGCGTTGCGCGCGGTGCATTTGAACTTGACGATGCCGAGTGAGGGACGGCTCTTCGAGGTGCGGGCTTCCACGACGTCGACATCGAGCGAGAGGTCATCGCCGGGCCTGAGCGGCGACAGCCAGCGCACCTCGTCGACGCCCGGCGAGCCGAGCGAGGCGGCGCGGGTGATGAAGCCGTCGGCCATCATTCGCATCATCAGTGAGCAGAGATGCCAGCCGGACCCGGACAGGCCGCGCAGCATGCTCTTGCTAGCTGCCTCCTCGTCCAGGTGCATCGGCTGCGGATCGAACTCGGCGGCAAAGGCCAAAATCTCGTCGCGGGTGACATGGCGCGGGCCGAACGTGCCGAACCGGCCGGGCGGGAAGTCTTCGAAGGTCAGGGTCATTTCGGGAAAGCTTTGCGGAAATGACAGATTGTGGCCGCACTTTGCGGCAATCTCAACCCGCCGGCCCGCATGGCTCGTGCTACATTCGATCCGGCCGCCTTGGTCTGAGTCGGATCAACCGAGGGCCGAGGCCCGATTTGCCCGGGGAGAGCAATGTTTTCATTCAGCGATCTGTTTCAGTGGGACCGCTTCATCACGCCGACGATCATCAAGACCTTCTACTGGCTGGTGATCGCGCTGATCTGCCTGTTCGGCCTCTCCGGCATCTTCTACGGTCTCACCGAAATGGCGATCAGCCCGTTCGGCGGCTTCCTGATCCTGCTGCGCTCGATCGCCGGCGTCGTCGCCGGAACGGTGTTCTCGCGCATCGCCGCGGAGCTGATCCTGATCGTCTTCCGCATCAACGAGCATCTCGGCGCGATCCGCGACCAGGGCGGCGGGATGCGCTAGCACGTCATTCCGGGGCGCCTCGAAGAGGCGAGCCCGGAATCCATCGGGCCGCCGGAGCGAGCGGATGAATGGATTCCGGGTTCGCGCTACGCGCGCCCCGGAATGACGATTTCGGCTCTTTACGTATTAAACCGGAAATGCATCACGTCGCCGTCGGCGACGGTGTAGTCCTTGCCTTCGAGACGCAGCTTGCCGGCGTCGCGGGCGCCGGCTTCGCCGTTGAGCGCGACGTAGTCGTCATACGCAATGGTCTCGGCGCGGATGAAGCCCTTTTCGAAATCGGTGTGAATCACACCGGCCGCCGCCGGCGCCTTGGTGCCGCGATGGATGGTCCAGGCGCGCGCCTCTTTCGGTCCCACCGTGAAATAGGTGATGAGATCGAGCAGCGTGTAGCCGGCGCGGATCAGGCGATCGAGGCCGGCTTCTTCGAGGCCCAGCGTCTCCAGGAAGTCGACGCGCTCTTCGCGCGACAGCGTCGCGATCTCGGATTCGATCTTGGCGGAGATGACGACGGCTACCGCGCCCTCTTTTGCGGCCTGCTCCTCGACCGCCTTGGAGAAGCCATTGCCGGTGGCGGCGGAGCCTTCCTCGACGTTGCAGACGTAGAGCACCGGTTTTGACGACAGCAGGCCGAGCATCGAGAAGGCGCGCTCTTCCTCAGCCTTGCGCTCGACGAGGCGCGCCGGCTTGCCGTCGCGCAGCAGCACCAGCGTGCGGTTGACGAGGTCGAGCTGCTCCTTGGCGTCCTTGTCGTTGCCCTTGGCCTTCTTGGTGAGATTGTCGACGCGCTTCTCGAGGCTGTCGAGGTCGGCGAGCATCAGCTCGGTCTCGATGGTCTCGATGTCGGCGAGCGGCGCGATCTTGCCCTCGACATGGGTGATGTCGGAATCTTCAAAGCAGCGCACGACATGCGCGATGGCATCGACCTCGCGGATGTTGGCGAGGAACTGGTTGCCGAGGCCTTCGCCCTTGGAGGCGCCACGCACGAGACCTGCGATGTCGACGAAGGTCAACCGGGTCGGGATGATCTGCGCTGACTTGGCGGCCGCCGCCAACTTCTCCAGCCGCGGATCGGGCACGGCGACCTCGCCGACATTCGGCTCGATCGTGCAGAACGGATAGTTCGCGGCTTGCGCCGCGGCCGTCTCGGTCAGCGCGTTGAACAAGGTCGACTTGCCGACATTGGGCAACCCGACAATCCCGCATTTGAATCCCATAACATCCTCTATCCGAATTCGTCATGGCCGGGCTTGTCCCGGCCATCCACGCCTCAACGCGCGGAACGAAGCACGTGGATGCCCGGGACATCTAGCGCGAAGACGCGCTTCGCGCTTCTGCCCGGGCATGACGGAGGAGGCAGAGCAAGCTAACCCTGCTTCTCTCCGTTGTCGTCCTTGGTCAAAAACCCCTTCGCCTGCATGGCGAGATGCACCCTGTTGGCGAACGTCGCATCCGTGCCCTTGGCGAGCAGTTCGGCGTGCTCGGCGACTGCGTCGCAAAGCGTCGCCACCCACTCGCCGTCGGCCTTGGAGAAGTCCGACAGCACGTGGCCGTGCACCAGTTGCTTGACGCCGGGATGACCGATGCCCAGCCGCACCCGGCGGTACTCGTTGCCGATATGGGCGGAGATCGAGCGCAGGCCATTGTGGCCGGCGATGCCGCCGCCGATCTTCACCCGCACCTTGCCCGGCGGCAGTTCGAGCTCGTCCTGGAACACGGTGACGTCGCCCGGCGCGATCTTGAAGAAGCTTGCCGCTTCCTGAACGCTACGGCCCGACTCGTTCATGTAGGTCGTGGGCTTGAGCAGGATCACGCGCTCGGTGCCGAGCACACCTTCCGAGGTCTCGCCCTGAAAGCGACGGCGCCATGGCGAGAAACCATGACGCCGCGCGATCTCGTCGACGGCCATGAAGCCGATATTGTGACGGTTGCGTGCGTATCGTGCGCCGGGATTGCCGAGCCCAACAAAGAGTCGCATGACGCGGCGCGCCCCTCGCTTGGCGCGCGATCAGGACCGCGCGCCAGCTTTGAGAGATTACTTCTTCTTGTCGCCGCCGGCGGGAGCCTTGGCAGCCGCTGCCGGAGCAGCAGCACCCGCAGCCGGCGCAGCAGCGCCAGCCGCCGGAGCAGCCGCAGCGGCACCCGGAGCCGCAGCACCGGCCGCAGCCGCAGCCCTCTGCTCTTCGGCGTAGCCGGACGGCGGCACGATGGTGACGAGCGTTGCGTCTTCGCGGGTCAGCGCCTTCACGCCGGTCGGCAGCTTGATGTCCGACAGATGGAGCGAGTGACCGATCTCGAGCGAGCCGACGTCGGCCTCGAGGAACTGCGGGATGCTCTCGACACCGCATTCGAGCTCGATCGCGTGGGCGACGATGTTGACCGTGCCGCCGCGCTTCACGCCGGGCGAGCCTTCCGCCTTCACGACGTGCAGGGGCACGCTGATGCGGATGGTGGCGCCTTCGCCGAGCCGCATGAAGTCGACATGGATCGGGAAGTCCTTGACCGGATCGAGGTGGAAGTCGCGCGGAATCACGCGGTGCTTCTTGCCGTCGAGGTCGATGTCGACAAGGGTGGTCAGGAAACGGCCGGCGAGGATGCGCTGGCGCAGTTCGCGATCGTCAACCGAGATCGGGAGCGGGGGCTGGTTGTTACCATAGATCACTCCGGGCACTCTCCCGGCGCGACGCTCAGCCCGGGCGGCCCCCTTGCCGCTCTTCGGACGTGCGGTCGCCTTCAATTCCTTGACGGTCGCCATAGTCATAAGTCCTTGTTTTTGCAAAAGTTAATGGGCCGCAAGGCGGCCCATGGTGCTGTCCGCAGCAAGCCTCCAGGGGTGCGGGGGCCGCGGACGTGGCGGGCTTTTACCCGGAAGATGCGGAAATGACAAGGAAAATGGGCTGCCGGGTCGGGCTACCACCCTCCCCTGGAGGGCGAGGGTGCGCGAAGCGATGGGGTGGGGTGACTCTCTCCCCTGGAGCGATGCCCGAGTGGAGAGATCACCCCACCCCGCTGCGCATTCCGCTTCGCTCCATGCGTAATCGACCCTCCCCCTCCAGGAGAGGGTAAGAACGCCCTACGCCGACGTCGCGCCCAGCTTGGCCTCCAGCGCCGCGATCCGCGCTTTCAGTGCCTCGTTCTCCTCACGCGCCAGGCGCGCCATGTCCTTGACCGCCTCGAACTCCTCGCGCTTGACCAGATCCATATCGCGCAGGAATTTTTCCGCCTGGGTGCGCATCACGGTGTCGAACTCGCGCTTGACGCCCTGGGCGGCACCCGCGGCGTCGTTCATCAGGCGGCCGATCTCGTCGAAAAACCGGTTGGTGGTCTGGGTCATGGCGGCCTCCGATAAACTTTGCGCGAACAGCTTCAAAGACAATGGCAATCCGGACAGGGCGGTTCAAGGGCTTTTGCGGCCAGGGTGTATCCTTGTCACGCCCCGGTTTCCTTGCAATCGTATTCAACGTCCCTGCATAAGAAGAATCAAAAGGCGCAAGTGATGATCGACCAGCAGATCGCAATTCCCACCCAGGACGGCCACACCGCAACCTTCATCAGTCATCCCGAGCGCGGCGGACCGTTCCCGGTCCTCCTGTTCTACATGGATGCGCCGGCGATCCGCGAAGAGCTGCGCGACATGGCGCGCCGGCTCGCGACATCGGGCTACTATGTGATGCTACCGAACCTCTATTACCGCTCCGGCGTAATGGAGCTCGGCCCGTTGCCGGCCGATCCGAACTCGCCGGCGCGCAAGCGTATGTTCCAGCTCATGGCTTCCCTCAACATCCCCATGATCATGGACGACACCAGAGCGCTGCTCACCTATGCCGAGGGCCAGACGGCCGCGAACACGAAGCTGATCGGCACCGTCGGCTATTGCATGAGCGGCCGTTACGCCATCAACGCCGCCACGCATTTTCCCGATCGCGTCAAGGCGGCGGCCTCGATCTACGGAACGCATCTGGCAACCGACGAGGCCAACAGCCCGCATCTCGCCGCCGGCAAGACCAAGGCCGAGCTCTATTTCGCCTGCGCCGAGACCGATATCTACGCGCCGCCCGAGGTCATCGAGAGGGTGAAGCAGGGCATGAACGGCGCGAAGGCCGAGGTCGAGATCTATCCCCGCACCCATCACGGCTTCGCCTTCCCCAAGCGTCCGGTCTATGACCGCGACGCCGCCGAGCGGCATTGGGAGCGGCTGCTGGCACTCTATCGCCGCAATCTCGTCTAGACACAGAAGGCGTGATGCCCTTCCTGCTCATCGACTTCCCATCCTTCAATCCGATCGCGGTCGCGATCGGACCGTTCGCCATCCGCTGGTACGCCCTCGCCTATATCGGCGGGATCGTGCTCGGCTGGCTCTATGCGCGCTCGCTGCTGAAGAACGAGAGACTCTGGGGCGGGCCCGCGCCGATCTCGCTGGTCCAGATCGACGACTTCATCCTCTGGGTCACGCTCGGCATCATCCTCGGCGGCCGTACCGGCTATGTGCTGTTCTACAACCTGCCCTTCTTCATCGAGCATCCGACCGCGATCTTCAGATTGTGGGAAGGCGGCATGTCGTTCCACGGCGGCTTCCTCGGATGCGTCATCGCGGCGGTCTGGTTTGCACGCCGCAACCACATCCCCATTCTGTCGCTCGGCGACGTCGCCACCGCGGTCGGGCCGATCGGGCTGTTCCTCGGCCGCATCGCCAATTTCATCAACGGCGAATTGTGGGGCCGCGCCACCGATCCGAGCCTGCCCTGGGCGATGATCTTCCCCAATGACGTGGCGCACCTGCCGCGCCATCCGAGCCAGCTCTATGAAGCCGGCATGGAAGGCATCCTGCTGTTCACCGTGCTCGCGGTGATGATCCGCTTCGGCGCCCTGAAGCGGCCGGGCATGGTCCTCGGCGCCTTCATCCTGATCTACGGCCTGACCCGGATCGCCGGCGAGCAGTTTCGCGAGCCGGACGTCCAGCTCGGCTTCCTGTGGGGCGGGTTAACCATGGGCATGCTGTTGTCGATCCCGATGCTTATTGTCGGCGGCATACTTATTGTATGGGCAGTACGGCGCGGCGCGCCGGGGCCCCTCGAGGCCATTCGTTAATCCATTCCGAGAAAGCAGGCCGTGAGCGACTCGCCGCTGTTGAACGAGATCAAGGCACTCATCAAATCGTCAGGCCCGATGCCGGTCTGGCGCTACATGGAACTGTGCCTGATGCATCCGCGCTACGGCTATTACGTCTCGCGCGATCCGCTCGGGCGCGAGGGCGACTTCACCACCGCGCCCGAGGTCAGCCAGATGTTCGGCGAACTCCTCGGCCTGTGGAGCGCCTCGGTGTGGAAGCAGATGGGCTCGCCACAGGCGCTGCGGCTGATCGAGCTCGGCCCCGGCCGCGGCACCATGATGGCCGACGCGCTGCGGGCGCTGCGGGTGCTGCCGCCGCTCTACCAGGCACTCAACGTCCATATGGTCGAGGTCAACCCGGTGCTGCGCGAGCGGCAGATGGCGACACTGTCCGGCATTCGCAACATCACCTGGCACGACACAATCGATGACGTGCCCGAAGGTCCGTCCATCATCCTTGCCAACGAATATTTCGACGTGCTGCCGATCCACCAGATGGTGAAGCGCGAGGACGGCTGGCACGAGCGCGTAATCGAGATCGACGGCAACGGCAAGCTTCAGTTTGACGCGGCGGCCGAGCCGACGCCGCGCTTCGACGTGCTGCTGCCGCCCCTGGTGCGCGCGGCACCCGTGGGCGCCGTGTTCGAATGGCGCCCTGACTCCGAGATCATGAAGCTGGCAATGCGCGTGCGCGACCAGGACGGCGCGGCGCTGATCATCGATTACGGCCACTTGCGCAGCGACGCCGGCGATACCTTCCAGGCGATCGCGCGCCACACCTTCACCGATCCGTTGAAGGCGCCGGGGCAGGCCGACGTGACCGCCCATGTCGACTTCCAGGCGCTGGCGCGCGCGGCCGAGGACGTCGGCGCCCGCGTGCACGGCCCGGTGACGCAGGGCGATTTCCTCAAGCGCGTCGGCATCGAGACCCGCGCGGCGGCCTTGATGCAGAAGGCCACGCCGGACATCGCCACCGACATTTCGCTGGCGCTCAAGCGCCTGACCGACACCGGTCGCAGCGGCATGGGCTCGATGTTCAAGGTGCTCGGCATCTCCGAGCCACGGCTGACCGGAATTGCAGGCCTCAGCGATCTCGAACAGGCCGGAGAGGCCTCATGACCATTGCTTCGTCGCTGCTGTCCGCGGTGCCCGGCCTGCGCCACGCCTTCTTCACCCGCGAGGGCGGCGTATCGGGCGGCATCTACGCCGCGCTCAATGGCGGGCTCGGCTCCAATGACGATCCGGCCCATGTCGCGGAGAACCGCCGCCGCATGGCCGAGCATGTCGGCGTCGCACCGGAGCGCTTCCTCAGCCTGCACCAGATCCACTCGCCCGATGTTCTCGTCGCCGAAGCACCGTGGCCGAGCGGACCGCGACCGAAGGGCGATGCGCTTGTCACCAGGACGCCAGGCATCGCGCTCGGCGTCTCCACCGCCGATTGCGGGCCGGTGCTGTTCGTCGATCCCAACGCACGCGTCATCGGCGGCGCGCATGCCGGCTGGAAGGGCGCGCTGACCGGCGTGCTGGAATCGACGATATCAGCGATGGAGAAGCTCGGTGCGACACGCGGCGGCATCATCGCCGCGATCGGCCCGCTGATCCGCCAGGAGAGCTACGAAGTCGGCAACGAGTTCGTGGCGCGCTTCATCGAGGCGGATGCAGAGAATGCCATGCTCTTCATTCCATCGGTGCGCGACGGCCACGCGATGTTCGATCTCGCCGGCTACATCCGGAAGCGGCTGGAGGGCGCCGGCATTCTGATGATCGACGATCTCGGTCTCGACACCTATGCCGACGAGCGCTTCTTCAGCTATCGCCGCTCGGTGCATCGCAAGGAGCCGGATTACGGCCGCCACATCCACGCGATCGCGCTGGAAGGGTGAACGCACAGGCAACATCAACAACTGTCATTCCGGGGCGCGCTCAGCGCGAACCCGGAATCCATCGTGCAGCAATTCACGCGGCGAAATGGATTCCGGGCTCGCGCCAAGTGGCGCGCCCCGGAATGACGGTGTGTTTTGTGGCGCCTCCGCCCTAGACGTTAATGGATTTTAACGATATCGCTGCCCTCCATAATGAGGGAAGCGTCATCAATCTTGCGCCGCGCGGGCTCGCGCGTGCTGGCGGTCGTGCTGCTGGCGGCGGCGAGCACGCTTGGCGGCTGCGCCGGCGGCAGTGCGCCGAGCAATTCCTATGCGATGGCGCCGAGCGCCGGCAGCGGGGCGACGGTGGCGTTCGAATCGATCGACGGGCCGCCGCCGCAGGTGTTCGACCGCATGGTCGGGGTGCTCGACAGCGAATCCAAGCTGCGCAGCCTGTCCGTCGTCTCCCGCGAGGGGACGGCCGCCTATCGCGTGCGCAGCTACCTCTCCGCCCAGGTCGTGCGCGGCAAGACCGTAATCGCCTGGGTCTGGGACGTCTATGACGCCAACCAGCAGCGTGCGCTGCGGCTCTCGGGTGAGGAACCGGCCGCCGGCAAGGGCGGGCGCGACCCCTGGTCGGCCGCCGACGATCTGGTCCTGCGGAAGATCGCCCAGGCCGGATTCAGCGGACTTTCCAATATGATCAACGGGGCGCCCCCGGATGCGCCCGAGGCCGCCCCGGGCCTGAGGGGACCGGCCGTGGCGAGCGTAGTGCCGGGCGCAGGCGCGCCGGAGACGCCGGCCGCCGCGCTCGGCTATGCCGAGCGATAACCAGCGCTAAACCACGGCCCCAAGTCCTGGCCAAGCCGTTGGCCCGACTCGGGATTTTCGCTGGGAAAACGTAGCATCCCGGGTTGCCAGCGCGGCCTTGGGCCTGATATTTCCTCGCCCGTCGTAACCGTGCTTCCAGTGGGTATCTGAGATGTTGAACGTCGTATCCAGCAAAGCGCGGGAGGAAGCGTCCATGTCGGCCAAGAACGGCTCAATCAAGCTTGTCGCCGGCAATTCCAATCCGGCTCTCGCCCAGGCGATCGCTCAAGGGCTGGATCTGCCGCTGACCAAAGCGGTGGTACGGCGCTTCGCCGACATGGAGATATTCGTCGAGATCCAGGAGAACGTCCGCGGCTCGGACGCCTTCATCATCCAATCGACCTCGTTCCCGGCGAACGACCATCTGATGGAACTGCTGATCATCACCGACGCGCTGCGCCGCTCCTCGGCGCGCCGCATCACCGCGGTGCTGCCCTATTTCGGCTATGCGCGGCAGGACCGTAAATCGGGTTCGCGCACGCCGATCTCCGCAAAACTCGTCGCCAATTTGATCACGCAGGCCGGCGTCGACCGCGTCATGACGCTCGACCTGCATGCCGGCCAGATCCAGGGCTTCTTCGACATTCCGACCGACAATCTCTACGCGGCGCCGCTGATGGTGCGCGACATCAAGGAGAAGTTCGACCTCTCCAAGGTGATGGTGATCTCGCCCGACGTCGGCGGCGTGGCCCGCGCGCGCGGTCTTGCCAAGCGCATCAACACCCCGCTCGCGATCGTCGACAAGCGGCGCGAGCGTCCCGGCGAGTCCGAGGTCATGAACGTGATCGGCGACGTTGCCGGCTACACCTGCATCCTCGTTGACGACATCGTCGATTCCGGCGGCACGCTGGTGAACGCGGCCGATGCGCTGATCGCAAAGGGCGCCAAGGACGTCTACGCCTACATCACCCATGGCGTGCTTTCCGGCGGCGCGGCCGCCCGCATCGCCTCCTCGAAGCTGAAAGAGCTCGTGATCACCGACTCGATCCTGCCGACGGATGCGGTAAGCAAGGCGCCGAACATCCGCACGCTGCCGATCGCCAGCCTGATCTCGGACGCGATCGCGCGTACCGCCGCGGAGGAGTCGGTGTCGAGCCTGTTCGACTAGCTTCTTCGTCTTTCGAACGTTCGCAGGGTGGGCAAAGGTGCAAGTCGCCGTGCCCACCTTTTCTTTTGCGATGAAGTCGGTGGGCCCGCTTCTGCCTTCGAGCTAAGGCGGACAAGTCGCTTTGCCTGCCCTGCGGTCTGACAACGCGCGTCGGCCGGGTGAAGATTGCCTGGAACCAAAGCGCCCCGCAGCACGCCTCGAAGACTCTGCGGTTGTTGCCGGCTGCGGCCCATGACATCATCCAGATACCGAGCCGTCTCTGCCCTCTGGATGCCTGATGCCACGCCGGAAATTTGCTTGGGAAAAGCTGTCGGATGACCAGTTGCTCAAGCAACGCCTTAGCAGTTTGAGGGTTGCGGTCGAAGGCACCTGGCTCGAGGATTGTGTCAGCACTCTCCACGAAGAGCTCGAAGAGCGGGGCATCCGGCTAAGGCCACACACGTGGATCTCGAGCGAATGGTTTAGTCCGGGAGGCGTGCCCGGCATCGCCATCCCATTCTATCTCGCCCATCCCCGCCTGATGAAGCTCGAGAAGAAGATGATGTTCGACGTCGAGGGCGGAACTTGGCGCGAGTGCATGGCTATCCTCCGTCACGAGGCAGGCCATGCCATGCAGCACGGCTACCAGTTGCAACGCCGCCGGCGCTGGCAACAGCTCTTCGGCCCGTCGTCGAAACACTACCCGCGCTACTATCGGCCCAATCCGGCCAGTAGGCGTTACGTCCAGCATCTTCGGCTCTGGTACGCACAGAGCCACCCGGATGAAGATTTCGCCGAAACCTTCGCGGTGTGGCTGCGGCCGCGTTCGAACTGGCGGACACGATATGCCGGTTGGCCAGCGCTGAAGAAGCTCGAATATGTCGACGAGCTGATGAGCGAGATTGCGGGAAAGCGACCGCTGATCACGACGCGAGAGCATGTCGATCCACTGCGTGATCTCAGCCAAACGCTCGAAGACCACTATAAGAAGAAGCAGGCGTTCTACGCCTTCACGCCACCGAAGACCTACGACCGCGACCTCTCCAGGCTCTTTTCCGCCGATCCACGGCACCGGCGGGCAAACCCGGCTTCGGTCTTGATACGGCGGCATCGCGCCCAGATCAGGCAATTGGTCGCGCGATGGACGGGCGAGAATCAACTTACGCTCGATGCCGTGCTTGACGACATGATCTCCCGCTGCCGTGAACTCGATCTGCGCGCGGTCGGCCCTGAACAGAAGCTCGTCCTCGACTTCACGGTCCTCGTGACCGCCAAGACGATGCACGCGCTGTTTGGCCCGTCTCAGCGCAAATGGATCGCGCTATGAGACGCCTCCGCATTCTGGTGCTCATGCATCCGGACTTCGTGCCTCCGGACTCAACCGACGGATACACCGCGCAGGAAATCAACGCGTGGAAAACAGAATATGATGTGGTGAGTACCTTGCGCGCGGCCGGCCATGAGGTTCGCCCACTCGGCGCGCAGGAGGAAATCAAGCCGGTGCGCGATGAGATCGAAAGCTTCAAGCCGCACGTGGTTTTCACGTTGCTGGAGGAGTTCCACTATAACGTTGCATATGACCAGCACATCGCAAGCTATCTCGAGCTGATGAAAATCCCGTACACCGGGTGCAACCCGCGTGGCCTGATCCTGGCGCGCGGCAAGGACCTGTCCAAGACGTTGGTGCATCATCGCCGGATCGCGGTGCCGGCCTTCGCCGTCTTCCCGATGCGCCGCAAGGTCAAACGGCCAGCGCATCTTGCGCTGCCGCTGATCGTCAAGAGCCTGAACATGGACGGATCCTTTGGCATCTCGCAGGCATCCATCGTCGATTCGGACGAGAAGCTCGCAGAGCGGGTCGCCTTCATCCACGATCGGGTCGAATCCGCCGCCATCGCCGAGCAATTTATCGAAGGGCGAGAGCTTTATGTCGGCGTGCTCGGCAACAATCGGCTGCGTGTTCTGCCAGTTTGGGAATTGAAATTCGGCAGCATGGGCGGGCGCAGGTCACGGCACATCGCCACCGAAAAAGCCAAACACGATCCCGATTATCAGGAGCGCGTCGGAATTGTCGACGGGCCCGCGAAAGACCTGACGCCCGACGTAACCGCTCGCATTCAGCGAGCTGCGAAACGCATCTACCGGGCGCTTGGACTCGATGGTTACGCGCGCATCGACTTTCGTCTCTCCGCCGACGGCACTCCGTATTTCATAGAGGCAAACCCCAATCCCGAAATCGCGAAGAGCCAGGAGTTCGCCACGGCGGCTCAACATGACGGGCTCGCCTATCCGGATCTCCTGCATCGCATCCTGACCCTCGGAATAAGCCGTGCCAAGGCAGGCGTATCTCTGGGCTGAAGGCAAGATGGTCGCGCGTGGCGGTGCGTGCTGATCACCACCAGCGTCGATCTCGACGCCTTGCAGATATACGATCTAAACAGCTTCCACCCTGACGCCAACGACCTCGGCAAAGGATTTGAAGAACTCTCCGGCGAGCTTTGTCGCGGTCGAGTTGATCAGCCGCGCGCCGAGCTGGGCGAGCTTGCTGCCGATCTGCGCGTCGACCTCGTAGTGCAGCACCGTGACGTCAGCGCTTTCGGATTCCAGCCGCACGACAGCGCCGCCCTTGGCAAAGCCGGCAACGCCCCCGGAGCCCTCGCCCGAAATGCGATAGCCGTTGGGCGGATCGAGGTCGGACAGGGTCACCTTGCCGCCAAACGTCGCCTTCACCGGGCCAACCTTGAAGATCACAGTGGCGGTCATCTCGTTCGGGCCGGTCACCTCGAGCGCCTGACAGCCGGGGATGCACTGCTTCAGCACAGCGGGGTCATTCAGCGCCGCCCACACCTGCTCGCGTGACGCGGGGATACGCTGGCTGTCGTTCATCTGCATGATCGGCTCTCACTCTCTCGTTGCTGCCTGATTGGCGGCGCGCTGGCCGCGCCGGCGCTCCCTGGTGATCTCAGCAAGGATCGACATCGCGATCTCCTCCGGTGTGATGGCGCCGAGATCGAGTCCGGCCGGCGCCTTGACGCTATCGATCGCGCCGGCATTCGCGCCTTCCGCAATGAGCCTGGCGCGGAGCGAGGCCATCTTGCGGCGGCTGCCGACGAAGGCATGATAGTCGGCCTTGGTTGCGACGGCAGCGCGCAAGGCGGCTTCATCGCCCTTGCCCTGCGTCGAGACCACGACGAAGCGCTTCGCCTCGTTGAGCTCACCGAGCTGGTAGCCATCAATAATGGTGTCGGCATCTGGCTGAGCGGTGAGATCGGCCGAGCGCGCGGCGAGCGTGACGTGATAGCCGAGCGTGCGCGCCTGCGCCGCCAGCGACAGTGCCACCGGGCTTGCGCCGAGAATGACGAGCGAAGGATGCGGCAGCACCGGCTCGACGAAGATGTCCATGGTGCCCTTGCTCGGGCACATGTTGCTGGCGAAGCGGACGCCGTCGCGGCTGTCCCCCGCCCTCACCCCCAGCTCGGCGAGCAGGTTCTCCGGCTGCACCGAGACCATGCGCGGCTCGCCGTCCGCAAGCGCCTCGCGCGCCGCCTTCAGCACCGCGCCGCGGGCGCAGCCGCCGCCGATCCAGCCCGCAACGATGGTGCCGTCCGCTGCGATGATCGCCTTCGCGCCGGCCTTGGCCGCGGTGACCGAGACCGTACGCACCACGGTCGCGAGGACGAAGGCGCGCTCGGCCGCCTTCATCTGCGCCACGAGATCCAGCACTTCGACGTGAGCGGTCATCGGTGCCTCCTCTAGAGCTTCACCAGATAGGGTTCGAGCGCGCGCAGGCTTTGCAGCGTGTTGGCGGGCGCATAGAGATCGACATGCGGCAGCGCCGCCTTGATGCCCCGCGCCTCCGGCGCATAGCCCTCCCAGGCCATCATCGGGTTGAGCCAGACGATGCGCCGGCAGCGCCGCGACAGCGCGGCCATTTCGCGTCCGAGCAAAGCGGCGTCGCCGGTCTCGTAGCCATCGGACACGATCATCACACAGCTGCGCGAGTGGATCACGCGCGCCGCGTGCCAGCGGTTGAAGGTTTGCAGGCTTTCGCCGATCCGTGTGCCACCGCCTGCGCCCTGCGCCATGATCGAGAGGCGATCGAGCGCACGGCCGGCGTCCTTCTCCTTCATCGCGTCGGAGACGTAGGCCAGCCGTGTGTGGAACAGGAACGCCTCGGCCTCGCGGAATTCGTCGAGGACGCCGTGGATGAAGCGCAGGAACACGGAGGTATACATGCTCATCGAGCCGGAGGCGTCGAGCAGCACGATGAGCCGCAGCGGCTTGTCCTTGCGCTGCCGTTTCACCAGGCTGATCGGCACGCCGCCATGACTGATGTTGCGATGGATGGTGCGCCTGAGGTCGAGACGATAGCCGCGCCGGCGCGCCAGATCACGCCGGGTCAGCCGCGTACGCATCACCCTTGCGAGCTGCGCGGCGGCGTCGTGGGCCTGCGCGACCTGATCGGGATCGCTGAGCTTTCTGAAATCGACCTCGGCGAGATTCTCCGCACGCGAGGCGCCCTCCATGCGGCCCTCGCCGGAGCGCCCCTCCGGCGCATCGTCAGAGGATGGAAGCTGGTCGGCGACAGACTGGCTACCGCCCAGCTCAGCCGTCTTGTCCTGCAAGCTCTTCAGCGACGGGTTGCTGGCGCCGGGCGCTGAGCCGATGGTGCGGGAGCGCGACCGCACGCGCTTGCCGAGCCAGAATGCATCGAACAACCCGTCGAACTTGTCCCAATCCGACTTGCGTGCGGAGAAGAGATGCTTGAACGCCGCGCGCAAGAGGTTCGGCCGTGCCGCATAGCCGGTCGACATCAGCGTCGCCGCATCCTGCCCTTCGGCGAGTCCGATCCGGAAGCCGGCATCGCGCAAGCTGCGCAGGAAGGCGGCGAGCCTTGCGGAAACGAGGTGAGACACCTCATTGAGATCGTCGTAACCGGGGCTGGAGCCACAGCAGCTCATGCGACCCTCCCGAGCAGGCGCTGCGTCACCTGCGGCGTGACGCGCGCGCGGTCCTCCTGCGTCTTCAAAAGGCAGATCAGGGTCTCGTGCACGGTCTCGGGCGCATCATGGAGATCGCGGATGTCCAGGCCGACCAGCGCCGCCGCCCAATCCAGCGTCTCCGCTACGCCCGGGACCTTGCGCAACTCCTCCTTGCGGACACTTTCGACCATGCGCGCGATCTGGAGCGCGAGTGATGGGCTCGCACCGGCGATGCGCGCCAGGATGATGCGGGCCTCGCGATCGACATCGGGATAGTCGACGTAGTGATAGAGGCAGCGACGGCGCAGCGCATCGGAGAGCTCGCGCGTGCCGTTCGAGGTCAGCACGACATGCGGAATGGTGATCGCCGGAATGGTGCCGAGCTCGGGGATCGAGACCTGGAAATCGGACAACAGCTCCAGCAGGAATGCCTCGAACTCGTCATCGGCGCGGTCGATCTCGTCGATCAGCAGCACCGGCGCCTGCGCGCGACGGATCGCGGCGAGCAGCGGCCGCTCCAGCAGATACTTCTCCGAGAAGATCTGGTCCTCGATGCTGTCCGTGCCGCGATGCGCCTGGATCGCCAGCAACTGGCGCTGGTAATTCCATTCGTAGATCGCGGAGGACTGGTCGAGGCCCTCATAGCATTGCAGCCGGATCAGCTCGGTCGCATGCACCTTGGCAAGCGCCTTCGCCACCTCCGTCTTACCGACGCCCGCCTCGCCTTCCAGCAGCAGCGGACGCCGCAACAGCTGCATCAGCGAGATCGCCGTCGCCAGATCCGCATCGGCGATGTAACCCGATCCGGCCAGCGCTTGGGCGATCTCGTCGCGGCCTTTCATCTCAGTATTCCTCCGTCATTGCGAGCGAAGCGAAGCAATCCAGAAATGCCCCGCGGAGAAAGTCTGGATTGCTTCGTCGCCTCGCTCCTCGCAATGACGACATTACGCGACCGCTCCGAGATCCTTCGCCGCCTTCCAGTTGCGCCAGTAGTCGTGCGGCATCTGGATGTGCGTCGCGCCCAGGAACGAGAACGCATCGTTGACGGCATTGGAGAAGGCCGGCACGCCGCCGACATTGGGGCTTTCGCCGACGCCCTTGGCGCCGATCGGATGATGCGGCGACGGCGTGACGGTGAAGTCGGTCTCCCAATGCGGCGTCTCGACCGCGGTCGGCATGAAGAAGTCCATGAACGAACCGGTGACGACGTTGCCGGTTTCGTCGTAGCGGATCTCCTGGCCCATCGCGATGGCGAAGGCTTCGGTCAGGCCGCCATGCACCTGGCCCTCGATGATCATCGGGTTGATGCGGGTGCCGCAATCGTCGAGCGCATAGAAGCGCCGGACCTTGTACACGCCGGTATCGACGTCGATGTCCATGACGCAGAGATAGGCGCCGAACGGATAGGTCATGTTGGGCGGATCGTAGTAGCTGACCGCTTCCAGCCCCGGCTCCATGCCCGGCGGCACCGCGTTGTACGCCGCCCAGCAGATATCCTTCATCGACATGAACTTCTCCGGCAGGCCCTTCACACGGAAACCATCGATGTCCCATTCGAGATCGTCCTCGTGGACCTCGAGCTTGTAGGCCGCGATCATCTGCGCCTTGGCCTTGATCTTTCGCGCCGCCATGGCGATCGCGGCGCCCGCGACCGGTGTCGAGCGCGAGCCGTAGGTGCCGAGCCCGTACGGCGCGGTGTCGGTGTTGCCCTCCTCGACCTGGATGTTGTCGGCGGGAATGCCGATCTCGGTCGCGATGATCTGCGCCCAGGTGGTCTCGTGGCCCTGGCCCTGGCTCTTGGTGCCCATCCGCGCGATCCCCGCACCGGTCGGATGCATGCGGATCTCGCAGGAATCGAACATCGCGATGCCGAGGATGTCGCAGTTCTTCGACGGACCAGCGCCGACGATCTCGGTGAAGAAGGAGACCCCTAACCCCATGATCTCGCGGGTTTCCCCCCGCGCGAACGCAGCGCGCTTCTCCGCCTGCTCTTTCCGGAGCGCGGCGTAGCCGGTGGTCTCCATCATCTTGCGCATGGCGGTGTGGTAGTCGCCGGAATCGTATTCCCAGCCCAAGGCCGAGTGGTACGGGAACTGCTCCGGCTTGATGAAGTTCTTCAGCCGCAGCTCCGCCGGATCCATGTTGAGCTTTTGCGCCAAAATATCCATGGCGCGCTCGATGCAATAGGCCGCCTCCGTGACGCGAAACGAGCAACGGTAGGCGACACCGCCCGGCGCCTTGTTCGTATAGACGCCATCCACCGCCAGATGCGCGGTCGGGAAGTCGTAGGAACCCGTGACGATGTTGAAGAAGCCGGCCGGCCATTTCGACGGGTCGGCACAGGCGTCGAACGCGCCGTGATCGGCGAGCACGTGGACGCGAAGACCCGTGACCTTGCCCTCCTTGGTCGCGGCGATCTCCGTCGTCATGTGGTAGTCGCGCGCGAACGAGGTCGCGGTGAGGTTCTCGATGCGATCCTCGACCCATTTCACCGGCTTGCCGGTGACTATGGAGGCCACGGCCGCGCAGATGTAGCCGGGATAGGCGCCGACCTTGTTGCCGAAACCGCCGCCGATGTCGGGCGCGATGACGTGGATCTTCTGCTCCGGCAGCTTTGCGATCAGCGATACCACGGTGCGGATCACATGCGGGGCTTGGAACGTGCCCCAGATCGTGAGCTCACCCTTGATCTTGTCGAAGGAGCAGACGCACTGGCAGGTTTCCAGCGGCGACGGATGGG
This sequence comes from Bradyrhizobium centrolobii, assembly GCF_001641635.1. Classification (GTDB taxonomy): domain Bacteria; phylum Pseudomonadota; class Alphaproteobacteria; order Rhizobiales; family Xanthobacteraceae; genus Bradyrhizobium; species Bradyrhizobium centrolobii. The sequence goes on from NZ_LUUB01000080.1 coordinate 74,081, forward strand.
TGCGGTGATAGGAGATCATCTCCTTGATCGTCACCTCGGCCTTTTTAAACGCTGCGTCGGTCAGCTCCTTGTCACCGACCGTCCACTCGAAGATGTGGTTGTGGTGCTTGCGCGGACCATGCGCGCCCGTGGTCTTGCCGGCGAGGTCCTCGCGCAGCACCGGAGCGTCGGCATCCATCGACTTGAACGGATCGACCAGCGGCGGCAGCGGCTCGTACTCGACCACCACCTTGTTGATGCCGTCGTCGGCAGCATAGCGGTCGGTCGCGACGACGAAGGCCACTTCCTGGTTCTGGAACAGCACCTTGCCATCGGCCAAGACCATCTGGACGTCGCCGGCGAGCGTCGGCATCCAGGCGAGGTTGACCGTCTTCAGCGTCTCGGCGGTGATGACCGCGAGCACGCCGGGGACTTTCAGCGCCTCGCTGTCGTCGATCTTCTTGACGCGCGCATGCGGATGCGGCGAGCGGACGAAGTCGCCGTGCAGCATGCCCGGCAGCTTGACGTCGTCGACGTAGTTGCCCTTGCCTTGGGTGAAGCGGATGTCCTCGACGCGCTTGCGCTTGCAGCCCATGCCTTCGAGCACGGCTTCGCGTTGTTCCCGCGTGGGAGTCATGTCGTTCATTCTGCGGCCTCCCGGAATTCCACGCCGTTGATCTTGGCGGCGGCGTACTGGATTGCTTTGACGATGTTCTGGTAGCCGGTGCAGCGGCAAATGTTGCCGGAGATGCCCATCCGGATCTCCTGCTCGCCCGGCGAGGGATTTTCTTTGAGCAGCCGGTGCGCGCGCATGATCATGCCGGGCGTGCAGAAGCCGCATTGCAGGCCATGCATCATGCGGAAGCCTTCCTGCAGGGCCGACAGCGTGCCGTCGGCGTTGGCCATGCCTTCGATCGTCGTGATATCGCTTCCCTGAGCCTGGACTGCGAACATCGTGCAGGACTTCACCGACATGCCATCGATGTCGACGGTGCAGGCGCCGCAATGGGTGGTCTCGCAGCCGATATGGGTGCCGGTCATCCCGAGATTCTCGCGGATGAAATGCACCAGCAGCGTGCGCGGCTCGACGAGGCCTTCGACCTCGGCGCCGTTCACCTTCATGGTCACATGTGTTTTTGCCATCGATCCCTCCCTCATTTCGCCCTGGCGGCGGCGCGCTGCAGCGCGCGCGTCACCATGATGCCGCCGACGTGCTTGCGGTATTCGATCGGCCCGCGGGCATCCGCGGCCGGCGACATGATCGCCTCCGCCGCCTCGGCCGCCTTCTTCATCGTCGCGGCATCGAGGCTGGTGCCGATCACGGCGTTGGCCGCGTCAGTTGCGAGCAGCGGCGTCTCGTGGACATTGGTGAGCCCGATCGTGCAGGTCGCGACCTTGCCGCCTGCCATGGTCAGCACGACCGCGGCGGCGGCCGTGGCGTAGTCGCCGACCTTGCGCTTGAGCTTTTCATAGGCGTAGCCGTGGCCGGCCGCGGGCACTGGGACCAAGACGGAGGTCAGGATCTCGCCGGGCTCGAGCGCGGTGAAATAGGCGCCCTGGTAGAAGTCGGCAGCGGCCACATCGCGGACACCGCCGGGGCCTTCGAGGCGATAGGCCACGCCCAGCGTCATCATCAGCGCCGGCATGTCGTTGCCGGGATCGCCATTGGCGACATTGCCGCCAATCGTGCCGCGGTAGCGCACCTGCGGATCGGCGATGAGCAGCGCTGCCTCGTGCAGGATCGGCACCGACTTGCCGACCTCGTCGGAGGCCAGGAGATCGTGCTGGGTGGTCATCGCACCGATGACGAGATTGTTGCCGTCGCGGCGGATGCCCTTCAGGGCGGCAATGCCGTGCAGGTCGACCAGATGGGCGGGGGTCGCGAGCCGAAGCTTCATCATCGGCACCAGACTGTGCCCGCCGGCCAGCGGCCGTGCATCCTCGCCGAGGTCTGACAAGAGTTTGACGGCATCGGCGACGCTCGCCGGCCGGTGATAGCTGAATGAGCCCGGGATCATCATCTCCTCCCAATCGTCTCTGGCGCTGACGGCGCGGACGTTGGCGGGACGGTCTCTCCGGGCGGAGTTGACCGCAATCATTGGGGCACAAGCGCGGGGTTTTTGCACGAATTGCGGCGAGACACGCACGAATTGCGTCAAGGTCGGCGACGTATGGAGGCAAACTCTGAAACCTCTCCCGCTTGCGGGGGAGGCATAGGCCGCCTTCGGCGGCCGTCCTCTAAGGGACGCCGAGGCGAAGCCTCGGCTATGGCGAAGCGCCGGGTGGGGGCTCTATCCACATTGGGAGTATCGATTGCGGCGACACCCCCACCCCAGCCCTCCCCCGCAAGCGGGAGAGGGAGCGCACCTACAAATGCGGTTGAAGTCTACGCGTGCCGCCGATTGGCCAGTCCCAGACGCGCCTTCACCTCGGCGATCTTGGCCCGGCTGACTGGCACGCGGTGCGGCGACGGACCATCGAGTTCGAGGACGGCGCCGTCGCCCTCTTTCCGGACCAGCGCGACGTGGGGGATCGCGACGATATGGCTGCGGTGCACCCGCAGGAACAGCGAGGGATCGAGCTGCGCCTCGGCCTCCGAGATCGACCACGGACACATCCGCTCGCGCGTGCCGTCATGGACCCGCGTGTAATGCGCATCCGCGCGGACGCTGCGCACATTGGCCGTGTCGATGAAATGCGTGCCGTCGGCTCCTTCGACCGGCAGGCGCGGCGCCGGCCTACGGGGCGGCTGACCGAGACCACCGAGCGGCGTCACCGGTCGCGGCGATGTGACCATGGCAACCGGCTCGGCAGCGGCCGGGGGTGCAACTGGATCAGCGGTGACGGACACCTGCGCCTGCCGCCGCGGATCCGGTACCAGGGACAACAGAAAGCCGGCCGCGATCACGAAGCACAGTACGGCAACGACGATCGACAAGATTTGCTGCGATGCGGCAAGGCTGCCGCCGAGATGGCGGTGTGCCTCGCCCGTTAGCGGCACGAAGTGCATGCCGAGCATCGCGGTGTAGTGCATGCCGGAGACCGCAATGCCGAAGGCGATCGAACTCACGATCAGGCGAAAACCTTCCTGCTGCGCCAGGAAGGCGCGCAGGCCGCCATAGGCGGTGACAACCGCAACCAGGATCGACAGCAGCACCATCGACCAATCGTGCACGATGCCGAAGGACCCGGCGAGGCCGTGGATTCCGACATAATGCATGCTGGCGACACCGACGCCGAGCAAAACGGCGGACGATGCCACCCGCTTCAGTGAAGGCTCGCCGATCGAGACGAAGAACAGGGAAATGCCGACCACCAGTGCGCAGATCAGGAACGAGATGATGGTGGGCAGGACGAGGTAGACGGTGTCGGGCGGCAGAGGCGCGGCCAGCATGCCGACGAAATGCATGGTCCAGATGCCGACGGCCAGAAATGCCGCCGCACCCGCGAGCAGCACGCGGTTGCTGACGCCGGGCGTGTTGCGGATACGAGCCGCAAGCGCAAAGCCGGTATAGCCACCCAGGCTCGCGACCGCCACAGAGAGCGCGACGAGATAGGGATCGTGTCCTTCGAACATGATCTTGTCGGCCGCCCCGTCTCCACGGAGCGTCCTCCTCCCGCCGCCGACTTTATAGGGACGGCGGCGGGATTGACAATCAGCGGCGTGTGAGGGTGTCTAGCCTACAATCCCCGCCGCGACCTGGCCGCGCAGGCGCTCGAGTCCGAGCAGCGTGTTGGCGCAGGCTTCCGCAACTTCGACACCCTTGATCGCGAAGTGCCTGCGGAAGAAGTCGTAGTGCACCTCGGTCTCGTGGAATTGCTGCGGCGTCAGCACTGCGGAGAATACCGGCACCTCGGTGCGCAACTGCACGTCCATCAGCGCCTTGATCACGGTGTCGGCGACGAACTCGTGGCGGTAGATGCCGCCATCGACGACGAGGCCGGCCGCGACGATCGCGGTGTAGCGCCGCGTCTTGGCGAGGATCTGCGCATGCAGCGGAATCTCGAACGAGCCGGGCACCTCGAAGACGTCGACATGATTGAGGTGGCGCGCCTCCGCCTCCTTCAGGAAGGCGATGCGGGCCTCCTCGACCACCTCGCGGTGCCAGCAGGCCTGCACGAAGGCCACGCGTTGCGGTTTTGCAAAACGTGGATGTTCTGGTGCCGGCGGCGGATCCACTGGAACCGGCGGCGGCTGTGTTTGGGTTTGGGACGTTTCGGCTTTGGAAGTTTGAACTTGGGGGTCTTGCAACATCTGATTCATGGCTTTCCTCAGTTAAGGACCAGAATCAGGGCATACGGAACGACAAACAGCCGCATCTAGCGATGCGTCTGCCACCGACCGTTCTCTTTCATCCGGACTTTGACCGTCGGCTTCGGAGTTGCACCGAATCTGCTGACCCTTCCCTTCAGAAAAATCCTTGGGGAAGGCGCTCGCGGGCTTAGGCCTTTCGGCCCTTACCGCCGGTGGGGACTTTCACCCCGCCCTGAGAACATCGGCCGCCCGGGATGAGCGACCTGGACGGAAATATGACGCCGACGAGCTGCCACAGCAAGCGCGTTCCGCATGGGGAAACCGCATGGTCCCATGCCGCCATGGCGGCCCGTGCCTCGCGGGGCGGAATTAACGAATGCACCTTTCGGGAATCCGATTCCGATTTGTTCTTTTCGTTAAGAATTGTGGCCGAGATGAGCTGTGGACGAATGAGTCCGAGGTTGTGGACGGACTCGGGACCCAGTTGCGCAGATTCCGCAAATCACATCACTTGATCCGCGAAAGGCCCGCGCTGATCCGAGGGATCGCAAGAGCGACTCCGAGGGGATCGCCGTTACGACGTTGAGGGAGCGCGCGCCGGGCCAACCGCGTGCGTATCAAAGACAACAAGAAGGCAAGAGGTCGAGACGGCATGTCCCTGCTCGAAGGTGCTATCGATTCCCGAAACCACCCGCTCGCGGTGGTCGAGGACATTGCCGCCAGCAACAACTGGCCGTTCGAACGTTCCGGCGAGGACGAACTCACCATCGTCTCCAAGGGACAGTGGACCGACTATCAGCTCTCCTTCACCTGGATGGGCGACATCGAGGCGCTGCATCTTGCGTGCGCGTTCGACATGAAGATTCCGGTCGCGCGCCGTGCGGAGGTCCAGCGGCTCGTCGCCGCCGTCAACGAGCAATTGTGGATCGGGCATTTCGATCTGTGGACCAACACCGGCATGATCATGCATCGCCAGGCGCTGGTGCTGCCGGGCGGCCTGACCGCCTCGACCGCGCAATGCGAGGCCATGCTCGCCGGCGCCATCCACGCCTGCGAGCGCTACTTCCCCGCGTTCCAGTTCGTGGTGTGGGCCGGCAAGACCACGACCGAAGCGATGGACGCGGCGATGTTCGATACGGTGGGAGAGGCGTAAGGCCCGCTGCCTGTCCAACGCGGTGAGGGTAAGAGAGCCGCGGCTCTCCTCATCGTCGTCCCGGACAAGCGCAGCGAAGCGAAGCGCCGATCCGGGACCCATACGCGTGATTTCGCCGTATTGCGCGATGCTTGTTGCTTTGCCTTCGATCCACTAGAACCAGTCGTGGTACGCGACGAGCGCAAGCGCTCGCGCGGGGGTCCCGGCCTTCGCCGGGACGACAGCGGATTTTGTGGCAACAGCGATGGCCGATAGCAGCACTCTTCAAAACATCACCGGCACCATCCTCCTTGCCGGCGCCGGCAAGATGGGCGGGGCGATGCTGAGCGGATGGCTGGCGGGCGGACTCGATCCGCGCCGGGTCGCGGTGATCGATCCGCACCTCTCGCCCGAGATCAGCGCGCTCGCGGCAAAGGGCGTTGCGCTCAATCCCGATGTGAAAGCGGCCGGCACGGTCGAGACGCTGGTCGTCGCGGTGAAGCCGCAGTTGTTTCGCGAGGCCGGCGCCAAGCTGAAGCCGCTCGTCTCGGACAAGACGTCGGTGGTGTCGATCATGGCGGGAACCACGATCGCATCGCTCCAGGAAGTCTGCGGCGGCGCCGTGGTGCGCGCGATGCCGAACACCCCGGCCGCAATCGGCCGCGGCATCACGGTCGCGGTCGCAGCGAAGAACGTCAGCGCCGGGCAGCGCGCGGTGGCCGATGCGCTGCTGCGCGCCACCGGCTCGGTGGAATGGGTCGACGACGAAGGCCTGATGGATGCGGTGACCGCCGTCTCCGGTTCGGGTCCGGCCTATGTCTTCCTTCTCGCTGAAGAACTCGCGCGCGCCGGTGTGGAGGCGGGGTTGCCCGAGGCGCTCGCGATCAAGCTTGCGCGCGAAACGGTCGCCGGCTCCGGTGAGCTTCTCCACCAATCGGAGCTTGCCGCAAGCACGCTGCGCCAGAACGTCACCTCGCCCGGCGGCACCACCGCCGCCGCCCTCGGCGTGCTGATGGGTGAGCCCGGCCTGCGCGATCTGATGATCCGCGCGATCGCCGCTGCGACGAAGCGCTCGCAGGAGCTGGCGAAGTAACGACAGTGCGGTAGGGTGGGTTAGCGAAGCGTAACCCACCTCTTTGGTTTCCGCTGGGAGAGACCTTGGTGGGTTACGCCTTCGGCTAACCCACCTTACGGTTTCGTGTCCGCCGCTACGTCGCGCCCAACCGCTTGTTGAACAGCTCGACATTGACGAGACCGCGGGCGTGGCGGCCCTCGCCGAGCTTGCGCGTGCCCTCGAACGCCTCGACCTCGAAACGGATGATGCGGCGCTCGACGGCGACCACCTTCGCAGTGGTCCGCACTGTCGCGCCGACGAGGGCTGCTGCAAGATGGCGGATGTCGACCTCGGTGCCGACCGTGACCCAGCCCGGCTGAAGCGCAGAGCGGATCGCATCGCCCGAGGTCATCTCCATCTCCAGGATCATCATCGGCGTCGCATAGACCATCGGCATGCCCGGAACGAAATGCCCGACCGTGCGCTCCACTGGGACCACCAGGCTGCGCTCGGCGCTCATGCCGACAGTAATGAAGTCGCGTGCGTCCATGCTGCCTCACACACAGTGTCGTCCCGGACAAGCCAAGCGCAGATCCGGGACCTCCGCGCGAGCGCTCGCGCTCGTCGCGATAACCACAGGGCATGGTTTGGCGAAGACTCGGGGCTATCAGCTCGCGCCCACAACCGCTCCCTGGGGTTGGGTCCCGGCTTTCGCCGGGACGACGGCTGTGATTGCTTCTGCAGCTGGGCTTATTGCTGCAGCCGAAACTATTTCTTCGCCGCGGCGGCGCGCTCCACAAAAGTCTTGCCGCCCTTCATCTTGTGGCGAAGCGGAGCTTCGTTGATCTGGATGACGACGGCATCGGCATCGACGCCGAGATTCTTCACCAGCGCTTGCGTAATGTCGCGCATCATGCCGGCCTTCTGTTCGTCGGTGCGGCCTTCGGCCATGCTGATGGTGATCTCAGGCATCGTCTTCTCCCTGCTGCTCTCGCGATGACCAGGCACACCCCGGCCATTCATGATCGTGCACATCAAACAGGACGTAGATGCCCGGGACAAGCCCGGGCATGACGATCCCACCGAATGGCTAGCCCCAGCTCACGTCATGGCGCGCCAGCACTTCGCGCACTTTTGTGACGAGGTCGGCCTCGCTGCATGAGAACTGCGCCGGGCGGCTCTCGCGCCATTCCTGGTTGGAGGCGATGGCAGCGGCCGCTTTCGCGCCCTCGATCAGATCCTTGATCTGGACCTCGCCGCGCGCCTTTTCATCAGAACCCTGGATGATCACGCAGGGCGCATTGCGGCGATCGGCATATTTGAGCTGGTTGCCCATGTTCTTGGGATTGCCGAGATAGAGCTCGGCGCGGATACCGGCGGCCCGCAAGGTCGCGACCATCTTCTGATAGTCGGCGACGCGGTCGCGATCGAACACGGTGACGACCACGGGACCGAATTCAGGCCGCGTGTCGAGTTTGCCGAGCAGCGTCAGCGCAGCCTGGAGCCGCGACACGCCGATGGAGAAACCGGTCGCCGGCACCGGCTCGCCGCGGAAGCGAGAGACCAAACCGTCGTAGCGCCCGCCACCGCCAACCGAGCCGAAGCGCACCGGGCGACCCTTCTCGTCCTTGGTGTCGAGCAGCAGTTCAACTTCATAGACGGGGCCGGTGTAGTATTCGAGGCCACGCACGACGGAGGGATCGATCTTGATGCGATCGGGACCATAGCCCGCGGCGCTAACCAGCTCTGCTATATCCTTCAGTTCATTCAGTCCTTGCCGCGCCAATTCGTTGTGACCAAATCGATCCAACAGCACCCTCAGCATATCGGACTGCGCGTAGGACAGTGGCATGGCATCGCCCGCCGCAAGTGCACCGCCGTTCACCTGCGCACTCTCGGGAGGGGCACTCGTCGTAGCGGAGACAAAGACGAAGTCGACAATTCCTTGGATCTGCGACGAATCCAGTCCCGCGCCCTTCGTGAAATCGCCGCTTTCATCTTTGCGGCCTTCACCCAACAACTCTCGTACACCCGGCAAACCCAACCGATCGAGCTTATCGACGGCGCGCAGGACTGTGAGCCGGCGACCGGCGTTCTCGTTCCCACCGAGCCCGATGCTCTCCATCACGCCATCGAGCACCTTGCGGTTGTTCACCTTCACCACATACTGGCCGCGCGCGATCCCGAGCGCCTCCATCGTATCGGCGGCCATCATGCAGATCTCGGCATCGGCGGCCGGCGTCGCCGAGCCCACCGTATCCGCGTCGAACTGCATGAACTGGCGGAAGCGGCCCGGGCCGGGCTTTTCGTTGCGGAAGACGTAGCCGGCGCGGTAACTGCGATAGGGCTTTGGCAGCGTGTCGAAATTCTCGGCGACGTAGCGCGCGAGCGGCGCGGTGAGGTCGTAGCGCAAGGAAATCCACTGCTCGTCATCATCCTGGAACGAGAACACGCCCTCATTCGGACGGTCCTGGTCGGGCAGGAACTTGCCGAGCGCATCGGTGAATTCCATCGCTGGCGTTTCCACGGGCTCGAACCCGTAGAGCTCGTAGACGGCGCGGATCTTCTCGACCATCTGGCGCGTCGCCCGGATCGCGGCGGGATCGCGATCCTCGAGCCCGCGCGGCAGGCGCGCCTTCAGTTTCTGGGGTTTTTTGGATTTCTCGGCCATGCGCGGCGTTTACCAGCCGACGCGCGGTGCGGCAACCGCTGCCTTTCACCCTCTCCGCTTGTGGGAGAGGGTGGCTTCGCAGCAGGCGAAGCCTGGTGAGGGGTCTCTCTCCGCGGAGACAGACCCTGATCCGGCGCCGTAGCCGAAGCTTTGCTTCGGCATTCGCTCAGGAACGGCGGCCGAAGGCCGCCTATGCCACCTTCTCCCACAAGGGGATTCTTCCCTTACGCCGCCGCCTGCTTGCCCTTGGGCTGCACTTCCGCGGCGTAGTCCCGCATCAACTGTTCGGAGATCGCGCCCGGCGTGAACTTCCACGCGGCGATCTCGGAGACCGGGGTGACCTCGGCGGCGGAGCCGGTGATGAAGCACTCGGTGAATCCGTCGAGCTCCTTCGGCATGATCCGCCGCTCGACCACCTCGATGCCGCGGCGCTTGGCCAGCTCGATCACGGCTGCGCGCGTGATGCCGGGCAGGAAACAGTCTGCGATAGGCGTGTGCAGCTTGCCGTCGCGCACGAAGAAGATGTTGGCGCCGGTGCATTCGGCCACCCGGCCCTCCCAGTCCAGCATCATCGCATCCGCGTAGCCCTTCCGTTCGGCCTTGTGCTTGGAGATCGTGCAGATCATGTAGAGGCCGCTCGCCTTGGCGAGCGCGGGGATCGTGCGCGGATCGGGGCGGCGATACTCCGCAAGATCGATGCGGATGCCTTTCAGCCTCTCGGCCGGATCGAAATAGCTCGGCCAGGTCCAGGCCGCGATGGCCAGATGGATGGTGTTGTCCGGCGCCGAGACGCCCATCATCTCCGAGCCGCGCCAGGCGATCGGGCGGAGATAGGCGTTCGGCAGGCCGTTGCTGTTGATCACGAGCTGTTTTGCTGCATCGATCTCGGCGACCGAATAGGGAATCTCGAAATCGAGGATGTTGGCCGAGGCCTTCAGCCGCGCGGAATGCGCGGTGCTCTTGAACACCCGCCCGCCATAGGCGCGCTCGCCCTCGAACACGCAGCTTGCATAATGCAGGCCATGGGTCAGCACATGCACATTGGCCTCCTTCCACGGCACGAGCTTGCCGTCGAACCAGATGACGCCGTCGATGTTGTCGAATGAAACTCCCATGGCTCTCTCCCGGTGCTGTTGAATTTTCCGCGCACGCGGCCGCGCGCGCGTCTCGGCGAGACGCGTGCCGTCCGTGCTTCAATCAGGAAATCTTAGTCAGTCGCAGGAGCGGCGGCGTAATGCCGCCGCCCGGCTACACGACCGTCTTGATCCAGTTATGCGGATCGTTGGTCCGGCCGTACTGGATGTCGACGAGCTGCTTGCGCAGCCCCATGGCGACCGGGCCGGCCGCGCCGCCATTGATGACGAAATCGCCGCTCACCGAGCGCACCTTGCCGATCGGCGAGATCACGGCCGCCGTTCCGCAGGCGAAGGCCTCCTTCAGCTTGCCGCTCGCGGCATCCTTGCGCCACTGGTCGATCGTGTAGGGCTCCTCGCGCACCGGCGTGCCGGCATCCTTGGCCAGCGCAATGATCGAGTCGCGGGTGATGCCCGGCAGGATCGTGCCAAGCGGCGGCGTGAGCAGCGAGCCGTCCTCGAACACGAAGAAGACGTTCATGCCGCCGAGCTCCTCGATGTAGCGGCGCTCGACCGCATCGAGGAAGACGACCTGGTCGCAGCCGTGCGTGATGGCCTCGGCCTGCGCGCGCAGGCTCGCGGCGTAATTGCCGCCGCATTTGACGGCGCCGGTGCCGCCGACCGCGGCACGTGTGTAGTTCTCCGACACCCAGATCGACACCGGCGCAGGGCCGCCCTTGAAATAGGAGCCGACCGGCGAGGCGATGACCGCGAAGATGTATTCGGCGGACGGCTTCACGCCGAGGAAGGTCTCACTCGCGATCATGAAGGGCCGCAAATAGAGGCTGCCCTCGCCGCCCGGTATCCACGCGCGGTCGATGCGCACGACCTGCTCGATCGCTTCGATGAAGACGTCTTCGGGCAGCGGCGCCATGGCCATGCGTTCGGCCGAGGCCTTGAAGCGCCGCGCATTGGCGTCTGGACGGAACAGGTTCACGCCGCCATCGTCGCGCCTGTAGGCCTTGAGGCCCTCAAAGATCTCCTGCGCGTAGTGCAGAACCGCACCGGCGGGATCGAGCTGGAAATTGGTGCGCGCCTCGACGCGCGCGTCATGCCAGCCGCCCTTGGCCTGGTTGTAGCGGACGATCGCCATGTGATCGGTGAAGACCCGCCCGAAGCCGGGGTCCACGAGCTTGGCCACGCGGTCCTTCTCGGAAGTCGGATTTGCGGCGGGCTGGATCTCGAATTTCATGCTCATTTCCTTGCCTCCCGCTGTCGGAATCGGCGCGATTTATGGCGCCGGCCTGCCTCTATACGGGCCTGCTGGCTTACTTGGGTTCGGGCTGGAACACCGCCAGCCTTGTTACGGCCGGTTTCCGTGGCCAGCATGCCGCGGAGGACATGCTTTTGCGGAAGGCGGAAGTCCAGTATGTTTTGCCGAAATGCCGCTCGACAATCGCACGGTAGATCTGATCGGCCGTCGCCACCTGTCCGGCTATTCCCGGCCGACTTGGACGATGCCACCCGGCGCGAAACGACCTAATATTTCGTGCTGGCTGATCGTTTTGTAACATTGAACCCAAGATACGTCAATATGCCTGACATAAATTTCATGACATCCTCTCATGACACGACCGAGCCCAGGCCGGCGGCGTCCGATGGAGGCAATTTGCGCTGGGATATCATCGAGCTCCTGTTCTTCGCCTATCGCGATTTCGTTGGCGATCCCGACCAGGAACTGGAGGCGTTCGGCTTCGGCCGGGCCCATCACCGCGTCATGCACTTCGTCTATCGCTATCCCGGCCTGAAGGTCGCCGACCTGCTCGACGTCCTGCGCATCACCAAGCAGTCGCTTGGGCGTGTGCTCAAGCAGCTTCTGGACGAGGGCTACATCGTGCAGAAGACCGGCGACAACGACCGACGCCAACGCCTGCTCTACGCGACGCCCAAGGGCGAGGCGCTGGTGCAGAAGCTCGCAGGACTGCAGACCACGCGGATCACCAAGGCTCTCGCCGAGATGGGTCCGCAGGATGCGGAGACCGTCAAGCGCTTCCTGCGCGCGATGATCGACCGCGACGATCCGGACAAGGTGCTCGAGACGATCTTCGCTTCCGTCAATCAAGACGCAAAGGAGTGAACGTGCCGCTCGCTGCCACCCTCGCCCGCCCGCCGGCACAGCCTGCCGACGATGCTCCGCATCTCCTGCTGGTCGACGACGACCGCCGCATCCGCGATCTGTTGTCGCGCTTTCTCGCCGGCGAAGGCTATCGCGTCACCACCGCGGCGAGCGCCAGCGATGCGCGCTCGAAGCTTCTGGGGCTGCATTTCGATCTCTTGATCCTCGACGTCATGATGCCCGGCGAGACCGGTTTCGACCTCGCCCGCTTCATCCGCCAGTCCTCCTCGGTGCCGATCGTGATGCTGACGGCGCGGCACGGGGCGGAAGCCCGCATCGAAGGTCTTCAGATCGGCGCCGATGACTACGTGGCCAAACCGTTCGAGCCGCGCGAGCTCGCGCTGCGCATCAACAACATCCTCAAGCGCGCCGCGCCTCCGCCGCAGGCCGCGACGCTAGAGAAGATCGCGTTCGGTCCTTACGTCTTCCACCTCGATCGCGGTGAATTGCGCCAGGGCGAGGAAGTCATTCACCTGACCGACCGTGAGCGGGAGATGCTGCGGATCCTCTCGGTAACGCCCGGCGAAACCGTGCCGCGCAGCGCGCTCACCGGCGATGGCAGCGTGAACGAGCGCGCCGTCGACGTGCAGATCAACCGCCTGCGGCGCAAGATCGAGATCGACCCCGCC
>NZ_LUUB01000080.1:87056-289897 GCF_001641635.1 Bradyrhizobium centrolobii
ATCCCCTGTTCCTCCAGGCGGTGCGCGGCATCGGCTACCGGCTGGTGGCCTCGCCGTAGGTTGAGAGCAGTGAAGCGCGACCGATGAGCACGATCGATACCGGCCTGACGCTGCTGAAGAGCGCCGCCGGACGCGTCTCTGCCGCCAATGGCTGGATGGGCAACGCGTTCAAGGGCTGGATGCCGACCGGCCTCTATGCCCGCGCGCTGCTGATCATGATCGTGCCGATGGTGGTGCTGCAATCGGTCGTCGCCTTCGTGTTCATGGAGCGGCACTGGAACACGGTGACGCGCAGACTGTCCGCCGCGGTGGTGCAGGACATCGCCGCCCTGATCGACGTCTACAAGGGCTATCCCCAGGACAAGGACCGCGATCACATCCGGCGCATCGCCCAGCAACGCCTGGGCCTCGTCGTCGATTTCCTGCCCGCCGGCGACATGCCGCCGCCGGGGCCAAAGCCGTTCTTCTCGCTGCTCGACCAGACGCTCTCGGTGCAGCTCGGCCGCCAGATCGGGCGCTCCTTCTGGATCGACACGGTCGGCCGCTCCAATCTCGTCGAGATCCGCATCCAGCTCGACGACGCCGTGATGCGCGTGTTCGCACAGCGCAGCGCCGCCTATGCCTCGAACTCGGAGATCTTCCTGTTCTGGATGGTCGGCACGTCCTCGATCCTGTTGATCGTGGCCGTGCTGTTCCTGCGCAACCAGATCAAGCCGATCCTGCGGCTCGCGGATGCCGCGGAAAGCTTCGGCAAGGGCCGCGAGGCGCAGAACTTCAGGCCCAGAGGCGCACGCGAGGTGCGGCGCGCGGCCGTCGCCTTCCTCGAGATGAAGTCGCGCATCGAGCGTGCGATGGAGCAGCGCACCGCGATGCTGGCCGGCGTCAGCCACGATCTGCGCACCATCCTGACCCGCTTCAAGCTCGAGCTGGCGCTGATCGGCGACAGCCCCGAGCTGGAGGGCATGCGCAAGGACGTCGACGAGATGTCGATGATGCTTGAGGATTACCTCGCTTTTGCCCGTGGCGATTCCGGCGAGCAGGCACAGCCGACCGACATGTCACAGGCGCTCGAAGAGCTGCGCAGCGACGCCGAGCGGCATGGCCATACCGCGACCGTGACGTTCCACGGCCTGCCCGTGGTCACGGTGAAGCCGGCCTCGTTCAAGCGCTGCCTTGCCAACCTCGTCACCAATGCCGCCCGCTACGGCAAGACCATCGCCATCGCCGGCCAGCGCGATCACCGTTATTTGACCGTCACGGTCGACGATGACGGGCCTGGCATTCCCAGCCATCTGCGCGAAGAGGTGTTCAAGCCGTTCCTGCGGCTGGACAATGCGCGCAACCAGGACGAGGGCGGCACGGGCCTGGGGCTTGCGATCGCCCGCGACATCGCCCGCTCGCATGGCGGCGACATCACGCTCGGCGACAGCCCGATGGGCGGCTTGCGCGCGAGCGTGAGAATTCCGGTGTAGTCTTTCTCACCTCGCCCCGCTTGCGGGGAGAGGTCGAATTCGATCGCAGATCGAATTCGGGTGAGGGGGACTCTCCACGAGTCCAACTCTCACCGCCCCCGCGGATAGAGCCCCTCACCCCAACCCTCTCCCCGTGAGAACGGGGCGAGGGAGCGCACCGGCTGCGTGGCAACGGCCGCTTACTTCGGCAGCAGGTTCTTCAGCTTGTCGGCGTCGCGCATGTTCATCTTGAAGCCGCCGGGCATCACGATGTCGCCGGGCTTCTGATCGGGCTTGCAGGCTCCCAACCACTTGGCTTCGATCGTCGTGGTGGCATGGCGCCCGGCCGCGCCGGCCACACCGCCTTGCGCGTGCGACGAAGTTTTCACCGTGTAAGCCGAATTGAAATCGCCGGTGAATTCGGCATGCGAGGTCGTGGTCACGCCGGCGACGGTGCACTCGGAATCGTTGACATAGCCGGTCGCCGTCTTCTTGATGTCCTGCTTGGAGCAGATCTGCTTGGCCATCGGGGAGATGTTGTTGTTCATCTCCTTGTCGACGGTCTCGTCCGTGCAGTGCTGCAGGGTCATTTCCGGCATCGGCGAGCCGGCCCTGACCATCTTCAGCTCCCACAGACCGGCCTTGCGCATCGGCAGATCGTCCGCGCAGGCGGCGCCTGCCGACAACAAGAGGCAAACGGCCGAACCAAGCAAAGCAAGCTGCCGCGTCATGCGAGGTGCTCCCGGCTGTGTCGTGGCCGCTACGGGCAACGCGTCAGTAGAGCGTGCGGATCGGCCGTTCGGCGGCGTCATAGGGCACCCAGCGGCAGGAAAACGAGATGTAGCCGCCCTCATAGGCCTGCACGGCAAGGAATTTGACCACCTTGCCGTACCGCGCGCAGTGATCGACCGCGACTTGCCGCGCATCGACCTGGGTCGCCATCGAATAGGCGATGATACCGCCGGTGTCGTTGCCCTTGAACGGCGGCACCGGCAGGATGTCGGCGCGCGCCGGCTGACTAGCCAGCATTCCCAACGCAAGAAGGCCCGCGGCCGCAATGATTCGCATTCCCGTTACTCCATTTGGCTGGCGCCAGTTTACGGTGCCGGGCGGGTCATGAAAAGAACGGACGGCCTGTCCGGTGCGACCTTGCATCCAACTCGTCAGCAAGTGTTGCCGTGCTGCACTTGACCTCCTCCGGCCTTCGCGGCACCGTCCGATCCTCGCAGACCCTGCCTATCGGATTGCCCATGCGCGCCCTCTCGACCTCCCTGAAATCGCTCCGCCTTGCCGCGGGGCTCGGCCTCCTGTTCGGGGCTCTGTCGCTCGGTGAGGCTAAGGCAGCCAATCCGCTGGAGCTGAACTTCTGGCTGAATGGGCCGCGCTATGACGGCAACGTCGCTGACTGCGACAAGGCGCTGCCGACGATCGCCACCCAGTTCTGGGAGAAGGAAAGCTCGTTCTGGAATTCCCCGCTGAAAATCACAGGTTTCGCCGGCGTCCACGAGATCGCATTCCGGCCCTGGCAGTCCGACAACATTCCGCGCCGCTACTGCACGGGCGAGGCCATGCTCAATGACGGCAAGATGCGCAGGGTGCATTTCTCGATCATCGAGGACGGCGGCTTCTCCGGCGTTGGCCAGGGTGTCGAATGGTGTGTGGTCGGGCTCGACCGCAACTGGGCCTACAACCCCTCCTGCCGCGCCGCAAAGCCCTGATTCGCGCTCGCGTCGCCCGGGACACGGGCGGCCAGCGCATTTTGTTCTTGAAATGTTCTTATCGCCTGCTAGGCTCGTTTGCACAGTCTAGTTGAGGGGCGTCGCCATGGTTTATTCCAGATTGCATTCGTTCTCCCGCCTGATGATCTCGCTCACCCTCGCCGCCGGGCTGATGTCGCTTGCCGGCGGGGCGATGGCCCAGGACAAGCGGCAGAACGCGCCCGGCGAATTCGATTTCTACGTGCTGTCGCTATCCTGGTCGCCGTCCTTCTGCGAGGAGGCGGCGGAGCGCGGCCGCGGCGGTGGACGTTCCCAGATCCAGTGCGGCGGACGGCCCTATTCCTTCGTGGTGCACGGGCTGTGGCCACAATATGAGAACGGCTTTCCCGAATACTGCCAGCGGCCGGCGCCGCGGCTGAATCGCAGCATCGTCTCCTCGATGCTGGACCTGATGCCGGCACCGGGGCTGATCTTCAACGAATGGGACAAGCACGGCACCTGTTCGGGCCTGACCGACCGCAATTATTTCGAGACGATCCGCAAGGCGCGCGCGGTAATCAAGATTCCGCCCGAATATCTCGAGCTGTCACAGGCCAAGACCGTGGCGCCGGCCGAGGTGGAGGAAGCCTTCATCAAGGCCAATCCGGGCCTGAGCAATGCGGCCATTTCGGTCACCTGCAACCGGACGCGGCTCTCCGAGGTTCGCATCTGTCTCAGCAAGGACCTGCTATTCCGCGCCTGCGATGAGATCGAGCGCCGCGCCTGCCGCCGCGACCAGGTGACGATGCCGCCGATCAGGGGCGGGTAGCCTCCCCCAGATCCGTCAACGCGAGCGCAGCGCTCTCCTCTCCTGCCCCGGAAGCAGCGCAGCGCGACTTCCGCGCTGCTCTGCAGTGCCGGGGCCCATGCTGCAGGGGAATCCGTGGCCCGTGGGTCCCGGCTCTGCGCCGCAACGCTTAGGGCGTTGCAGCGCGTCCGGGACACGAGAGTAAACGATGCTGCGGCCCCATGCCCCGTCATTGCGAGCGCAGCGAAGCAATCCAGACTGCCGCCACGGATAGATTCTGGATTGCTTCGCTGCGCTCGCAATGACATTGGGGTTGGGATCGCGCAAGATAATGTAGCCCCTTCTGATGAACTACCGTCACGCCTTTCACGCCGGCAACTTTGCCGATGTCATCAAGCACATCGTGCTGGCACGTATCCTGACCTATTTGCAGGAGAAGCCGGGTGCGTTCCGCGTCATCGACACCCATGCGGGCGCCGGTCTCTACGATCTCGAGAGCGACGAGGCGCGCCGCGGCGGCGAATGGCTGACGGGGATCGCGCGGTTGATGCAGGCACGCCTCTCGAACGAGACCGCGGCGCTGACAAAGCCCTATCTCGACATCGTCCGCGCCTTCAATCCGAAAGGCGAGCTCAATACCTACCCAGGTTCGCCGCTGATCGCGCGCGGCCTTCTGCGACCGCAGGACCGCCTCGTCGCCTGCGAGCTTGAGCCGAAGGCGCGGAAAGCTCTGATCGATGTGCTTCGGCGCGACGAGCAGGCCCGCGTGGTCGATCTCGACGGCTGGGTCGCGTTGCCGGCCTTCGTACCGCCGAAGGAGCGGCGCGGGCTCGTGCTGATCGATCCGCCTTTCGAGGCAAAGGACGAGTTCGAGCGGCTGGGCGAGGCGTTCTCGAGCGCCTTCACGAAATGGCCGACCGGTATCTATGTAGTCTGGTATCCGGCGAAGAGCCGGCGTGCCACCGATACGCTGGCGCAACTTGTGGCGCGGGCCGCAGCCGCGGCAAAGCCGCCGGGAAACTGCCTGCGGCTCGAGTTCAGCGTCGCTCCGCAGGTTGACGGTGCACTCACCACTACCGGGCTCCTGATCGTCAATCCTCCCTACACGCTGCAAAGCGAGCTCAGGACGATTCTACCGGAGCTGGAGAAGCCGCTCGGCCAAGGCGGCGCGGCGCGCTTTCGCCTCGAGGTGCCGAAGCCATAAGGCTCCGGCATCCTTGGGAAAAATATGCAGGAACGGTAGTCAATCTGCAAAGAACCGTATTATGCTGTGCTCGTGACTGGCTTTACGTTCCGCTTCCGCGAATGGTTGCGGCGGAGTGAAGGCCTAAGAAAGATCCGACCGGACCAAATGGTCCGCCCAAGGATGGCCAGCTCCCGGGCTTCGTGATGTCCGGTCATGTCGTGACGTGAGTCTGCGTCGCGACGGAGCATTGCGGGGGAGGAGTTTCCCGATGGCCATGACGGGAACGGTCAAGTTTTTTAACGGCGAGCGAGGCTACGGCTTTATCAAGCCGGACGACGGCGGTCGCGATGTCTTCGTTCATATCACTGCTGTGGAACGAGCGGGATTGAAAGACCTTGCCGAAGGACAGCGTATTACATTTGAAGTCGAACCGGACAAGAAGGGAAAAGGACCCAAGGCGGTCAACCTGGTGATCCTCTCCTAGCGAGCCTGACGCAAAAAAAGTCCCGGCCGCAAGCGACCGGGAGGCTTAGTGTGCGGTATTTTCTTGTTGCTATCAGAAGTGATAGTTCACGCCTGCGCGCACAACGCTGGCGGTATAGCCGTTTGACACGCCGGTAATTGCGAACTGGCTCGTCGACAGATCGATGTAAAGATATTCGAGCTTCGCGCTCCAGTTCGGCGCGAGCCCGACTTCGGCGCCGACACCTGCGGTCCAGCCGGCAGTGGTGTGCGACTCCGTCCAGCCGAACGTCTGCCCGCGCAACTCGCCGAAGGCGAGGCCGGCGGTGCCGTAGAACAGGACGTTGCTGAAGGCATAGCCGGCGCGGCCGCGCAACGTTCCGAACCAGGGATTGGAGAACTTCCACGGCGCGAAAGTATCGTCGGCGCCGGTCGCCTGGATGTCACCCTCGACGCCGAACACCCACGGGCCGTTCTGAAAATTGTAGCCCGCCTGCACGCCGCCGACGAAGCCCGACGGCTTTGCGGGATTGTTGTCCACCGAGCCCCATTCGTAACCGATGTTGCCGCCGAGATAGGGACCGGCCCAGCTATAGGCATTGAGCGGCTGATTGACCGTATAAGGCGCGCTCTGCCCGTAATTGAGATCGGCGGCCCCTGCCGAAGCTGTCCAGCCGGCTGCAACCAACGCGGCTGCGCCCACAACGAACCTCTTCATCCCCATTCTCCAACGCAACTGCCGCAACCGGTGCGATGCGCGCGCCGCCGCGCAACGCCAAACCGCATGGTTACGGAACCAGCAACTTTTCGCGTAGGATTTATCGAGAGTTTTAAGTTAAAGGGTTGTTAAGGCCGGTTACCGCGCTCTTAACAGACTTAAGGAAGCGTTACCGGGAACTGCGCCGCGATCCTGTGCGTGCGGCATGGCCGGAACTTCAAATCGGCTCTCCCAGCGCCTAAATTTGCCCCATGGATCACGATTCCACCGACAACCCGGATACTGTGCGCGCACGCAAGGCCCGGCGGGGCGCGGCTCTGGACGCCCCGCCCGACGAGCCGGCGGCCCCGGATGTCGATCCCGCCGCCGCAAGCGGCGAGGACGACGACGACGCACGGCTGCCGGACATCCTGGAAGAGAGCGGCGCGGTCGGCGAAGGCCCGCTGGCGACTGGCCATGAGGCGATCGAGCGCGCGGTCCGGCTCGCCCCCACCTCGCCCGGCGTCTATCGCATGCTGAATGCGAACGCCGACGTGCTCTATGTCGGCAAGGCCAAGAACGTCAAAAAGCGCCTGTCCAATTACGCGCGCGTGGGTGCGCCTCAGCCGGCGCGCATCCTGCGCATGATCGCAGCCACGGTCACGGTCGAGATCGTCTCGACCACGACCGAGACGGAAGCGCTGCTGCTCGAGGCCAACCTCATCAAGCAGCTCCGGCCGCGCTTCAATGTGCAGCTTCGCGACGACAAGTCGTTTCCCTACATCCTGATCACCGGCGACCATTGGGCGCCGCAGATCCTGAAACATCGGGGCGCGCAGACCCGACCCGGGAGATATTTCGGGCCGTTCGCCTCCGCCGGCGCGGTCAACCGCACCATCACGGCCTTGCAGCGCGCCTTCCTGATCCGCTCCTGCACCGATTCGTTCTTTGAGAGCCGCACCCGGCCCTGCCTGCTCTATCAGATCCGCCGCTGCGCCGGCCCCTGCACCCGCGAGATCGATTTTACAGGCTATACGACGCTGGTGCGCGAGGCGACCGACTTCCTCTCCGGCAAGAGCCATGCGGTGAAGCAGGAGCTCGCGGCCGAGATGGAGAAGGCCTCCGGCGAGCTCGAATTCGAGCGCGCCGCGCTTTACCGCGACCGCCTCGCCGCGCTCTCGGCGATCCAGTCGCAGCAGGGCATCAATCCGCGCACGGTGGAGGAAGCCGACGTGTTCGCCATCCACCAGGAGGGCGGCTTCTCCTGCGTCGAGGTGTTCTTCTTCCGCACCGGTCAGAACTGGGGCAACCGCGCCTATTTTCCGCGCGCGGAAAAGACCTTCACGCCGGAGGAAGTGCTCGGCTCGTTCCTTGCGCAGTTCTACGACGACAAGCCGCCGCCAAAACTCATCCTGCTCTCGCACGAGATCGAGGAGAGCGAGCTGCTCGAGAGCGCGTTGTCGATCAAGGCCGGCCACAAGGTCGAGGTCATCGCGCCGAAGCGCGGCGAGAAGAAAGAGCTCATCACGCACGCGCTGACCAATGCGCGCGAGGCGCTGGGACGCAAGCTCGCCGATACCGCGACCCAGAGCCGCCTGCTCGAGGCGATGGCGTCGACGCTGAGCCTGCCGCATCCGCCGAAGCGCATCGAGGTCTACGACAACAGCCACATCCAGGGCACCAATGCGGTCGGCGCGATGATCGTCGCCGGCCCCGACGGCTTCGTGAAGAACCAGTACCGCAAGTTCAACATCAAGTCCGAAGGCCTCACGCCCGGCGACGACTACGCCATGATGCGGGAGGTGCTCCAACGCCGGTTCAAGCGTCTGCTCAGTCCGCCGGAAGAGGGTGCGGCCAAGGCGAAGGACGACGACTTCCCGCAATGGCCGGACCTCGTCATCATCGATGGCGGCCGCGGCCAGCTCAACGCCGTCCGGGAGATCTTCGAGAGCCTCGGTCTCACCCAGGTCTCGCTGATGTCGGTCGCCAAGGGACCGGACCGGGATGCCGGCCGCGAAACCCTGTTCATGCCGGACCGCGAGGCGATCAAGCTGGAGCCGCGCGATCCCGTGCTCTATTTCATCCAGCGCTTGCGGGACGAGGCCCACCGCTTCGTCATCGGCTCACACCGCAAGCTGCGCAAGAAAGACATCCGCGAGGCCGGTTTGCAGGAGATCCCGGGCATCGGCCCGTCACGTAAACGTGCCTTGTTGCATCATTTCGGAACCCTGAAGGAGATCGAACGGGCCTCGATCGCCGATCTCGGCAAGGTTCCGGGGGTGAGCGCCGAAAGCGCTCGCAGGATTTTCGAGTATTTCCATCCCCAGCCGGGGTGAACTAAAGGGGACGTGGTCATATGGTCGTCGTGTCCACGCCCCATTTGGGGAGCGGGACGGTTGACCTTCATGCCACAGCGGTATTGGTAGAACGGATGAACATCGCCACGACACGAGGGGCCACAAAGAGCTCGATGTCCCTGCCGAACATCTTGACTTATGCCCGGATCGCCGCGGTCCCGGTCGTGGTCGGGTGCATCTATGCGCAGTCGATCATGGACCAGCCGCTCTGGCTGCGCTGGGTGGCGGTCGCCATTTTCATCGCGGCGGGGGTCACCGACTACCTCGATGGCTATTATGCGCGCATCTGGAATCAGCAGTCGGCCTTCGGGCGGATGCTCGACCCGATCGCCGACAAGCTCCTGGTTGCCTCGTGCCTGCTGATCCTCGCCGCCGACGGCATCATCCACGGCTGGTCGCTGTGGGCCGCCATCGTCATCCTCTGCCGCGAGATCCTGGTGTCGGGGCTGCGCGAATATCTGGCGGCGCTGCGGGTCAGCGTGCCCGTGACCAAGCTCGCCAAGTGGAAGACCACGATCCAGCTCGTCGCAATCGGCTTCCTGCTCGCGGGCGAGGCCGGCGACCAGGTGGTGCCGGTGATCACGCAGATCGGCCTGTTGCTGCTGTGGATCTCGGCGATCTTCACGATCTACACCGGCTACGATTACTTCCGCGCCGGCATCCATCACCTCATCAAGGAGGACGAGGGATGAAGGTGAAATACTTCGCCTGGGTGCGCGAGCGGATCGGCAAGGCCGAGGAGACCATCGAGCCGCCTGCGGGCGTGCGCACCGTGGAAGAGCTGATCGCCTGGCTGTCGGGCCGGAGCGAGGCCTATGCCTATGCGTTCGAGAAGCCGAAGGTGATCCGCGCCGCGATCGACCACGCCCATGTCAGGCCGGACGCCGCGATCGCGGGCGCCCGCGAGATCGCGTTCTTTCCGCCGATGACCGGCGGCTAGGCCTATGACATTGAACAGACCAGCATGCGACGCCGCCTCACCTCTCCCCAACGGGGAGAGGTCGGATCGCGTGAGCGATCCGGGTGAGGGGGCGGAGGTCTCACGAGAGAGCGGAACCCCTCACCCGCGCCTTCGGCGCGACCTCTCCCTATGGGAGAGGTTTGGCAGCATCGACGCTGTGGCAGCATGACCGGCCCAGTCACCATCCGTATCCAAGAGGACGATTTCGACATTGCCCGCGAGATCGCAGGGCTCACGAAAGGCCGCACTGACGTCGGCGCGGTCGTCAGCTTCTCCGGTATCTGCCGCGGCGACGAGGACAGCGCCAAGATTTCGGCGCTTACGCTCGAACATTATCCGGGCATGGCGGAGGAAGAGATCAGGCGCCATGTCGACGAGGCGGTGTCGCGCTGGCCGCTGAACGGCGTCACCGTCATCCACCGCGTCGGCCGGATCACGCCCGGCGAAAACATCGTGCTGGTGGTGACCGCCTCGCAACACCGTCAGGCGGCGTTCGAGGCGGCCGAGTTTCTGATGGATTACCTGAAGACCAGCGCCCCGTTCTGGAAGAAGGAAGAGAGCGCCGGCGGCACCGGTTGGGTCGAGGCCCATGCCCGTGACGACGAGGCCGCCGCACGCTGGACCAAATCCTGATGGCAAAAGCATCCAAGAAGGCACCGCGCGGCCGCGCCGCACCGAAACGCGCGAAGGTCGCAGCCGGCGAGCTCGTGACATTGCTCGATTTCGTCCGCTATGCGGTGAGCCGCTTCGTCGAAGCGAAGCTCGCCTTCGCGCATGGCACGACCGATCCCCTGGCGGAAGCCGCCTTCCTGGTCTGCGAGGCGCTTCACCTCCACCCCGACCAGTTCGAGTTCTTTGCCAATGCCAGCATCACCGCGGCCGAGAGCAAGGTCATCCTCGATCTCATCAACAAGCGCGTCACCACGCGCAAACCGGCCGCCTATCTCGTCAACAAGATCTACATGCGCGGCCTGCCCTTCTATGTCGACGAACGCGTGATCGTTCCGCGCTCCTTCATCGGCGAGCTCTTGGAGTCGCATTTCGGCGGCGATGGTGAAGTCGGCTCGCTCGTCGACGATCCCTCAGCCGTCGGACGGGTGCTCGACCTCTGCACCGGTTCGGGATGTCTCGCGATCCTCGCCGCGCATCATTTCCCGAATGCCGTGATCGACGCCGTCGACATTTCCAAAGGCGCGCTCGAGGTTGCCGCGCGCAATGTCAGAGAGCACGGACTCGACGACCGTATCACGCTCCATCGCGGCGACCTGTTCGCGCCGCTCGGCGACGGCAGCTACGACCTGATCATCTCGAATCCGCCCTATGTCGATGCGGATGGGATGGCGGCGCTGCCGCCGGAATGCCGGGCCGAGCCGAAACTCGCCTTCGACGGTGGCCCCGATGGGCTCGACGTGGTCCGACGCATCCTGCGCGATGCTCCCAAACACCTTGCGCCGGAGGGCGGCCTGCTCTGCGAGATCGGCCGTGGCCGCGAATTGCTCGACGAGGCCTTTCCGGAACTGCCGTTGCTCTGGCTCGATACCGAGGAGTCCGAGGGCGAGGTGTTCTGGATCGCGGCCGCCGACCTCGGCTGATCCATAACGAAAGGCCCCGGCGCCTCGGCGGAACAAGTCAAACACCGCCACGTTCATCCACCACCGAAATGTCATGGCTGCCGGAGGATGTCCGCATGCTTGCGCCATCGGGCGAATTGCTGCGCGCGGGGTTGACGCTCAAGCTGAACCACCTCAGGCGCGCCACGCGGTCCTATTTGCGCGACCGCACCAGCCAGGCGACCGGTCGGGCGACGTCCTACGCCGTCGCCGCCGGGCTGTTCGCGGCGGCGGGCCTGTTCGTCATCGGAGCCTGCTTCGTCGGGCTGATGGCGCTGTTTCGTTGGGTCGAGTTTACATATGGCCTGTTCTGGGCGTTCGGGGCGGTCGGCGCTCTGCTCCTGGTGCTGGCCGCGATCTGTGCCGGCATCGCAATGACCCGGATCAAGCGTCGCCCCAAAGAGGTCGTGCCCCTCGCCAACCGCCTGCGCGTTGCGATCACCACGCCGCGGATTCCGCGCGGTACGGTCAAGGAGGCGATGAAGGAGGTCGCGACGACCATTCCCCTGGTGCCACTCGCGCCGCACGAGAGGCCCGGTGAGAGGGCTCGCGGCGGCAGGGCCTCGTCGGCTCGCAGCAACCGGTCGGTGCAGCTCGGCCTGATGCTCGCGGCCATCGGGCTGTTGGGCGTAACCGCGGCGCGTCGGAGGCGGTACAGCCATCGATCGGACGCATGATGTCCACGCGACGATCCGAGCACCTTGACAGTTGGCTTCTGGTCGCGGCCACGACTGTCCTGGTCCTGAGCGCGGAGCGGTACTTCCAGACGTCCGGCTTCATGCAATCGGAGCCGGTGCAGGACCGCCGCAAGAACGAGGCGAATTCGCCGGAGACGACTGCGGCGCGCGCGGCCGCGCAGCCCGGCCGCGGCCGCCGGTCCAAGAGCCCGTTCACGATCCCCTGGGCGGGCTGGAAGGATATCTTCTGGCGCACCTATCAGCGCATCGATGACGATCGCCTGCTCGCGACCGCAGGAGGCGTTGTCTTCTTCGGGTTGCTCGCGATCTTTCCCGCCGTGACCGCGCTGGTCTCGTCGTACGGCCTGCTCGCCGATCCCTCGACGATCAGCGCCAATCTGCAGACGCTCGCGATGATGCTGCCCGAAGGCGCGTTCCAGATCGTCGAGGACCAGGTCGCGCGCGTGGTGTCGAAAGGCAACACGGCGCTCGGCGCCACCTTCCTGTTCGGTCTTGTGCTTGCGATCTGGAGCGCCAATGCCGGCGTCAAGTCCATCTTCGACGCCCTCAACGTCGCCTATGAGGAGCGCGAGAAGCGCAGCTTCATACGGCTCAATCTGGTGTCTTTGGCCTTCACGGTCGGCGGCATCGTGGCGCTGCTGATGATGGTGGGCACCGTGGTCGCCTTCCCGCTCGCGCTCAATCATCTGGGCCTCGCCCCCGAAAGCAAGCTGATCGTTGCGCTCGCACGATGGCCGCTGTTGTTCGTGATCCTGCTGATGGCGCTTGCCGTCCTCTACCGCTTTGCTCCAAGCCGCGACGCGCCGCGCTGGGAATGGCTGAGCATCGGCGCGGTAACGGCCGCAGTGCTCTGGATCGCCGGCTCGGCGCTGTTGTCCTGGTCTCTGTCGGAATTCGCCAATTACAATGCGACCTATGGTTCGCTCGGCGCGGCGATCGGCTTGATGATGTGGATGTGGATGTCCGCCATCGTCATCATGTTCGGGGCTGAGCTGAACTCGGAGATCGAACGGCAGACGCTGCGGGATACCACCACCGGGCGGCCCAAGCCGCTCGGCAGCCGCGAGGCGGTTTCGGCGGACACGGTCGGTGCCGCCGCCCCCACTTAGTTCGGCATTGTCAGGCCGAAGGTGCCGGCCTGACCACTGCCACGCTCGATTCAGCGTTTGCTGATCACCGCCTCCAGATATTCGCTATGGACGACCACCGTGCCGTCATCGGCATGGTTGAACTCGCCGAGCAGAGCCAGAAGATCGCGCCGCAGCGCCGCCTGGTCGGTTTGGTCGAGCGCGGCGAAGGCTTTCAGCATCGGGCCATAGAACGACTTGAAAATCTCGAGCCAGTGCTCCGGCGAGCGATAGCGGAACACGAACATCCTGGGCTCGGCCGCGATCTCGGACGCCTGGCTGCCGAACATCTCTTCGAGCCGCGCCGTGGTGCCCCACAAGGCCGGCGACTTCACGCCTGCCGGCGGCGGCAAATGCTTGCCGATCGTCTTGAAGAGCTGGCCGATGAAGCCCTGCGGCGTCCAGTTGGCGAGCCCGATCTTGCCGCCGGACTTGCAGACCCGCGCCAGCTCGGACGCCGCCTTGTCCTGATCCGGCGTAAACATGACACCGAAGGTCGAAAGCACGACGTCGTAACTCGCATCCGCGAACGGCAGCGCTTCGGCGTCCGCCTCGCGGAATTCGATCATGAGATGTTCCGCCGCCGCCCGCTCGCGCCCGCGCTTGAGCAGCGCCGGCACGTAGTCGGTGGATGTGACGTCGCACCAGCGGCGCGCCGCCGCCAGCGTCGCGTTGCCGTTGCCGGCGGCGACGTCGAGCACCTTGCTGCCGGCGCGCAGGTCGAGCGCCTCGCAGAGCTGCTCACCGACGATCTGCAAGGTGGTGCCGACGACGGCATAGTCGCCAGACGACCAGGCGCCGTGCTGACGCTGCTTGACGGCGGCGAGGTCCGGCTGGGCTTCGACTTTGTTGCTGAGCGCTGCGGATGTCGACATGGCAATCTCCTGCGGTTGAAAGTGCCG
Source organism: Bradyrhizobium centrolobii (assembly GCF_001641635.1). Taxonomy (GTDB): domain Bacteria; phylum Pseudomonadota; class Alphaproteobacteria; order Rhizobiales; family Xanthobacteraceae; genus Bradyrhizobium; species Bradyrhizobium centrolobii. The sequence goes on from NZ_LUUB01000080.1 coordinate 101,013, forward strand.
GGACGATAGGGCGCATGCGGTCGGCTGGCCTTGAGAGCCTCATTATTTTACCCTGAGATCACCTTGATTTCCGAGCAGGGGCCGAGGCGAAGGTGGCGTTCCAGTTCGAGGACTTCGTGCTTGATCCCGCGCGCCGCGAATTACGGCGGGCGGGCATGCTCGTCGCGCTCGAGCCCCAGGTCTTCGATCTCCTGACCTTTCTGATCCGCAACCGCGACCGCGTGGTGACGCGGGACAATCTGCTCGACGCGATCTGGAACGGCCGCGTCGTCTCGGAGTCCACGCTCACGAGCCGGATCAACGCGGCGCGGCGCGCGGTCGGCGATTCCGGTGAGGAGCAGCGGCTGATCCGCACCGTGGCGCGCAAGGGCGTGCGGTTCGTCGGCGAGGTGACCGAAACCTCCATCGCCGCCAGTCCCGCCATCCGGGTCCGGCCGGTCGAGGCGGCGCCGGCCGGCCTGCCGCTGCCCGATCGGCCCGCGATCGCGGTGCTGCCCTTCACCAACATGAGCGGCGAGGCCGAGCAGGATTATTTCTCCGACGGCATCAGCGAGGACATCATCACCGCACTGTCGAAACTGCGCTGGTTCTTCGTCATCGCGCGCAATTCCTCCTTCATCTACAAGGGCCGGACCGTTCACCTGCGGCAGGTCGCCGAGGAGCTGGGGGTGCGCTACGTCGTCGAAGGCAGCGTCCGCAAGGGTGGTGGCCGCGTCCGCATCACGGCGCAGCTCAATGACGTTGCCACCGGCAGCCATCTCTGGGCCGAACGCTACGACCGCGAACTTGCCGACGTCTTCGGCGTGCAGGACGAGATCACGGAAGCCATCGTCGCCGCGATCGAGCCGCAGATCTATGCCGCGGAGAGTTTTCGCGCCCAGCGCAAGCCGCCCGACAGCATGGACGCCTGGGACCTCCTGATGCGCGCGCTGTCGCATTACTGGCGCGTGACGCGACAGGATCATGTCGTTGCGCAGGCCCTGCTCGAAAAGGCCATCGCGCTCGACCCGAACTACGGCAAGGCGCTCGGGCTGCTCGGCACCAGCTACATGTTCACGGCCCATATGGGCTGGATGGAGATGGACGCCGCGATGCCGGTCGCCGAACGTGCGGCGCGGGCCGCGATCGACGCCGACGGCGAGGATGCCTGGGCGCACAACGCACTCGGCCATGTCCATCTGTTCGCGCGCCGGTTCGAGGACTCGCTCGCCGAATTCGAGACCGCGCTGCGGCTCAATCCGAACTTCGCGCTGGCGCAGGGCTATTATGGCCTCGTGCTCAGCTATTGCGGCCGCTGGCAGGACGCCGACGACGCCGCGCGGCGGGCGATCCGCCTCAGCCCGCGCGACCCCTATGCCCCGGTCTATTTCGGCATCGCCGCCTATGCCCGCTTCCTCGGCGGCGACTATGAGGAGGCGATCCGGCTCGCCCAGGAGTCCTTGCGCCAGCGAAACGACTTCGTCGGCGCCCACCGGGTGCTGACCTCAGCCGCCGGCATGGCGGGGCACGCCGAGATCGCCCGCGCGGCACTCCAGGAACTTCGCCGTGCCCAGCCGAACGTCTCGCTCGCCTGGATCGCCGAGTTCATGCCGATCAAGCTCGCCGCCGATCGCGAGCGCTACTTGGAAGGCTTTCGCCGCGCCGGCCTGACTTAAGCCGCGAAGAGGCCGCTATCCCCTCGAATCAACAATGATGTTAAGCTCCTCTCGCTTGGGGGAGCAGACGGCGCGACGGGTTCGAACGGCGTCCCGTGTTTTCCCGGGTGAGGCAGTCAGCTCTTGAGGCATAACGCGCGGCATGATTCGCATTTCGACGATCTTCATCGCCATCTGCATGGTCCTGGTCGCGGCCTCGCTCGGGCTTGTGCTCTATTCGGTCGCCGGCATCAGCGGAACGGAATCCGCGATCGTGGCGCTGACCGCGCTGACCTTCCTGATCCTCTACAATGCGGTGTCGATGCGGCTGCGCGACCGCAGCGATGTCGGCGGCCAGATTGCCGACCTGTCGCGCGGCACCGCCGACCTCGCCNCCCGCCAGGTCGCGGAATTCGGGCGCCGGCTCGCGGCGGCCGAGGGGCGCATCACCTCGGCCAATTCGACCAATTCCGACCGGATCCAGTCGGTGGTCGGCGAGATCAACGAACTCGGCGGATTGGTCAAGCAACTCGCCGCAACGGTGTCGGCCCATGAGGACCTGCTGACCACCGCGCAGGCTCCCGTCCCGGTGGGAAAGCCGGAACCCGAGGCACCGATCGAATTGCTCGCGACGCCCGAAGACAGGCCGGTTGCGTCACCCCCGCTCCCGGCAGCGCCGCGGCCGGCACCGACCGCCCAGACCACCGGCGCCCGCAACCAGACCCAATTGCTGGCCACCTTGCGGAACGCGGTCGACGAGAACCGCATCGACATCTTCCTTCAGCCGATGGTGACGCTGCCGCAGCGCAAGGTGCGGTTCTACGAGGCGGTGACGCGGGTGCGCGACGAGCGTGACCAACTGATCACGGCCGAGGAGTTCATCAGCATCGCCGAAGCCTCGGGGCTGATCGGGCGCATCGACAACATGGTGATGCTGCGCTGTGTGCAGGTGTTGCGCCGGCTGATGGTGCGCAGCAAGGATGTCGGCGTGTTCTGCAACGTCGCGGCCTCCACGCTCGGCAACTCCACCACCTTCGCGCAATGCCTCGATTTCCTTGAAGCCAACCGGGCGCTGGCGCCGTCGCTGGTGCTGGAGTTCAAGCAGTCGACGTTCCGCAATCTCGGCCCGGCCGAGACCGAAAACCTCGCGGCGCTGGCCCAGCGCGGCTTCCGCTTCTCGATCGACCATGTCACGGACTTGCGGATCGAGCCGCGCGAGCTCGCCGACCGCGGCGTGCGCTTCATCAAGGTGCCGGCCGGGCTCCTGCTCGATCCGAAGCAGGCATCGGCCTCGGACATCCACCCCTCGGATCTGTCCGACCTGCTTGGCCGTTTCGGCATCGACCTGATCGCCGAGCGGATCGAGGGTGAGCGCGCGGTGCTCGATCTGCTCGACTACGACGTACGGTTCGGCCAGGGCTTCCTGTTCGCGCCACCCCGGCCATTGCGGCCGGAGGGGGCATCTGCTACCGGCGGGGCCTCGCCGAACCAGGCGCAGGACATTCAGGTATCCAATGGCACCGGCACTCCCAGCCCGGCCGCGACGTCTGCCGCGCCTCCAACACAACGCATCACCGGCAACGCGGCGCTCGCGCGCCGCATCTGATCGGCCGCTCGCGTCATGACCACCCTGCATTTCGTCGAAAGCCTGCGCGAGCTCGCGGGCGGTGTGGACGTCGTGCTCAGCGACATCTGGGGCGTGGTCCATAACGGTCTGGAATCCTTCCCCGAGGCCTGCGAGGCGCTGCACACCTATCGCAGCCGCGGCGGTACGGTGATCCTGATCACCAACGCGCCGCGCCCCGCCGACTCCGTGCAGCGGCAATTGCGCAAGCTCGGCGTCGCCGACGAGACCTATGACGCGATCGTCTCTTCCGGCGACCTGACGCGGCTCTATGTCGCCGACCATCCCGGCCGCAAGATGTTCTGGCTCGGCCCCGAGCGCGACAGCTCGATCTATCGCGGCCTCGATGCGGTGCTCGCGCCGCTGGAGGAGGCCGACTACATCGTCTGCACCGGCCTCTACGACGACGAGACCGAGACGGCGGAAGATTATCGCGGCATGATGCTGAAAGCGCGCGAGCGCAAGCTGACGCTGGTCTGCGCCAATCCCGACATCGTGGTGGAGCGCGGCGACCGCCTAATCTATTGCGCCGGCGCGATCGCCGAGCTCTATCGCGAGCTCGGCGGTGATGTGATCTTCTACGGCAAGCCGCATCGGCCGATCTATGAGCGCGCGATGGCGCTCGCGGGCGAACGCCAGGGCCACCAGATCGACCGGAAAAAGGTGCTGGCGATCGGCGATTCCGTGCGCACCGACCTCACCGGGGCGCGCGAGTTCGGCATCGACTGCCTGTTCGTCACCCGCGGCATCCATTCCGAGGAATTCGAGGGCCTCGACCAGCTCGACCCGGCTTCCGTGATGGAGCTGTTCGGCCACCCGCCGAAGGCACTGATCCGCGAACTGAAGTGGTGATTCTCTGACCGTCATTCCGGGGCGCGTCGAAGACGCGAACCCGGAATCTCGAGATTCCACATTGCGCAATTGCGTAATGTTGTTCGGTGCTGGCGCACCGCCCCGGAATGACGACCATTGGCAAAACGCAGATGCCCGGGACAAGCCCGGGCATGACGATCCAGATGGAAGATTGTTATCCGGCGAAGTGTGCGCCTTAGGCGCTCGCCATGTCCGGGAAGACCGCCTCGATCTTGGTCTTCAGCGTCGCCGCGTTGAACGGCTTGACGATGTAGTTGTTCACGCCGGCCTTCTTGGCCGCGATCACGTTCTCGGTCTTCGATTCCGCGGTGATCATGATGAAGGGCGTGGTGGCGAGGTTGGGATCCGCGCGCACTTCGCGCAGCAGGTCGTAACCCGTCATCGGCTCCATGTTCCAGTCGGAGATCACGAGCCCGTACTTCTTGCCGCGCATCTTGTTCAGCGCCGCCGAACCGTCGCTGGCATCATCGATATTCTCAAAGCCAAGCTGCTTCAGCAGATTCCTGATGATACGGATCATGGTGCTGTAGTCATCCACCACCAGAACCGGCATCGACAAATCAACCGCCATCTCGACTCCCCCAACGCATACCCAGGATTATTGCGATCGGAGCTGCCGGACTGGAGTCCCGCAGTTCCACGTTTCAAGGACTAGCATCAAGGCGTTAAACAGCGCGTTAACTGCGCATCCCGACGAAGGTCTGAAATCGCATTCAAGGCAGCCGCATCCCCCGCTTGACTTCGTCTGGCCGGTCAAGCCACGGTCCCGGCCGGTCCCGCCGGCTCGAGAATTCCCCTGATGGCCCCGCATTTTACCGTTATCCGCGACAGCACACCGGATTCCGCGATCCCGAGGGGGGCGGTGGTCGCCATGGGCAATTTCGACGGGGTCCATCTCGGCCACCAGGCGGTGATCGCAGCGGCCCTGGAGATGGGCCGGGCGCATGGCCGCCCTGCGCTGGCATTGACCTTCGAGCCGCACCCGCGCCGGTTTTTCAGCCCGAACACCCCGCAATTCCGCCTGACCGACGAGCGGGCAAAACTCCGGCTCCTGGCCGGCACCGGGCTTGCGGGCGCCGTGGTCATGACCTTCGACAAGGCCCGCGCCGGGACCAGTGCACAAGATTTCATTCACCATGACCTGATCGGCCGCCTCGGCGTCAGCGGGATCGCGGTCGGCTACGACTTCCATTTCGGCAAGGGCCGGGTCGGCTCGCCGAGCCTGCTGGTCAACGAGGCGCCCCGTCTCGGCATCGAGGTCGATGTGCAGCCGCATGTCGATATCGACGAGCGACCGGTCTCCTCCAGCGCCATCCGGATTGCGCTCGCGGAAGGGCAGCTCGATGAGGCCACCGCGATGCTCGGCGCTCCCTGGTTCGTGACCGGCGAGGTCGTCCATGGCGAGAAGCGCGGCCGCGACCTCGGCTACCCCACCGCCAACATCCGGCTGGATGCCAATTGCGGCCTGAAGCATGGCATCTATGCGGTGCGGGTCGGCCGCGGCACCGAGCGGTTCGACGGGGTGGCAAGCTTTGGCCGGCGCCCGACCTTCGACAATGGCGCGCCGCTCCTCGAAATATTCCTGTTCCACTTCAAGGGTGACCTCTACGGGCAGGTCCTCGACTGCGCCTTCATCGGCTTCATCCGCGAGGAGCTGAAATTCGACAGCCTCGACGCCCTGATCCGCCAGATGGACGACGATTCCGCCCGCGCCCGCACCATGCTGGCCGCCGCCCCGGGCGCGTTTCCGAGGCTTGGAACGCTCGATTGAGGGGGCTCTCGCCCCCTTCCCGCCCCTTTGCGCTTCCCCGGCCCGGCTGCTATGGAGGGCCCATGTTTGCGCGGCGCATCATAGGGATTAGCGGCCCGGCTTCCGTCTGAGCCTTTCGGCTCGGCGCAAGACCGGGATTTTGTCGTTTCACCCCCGCGATTCCAGTCGCCATCTGTTTCCGCGCCCCTCCGAGCCAGTCATCCTCATGTCCGAAAAGCCGCAAAAGTCCGACGCCAAAGACTATTCAAAAACCCTGTTCCTGCCCCAGACGGAATTCCCGATGCGCGCCGGCCTGCCGCAGCGCGAGCCGGAAATCCTCAAGCGCTGGTACGAGATCGGCCTCTACGAGAAGCTGCGCGAGAGGGCGAAAGGCCGCGACAAGTTCGTGCTGCACGACGGCCCGCCCTATGCCAACGGCAACATCCATATCGGCACGGCGCTGAACAAGATCCTGAAGGATCTCGTCACCAAGAGCCAGCAGATGCTCGGTTTCGATTCCAACTACGTGCCGGGCTGGGACTGTCACGGCCTGCCGATCGAGTGGAAGGTCGAGGAGGAGCACTATCGCAAGAAGGGCAAGCAGAAGCCCGACTTCCGCGACAGTGCCGCGATGATCGATTTCCGGAAAGAATGCCGCGCCTACGCGACGCACTGGCTCGGCGTGCAGCGCGAGGAGTTCAAGCGTCTCGGCGTGATCGGCGACTGGGACCATCCCTACGCCACCATGAGCTATCCGGCCGAAGCCCAGATCGCGCGCGAGCTGATGAAGTTCGCCGCCAACGGCACGCTTTATCGCGGCTCCAAGCCGGTGATGTGGAGCGTGGTCGAGAAGACCGCGCTGGCCGAGGCCGAGGTCGAGTACGAGGACTACACGTCCGAAATGGTCTGGGTGAAATTCCCGGTGACCTCGCCCGCGCATGGCGCGCTTGCCTCCGCAAGCGTCGTGATCTGGACCACCACACCCTGGACGCTGCCGGGCAACCGCGCCATCTCGTTCTCTCCGAAGATCGCCTACGGCCTTTACAAGGTGACGGATGCGCCGGCCGACAATTGGGCCAAGACGGGTGATCTCCTGATCCTCGCTGATGCGCTCGCCGAAGAGGTGTTCAAGCAGGCACGCGTGGCGTCCTATGAGAAGGTCCGCGATATTCCCGGCGACACCATGGACGCGATCGAATGCGCCCATCCGCTGAAGGGACTCGCCGGCGGCTACGAATTCACCGTGCCGCTGCTCCCCGGCGACCACGTCACCGACGACACCGGCACCGGCTTCGTGCACACCGCGCCCGGCCACGGCCGCGAGGACTTCGACGTGTGGATGGCAAATGCGCGCGACCTCGATGCGCGCGGCATCAACACGGCGATCCCCTACACCGTCGACGAGAACGGCGCCTTCACCGACCACGCCCCGGGATTTGTCGGCAAGCGCGTGATCAACGACAAGGGCGAGAAGGGCGACGCCAATGAGGCCGTGATCAAAGCGCTGGTCGAAGCCGGCAAGCTGCTCGCACGCGGCCGGCTGAAGCATCAATATCCACATTCCTGGCGGTCCAAGAAGCCGGTGATCTTCCGCAACACGCCGCAATGGTTCATCGCGATGGACAAGGACATTGCGGTAAGCGGCAAGACCAGGTCCGGCGACACGCTGCGCGCCCGCGCGCTGCACGCGATCTCGGTGACGCAGTGGGTGCCGCCGTCTGGCGAGAACCGCATCAACGGCATGATCGAGGCGCGCCCGGACTGGGTGATCTCGCGTCAGCGCGCCTGGGGCGTGCCGATCGCCGTGTTCGTGCGCGAGAAGGGTGACGGCTCCGCCGAGATCCTCCAGGACGAGGCCGTCAACGCGCGCATCGGCGAAGCCTTCGAGAAGGAAGGCGCGGATGCCTGGTACGCGCAGGGCGCACGCGAACGTTTCCTCGGCCCGCGCGCGAACGAGGACTGGCAGAAGGTCGACGACATCCTCGACGTCTGGTTCGATTCCGGCTCGACGCACGCCTTCGTGCTCGAAGACCCCGTGCACTTCCCCGGCCTCGCCGGCATCAAGCGCAAGGTCGACGGCGGCAAGGACACCGTGATGTATCTGGAGGGCTCGGACCAGCATCGCGGCTGGTTCCACTCCTCGCTGCTGGAAAGCTGCGGCACGCGTGGACGCGCGCCCTACGACATCGTGCTGACGCACGGCTTCACGCAGGACGAGCACGGCCGCAAGATGTCGAAATCGCTCGGCAACACGATCGAGCCACAAGCCGTCATCAAGGAATCCGGCGCCGACATCCTGAGGCTCTGGGTCGCTGCCTGCGACTATACCGACGACCAGCGCATCGGCCCCGAGATCCTGAAGAACACCGTCGAGACCTACCGCAAGCTGCGCAACACCGTGCGCTGGATGCTCGGCACGCTGCATCATTACAAGCCGGCCGACGCGGTCGCGCCCGCCGAGATGCCGGAGCTCGAGCGGCTGATGCTGCACGAGCTTGCGGTGCGCGCTGCGGCGATCCGCAAGGCCTACCAGGAATTCGACTACAAGACGGTGGTCGCGATCCTCTCGGCCTTCCTGAACACCGAGCTGTCCGCGTTCTATTTCGACATCCGAAAGGACACGCTCTATTGCGATCCGCCCTCCTCGCTGACGCGCAAGGCGGCGCTGACCACGATCGACCTGCTCTGCAACGCGGTCCTGAAATGGCTGGCGCCGATCCTGAGCTTTACCGCGGAGGAAGCCTGGCGGATGTACAAGCCGGATGCCGAGCCCTCGGTGCATCTGACGCTGTTCCCGGAAGGTCTGGAAAAGCTCCGCGACGACAAGCTCGCCGCGAAATGGGAGATGATCCGCAACGTTCGCCGCGTCGTCACCGGCGCGCTGGAGCTTGAGCGCGCCGCCAAGAATATCGGCTCGTCGCTGGAGGCCTCGCCGGTGATCTACGTGGCCGACCGGGACACGCTGATGACGCTGTTCGACACCGATCTCGCCGAGGTCTGCATCACCTCGAATTACGAGGTGCGCGAGGGCGAGGCGCCCGCGGCTGCGTTCCGTCTTGACGCCGTTCCCGGCGTCGCCGTCGTGGTCGAGAGGGCGGTCGGCACCAAATGCGCCCGCTCCTGGAAGATCCTGCCGACCGTCGGCGAAGATCCTGAATACCCCGACGTCACTCCGCGCGATGCCAAGGCGCTGCGCGAATGGAAGGCGCTTGGGGTGGGGGTTTAACTCCGTGTCGTCCCGGCGAAGGCCGGGACCCAACCACCGCTGTTCAACGTAGCGAAGGTCGATGACCCCAAGTCTTCCAAACAACTTCCGCCTGGGGTTATGGGTCCCGGCCTTCGCCGGGACGACGGCGGAATTCGTTGCGACAGTGGGCACCTCCGCATGACGCCACTCCGCGCCGGCATCATCTCGGCCGTGGTCACGGTCGTGCTCGACCAGGCCTCAAAGCTCTGGCTGCTGAACGTCTTCGACCTCGCTCATCGCGGCGCCGTAAGAGTGACGCCGTTCTTCGATCTGTTGCTGGCCTGGAACATCGGGATCAGCTTCGGCTGGCTCCAGAACGACAGCCAGGCGGCGCAGATCGCGCTGATGGCGGTGAAGGCCATTGCGGTGATTGCGCTGGCGATCTGGATGGCCCGGTCGCACACCCGCCTGGCCACCGTTGCGCTGGGGCTGATCATCGGCGGCGCCATCGGCAATGGCATCGACCGCCTGGCCTACGGCGCCGTGGTCGATTTCGCCCTGTTTCACATCGAGATCGGCGGAACGACCTATAATTGGTACGTTTTCAATCTGGCGGACGTGGCCATCGTTGCTGGGGTGGCGGCCCTATTGTATGATTCCTTCCTGGGGGTACCCGCCGCAAAAGCGCCCTGATCCCGGCCGATATGGCCGGGTGGTGGAACCTTGCTTGTGAGGGTCGACCGCGTGCTCACGCGGCGATCTGCCACAATATGGAACAGGTACAGTAATGCGCAGCTCCGAAACCAGCGGTTCGATGGTTCGAGACCCCAAGCGGGGGTTCTGGCAGGTACTGAAATTGTCCACCGTCGCACTTGGCATCGGTCTCGTCATGTCGGCAGGCGCAGCGCGAGCCGGCGATGGCGATGACGACGACGACATGACCTTCGAAGAGAAGCTCATCGACAACCTGATGTCCGGCCTCGGCGCCAAGAGCATGGAGAAGCCCGGCATCGAATACCGCGAGCGCTCGCCGCTCGTCGTTCCGCCCAAGCTCGACCTGCCGCCGCCCGCGGCGACCGAAGCCAAGGCTGCGCCGAACTGGCCGAAGGATCCCGACGAGAAGCGCCGCAAGGAAGCTATCGCCGCCCGGAAGAAGGCGAACAAGGCGAAGGAGAACTGGGAAGCCGCCCGGCCGCTCACGCCCGCCGAGATGAACGCCGCCAAAACGGCCGCGCCCGCCCGCGAGAACAACGATCCCATCCAGCCGGGCACCAACGGCAACCCCTCGCTCATGCCGGCCGAACTCGGCTACTCCGGCGGCCTTTGGGGCATGTTCAAGGGCAACAGCTCCGAAGAGAAGCAATTCACCGCCGAACCCCCGCGCCAGTCGCTGGTCGAGCCGCCGCCCGGATACCAGACGCCGTCCCCGAACTACGCTTACGGGTCCGGACCGGACAAGTCGCGGAAGACGTACTACGACATCATGTCCGGCAAGGAGAAGGAGCAATAAGGCTCCTTGCCTGTCGCGCGCTTGGTCGCGCGGAACTGCCGCAATTGTCCGGTGTAGGTTGGACGCGGCAGATGACTTATTTTTAAGTTCAACTTGACCGCGTTCTCTGCTTCGTGACCCGAAGCTCAAAGCCGCGCGGTGTAGCATGCCGCGCTTTCACGCCAGGACATCAGGTCCGGGCTTTCACAAGGATCGCGATGTCCTCTTACCGATCGGCTGTTTGCCTTATTGCCGCACTGCTTTCGACCGACGTCCTTTCGAGCGGCGCTGCCCACGCCCAGACCACGGTAACATCCGCACCGCCCGCGAGCTTCACGCTCAGCAACGGCCTTCAGGTCGTGGTGATTCCGGATCATCGCACGCCCGTGGTCACGGAGATGATCTGGTACAGGGTCGGGTCGGCCGACGAGACGCCGGGCAAGTCCGGACTCGCCCATTTCCTCGAGCACCTGATGTTCAAGGGCACGCAGAAGCATCCGGTCGGCGAATTCTCGCAGACGGTGCTCCGCGTCGGCGGTAACGAGAACGCCTCGACCTCGGTCGACTACACCAACTACTACCAGCGCGTGCCGCGCGAGCAGTTGCCGACCATGATGGAGTTCGAGGCCGACCGCATGACCGGCCTCATCCTCAAGGATGAGAACGTGCTGCCCGAACGCGACGTCGTGCTCGAAGAGTACAACATGCGCGTCGCCAACAATCCCGATGCGCGGCTGAACGAGCAGATCATGGCCGCGCTCTATCTCAATCATCCCTACGGCCGGCCCGTGATCGGCTGGCACCAGGAGATCGAGAAGCTCGATCGCGAGGACGCGCTCGCCTTCTACCGCCGCTTCTACGCGCCGAACAACGCCATCCTGGTGATCGCCGGCGACGTCGAAGTGGCCGACGTCCGCCCGCTGGTCGAGCGCAATTTCGGACCGATCCCGGCCCAGCCCGCGATCCCGGCACGCCGCATCCGACCGCAGGAGCCGGATCCGGCCGCCCCGCGCGCCGTCACGCTGTCCGACCCGCGCGTCGAGCAGCCCACCATGCGACGCTATTATCTGGTGCCCTCGGCAACGACGGCCGCGGCCGGCGAGAGCGCAGCCCTCGACGTGCTCGCGCAGTTGATGGGCAGCGGCAGCAATTCCTATCTCTACCGCGCGCTCGTCGTCGACAAGCCGCTCGCGGTCTCCGCCAGCGCCAGCTATTCGAGCGTCTCGCTCGATCCGACCCAGTTCTCGATCTCGGCCGCGCCGAAATCCGGCGTCAGCTTCACTGAGGTCGAGCAGGTGATCGACGGCGTCATCGCCGACATTGTGCAGAACCCGATCCGCGCCGAGGACCTTGAACGGGTCAAGACCCAGCTCATTGCGGAAGCGATCTACGCTCAGGACAATCAGGCGGTGCTGGCGCGCTGGTATGGCGGCGCGCTGAGCACGGGCCTGTCGATCGAGGACATCCGAAGCTGGCCGGATCGCATCCGCGCCGTTACCGCCGAGCAGGTTCGCGCCGCCGCACAGAAGTGGCTCGAGAAGAAGCGCTCGGTCACCGGCTATCTGATCAAGGACACCACTATCGCCAAGCGCGAGGAGAAGCGTTCGTGACCCATCCCTTCCTTCGCGCGCGACGCATCGCACTGTCCTTCGTCACCGGCGCTGCGCTGGCGCTCGCCGCGGTTACGCCGTCCGAGGCAGCCGCAAAGATCCAGCACCTGGTCTCGCCGGGCGGCATCGAGGCCTGGTTCGTTCAGGACGCGACGGTGCCGCTGATCGCCATGGAATACTCGTTCGCCGGCGGCTCGGCGCAGGATCCCAAGGACAAGCCCGGCGTCGCCAACCTGGTCGGCGACCTCCTCGACGAGGGCTCAGGCGATCTCGACTCCAAGACGTTCCACGAGCGCCTGGAGCGCCGCGCCATCGAGCTCAGCTTCAGCGCCACCCGCGACACCTTCCGCGGCAGCCTGCGCATGCTGCGCGACAACAAGGATGAAGCCTTCGACCTGTTGCGGATGGCATTGACCTCGCCGCATTTCGACACCGTCGATGTCGAACGCATCCGCTCGCAGGTCATCTCCGGGCTGCGCCGCGAGACCACCAACCCGACCTCGCTGGCGAGCCGCAAATTCCTGGAGATCGCCTTCGGCGATCATCCCTATGGGCGGCAGACCAACGGCACGCTGGACAGCGTGCCGACCATCACGATCACCGACTTGAAGGATTACGTCGGCCGCGTGCTTGCCAAGGACACGCTGAAGGTCGCGGTCGTCGGTGACGTCGATCCCGCGACCCTCGGCAAGCTGCTCGACCACACCTTCGGCAGCCTGCCGGCCAAGGCCAACCTCACGCCGGTCCCCGACATCGCAGCCGCCAGGCCGCCGCAGCGCGCCTTCGTGCCGCTCGATGTGCCGCAGACCGTGATTACTTTCGGCGGCCCCGGCGTGAAGCGCAACGACCCGAACTTCATGGCGGCCTATGTCGTCAATCACATCCTGGGCGGCGGCGGGTTGTCCTCCCGGCTCTATCGCGAGGTCCGCGAGAAGCGGGGTCTGGCCTATTCGGTGTTCGAATCGCTGCTGTGGATGGAGCATTCGGCGCTGTTCATCGGCAATACCGGCACCCGCGCCGACCGCGCCGGCGAAACCATCGACGCCATCGAGAAAGAGGTGCGCCGCATCGCCGAGGAGGGCCCGACGCAGAAGGAGCTCGACGAGGCCAAGTCCTATCTCAAGGGCTCCCAGATGCTGGCGCTCGACACCTCCTCCAAGCTGGCGCAGGCGCTGCTGCAATATCAGCAGGACAAGCTGCCGATCGACTATATCGAGAAGCGGAACGCGATCGTCGATGCGGTGACGCTGGACGACGCCAAGGCAGCCGCCAAGCGCCTGTGGGGCCAGGGACTCCTGACCGTCGTCGTCGGCCGCGCCCCGCAGGCCGCCGCGCAGCCCGCAGCAGCACCGGCGACGAAGTCGAACTGACTTCCATAAGTCTCCTGAGAAATGGCCGGGCTCGTCCCGGCCATTTGCGTATCCGGTATGCGCCATTGCCGAACGTAGACGTCCGCGATATGTCCGGGCATCACGAATGGTGCCACCATGTTGCGGATATCCCGCGATCTTGCCATTGACGAGGACGACATTGAGGTCAGCTTCGTCCGCGCCTCCGGGCCGGGCGGGCAAAACGTCAACAAGGTCGCGACCTCGGCGCAACTGCGCTTCGACACCCGCAGGCTGACCCTGCCGGAGGACGCCAGCCTGCGCCTCGCGCGCATCGCCGGCCAGCGCATGACCAAGGACGGCGTCATCGTCATCCATGCGCAGCGCTTCCGCACCCAGGAGCGCAACCGGCAGGATGCCATCGACCGCCTCGTCGAGATGCTGAGCGAAGCGATGGTCCGGCCGACGCCGCGCCGTGCCACCCGGCCGACATTCGCCTCCAAGCAGCGCCGGCTGGACGGCAAGAAGCGTCGCAGCGACATCAAGGCGAAGCGTGGCGGCCGCTTCGACGATTGAGTGACAAAAAAACCTCCAGCCGCAGAGCGACCGGAGGTTTGCCGTTTCGTGTCTCGGCCTCAGTAGCGCTTGCCGCTCGCGGGACTGCCCGAAGCGGGATCGTTGACCGTCCCCCTGGGCGCTGCGCTGCCCGTGGTGCCGGCCGAGCCCTTCGTCCCTTTGGACGGCTTCATGCCCATCTTCTCACCCGCAGCACCCTGCTGCGCGCCGCCATCCTCATCCTCGCTGCCTACCGCGCCTCCCTGCATGGGTTTGCTTTGCACGGTGCCGCGTGTATTGGCGCCGGGTGACGCACCTTGTGCGAGAACGGGCGTCGCAATGAGGGCCGAGAGAGCGCATGCGATCACAGAGGTCTTCACCAACTTCATCCATTTCTCCTGGATTTTTTCGCGATGAACGGTTCGGCTGTTCCCGACGCCGCTCGCCTGCACCGGACCGTTTCATCGCGTAGAGGGCTCGAACGGCGCCCTCGTCATGCAATCCGCGTCGTGTGGTCATCGTTTAGGGATTTCTGGGCGGTTTCGCGGAATTGTGCTCCTCATATGCGGCAGTGCGGAACACAAGCGAACCGCGGGCACCTCCGCTTGCGACGAAACAGCCCGCTACTACCACCGCTCATTTGACGCCGCCTAGAGTTTGCGCAGGTCAGCGTTGATGTGGATGAGCGGGCTCTTGGCGATGCGGGCAGTCGTGCTGGAATTGTGTACCGCAGTGGTGCTGGCGGTGCGGGTGGCCGACGCGCAAATGCCGTTGCCGGCCGCCAAGCCGCCGGATGGCGCGACGCTGTTCAAGCAGCAATGCGCGGTGTGCCACACGACGGATCTGTCGGCGCCGATGCGGCAGGGCCCGCCGCTGGTCAGGATCGTGGGACGGCCGGCCGGCAGGGTCGACGGGTTTCGCTACTCAGAGGGCCTCGCCAAAGCTGACTTCGCCTGGGACGAGGCCAGGCTCGATGCCTGGCTGACAAATCCGCAAGCGGTCATTCCCGGCGTGGTCATGGCCTACCGGCAGGCGAAGCCGGAGACGCGCGCCGCCATCATAGCCTTTCTCAAGGAGCAGAACTGAATGGCAAAGCCGGTCCATTCCATGATCCGCGTGCTCGACGAGGCGCGATCGCTCGACTTCTACAGGCGCGCCTTCGGTCTCGAAGTCGCAGACCATCTGAAGTTCGCAGATTTTGCCCTGATCTATCTGCGTCACCCCTCCTCACCTTTCGAGGTGGAGCTGACCGTCAATTTCGATCGCAAGGAACCGTACGCGCTCGGCGACGGGTACGGACATCTCGCCGTGGTGGTCGAGGATCTCGAGGCCGAGCATGCGCGCTTCGAGCGCGAGAAGCTCGCACCGGGACCGCTGCGCGACTTCAAGCACGACGGCAAGACGCTGGCGCGCTTCTTCTTCGTCAGTGATCCCGATGGCTACAAGATCGAGGTGATCCAGCGGGGCGGACGTTTCAACTGATCAAAACATAAAATTCCAAAACATAAAATTCACGGAGGAACACCATGAGAGAAGTCGACCGTCGAAGCAAGCACAGCCGCCGCGTCTTTCTCAAGGGTGCGGCGACCGCCGTGCCGGTCGTGGCCGCAGCGACCAGCGTCGGCGTCAGTATCGAGAGCGCCTGGGCCGATGATGCGAGTGCGCTCTCGCCTGCGACGATGAAGACGCTGCTGAAGGTCGCGCGCGACATCTATCCGCACGATGCTCTCGGCGACAGCTACTACATCACGGCGATCAAGCCGTGGGACGGCAAGGCCGCCAAGGATCCCGCCATCAAGGCTCTCATCAGCGACGGCATCGCCAGGCTCGATCAGAATGCACGGGACCGCCACAAGGCGCCCTATGCCGAAGTGCCCTGGGAAGCCGATCGCGTGGTGCTCTTGAAGGAAATCGAGCAGAGCGACTTCTTCCAGAAGGTGCGCGGCGACCTCGTCGTGTCGCTCTACAACCAGAAAGAGGTCTGGCCGCGGTTCGGTTACGAGGGCTCCTCCGCCGAGCACGGCGGCTACATCAACCGCGGCTTCGCCGACATCGACTGGCTGCCGAAGGCTTAAGTCGCACCCCAACGGTTCAGGAGAACGCATATGGCAAAATTCGATCTGAACGACAGCGGCGTTGTGGTGATCGTCGGCTCCGGTGCCGGTGGCGGCACGCTGGGCAACGAACTCGCACAGAAGGGCGTCAAGGTCGTCATTCTCGAGGCCGGTCCGCGCATCGAGAACCAGGACTTCGTCAACGACGAGTGGGACAGCTTTGCCCAGCTCGCCTGGTCGGATGCGCGCACCACGTCGGGGACATGGCGCGTCGCCAGGGACTTCCCGAATCTTCCCGCCTGGATCGTCAAGGCGGTCGGCGGCTCCACGGTGCATTGGGCCGGCGCATCGCTGCGCTTCGACGAGCACGAGTTCAAGGTGAAGAGCACCTACGGCAACATTCCAGGCGCCAACCTTCTGGACTGGCCGGTCACGCTCGCCGAGATGGAGCCGTGGTACGCCAAGGCCGAGAACAAGATGGGCGTGACCCGCACCAACGGCATTCCCGGACTTCCCGGCAACAACAACTTCAAGGTCCTCGAGGCCGGCGCGAAGAAGCTCGGCTACAAGACCGTGCACACCGGCAACATGGCGATCAATAGCCAGCCGCGCGACGGACGCGGCTCCTGCCAGCAGATCGGCTTCTGCTTCCAGGGCTGCAAATCCGGCGCGAAATGGTCAACGCTCTACACCGAGATCCCGAAGGGCGAGGCAACCGGCAATCTCGAGGTCCGGCCCAACAGCATGGTGATCAAGATCGAGCACGATGCGAGCGGCAAGGTGACCGGCGTGGTCTATGCCGACGAAAGCGGCGCAACGCAGCGCCAGAAGGCGCGCATTGTTGCGGTCGCCGGCAATTCGATCGAGAGTCCACGGCTGCTGTTAAACAGCGCTTCCACCATGTTCCCCGACGGCCTCGCCAATTCAAGCGGCCAGGTTAGCCGCAACTACATGCGCCACATGACGGGCAGCGTCTACGCGGTGTTCGAGAAGTCAGTGCACATGTATCGCGGCACGACCATGGCCGGCATCATCCGCGACGAGGCGGCCAACAATCCGAAGCGCGGTTTCGTCGGCGGCTACGAGATGGAGACGCTGTCGATCGGCCTGCCCTTCATGGCGGCGTTCCTCAATCCCGGCGCCTGGGGACGCCCGTTCACCAGCGCTCTCGACGGCTATCCGCGGATGGCCGGCATGTGGCTGGTCGGCGAGGACATGCCGCAGGAGACCAACCGCATCACGCTCGATCCGACTGTGAAGGACAAGTTCGGACTGCCGGTCGCGAGCGTGCATTTCGACGACCATCCCAACGACGTCGCGATGCGCGCTCACGCCTACAAGCAGGGTGCTGCCGTCTACGACGCGGTCGGCGCCACCGTGACCTATCCGACGCCGCCCTATCCGAGCACCCACAATCTCGGCACCAACCGGATGAGCGAGAAGCCGCGCGATGGCGTGGTCAACAAGTTCGGGCAGACCCACGACATCAAGAACCTGTTCGTCTCGGACGGCAGCCAGTTCACCAGCGGCGCAGCGTGCAACCCGACGCTGACCATCGTCGCGCTCGCCATCCGGCAGGCTGATTACATCGCTGGGGCGATGCAGAAGAAGGAGATCTGAGGCCTGACATGGCAAAGCGGCTCTGTCCTATCGGACAGAGCCGCTTTTACTTTAGATGAAGCGCGAGCCTGATGATGGATCAGGCTATTCGGCCGCATCGAGAATGGCCGTAACCGCGCTCTTGAATTCCTGCACCGGCGCCATGTTCCTGGAGCGATAGATCAGGCAGGAGCAGCGCAGCAGCGAGGCGAAGTTGTTGACCTCGCCATGATGGTCGAGGACCTCGTTGTAGAGCGTCGTCAGGAACTTGCCGAGGCTCATGCTCTCCCTGGCCGCGATCTCCTCCAGCGTGTCCCAGAACGCTATTTCCAGACGGATGGAGGTGCAGTGCCCGTCGATCCTGAGCGATCGGGTCTGGGACTCGTAGTCGCGTTGGGGCTGATGCGCGAAGAGATGGCACATGGCGTCCTCCCGTTCCTGTTGCCATTTTTTCACGATGCTACACCCCCGCCCCACGCCTCACAATCAGGACGGTAGCAGGAGATCAGCCCATCTCCGGCGCGCGATTTGTTCGAACGTCCAATGTCTTCAATGTGATAGAGGGCCCTCTTCCCCAGCCCGCCACGATGTTGTTGCTCAACACATGCTTTTGACGCAACACGGCTTAAGATAACGCTGTCAGCGAATCCAAGTCCCAAGTTCAAGACCGAGCCCCATGCCCGTCCGCCAGCTTCCAGAGCAAGTCGTCAACCGCATCGCCGCCGGCGAGGTGGTCGAGCGCCCGGCGAGCGTGGTCAAGGAGCTCGTCGAGAATGCGATCGATGCCGGTGCGAGCCGGATCGACGTATTCACCGATGGCGGCGGTCGGCGGCGGATCGGCATCACCGACGACGGCGGCGGCATGACCGCGAAGGATCTGTCGCTTGCGGTCGAACGCCACGCCACCTCCAAGCTCGATGACGAGGACCTCCTGCAAATCCGCACACTCGGATTCCGCGGCGAGGCGCTGCCGTCGATCGGCTCGGTCGCGCGACTCTCGATCACGACGCGGCACGCGGGCGAGCCGCACGCCTGGGCGCTGTCGGTCGAGGGCGGCGAGAAGTCCGAGATCATGCCGGCGGCGCTGGCGCACGGCACCCGGGTCGAGGTCAACGACCTCTTCTACGCGACGCCGGCGCGGCTGAAGTTTCTGAAGACCGACCGCACCGAGGCCGAAGCCATCCGCGAGGTGGTACGGCGGCTGGCGATGGCGCGGCCCGACATCGCCTTCACGCTGGCCGGCGAGGAGCGCGCGCCGGTGACCTGGGCCGCGGCGCTGCCCGGCGCCGCCGGCCGGCTGACGCGGCTCGGCGACATCCTGGGCGCGGAATTTCGCAGCCACGCCATCGAGGTTCACGCCGGGCGCGAGGGCGTCGTGGTCGCCGGCTATGCCGCGGCGCCTGCGCTGACGCGGGCCAACGCGCTCGGGCAGTATCTGTTCGTCAACGGCCGGCCGGTGCGCGACAAGCTGATCCTGGGCGCGGTGCGCGCGGCCTATTCCGACTATCTGCCGCGCGACCGCCATCCCGTGGTGGCGCTGTTCGTCACGCTCGACCCGCGCGAGGTGGACGCCAACGTGCATCCGGCCAAGACCGAGGTACGGTTCCGCAACGCGGGGCTCGTACGCGCACTGATCGTGCACGGATTGAAGGAGGGGCTCGCACGCGAGGGCCGGCGCACCGCGGCCAACAACGGCGGCAGCGCGCTGTCCTCGTTCCGGCCTGCTTTCACGCCGCGCCCCGCCAGCTGGGACTGGCGGCAGTCGCCGGCCGCCCCGACGGCGCCGCTGCCGTCGTTCGACGGCGCCGCCGCGCCTGTCTTCGCGGAGCGCGTGCAGGCCGCCTTTGATGTCGGTGCGCCGAGCGCGGATGTACGGATCGAGACGCAGCCGATGGGCGATCTCGTCGATCGCCCACTCGGGGCCGCGCGCACACAAATCCACGAGAACTACATCGTCTCGCAGACCCGCGATGGCCTCATCATCGTCGACCAGCATGCCGCGCACGAACGCATCGTCTATGAGCGGTTGAAGGCTTCGCTGGCAGCGAACGGCGTGCAGCGGCAGATCCTCTTGATCCCCGAGATCGTCGAGATGGACGAGGCCACTGTCGAGCGCCTGCTCGCGCGCGGCGACGAGCTTGCGTCCTTTGGGCTTGCTATCGAATCTTTCGGCCCCGGCGCGGTCGCGGTGCGCGAGACGCCGTCGCTGCTCGGCAAGTCCGACGCGGGCGGCCTCTTGCGCGACCTTGCCGAACACATGGCCGAGTGGGACGAGGCGCTACCGCTGGAGCGCCGGCTGATGCACGTCGCCGCCACCATGGCCTGCCACGGCTCGGTGCGCGCCGGTCGCCGACTCAAGCCGGAGGAGATGAACGCGCTGCTGCGCGAGATGGAGGAGACGCCGAACTCCGGCCAGTGCAATCACGGCCGCCCGACCTATGTCGAGCTGAAGCTCGCAGACGTCGAGAAGCTATTCGGGCGAAGGTGACGCTCTTGTAGGGTGGGTTAGCGAAGCGTAACCCACCTCTTTCGCTTCCGCTGAGACAGACAGTGGTGGGTTACGCCTTCGGCTAACCCACCCTACGAAGCTACGTGCTCTTCAAAAACACGAACTCCGTGTCATCATAGGCCCGCCGCTCCAATTCCTCGTAGCCTTCCGGCGCGACGAACTGCGCGGCTTTCGCCTCCTCGACCACGAGCAGCGCACCCGGCGTGAGCCAACCGCCATCGCGCAAGCTCGCGAGCGCCTGCTCGGCAAAACCCTTGCCATAGGGCGGATCGAGGAACACGAGCGAGAACGGCTCGACCGGATGCGCAGGGCCAAGATCGGTCGCATCGCGGCGATACACCTTGGTCACGCCACCGAGGCCGAGCGCCTCGACATTGTTGCGCAAGAGCGCGCGCGCCTCGGCACCGTTGTCGACGAACAGCGTGAATTTCGCGCCGCGCGAGACCGCCTCGATGCCGAGCGCCCCCGTGCCGGCGAAGAGATCGAGCACCCGCGCATCCTGGATCGGATCGTCATAGGCGTGCACCAGGATATTGAACACGGACTCGCGCAGGCGATCCGCGGTCGGGCGGATGTCGCGCGAGGACGGTGAGGCGAGATTGCGCCCCTTCAATCGACCGCCGACGACACGCATTACATTGCCCACTCTGTCGCCACACGGGCGGTGCGCTCCCCTCCCCCTTGCGGGGAGGGAGGGAATGAGAGGGTGCCGAGCGAACGAGCGCACTTCACCTCACTCCTCCCGCGGCTTCAGGTCGCGCTTGCCGTGATAGCCGCGCTTGGGACGGCGCGGCGGACCGTAGCCGCTGGCCTCCCACTCGTTGCGCTCGCGTGCCTCCTCGCTGCCGGTGCGCTGAACCAGCACGCGGCGGCCCTTGCGGTCGTTGATCACCGCCCTTTTGCTCACCGGCTTCTTCTCGCGCGGTGCATCGTCGTCGCGCGACGAGGACTTTTGCGGCACGTCGAACTGCGCGCCCGACTTCTCGATCACCTTGTCGCCGAGCTGTTCGCGCAGCACGCGCGACTTGATCTCGTCGACCTGACCTTCGGGGATCTCGCCGAGCTGGAACGGGCCGTAGGATACGCGGATCAGCCGGTTCACCTCGAGCCCGAGATGGGCGCAGACGTTGCGCACCTCGCGGTTCTTGCCTTCGCGGATCGCGAACACCAGCCAGACATTGGCGCCCTGGTCGCGCTCCAGCGTCGCCTCGATCGGGCCGTACTTGACGCCCTCGACCTCGATGCCGTTCTTCAGCTCATCGAGCTGTGCCTGCGTGACGTCGCCATGGGCGCGGACGCGATAGCGGCGCAGCCAGCCGGTGTCCGGCAGCTCTAGCGTGCGCGCGAGCCCGCCATCATTGGTGAGCAAGAGCAGCCCTTCGGTGTTGAAGTCGAGCCGGCCGACCGAGATCAGCCGCGGCAGGCCTTCGGGCAGATTGTCGAAGACGGTCGGACGCCCCTCTGGATCGTCATGCGTCGTCATCAGCCCGCGTGGCTTGTGGTAAAGGAACAGCCGCGTGCGCTCGCGCGGCGGCAACGGCTTGCCGTCGACGGCGACGACGTCGCTCTGCGTCACGTCGAGCGCCGGGGAGTTGATCACACGGCCGTTGACGGTGACACGGCCCTGCGTGACCATTTCCTCGGCATCGCGGCGCGAGGCGAGGCCTGCGCGTGCCAGCACCTTGGCGATGCGCTCGCCGGCCTTCTTCGGCTTCGGTGCTTCATCGCGACGGGGGCGGCCCTCGAAATCACGATCACGCTCCCGATAGGCGCCGCGGCCGCCAAAGGCCGGGCGCCTGGTGAAGATCTGGCTGTCGTCCTCATTGTCACGACGCGGACGGTCGCGGAAGCGGCCTTCGCTGCGCGGATGCTCGTGCCAGTCGGAACGATCCTCGCGCGAACGGTCGGAACGTGGGCGGCCGAATTTGGGGCGGTCCTCGCCAAAGCGTTCCTCGCGCGAGCGCGAGAAGTGCGGGCGATCCTCACCTCCCTCGTCACGCCGCCGCGAAAAGCGCGGACGGTCCTCGCCGTGCCCGCCCTCGCGGCGGTCGTCGCGCTGACGCCAGGGCTTTTCCTCGCCGCGGTCGCGGCCACCAAAGTCCTTGCCGAAGCTCTTGCGGGGACGATCGTCCCGGTCGCGCGGGCGGTCGCCGAAGCTGCGCTTGCGATCTCGGAAGTCGCCCTTGCGATCTTCTCGGAAGTCGCGCTTGCGATCTCCAAAGGCGCCCTTGGGCTCTCTACCCTCGAAGTCGCGATCGCGGCCAAAATCCTTGCGCGGCCGGTCCGAGCCGCCGCGCGAAAACTTCCGGTCCTCGAAGCGGCGCTCGGAGCGCTCGCCGCGCGGCGCGCGCTCGTCAGAGGCGAATTTCGGACCGTCTCCGCGCGGCTTGAACGGGCGGTCGCCACGCGGCTTGAAGCTGCGCTCGCCGCGATCCTCGCGGCCGCGGTCGTCGCGCTTGAAGCGCGGCCGGTCGCCGAAGTCGCGGCGCGGGGCGTCGCCTTCCTCGCGGCGGCGGAACGGACGGCTGTCGCGGTCGCCGCGGGACGGGCGCTCGTCGCGATCGCCCTTGCCGGCAAAGCCGCGCTTGGCGAACTTCTTCTCCGGCCCGCGGGGCTTGCCGGTGCGGCCCTTGGCCGGGCCTCGATCACGCCGGCCGCGCGGGGAATCGTTGTGTTTGTCGCTGTCGCGGGGCATGAAGCGTCTCACTCAGGGATGGTCAAAGGGGCATTGTGCGCGCTCATTCCAAGCCGCATGCTCAGGCAAAACCGGTATCCACTCTTGCTGAAGGCGGAGCTACTAGCAGGTTTCTGGCGATGATACGAGGCATGAAAGCCCCTTCTTTCATGGATTTGGCGCTCAAGACGGCCGAAAATGCCGGAAAATCGGGCGAAGTTCCGATCGGGTGCGTGGTCGTCCGCAATTACGAGGTCATTGCCACCGCCGCCAACCAGACGCTGACCGATCACGACCCCACGGCCCATGCCGAGATCATTGCGCTGCGCGAGGCCGCAAAAAAGATCGGCAGCGAACGCCTGGTGGACTGCGACCTCTACGTGACGCTGGAGCCCTGCACCATGTGTGCGGGGGCGATCTCCTTTGCAAGGGTCAGGAGGCTGTATTACGGCGCCGCCGACCCCAAGGGCGGCGCGGTCGAGTCCGGCGTGCGGTTCTTTGCGTCACCGACCTGCCACCATGTCCCGGACGTGTACTCCGGGGTCGGCGAGAGCGAGGCGGCGCGGCTGCTCAGGGAGTTCTTTCGGGAGCGACGCTAGGGGCCACGCACTCCTTGGTCATGCCCCGCGAAGGCGGGGCATCCAGTACGCCGCGGCCTATCGATTCAATCACAACCGTCTCGGAGTACTGGATCGCCCGATCAGTCGGGCGATGACAGTCGAGTGTGTGGCCCACAGCTCCCTCAACGCCGCAATGACGATGTGGCTCAAGCCGAGAAAAACGCGCGCAGCGCCTTCGCGGTTGCCTCCGGGTTCTCCTCCGTGAGGAAATGTCCCGAATCCACCGGCATGCCTTCGACATTGGTGGCCCATTGCTTCCAGGTATCGAGCGGCGTGGCGGCGGCTTGCGCGATGCCGGCATTGCCCCAGAGCGCGAGCATCGGGACCGTGATCTTCTTGCCGGCCTCGAAATCGGTCTTGTCGAGGTCGTAGTCGAAATAGGCGCCGGCGCGATAGTCCTCGCACATCGCGTGCACGCGGGCGGGATCGCGGAACGGCGCGATGTAGTGCTCGAGCGCTCGCTTGTCGATGGCATCCAGCGTCTTCGACTTGGTCTGGCTCGCCATCTTGAAGCGCAGGAAGAATTCGCCGTTGTTCGCGATCAGCGTCTCTGGCAGCGGATAGGGCTGTGCGAGGAAGGTCCAGTGATAGATCTTCAGCGCATACTGCCGGTTCATCCGCTCCCAGTAATTATAGGTCGGCAGGATATCGAGCACGGCGAGCCGCGACAGCCGGCCGGGATGATCGAGCGCAAGACGGTAGGAGACGCGGCCGCCGCGGTCGTGGCCGGCGAGCGCAAAGTGCACGTGGCCGAGTTGCTCCATCGCCTCCACCATGGCCTTCGCCATCGCGCGCTTGCTGTAGGGGATATGCAGCGCATCGCTCTCGGGCATGTCGGACCAGCCATAGCCCGGCAGGTCGGCGATGATCAGCGTGAAGGCATCCGCAAGCTCGGGCGCCACGCGGTGCCACATCACATGCGTCTCCGAGAAGCCGTGCAGCAGGAGCAGCGGCGGCCCCTTGCCGCCGACGCGCGCGAAGACGCGGCCAAAGGACGTGTTGATCCATTCGGAGGCGAAGCCGGGGTAGAGGTCGGCGAGATCGGACATGGCTTCGTTCCTTCCAATTGTCATTCCGAGCGCCCCTAAGAAGAGGCTACGGCGCCCCCGACCAAAATGTCGAAAACAACCCCATGCAAAGTAGCACGATGGTCTCCGGCGAGGGATGCTAACCCCAATGCCTGATTGCGCATTTTTGGAATGTCGGTATGGCCGAGCAGTGGCATCCGAAAATCTCGATTCCGGATCGGCGCGCTTGGCGCGCCGTCGGGAAAAACGGCTGTCAGCCCTTGGCCTTCTCCGCCTCCACCGCCTGCCAGCCGATGTCGCGGCGGCAGAAGCCTTCCGGCCAGTTGATGCGGTCGACGGCCTGATAGGCACGGCTCTGCGCTTCCGCCACGGTCTTGCCGAGTGCGCAGACATTGAGCACGCGGCCGCCATTGGCGAGGATCGCACCGTCCTTGGCGACCGTGCCGGCGTGGAAGATCTCGACAGTGTCGACCTTCGCGGCCTCGTCGAGCCCCTCGATGCGCGTGCCCTTCTGATAGTCGCCGGGATAGCCCTTCGCGGCCATCACCACGGTGAGCGCGGATTCCGGATACCAGCGCAGATCGAAATGCTTCAACTCCCCGTCGCAGGAGGCGAGGAACGCCGGCACGATGTCCGACATCATGCGCAGCATCAGCACCTGACACTCCGGATCGCCGAAGCGGACATTGAACTCGAACAGCTTCGGGCCCTGCGTCGTCAGCATGATCCCGGCATAGAGCACGCCGCGGAACGGCGTGCCGCGCTGCTTCATGCCGGCCACCGTCGGCAGGATGATCCTGGCCATGATCGCGTCATGGATCGCCGGCGTCACCAGCGGCGTCGGCGAATAGGCGCCCATGCCGCCGGTGTTCGGGCCGACGTCGTGGTCGAATACACGCTTGTGGTCCTGGGCGGAGGCCAGCGGAATCGCGGTCTCGCCGTCACAGAGCGCGAAGAAGCTGATCTCGCGGCCCGGCAGGAATTCCTCGATCACGACCTCGGCGCCGGCTTCGCCAAAGGCGCCCTGGAACATCATGGCGATGGCGTCCTCCGCCTCGCGCACGGTCTTGGCGACGACGACGCCCTTGCCGGCGGCAAGGCCGTCGGCCTTGACCACGATCGGCGCTCCCAGACTTTGGACGTAGGCGAGCGCATCCTTGGCATTCGTGAAGCGCTTGTAGGCGCCGGTCGGAATGCCGAATTCGGTGCACAGCGCTTTTGTAAAACCCTTGGAGCTTTCGAGTTGCGCGGCCGCCCTGCTCGGGCCGAACGCCTTGATGCCGGCGGCGGTGAGATCGTCGACGATGCCGGCCGCAAGCGGCGTCTCCGGGCCGACCACCACGAGCTCGACTGCGTTCTTCTTGCAGAAGTCGATCACGGCGGCATGGTTTGCGACATCCAGCGCCACGCATTCGGCCTCGCGCGCGATGCCGGCATTGCCGGGCGCGCACCAGAATTTGGTCACCAGGGGAGAGGCGGCGATTTTCCATGCCAGGGCATGTTCGCGGCCACCGGAACCGAGCAGGAGGATGTGCATCGAAGGCTCAGAATTAAGGGTTTGCTGGACGCGTCGGTCGCACGAATCGAGGCAGCCCTCAAGGGGGTGTTCTCCCCTCTCCCGTCATTCCGGGGGCGCGCCCTCTTGGGCGCGAACCCGGAATCCATCAGGCCGCGGCGTTGGTGGTGCGATGGATTCCGGGCTCGCGACTTCGTCGCGCCCCGGAATGACGGCGGAGACGGGGGACGCCCCGGGATGACGACGGGGCTAGACCTGCTTCCCCGCGATGATCTCCTGCAGCGTCGCGACATGCCGTGCGAACGCGCCGCGGCCGGCTGCGGTGGCGGTGACGGTCGTCTGCGGCTTCTTGCCGACGAAGGCCTTCTCCACGGAGACGTAGCCGGCCTTGGCCAATGTCTCGATGTGAGCCCCGAGATTGCCGTCGGTCGCGCCGGTCAGCTTCTTCAGCCGCGCGAATTCCAGGCCGACCTGCTGCGGCAGCGCGTTCAGCGCCGCCATGATCTTCAGCCGCAGCGGCTGGTGGATGATGTCGTCGAGCTCGGCCACGTCTAGCTCCGGCGCATCCAGAGGCCGCCGACGATCAGCCCGCCGCCATTGACGGCCGCCATCCATAACAGCAGGGGAAGCCCCGGGATGTAGAAATATCCGATCAGCGTCAGCGCGATGATGGTCGCGCCGATCACGAGGAAAGCGTAGCCGAACCAGACACCCGCCATCATGTAGAACAGCATGATGTAGATCGGCCAGAATGCCGTTTGCTGGCGCGGCGTGAAATGGCCGAAATAGCAGCAGAAGATGCCGAAGGCGCCGATCAGCGCAAACGTCAGAAAATAGCGGCCATCGAACACGCGAACGCGGCTCTTCGAACGGTGATAGGCGCTGAGAGCAACCAGACCTACGGCCGACACCGCGTACGCTGCGAACCAGAAATAGAGTCCGTAGCGGGGCCAGAACCAGCCCGCGAGGTCGGCGACACACGCCAGCACGCCCCACATCAGCAGGACGAGACTGGAGACCTGGTAGATCTGCGACTGCCGCACACGGCGGACGGTATCCTCGATGTCGGCCAGCGCGTCCGTGGCCTGCTTGCTGTCGATCACGATGGCGCTCCGCTCTGCCCGGCCAGGGCGGTGGACACGATTGGTGCCTCCGATGAAGGCCGATACTTCCGGATCAGGATATACGCGATCATCATCGTCACAAGCGACGCGGCGAGCGCGATCAATGCGACCTGCTCCCGCGTCGTCACAGGGAGCAACCGTGCCGCGATGTTCGTGATTCCCGCCGACACCGGCGACGCATAGGACCAGGCGATGAAGTTATAGTGAGTCCTTCGCCAGTTCGACGGCCTCGGCGTGCGCAGGAGCGGGACGATCGCCAGCACGATCAGGGTGAAGTTGACGATCGCGGCGACATGGAACGCGTTGAAGTGGCCGGTGAACCGATAGACCAGCAAGGTCGCGGCGTCCGAGACCAGCATGGCGTAGACGTAGAAATAGCCGCGCGCGCGATGGCCTGCGCCGCGCTTGGGGCGCAGAAACTGGATGAAGCCGGCGGCGAGGCACAGCAGCGCCAGCACAGCATGAATTGCGCCTGCGGGTGTCAAATGCGCAATCATGATCAGCTCCCCGCTGCGCCGCGCGTCGCCACGTCCTCGGCAATCGCGGAGACCGCCTTCGGGCTCGTGACCATGCCCATGTGGTTGACGCCATCGATTACCTTGACGTCGACCGATGGCTTCACCGCCTGCACCGTTTCGGCATATTTATCCGAGATCATCATCTCG
Source organism: Bradyrhizobium centrolobii (assembly GCF_001641635.1). Taxonomy (GTDB): domain Bacteria; phylum Pseudomonadota; class Alphaproteobacteria; order Rhizobiales; family Xanthobacteraceae; genus Bradyrhizobium; species Bradyrhizobium centrolobii. The sequence goes on from NZ_LUUB01000080.1 coordinate 128,852, forward strand.
TCCTCGGCACCGCCGAAGATCGTCACCGGATGCGTCACGAGCGGCAGGTCGAGACGATAGCCGCGCGTCGCAAAGTTGCGCATCAGGCGATCGGAATAGGTCGGCACCAGGATCCGCTCGGAATTCGGCGGCACTGCGAAGGCGAGCACCGGGAGTTGCGCGCAGCAGTCGATGCCGAGCTTGCGCAGCGCGGCGAGGCCGAGATAGCGCGGGATGTCGGCATTGGCCCAGCCGCCGGAATGCGGCCTGTTGGTCGGCGCGTCGTAGCCGAGATAGGGCGCGATCAGCACGGTGCGGACGAACAGATCCTGCATGATCGGGGTGGCCGCGACGCGCAGCGCGAAACCGGCGCCGGCGGAATGGCCGATCAGGGTCAGAGGCAGATCGGGCGCGCTCTTGCGGACATGAGCGACGAAGTCGATGAGATCGTCCTCGAGCTGGCCGACATAGCCGATGTCGCCGCGCGTGCCCGAGGCGCCGTGGCCGCGGATATCGAGCGCCCAGGTCTCGACGCTGCGCGCGGCCAGCGCCGCCGTCAGCGCGTGATTGACCGTGCCGGAGGAGCCGGAAGACCCATGGATGAAGATGGCGCCGGCGCCGGTGGTGGCGCCGCTCGCTGCGTAGTGGCGATAGCCGAGCCAGGTGCCGTCGCGCGCCTGAAAGCGTTCCAGCGCCGGCAGGGTCGACATGTCGACACCCTTGCGGGAGTCCGAGACCGAGCGCAGTTCCACGGGCCGCTCCAGCGGCGTCGCGATCAGCGCCGTGAACAGCAGCGCCGCTGCGCCGACCGCGCACAGACCCCATTTCAACAGGTTCAGGACACCTCGCAGCAACCGCATCGCCATCGCCCCAGCTCGTTGAATTCGCCACCAATAGAGAACTCTATAATACAGAGTACTCTTTAAATCAATCCCGGGATTGGCGCCGCGCGGCGAAAATCCTTAACGTCGAGTCCGACCCAAAAATGCCGAATCGTTTGTCGATGCCGCCTGCGGAACAACTGCTCAACGCGCCCGAATTCACCGTCTCCGAGCTCTCGCTGTCCCTGAAACGGACGGTCGAGGACGCCTATGGCCATGTCCGGGTCCGCGGCGAGATCTCCGGCTTCCGCGGCGCCCATTCCTCCGGACACTGCTATTTCGCGCTCAAGGACGAGAGCGCCAAGATCGAGGCGGTGATCTGGAAGGGCGTGCACGCGCGGATGCGGTTCAAGCCGCAGGAAGGGCTCGAGGTCATCGCCACCGGCAAGCTCACCACCTATCCGGGCTCCTCGAAGTACCAGATCGTGATCGAGGCGCTGGAGCCGGCCGGCATCGGCGCGCTGATGGCGCTGATGGAGGAACGCAAGAAGAAGCTCGCCGCCGAGGGCCTGTTCGACGAGGCGCGAAAACAGCTCCTGCCCTGGCTGCCCGAGGTGATCGGCGTCGTGACCTCACCGACCGGCGCCGTCATCCGCGACATCCTGCACCGGCTCGAGGACCGCTTTCCCCGCCGCGTGCTGGTCTGGCCGGTTCGCGTGCAGGGCGAAGGCTCGGCCGAGCAGATCGCGGCCGCGATCCGCGGCTTCAACGCGCTGCCCGAGGGCGGCAAGATCCCGCGGCCCGACGTACTGATCGTCGCGCGCGGCGGCGGCTCGCTGGAAGATCTCTGGTCGTTCAACGAGGAGATCGTGGTGCGCGCCGCGGCCGAGAGCCTGATCCCGCTGATCTCGGCGGTCGGGCACGAGACCGACATCACCCTGATCGATTTCGCCGCCGACAAGCGCGCGCCGACGCCAACGGCGGCGGCCGAGATGGCGGTGCCGGTGCGCAGCGATCTGTTCGTCGAGGTCGCCGACCTCGCACGGCGTACCCGCGCCTATTGGCAACGCAGCCAGGAAAGCCGCCGCAACGAGCTGCGCGCCGCGGCGCGCGCGCTGCCGGCCGCGGGCGATCTGCTCGCGATCCCGCGCCAGCGTCTCGACTCCGCGGGCGCGGCATTGCCGCGCGGGCTCAAGGCGAGCACGCATGCGCATTTCCGCCGCTTCGCCGCGACCAGCGCGCGGCTGACGCTGCGGGTGCTGCACGGCCAGATCGCGCAGGCTGACCATCGGCTCACCGTCTGCGGCGAGCGGCTCGGCCTGTCCGCGCGATCGCTGCTCCGGCAGCGGCGCGACCGTTTTGCCGGGCTCGAGGTGCGGCTGCGCGCCTCGCGCCTCTCCAACGCACAGGCGCAGCGCAACGCGATCGCCCGCCAGCGCGAGCGCACGCATCGGCTCGCCGAACGCGCCGGCCGCGCGCTGGTAACGCTGCTGCAGCGGTTAGATGTCCGCGTCGAGAACAGCGGCAAGCTGCTCTCCGCCCTGTCCTATCGCAGCGTGCTCGCCCGCGGCTTTGCGCTGGTGCGCGACGAAGCGGGCCATCCCCTGCACTCCGCCGACGCGGTCGGGCCGAATGCACGGCTCGAGATCGAGTTCGGGGATGGGCGCGTGGGCGCGACAGCGGATGCCGATCGCCCCGCGCCGACCGCAGAGCGTCCGCCATCGCAGCCAAAGCCTGCGTCCCGCGAGGCCAAGCCGGCGCCCAAGCGCGTCGGCAAGCCGGTGGATCAGGGCAGCTTGTTCTAGAGGTAAAGTGACGCTCTCTGTCATTCCCCGCGACCCGGCTATGCCAAGGCTTCGCCGGGTTTGCGGTCGTGGCCGCCGAAGCTTCAGCGTAGGCGGCAAGCGGGGAATCCAGTGCGCCGCAGTTTCTCAATGAACTACGGACGTCTCGGAATACTAGGCGTGTACTCATAAACGCTTTGCGTCTGCTTTGAGGCGCAAACCGGAAAACATTTGCTCGGTCTGAAGCTTACGGCTTTTGATCCTGGCTGTGCGAAAAACGTTTCCGGCTTGACCCGCGGGAATGGTGCATTTCCGCTTGTCAACACATTTAGGTTGCGCTTTAATTGTGAACCCACAATACCAACACGACCAGCATCCAAGGTTGCAACGTTTATTTCAGAGTTGAGTCTCGTGGTTGGGAGACTGCCATGCAGATATTGGGGGTGCTCGCGCTAATCGTCATTATCGGTGCGGCTACACTCGCGGTAAATGATGCGGCGTCCCAGCCGCCGCCTCCGCCGAGGGGCGCGTGCGTCCTGGTCCGGCAGACCATTCTTCCGGATTATTGTGCCAACTCCTGCGCGCCTGCATTTGATTGCGCCGCCACAACTCGTCCCTATGGTCTGCTATTCAAACAAGCTGCGACTTGTGATGACGCAGTGATTTGCCCATCGTCCAATTGAATGGAGGCTAGCCGTGTCTGACAAGTGGACCGGTTTTGAGAGCTTCATCTTGGGTGGCGGCTTTGCCGATGTGCCGAATCCTCCCATCGCGCGGCCGGACGGCCTTCCTATAACGGTGTTAGTTCGCGGCGACGGCATTCATGCTAATGCGCCCGCATTGGCCGACGATATCAGGCATCTCGTCGAAGGATTCGTGCGGCAGCTATCTTCTTCTGAGCACACGACGACTCACGCACCTCATCGGGCAACAGAACAGACTGACGAATTCCAGATCGCCGTTCATCTCGGACTGAACGACGACGCCCAACAAGAACTCTTGCAGAAAATCAAAGAGCTGCTTCAGGAAGGCCTCTTGAAGAAGGATTCGCAACCATGAGCGTCTGCATTTCCTCCGCCTATGGTCCAGCCAGTATGTATCCAGTTCTCGACCCGCACAGGACCGCGGGGCCTGGCCCCTATCATTACGGACTTAACCTTGCGTGGGATGCTCTTGTAGCCCAGGTCTCGCCTGACAGTTCCTTGCTCCCTTGCCAAATGCGCATCACTCTCGTTTCGAGCCTGTCCTGGTACAAAGAGATAAAGGGCTGGAATTATTTCACCAACACCACCACTGTGGACATCGGCACAACACCCGGGCTGCAAACAAGCGCACTCATTACGAAGCCAAAGCCAACAGCAGGCTGCTTCACGGGCACTGATACGATCATTCTTTGCAAAGCAATGGGTGCCGGCTTCATGACAGGACTCTATTGCTTCGATCCCATCGAATTTTGGGACTTCTGGGGCGGGTATGACGTCACCTTTAACTGGTTCAGCGACAATCTTGGAAGCGGCGTCTGGGGGGCAGAGACGCCAGAGCCGACCTATCCCCTTGTCAGACTGCCGGATGGCACTCTCATGGAAGAAGTTGATTTGTCTGGGGGAGGGTTTACGCGTTTTTCTGTTGTGTACGGTGGCGCTTCGTTTGCAATTGACGATCCGAACGCCATCCCGGCCCTCGGTCTTGATCGGAATAACGCTATCCAGGAACAAAGGCTTCCTTCGCTACCCGCAGATTCCACGCTAGTTCGCGAACTCCATGCGAAGGAGATATATGTTGTCTTCGGGGGAGCGAAGTTCTTGATTAACCAGAAGAAATTTAACGCTTTTAATCAGGTACATCTTATTCCCCACGGCGGCACCAATCAACTACGCCGAATCCCATACGACGGTACGCTGATTAAGGAAGAGCATGATCCGCGAATTTACTTCGTGAACAAACAGCATCTTCACTGGATTGTGGATCAAGCCGCATGGGAAGCGGGCTGCTTTGCTTCGCGCAACGTTCGCACGGTTCCCGATGGCGCACTCGCAGAGTTCGGGCGCGGTCACGACATAACTGCATAAATTCGCCCGATGCTCGAACCTTGGTGCGGGAAAAGGCTCGCTGTTGTCGCAGCTTTCTTCGCCGAAACAACTGGCGCTGAAATTGATGTTGGCATCATTCTCACCGAAAGAGCAGCGCGAGAACAACTACAGCGCGGTCTCCTGTGACGTTTCGGGCGGTCTCGTCGCTCGCGACCTGATGCCAAGCCGGGAGCGGAGTTGAGCAGTCCAGCTCTTTGCGCTCTGCGGTGCCAAACAAGCACGGACAAACTGGAGTTCGCTCCACGGCGCATCGCAATAGCTTGAAATGAGGTGCCTGTTTGTGGATTCGCTTCTAAGAGCCTGCGGAAACAATGCAATCGTGCGATGTTTCAACGGAGACGGAGACTGGACATTTGTGCCTGTTATCGCTGACAGGAGGGAAGCGGCCAAATCAGTTCCATCGTCCAGAGCTAGGTGGCTAACCGGCGTGATGCGCGCATTCAACTCGATAAGCCACGCCCTATCGTTCCTGTCGATCATGAAATCGAAGCCGTGAAAGCCGCTCAGCTTAAGGCGTTTGGCCATCGTGGCGACGGTGTCGGTCATCTCCTGATGCTCGATGATGCGCACCACTGCTGCCGGTCCGTTGGTGCAGACTAGCTCCAAGGCCTCGACGCTCAGGCCGCCGAGGACGACCCCCTCCCGGCAGACGACCGCCCGATTTGCACACCGACCAACGATATGATGTTGCAAGGTGACGACAGGACGTTTGTACGACATTCGCTCGAGAAGCGGACCAACGTGCAGACCGTCGAACGATCTAATGATAGCGCTCGGCCAGCTCGCAGCGGCGCCGAGCTCCTGGAGGGCATCTCGTGCACTATCGGCCGAACTGACAATCCGAACCCCCTTGCCGCCATACGACCCGTCGGCTTTTACCACGAGCGGATATTTTGCCTCGGCGAGCTCTTGTTCGAGGATATCTGCATTCCCGACGACGACCGTCCTTGGACACCGAACTCCGGTCGCTTGGGCCAGTGCCATGAATTTGCTTTTCGAGACTGCATAGGGAAGGCCCTCGGCACTTCCAAGAGAGTCTTCGATGAGGCGAGCGATTGCGTGATCGCCACTTCTTTGGGCGCGGGCGTGCAGTTGCAGGAGCTCGACAACTGCCTGATCGTCGGATGCCACGATCAAGGTCGGTGACCATGCAGCGATCGCTGCCGCGATCGACGCTAGGCCTGCCCAAGGCCGATATACGTACCTTGATTGGAGAGAGCGCAACTTCCGCACCACGCTTCCAGCAGGAGACACCAACGCGACTTGCGCCCCCCGATTTGCTAACGCAATCGAAATATGAGCTGGTAGCGACCACCATTGGGTCGCAACTACGAGCACCTTAATGGGCTTCAAAAATGATCTCCCGTTCACTCCGTGGATTTAATTGATCCGAGCGAGACGTCGCGCCCGGTTAATCGACGGATGGAGCCGTAAGGGCTTCGTGGCACTAAAGAAAGCAATTTGGAGGAAACTCAGTCTGGACAAACGGACGTCCTTGTGACTGAATTTGAGCATTACATTGTTTCTATACCTTAAGCTGCACATCTCGCGATTCAACGTCTGATATTGTCAAAGAGGATTCTAGATTAACGAATGCCCGTGGACATCGATATTGCGATTGTTGGAGCAGGCCCATATGGATTGTCGACGGCCGCTCATTTGGCTGACCGGGGCTTAAGCTTTCGAATTTTTGGTCGGCCCATGCACGATTGGGTGCGCATGCCCAAGGGCATGTTGCTTAAGTCTGAAGGTCTTGCCTCCGATCTGAGTGATCCGCGAAGGGATTTTACTCTCCGGCACTATTGCAAGAAGCGTGGCATTCCCTACGCTGATATAGGATTGCCCGTCGAATTAAATACATTCATCGACTACGGGCTGGAATTTCAGCGCCGATTCGCCCCGAATTTGGAAGACCGCCAACTGATATCGCTCGCGCCTGAAGGAGCTGAGTTTCGCTTGCAGTTCAGCGACGGCGAAAATGTGACTGCCCGGCGCGTCGTTCTCGCGACGGGCGTCAGCTATTTCAAGCGCATTCCGATCCAGCTTGCCGGTCTCCCGGACACCTTGGTCTCTCATAGCATTGACAACGATGATCCCGCTCGTTTCGCCGGACGCGACGTTGCTATCATCGGCGCAGGGGCTTCCGCCATTGATCTGGCTGGTCTTAGTGCGGAGTGTGGTGCTCGCGTTCGACTCATCACACGCGCGCCTAGCATCGACATCCACGACAAGATGAAGGTGCCACGTCCGCTTGGGGAGCGGATATCAAGGCCGATGTCGGGGATCGGTCCGACGTGGCGGGGCCTTTTCTACTGTCAGCTTCCGTTCGTCTTCCGCCATCTGCCTGATTCAGTGCGCGTCGACAAAGTTAAGTCTACGCCGCGGCCGGCCGCAGGCTGGTTTATGAAGGATCGTATGCGCGGAGTTAATCTTGAGCTTAACCAGCACATCAAATCGGCGGAGGTCCTGGACAACCGCGTCATCCTGCGGCTTGTGAGGAGCGACGGCACCGAGAATACCATCGACGTCGATCATGTTGTCTCGGCAACGGGCTTCGAAGTTGACGTGAAGCGGCTGCCATATCTGGCGCGCGATGTGGCTAACTCCCTGAAGGTCGTGGAGGGTGCTCCCCGCCTTTCCGCCAACTTTGAATCGTCAATCCCGGGCCTCTATTTTACGGGACCAGCCGCTGCAAACACTTTTGGTCCGGTCATGCGGTTCGCTGTCGGTTCAAAATTTGCTGCTGGCCGCATAGTGCGTCACCTGGCGCGCACTGCTGCTCGTAATTGATCATGCGGGTCGCTCGAAATGCAATCGCAACTGGGCGCAGGGGCGAGGTTTGCGCGGCTGCTTTGAGCTATCAAAGCGCTCGCAAGAGGCATTGCCTCTCAATGTTGGGCAGTGACTTGCAGGTCTCCGACCCGCGGTCAGCGCAGGATTGAAGACATGAAACGTTATGTGGATCAGTCGAGCACGATCTTAATTGCTGGATATTCATCGGTTGGTATGGCTGGTCAGCTCGCACGGTATGCTTCGCCTATATGTCGTGCAGTTGCCTACCTAGTATCTTTTCTCGTTACCGCGCCCTTTTTCTATCACGTTGCCAACGGCAGCAATAGTTATGTCGGGCTGCTCGAGGACGACCACTTTTATTATACCGTCATCGCCAACAATCTTGTCGCTCTTGGAAAACTATCTTACGACGGTGCGATCGTAACGAACGGCTTCCATCCATTGTGGCTTGGAGTCGTCGTAGTCTTGCGCTTGCTGTGCGGGGGGCTTGGCGATTCTTTCTACGTCGCGTTGGCTTTCGTGGCTCTCGCTTCGATGATCCTAACATACGAACTGTCGCTGCGTTTTGCTCGTCTGCTTGGAACATCGGTCGGCGCAGCGTCGGTAATCGCTGTTATCGGCTCGCTAGGTACGGCGCAATTGCTAACGACCGGCATGGAATGCACCGTGGCGGTTCCAGCGTTTCTTTGGCTCCTTATCGAAATCGCGCGGGGCGGCCCAACGTCGTTCCGTCGAGCGCTCAAGCTAGGCTTCATCGCCTCCTTGGCAGTTCTGGCGCGGCTCGATATCGCAATCGCTGTCGCGATGATGTTGGGCGGGTTTATGATCTTGGCGCGCCCCAGCCTGGCCGAGGTACTCCGTGTTGGTGCAGGCTTTTGTCTCGGGGGATTTCTTGTTCCCGCCTACGCACTTTTCAACTTCGCTATATTCTCGTCTGTCCTCCCGGTCTCCGCACTTGCAAAGTCGCTGCAAACTGCCTTTGGCCTGAACATTCTTTACGCGCGGAATGTTGCGCTGAGTACCGTCTATGGCCCGATGGTCGCAGTTGTGCTGCCAATCGGCCTGGTTGCGTTCATTACGTTGCTGTTGCGTCGCTCGCGCATGGAGCGGTCGATAGCGCTCTGGACTGGCGGCTTGGCGATCGTGTTTGCGTTCACATTCTTCGGTTTGAACGCTCTTAAGAGCTGGATTTTCTTCGGCTGGTACGCCTATCCAATCGCCGCGGCCGTAATTGCGTCACTGGCTTTCGCATGGATGGTCTGGGGGGAGCCAATCGTTCCCACTCGCGCGCGTATTTTGGTGGCGACGTTGATGGTAACCGGGACGTTGGCATCCGGCATACGATACTTCATTGAACACGGTCCGTTGTGGTCGACAAACGACAATTCCCTGTTCGCGGCGAGCTTGCAGCTTGCCGACCTGATGCGCGCGCGAGACGGTCGCTTTGCCATGGGAGCAATCGGTGGGATAATGACTTACGCGCTGAACAAGCCTGTGGTCCAGCTGGAGGGACTCGTCGAAGATCGGCGTATGATCGAGCACATCCGCAACCAGGATGACCTCGGTGATGTATTACGCGAGTACAATGTCGATTATCTAATCGTCAGCGTTGCCCACCGTCACCTTGATCAACATGACGGGTGTTACGTGATTAACCAGCCGACCGCGGAATGGGCAGGGCTGCGGACCTCGCAGATGACAGGAACGATCTGTGCCGAGCCCATTGTGTCTTTTAAGACCGAGAGCGCTGGAAATAGCTGGTCGGTCTTTCCATCAATCGAGACCATGGTCTGGGAGCTCCGCAGCGCGAAGTGGCTCTCCCATCCGCTGAATGGTGCCAGCAGCATTCGATAGCTCGTCGGTCGGGGCGTTCAACAAGCATGGCGGAGCGAAGCTCGGCGCCAGTGGGGGGCGTCCGAACTTCTCTCAACGACGTCGGTGCGAGGAGCGCCTGCAACGACGGCGCAATCCCCTCATCCAGCGGCCTACCGGCAGGACAATCCCGCGTCGATGGTGGTCCAGAAGCCGCAATGTTCCGGTGCGAGCTGCGGTGCGCCAGCGCGCGCTTCGAAGAGGAAGATCGCGAGGCTGAAAATGAACAGTGCGGAGCAAAAGAGCAGGACGCGGTGGCGCATGGGAGATGCGTTTAATCGACATCATGGTCGAACTATGGCACCGCACATGCTGAAACCGGCCTGAGACCCGATCCGTAGCTTACCGGTCGGCCATCATGTTCCGTGCAGGGCGGTGGTCGATGCGGGGCCGTCCGCCTCACGTTGTTCCTCGGGCGACCCCGCTTCATACTCAGGCGTAGCCCGGATCAAGCAAAGCGTAATCCGGGATCGTGCCAAGGCTTCCCGGATTTCGCTTCGCTCCATCCGGGCGACGGGACCTGCAGTCCGGTCGCTACCGCGCGAGCCACTCCGCGACTTCCTTCTGCGCCTCCGCGCGCGCTTCCGCATCGGTGCCGAGATGACCGCGGTCGGGAGTTGCCGCATCGGTGCTGCCGGCGAGCGCGTGCAGCGGCGTGTTGGCGCGGTCAAAATCATGATAGGCGCCGGGGTAGACCACGATGCGCGCGAGCGCGCTGCGGCCATGTGCGCCATCGACCATCTGGCGGCAGGCCGGCGGCGACGACACGTCGTCGTTGCCGCCGATCAGGACCAGCGTCGGCACCCGCGTGCTCCAGCCGAGGCCCGCTGAAATCCGGCAGTCGGGATAGAAGGCGACGGCGGCGCGGAAATCCGGGCTCGCGTCACGCGCCGCGTTCTGCGGGCGCACCGCCCAGAGCAGCGCGCTCGCGCCGTTTGCCCAGCCGATCAGGCTGATGCGATTCCGCGCTACCCAGGTCTGCTTCATCAGCCAGGCGCGCGACGCCACGATGTCGGCGACGCGCTCACGCCGCGCCTTGACGTGTCCTTCCTTGACCCGGCATTGCGGCCCGACCTCGCGGGACCCGTAGCTGTCGGGCAGCAGCACCGCGCTGCCCGCCTTGAGCAATTCCGCGGCCCAGTCGCGATAGCGCGGCAGCACCGGATCGGAATGGCCGCCGAGCCCGCCGCAGCCATGCAGCGCGATCACGGTCGGAAACGGTCCGTCGCCGTCGGGCTTGTAGAGCTGCGCATGCAGGACGCCGCTCGCAAGCGGGATATCGACCTGCTGCGGCATGGGCGCGGGGGCCGCATGGGCGGCCGATAGCAGAAGCGTCAGGAACAAGGCGATTGACGGAAGGCGCATCGGGCTCTGCCGTGTGAGGTACCGGGTTGCAGACGCACCGGGACCAGCGATCCTTCGCGCGAGCACTATCATGCGGGAACGGTGGCAAAACATCACAAATCGGTGGGTTTAACGGGCGGACAAGGCACCCTATTTATGCTAATCGGATTCATCACATCACGCCCTGAACGGGCCTTCCACGGAGACTTTCGACCGTGCTGAACAAGTTCGGCCCCTCGGGCCATGGCGAGGCGCAGGTGCAATATCTTGACGGCGACTTCCGCGTGATCTCGCCGGGAACCTTTGTGCGCTGCGCCGTGACCGATACCCGGATTCCGCTCGACGAGCTGAAGTACTGGAGCGTGGACCTGCAGGAGGCCTACGCCACTCCCGCCGCGGTGCTGCAGCGGCATTTTCCCGGCGCGCTGAAGCCGCAGCCGTAAGGATCGCGCCTCGCGCCTATTGCTCCGCGCCATCGGTGCCTACACAGCTTTTGACGAAATTCTTGCGGGGCTCGCCGACGATCTTCTGATCGATCGCCTGCTTCAGACAGTCGAGCCGCGCCTGGGCCATGCAGAGCTGCATCTGGTCCCGCTTGTCCTGTCCCTTCAGGCTTTGCGTCGAGCTGAGACACGTCACGCGCTTGGTGGCGGGAACCGGCACGGTGCTGGGGGCGGCCGCAGGCGGTAAGGCCGTTTGCGCGAAGGCAGACGCAACAATCAGACACATCAGGCTGGCGGCAACGGTCGCGGACGGCAATTTCATCGAACTCTCCCGATCGTCCGTAACCGATAGGAGCAGCACGATGAATGCCGGGTGAATGGTATGCGCCGCTGGGCGGGTAAAGCCACGCGAGAGCGAGTCCTGCCCTTCGGCCACGGTACAGGAGTGCTTCAGATCATTTCATTGTAGGACAATAGTAACCACTGCCGGTGGAGAATAGCGGCGAGCACGCTGTGGCAAGTTCACATAGGTTCGCGTTCTCCGATTTCTGTCGGTGGCATCGTGTTCGAGCAATTCCCGTCCGAAGCACCTTGGTGGACCTCGCTTCCGAGTCTCTGGTCACGCCGCCGGGCGCTGACCTGCAGGACCATTCCCTGTTCTGCCTGGGGTCAACATCCTCCCCTATCGGCCGTCTCGCCGCACTGTGAAATAGCACCCGCGCGCAAAAGAGGGGGCACGCCCTGGGCATGCTAGGAAACGACTTCAGCATGAATCAACGTTGGATGATCGTAGCCGCGATCCTCGCGGCCTTGTGCATTCAAACACCAATCGTCCTCAACGCCGATTTGGGTTGCCTGCTGACGACGAACGAGAAAATTCTCGATGGCGCAACGCTTGGGGTCGACGTCTTCGAGCTGAATCCGCCTCTTTCACTTTACATGTACATGCCGGCGGCCAAATTGGCACGAATGACCGGCGTTGCGCCCGAGCTCGTTGTGATCATCCTGGTGATGATCGAGATCGTTGCCGCGCTTCTTGTGATCGATCGGGCAGCCGCGGCGGCAAAGTCAGGAGCGCGAGAGAGAAGTCTTTCAACGTGGTCGCTTGCGCTGTTGCTCGCAATTCTTCCTGGCGCCGTATTCGGACAGCGCGAACACATCGCCGTCGTTGCACTGACTCCGTTTGTCGCCATCACTGCACTGCGCTGGCGCGGCTTTGATCCCGGACCGGTCGCGATCCTCGCAGGCGTGGGGGCGGGGCTCGCCATGAGCATCAAGCCCTTCTTTGCTCTGGTGGCAGGCCTTCCGATCGTCCTTGGCATGGTCCGCCAACGTTCGTTCAGACCTTTGTTCACCCCTGAAACATCTACGGCCGCCATTATCGCAATCGGCTACGGAGCGGTCGTCGTTACCGCCTTCTCCGACTATCTGTTCACCTATGCGCCGATGGTCACTGAGGCTTATCTGCCAATCAGGAACGCGTTGGGTAGCCTGGTTCTTATTCCAATCGCTGTGATAGGCGCCTCTATTGCGTTCCTGCGCCTGGTCGCTCCCCGAGATCTCAAAATGGGGAGCGACGTAGTCCCGTGGCTGGCCGCATCGATCGGCGGTGGCGCGAGTTTCCTTCTCCAAGGCAAGGGCTGGCCATACATGGCTTTCGCGCTTTGCATGTTTGGGATTGCCGCGCCGTTGCTGCATATTCGCACAAAGTTGCGAGCGTCGGTCATGATCGGCGGCATTGCGACCATTGTGCTCATCGCGCTCTATTTATCCTCACCGGCCCCGGGGTTTCCGCCACTGGAGGCGCGCGTCCAGGCACTTGTGAAGCATCCGCGGCTGCTCACGATTACCGATCATGTTGGTCTCGGGCATCCCCTCGTCCGTCAAATCGATGGAACCTGGGTGGGCAGCTCTTGCGCGGCGCAACTCCTGGCGGCCGGTGCAATACTGCGTCAGTCCAGCTCGCAGCCAACTCAAGCCGAGCAGGCAAAGTTGGACGGCATCATCCGTTTCGAGCGTCGGCATTTGCTGGAGGACGTGCGAAACGGCCGCCCGGATGTCATTCTGGTGGATACTTATCTGCTGAGTTCGTTCCGGTTCGATTGGTTGGCTTGGGCCAATTCAGATCCCGAACTCCAAGTGGAGTTAAGTCACTATCGTGAAGTCGAGGATGTCGGCCGCGTTCGAATATTCGTCGATCAACCAGATTTGGAGCGTCCCCGTTAGCAGGCTCAGCCTACGACATCATCGCCGGCCAAATCTTCGCTCACGCGCCTTGTAGAGATACTCGCCGATCAGGCGGCGGAGCGCTGCGGAGTCGTCGAATTCGAGCTGAACCGCGAACGGCACGATACCATCAGGCATGCCTTCGCTGCCGCGCAGGCGCGCGAGATCCTTTTCGGTGGTGACAAGCGTGAGCTGCTCGCGCTGTGCGTCCGCCACCAGCGCGGCGATCTCGGCTTGCGTGAACATGTGATGATCGGCGAACGGACGCATGCGCGCGAGGTCGATGCCGCTTGACTGCAGCGTACGGAAGAAGCGCCCGGGATCGCCGATGCCGGCGAAGGCCAAAACCCGCTTGCCGGACAGCAGCGCGACCGAAGTGGCGTCCGGTCTCAGGCGCGCGCGCAGGACCGGCTTGTCGCGCGCAGTGATCTCGGCCGCAACATCGTCGGCTGCATTGCCATCGCCGATCAGCACCAGCGCGTCGGTGCGTGCGAGCTGGACCTTCAGCGGCGCACGGAGGGGACCGGCGGGAAACACCTTGCCGTTGCCGAGGCCCCGTTCGCTGTCGATCACGATCAGCGAGGCATCCTTGATGATGCGCGGATTCTGGAAGCCGTCATCCATCAGGATCACGGTCGCTCCTCGCGACTTGGCCAGCGCCACGCCGTCGAGGCGATCGCGCGCGACCGCGACCGGCACGTCGCGCACCATCATGAGCGGTTCGTCGCCGACGTCGACCGCGGCATGACGCTCGCGATCGACCATCACCGGGCCCTTCAGGCGGCCGCCATAGCCGCGGCTGAGCACGACCGGGGTTTCGCCGAGCTCGCGCAACAGCTTCGTCAGCGCGAGCACAGACGGTGTCTTGCCGGCGCCGCCGACATGGTAGTTGCCGACGCAGATCACGGGGATACCGGCGTCAAAGCCCTTGCGCGCCATGCGCCGCGCCGCGATCGCGCCATAGAGCGCGCCCAATGGCCGGAGGAGATGCGACTTCGGGGAACGTGGCCGATACCAGAAGGCCGGCTCACGCATTGGCGGCTCCCATCTCGATCCGCAATTGCAGCAGATAAGGCTCGAGCGCGGCCATGGTGCGATTGAGCGCGCCGCCAAGCTGTTCGACCACGCCCGTGCCGGCACGCTGCATCCTGTCGCGCACGGCGGGATCGGCCAGCAACTGGCCGAGCTGCTTGACCAGCGCTTCCTGCGTCTCCGCCTGCCGTGCCCCGCCACTTCCATCGAGCGCCTCGTAGACGTCGGTGAAATTGAAGACGTGCGGACCATGGACGATCGCGGCGCCGAGCTTGATCGCCTCGATCGGATTCTGCCCGCCATGGCGGATCAAGGATCCGCCCATGAACACGATCGGCGAGAGGCGGTAGAACAGGCCGAGCTCGCCCATGGTATCGGCGACATAGATGTCGGTCGCGGCGGTCGGCAGGTGCTCGCGCGAGCGCAGCGCCGGCGCCAGGCCCGAGGCCGAGATCACGCCTGCGATCGAGGCGCCGCGGTCCGGATGGCGCGGCACGATCACGGTCAGGAGCTGCGGGAAGAAGCCGACGAGGCTGCGGTGCGCCGCCACCAGCATCTCGTCCTCGCCCGGATGGGTCGAGGCCGCGACGATGATCGGACGGCCCCGCGTCATCGCCATCAGCCGCTCGAGTTTTGTCGGATCGGCGGGCGGCGCCGGCACGTCGAGCTTGAGATTGCCCGTGGTGACGACGTCGCGGCCGCCTAGCGCGGAGAAGCGCTCGGCATCGGTTTTCGATTGCGCGAGACAGATGTCGAACCGCGACAAGAGCGCCGAGATGGTGCCGTGCATCCGCCGCCAGCGCGGGAAGGAGCGCGGCGACATCCGTCCGTTGATCAGGACCATCGGCAGCCGGCGCGCCGCGCCGGCCAGGATCAGGTTCGGCCACAGGTCGGATTCGATGAACAGCGCCAGCGACGGCTTCCAGTGATCGAGGAAGCGCGCGACATAGCGCGGCGAATCATACGGCACGTATTGATGGATGACGTCGGGCGGAAAGCGTTTTGCCACGACGGCAGCAGAGGTGACGGTGCCCGAGGTGAGGAGGATGCGGAGGTTCAGATCGCGCAGCCGCTCGATCAGCGCCGCCGCGGCCAGGACCTCGCCGACGCTTGCGCCGTGGATCCAGACCAGGGGCCCGTGCGGCCGCACGTCCCGGGACAGGCCGCGCCGCTCGCCAACACGCGCGGGGTCTTCCTTGCCCTGCTTCAGCCGCCGCCTGATCAGCGCAGGCGCGAGCGGCACCAGGCCGGTAGCCAGGCGCTGATACATCCGCAGCGTCATCGGCAGCGAATTATGCATCTTCGGGTCCCGGGCGGCCGAGTTGGGCATAGGCGCGGCGGGTCGCCTCGTTCAACGTCTCTTCCAGCTCCAGCCGCAGCGCTTCCATGGTGGCCGCGTCGGCATCCGGAGGGACGTTGATTTCCTTGATGCCGACCAATGCGCCCCGCCCGAATGGCAAATTGATGGTGGTGCGGTCCCAGTTCTTCAGCCGGATGAAGCGACTGGTCGCCATCGCGAAAGGCATGATCGGCCGCCCCGATTCCCGTGCCAGCATGATGATGCCGAGCCCGGCCACGCGCGAGCGCTTCGGGACATCGGCGGTCAGCGCGACATTACAACCGTCCTGGAGCGTCCGCACCATTTCCTTGAAGGCGCCGACTCCGCCCTTGCGGTGGAAAGCCCCGCCGTGGTCGCCGGAACCGCGGATGGTGCCGATGCCGAGCCGCTCGGCGGCGATCGCGTTGAACTCGCCGTCGCGGTGGCGCGAGATCAGCACCCTGGCCTTGTACCAATCCTTGTTCTTGATGAAGGGGGTGAGGAAATGCTGGCCATGCCAGAAGGCGAAGATTGCGGGGATCTGCGGCTCGACGATGTCATAGACATCGGGCGGATCGAACGTGAACTTGTTGGTCCGCCAGACCAGCCGCAGATATTCGGCCGCCAGGATCCCGACGGCACGCTGAAACCAGCTGCTTCGCAGCGTATTGCGAAGCAGTCTCTTCAACGCGCCGGCTTCGATTCTTGATTCGGGTCGAGCAGCCGGTGGAGATGGACGATGAAATAGCGCATCTGCGCGTTGTCGACCGTGCTCTGCGCCTTGGCCCGCCAGGCGGCGTGAGCGGTGGCATAGTTCGGATAGAGGCCGACGATCTCGACGTCGTCGAGATTCTTGAAGGTGTTGTGCTCGAGATCGACGAGCTCGCCGCCGATGACGAGATGAAGCAATTGTTGCTGCGGGGCGTTATCTGACATGGGTTCTCTTCCTAAGGGACTGCCCGGCAAGCAGTGTTCGACAAGCACAGCGGACGCGCTTCAGGGCAAGGGGCGGTTTCGAAAATGCGCGACAATGCTCGCATGACGATCGCGCCCCGCTGCCACCAGCACCCCGTGCGCCACTTCCCGGCGGTTATAGAGGATGGGTTCTCCGGAGAGTTCGCTCATCCTACCACCCGCTTCCTGCACGATCAAATCGGCCGCCGCAAGGTCCCAATCATGGCTGTTGCCCCCCGCAAAAGCCGCATCGAGCGCGCCTTGGGCCACCCGGCAAAGCCTGAGCGCGAGCGAACCGATTCGCGGATGCAGCTTGATCTCGCCCAGCGACGGCTTGAGCCGTTCGACCAGCGGCTTCGGGCCGGACACGCGGGAGAAGTCGAGCCCGGAGCCGGGCGTCGTCCGCACCGAGACGTCATTGAGGGTCGTACCCTGCCCGCGCGCGGCGAAAAAGAACTCGCCGCTCGTCGGCGCGAACACCGCAGCGAGGACGGGCGAGGCGTTCTCGACCAGCGCCACGCTGACACACCAGTCGTCATGACCGCTCAGATAGTTGCGCGTGCCGTCGATGGGATCGACGACCCAGACCAGTCGCCGCGACAGCCGCGCCGCGTCGTCGGCACTCTCCTCCGACAGCCAGCCATAGTCCGGAGTAGCGGTCCGCAGCCGCGCTTCCAGGAGATCGTTGACGGCGATGTCGGCTTCCGAGACCGGCGAGGACGCGCCCTTGATCCACTTCTTCAGCTCGGTGCGGAACATCGACTGGGCCAGCGCACCCGCCTCCCGCACCGTGTCCTTCAGCAGCGCCGCATCGCGTAGCAGGATAGTCTCGTCCAGAGTGAGCGCCATCGGGTTCAATCGAGCCACGCGCGGAGATCACCTCTCCCCGTCGGGGAGAGGTCGATTTGCGCAACAAATCGGGTGAGGGGGCTCAGGTCCCACGAGAAAGCGTAAGCCCTCACCCGGCTCGCGTCTTGCGATGCGACAAAGCCGAAGCTTCGCTTCGGCGTTCTCAAGAACGGCCGCCAAGGGCGGCCTATGCCTCTCCCTACGGGAGAGGTGAACCGCCTTGCATCTGCTCGATCAACGTCCGCCAAGCGTCAAACCCTCGATGCGCACCGTCGGCGCATTGATGCCGTAGCGGAATTCGAGATCGCTGGCGGGCTGCATCGACTTGAAGATCTCGAACAGATGGCCCGCGATCGTGACCTCGCTCACGGGATAGGTGATCTCGCCATTCTCGATCCAGAAGCCGGAGGCGCCGCGGCTGTAATCGCCGGTGACGCCGTTGACGCCGGAGCCGATCAGGTCGGTCACGTAGAAGCCCTGCTTGATGTCGGAGATCAGCTCAGTCGGCGTCGGCGTGCCGGCTTCGAGGTGCAGGTTATACGGCCCCGGCGAGGGCGAGGACGACACGCCGCGATGGGCGTGGCCGGTGGTCACAAGGCCCAGTTCGCGCGCGGTCGCGCAATCCAAAAGCCAGGTCGTGAGCACGCCCTCGTCGACCAGCGCCTGCTTCTTCACGGCGACGCCCTCGGCGTCAAAGGTCTGCGAACGCAGGCCGCGCTTGCGCAGGGGATCGTCGATGATGCGGATGTTCCTGGCAAAAAGCTGCTGGCCGAGCTTGTCCTTCAAAAAGCTCGTCTTGCGCGCGATCGAGGCGCCGTTGATCGCACCGACGACATGGCCGACCAGCGAGCCCGCCACGCGCGGATCGAACACGACAGGCACCTTGCAGGTCTCGACCTTGCGCGGATTCGACCGCTTGACCGTGCGCTCGCCGGCGGAGCGGCCGACGAATTCGGGCGACAAAAGATCGGCGGCATGCGGCGCCGAGGTGAAATCGTAGTCGCGCTCCATACCGGTGCCTTCCCCGGAGATCGCGGTCGCCGAGATGCCCTGGCTCGAGCGCAGATAGCTGCCGTGGAAACCGGTGCTGGTGACAAGCACCATGCCGCCGATGCCGGCGGAGGCGGATGCGCCGCCGGACTTGGTCACGCCCTTCACGGCGAGCGCCGCGGCCTCGGCCTCGAGCGCGCGGCGCTCGAGCTCGGCGGTCGCCGGCACGTTGGGATCGAGCAGGTCGAGATCGGGGAAATCGCGCGCGAGCAGCGCGGGATCGGCGAGCCCGACATATTTGTCGACGGGCGCAACGCGCGCCATCGCGACGGCGCGTTCGGCAAGCTTGGTCACGGCATCGCCGCTGACATCGTTGGTCGAGACCACCGCCTGGCGCTGGCCGACCAGCACGCGCAGGCCGACATCGTCGCCCTCGGAACGCTCGGATTCCTCGACGCGGCCGTCGCGCACCTCGACGCCCTGCGAGATGCCGCGCACCGCGACCGCATCGGCGGCATCCGCGCCGGCGCGCTTGGCCGCATCCACCAGCCGCTGCGCGAGATCCGACAGTTGAGACTGATCAAACAGGTCGCGGTTGGCCGCGGGGGAAAGCGTCGGGCTTGCGGATGGTGAAGAGTTCACGAACGAAATCCTGTCGGGGGGCGGGTTCGAGGCCGAGGGGCCAAACCCACCAGATGTGTCCAATCGGAGCGGACTTCAAGCATTTTCAGCCTGCAAAAAGCTCAGATTCGCGGCAGTGCGGCAACGTCTCGTCAATCATGCGCGCCAAGGTCTTGTCAATCATGCGCGGCGGTGACGAGGGGTTAACCAGCCTTTTTAAGCGGTTTCCGAACCTCCTCGCGCTAAGGTCCTCGCATCGACCGGGAACATAATCCCGGCGGGGAGACTAAAGCCGTGAGGCGTCAAACAGTGACAAGCGGGGTCGCTCCCGCCGGGTCGAGCCGCGCATTGCGGCTCGACCCTCTTTCCCTTCCGGTCCGCTTCGACGCGCACGATCCGCGCGCCGACGGCTACACCCGACAGATCGAGCTTCATCGTGAACGCGTCGTGCTGCGCCGGGCCGTCCGCGGCATGCAGATGGCGGTCAACGTCCGCGTCAGCGACTTCGCCGGCATTGCGCTGCGCGGCGATGACGAGGCGCAGACCCTCGTCCTCGTCCATCGCGATCCCTCGCTCTCCGTCCCGCTGCTCGTCAGCGCCGACGGCGACGAGATCCTTGAAGCCTGGGCAATGTGGAGCGAGATCTTCGCGCTGCCGCAGCTCGACGAAGGCGTGCGCAAGCCCACGCCGCGGCGCCGCCGCTGCAACGCCATCCGCACCCGCCGTCCGAAATTCCTGATGCGTCGGCGCACCGGCGGCGCGCGCGAGCTTTCCGTTCATCGCGGCGAGCGCGAGATCATCGCAAGGAACTGAGCGGCGGTCACTGTGCCGTAGGGTGGGTTAGCGAAGCGTAACCCACCTCTTTGCTTTCCGCGCGGATAGACGTTGGTGGGTTACGCTTCGCTAACCCACCCTACGAGCGCTACGCCGCCCGCATCACCGCGTCAGCCAGCAATCCCGCAAACAACAGCAGCCCCGCGTCGCGGTTCGATTTGAACAGCCGCAGGCAGAGAGCGGGATCGTTGATCCTGAGCCGCACGATCTGCCAGGCGAGATGCAGGGCGAAGGCCAAAAGCCCGAGCCAGGCCGGCCAGTGCGCATCGCCCGATGCGAGAGCGACACCGATCAGCATCACGGCGAGCCCGTAAAACATGATCAGTGCCTGATGCGTGTGCGTGCCGAACAGGCGCGCGGTGGATTTGATGCCGATCAGCGCATCGTCCTCGGCGTCCTGATGCGCGTAGATGGTGTCATAGCCGATCACCCAGGCGATCGCGCCGGCGTAGAGCACGAGCGCCGTCACATCGATGCGGGCGAAGGTCACCGCAAACCCCATCAAGGCGCCCCAGGAGAAGGCGAGGCCGAGCACGATCTGCGGCCACCAGGTGATGCGCTTCATGAAGGGATAGATCGCGACGATCACGAGCGAGGCGATGCCGGTCAGAACCGCGAAGCGGTTGAATTGCAGCAGCACGACGAGGCCGATCAGGGCCTGCGCGACCAGGAAAGCCAACGCCTGCGTCACGCTCACCTGCCCGGACGGCAAGGGCCGCGAGCGCGTGCGCTCGACCCGGGCATCGAGGTCGCGGTCGGTGATGTCGTTCCAGGTGCATCCCGCGCCGCGCATCACGAAGGCGCCGATGAAGAACAGGACGATCGTCAGCGGCAGGCGGCCGATATCGTGCGCCATGCCGGCGGCGAGCGCCGCCGACCACCAGCATGGCATCAACAGAAGCCAGGAGCCGATCGGACGATCGAAGCGGGACAGGCGCAAATAGGGCCGCGCCCATTGCGGCGCGACCGTATCGACCCAGTTGCCGGTGGAATCGGCAACGCGGGCGAATGCGCTAGTGCCTGGTTTTCGAAGTTCGTAATCCATCGCAATGTATTCCGGTACGAACTTCGAAAACTATAAGGGCACTTAACTAGAAACCATAGCTCACGTGCCGCTTATCGATTTGAAGTTCCCATGAGGAGTTCGCGGCAGGCACTGCAGGACCTTCAAATCAGCGGCAGGTGCCTCATCGGGTCAGGACGTTGCCGTTGAGGGTGTCGAAGGTGCTGCCGCCCTTCTTGCCGGCATTAGCCTCCGGCACTGAGGCCGAGGAGCCGAGCACATCACTCAGCGAGGGGCCAGCGGGTCCGCGCTGCTGCTGCTGCATCTGCTGCGCGACCATGCAGACTTTCTTCTGCATGGCTTCGGTGTTCTTGTGCCCGGCCTTCATCTGATCGCCGATCTGCGGCGGAATTCCGCATTTGGCGGCGTGGGTCTCGATGTACTTGATCATCTTGACCTCGGCCTGGCTGAAATTGCCGATCAGCTTGCAGGCCTCGTCCGGCGGGGCGTGACGATCGCTCGCGGCCTTGATCAGCTTGCCGCGCTTCTCGGCCTCCTCACGCAAGGGGATGAAGGCCTTCATGCATTCCTCGCCGGGGCCGCCCTGCGTCGGCGGAGCGGCGCTGAAGCCGCCACCACCGATGGGAGCTGCACCGTTGACGGGGAAGGATGACTGCGGCGCTGTGCCGACGGAAGCGACCGGCGCCGACCTATTGACCGGTGGAAAGGCCGAATCGGTGGTGGCGGCCTGGCCGGGCAGCGGCGCAGGGAACGCGCCCTGCGCGTAAGCACCCGCGGCGCCCATGGTCACCATGGCGGCAGTAATCGGAACCATCAAACGACGGATCATGAAGGCAGTCTCTCCGGCGGGAGCTACGGGGCTCGGCGTCTTCCCAATTGAAGCGCAACCAGCGTGTTCGCGCTTTTACGATTCCCGCCAGCGCTTAACAACCCGTCGAATTAGGCAAGAGCGCGGCGCCGGGACGCACCGATGGGGCAATAATTGCCCCCGAAACTGCTGCTTTCGGTTAATAACGGCGGCAAATCGGACCCTTGAGCAATGCCCTCCCACGATTTTCGCGCCCCCCGCCTCTATGTCGACGCCGATCTCGCCCAGGACGCGACCGTCCCGCTCGACCACGACCAGAGCAACTATCTCGGCAATGTGCTGAGGCTTGGCGCCGGCGCCCCGATCCTGGCCTTCAACGGCCGCGATGGCGAGTGGCAGGCCGCGATCGAGGGCCGCAAGCGCCCTGACAGCCTCGTGATCCTCCAGCAGACCCGCCCCCAGGACAGGCTGCCCGACCTCGCCTACGTCTTTGCGCCGCTGAAGCACGCCCGGCTCGATTACATGGTCCAGAAGGCCGTGGAGATGGGCGCCGCCAGCCTGCAGCCGGTGCTGACCCGGTTCACACAGCCCTCCCGCGTCAACAGCGAGCGGATGCGTGCCAATGTGATCGAGGCGGCCGAGCAATGCGGCATCCTGAGCCTTGCCGCGGTGGCCGAGCCGGTGCCGCTGGAGCGCTTCCTCAACCAGCGCGCATCCGACCGCCTGCTGGTGTTCTGCGACGAGGCGGCCGAGGTCGAGAACCCGATTCGCGGCCTGCAAGAGGCGCGCGAGGCGGGGCACGGCATCGACGTCCTGATCGGCCCCGAAGGGGGCTTCGCCGAGGAGGAGCGCGCGCTGCTCTCGCGACAGCCCAAAATCCTGCGGCTGGCGCTGGGGCCCCGGATCCTGCGGGCCGACACGGCGGCTGTCGCGGCGCTGGCACTGGTCCAGGCGATGCTGGGCGATTGGGGCGGTAAGACCGCCTAGAGCCAATACCTCTCGGTCGCATCGATTGGGCCGCAGGCTCGGTCGACCTCTCCCGCTTGCGGGGGAGGTCGGAGCGAAGCGCCGGGTGGGGGCTCCCTCCACATCGGGAGTATCGATTGCGGCGACACCCCACCCCACCCCTCCCCCGCAAGCGGGAGAGGGAGCGCACCTCGCTCGTGGCAGCAATCGAGCCCAATCCCGTTGCCCGCCAGGCGCACCGCATTGGCTGACCGTTAAGCGATTGATCCTTTGGAGGTCGAAACCGCGTGCCGGCCATGCTAAGGGGCTGCGCCAACACCCCTTCCCTGCCCGGTTCCACCGGACGATCGGACCTTGAGATGACCGCGACTGCCACCCCGAACGCTGCCGGCTCCGCCGCTTGGGCGGATACGTTGCTCCTGTCGTTCGCGCAGGCGGGCTATCTCAGGGCCGAGCCGGCGATCCTGCAACCGGCCGAGCCGTTCCTGGACCTCTCCGGCGAGGACATCCGCAAGAGCCTCTACCTGACGACGGATCCGACCGGCGAGGAGCTCTGCCTACGCCCGGACCTGACCATCCCGGTGGCGCGCGACTACCTCGCCTCCGGCCGCGCCGGGCAGGCAGCCGGCTTCAGCTACCTTGGCCCGGTATTTCGTTACCGCAGTGGACAGGCCAGCGAATTCCTTCAAGCCGGCATCGAGTCGTTCGGCCGTCAGGATCGCGCCGCGGCCGATGCCGAGATGCTGGCGCTGGCGCTCGAGGCGACCGCGGCCTTCGGCGTGCGCGACGTTGAGATTCGCACCGGCGACGTGGCGCTGTTCAATGCGCTGCTCGATGCGCTCAACCTCTATCCGGTCTGGCGCCGCCGCCTGATCAAGGATTTCAACCGCAAGATCAGCCTGGAGCAGGATCTGGAGCGGCTGGCCCTCGCCACGACCGCCACCCGCAGCGAGTATGGGGGCGTGCTGGCCGCGCTCGCCGGCTCCGACCGCAAGGCGGCGCTCGCCTTCGTCACCGACCTGATGTCGATCGCCGGCACCACCCATGTCGGCGGCCGCACTACGGCGGAGATCGCCGACCGCTTCCTCGAGCAATCGACCCTGAAGGGCGGCGCGCTGCCGCGCGAGGCGCTCGCCGCGCTGAAGCGCTTCCTGGCGATATCGGGCAATCCCGACGACGCCATCGCCGAGCTCCGCGCGCTCAGGGCCGAGGCGAAGCTCGACATCACCGCCGCGATCGACCAGTTCGAAAGCCGGATCGGCTTCATGGCGGCGCGCGGCGTCGACGTGAAACAGACGCGTTTTTCGACCGCGTTCGGGCGCGGGCTCGACTACTACACCGGCTTCGAATTCGAACTGCATCACAGGGGCAACGGCGCCGAACCGCTGGTCGCCGGCGGCCGCTACGACGGGCTGATGACCCAGCTCGGATCGGCCGAGCCGATCCCCGCCGTCGGCTTCTCGGTCTGGGTGGATGCGCTGACCCGGATCGGCCGCAAGCTGGGAGCTTAAGTCATGAGCGCGCCATTCGTCCTGGCCGTTCCCTCCAAGGGCCGCCTTCAGGAAAACGCCGAGGCTTTTTTCGCCCGCGCAGGGCTCAAGCTGTCGAAGGCCGGCGGCGCACGCGACTATCGCGGCACGATCGCAGGCCTCGATAATGTCGAGGTCGCCTACCTCTCGGCGAGCGAGATCGCCTCGCAACTGGCCCGCGGCTTCGCGCATCTCGGCGTCACCGGGGAAGATCTGGTGCGCGAGACCATTGCGGACGCCGACAAGCGCGTGTCGCTGATCGAGGGATTGGGCTTCGGCTACGCCGACGTCGTCGTCGCCGTGCCGCAGGCGTGGATCGATGTCCGCACCATGGCCGACCTCGACGACGTCACGACCGGTTTCCGCGAGCAGCATCACATGAGGATGCGGGTCGCGACCAAGTTCATCAACCTCACCCGCGCGTTCTTCTCGAGCCACGGCATCGTCGACTACCGCATCGTCGAAAGCGCCGGCGCGACCGAAGGCGCACCCGCAGCCGGCGCTGCCGAGCTGATCGTCGACATCACAACAACCGGCGCGACTCTCGCCGCCAACGGATTGAGGGTGCTCGACGACGGCGTGATCCTGCGCAGCCAGGCCAATCTGGTCGCCTCCAGAGAGGCCGATTGGTCGCCGCAGGCGCGGGAGACCGCGCGCGTCATCCTGGATCACATCGCGGCGCGGGCGCGGGCCAACAAGTACCGTGAGGTCCGGACTCGCTTCCGGCAATGCGACGCCGCCCTGCTCGGCGAAGCCCACCGGCGCTTCGGCGTCGAGACCCCGTTCGGCGGGCCAACCTCCTCGGGCATGCTCACGCTGCACTGCCCACCGGGGCAACTCTATGCGCTTGCAAGCTTCCTGCGCGAGCATGGCGCCGAGACGGTGTCGGTCGGTTCACTCGACTACGTGTTCGACCGGGAGAACCCGCTGTTTGCCAAGCTCGAAGCCTTTCTACAGCGGTGAGCCCCAGGTTTGTTCAGCGTAGCGACAGCAAGTGGCAGCTACCATATGCTGTTCGGAACAATTGAACGCCCTTTGGAACCTTGATCGATGACGCTGGGCTCTGACGTTTCCGCCCTGACCACCACCGCAGCCAGCGCCGCGGCGAAGGGGCTGTCCATTGTCGTCCCCGTCTACAACGAGGCGGCGGGACTTTCGTCCCTGCACCAGCGCATCTGCGAGCTCGCAAAGATCCTGCGGCAGCGTTATCGCCTCTCTTGCGAGGTCGTCTATGTCGACGACGGCAGCGCGGATGCGACGCTGTCGATCGCCCGCGCGCTGCCGGCCGACGCGGTCGACGTGCAGGTGGTCTCGCTGTCGCGCAATTTCGGCAAGGAGGCGGCGCTGATGGCCGGCCTCGATCATGCCCGCCGCGGCGCCGTGATGTTCATGGACGGCGACGGCCAGCATCCGCCCGCGCTGGTCGAACAGCTCGTGCGGCACTGGATCGAAGACGGCTATGACGTCGTCTATACCGCCAAGGCGCATCGCGACAACGAGACCTTCCTGCGGCGGCTCGCCGTGCACGGCTTCTACGCGCTGATCAACTGGGGCGCGCGCCAGAAGATTCCGGAGGACGCCGGCGACTTCCGCCTGCTGTCGCCACGCGCGGTCGCAGCGCTCAGGCAGCTCCCCGAGCGCAACCGCTTCTTCAAGGGGCTGGCAAGCTGGATCGGGTTCCGCCAGATCCGGGTCGACTACGAACCCGCGCCGCGCGCCCATGGCGTGACCACCTTCAACGCCGCGCGCCTGCTCGGCCTCTCGATCGAGGGCCTGACCTCGTTCTCGGTGGCGCCGCTGCGCTTTGCAAGCCTGCTCGGCGTGATCCTGGCAGGCGGCGCCTTCCTGTTCGGCCTCTCGATCCTCTGGGAAGTCTGGACCACCGGCAAGCAGGTCCCCGGCTATCCCTCGCTGGTGGTCGGCCTGATGACGATCGGCGGCGTGCAGCTCATCATGATCGGCATCGTCGGCGAATATATCGGCAAAATCCTCTCCGAGCTGAAGGCGCGCCCGATCTACTTCGTCGCCGAGCACAGTGAAAAGCATTTCGAGACCGATAAGGCCGACGACGCCTCGAAGAGGACAGCGGCCGAATGAGCGAGGCCGCGACGCCGCGGCGTATCTGGCTCTGCGCCGACGACTACGGCATCAGCCCGGGTGTCAACCGCGCCATCCGCGACCTGATCGAACGCGGCCGCCTCAATGCCACGTCGGTGATGATGGTGGGCCCTGCGGTCGATTACGGCGAGATCGACGCGCTGAATGCTGCGGCGAAGGCGAGCACGCGCTGCGCGATCGGGTTGCATGTGACGCTGTCGGCGCCGTTCCGGCCGCTCACCATGCATTTCCGCCCGCTTGATGGCGACATGTTCATGCCATTTCCAAAACTGCTGCGCGCCGGTCTTGCGCGGCGGCTCGACCGCGAATTCTTTCGCGCCGAGGTGAAGGCGCAACTGGCGGCGTTCGCGGAGGCCTTCGGGCGCGCACCGGATTTCGTCGACGGCCATCAGCATGTGCAGCTCTTTCCACAGGTGCGCGACGGCTTCGTCGATGCAGTCAGCGAAGCCGCGCCGAAAGCCTGGGTGCGTCAGGGTGGCCGCGACCTGCCGCTGGCGCAGCGGCTGGCCTCGCCGAAGGCGCTGGTGCTCGATATCTTCAGCGCGCAATTCCGCCAGCGCGCGCGCCGTGCCGGCCTCAGCTTCAATCCCGGCTTTGCCGGCGCCTACGACTTCACCCGGGCCGCCGATTTCGGCAAGCTGATGCGACAATTCCTCGAAGGCTTGTCGGATGGCGGCCTCGTGATGTGCCATCCGGGCTTCGTCGACGACACTCTCACCGGCATCGACCCGATGACCGACGTCCGCGAACGCGAGCACACCTATCTTGCGAGCGAGGCTTTCGCGCGCCTGCTTGCGTCAGCCAATGTGACATTGGGGTGAAACCGAAGGCAAGCCGGGGGGCAGCTTGTCGCATACCGAAATTTAATGCGCGCGCCACTGTTGGGGCCACAATGGAACCCTACATCTTTGTCGCGCTTGTTTCGCGCGAGGGAGACTGATCATGACGCCCCAGGAACGCCAGCTCGTGGACGAGCTTTTCGACCGGCTTTCGAAACTCGAGAATGCACCGCGCGATCCCGATGCGATCGCCGCGATTTCCGATGGCCTGCGCAAGGCGCCCGGCGCGATCTATGCGCTGGTGCAGACCGTGCTGTTGCAGGACGAAGCGCTGAAGCGCGCCCATGCCCGCATCCAGGAACTGGAGGCGGCGCACGCGCCCGAGCAGGCGCAGTCCGGCGGCTTCCTGGACTCCATGCGCGAGAGCCTGTTCGGATCCAGCCCCTCGCGCGGATCGGTTCCGAATGTGCCGCCGCGTGAATCGCGGCCGGTGTGGAATAGCGGCCAGGCGATGCAGCAGGCGCAGCCGGGTTATGGCCAGCCGCCTTACGGACAGGCTTATGGTCAGGGTCAGGGCTATGGCGCTCCGCCGGTCGGCGGTGGCGGCGGCTCCTTCCTCGGCACGGCCGCAGCAGCGGCGGCGGGCGTCGTCGGTGGCTCGCTGTTGCTCTCCAGCATCCGCAACATGATGGGCGGACCGCATCAGCAGGCCTTTGGCGACACCACCATCATCGAGGAACGCGGTGGCGGCAGCCCGTGGGGCGGCAGCGACCAGTCCGGCGGCTCGCTCGCGCGCGACGCCGGCGTCAACGATATCGGATCGAGCCGCCGCGACGACTCCCGCCAGGGCTTCGCCGACCAGGCGTCGAACAACGATCGCAATGACGACGACCAGAACTACGACGACGATCACGACGACAACACCGACATGGCCGACGACAGCGATTTCGGCGGCGACGATGACGGCGGCAGCGATTACGCGTGATCGAAACTCCAACGCAAAGGGCCGTTCGATGAGCGGCCCTTTTTCTATGCCTCTTGCTCAGAACTCTTCCTTCTCCCCTTGTGGGAGAAGGTGGCAAAGGCGGCGTTCAGCCGCCGTTTCTTAGAAGCGCCGATGCTTCGCATCGGCTATGGCGCTGGATGAGGGGTCTCTTTCCACGAATTCAATTGCACGAGATGCATGCGCGGAGAGAGACCCCTCACCCGGCTTCGCTTTCAGCGAAGCCACCCTCTCCCACAAGGGGAGAGGGTAAGAAAGCGTCTCACATCACCACGACCTTGGTGCCGACATTGACGCGGCCATAGAGGTCAATGACGTCGTCGTTGCGCATGCGGATGCAGCCCGAAGAGACGTTGGTGCCGATGGTCCAGGGCTCGTTGGAGCCGTGGATGCGGTAGAGCGTGGAGCCCAGATACATCGCGCGTGCCCCGAGCGGATTTTCCGGGCCGCCCTCCATGTGCCGCGGCAGGTCGGGCCGGCGCGCGATCATCTCCGCCGGCGGCGTCCAGTCCGGCCATTCGCGCTTGGCCGTGATCGACTTCACACCGGACCAGGTGAAGCCGGGACGCCCCACACCAATGCCGTAGCGCAGCGCCTTGCCGTTGCCCTCGACCAGATAGAGGAACTTGTTCGGCGTATCGACCACGATGGTGCCGGCACTTTCCTTGCCGGTATAGTCAACGAGTTGTTTCTCGAACTTCGGATCGAACGGACGCTGCCGCGGATCGACCATATCCTGCTGCACGCCAGCGCCCTGCATCTGCGGCTCGCCCATCGGCGGCAGGCGGCGCTGGTCGTAATAGGCCGGCTGCTGCTGATACATCGGCTGCTGTTGCTGCGGATAGTAGGTCTGGCCGCGACCGGGAGCGTCGCCGAACAGGAATTCGATGAAGCCGCCGCCCATGTTCGAATTGGAAGCGAGGCGCACCGGTGCCGGCGGAACCCGCGGCGCGTAGAGCACCGCGGGCGGATCGGATGGCACGGTGTTGTCGAAGGCCATTGCGCGGTCGGCGCCGGCCATGAAGGTGCAAGCGCTGCCGAGCAGCGCGACAGACATTCTCTTGAACATCGACGTACTCTGTACTGTTTCGTCTAGATCACATTCGTCGTGGAGAGCGCCTGCTGATCCGCGCTTCCCGACGTGGTCAATAAAGATCAAAAGCCAATCGGTTTGGTAAACGGAAACGGCGTTTGGATTCACCACGCCGGCAACATCGGCGCAATTTGGCGATCAGCGTTTATTTTCGGTGAACGGCGAAAGCGCATGGTTAATCGCCGGTTTGCGCGCCGTCGCGCGCGTCCGCATCACAGTTCCTGCCGTGAACTTCGTGTTAAATCGCTTCTGCCTACAAAGACGCGTGAGTGAGGTGGGGGGAGTATCCTAATGGCTGTTCACCGCAAACGTTTTCGCGTCGAGGAGGCTATTGTCGGCGAGATGCCCAGTCTCGAAATGATCGAGGAGGCTGCGCCGATGCACAACGAGATCATGGCCGAGCTTCGCGCGATCCGCGCCCAGATGGCGCGCAACGGTCATGCGGGGCACGCCGCGCTGCCGCCGAGCGAAGCCGTCATGGCGCAGGAAGTCGCCGACGCACGCGCGATGCTGGAGACCTATCGCGCCCAGATCGAGCAGTGCGAGAAGCTCAAGGTCGAGCTCGACCTCATTCACGACGCCATCAACCGCACCAAGCGCGAGATCGCGGTGCTGCATGGCAAGAGTTTCAACGGCGAGGAGATGGCCAAGGTCAACGGCGAGCTCGGCGCGGTCGTCGGCGGCACCGAGCAGGCGACACAGCAGATCCTCGAAGCCGCCGAGTCGATCGACCAGGCGGCATCCGCGCTGTCCAAGGTGGACTCGGTCGATCAGCAGAAGCGCCTCGCCGACGACATCCAGGAACGCGTCATCTCGATCTTCGAGGCCTGCAACTTCCAGGACCTGACCGGCCAGCGCATCAGCAAGGTGATGGGCACGATGAAGTTCATCGAGCAGCACATCAACGCGATGATGGACATCTGGGGCGGCGTCGACGCGATCAAGGCGCACGCGCCGCCGATCGTCGACACCCGCGACGAGGACGCCAAGCTGCTGAACGGCCCGAAGCTCGCCGGCGACGTCGGCCACGCCTCGCAGGACGACATCGACGCGCTGTTCGATTGAGCGGACGGACATACGGAGAAACAAAACGCCGGCGAGAGCCGGCGTTTTGTTTTTTGCGGACTAGTCCGAACTGCCTTCCCTTCTCCCCTGGTGGGAGAAGGTGGCATAGGCGGCCTTCGGCCGCCGTTCTTGAGAGAACGCCGATGCTTCGCATCGGCTATGGCGCCGGATGAGGGGTTCTATCCGCGAGCTCGAAAGCGAGAGGCTCACGCGCGGAGAGAGACCCCTCACCCGGCTTCGCTTCCAGCGAAGCCACCCTCTCCCACAAGGGGAGAGGGTGCATCGCGAACTTGGCGCTGTTTTCTTACGCCCTCGGCGCGCAGCGGACGTAGACCATGTTGCCGTAGCGAGTGGCGGCGTCCTTGTCGATGAAGCGGGTAATCATGACGCGGCCGTCGAAGGAGACGATCTCGCGGTCCTGCTCGCCGGGAGTCGGACCGGACGGTCCGATGTAGTTCTTGCCGCTGGGCGAGCCCTTCAGCCGCAGCTCCTGCGGGGTCGCCTGGTCGGCAAGATGCATGATGACGCCGCCGGACTGGCCGGCGCCGATCACGTAGGGATTCTTGCACTGGGCCCGCGCGGCGGCCTCGGTGCGGGCGCGGTCGGCCGGATTCTGGAACGAGGCGAGGCCCCAGCGGCCGACGATCTCGTCGGAGCGGATGCTCGCCGGCATTTCCGGCGCGACACCGGGCTCAGCCCCAGGCGGCGGCTGGGACGAGGAGAAGGACGGCAGGCTCGTACCGCCGCCGCAGGCGCCCAGCAGCAGCGCCAGCAATGAGACGGCGCCCAGATTGGCAGCCGTGCGCGCATGAGCCGAACTGATCATAACATTCCCCCGAGCAAGACCTTGGCCACACCCCTCCCGCAGCCAAGCGCAAAACCGCTGCCGGGGCAATGACGTCGTTTTATACGCCGGCACTCCGAACGAGTTTCCAGTGCCACCATCCTATATCCGCCTCACCAATCGCTTAACCACCTTTGCTTGACAGGATCGCGGCCAAGCCATATTTCCGGGCGCACTATTAGCACTCGGAAAGGCCGATTGCTAAGCGCGCCGTTCGATCCTCGGAGAGGGTGGACGGAAGCGCCGCCCTCACCCACTTCCGCTACTTTCGACAGAGCGAGCCTCCAAAGGGAAACGTCATGGCTAAATCCAAATTTCGTCCGCTGCATGACCGCGTCGTGGTCAAACGTATCGACGCCGAGGAAAAGACCAAGGGCGGCATCATCATTCCGGACACTGCCAAGGAAAAGCCGTCCCAGGGTGAAGTCGTCGCCGTGGGCCCCGGTGGCCGCGACGAGACCGGCAAGCTGATCCCGATCGACCTCAAGGTCGGCGACCGCGTGCTGTTCGGCAAGTGGTCGGGCACCGAGGTCAAGATCGACAATGAAGAGCTCCTGATCATGAAGGAGTCGGACATCATGGGCGTGCTGGCCTAAGGCCATCAGCCTGAACAGCCGCTGAATGCTCATTGTCATGCCCGGGCAGAAGTGCGAAGCGCGTCTTCGCGCCAGACGACCCGGGCATCCATCGTTCTTCGTACGATGATGGATTGCCGGGCCTACGCCACGCCGAAGCGGCTTCGGCCGCGCAGGCGGGTCAGGCCCGGCGATGACGAGCAGAACGTGCGGCGCCCCATCGATCCAAGATTTTCAGGAGTTAAGATAATGGCTGCCAAAGACGTCAAGTTTTCCGGAGACGCGCGCGAACGCATGCTGCGCGGCGTCGACGTTCTCGCCAACGCCGTCAAGGTGACGCTCGGTCCGAAGGGCCGCAACGTCGTCATCGAGAAGTCGTTCGGCGCGCCCCGTATCACCAAGGACGGCGTCACCGTCGCCAAGGAGATCGAGCTCGAGGACAAGTTCGAGAACATGGGCGCCCAGATGGTGCGTGAGGTCGCATCCAAGACCAATGACCTCGCCGGCGACGGCACCACCACCGCGACCGTGCTGGCGCAGGCCATCGTGCGCGAAGGCGCCAAGGCGGTTGCCGCCGGCATGAACCCGATGGACCTCAAGCGCGGCATCGACACCGCGGTTGCAGCAGTCGTCAAGGATATTGAAAAGCGCGCCAAGCCGGTCGCCTCCTCCTCCGAGGTCGCCCAGGTCGGCACCATCTCGGCCAACGGCGATTCCGCCATCGGCAAGATGATCGCGCAGGCAATGCAGAAGGTCGGCAACGAGGGCGTCATCACCGTCGAGGAGAACAAGTCGCTCGACACCGAAGTCGACATCGTCGAGGGCATGAAGTTCGACCGCGGCTATCTGTCGCCCTACTTCGTCACCAACGCCGAGAAGATGACCGCCGAGTTCGAGGACGCCTACATCCTCCTGCACGAGAAGAAGCTCTCCGGCCTTCAGGCCATGCTGCCGGTGCTGGAAGCCGTGGTGCAGTCCGGCAAGCCGCTGGTCATCGTCGCCGAGGACGTCGAGGGCGAGGCGCTGGCGACGCTGGTCGTCAACCGCCTGCGCGGCGGCCTCAAGGTCGCGGCCGTCAAGGCGCCGGGCTTCGGCGATCGCCGCAAGGCCATGCTCGAGGACATCGCGATCCTGACCGGCGGCCAGCTCATCTCCGAAGAGCTCGGCATCAAGCTCGAGAACGTCACGGTGAAGATGCTCGGACGCGCCCGCAAGGTCGTGATCGACAAGGAGAACACCACGATCGTCAACGGCGCCGGCAAGAAGCCCGACATCGAGGCCCGCGTCGGCCAGATCAAGGCGCAGATCGAGGAGACCACCTCGGACTACGACCGTGAGAAGCTCCAGGAACGTCTCGCCAAGCTGGCCGGCGGCGTCGCGGTGATCCGCGTCGGCGGCGCGACCGAGATCGAGGTCAAGGAGAAGAAGGACCGCGTCGAAGACGCGCTCAACGCCACCCGCGCCGCGGTGCAGGAAGGCATCGTCCCCGGCGGCGGCGTCGCGCTGCTCCGCGCCAAGAAGGCTGTGGGGCGTCTCTCCAACGACAATGCCGACGTGCAGGCCGGCATCAACATCGTGCTGAAGGCGCTGGAAGCCCCGGTCCGCCAGATCTCCGAGAATGCGGGCCTCGAGGGTTCCGTCGTCGTCGGCAAGATCCTGGAGAACAAGTCCGAGACCTTCGGCTTCGACGCCCAGAACGAGGACTATGTCGACATGGTCGAGAAGGGCATCATCGATCCCGCCAAGGTGGTGCGCACCGCGCTCCAGGACGCCTCCTCCGTGGCCGGCCTGCTGGTCACCACCGAGGCCATGGTCGCCGAGATGCCGAAGAAGGACGCGGCCCCGGCGATGCCGGCCGGCGGCGGCATGGGCGGCTTCTAAAAGCCCATTCTTGCCCGACAATCCTGCGAAGGCCGCCTCCGGGCGGCCTTCTTTTTTGCCGATGATGCCCCGCGCTTTCCAATTCAACCGACGGCCAAAACCCACTACGGTGGCGCCGATTCTTTTGCTTGAGGATTTCGTCGATGCGCGCGCTTCTGGTTTGTCCGACCGTACTTTTGGCGGCTCTGCTTGCGGCGTCGCCATATCCCGCATCGGCCCAGATGAAGCTGTCGCCGAAGGCGGCGGCGCCTGGCGGCACGGAGACGCGCTATTTCACCTCGATCGACGGGCTGATGGACGGCAATGCCGACGTGATCCTGAAGGAGACGCGCCAGGGCAAGACGGTCACATCCGCCGTGCTCGACATCTGCTACCCCGTGGCGAAGAATTCCGACCGCAAGGACCGCTTCGTCGCCAATCTCCAGGTCGCGGGCCAGACGCTGACGGGCACGACGCAGAGCCTCGGCGAGAAGGCGCCGGTCACCATCAAGCTGCTGCGCAAGCCGACCGGCGACACCTTCGAATTTCGCGGCCAGATCTCGATCGGCCAGGTCGTGACCGAGGTCGCCTCCCCCGACAATTCCGACCTCAGCGAGAAGGAATTTCTGGACAACCAGACCTCCGACGACGGCATCACGCCACAGCCGAAGGACTTTACCGAGGTCTCGCCGGAAGCGATCGCGGTCAAGATCAAGCTCGATGCGGCGACCGACTTCCTGAAGAGCCTGAAGGGCCAGGACGTCGAGGTGACGCTGGCAAGCCTCTCGGTCGGCTGCGACGCGCTGCGCGCCGGCGAGCAGACCATCAACATGTCGGTCGATCCGGAGCGCGCGGCCGCGCTGCTCGCAAAGCTCAAGGCGATGCCGGGCGTCACTGCTGCGGGGTGGACCGCCGGCATGACCGAGATGGACCGCACGATCCGCTTCCCCGCCGCCGACTGGCGCGACGGCGACAAAATCAATCGCGACAAGCTCGCAACCGCGGTCTCGAACGTGCTGAGCAGGACGCTCGCCGCGAAGCCGGTCTCGCAGAGCTTCAGCCCCACCACCGGCAAGCTCAAGCTGGTCTTCAAGCGGCCGAACCAGGATTTCCCGGCGCTCGAGCTCACCGACACGATCGAGGTCGCGGGCCTCGTCTCTGCCGACAAGCCGGGCAGCACCGACAGGCTGATGCTCTGGATCGGCAGCCCCTCGACCACGACGGCCGACGAGAGCACCGGCGCGAAGCTCAATGTCTCGGACGAAGGGGCGACCGACGAGGAAGGCGACCAGCCCGACGACAACGGCTCGATCGAGGCGCTCACCAAGGAGCTGAAGGGCCAGCGCTGGGACGCCGACAAGTCGCTGTGGAAATAGGCCGCGTTGTCGCGGTCGCTCGCCTGATTGTTAAGATTCGATTCAGTTTAAACGGTCATCATCGGGTAGCCGAACGTGGGTCGCATCATGCAAGACCACGAGCCGAGTACCCTTGGAAACATCTGGTCCGGGAATGTGGGTGGCGGCCAATTGCAGAGGCAGCCGGCCAGCCTGTGGGATCTCTTAAGCGACGATCGCGAAGAAGTGCTGGTGCTACGAGACCCGTATGGTGTTCGAGCGCGCACCGTTCTGCTGTTCACAATCGCACTTGTGGCAAGCTTCGGGCTGGGATGGGCCGGAGGTCTGAATTGGCCTGCCTTCGCAAGCATGTTCGGCGTCAGCCCGATTACCCAGAAAGCAGCGCCCTCACCGCGAGCTTCTGAAACAAGATCCGGGGCCAAGATTGAAGGCGCTCGAAAGACGGCATCTACCTCCGAGCAAACGACCGCACCCGCTTTTGTAGGAAGCATTCCCAAGACTTCCGCCTCGTCGGGCATACGCTCGTCGACGGCCTCGCAAGCAAATACGAGCCCATCCGGGCCGGCGGTAGCAATGAGGCAGCCATTGGTGCCGGCACCTGAAACGAGGCCCACAACCATCCCCGGGTGGACGGTTGTCGACGTTCGGGACGGAACCGCTGTTCTCGAAGGCCCTGACGGAATTCGGATGGCCGCGCGCGGCGACATTATTCCCGGACTTGGACGAATAGACTCCATCGTGCGCTGGGGCAGTCGCTGGATCGTCGCCACCGCCAACGGATTGATTGCGACGCCGTAACCGCCAAAGAACGAGGCCAGCCGCCCTGCGCTCGATGAGGAGCAGGCCACCGTCTGGGCGACACGACTACAGCGTCACTCCGCGAACATGCGCCTCTGCGACATCAACCAACTGCTCAATCGAGCTGGTCGCGGTGTCCAGAATGAGACGCGGGCGCCGGCTGCCGCGAAGTCTAATTCCCATTCGCCCGGAACCGCAGCGGCTTCGGGCCGATCAGCGTGAGCACGTCACCCTGGCGCTTCCAGGTCTCGGTGGCGGCGAGCGCCGCGACGAGATCGTCGTCGGCCTGTGCCTTGGCGGGAGGGCAGGAACGGTCCTGGATCTGGCCCGGCACGAAGATCACGGTGTTGCCGGCGACCGAGAACTGGCCCTTGCTACCCTTGCACCAGAGCTCCAGCACGACCTCGCCATTGTCGCCGATCTCGATGTTGGGAATGCGCTTCGAGCCCGGCTGCGGCAAGGCCTCGAGCGTCATCTCGGTGCCGAAGGGAAAGCCGTCCTCGGCGTAGGCAGCGCCCGTCATCAGCAACACCGCGGCAGCCGCGCGCACCATCTGCTTGAAAACCATGAAACCTCTCGACCGTCCTTGAACCGCCGCACCTTCTATAAGACGGGGACGGCGTTGAGAAGGTTGGCGATCCACGCAAAATCCCCGCGGGATCGCTCCCGCGGGGATTCCTTGCAGCAGGACGCGCGAGGCTACTTCAGGACCAGCGCCGTGAACGGCCAGACATAGGCCTGCAGCGTCACGAGCACGCCGACCAAGCAGGCCAGCACGATCGAGTGCCAGAACACGAAGCGCAGGATCGAGCTCTCGTGCCCGTACCACCGCGTGGCCGTGGAAGCGACCACGATCGACTGCGCGTCGATCATCTTGCCCATCACGCCGCCGGAGGAGTTCGCCGCCGCCATCAGGATCGGCGACAGGCCGATCTGCTCGGAGGTGATCCTCTGCAGGTTGCCGAACAGGATGTTCGATGAGGTATCCGATCCGGTCAGTGCCACGCCCAACCAGCCGAGCAGCGTGCCGAAGAAGGGATAGAGCACGCCGGTTGCCGCGAAGGCGAGACCCAGCGTCGCGTCGACACCGGAGAGGCGGGTGAGCGTGCCGATCGCGAGCATCGCCGAGATCGTGATCAGGGAGATCGCGCAGAGCCGGAGCGTACGGCCATACTCAATGAGCAGGCGTCCCGGCCCGACCCCCATCAGGAAGCCGGAGATGATCGCCGCGATCAGCATGCCCGTGCCGGTGAAGGACAGATAGGTGAACGCAAACACCGCGCCTTCCGGGGTCGGCTTGGCGGCCACCGGCGGCATCTTGTTGATCATCTGGTGCAGGTCGGGAACGGCGTAGTTCCAGGTGAAGATCGCGTTCGCCCAGGTCTTGAACGCACCATTGCCCCAGATCAGCATCACGATACAGACGATGATCCACGGCAGCAGCGCGCTCCACAGTTCAGACTGGGTGAGCGGCGTCTTGTCGAGCGGCGTTGCCTTTTCCATTTGCGCGTGCGACTCGTCGTGGCCGCGCAGCTCCGGCGACAACCAGAGCTGCTTCGGGTGCCACACTTTCAGGAACAGGATGAGCGCGCCCATCGAGATCAGCGACGCCCCGATGTCGACGATCCAGGGATTGATGTAGTTGGAGATCACGAATTGCGGGACCGCGAACGACACGCCGGTGACCAGGACCGCCGGCCAGACGTCCTTCATGCCCCGCCAGCCCGCGAACGCCCACACCACCCAGAACGGCACGATCAGCGAGAAGAACGGCAATTGCCGGCCGACCATTGCGCCGAGGATGTAGGGATCGAGCCCGGTGACGGAGGCAAGGCCCTGGATCGGCGTGCCGAGCGCGCCATAGGCGACCGGCGCGGTGTTTGCGATCAGCGACAGGCCGGATGCGGCCAGCGGCGAGAAGCCGAGGCCGATCAGCACGGCACCAGTGATCGCGACCGGCGTGCCGAAGCCCGAGGCGCCTTCGAAGAAGGCGCCGAACGAGAACGCGACCAGCAGGAGTTGCAGGCGCCGGTCCTCGGTGACGCCACCGATCGCGCGCTTCAGGAGTTCGAAGCGCCCGGTGCTCACCGTCACCTGGTAGAGGAAGATGACGTTGAGGACGATCCAGCCGATCGGGAAGAAGCCCGTGACGATGCCGAGCACCGAGGCGCGGATCGACATGCCGGCCGGCATGGTGAAGATGAATATCGCGATCAGGTTGGTGATGATCACCGCAATCACGGCCGCGATGTGCGCCTTCACGCGCCCGCTCGCGATCATGATCAAGAGCGAGACGACCGGGACGGCCGCTGCGATGGTCGACAGCCCCGCATTGTTCAGCGGGTTATAGATTTGATTCCACATGCTCTTCCTCCCCCCACGCATTGGTGTGGCAGGGCGGCCAGCGTGGACAGCCGAGCCTGCTTGACGCTGGTAGCGATAACCCCTGAGCTGGAAGGGAATTCCCCTGCGATCTGCGGCGGTTCCCATCCGCTCACAAGCTCGCGAAGTCCGAAGGCCCCCCACCCCGCGCCGTCGAGGCCCATGCTAGGGTCGCAGACCCGGACAACGCAAATTGCACAACTTGCGACTTTAGTCTAAGCGCGCTTATTTCCGCCGCTGCTACAGGCATTTGCGCACACCCCACAGGAGACCTAGCTCTGTGAAGAACATCCGCGCCACGCTCGCGACCGTTTGGCGAATCGCCATCCCCTATTTCGGATCGGAGGACAAATGGGCCGGCCGCGGCCTGCTCGCCGCCGTGATCGCGATCGAGCTGGCGCTGGTCGCGATCAATGTCCTCGTCAATCAGTGGCAGAACCGATTCTACAGCGCACTCCAGGCGTACGATCTGGATGAGTTCGTCAAGGAGATCTGGATCTTCGTTGGCCTCGCTTTCACCTTCGTCGCGCTCGCCGTCTACAAGCTTTACCTAAACCAATGGCTGCAGATCCGTTGGCGGCAGTGGCTGACACGACACTATCTCGGCGAATGGCTCGACGGCGCCACGCACTACCGTATGCAGCTCAAGGGCGACGCTGCCGACAACCCGGACCAGCGTATCACCGAGGACGTCAAGACGTTCGTCGAGCAGACGCTGAGCATCGGGTTAGGTTTGCTCTCCGCGATCGTGACGCTGGCCTCGTTCATCGTCATCCTGTGGGGTCTGTCCAACAAGGCGCCCCTGCATATTTACGGCACCGACCTCGTCGTCCCCGGCTTTCTGGTCTGGTGTGCGCTGGTTTACGCGGTCCTGGGTACGGCGTTGACGCACTGGATCGGTGTCCCGCTCGTCAACCTCAATTTCGAGCAGCAGCGCTTCGAGGCCGATTTCCGCTTCAACCTCATCCGGGTGCGCGAAAATTCCGAACAGATCGCGCTTCTGAAAGGTGAAGGCGCCGAGCGAGGGCACCTTCTGCACCGCTTCGGATTCGTCATTGGCAACTGGTACGCGATCATGAGCCGGACCAAGCGCATCACCGCGTTTACGGCGAGCTATCAGCAGGCCGCCGTGATCTTTCCCTATGTGATGGTGGCGCCCGCCTACTTCGCCAAGAGGATCCAGCTTGGCGACATGATGCAGACCGCCTCGGCGTTCGGCAGCGTGCAAGATGCGCTATCCTTCTTCGTCACGGCCTACCGCACGCTCGCGGAATGGCGCGCGGTGGTCGCCCGTCTCGACGGTTTCGAGATGTCGGTCAGCGCGGCCGCCAACATCACGGCGCACGAGCCGACCATCGGCGTCGCGCCATCCGGCGTAAGCAAGGCGATCGCGCTCCAGCACTTGCTGGTGAAGCTGCCGAACGGCGCTCCGCTGGTCACGGCCGATGCCTTCACGATCCAGCCGTCGGAGCGGGTGCTGCTGACCGGGCCGTCAGGATCCGGCAAGTCGACGCTGTTCCGCGCCGTCGCCGGCATCTGGCCGTTCGGCACCGGTACGATTGCCATCCCCGAGAAGGCCAGGCTGATGATGCTGCCGCAGCGGCCGTATTTCCCGGTCGGCCCGTTGGGGGATGCCGTGATCTACCCCGCCGAGCACGGTACGATCGCGCCCGAAAAGATCAGGGAGGCGCTGACGGCGGTCGGCATGCCGCGGCTGGCGGAACGGCTCGACGAGGAAGGGCACTGGAACCGGACGCTGTCGCTCGGCGAGCAGCAGCGCCTGGGGCTTGCCCGCGCACTGCTGCATGCGCCCGACTATCTGTTCCTGGACGAGGCCACCGCCTCGCTCGACGAACCGTCCGAGACCCGGCTTTACCGGCTGCTGGCGGAGAAGCTGCCGCAAGCCACCATCGTCTCGATCGGGCACCGCTCGACGCTCGACGTCTTCCACACGCGCAAGGTGGCGATGGAGGAAAGCGGTGAGATCCACGTTCTCGGCCACAGCGGCGAGCCGGCCCAGCCGGAGCCGAGCGCGGCGCGCTGACCGCACTGCGCTCCCTTTCCCGCTCGCGGGGAGGGGTGGGTTGTCTCCGCGGGCGGCATTCCCACGGTGGAGAGAGCCCCATCCGGCGCTTCGCCATAGCCGAGGCTTCGCTTAAGAGGAGGGCCGCCGAAGGCGGCCTGCGCCTTCCCCGCAAGCGGGAGAGGTGAAACGAGTCTGCGGCTCGATCGTGCAACCAAAGGCCACTGGCGGCCGCACCGTGCCGCCAGAGACGTTCACGCCCCCAAAAGCAAAAGGGCGGCAGGTTGTCCTGCCGCCCCTTTCAGTCAGTCTCGGTCAGAAACTTACTTCAGGTTGGTCATCGCCGTCAGGTCGACCGACAGCTTGGCGATACCGGCCGCACCGCACCAGTTGGAGCCGACACCCGACGGATTGATCGGGGTCACGTCGGTACCGACGTTCGCAGCGATGTTCCCGCGGGAAGAAAAGTCGCTGGTGAAGGCGTTGCAGTTACCCTTGGAAAGGTCGGTGTCGGAGTAACGCAGGTCCAGCGTGAACACCTTGTAGGTGAAGCCGATGCCGATGTTCCAGGTGTTGTAGTCGGCGTACTTGATGCCGTTCGGGAAGGCAGCCGTGCCGTAGAAGCTATCGGAGGTGCCGAGCCACTGACGGCCGAACTCACCGGACACATACATACCAACGCCGCTCGAACCGAAGATCGTGCTGGGCGCGATGTACTTGCCAGTGATCGAGGTGTAGTTGCCCCAGGCGCCGGAGTTCAGGTAGCTCGGCGTATAGTACTCGGTCACGCCAAACGCCCAGTTGTCGTTCACCGTGTAGGTCATCTTGCCGTAGACTTCGAAGAAGCTCAGGTCCTTCTTGATCACGTTGCCGTTGATCAGGGCCTGCGAGGCGCACTCGGCGCCCTGGAAGTTGCCCGCAAAGTCAATTCCCGGCGCGCCGAAGAAGCAGCTGCCACCCGGATACAGGTAGCCCCACACGCCGATGTCGAAGGCGAAGGCACCGAAGGTCGGGCGGATACCGCCATAGACGTCGATCTCGGCCGCGGCACGGTTCGGGAAGGAGATGCTCTCACCGGACACGCCCACGTAGAGCTGGAGGTCCTTGGTGACGTTGTAGCGCGGCTCGAAATAAGCCGTGACCGACGGATTGTGATTCGACTGCGTGATACCGCGGAAGATGTAGTCGCTCATGATGCCGCCGCCGAAGGCGACATCCCAGGGCTCAAAGGCAGGCGGCGGCGGAGCCTTCAACGCCTTCACCGGCAGGTCTGCCGCCAGAGCCGAGCCCGTCACCATTGCCAGCGCCGTTGCCAACAAAGTCACTTTTTTCATTTCGATCCCCATCACCAGTCTGAACCCCAGTCAGATCCCTGAGCCCCCCGGGCCATGCGATACCTGACTGCAAATTTTCTAACCGCCGCAATCTGGGACGCAGGCGTCACACGGTGAAGCCAAAAACACGAGCATCTGCCGACTTTTTGGGCGTTCCGGCGTTTCCACGAAAGGTTGTCGACGTGTGTTGCTTCTCGATCACATTATTTTCATTCCAAGGTGCACTCCGGACCCGGGTTGTTACGGGGGACTGTTAGAAGCCGTGGCGCCGAGGTCACGAATCAAAAGGGCGCCGGAAGGACTGTTTCCGGCAGCCGCGACGGCGATGCAAAAAGGCCGCAGCGTCACCGCCGCGGCCTTCCTGCTTTCGCATGATGTCCCCGGTGTCGAGGCGGCTAACCCTGCCCCTCGACCGGAGTCGCCGGATTGTCGGAGGCCGGTGCCGGAGTAGCCCAGCTCGTCTCCGGTGCGGGAGCCGGTGGCTCCATCGGAGCCGACGGCGCGGGGGCCGGCGCCACAGTCTTCTTGGCTGCGCTCTTCTTGGCCGCGCTCTTCTTGGGAGCAGCGGCTTTCTTCGCTGCCTTCTTCGGAGCAGCCTTCTTTGCGGATTTCTTCGCTGACTTCTTCGCGGATTTCTTGGCGAACTTCTTCGCGGCCTTCTTCTTGCCAGCCTTCTTTGCGGCCCTCTTCGCGGTTTTCGCTACGAGCTTCCTGGCCTTTTTGGCCTTCTTGCTTTTCTTCTTCTTCGCTTTCGCCATCGTGGTCCTCCTGTTGCCGCCGAACAATGATTGATCAGGCGTCTTCAGTCGTCACCTCGGGACGCGGCGCCGCTCGACTAGTTCAATGCCGGCCGCGAACCGCCCGTCGCCCAATCGAGAAGCTCAATCGTGTGCACGACCGGAACTGACGTACCGCTGGCAATCTGCACCATGCAGCCGATATTGCCCGCAGCAATCATATCCGGCTTGACGCTTGCGATGTTGGCGACCTTGCGATCGCGCAACCTGCCCGCAAGGTCGGGCTGGAGAATGTTGTAGGTCCCCGCCGAA
This sequence comes from Bradyrhizobium centrolobii, assembly GCF_001641635.1. Taxonomy (GTDB): domain Bacteria; phylum Pseudomonadota; class Alphaproteobacteria; order Rhizobiales; family Xanthobacteraceae; genus Bradyrhizobium; species Bradyrhizobium centrolobii. The sequence goes on from NZ_LUUB01000080.1 coordinate 171,407, forward strand.
CCGCAACACAAGTGGCTCTCCGGGACATCTTTCACCACGAATCCATTCTTGGAAAGCAATTCTTTCGGAAGCCCCGTGATTTTCTGCCCGTGCTGCAACGAACAAGCGGAGTGATAGGCGACGACGATGTTGTCCTGTCGCGCAGTCGGCTCGAGCCCGAGACCGGCGACGTATTCGGTGATGTCCTTCGCAAGCGCGGAGACCCGCGCCGCATCGGCTGCGAAGTCGCGATCCTCGCGCAGGAGGTAGCCATAGTCCTTGATCACCGTGCCGCAACCGGACGTCGTCACCAGGATGGCGTCGAGCCCCTCCTTCGCCGTTTCCGCACGCCACGCCGTGACATTGGCGCGGGCCCGGGCGAGCGCATCGTCGTCGCGGCCGAGGTGATGGGTCAATGCGCCGCAGCACTGCTCGTCCTTGACCAGGACGACCTCGATGCCGTGGCGGGTCAGGAGATTGATGGCGGCCTGGTTGATGCGCGGCGCCAGCACCTGCTGGGCGCAGCCCTGCAGCAGCGCGACCCGGCCGCGCTTCTTGCCGAGCGCGGCAAACACGCTGCCCGCGGCGGGGCCCGGTGGTGGCAAGCGGTTCGGGGCCAGCGCCAGCATCGCCTTGATCCGCTGGATCAGGCCGGGGGTGGGCGACGGGCGCGGCGTCGGCAGAAACACAGCCAGGGGGCGAGCGAGCCGCGCCAGCCACATGCTGGCGCGGAAGCGCTGCGGGTCCGGCAGGACGAGGGCCAGCACCTCGCGCAGCAGCCGCTCGGCCAGCGGCCTCTGGTAGCGCTCCTCGATCCTGACCCGGGCCTGGTCGACGAGGTGCATGTAGTGCACCCCTGAGGGGCAGGTCGTCATGCAGGCAAGGCACGACAGGCAGCGGTCGATGTGCTTGACCACCTCCGCCGTCGGCGCCTGATCCTTCTCCAGCATCTCCTTCATCAGGTAGATGCGACCGCGCGGGCTATCGAGCTCGTCGCCGAGCAGCACATAGGTCGGACAGGTCGCGGTGCAGAAGCCGCAATGGACGCAGGCGCGCAGGATCTTGTCGGCCTCGGCGATGTCGGGGTCGGCAAGCTGCGCGAGTGAGAATTCGGTCTTCATGCCGCAGCGCCCCGGGTCAGCCGTCCACGGTTGAGGATGGTCTTCGGATCGAAGCTGGCGCGGACCCGCTCGCTCAGCGCCGCGATGCCTTCGGCTTGCGGATGGAACACGTCGACATTGCGCCTGACGTCCTCAGCAGCCCGGATCAGCGTGGCATGCCCGCCGAAGGCATTGACGCGCTGGCGCACAGTCGGAGCGTAGGCATCGCCCTTCGGCGGTAGCGCCGCCCAGATCAGCCCGCCGCCCCAGTCGTAGATCACGTCGCCGCCGGTCTCGCGTCCCAATTGTGCACCGAGCGCGCCCCCCGAGGCCGGCGGACAGACGATCCGCCAGACCGGCCAGGCGCCGAGCGCGCCCCCTGCCGCGAACGGCAGGACGTCGCGGATCGCAGCCCACAGCGCCGAAGACGCCGCATCCTCGACGAGGGTCGCGGTTCCGAACGGCGCCAGCAATTCGCGCAGCGAGCCGGCACGGTGAACCGCGGAGGCCCTGATGCCCTCCAGCCGCAGCACGGTCAGCGCCTCGCCCTGGCCTGCGATGTCGCCCAGCCCTTCGGTGCGGGCGCGAAACGCCGATTTCGGCAGGTGCGCGGCGCCGGAGACGTCGTAGGGCGAGCCCAGCGCCGCGGTCATGGCCTTGTTGGCGGCGGCATCGTCGAGCCCGCGCAGTAGCAGCGTCCGTTCGGCTTCCGGCTTCGGCATGACCTTGAGCGTGACCTCGGTCATGACCGACAGCGTGCCCCAGGAGCCCGCGAGCAGCTTGCAGAGGTCGTAACCGGTGACGTTCTTCACCACCTTGCCGCCGGTCTTGAAGCTGTCGCCGAAGCCGGAGACGGCATGGGCCCCTAACAGATGGTCGCGCGCCCCGCCTGCCCGGATCCGCCGCGGGCCGGCCAGGCCTGCCGCGATCATGCCGCCGATGGTGCCGAGCGCCGGCGTGCCAAGCAGCGGCGCGGTGTTCATCGGCTCGAAGGCGAATTGCTGGTTCTTGGAATCGATCAGCGACAGCACGTCGGCAAGCGGCGCGCCCGCCTGAAGCGTGACGATGAGTTCGTTCGGCTCGTAGGAGGTCACCGCGCTCAGCGCGGAAACGTCGAGCACGGCGTTGGTCGCCATCGCGTGGCCGATGCCGCGCTTGGTGCCATGACCGATGATCTCGAGCGGCTGCTCATTGGCAATCGCCGCGCGCACCACCTCTTCGACGTCTTTGGCGTCTCTGACCTTGAGCGTATCCACGCTTCTAGCGGGTAACGAAATTCGGGGCGGAAATCAATTCGACGCATGGCGCAGTGGAGCCTGTCATCGGGCCGCGCTTCGCGCGGACCCGTTGGCGGCCTCCTCACCATGGCATCTCGACACTTCGATCGACGTCGAATCATTGACGTACAGACTTCGCTATCTGTCGAATTGTCCCCTGCGCATCGGGCGATGGGGGACGGTTCAAGAGGAGTTCCATCATGAGCCAGCCAGCAATGATCAACGAGGCAATCAGCAGCGGCGGCCTTCTGGTCGTGGCGCAATGGGAGGCGAAGGCCGAGGAGGCCGACAGGGTCGCCGAGATCCTGCGCGGCTTCCTTCCGCAGGCGCAAAGCGAGCCGGGCGTAAAACTGTTCCTGATCAGCCGCGCCAAGGACAATCCGGCCCAGTTCCTGTTCTACGAACTGTTCCGCGACGAGGCGGCCTTCAAGGCCCACCAGGAGAGCGCGCATTTCAAGAGCCATATCGCAGGAGAGGCTCTGCCCTTGCTGGCCAGGCGCGAGCGCACGCAATACGCGCTGATGTGAGGTCAGTAGGGGCCTGCTCACCTTCTCCCCTTGTGGGAGAAGGTGGCGCGCGCAGCGCGACGGATGAGGGGTCCTATCCGCGATCTCGACCGAGAGATAGTCACGCCTGGAGAGAGACCCCTCACCCGCCGAGCTTCGCTCGGCACCCTCTCCCACAAGGGGAGAGGGTATTCAACACCGCCCTCAGAACCTTGGAATATCCGGAAATGCCAGCTTGCCCGCATGCACATGCATGCGGCCGAGCTCGGCGCAGCGGTGCAGGGTCGGAAATACCTTTCCGGGGTTGAGCAAACCTTGCGCGTCGAAGGCGCATTTCAGGCGCTGCTGCTGGTTCAGGTCGATCTCGGTGAACATGTCGCCCATCAGGTCGCGCTTCTCGATGCCGACGCCGTGCTCGCCGGTGAGCACGCCGCCAAACTCGACGCAGGCGCGCAGGATGTCGGCGCCGAAGGCCTCGGCGCGCTCGATCTCGCCCGGCTTGTTGGCATCGTAGAGGATCAGGGGATGCAGATTGCCGTCCCCGGCATGGAACACGTTGGCGCAGCCGAGCTGGTATTTTTCCGACAGCTCCCGGATCCGCGCCAGCGCCTTCGGCAGCGCGCCGCGCGGGATGGTGCCGTCCATGCAGAGATAGTCGGGCGAGATGCGGCCCACGGCCGGAAACGCCGCCTTGCGCCCGGCCCAGAACAGGTTGCGCTCGGCCTCCGAGGTCGAGATCTGGCAGGTGGTCGAGCCGCAGCCATTGGCGATCGCCTCGACGCGGCTGATCAGCTCGTCGACCTCGATGGACGGGCCGTCGAGCTCGATGATCAGAAGCGCCTCCACGTCGAGCGGATAGCCGGCATGGACGAAGGCTTCGGCGGCGTGGATCGCGGGCTTGTCCATCATCTCCATGCCACCAGGGATGATACCGGCGCCGATGATGCGCGCCACGCACTCGCCGGCCGCCTCGACCTCGGCGAAGCCGACCATCAGCGCGCGCGCCGTCTCCGGCTTTTGCAGGATGCGCACGGTGATCTCGGTGATGACGCCGAGCAGGCCTTCGGAGCCGGTGATGACGCCCATCAGATCGTAGCCGGCATTCTCCGCCGACTTGCCGCCGATGCGCAGGATCTCGCCGCTCATCAGCACGATCTCGCAGCCGAGCACGTTGTTGGTGGTCATGCCGTATTTCAGGCAGTGCACGCCGCCGGAATTTTCCGCGACGTTGCCGCCGATCGAGCAGGCGATCTGCGACGACGGATCGGGCGCGTAGTAGAAGCCGGCATGCGCGACCGCCTGGCTGATCGCGAGATTGGTGACGCCGGGCTCGGTGACGACGACGCGGTTGTCGAAATCGATCTCGCGGATGCGCTTGAACTTGCCGAGCCCCAGGAGCACGCCGTCCTCGATCGGCAGCGCGCCGCCGGACAGCGACGTGCCGGAACCGCGCGGCACCACCTTGATGCCGTGGGCTGCACAATATTTCAGGACCTGCGAGACCTGCTCGGTGGTATCGGGCAGCACCACGACCATCGGCGGCTGTCGATAGGCCGTCAATCCGTCGGATTCATAAACCCGCATCTCGGCGGCGCTGTCGATCACACCTTCGCCCGGCACGATTGCGCGCAGCGCGGCGACGATCTCCGCGCGGCGCGCGAGCACAGCCTGGTCGGCTGCCGGCATCATGATGGCCATTTGGAGGCTCCTTCCGGCGTGCGCCGCAAGATCAATTTGTCGCGACAAATCAACCACGTCTGCAGTGGTTTGGGTAGGCCATCCGAAAGTCGGATCGGCAATCGCCGGCGAGTTCGCTCTCGGACAAGTAGGACGTCAGGAAACCTGTCATGGTTTCGTGGCTTGTCCAAGCCGAGCGGACCGTGCCAAAACCAGAAAGGTCCGATGATCGCCGACCAGACTGACACCAACCAGGGAAGAGACGAAGAGCACCCGATGAAAAAACTGACTTTTGGCGCACTGATGATCCTCACCGTGACTGCCACGGCGTCCGCCGCGATGGCTCAGGATGCCGCCGCCGGCAAGACGTCGTTCAACAAATGCATGGCCTGCCACGCGATCGGCGAAGGCGCCAAGAACAAGGTCGGCCCCGAGCTCAACGGCCTCGACGGCCGCAAGTCCGGCACCGCGCCGGACTACAATTACTCCGATGCGAACAAGAATTCCGGCATCACCTGGGGCGAGGCGGTGTTCAAGGAGTACATCAAGGATCCCAAGGCCAAGATCCCCGGCACCAAGATGGCGTTCGCCGGCATCAAGAACGAGAAGGAGATCAACGATCTCTGGGCCTACGTCTCGCAGTTCGACAAGGACGGGAAAATCAAGCAGTAATGCACGTGCGAGGCGGCCGCTAATCGGCGGCCGCCTGCACCGGGACGATCCCACCGATCATCGTCTCGATTTCGGACTTCACGAGATCCGGCACCGCGTTCTGCACCATGTGTCCGAGATCAGGCAGCACGATCAGCTTCGCATTCGGCACCGTCGCGGCGAACGGACGCGCGTGGATATTGGTCGACACGGTCTTGTCGGGCTCGCCGGCGATGATCACGACCGGCGCCGATATCTCGCCATAGCGCGAGACCTGCCCAGCCACTGATTCCTTCAGCGTCACCAGATCATAGGCATTGGCGATGAACTCGCGCGGGCGCAGAAGCAGCGGTGTCGCGGAATCCCTGACAAAGCCGTCCGGCATCATTTGCGGCAGGAAGACGTTGCGCGCTCCGGATTCAGCCAGGACATAGCCGAGCGGCAGCGTGATAGTGTAGGCGAGCAGCGCGCCGATCACGGGCGTTGCGATGAGCTCGTTGTAGCGGCCGACGCCGCCGCGCCAGGGATGGGTCACCGGCGCCAGCATGACGAGGCCGGCGACGCGCTGCGGATGATCGAGCGCAATCCGCGCGCCGAGCGCCCCGCTCCATGAATGCACGACGAAGATCGCGCGCGCGATGCCGAGCTTGCCAAGCGCCTCATCGATCATCCGCGCCTGGATCTCTGGCGTCGAATCCTGCCGCCGCGCCCGTGTGCTCCAGCCATGGCCGGGACGGTCGATCAGGATGACGCGATGGTTCTTCGCCAGGAGATCGCCGAGCGGGCGCCGCATCGCTTCGAGATTGGAGCTTGCGCCATGCAGCATTACGATCGGCGGGGCGGCATCGCGCGGGCCGATATCGACGACATGAAGCGTCGCACCTTCGACCTCGACCATCCGGCCCTGCGGCGGAAAGGCGCGCTGCACGGCGAAGATGCCGGCCTGCGTGACAAGCGCCAACGCAACCAGCGCCGCCACGACTGAAATCACGATCATGAAGAAAATCCGGGCAATCCAGGGCTCATGGCAGCTACGGGTCTTCGTAGCGGCAGTTTCGCTCCGAGCGGCTGAGTGCTGCCAGACGAAATGTCAGGGCTGTGGATATGTGCAGAATTACCATCGAGAAAAACTCAACAAAATCAATGGACTCGCCTGATCGCCCACAAGCCTCGGAACAGCTTCATGCGGCCGTCATGGCGGTTTCCATATAATCGCCACGGTCGGTTTGGCCATCTATAGGCGGGTGGGCGCCGATCCTCCTCGCAATCCACAGGAACGCGGGAAAGACCGGCAGGATTGTCATGGTTTGAACCGGAGGATTTTCGATGAGCGTTAGATCAAACGACACTGCAATCGATGAGATCGTCGCAAGCTGCAACGGTGACCTGCGCGGCGCGGTACGGGCACTCCTCCTGATCAACGAGCATCTCGAGGCCGAGCTTGCCAAACTCTACGCCGCAGCTGCCGATCGCAGCCTCGCCGAACGCGGCACCAGCGTCCTGCACTAGGCCGCAATCGGTCTAGTTCGCGCTGTCCTCGTCCTTCTCGTCGTCGGGGTTGACCGCAGGACAGGCGCGAATGGTCGAGCGCGCGAGCTTTGCGTCGGCCTTGGACTTGTAGGGACCGTCTCCGAACCAGATGTCGCCTGCAATGACCGGGTTGCTGGTCACGATGTCGCATTTGCCGGTGGCGCGATTGCCGACCACCCAGAACAGTCCGTCCGCCAGACCGGCCGTCGCTGACGCCAGCAGCAGCGCACCTGCAAAGATCAAACGCTTCATGGCTTTTGCTCCTGCCATGCAGGTAGACCTGCGGCGGCAGCAGCAATACCCCTCTCGAAGCGCACTCTGAAATCGTAGTTAACGCCCGCGCGCCGCAATCGCTCGAGAGCGGCTCGATTTGTCGGCTAGATGTCGCGACCTTCGACCTTCTCGGTCAGCGCCTTGACCTGTTCGGGAATCTTATCGAGGTGCGGATTGACCGCGAGCGCCTTGCGGTAGGCATCGAGCGCGCGCTTCTCGTCGCCGATCTCCTGCATGATCATGCCGAGGCCCGCGAGCGCGCCGAAATGACGGGGCTCCCTGATCAGCACCTGCTGGATATCGGCGAGCGAACGGCCGTAATCGTTCTGCATGTAGTACAGCGTGGCACGCCGGTTCCAGGCCTCGATATAGTCGGGCCGGAGCTTGATGACGGCGTCCAGAAGCTTGATCGCGACCTCGACCTTCTGCGCATCCACCGCCGCCTTGGCCCGCGCCATCAGCAGCGCCGCGGTGTCGCTCGGGGTCTGCAGCCAGATCGCCCAGATGCGCGCCTCGACATGCTTGGCGCTGGCATCGTCAGGGGCCGCCTTCAGCGCGCCGAACAGGAAATCGAGGTTCTTGGTGCGATCGACCTTGGGGAGCTTCGCCGGGGCCTCAGGCAGCTTCTTCTGCTGCTTGCCGGGTGGGGCCATCGGATCATCCTGTGCGACGGCCGGAGCGAGGCCGGTTCCGGCCAGAACGACGGCCAGACACAGGGTACGCGGGATCGAGAATCTCACTGCCATGGTGAAAGTGTAAACGCGCAAAGCCGCCCTTGCATAGCAAGGACGGCGTCAAAGTCCTGTGAGACCGTGGTCTCGCGGGCGCGCGAAAGCCGCGTCCAGGGCGGAATCAGCCCTGGCGCGCCTTGAAGCGGCGCTGCACCTTGTTGATCACGTAGACCCGGCCCTTGCGGCGGACCAGGCGGTTGGCGCGGTGGCGACCGCGCAGCGATTTCAGCGAGTTACGGACCTTCATGGCAGAATCCTGAACGTTCGAAAGGCCGTGTTCGGCACTACCGTTTCGGCACGCGCGAATATGGCAAAATGCGATCTTTCCCGCCGGCGGACCGACCGCCCGGGACGGGGCGGTTTCTAAGCCATGGCGGGACCGGATGTCAATGCGACCAGCTTCATTCCAAGCCGATTAACCCCAGATGGGGCTGAAACGGCCCCAACGGCGCAGCGATTGGAGGCCGCGGCCCCGACCCTTGCCAAATTCGTTATATCATATAATCAATTTCCGAGCTCGGGAGGAAACCAATGCCGAAATTGAAGCTGCCCAACATCGACGACGTCGTCGCGATCGACATCCACACCCACGCCGAGGAGCCCTGCGGCTGCCATGCCGACGACGGCTATGACGACTTCCAGGCGCAGATGGCGGAGTACTTCAAGTCGCCGAACAAGCATCCGCCGACCGTGCCGGAGACCGCGGCCTACTATCGCTCCAAGAACATCGCCGCCGTGATCTTCCCGGTCGACGCCGAGCGCGAGACCGGCTTCCGCCGCTACAGCAATTACGAGATGCTGGAGGTCGCCTCCGACCATCTCGACGTCCTCATCCCCTTCGTCTCGATCGACCCGCACAAGGGCAAGCTTGGGGCGCGCGAGGCACGCAAGCTGATCGAGGAATACGGCGTCCGCGGCTTCAAATTCCATCCGACCATGCAGGGCTTCTACGCCAACGACCGCATGGCCTATCCGCTCTACGAAGAGATCAACAATGGCGGCGCGATCGCGCTGTTCCACACCGGCCAGACCGGCGTCGGCTCAGGCATGCCCGGCGGCATGGGGATGCGGCTGAAATACTCCAACCCGATGTACATGGACGACGTCGCGGCGGATTTCCCCGACCTCAAGATCATCCTCGCCCATCCCTCCTTCCCCTGGCAGGAGGAAGCGCTGTCGGTCGCGACCCACAAGCCGAACGTCTATATCGACCTGTCCGGCTGGTCGCCGAAATATTTCCCGCCGATCCTGGTGCGCTATATCAACTCGATCCTTCAGGATAAGATGCTGTTCGGCTCGGACTGGCCGGTGATCACGCCGGACCGCTGGCTGTCGGACTTTTCCAAGATCGACATCCGCGACGAGATCCGGCCGAAGGTGCTGAAGGCCAACGCGCGCAAGCTGTTGGGGATCTAGCCGAGAGGTCAACGTGACGATCAAAGCTGTCGTCTTCGACGCCTACGGAACGCTCTACGACATCCAGTCGGTCGCGGAGATCACCGAGGATGCGTTTCCGGGCTACGGCGAGATCATCACGCAGGTCTGGCGCATCAAGCAGCTCGAATACACCTGGTTGCGCTCGCTGATGCGGCGCTACCAGGATTTTACCGCCGTCACGCGTGACTCGCTCGCCTATACGCTACGCGTCCTCGGGCTCGCCTACGAGAGCGAGGCGTTCGAGCGCGTGATCGAGAAATATCTGCATCTTGATCTTTATCCGGACGCGGCGGATGCGCTTGCGGCGCTGAAGCCGCGCAAGCTCGCGATCCTTTCCAACGGCAGTCCGGACATGCTCAACGCGCTGGTGCGCAACACCGGCCTCGACCAGCTGCTCGATGCCACGATCAGCGTCGATGCGAAGAAGGTCTTCAAGCCGAGCCCGGAGGCCTACGAGCTGATCGGCGAGGTGCTCGGCACCCGCCCCGACGAGGTACTGTTCGTCTCCTCCAACCCGTGGGACGCAGCGGGCGCAAAGGCGTTCGGGCTGAACGTCGCCTGGATCGAGCGGGTGACGCCGGAGGCGATGGCGCTGGCTTGCGTCGAGAACGAACTCGTGGCACCGCTCATCATGTTCAAGGCGATCCGGACCCAGATGGACGAGCTCGGGTTTGTGCCGGATCATCGCGTCCGCTCGCTCTCCGAGCTGCCCGGGATCGCCGCCCGCCCATGAGTTCGGAATGATGAGTTCGGAATGAGCAGTCTGGAATGAGCCTTCAATCCGTTCGCGCCTTCTTCGCCGAGAAAGCTCCCGACATCGCCGTCATCGAATCCCCGATCAGCTCCGCGACCGTGGCGCTGGCTGCCGAAGCCTATGGCGTCGAGCCCGGACGGATCGCCAAGACGCTGTCCTTGCGCATCGGCGAGCGCGTGATCCTGATCGTCGCGAGCGGCACCTCGCGCATGGACAACAAGAAGGTCAAGACGCAGTTCGGCGGCAAGCCGAAGATGCTGGGACTGGAAGAGGTCGCCGAGATCACCGGCCACGAGGTCGGCGGCGTCTGCCCGTTCGGACTGAAGGAGCCGCTGCCGGTCTATTGCGACGTATCATTGAAGGCCTTCGACGTGGTGGTGCCGGCTGCCGGCTCGACCCACAGCGCGGTTCGCATCGCCCCCGATCGCATGGCCGAGCTGATCGCGGCCGAGTGGGTCGACGTCTGCGAACACCGGTCCTAGAGCATGATCCGGACGCGAAGGGCCGCGTTAGCGCAAAGTGTGCAGGGCTTTTCCCTCGCGACAAACGCGGAACGCGTTTGCGCGGAGATCATGCTCGTAACCTAGAGCGCGCTAGTAGTCCTCATCGTAATAGCGCGGCTGCGGAGGCGGCGGCGCATTGTAGCGCGGCGGTGGCGCGGCGCGATTGCGCGGCACCGGCTGCTGCGGCTGGGCCTGGTTGTTGGACTGGAACACCGCCCGGCACCCGCTCGAGAGCAATTGCGTGTTCTGCTGCAGGCAGGCCACAATGCGGTTCCTGTCCGGAATCTGGTCGCTGCACAAACGCCACACATCGGGCGTACAGGCCATCTGCTGTTCCATCGTGCCGCGATATTCCTGTGCGAACGCCGCACCCGGCGCGACGATGCCGCCGATCGCGAGCGCCACACCCAGGGCAATTCGCTCTGTTCGCATGTCCCGATCCTTCCCGATTCCCTCAAATGCTCCTCAATCAATGAGGCGCGGGCAGGTTCAGGACCAACAACAAAATGTGAAAGCGGGATTGGAACCTATTCCACCCGGCCGATCTTCTCGACCGCCGCGATCAGCCGCGCGCTGTCGGTCGCCACGAATTGCGAGAAGGCCGGCGCGTCCTGATAGGCAACGAGACTGCCGGAGGCCTCGAACGACTTGAGCACGTCCGGGCTCGCCATCACCTGTGCCATCGCTTCGCGCAGACGGCTCGCGATCGCCGCCGGCAGCGTGCTCTGCGCGAACAGGCCGGCCCAGATATACATCTCGACATCCTTGTAGCCGAGCTCCTGGAAGGTCGGCACGTCAGGGAAGCTCGCGATGCGTTGCGCACCGCAGTTGCCGAGCACGCGCAGCTTGCCCTCATCGACCTGCGGCTTCAGCGTGCCGGGTGCTGCCGCGATCGCCTGCACGGTGCCGCTGAGGATCGCGGTCAGCGCAGGACCTGCGCCACGAAACGGCACGTGCAGCAGTTTGATGTCGGCGCTGTTTGCGAACATCTCCATCGCCACATGCAGCGTGCCGTAGGGCCCGGACGAACCATAAGTGATCTGGCCCGGGCGCTTCTTCGCATCCTCGACAAAGTCCTGCGCAGTCTTCCATGGCGCGGAGGCCGGCACCGCGAGCAGCGTGGGATCGGCAAGCACGCGCGCGATCGGCATGAATTGCGAGACCTCGTAAGCGACGGGGCGGTCGAACAGCCGGTCGGCTTCCGGCAGGACCGCGAGCGAGGACAGGGTCATCAACAACGTGTAGCCGTCGGGCGCAGCGCGCGCCGCCGCGGCATTGCCGACCGATCCGCCGCCGCCGCCCGCGCGGTTGTCGACGATGACCGCCTTGCCGAGGATCCGCTCCAGAGCCATCGCGACGGGGCGCGCCGCGAGATCAGCCTGTCCGCCGGCCGGAAACGGCACGATCATGGTGATGTTGCGGGCGGGATAGGCTTGCGCAAAGGCCGGACGCGAGATCACGGTCTGTGCGAGCGGCAATGCTGCGGCGGCACGCAGCAGGTCACGGCGGTTCATCGGCGGCTCCCCCAATATGATTTTGTTTTTCGTTCGGAGGATAGAGTAGCGATATCCAGCAGGGCGAGCAAAGGCGTAAAGCGCCGAATGCCCGCCGGGCGGGAATTACGACGCCTTCCCGCCTTTCTTCGGCCGCCGCTTGCATGTGCCAGGCAATTTCGCCGCGAGAAAATCGGCGAGCGCCTCGACGCGCGCGGGGCGCGGGCCGCCGGGCGGCGTCACCAGGTGCACGGCGCCTTCGGCCTGCTTCCAGTCCTTCAGGATTACTTCGACCTCGCCGGAGGAGATGGCATCGCCAACGATGAATTCGGGAAGCTCCGCGATGCCGAGGCCGGCGATCAGCGCCGGCATCACCGCTTCGCCATTGTTGACGCGAAGCCGCCCGCCGGGACGCACGCTGGCCTGCTCGCCAGCCGAATTGGTGTAGTGCCAGACATTGGGCGTCGTTAGATAGGCGTAGCTGAAGCACTTGTGCTCGGCGAGATGCATCGGGTGGGTCGGCCGGCCGTGACGCTTCAGATAAGAAGGCGCGGCCACAGTGAAGCGCGGCATGGTGAAGAGCCGCCGCGCGATCAGCGAGGAATCCGGCAGCCGCGCGATCCGCACCGCCATGTCGAAGCCCTCGCCGATCAGGTCGACCGTCGCATCGCTCAAGTGCAGATCGACCGAGACCTCCGGATAGGCCTGGAAGAACTCCGGCAACAGCGGCGCCACCGCCTTGATCCCGAACGTCATGGGCACGGCGAGCCGCACCAAGCCGCGCGGCGCCACCGACTGCGCCAAAGCCTCGTTCTCGGCCGCCTCACCGTCGGCGAGCAGGCGCGTCGCCCGTTCGGCGAGCTTGTGCCCGGCATCGGTCAGCGCAAGCCGGCGCGAGGTGCGGTTGAACAGCCGCGCGCCAAGTCGCTCCTCCAGCCGGGTCACCGCCTTGGAGACGGTCGCCTTGGACATCGCGAGTTCGCTGGCAGCCGCCGCAAACGACCGTAATTCCACGACTTTTGCGAAAATCGCGAGCGCCTCGAAATCGGGGAGTTTTGCCATGGGTGCCGGTCCGATAGTGCTATTTAGAGAAACAATGTGTTTCGACAGTTTCTATTTCTATACCACGGCGGAGGCATATCCAAGTGCCATCCCAAATTCATGGACTGGAGAAATCCAATGACCAAGAAGCTCTCAGGCAAGGTTGCCCTCGTTACCGGCGGTTCTCGCGGCATCGGCGCAGCTTCGGCTCGCGCACTCGCCGATGAAGGCGCAGACGTCGCCATCAGCTATGTCGCTTCGCCCGAAAAAGCGGAAGCTGTCGTCGCCGATCTGAAGGCCAGGGGCGTGAAGGCACGTGCCTTCAAGGCCGATCAGGCCTCCGCCAAGGACGTCACCAAGCTCGTCAACGACGTGGCGAAGGAATTCGGCCATCTCGATATCCTCGTCAACAATGCCGGCGTCGCCGCCGGCGGCGCGATCGACGACGCCAAAGCCGATACTGAAGCCCTCGCCCGCCAGGATTCCATCAACGTGCATGGCGTGATCGCGGCGATCCGCGCCGCCTCGCAATTGATGGGCGAAGGCGGCCGCATCGTCACCGTCGGCTCGATGCTCGCCGACCGCGCCTCGTTCCCTGGCCTTGCCGACTACGTCGCCACCAAGGCGGCCGTCGTCGGTTACACCAAGGGTGCGGCCCGCGACCTCGGTCCGCGCCGCATCACCGTGAACGTGGTGCAGCCCGGTTCGATCGACACCGACATGAACCCGAAGGACGGCGGCGAGTTCGCCGAGACGCAGCGCAAGCAGCACGCGCTGCAGCGCTTCGGCCGCCCCGAGGAAGTCGCTGCCGGCGTCGTGTTCCTCGCAAGCCCGGAAGCCTCCTTCGTCACCGGCACCGTGCTCAACGTCGACGGCGGTTTTGGCGCCTGATCCGGACGCCACCCGCCCAGATAGGAATTACGCAGATGATCGAACTCAGACCTTTCTCAAAGCTCGGCGGCGCCGATCACGGCTGGCTCAAGGCCAAGCATCATTTCTCCTTCGCAAGCCACTACGACCCGAACAACATGGGTCACGGTGCCTTGCGGGTGTGGAATGACGATGAGATCGCGCCGAACACCGGCTTTCCCGCCCATCCCCACGCCAACATGGAAATCATCACGTATGTGCGTGAGGGCGCGATCACCCATCAGGACAGCCTCGGCAACAAGGGGCGGACCGAAGCGGGCGACGTGCAGGTGATGAGCGCGGGCAGCGGCATCCGCCACTCCGAGTACAATCTCGAGCCGACCAAGACCCGGATCTTCCAGATCTGGATCGAGCCGACTGTGCGCGGCGGCCAGCCGACCTGGGGGTCGAAGCCATTTCCGAAGGCGAACCGCACGGGCAAGCTCGTCACCATCGCGAGCGGGTTCGAGGCCGACACGGATGCGCTGCCGATCCGCGCCGATGCGCGGGTGCTCGCGACCACCCTGAAGGCCGGCGAGAGCGCGGAATACGAGCCTCAGAAGTCGCGTCACCTCTACCTGGTGCCGGCAGCAGGATCGGTCGAGATCAACGGCGTGCGCGTCAACGCCCGCGACGGCGCGGCGATCCGCGAAGAAGACAGGCTGACGATCACGGCGCTGGAGGATTCAGAGCTCGTACTCGTCGACGCGGCGTAAGCGCAACCCCACACCAACTCGTCATGCCCGGCCTTGAGCCGGGCATCCATCTCCTCCGCAAGAGTCCCTGAAGAGCGATGGATTGCCGGGTCAAGCCCGGCAATGACGAGCGCATCGAAAAGCTCCCCCTATCACTCAACAAAGCTCGCCCCACCACACAACGGAGACCACCATGACCAAAGTTCTCGTCCTCTATTATTCCGCCTATGGCCACATCGAAGCGATGGCGAATGCCGTCGCCGAAGGTGCGCGCGAGGCCGGCGCGACCGTCGATATCAAGCGCGTGCCCGAGCTCGTGCCGGCCGAGGTCGCCAAGGCCTCGTACTACAAGCTCGACCAGGCGGCGCCGGTCGCCAAGATCGAGGACCTCGCGAATTACGATGCGATCATCGTCGGCACCGGCACCCGCTTCGGCCGCATGTCATCGCAGATGGCGAACTTCCTGGACCAGGCCGGCGGGCTCTGGGCCAAGGGCGCGCTGAACGGCAAGGTCGGCGGCGCCTTCACCTCGAGCGCGACCCAGCATGGCGGCCAGGAGACGACGCTGTTCTCGATCATCACCAACCTGCTGCATTTCGGCATAGTCGTGGTCGGGTTGAACTACGGCTTTTCCGGCCAGATGGGCGTCGAAGAAGTCACGGGCGGTGCGCCCTATGGCGCGACCACGATCACGGCCGGTGACGGCAGCCGGCAGCCCAGCGCCAACGAGCTCGCCGGCGCCCGCTATCAGGGCCGCGCGATCGCGGAGACCGCCAGGAAGCTTCACGGCTAAGCTTCACGGCTGAACCTTGGCTCACGATCAGCTGCATGGCTGATACGATGCGGGCGGCATTCTCCTTGCGAGGGTGCCGCCCCATTTATCGGGCCAGGAGCGAGGTGTATGGCTTTCGAAATTTTGCTGATGGCGCAGATGATCCGCAGGCCCGTCCAGGCGCTGGCGCGGCGGTGGTATTGCCGCAGCCTGTTCCGCGCCTCGCGCGGCCGACTACGCTGCGTCGGGTGCACGGGATCGTGAAGCGCTGGCGATCGCCGGCCATCAGGCCTGCGTGATGTCGGCGTGCGGCCGGATGTTGCCCGCAGGCAAGGCCGCAGGCGCAGTCGAAAGCCACCAGCCCTCACCTGCAAACCAGCACGTCGCGTCGGGCGTGCCCTCTCTCCGAAACGACTGCACGCGCTCCCACCCTTTCGCGAACGCGTCCATCAATCGCCGACCGGCCTCCTCATCCTGGAGTCCCGCGCAGCCAACGAACTGGGCCCGGCCCAGGAAACGAGCTGGCCAGATCGGCCCCTGCTCGGGGCGCGTGATCATCAACATGCCCCCGAGCACACCCTCGGGCGCCAATGGAAACGCCAGCCGGCCGCCGGGCCGCAGCGCATCGAGCCATTCCCCAGCCGGCTGCACCGCCCCCGCACAGACATAAATCACGTCCGCGGCCGGCAAGCCGGGCGCAATGCCTGATCGCTCGCGAAGCTCGACCGCGGCGATCTCCTTCAAATTCTCGCGCGCCAGAGCCGCCAGGGCCGGATCGATCTCGTATGCATAGACGCGGCCGCGCGGGCCCACGAGATGCGCGAGAATTGCGGTGTAGTACCCGCTGCCCGCGCCGATCTGGAGCACGGTCTCGCCTTCCCTCACGCCGCAGCCGCTGAGCCAATAGGCGTGCGCGCCGGGCATCCCGATGTTGATGCCGCGCGTCGTGTCCAGCGCCAGCAGCGTGTTTTGATAGATGAAGGCGGGATCATCGTCGGGCGTCACGACATAGGGGTGACCGCCGAGAGAGATCGACCACGGCCCGGGCCCGACGAACGGCTCGCGCCTGACCGTGCGAAAGGCCTGCTCGATACGGGGATCCTCGGTCCTGGCCGCGGCACAGATCAATTGCGCGTAGAACGCGCGAAGTTTATCCGAACGGTCGTCCATGGCACCTCCAGGGAACGGAGGCGACAATAGCACATCCCGTGCGACAATCTCACTGTCGGCGCAATCAGGAGCTTTGTGTCAGCGAGATGACTTGTTCATTGCGCGGGTCGCAAGTGCAGTGAAGCGCCGGCGCAGCTTGGCCACATCAATGCGGCCAGCAAGCTCGATGATTGGCCGCAGGGTCGCGCGTTGCTCGATGCCTTTTTCGTCGGCCCTGCGAAAGGATGAGCGAGAGCGACTGCGTCTGTGCGCCCGCCGCGTCAGCGGGCCGCAGCCTTGCCCATTGCCCGCGCCGCGTAGGCGGCAAGCCGGGGGTGGCGGCGCAGGCCCTGCGCGGCGTGGTCGCGCAGGACATAAGGCAGACCGCGCCACGACAGCGCGACGCTGACGTCGGTCAGTGGAAGCGGCACCGCGCCGAAGCGGCGCTTGTAGTCATGATTGCCGATGCTGAGGTCGAAGCGGCGCACGCCCTGCGCATGCAGTTCCGCCAACAGTTACAGAACGTTTCCAGATAGATGATGTCTTGTCGCCGTCGACAAGTTGCGTCGCTGCTTATCGTTACGCGGCTGCTTATCGTTACGCGAATGAAACGTGAGGCTGCGACAGACTGTCGTCAGCGGCTAGGTTCAGCGCTGTCCACGCATTGGAACCTGGCGAGAAAATGCAACCCGGCCACCGCGAGCACGAACATGAACCAGATCGGGTTCTGCCGCTCGAGCAGGAACGTCTCGGTCGTGCCGTAATACAGGCCGAACAGCCACACGGTCAGGAACAGCTTTGCCAGTGCGCCGCTATGATTGTGGGCCTGGGCCTTCTGGAAATTGCCGAGCGGCGCGAGCACGAAGATGAGGATGACGAGCGCGAGCCCCGGCAGGCCGATGGTGATGGCGAGATCGAGATAGCTGTTGTGGCTGTGCGCCGCGGTCACGGCCCATTCGGCGCCCTTGGCGGTTTCCCGCGATGCCACGTTGTCCCAGAACGCCGCGTAGCCATGGCCGATGATCGGTTTTTCCGCGACGGCCGCGAGCGCGAACTCCCAGATGTCGGTGCGGCCGGTGAAAGTCGAATCGATGGGAAGCAGCCGCGTGAGGCCCGCAAGCGCAGGGCTCGCGGCGCTGCCAACCGTCAGCAGGTTCATCAGGATCAGCGGCGCGAAGCAGATGATGCGCTTCAACCACAGGCTTCGCGTGACATAAACCAGCGACGCCAGCGCATAGATGGCGAGACACAGGACCGTGGACGTCTTGCCGCCGGTGAAGATCAGGAAGACGCCGGCAAGAAGGGCGATCGCGGGTCCCATGACGAACGAGCCGACGGCAGTCAGGTAGATGCCGACATAGACCAGCACGGTCATCACGGGCGATGCGACGTTCTTGTGTCCGAAACTTCCGCGCCAGTCGCCGGCGAGCTGCGGTTCGGCGAAATCGGCTGCCGCGTGGATCGACAATTGCGGCGCGAGCAGGATGCCGAGATAGCACAGTATGAGCAGCGCGAGGGCCGCGCCGCCAAGACACAGGTTGAAGCTCTTCTGCGTCGGAGGCAGCAGCGGCAGCAGGACGGCGAGAGAGGTCACGCTCGCCGCCAGCGCAAAGCGCTGCATCGAGACTTCCCGACTCTCGGAGAGCACGACGTTGATCAGCATCCAGCCGACGAAGCAGAGATGCGCGGGCTTCAGCAGCGTCTTGAGCGAGGGAGCATCTTCCGCGGCCGCAAGCAGCATCGCCACCGCGGCGAGGACACCGAAGCTCAGATAACTGATCGCCATGCGTCCCGCGCCGGCGGTCGCGGCATCCTCAATCCGCAGATCGGGAAACGGCTCCAGCGTCACCAGAACCAGCAGCAGCGCGGCGACTGCGACGAGGCAGCGCACCACCTGCACGACGTTCAGCCCCGCCAGCACGCCGCGCAGCGCGGGGCCCAACGACCGGGCCTCGACGTCAATCATGTCTGCGGCGCTGCGATCCATGCCTCAAGGCCGATGGGGGAAGCGTGGCGAAGCTCCAGCTCTAGCCTATCCCCGTTAACCATCCGTCAACCAGCAGGCCGGGGGCACGCGGCGCCTCCTGCTGCACGATGCTCCGCGCGATCTCGTAATACTGCAGCGCCCGCTGCTCCAGCGTGAGATTGTCCAGCACGTAGCCGCGCGGATCGAACGCCTCAGCGGTGCAGCCGCCCCAGAAATCCGGCCAGCGCTCGTCGAAGCCCGCGCGGTCGACGAATTTGAGGCCACAGCGCTCATCCCAATACGGGACCGACGACACCGGCTCGAACCTGACCCGGTGCGGGAAATAGTCGGGGTCTCGCCAAGGCCCGCCGGGATCCCAGGCGAACACCGGCACGCCGCAGGACAGGGCCTGCTGGTAGGCGATGCCCTGGCTCTCGTTCTGGCAGAGGAAGATCATCGAGCGCGAACGCGCCAGCGCCGCCTGAAAGTCTTCCTCCTTGTAGCTGCCATAACGCAGCTCCGTGAACGAGCGGCCCTCCTTGAGGAGACGCGCGCGGACCGGCTCGATCAGCTCCGTGACATGGCGCTCGCGGTCCCAATGGACCTTGTCGTAGAGCAGGACGTCGATGGTCTTGTCCTGCGCGTGCGACGGCGCCCAGAGATCGGTGTCGATGCCGACCGGCCAGGCTTCCGTGTCGGGCCAATACGACCGGTACATGTCGGCATACCATTCGCCGGGCACCACGACCTTCTTGACCGGCAGGCGCTTGAACAGATCGGGATCGTCGAGCGGGTGGTTGTAGGAGGCGACGCCGAGCAGGATCGGGTTCTTCCACGCGAACTTGTCGAGCAGGAACGGGCGGCCGATGATGCAGGCGAGCTCGTCGGGATGCTGCGCGATATAGCGATAGTCGTTGACGCGATAGCGGATGCCGAGCCGGTCGAGGCCCGCGCAGAGATTGAGAAACACGCGGAGCTGCCCGCTCATGCGCGGCTCCCCCAACAGCATTCGGCGCAGCATGCGCCGCAGATGCCGGTCGCCGGGAAACCAGCGGTCGTCCTTGTCTTCGTAGAACAGGTTGAGCGTCATCGCGTTCGGATCGTCGCAGGCGCCATTGCCTGGCGCCTTCGCGCGGCACGCCGCATCGCGCTCCGTGCGCGGCAAATTTCCACCGCCAAATTCCAACGTCTTTGCTCGCACAGGATCCATCAAGCGACGGTCGCTCCCTGCATGCTCGCATGGGACCGGCTGTCGCATCTATCTAAAACCTGCGGCAGACTTAACGCCACAGACTTAACGCTAATCTACGAAACCAGAGTCAAGCCGGCCTTCGCAGCAACGATTTGACGTCCTGATGCGGGTATCATCGGAAACGGCCAAAGTTGCGGACGCCGGCACGGCCGGCATCCGGCCTGGTTAAAAGAACATTAAAGACGCTCGGAGCCGTCGCTTGACTATCGCCGACGCCATTCTCGACTTGACGACTCCTATCCCGGCGTCGGACGGCGGCCGCGTGTCCCTGCCGGCGCCTTCGGCCGCGTCGGTCTCCGTCGTCATACCCGCCAAAAACGCCGCCGCCTATATCGGCGAAGCCATCGAGAGCGCGCTGATGCAGGATGGCGTCGCCAACGTCATCGTTGTCGACGACGGCTCGACCGACGACACCGCGGCGATTGTTCGCGCCATCCGCGACCAGCGCTTGCGTCTCGTCACCAACGCTGCCACGGGCGTATCGGCCGCGCGAAATTTCGGTGCACGAGTTGCAAGCGGAAGCTGGCTCCTCTTCCTCGATGCCGACGACCGCCTGAGGCGTGGCGCCGTGCCGGCGCTGCTGGCGGCGGCAAAGACCGCGCCGCACGCGGTTCTCGTCTACGGCGACTATAATCTGATCGACAGCGAAGGCCGGTCGATCGGTCGCCGCGACCTCCTGAAAGGACGCCGCAAGCCATCCGGGGACGTGCTCGCGCGGCTCGCGAGCGGCAACTTCATCGTCAATGGCGGCATCATGCTCGTCCGCGCCGAGGCTTTCCGGGCCATAGGCGGCTTCGACCTTTCGCTGCGCTATTGCGAGGACTGGCATTGCTGGTGCCGGCTCGCCGCGATCGGCGAATTCCACTTCGTCCCGAAACTTCTGCTCGATTATCGGCTCCACACGGCTAACACGATGAACGCGGCGATGCGCTCGCCCGGCGATTTCTTCCCCGCGGTCGCGCGCGTCTTCGAGGATGGATTGATCCTGGCCAGACTGCCCGCGGGGGCCGTGCCGCGATTGCGGCAGGCGGCAGAAATTCATCTCGTGACCTATTCGGCGACGCAGGCGATCCGCTTCGGCAGATATCCCGAGGCTCTCGGCTATCTCGGGATGGTCGGGCGGCGGTCGCTCAAATCCGTGCCCCGGTCCGCAGTCAAGCTCGCGCTGGCCTATATTGGAATCTAGGCCGCGGGCTCGGCGGCATCAGGATACGATCTTTGACGCCTCATAGGGCTGCGGCTCGACACCGAAGGCGGCGAGCGCGCCGCCGAGCGCGAGCATCACGGGATGCATCGCGATGACCGGCCTGGACCTCGTCAGCAGACGGGCGGCGCGAACCAGCGAGAGAGGCAGGCGCACGAGCATCGCGGCGAACACACGCGTGCGCGCGGCAGCGCTTCGCGCGGCCTTGTATTGCACACGATAATTCGTCGCCCCGATGCGCAGACCGCGTTGCGCGATCCAGCCGAGGCGTGTGCGGCTACGCGGCTCCGTCTCGGTGATGACGGCCTCCGCGGTCCAGTGGAACGTCATGCCGGCATCGCGGCACCGCGCGAAGAAGTCGGCGTCGCCGCCGCCGAGAAAATTGAAACGCAGATCGAAGGGGGGACCGCCGAGCCGCGCGAACACCGCGCGCGTGATCAGGCAGTTGCCGCAGCCATGGATCAGCGGCACCGCGCCGCTGTAATCATAGGCGGGACAGAACACGGGATGGCGCGCGAGCCAGGGCTTGCTGTCGTCGTCGAACGCCGGCAGCACCGGTCCGCCGACCACGTCGGCGCCGGTCGCCTCGCAGGTACGAACCATCAGTTCGAGCCAGTCGGGTGAAGCGATCTCGTCGTCGTCGATCATCAGGAAGCGGGTCGCGGCGGGAAACACCGCCAGCGCCGTCTCGAACGCGGCATTGATCGCCTGGCAATTGCCCTGGCGCTTCTCGACCAGGCAAAGGCCCTGGAGCCTTCCGTCGTCGAGAAATTCCGCGGCAACCGGCGCGCTCTCGCGCCGGGCGGCATCGTTCTCGACCATGATGACCGCGAAGGAGCGTGGCGTGCGCTGTTTGACGAGCGAGTCCAGCGTCAACCTCAGATGCTGCGGGCGACGGAAACAGGGGATGCAGACGACGATATCGACCGACAGATCGAGGACGCGCGAGCTGGCCGCAACTTCCCGGTTGGGATCGCGCACGGCGTCCGCGATACGGTTGGTGGGCAGTTCGGTCGAGATCAGCGTCATGGCCCTTGAATGTCCGAGATGTGTTGAGAAAGCCCTGCAACGATCGCAGAGCCGCGCGATGCGGCCACGTCCCGGGCCGGCACAGCCGCGCGATTTCGAGACATGGCCCCCGATCCGGTCGAGCTCATTCCGCGCGGAGCCGGCGGCCGGGCCGGTACGATTCGTTCCAGACGGCTGAACTCGCTCCCGATGCGATCAATCACTCATGGTCTTAACCGCTTTTTCGCGTTTTCCCTGCGAATTCACACGCGTGTGATATTGCAAATTTCGATCCAGCGCGCGGCGATCGTGCCGTGCGGAGCTCGCCGTAGTTAACGCCGATGCGCATTAACCGAACCGTAAGCACCAGCCCCTTTGACGCAGGCCCGGCATCAAGTTTGCTCTTCGGGCGCAGGCGGGATTGCCTGTAATTTCAGTCGAACACCGCGGCAAACAACATGAACAGGCCAGCCACGACCGATTTCACGACAGCCACCCACAGCGACGCGGCCGCCGGCGGGCACACGCAGGCGCTGGTGGATCTGGTCTCCGGCGAAGCCCGCGACAGCCTGCTTGCAATCCATGAGGTGTTGCGCCGCGAGCTGCCGGCCGGCGGCCTGGCGACCTACGAAGCCGGCGGCGGCTCTTGCAGCTTCCTGCCGCTCGACGTGCTCGAGCGCGGCCACGTCACGGTCGTCGACATCGACGAGGACCAGATCCGCAACAACACCTACGCGCAGGAGGCGATCCTCGGCGACGTACAGACCTATCGCTTCGCGCCGGAAAGCTTCGACCTCGTGATCTGCTACAACGTGATTGAGCACCTCTCCGACGTCGAAGCCGCACTCCTGAACTTCCGCGATGCGCTCAAGCGCGGCGGGATGATTCTTATCGGTGCGCCCAATCCGCGCTCGCTGTCCGGCGTCGTCACCAAATATTCGCCGCACTGGTTTCACGTCTGGTTCTACCGGCACGTCCGCGGCATCAGGAATGCGGGCGAACCGGGCGAGCCACCGTTCCCGACGTTCTTCCATCCGCTGGTGACGCTGTCGAAGCTCGAGGCGTTCGCGGCAGCGCACGGGCTCGAGACGGTCTACCGCCGCGAGGTCGAGAGCCCGCGCTATCCCGAAATGCGCCGGCGCAGGCCGCTGCTCGCAAGCCTGGTCGATGCCGGCGCCGTCGCGCTGAACGTCCTGCTTCCACGCGGCACCGACGTCCGTCGCGGCGACTATCACGTCATCCTGCGGAAGTGCTGAGGCCATGACCATGCCGCGGTCGATCGCCGGGCACGCCGGGCCTTCCCGCGGCGCTGCGCTGCCGGACGCCTGCCTGCCAGGCAGCACGCGTGGTAACGAACCGTTAGTTTCCGGGGGACCGGCGCAGCGCAAGCGTCGCAACGACACGCCAGGAAGCTGCGTACGCTTAAACGCTTTGTTTGCCATTTCGGTGAATAGTCCCTCAATGAGTATGGTTAATTTTCCCTGTTGCGTTGATTTGGCGCCTATATCCCTGGTGCGTGGCGTGACCCGAAGAGTAACCCCTCAGCCCGCGGCACTTGCAATGAAAGCTGGGGATCATGCTTGACTATAACCAGCCGATAGATCGGGCCAGGTCGGAGGCCCCGCAGCCGCGACAACAAGCCGGCTTCAACGTGCTGGAGCTCGCCAGCCTGCTCTGGCGGCGCAAGATCGCGATTGCGTCCGCCGCCCTTCTCGGCGCGACGCTTGCGGTCACGGTCGGCAAGACCCTGACGCCCCGCTACACCGCCACGGCGCAGCTCTACGTCGATCCGCGCGAGCTCCAGCTCGTCGATCGCGAGCTCACGCCGCGCGCGCAGGACGTCTCCGGCATGTCGATGGTGGTGGAGAGCCAGGCCCGGCTGATCACATCCAACAGCGTGCTGTTGCAGGTCATCGAGCAGGCCAATCTCGACAAGGATCCCGAATTCGGCGGCGGCGACGCCAAGAGCCTGATATCGTCCCTGCTTGGCCTCGTCGGTCTCCAGCCCCGTGCGCCCTCCGCCGCGGAAAAGAAAGAGGTGCAGCTTGCGGCACTCGACGCGCTGAACAAGCACATCACGATCCGCAAGACCGAGAAGAGCTTCATCGTCGACGTCGAGGTCTGGTCGACCGATCCCGCCAAGGCGGCGATGCTCGCCAACACGCTGACCAACACCTATCTCAAGGACTCACGCAACTCGCAGGCCTTGGCGGCGCGGCGCGCCACCAATGATCTGTCCGGCCGCCTGACGGAGCTGCGCGAGCGACTGCGCAACGCCGAGACCTCGCTTGCCACCTACAAGGCTCAGAACAATTTCGTCGGCACCCAGGACGCGCTGATCAGCGACCAGCAGCTCTCCGCCAGCAACCAGCGGCTTTCCGCGGCGCGCGCAGCGACGCTCGACGCCCAGGCACGCCTCGACCAGATCGAGGCGAGCAAGCGCACCGCGGCGGATGCGGGCGCGATTCCCGAAGCGCTGCAATCGCCGACCATCGCCAATCTGCGCGCGCAATATGCCGACGCCCGCAAGAAATACGCCGAGCAGGCCGGCGAGCTCGGGCCACGGCACCCCGCGCTGCGCCAGACCGAGAAGCAGGTGGAGGACCTCAAGCGCACCATCAACGAGGAGATCGACCGCTTCGCCCAGTCGGCCAGGAACGACCTGACGCGCGCCCGTGATTACGAGGCCTCGCTCAACCGCGCGCTGGAGGCGCAGAAGCGGCAGAGCGTGCAGCTCAGCCAGGCCGCCGTGCGCCTGCGCGAGCTCGAGCGCGAGGCCGATGCGAGCCGCGACGTCTACCAGTCCTTCCTCAAGCGCTCGCGCGAGACCGAGGAGCAGGAGAGCTTGAACACGTCGGCGGCCCGCGTCATCGGCGAGGCCACGATGCCGCAGCGGCGCTCGTTCCCGCCGGCGATGAGCCTGTTCGCCATGATCGGCTTCATCTTCGGCGGACTCCTCGCCGCCGGCTGGTTTGTCGCCGCCGAGCACCTGTTCTCCGGCGCGACCGCGCCGGAGCCGCGTCGTCGCGAACGCGCGCCTGAGCCGGAGGGCGCCAAAGTGCCTTCGACGAAGGCACCGGTTGTGTCTGAGACGATGCTGTCCCATCCGATCGAAACCGCACCCCAGGCGCCGCCGCCCCCTCCTGTCGAAGAGCCCCTGATCGTGGTCGAAAAGCCCCTGATCGCGCGTCTCCAGGAGGCCGACGTCATCCGCACGCTCGGCGCCATCCTCGCGGTCGGAGGCGGCACCGATCTCACCAGGCTGGGTTGGCCGACGCTGCGTCCGGGATTTCCGCTGACGACGCTTCTGAATGCGTTGCGCGACATGCGCGCCGCCGTGGCACGCCGCGCGGGCGGCAAGGCGATGCCGATCATCGCGATGGTCGGTGTAGGCGGGACGACCGAGCGCAGCGTGACCGCGCTGAATTTCGCGCTCGCGGCCGAGCGCGATGGCAGCCGCGTGCTGATGATCGACGCCGACCATGAGGCGCAGAATCTTTCGAATAGGATCAATCGACCCGGCAAGAGCGAGCCGAGCAAGCTCGGCTGGCTCTCGATCGGCAACAAGGGCGCGCGCGAGATCAAGACGGTCAACGGCATCTCGGTGCTGCCGGTCGCCGAGGGCGATGCCGGCAAGGCGGCCGAGGCCATCCGCAAGGCGGTCGCGCAGGCACGCTCCACCGGCGGCTATGATCTCGTCATCCTCGACGGCCCCGCGATCCCGCACTCGGCCGCCGGCCGCAAGCTGCTCGACGGTATCGATGCGGTGGTGGCGGTGCTGCCGACCAGCCTCGACATCAACGACAGCATGGAAGAGATCCTCACCGCGCTCGGCGACGCCGAACGCAAGCTCGTGGGCGTCGTACTCAACGAGCTCACCCCTGAAACTCAAACGCGCCAGCGAGGCAGGCAATATGCTTGAGCGTCGCGTCAATCTGGACGGGCGGGAAGCGACCGCCGACGTACCACGGATCACCGTTGGCGGCCTTCGCATGGCCGCGCTCGATCTCGAAGCAACCGCCGATTTCATGATCGAGGCGACCGATCCGCGCCATCGCATCGGACGCCCGCTGTTCCTGACCTCGGCCAATGGCGAGGTGCTGGCGCGCTGCTCGACCGAGCCGCAAACCGAGCGCCTGTTCCGCGCCGCTGATCTCATCAACGCCGACGGCCAGCCGCTGGTCGCGGCCTCGAAGCTGCAATCCTGGTTCCCGCTGCCTGAGCGCGTTGCGACCACGGACCTCTTCCATATCGTCGCGCGCAAGGCCGAGGCGGCAGGCCGCACCTTCTACATGTTTGGCGCCAGCGAGGACGAGAACGCCGCCGCGGTCGAGAATGTCCAAAAACTGTATCCGAACCTCAAGATCGTCGGACGCAGCCACGGCTATCTGCGGAGCGATGCGCTACGCGCCAAGGTCGAGGAGATCAATGCCCTCGCGCCCGACTATCTGTTTGTCGCACTCGGCGTACCCAACGAGCAGGCGTTCGTGGAGGAATTCACGCCGCTGATGACCAATGTTGGCGTTATCAAGACGTCGGGCGGCCTGTTCAACTTTTTGTCAGGCAGCCGGTCACGCGCGCCGAAATGGATGCAGAAGATCGGGCTCGAATGGGCCTGGCGAACCTTCCTCGAGCCACGCCGCCTGCTTTGGCGCTATTTGACCACCAACCCCCGCGCGCTCTATCTTCTCTTCAGCCGCAACCGGCCATTCAATCGATAGAGACGTAGAGCAGAGACGACATGACCGACCGACCGACTGTCCTCGTAACGGGAGGCGCGGGCTATATCGGCTCGCATGCGTGCCGGGCACTGGCCGACGCCGGATACCAGCCGGTGGTTTATGACAATCTTTCGACAGGTCATCGCAACTTCGTTGCCGGCCCGCTGGTGACCGGCGATCTGCTCGATGGAGCAGCGCTGGCACGCGCCTTTGCCGATCACAAAATCACCGCGGTGATGCATTTTGCGGCGGCGAGCCTCGTCGGCGAGTCCATGACCGACCCGCAGAAATACTACATCAACAACGTGCAGGGCACGCTGTCGCTGTTGCAGGCGATGCGCAACGCGGGCTGCCAGCACATCGTGTTCTCCTCGACCGGCGCGGTCTATGGCAACGCCGATTCCAAGGAGCTGCCGGAGAGTTTCCCGTGCAACCCGATCAATCCCTACGGCGCGTCGAAGTTGATGATCGAGCGCATGCTCGCCGATTATCGCTCGGCCTACGGCTTCGGCGCGTTCTGCCTGCGCTATTTCAACGCCAGCGGCGCCGACCCCGCCGGCGGCATCGGCGAGCTGCGTGACAACGAGACGCATCTCATTCCGCGCGCCATGATGGCGTTGCAGGGCCGTGTCGACTTCGCCGTGTTTGGCGACGACTACGACACGCCGGACGGCACCGCGATCCGTGATTACATCCACGTCACCGACCTCGCAGCAGCGCATGTCGCTGCGCTAAAACTCCTGGAAGAGGGACATGCCGGCGGCAGCTTCAATCTCGGCACCGGTTCCGGCTTTTCGGTGCGCGAGATCCTGACTGCCATCAGGCAGGAGACCGGTCGCGAGGTGCCTCACACCGTCAAGCCGCGCCGCGCCGGCGATCCGACCTATCTGGTCGCTGATCCCTCCGCCGCGCGCAAAGTGCTGAACTTCGTGCCGCGCCACTCCGACCTGCCGACCGTGATCCGAACCGCCTGGGCCTGGCACCAGAAGGCGCATCCGCCAAGGTCGCGTTAGGCGACGCTGGCGTCCGCATCTTGCCTGCCGGGCGCATGAACGGCTAAAATCGGGGATCCCTGTCGGCGTCGGCACCTGTCCCGGCGTCCGGAATTTTTGCATCGCTGGCGATGATGCCGGCCTGCGGGGCTCAGCCAATTGCGCGAGCCAATTTTTCAAAGTGTCAAGGCCACGAACCTGATTCCCGCGCATCGGCCTGTTTTCAGGCGCGGACTTTAGGAGCATGGAGCGAATGCATCAGGCTGCCCGCCTGGAGTTCGAGCGCGTGATGGACGAGTTTGCCCGCTGGCACGCCGTGTCCGAGGACGAGCGCTCGCCGGCGCCTGCCTGGTGGTGGGGCCCTGCGATGGCGGTGTTCGACGACCATGAGCCGATGCGCAGCGCATGGTGCTGCCAACTCGGCCTCGGCGAAGGGGCGAGCTTCGCCGACGGCGCGCGCCGGTTGCTCGCGCTGTTCGCCGAGCAGACGTCGCTGCCGACGGCGAATGACTTTCCCAGCAAGGCGCAGAGCGCGGATCGCGACGCCCGCGATCTGCATCCGCAGCCGTCAGACGACAGCGCGTTTCAGCCGTGACTCCGCGCTCTTGTCGGCGGCCGCGTCGAGCTCCGGCAGAAGCGGCGGCGCGACGGGCAGCACCGTCGGCCGCAGCAGCTCGGCCATCTGCCGTGCCGGCAGCGGCTTGGAGATCAAGAAGCCCTGCATCTCGTCGCAGCCATGGGTACGCAGGAACGTCTCCTGCTCGGCATTCTCGACTCCTTCAGCGACCACGGTCATGCCAAGCGCCTTGCCCATGCTGATGATCGCCTGCGCGATCGCCTGATCCTCCGAATCCTGCGGCAGATCCCGCACGAAGGAGCGATCGATCTTGATGGTGTCGATCGGGAAATGCTTCATCAACGACATCGACGAGTAGCCGGTGCCGAAATCGTCGATGGCCAGACGAATGCCGCGGCTCTGGATGGCGTCGAGCACCTTCAGCGCGCGCCCGACATTGCGCATCATCATGCTCTCGGTGACCTCGAGCTGGAGCAGCACCGGCGACATGCCGCTGGCCGCCAGCGCCTCGTCGACGTCCTGTAACAGGTGCTCGTCGGCGAACTGGCGCGGCGACAGGTTGACCGCCATCGACAGCGGCAAGAGGCCACGGCGCTGCCAGACCATCGCCTGCGCACACGCCTCCTTCAGCACCCAGCGGCCGATCGGCACGATCAATCCGGTCTCCTCGGCGAGCGGGATGAACTGCGCCGGCGAGACATTGCCGAGATCGGGGTGCGTCCAGCGCAGCAGTGCCTCGACGCCGGTGATCTGGCCGGTCTCCATGTCCACCTTGGGCTGGTAGTTCAGCGCGAACTGCTCGCGCTCCAGCGCGCGACGCAGTGCGCTCTCGAGCGACAGGCGCTCGATCGACTGTGTCTTCACTTCCTTGGAGAAGAAGCGGTAGCCGTTCTTGCCGTCTTCCTTGGCGAGATACATCGCCATGTCGGCGTTCTTGGTCAGCGTCTGCGCATCGGCGCCGTTCGCCGGATACATCGCGATGCCGATCGAGGCGGTGGTGTGGCACTCGTGGCCGGCGAGCTCCATCGGCTGGCCGAGTGCCGTCAGCAATTCGGTCGCGATGCGCTGGACGTCGTCGATCTCGCCGCACTGGTCGAGGATGACGACGAATTCGTCGCCACCGAGCCGCGCCACAACGTCGCTCGCGCGCAGCGACTTGCGTAAGCGGTCGGCGACTTCGAGCAGAAGCAGGTCGCCGGCTTCGTGGCCGAGCGAATCGTTGATGACCTTGAACCGGTCGAGATCGATGAACAGCAGCGCGAAGCGGTGATCATGACGCTGTGCGGTGTCGATCGCCTCGCGTAACAGGCCGTTGAAGGTCTCGCGGTTCGGCAGGTTGGTCAGGCTGTCATGCGAAGCGAGATATTCGATCCGCTCGTCGGCCTTGTTCTTCTCGTCAGCGCGGTCGAAATTCTCCATCGCGAAGGAGACGTTGTCGGCCAGTCGCTGCAGCAGTTCGACGAACTCGCTGGTGAAAGTGTTCATTTCGGTCGACATGTAGATCATGACGCCGACAGGCTGATCGTGTGCGATAAGCGGGAACGCCGCGCCCGACCGCGCGCCGTCGCCGCGAACGATGGCGTGGAAGGCGCTGACGCGCTGGTCGTTGAGATAATCGTTGCTGATGCAGGGCCGCCGCGTGCGGAACGCCGTGCCGCTCATGCCACGGCCCTCGGGGCGTTCGGGGTCGACCGAGAGGCGGACGTTGCGCGTGGTGTCGGCCGACGGCCCGGCGCTGGCCACGATTTCGAGCTGGTCGCTGTCGGCCATGGCCAGCGCAATGGTCGTCGAGGTGAACTTGGCGCCGTTCGAAGCGGCAAGGCAGACGAGACCGAACAGCTCGGCGCGGGACTTGGCCCGCATGATCGCCTCATTGGTCGCGCTCAGCGCCGCGAACATGCGCGTCAGGCGTTCCTTCTGCGCCTCGGTGCGGGCCTTCTCCTCGGCGCGGTCGAAATTGTCGAGGGCGAAGGAGACGTTTTCGGCCAGGCGTCCGAGCAGTTCGACCAGATCGGGCGTGAACGTATTCTCTTCCGGTGCGAGGAAAAGCAGAATGCCGATCGGCTCCTGGCCAGCCCGCAGCAGCGGAAAGCTGGCAGCCGCCCGGGTGCCATCCTCGGTCGCCTTGGAGTGCCAGTGCGCCGATCGGGGGTCGTTCAGATAGTCGTTGATGACACTGGGCCTGCAGGTGCGCAGCGAGGTCCCGATGATTCCCTGGCCCTCGGGATGATCGGCGGAAACAACACAGGTGCGCCCGACCATTCGCTCCTGGAGGCGCCCTTTCACGGCGACGACGCGAACGAGTTCACGATTCTCGTCCATGATGCCGATCGTCGCCGAGGCGAACACGTCGCCCAGCACGGCCGCCTGGCACGCCACCTCGAACAGTTCCTCGCGCGTCTTGGCACGCATGATGGCTTCGTTGGTGGCACTCAGCGCCTTGAACATGCCGCTCAGGCGGCTGCGCTGCTTGTCGGCCCGCGCCTTATCCTCCGTCCGATCGAAGTTTTCCAGCGCGAAGGCGACGTTGGCCTGGAGCCTGCGCAACAGCTCGACGAATTCGGGCGTGAACGTGCCGCGCTCCGGCGAATTGAACAAGAACACGCCCTCGACCCGGTCGCCGTTGAATAGCGGCAGGGCCGCGGAGGACGCGATGCCGTTACGGCGGGCACTGGCGTGCCAGGGCTTGATGCGGTCGTCGGCCATCACATCGTTGCTGACCGAGGGCTGGCGCGTGCGGAACGCGGTGCCCGTCAAGCCCCGTCCCTCGGGCACCTGATCGGAGGTGGAGAACTTGAAGGTGCGCACCAGATCGGCATTCGGCCCGTAGCAGGCGACGACGCGAAGCAGTTCGGTGCGATGGTCGACGAGCGCGATGGTGGCCGAGGTGAACTTGGCGCCCTGCACCGTCGCCTCGCAGACCAGATCGAACAGCTCGGCGCGCGACCGTGCGCGCAGGATCGCCTCGTTGGTGGCGCTAAGCGCGGCATACATGCGCGCGAGGCGGTCCTCTTCCGCGGCAATTCTGGCCTTCTCGGTCTCGCGGTCAAAATTCTCGATCGCAAAGGAGACGTTTTCCGCCATGCGCAGCAGAAGCCCGACGATCTCCTCGTCCTTGGCCCAGGACCTGCTGATGAAGAACAGGATGACGCCGACGCTCTCGCCATGCTTGATCAGCGGAGCCGCGACGCAGGCAACGACGCCCGTATTGATGTTAGCCTGCTCCCACGGCGTTCCCTTGGTTCGGCTCGCGAGGTCGTCTTCGACGTATGGCTTCTGCGTACGGAAGACGTGCCCGGAGATGCCGCGGCCGTAGGGATTGTCGGCATCGACGGAGTAGCTTGTCTGGCCAACGATATCCAAATTCTGACCGGTGCCGGCGACCGGCCTCAACCAATGAGAAGCCTGCTCTTTGAGCAGAACGAAAGTCGCCAACGACTTGCCGCCATGGACGGAGGCGTCACACACGAGCTGATACAGCTCCTGTTCGGTCTTGGCGCGCAGAATGGCCTCGTTGGTCGCACTGAGCGCGCCGAACATGCGATTGAGCCGCCGCGTCGACCGCTCACCATTCTGCCGCGCGGTTTCGCGCGCGAAATTGTCCAGCACATAGGAAATATTGGCCGACATGCGCTCGAACAGCGAGACCATCTGCTCGTTCAGCGAGCCGGCCTCGCTGCGGGTGACGAACAGCACGCCGACGCTCTTGCCGTTGCAGAGCAGCGGCAACGCTGCCGCCGCGCCGACGCCGGCCTTGATCGCGCTCTCGCGCCACGCCAGCGAGCGTGGATCGTTTAGAAAATCATTGCTGATGCAGAGCTTCTGACTGCGGAACGCCTCGCCGCCGACGCCGGAGCCCTCCGGCGAGCCGGCTTCCGTCGTGATCTCGATCGACCTCAGCCGCGCAACGTCCTCACCGCAGCCGGCCGCATAACGGAGCCGCAGGCCGTCCGGCTCGACCAGGAACACCGAGACAGCCAAAAAGTCGCCGCTCGAAAACCCGGCGTCGCAGACCTTCTGGTACAGTTCGTCCGGCGATTTCGCATACAGGATGGCTTCGTTGATGGCACTCAACGCTGCAAATGTGCGCGCGAGGGTCGTCTGCAAGGTCTCAACTCCCGGGCATTCCTGCCGTTTTTCCCGGGACTTTATCGCCGCCGATCAACTAAGTGGTCGTTATTGCGCGCCCCAAACCATGGATCAAAGTGAACGAGCTGCGAACGACCGGCGCCAAACTGTCTGGAATACCGCCGTACGGGATGTCTGCGGGCGCAGCCCCACGACGAAAGGCGCATTCTCTTTGCGAATTTGCAGCCCTGTATTGGTTTACGGGAGATTGATATCGCACCTGCGCTTTGAGACGATGGCGGCAACAACCGAGTCCCAGCAAGGGCGATGACCGAGGGAACGCCATGCCAATCGTCAGGGCCGAACGCCTCACGCGCATCAGCGCCGCGCTGCTCCGGGCCGCCGGGGCATCCACTGAGGAAGCCGACGCGGTCGCCGTCGGCTGCGTCAACGCCAACCTCGCCGGGCATGATTCCCACGGCGTGATAGCGGTTCCCACCTATATCGATCGCGTCAAGGCCGGGCATATCGTCCCCGGCGCGCCATGGACCATCGTCCAGGAATCGCCGACCACGACCGTGATCGACGGGAATTGGGGTTTTGGCTTCCACGTCAACGCCAAGGCGATGGCGCTGACGATCGAGAAGGCGAAGACGGCGAATGTCGCCGCCTGCACCGTGTTCCGGCAGAGCCATGTCGGCCGTCTCGCCGCCTATCCGATGATGGCGATGCGCGAAGGCATGATCGGGATTGCGACGGCGGACTCCGGCCGCTCGCCCAAGCATGTGGCGCCGTTCGGCGGCCGGGAGGCGCGGCTCGGTACCAACCCGATCTCGATCGCGGTGCCGTCCGATCTCTACGCGCCCTTCTATCTGGACATGGCGACCTCGGCGGTGGCCGCCGGCAAGATCCAGCTTGCGGTGGCACGCGGCGAAGAGATTCCAACGGGATGGATCATCGATGCCGAGGGACGGCACACCACCGACCCCACGCAGTACCGCAAGGGCGGCGCGCTGCTACCGCTCGGCGGCACCGAGGGCTACAAGGGTAGCGGCCTTGCCGCCATGGTCGAAGTGCTCTGCGGCCTGCTCACAGGTCTCGGCTTCGGCGTCGAGCCGACCGGCCGGCACAATGACGGCTGCTTCATGGCGGTGTTCAACGTCGCGGCCTTCCGGCCGTTGCAAGACTTCAAGCGCGAGGTCGCCGAGTTCGCGCGCTACCTGAAATCGACTCCGCCCTCCGAAGGAAGCAAGGGCGTGTTCTATCCCGGCGAGATCGAGCACATGCGCGAGCAACAGCGGCTGCGCGACGGCATCGAGATCGAGGATGCGACCTGGGAGAAGCTGCGCGCGCTCGCGCGTGACTACAAGCTCGATAATGAGCTCGATCTGGCCTGACGGAATCTTGGAGAGCAGCAGCATGACGCGGCAGATGGCACTGGTCGGCTTCCTCCAGGCGCAAAATTGCACCAATTTGCCGAGCTCCTGGCGGCATCCGGAGTCGCGCGAGGATTCGATGTCGGCGGACTACTATCAGGAGATCGCCAGAATTCTCGAGGCCGGCAAATTCCACATGGCGTTCTTCGACGACCGCCTGGCGATGCCGGACCGCTACGGCAACGACCACGCCCACACCGTCGAATACGGCATCCGCTGCGTGAAGATGGATCCGCTGATCGTGCTGACGACGATGGGCATGGTCACCGAGAAGCTCGGCCTTGGGGCGACCTGCTCGACCACCTATTACGAACCCTTCGATGTCGCCCGCCGCTTCGCGACGCTCGACCTGATGTCGGGCGGACGTGCGGGCTGGAACGTCGTTACCTCGCTGAACGACGGCGAGGCGCTCAACATGGGAAAGGACTCCCATCCCGAGCACGACTCCCGCTACGACCGCGCCGACGAGTTCATGGAGGTCGTGCTCGGTCATTGGGATACCTGGGAAGACGGCGCTCTCATCATGGACAAGACGAGCGGCCGCTTTGCCGATCCGGCCAAGGTGAAGCGGCTCGACCACAAGGGCGAGTTCTTCAAGTCACGCGGGCCGTTCACAGTGCCGCGCTCGGACCAGGGCCATCCCGTCATCATACAGGCCGGCGCCTCCGGCCGCGGCCAGCGCTTTGCCGGACGCTGGGGCGAGGTGATCTTCACCGCCGCGCGCAACCTCACGGCCGCCAAGGAAAGCTACGCGGCAGTGCGCAACGAAGCCGCCAAGGCCGGCCGCGATCCCGACCAGATGTTCCTCTGCAACCTGACGACGCCGGTCTGCGCCGCGACCAATGCGGAGGCCGAGGACAGGATGGCGCTGATCAACAAGCTGCCGCTCCAGATCGACGCCCTGTCGCTGCTCGCGGAAGCGCTTAACTACGACTTCGCGTCCAAGGGACTGGACGAGCCGCTCACGACCGAAGAACTGAAGAGCATGCAGGGCATTCTGGGCATTCGCGACGGCGTGCTGAAGACGTCGGGGAAGAGCAATCCGAGCGCGCGCGACTTCGTCACCTTCTCCGGCCGCGGCCAGGTGCAGGACGCGATGGTCGGCGGCCCCAAGGAGATTGCCGACAAGTTCGAAGAAATGTTCGTCGAGCGCGGCTGTGATGGCTTCGTCATCGCCGCGACCTACGTGCCCGGCTCCTACGCCGATTTCGTGCGCCACGTCGTGCCGGAGCTGCAGCGCCGTGGCTTGTTCCAGAAGGACTATCGCGGCAAGACGCTGCGCGAGAATCTGGGCCTGAAGCGGCCTGCCGTGGGCGCCTGGAAGGCGCAGCCGCGTGATGCGGCGGAATAGAGCGAGGATCGGACATGCGTTGGTTGAAATTCACCGCCTCAGGCAAAACCTCCTGGGGGATCATCGAAGGCGACCAGGTGATCGCGGTCGACGGTGAGCCCTTTGGCGAATGGCAGCGCACCTCACGCACGCATCCGCTGTCACAGGTGAAGATCGAGCTGCCGCTGGTGCCGCGCACCTTCTATTGCGTCGGCTTGAACTATCTGAAGCACCTGAAAGAGGCCGCCGACAAGCGCGGCGAGGTGCCGGCCGTGCCCGACCGGCCCGAGATCGGCTATCGTGCCCAGAACGCACTGATCGCGCATGATGAGGACGTCGTGATCCCCTCTTTCGCGACCGAGAAAATTCACTACGAAGGCGAACTCGTCGTCGTCATCGGCAAGAAGGTGAAGCATCTGACTGAACAGAGCGCGATGGATTGCGTGTTCGGCTATACCATCGGCAACGACGTCAGCGAGCGCACCTGGCAGAAGGCCGATCGCAGCCTGTGGCGGTCGAAGAACGCCGACACGTTCAAGCCGATGGGACCGTGGATCGAGACGGAGGCTGATCTCGGCAGCATGGAAACCGTCGTCAGGGTCAATGGCAAGGAGACCAACCGCTTCCGCACCAACGACATGATCTTCGGCGTGGTGCCGTTCCTGGTCGAACTGACGAAGTATTTTACGCTTTGGCCGGGCGACGTGATCTGGATGGGCACGGATGGAGCCTCGCCGGACATCAAGCATGGCGACGTCGTGGAGATCGACATCGCCGGCATCGGCAGCTTGCGCAATCGGTTCGTGCGCGAGGGGCAGTAGCCACTCGTCTACGACTGCTGGGGCGGGACGAAATTAGGTCTCGTTGCGTCCGCAAGGGCGGTGCGCTCCCTCTCCCGCTTGCGGGGGAGCGGTGGGGTGGGGGGCTTCCGCAATCGAGGCTCCGGATGTGGTGAGAGCCCCCACCCGGCGCTTCGCGCCGACCTCCCCCGCAAGCGGGAGAGGTTGAGCGAGCTCGCGGCTCAATCAATCCCACCTCATGCCAATTCGTCTCAAAACGGCAGCGCCACGCCGGTCTTGATCTCCTTGAGCACCACGTTGCTGCGGACATAGCGGATGCCGGGAATGCGGAACATGAATTCGTCGAGAAACCTGTTGTAGGCGGCCATGTCCTGCACAACGACGTGCAGGTGATAGTCGGCGTCACCCGTGGTCGCAAAGCACTCCAGCACTTCGCGACGCTTCGTCACCCGCGCGACGAACTCATCGACGAATTTCGCGTCGTGCCGCTCTAGCGATACATGGAGGATGGCGGACATCGCAAAACCCGCCCGCTCCCGCGCAACCAGCGCCGCATAGCCCTGGATGACGCCAGTCTCCTCGAGCGCGCGCACCCGACGCCAGCAGGCCGACGTCGACATGCCGACCGCGTCCGCGAGTTGCTGGTTGGTGGCGCGGCCGTCCTTCTGGAGATGGGCGAGAATCCGCGCGTCCTGATCTTCGATCACCAAAGCTCCTCAGTCCGATAGTTTATACCATATTGTACCGTAAACTGGAAGATCATACCAAATTTCAGGCCATATCGGAATAGATAGGTAAGACCTACCACCCACCCGGGCTTAATCTCAGCGTATTCGGCAGGGATGCCGCGCGAGGTCCGCCATGGACGCCATTCCATCACTCGACAGTTACGAACTCTCCGACCGCTACGACCGCGAACACGGCCGCGTCTTCCTCACAGGCACACAGGCCATCGTCCGGATTGCACTCGACCAGGCGCGGCGCGACCGCGCGGCCGGGCTCAACACCGCCGGCTTCATCTCCGGCTATCGCGGCTCGCCGCTCGGCGGCATCGATCTCGAACTCTGGCGCATCAAAGAGCAGCTGAAGCGAGACCGCATCGAATTCCTGCCGGCCGTGAACGAGGATCTTGCGGCAACTGCGGTGCTCGGCTCGCAGCAGGTCGAGACCCAAGCAGATCGCGAGGTCGATGGCGTGTTCGGGCTGTGGTATGGCAAGGGACCCGGCGTCGACCGCTCCGGCGATGCGCTGAAGCACGGCAACGCCTATGGTTCCTCGCCGCATGGCGGCGTGCTGGTGGTCGCGGGCGACGACCATGGCTGCGTCTCCTCCTCGATGCCGCACCAGTCCGACGTTGCCTTCATGAGCTGGTTCATGCCGACGCTGCATCCGGCCAGCGTCGGCGAATATCTCGAGTTCGGCGAATATGGCTATGCGCTGAGCCGCTTCTCCGGCATGTGGGTCGGCTTCAAGGCGATCTCGGAGATCGTGGAATCGGGCGCCTCTGTCGCATTGCGCCCGCCGCGCGCCTTCCGCACGCCCGACTTCGTGCCGCCGCCGGGCGGGCTGCACTATCGCTGGCCCGACCTGCCGGGGCCGCAGATCGAGGAGCGGCTGGAGGCGAAGAAGCATGCGGTCTACGCCTTCGCAAAAGCCAATCCCATCGACCGCCACATCTACGACATCCCGCATGCGACCTACGGCATCGTCACGACAGGCAAGGCGCATCTCGACCTGATGGAGGCGCTGCGGCTGATGGGTCTCGATGAAGCGGCGTGCCGCAGCATCGGCATCGACGTCTACAAGGTCGGCATGGTCTGGCCGCTGGCGCTGCACGACGCGATGGAATTCGTGAAGGGCAAGCGCGAGATTTTGGTGGTCGAGGAGAAGCGCGGCATCATCGAGAGCCAGTTCAAGGAATACTTTTACGACTATCCCGGCGCAAAGCCCGAGCGCATGGTCGGCAAGCACGACGAGACCGGCGCGCGGCTGATCTCCTGGATCGGTGAATTGTCGCCCCGCGCGCTCGCGTCTGTGCTGGCGCGCCGGCTCGATCCAATGTTTCCGGGCCTCAATCTCGCCGCGCGTGCCGCCACGCTTACGCCGGAGGCAGAGCGCACGATCAACGTCACCGGCGCAACGCGCACGCCCTACTTCTGCTCCGGTTGCCCGCACAACACGTCGACGAAGGTGCCGGAGGGATCGAGGGCGCTGGCCGGCATCGGCTGCCATTTCATGGCGAGTTGGATGGACCGCGAGACATCCTCGCTGATCCAGATGGGCGGCGAAGGCGTGAACTGGGCGGCCTCGTCGAGATTCACCGGCCACAAGCACGTGTTCCAGAACCTCGGCGAAGGCACCTATTATCACTCCGGCTCGATGGCGATCCGGCAGGCTATCGCGGCAGGCGCCAACATCACCTACAAGATCCTGTTCAACGACGCGGTCGCCATGACCGGCGGCCAGCCGGTCGACGGCCCCATAGGCGTGCACGCCATCGCCCACAGCGTCCGCGCCGAAGGTGTTTCGCGCATCGCGCTGGTGTCGGACGAGCCCTCGCAGTTTTCACCTGCGGATCTGCCCTCCGGGGCGACTATCCATCCGCGCGAGGAGATGGACGCCGTGCAGCGCGATCTGCGCGACGTCCCCGGCGTCTCCGTGCTGATCTATCAGCAGACCTGCGCCACCGAGAAGCGGCGTCGGCGCAAGCGCGGGCAGATGATCGATCCGAAGCGCTTCGCCTATATCAACGATCTCATCTGCGAGGGCTGCGGCGACTGCTCGGTTGAGTCCAACTGCCTCAGCGTCGAGCCGAAGGAGACGCCATTCGGCCGCAAACGCCAGATCAACCTCTCGGCCTGCAACAAGGATTTCTCCTGCCTCAACGGCTTCTGCCCGAGTTTTGTCACCGTTGAGGGTGCCACGCGCCGGGCGAAGACGGCGAGCAGTATCGACGCGACCAGCCGCGCTGCAACGCTTCCCCTGCCCGCCCCCGCATCGCTCGATCGTCCCTACGATTTGCTCGTGACCGGCGTCGGCGGCACCGGCGTGATCACGGTCGGCGCGCTGATCGGCATGGCGGCGCATCTCGAACGCCGCGGCGCCTCGGTGCTGGACTTTACGGGCTTTGCGCAGAAATTCGGTCCCGTGCTGAGCTACATCCGCCTGGCGGCGTCCCCTGAGGCACTGCACCAGGTGCGCATCGATCAGGGCGCGGCGGATGCGCTGATCGGTTGCGACCTCGTCGTGAGCTCCGCGCCAAAGGCGTCCGGCACGTATCGCCGCGGCACACGCGCGGCGATCAACACCGCGGAGATGCCGACCGGGGACGTCGTCCGTTTCCGCGATGCCGATCTCGCCTCGCCCGCGCGCCTGCGCGCGATCGCCCGGGTCATCGGCGAAGTCAATCTCGACACGATCAACGCCAACGCGTTGGCCGAAAGCCTGCTCGGCGATAGCGTCTATGCCAACATCATCATGCTTGGCTTTTCCTGGCAGCGCGGACTTGTGCCGCTCTCGCTGGAGGCGTTGCTCCGCGCGATCGAGCTCAATGGCGTCTCCGTTGAACGCAACAAGCAGGCTTTCGCCTGGGGTCGGATCGCCGCCGCCGATCCGGAGTTTCTGCCCAGGCCCAAGAGCGCTCCCGCCGCCGAGACGCTCGATCAGATCATCGACCGTCGTGCCGAATTCCTGACCGCCTACCAGGATGCTGCCTATGCCGCGCGCTATCGGGAGATGATCGCGAAGGTGCGTCGTGCCGAGTCAAGATTGGGTAGCGAGGCGCTGACCGACGCGGTCGCACGCTCCCTGTTCAAGCTGATGGCCTACAAGGACGAGTACGAAGTGGCGCGCCTGCATATGCAGTCCGGCTTCCTCGACATCCTGAAGCGTGAGTTCGACGGTGATTTCCGCGTCAATTACCACCTCGCCCCGCCCTTCCTTCCCTCACGGCGCGACGCACGGGGTCGGCCGCGTAAGCGCGCCTTCGGCCAATGGATCCAGATGCCGCTGGCCGCGCTGGCGCGGCTGAAGGTGTTGCGCGGCACGCCGTTCGATCCGTTCGGCTACACCGCCGAGCGGCGCGCGGAACGGGAGCTGATCGGCTGGTATGAAGGCTTGATCGAGGCGATGCTCGCCCGGCTCGATGCGACTGGCCTGTCCGACATGATCGCGATCGCCAGGGCACCGATGGAGATCCGCGGCTACGGCCCGGTGAAGGACGCCGCAATCACGAAGGTAAAGGCCGAGGTCGGGGGGTTACTGACCCGCCCGGTATCGGCCCGAGCAGCCTGACGGGCCTGCGTCCTCAAAAATGAGGACACGCGCCGGCGCGGCGGCGAGGTAAGCTTCGGCGGTCACCTTCACCGATGGGGAGCCTCATGCAACGCAGACCGCTTCCGCTGAATTCAGCCATCGCGAGCTTCGTCCTGGTGGCCGGCGCGGTACCCGCCCTCGCGCAACAGGCGATTGATCTCGATCAGCTGACCATGACCCGGGCCGCAACCGATCTCTGCGCCGGCAAGATCACCAGCAAGGCACTGACCTCGGCAGCGCTGGCGCGCGCCAAGGCCAATCCCAACCTCAACGCCTTCATCACGCTTGATGAAGCCGGCGCCATGAAGGCCGCCGAGGCCTTCGACGCGCGGCGCAAGAAGGGCGCCTGCAAGCCCCTTGGCGGCGTGCCGATCGTGATCAAGGACAATATCGAGGTCGCGGGGCTGCCCTCCAGCGCCGGCACGCCAGCCCTCAAGAGCTTCGTGCCGAAGCAGGACGCGCCCGTCGCGGCAAAACTGCGCGCGGCCGGCGCGATCATCATCGGCAAGACCAACATGCATGAGCTCGCCTTCGGCATCTCGGGCTACAATGCGGGCTTCAAGACCGGCAGCGAGCCCGGCGTCCGCAACGCCTATGACAACAGCAAGATCGCCGGCGGCTCCTCGTCCGGAACGGCAGCCGCGATCGGCGCGCGGATCGTCACCGCGGGCCTTGGCACCGACACCGGCGGCTCCGTCAGGGTCCCCTGCGCGCTCAATGGCTGTGCGTCGCTGCGGCCGACCGTCGGCCGCTATCCGCAAGGCGGCATCGCGCCGATCTCCCACACCCGCGATACCGCGGGCCCGATGGCCGCCACCATGACTGATGTCGCGGCGCTCGACCGGGTCATCGCCGGCGGTGGCACGATCGCGCCCGCCGATCTGAAGCAGGTGCGCATTGGCGTGGTGAAGACCATGCAGGCCAATCTCGACGGCGATACCGATGCCGCCTTCAACGGGGTGATCGACAAGCTCAAGTCGCAAGGCGTCACCGTGCTCGATGTCGATATGCCAGAGCTTAATGAGCTCAACGGCAAAGTGAGCTTCCCCGTCGCGATCTTCGAGGCCAACGACGACATGGTCGCCTATCTCAAGCACACCGGCACCGGCCTCACCATCGAGGCCCTGGCCAAGGAGATTGCGAGCCCCGATGTGAAAGGCACCTATGAGGGTCTCGTCATCCCGCGCAAGTTGCCCGGCCCCGACAACACGGTGGTCGACGGCAAGCCGGCCTATGATGCGGCCATGAAGACCGGTCGGCCGACGCTCCAGACGCTCTATCGGGACACGTTCACGAAGAATAAGCTCGATGCCCTCGCCTTCCCGACCACGCCGAAGGTCGCGATCGACTCGAATCCCGATTCCAGCAGCCTGCCGAACTTCCTGCTATTCATCCAGAACACCGATCCCGGCAGCAATGCCGGCATTCCTGGCATCCAGATCCCGGTCG
The DNA here is from genome assembly GCF_001641635.1 of Bradyrhizobium centrolobii. Taxonomy (GTDB): domain Bacteria; phylum Pseudomonadota; class Alphaproteobacteria; order Rhizobiales; family Xanthobacteraceae; genus Bradyrhizobium; species Bradyrhizobium centrolobii. Next base: position 213,001 of record NZ_LUUB01000080.1, read on the forward strand.
CGCTCGGCGCATCGAGCAAATTGCCTGTCGGCCTTGAGCTCGATGGTCCTGCGGGGAGCGACCGCCGATTGCTCGCGATCGGAATGGCGATGGAGAAGGTGTTCGGGCGACTGCCTGCGCCGGCGCGCTAGATGCATGATGCGGTTAAGTCTGGTTAGGAACCGCGAGGGAAGGTGCGCTCCTCTCGCGCTTGCGGGGGAGGGCTGGGGTGGAGGTGTCTCCACAATGAACACTCTGGAGGGAGCCCTTCTCCTCAGGAATAGGGATTGATCAGCTTCTGCTGCTCCGCACTGTGAAGCACGAGCATGTCGATGAAGGTCCTGACCTTCGCGGACAAATGGTGCCGGTGTGGATAGACTGCGTTCATCGACATCTCGACCGGCCGGTATTCGGGCAACAGACGAACCAGGTGGCCTGCTTCGAGATCGTCGCGAATGAGAAATCCGGCCATCAGGCAGACGGCGGCGCCTTCCAGCGCCACCTTCCGCAACGCCTCCCCGCTGTTGGTGACGAAGCTGCCCGAGATGCGCACCGATGCCGGCGTTCCCTTGCGGTCGAAGAAGCGCCAGTCGTCGCCGAAGGGATAGTTCACGTGACGACCGCAATTATGCGCGGTGAGCTCCTCGAGCTTCTGAACGCGGCCGTGCTTTTCGAGATAGTCGTGCGAGCAGCACAGCACGTGGCGCCAGGTGGCGAGGCTGCGGACGATCAGGCTCGAATCCGGCGGCGAGATCATGCGCAGGGCGACGTCGTAGCCTTCCTCGATCAGATCGACCTCGGCCTCGCCCATGCGCAGATCGACCTTGATCTCCGGATAGGTCGCCAGGAGCTTTGCCACCACCGGCGCGACGAAGGGCACCATGTGCGTGGCGGAGTGGATGCGCAGCGTGCCGCGGGGCTCCGATTGCAATTCGCTCGCAATGTCGTCGGCCTGTTCGAGGTCGGCGAGGATCTGGGTGGAGCGGTCGTAATAGGCCTTGCCGATTTCGGTGAGGCTCACCTTCCGCGTGGTGCGGTTGAGCAGCCGCACGCCGAGCCGGTCCTCCAGCGCCTGCACGTGGTTGCTGACCATGGTTGTCGACATGTTGAGCCGGCGCGCAGCGGCGGAAAAGCCACCGTTCTCGACCACCCGGACGAAGGCCGTAAGGCTGGTGAAGCGGTCCATCTCGTGAGGCTCCGATTATCCGCTCTTACTGGATAATGCTTCCAATTCTTCATGGATTATCACAAGGGCCGGGACAGCGCATCTTCACGCTCGACAGCAGCGCCCCCTTCGGAACGGGACGTCTGGCGATCCGGAGATGTCATGTCGAACGCTTCTTATGTTACTGAAACCAAAAACAAAATCAGCCTCCGCCCGTCGCGGCAGGCGATCAAGCGGGCAGCCATCGGGCTGGCGCTGGCGCTCGGCATCGCTGCGGCCGGCGACTTCGGCTACAGCTACCTGACGACCGGCCGCTACCTCGAATCCACCGACGACGCCTACGTGAAGGCGGATTCCACGATCATCGCGCCAAAGGTCTCGGGCTACATCGCCCAGGTGCTGGTCGGCGACAACGAGAAGGTCAAGGCGGGCCAGCTACTGGCCAAGATCGACGACCGCGATTTCAAGACCGCGCTCGAGCAGGCCCGCGCTGATGTCGCGGCCGCTGAAGCCTCGGTGCGCAACCTCGATGCCCAGCTCGAACTGCAGCAGCCGATCATCGAGCAGGGCACGGCGGACGTCGCCGCGGCCGAGGCCAATCTGAAATTCGCGCAGGAAGAGCGCGCCCGCTACGACGACCTGATGAAATCGGGCTCGGGCACGATCCAGCGTGCGCAGCAGACCGACGCAGCGCTGGGCGCCAGCAACGCGCAATTGCAGCACGCGAAGTCAGGCCTGTTGGCCGCACAGCGCAAGGTCGACGTGCTCACCACGCAACGCGCTCAGGCCGTCGCCCAGCTCGCGCGCGCCCGCGCGGTCGCTGAGCAGGCCTCATTGAACCTGTCCTATACCGGGATCACCGCGCCGGTCGACGGCACGGTCGGCGCCCGTTCGCTACGTGTTGGCCAGTACGTGCAGGCGGGCACGCAATTGATGGCGGTGGTGCCGCTCGATGCGGTCTACGTCGTCGCGAATTTCAAGGAGACGCAGCTCACGCATGTGCGCCCGGGCCAGCCGGTCGAGCTGCGCATCGACAGCTTCCGCAACGAGACCCTGCGCGGCCATGTCGACAGCCTGTCGCCGGCGAGCGGGCTCGAATTCGCGCTACTGCCGCCCGACAACGCCACCGGCAATTTCACCAAGATCGTGCAACGCGTGCCGGTGAAGATCGTGCTCGACGACCACCGCCTGGCCGGCCTGTTGCGGCCCGGCATGTCGGCGGTGCCGACCGTCGACACCAAGGCGACCGTGCTGGCCGAACGCGAGACCAGCGAACGTCTGGCTGACAATACGGCGCGTCCGAACGGCAGCTGAGGTCCATCGATCGCGGCAGGATTATCAAGACCCGCCGGACGATCCTTCCAAGACTTCCTCGATTATCGAAACCATCCGCCTAATGCATTCTGTCTCCGTAATCGAGACGAGGCTTCCATGAGCACGCTCCAACCCGCCCTCAACGCCGCTTCCGCCGCCAGCATTCCCGCCCCGGCTATGCCGGCAACGCCAGCGGTCTCCGCAAAAACCTGGATCGCCGTGGTCGGCGCAACGCTCGGCGCCTTCATGGCGGTGCTGAACATCCAGATCGTCAACGCCTCGCTTGCAGACATCCAGGGTGCGATCGGCGCCGGCATCGACGACGGCGGCTGGATCTCGACCTCCTACCTGATCGCCGAGATCGTCGTGATCCCGCTGTCCGGCTGGCTGGCACAGGTGTTCTCGATCCGCATCTATCTGCTCACCAACGCGACCTTATTTCTGGTGTTCTCGGCGGCCTGCGCGCTGGCGCAAGACTTGCCGCAGATGATCGTTCTGCGCGCCGTGCAGGGCTTTTCCGGCGGCGTATTGATCCCGATGGCGTTCACACTGATCATCACGCTCTTGCCGAAGGCGAAGCAGCCGATCGGACTTGCGCTGTTTGCGATCTCTGCGACATTCGCGCCAGCCATCGGCCCGACCATTGGCGGTTATCTGACCGAGAACTGGGGCTGGCAGTACATCTTCTACGTCAACCTGGTGCCCGGCACGCTGATGATCGCGATGCTGTGGTTCTCGCTGGAAGCCAAACCGATGAAGCTGCCGCTGCTGCGCGAGGGCGACTGGCCGGGCATCATCACCATGGCGATCGGCCTCTCCGCGCTGCAGACCGTGCTGGAAGAAGGCAACAAGGACGACTGGTTCGGCTCGCCTTTCATCGTCAAACTGTCCATTATCGCCGCCATTGCGCTGACCGCCTTTCTGTTGATCGAACTTACTGCGAAGAAGCCGCTGTTGAACCTGCGTCTGCTGGTTCGCCGCAATTTCGGTTTCGGCATCCTCGCCAACTTCCTGCTCGGCATCGCGCTGTACGGTTCGGTGTTCATCATGCCCGTCTATCTGTCGCGCATCCAGGGCTACAACGCCGAACAGATCGGCATGGTTCTGGCCTGGACCGGCTTGCCGCAGCTGTTGCTGATCCCGCTCGTGCCGCGGCTGATGCAGCGCTTCGATGCCCGGATCATTATCGGCATCGGCTTCGCGCTGTTCGCGATCTCAAATTTCATGAACATCTATATGACGAATGACTACGCGACCGATCAGCTGTTCTGGCCCAACGTCGTTCGTGCCGTGGGACAGGCCTTTGTATTCGCACCGCTCTCGGCCGTCGCCACTGCCGGGATCGAGCCGGAGAATGCCGGCTCCGCATCGGGCCTGTTCAACATGATGCGCAACCTCGGCGGCGCCATCGGCATCGCACTGCTGCAAACGCTCCTGACCAAGCGCGAGCAGTATCACTCCAACGTGCTGATGCAGTCGGTCTCGGTGTTCGAGCAGGCGACCCGGACGCGGCTGGAACAGCTCACACAATATTTCGTCAATCACGGCGTCCTCGACCGCGCCGACGCCTCCCATCGCGCCTATGTCGCGATCGGCCATATCGTGCAGAAGCAGGCCTATATCCTCGCGTTCAGCGACACCTTCTATCTGCTCGGCATGGCCCTGATCGTGGCCCTGGTCGCCGCCCTCTTCCTGAAGAAGCCCGGCCACCTCTCGGCCGGGGAAGCGCACTGACATCAATCCGCAAAGTAAGGAGAACGACCATGAAGCCCCGCATGAATTTCTACCAGGCTGCACCCGACACGCTGAAGGCACTGATGGCGCTGGAAGAGCAGATCCAGTCGACGGGCCTCGAGAAGTCGCTGATCGAGCTCGTCAAGATCCGCGCATCGCAAATCAACGGCTGCGCCTTTTGCATCAACATGCACACCGAAGACGCGCGCAAACGCGGCGAGACCGAGCAGCGCATCTATCTGCTCAGCGCCTGGCGTGAATCCCCGCTCTATTCCGACCGCGAGCGCGCGGCGCTCGCCTGGACCGAGTCGGTGACGCTGATCTCGCAGACGCACGCTCCCGACGACGTGTACGAGCAGGTGCGCGCGCAGTTCTCCGACGAGGAGACGGTGAACCTGACCATGCTAATCGCGGCCATCAATGCCTGGAACAGGATCGCGATCGCGTTCCGCGCCGTCCACCCGGTGAAGGTGAAGGCGTCGGTGGCGTGAGGCGGCGGGATGCCGTCGATCGCATGATGAACGCGACGCCGCTTCCACATTCTCACTGTCATGCCCCGCGAAGGCGGGGCATCCAGTATTCCAGAGACGCCAGATGTCCCATGCACTGCCGCGGCGTACTGGATCGCCCGGTCAAGCCGGGCGATGACGGCGGAGTGTGTGGCAACTGCATCGCGCCCCTTCGTCAACTGGGAGCGTGGTTCGCTAAACCCCCGTCGCCTTGGCGAACTCCACGTAGATCTCCCGCAGCCGCTTGGCCATCGGGCCGGGCTTGCCGTCGCCGACCGTCTTGCCGTCGATCGCGACCACCGGCTGCACGAACAGCGAGGCCGAGGTGATGAAGGCTTCCTTGGCGGCGAGCGCTTCCGCGACCGTGAAGGAACGCTCCTCGACGCGGAGCTGGCGCTCTTCGGCGAGGGCGACCACGGCCTTGCGGGTGCACCCCGGCAGGATCGCGTTGGAATTCTGGCGGGTCACGATGACGTCGTCCTGGGTCAGGATGAACGCCGAGGACGAGCCGCCCTCGGTGACGAAGCCGTCTTCGAGCATCCATGCCTCGCCGGCACCGGCCTCGGCCGCGGCCTGCTTCGCCAGCACCTGCGCCAGCAGCGCCACGCTCTTGATGTCGCGCCGCTCCCAGCGGATGTCGGGGACCGTGATGACGTTGATGCCGGTCTTGGCCGAGGCCGCGCCGACGATGTCCTTCTCCGAGGTGAACATCACCAGGCTCGACTCCACGTCGCCCTTGGGGAATGCGAAGTCGCGACCCTTGTCGGCGCCGCGCGTCACCTGGAGATAAACGAGGCCGTTGGCGACCTTGTTGCGCGCGACGAGTTCCTTCTGGATCTCGGTGATGCGCTCGACCGTCATCGGCAGCTTGAGCTTGATCTCGCCGACCGACCGCTCCAGCCGCGCCAGATGCGAGGCATTGTCGACCAGCTTGCCGTCGAGCACGGCCGCGACCTCGTAGATGCCGTCGGCGAACAGGAAGCCGCGGTCGAGGATCGATATCTTGGCGTTCGAGAGCGGGACGAATGAGCCGTTGACGTAGGCGATCGAGTCCAAGGGAAGTCTCCTGGCGGAATGGGGATTTGCCAGTTCCTATACGAAATTTGTTGATGTCACGAAACCCTCAACTCGTCATTCCGGGGCGGCGCGCAGCGGCGAGCCCGGAATCCATAACCACCGGCCGGGGTTATGGATTCCGGGCCTGCGCCTTCGGCGCACCCCGGAATGACGATGGGAGTTAGTGCGACAAAATCTTCGACAAGAACTTCTGCGCGCGGTCGCTGCGGGGCTTGCCGAAGAAATCGTCCTTCGGCGCGTCCTCGACGATCTCGCCGCGGTCCATGAAGATCACGCGGTTGGCGACCTTGCGGGCAAAGCCCATCTCGTGGGTGACGACCATCATGGTCATGCCCTCGCGGGCGAGGTCGACCATGACGTCGAGCACCTCGCTGATCATCTCGGGATCGAGCGCGGAGGTCGGCTCGTCGAACAGCATGGCGATCGGATCCATCGCCAGCGCGCGTGCAATCGCGACGCGCTGCTGCTGGCCACCGGAGAGCTGCGCGGGGAATTTCTGCGCATGCTCCTTCAGCCCGACGCGCTCCAAGAGCATCATACCCTTGGTAACGGCCTTGTCATGCGCCCGGCCCAGCACCTTCTCCTGGGCGAGGCAGAGATTGTCGATGATCTTCAGGTGCGGGAACAGCTCGAAGTGCTGGAACACCATGCCGACGCGGGCGCGCAGCTTCGGCAGATCGGTCCTGGGATCGTTGACCTTGGTGCCGTCGACGGTGATATCGCCCTTCTGGAACGGCTCCAGCGCGTTGACGCATTTGATCAGCGTGGATTTGCCCGAGCCCGAGGGCCCGCACACCACCACCACCTCGCCCTTGGCGACGTTGGTGGTGCAGTCCTTCAGCACCTGAAACGCGGTGCTGTACCATTTGTCGACGTGACTGATCTCGATCATGACAAGGCTCTAACGAATGATGGCGATGCGCGACTGCAGGCGGCGGACGCCGACGGACGCAACGCAGGAGATAGTGAAATAGACAAGGGCCGCGAACAGATACATCTCGACCAGACGGCCGTCGCGCTGCGCGACCTTGCTCGCGGCGCCGAGGAAATCCGGGATCGAGAGCACGTAAACCAGCGAGGTGTCCTGGAACAGCACGATGGTCTGGGTCAGCAGCACCGGAAGCATGTTGCGGAAGGCCTGCGGCAGCACGACGTAGCGCATGGTCTGGGCATAGGTCAGGCCGAGCGCGTTGGCCGCCGCCGGCTGGCCGCGCGAGATCGACTGGATGCCGGCGCGCATGATCTCCGAGAAGTACGCCGCCTCGAACATGATGAAGGTGATGAGCGAGGAGGCGAAGGCGCCGACGCTGATCGGACGCGAGGCGCCGGTCAGCCACTGCCCGATATAGGGCACCAGGAAGTAGAACCAGAAGATGACGAGCACCAGCGGCAGCGAGCGCATGAAGTCGACATAGAGGCCGGCGATGCGGCCGAGTATCTTGTAGCCCGAGAGCCGCATCAGGGCGATCGCGGTGCCGAAGATCAGGCCGCCGAGCGCGGAGAGCGCCGTCAGCGTCAGCGTGAACGTCATGCCCTCGTAGAAGAGATACGGCAGCGAGCGGCGGATGACGTCGAAATCGAAACTACCGAGCATCGCTATTTCCCCGTGATGTAGCCGGGGATCGCGACATAGCGCTCGAGGATGCGCATGCCGGTCACGACGACGGCGTTGACGAGGAGGTAGAGGATGGTCGCGGCGGTGAAGGCCTCGAACACCTGGAACGAGAACTCCTGCATCGAGCGCGCCTGTCCGGTGAGTTCGAGCAGGCCGATCGTGATCGCCACCGCGGTGTTCTTGATGGTGTTGAGGAACTCGGAGGTCAGCGGCGGCAGGATGATGCGGAACGCCATCGGCAGCAGCACGTAGCGATAGCCCTGCACGGTCGTCAGACCCAGCGCAGTGGCCGCCTGCCGTTGCCCGCGCGGCAGCGAGCCGATGCCGGCCTGCAATTGCACGGCGACGCGTGCCGACATGAACAGGCCGACGCCGATCGAGGCGGTCCAGAACGGTGCGTTCGGCAATTGCTTCAGCCACAGGCCGGCGGCCTTCGGCAGGATTTCAGGCAGCACGAAGAACCACAGGAAGAGCTGCACCAGGAGCGGCATGTTGCGGAAAAATTCGACGTAAGCGAAGCCGAACCAGTAGGCGCCCCTTGAGGGCAGCGTGCGCATCACGCCGACGATCGAGCCGGTGATGAGCGCGATGATCCAGGCCAGCACCGCGGTCTCGAGGGTCAGCACCAGCCCAGACAACAGCAAGTCGAGATAGGTGCCGGTCCCCATCGGGTTCGGCTGGAAAAAGATTCCCCAGTTCCAGTTGTAGGTCACGTGTCCCCCGCGCGAACGCGCCGATTGTACGAACTGTCTTTCAGGCCTCCGACCATTCTCCTCCAGAATGATCGAAGCTGATCCTCATCCTGAGGAGCGGCGTCTTCGCCGCGTCCCGAAGGACGAAGGCCGCAGCTCGGGCCTCATGGTCCGAGACGCCGCTTCGCGGCTCCTCACCATGAGGGTTTCAGTCTTGCCGGGACATCTCCGGCACCGAGCCTGCGGAGAGTCCCCCCTCACCCGGATCGCATCTAGCGGTGCGAGCCGGCCTCTCCCCGCACGCGGGGAGAGGCGGAAGTTGTGGCGCCGCTCATGCAATGATCAGGCCATTGCTCGGCGGCGAGCGAGCAAAGCTTACTTATAGTCGTCCGGGTTCGGCGAGTCCGAGGGCTTTGCGAACTCGTGCTTCAGCTCGTCGGAGATCGGCGTGTTGAGGTTCAGCCCTTTCGGCGGAATCTTCTGCATGAACCACTTGTCGTAGATCTTCTGGCCTTCGCCCGAGGTGTAGAGCGCCGCGGTCGCCGCATCGACCACCTTCTTGAAGGGCGCATCGTCCTTGCGCAGCATGATGCCGTAGGGCTCGGGCTTGGAGAACGCGTCCTTGGAGATCACGTAGTCGGACGGATTCTTCGAGCCGGCGACGAGGCTCGCGAGCAGGATGTCGTCCATCACGAAGGCGACGGCGCGGTCGGTCTCGACCATCAGGAAGGCTTCGGCATGGTCCTTGGCCGGGATGATGTTGGCGCCGAGACCACGCGCGACGTTGGCTTCGGTGAGCTGCTTGATGTTGGTTGTGCCGGCGGTCGAGACCACCGTCTTGCCCTTGAGGTCGTCGATCGACTTCAGACCGCTCGACTTCTTGAACACGTAGCGGCTGGCGGTGAGGAAGTGAGTGTTGGTGAACGAGACCTGCTTCTGCCGCTCGGCGTTGTTGGTGGTCGAGCCGCATTCGAGATCGATGGTGCCGTTGGCCATCAGCGGGATACGGGTCGCCGACGTCACCGGATTGAGCTTGACCTCGAGCTTGTCGAGCTTGAGCTCCTTCTTCACGGCGTCGACGATCTTGTAGCAGATGTCCATCGCGAACCCGACGGGCTTCTGGTTGTCGTCGAGATAGGAGAACGGGATCGAGGAGTCGCGGAAGCCCAGCGTGATGGCGCCGGTGTCCTTGATGTTCTTCAGCGTGCCGGTCAGCTCCTCGGCACTGGCCTGGCTGACGGCGAAGGTCGCGGCGAGTGCGAGGCCGATGCTACGGAAATGTCTCACTTTTTCTTCCCCTTTCAGGATGATGCGGGCGGATGCAAGCACAAATCGGGCCGAAATAGAATGTGACTTTCGGCTGGATCGCGGCTCAGGTTAACGGCCGCGGCAATTCGCCGAGATCCCAGAACAGGCCGGCCATCACCGTCAAGGCCTCTTCGGTCAGCGGAAGCAGGATGTGCTCATTGGGCGCATGCTGGGAGCAGCCGGGATAGGAGTGCGGCACCCAGATCGTCGGCAGTCCCAGTATCTCGGAAAACACGTCGTTGGGCAACGACCCGCCGAAATTGGGCAGCACGGCCGGCGCCTTGCCGGTGGTCTTCTGCACCGAGTCCGCCGCCCATTTGATCCAGGGGCTGTCGAAATCGGTGCGCGAGGCGGCAAAGCTCTGCGCCGCCCGCACCTCGACCATCGGAAAGCCGTGTCCCACAAGGTGCGCGCGGATGGCCTCGACCAGCCCGTCGATCCTGGTGCCGACGACGAAACGCAATTGCAGCACGGCATTGGCATGGCCGGGAATGGCATTCGCCGGCTTCTCGAAATTGCCTGATGACATCGCCAAGACTTCGAGCGTGTTCCAGGCATAGAGCCGTTCGGCGGGCGATAGCCCCTCCTCGCCCCAATTGTCGGCGAGCGCCGGCTCGTCCTCGGTCGGCACGACCTGCACATCCGCGAGATAGCTGCGGATCTGGTTGGTGAGCCGCGGCGGCTTCAGGGCCTCGAGCTGGAGGCGGCCATGGCCGTCAACCAGCGTGGAAATGGCGTTGACCAGAATGGTCGCGGGGTTGGCGAGCACGCCGCCCCAGTTGCCGGAATGGTGCCCGCCATCGCGCAAGTTCACGTCGAGATGGATGCGGATGCCGCCGCGGCAGCCGAGGAACAGCGTCGGCCGGTCGGCGGACAGGCGCGGACCGTCCGAGGCCATGAAGAGGTCGGCCTTCAGGGCGTCGCGATTGGCATCGCAGACCTTGCCGAGGTCGGGCGAGCCGATCTCCTCGCCCATCTCGACAATGAACTTGGCATTGAAGCCGAGCTTGCCGCCGCGAACCTCGCGCACCGCACGCAGCGCCGCCATGTTGATGCTGTGCTGGCCCTTGTTGTCGGCGGTGCCGCGGCCATAGACGCGCGCGCCGGCCGTGGTGGTGCGCCAGGGATCGCGGCCCTCGCCCCACTCGCCTTCCATGCCGTCGACGACGTCGCCATGGCCGTAGATCAGCACGGTCGGAACCGAGGCGCTCTCGTGATGCTCGGCAATGAGGAACGGCGCCTTGCCGCTCGGGGATTCCACCAGCCGGCTCTCGAAATCGAGTGCGGCGAAGGCGGGCTGCATCTCCTGTTCCAGATAGGCGCGCAGCTCGGCACCGCGCGACGGATTCTGGCTCTCGGTCCGGTAGGCGACGCGGCGGTCGAGCTCGGTGAGGAACGCGCCGGACTGGATGTCGTTGCGGGCGCGGGCGATGGCGTCGGCTCTGGTCATTACTTGCTTTTTCGACGTTTCGAGGCGAAGGAGCCTACCCGAGATGGGCGGGCCTTCGAAAGTGGCGGGAGGTTGGGATTTGGTTCGTGCTCTCTTGAGATTGGCTCGCCAAGGCAGGAGTGCTTTTTCGATTTTGGCCTTGCCAATGGCGGGACCATGCAAGAACTTCGCCAAAATCGGGCGCACTGTTAGCATTCGAAGAGCGCCAGGCATAGGGCGCCGAGGGACAAAACGATGGCCAAGCAAATCCGGCTCAACGCATTTGCGATGAACTGCGTCGCGCATCAATCGCCGGGCCTGTGGACCCATCCGCGCGACCGCACCGCCGAATATAACCGCCTGCCCTACTGGCTCGACCTCGCCCGGACATTGGAGCGCGGCCGGTTCGACGGGCTGTTCCTGGCCGACGTGCTCGGCGTGTACGACGTCTATGGCAACAGTCCGGATGCTGCTTTGCGCAATGCAGCACAGACGCCGTCCAACGAACCGCTGCTGCTGCTGTCGGCGATGGCGGCGGTGACGCAGAATCTCGGCTTCGGCGTCACCAGCAATCTCTCTTTCGAGCCGCCCTACCCGTTCGCGCGGCGGATGTCGACGCTGGATCATCTCACCGAGGGACGGATCGGTTGGAACGTCGTCACCGGTTATCTCGACAGCGCCGCGCGCGGCGCCGGCAAGGAGAAGCAGACCGCGCATGACGACCGCTACGACATCGCCGACGAATATATGGAGGTCGTCTACAAGCTCTGGGAAGGAAGCTGGGAGGACGACGCGGTGCTGCGCGACCGCAAGCGCGGCATCTTCACCGATCCGGCAAAGGTTCACCGCGTCAACCACGAGGGTGCGAACTACCGCATCAACAACACCATTCACCTGAGCGAGCCGTCGCCGCAGCGCACGCCCGTGCTGTACCAGGCCGGCACCTCGCCACGCGGCCGGCAGTTCGCGGCAAAACATGCCGAGTGCGTGTTCATGTCGGGGCCTTCGGCCAAGGTGATCGGGCCGCGCGTCGCCGCGATCCGCCAGGAGGCTGCCGCGCTCGGCCGCAACCCTGCAGAGATCCTGATGTTCTCGATGATGACCATCATCCTCGGGCGGACGGAGGCCGAGGCAAAGGAGAAGTATGCCGACTACCGCCGTCACATCAGCCCCGAAGGCGCGCTGGCGCTGATGTCGGGATGGACCGGCGTCAACTTCTCCGGCTACGACCTCGACCAGCAGGTGCGTCACGTCCAGAACGATGCCGGCCGCAGCGCGATGGACAACGTCACCCGCGCCGATCCCGACCGCGTCTGGACCGTACGCGACGTCATCGAGCATGTCGGCATCGGCGGCGCCGGCCCTGTCGTGGTCGGGACGCCGGAGATCGTCGCGGACAAGATCGAGGAATGGTTCGAGGCGACCGACGTCGACGGCCTCAACGTCGCCTTTGCAATCTCACCCGGCGATTTCGAGGATATCGCCGACATGCTGGTGCCCGAGCTGACCCGCCGCGGCCGTTACAAGCCGGAGTATGCGAAGGGCACGCTGCGGGAAAAACTGTTCGGCCAGGGACGCGCCAGGCTCGACGCACCGCATCCGGCGGCGGGGCATCGGGTCGGAAAGAAGGGGTAGATTTGGCGGGAGGTCGCGTCACACCTTCGGTGTCGTCCCGGCCTAGTGCGCAATTGCGCACGGGGGCCGGGACCCATAACCTCAGGCAGGAGTTTGGCGCAGATTCGTCGTTCGGTACTCCCACTACCCGCCACCGAGAGATCACGCAGTGTGGGCCTTCGGGACGACGTTGGAGAAGCATTGTGCCTCCACAACATCATCGGGACTGCGCGCCCCATCCCCAATGTCGTCCTGGCGAAAGCCAGGACCCATAACCCCAGGGAGCAGTTTGACGAAGATTGGTCGTTCGGGATCAGCACCACCCGCAATCGATAGGTCACGCGGTTGGGTCCTGGCTTTCGCCAGGACGACGTTGGGGAGGCATCGCGCACACTGGCTCCACATCGTCATTGCGAGCGCAGCGAAGCAATCCAGAATCCCTCGGCGGGGACGGTCTGGATTGCTTCGTCGCTTCGCTCCTCGCAATGACGGCGATGGGCGCCGTCTACACCTTCCCGTCCACCATCACCTCGATCAACTTCGTGCCCGGCCGGTTGAATGCCGACGCCAGCGTCGCCTTCAGCTCGCGGGGATCGCTCACCTTGATCGCCTCGCAGCCCAGCGACTTGGCGATGCCGACGAAATCCACCGGCGGATCCACAAAGTCCATGCCGACATAGTTGTCGTCGCCGTGGAAGGCGAGCAAGCGCTGCTTGATGATGCGGTAGCCGCCATTGTTGGCGATGACGACGTTGAGCGGCAGCTTGTGGTGGGCCGCGGTCCACAGCGACTGGATCGAATACATCGCGCTGCCGTCGCCGGAGAAGCACACGACGGGGCGATCCGGATTGGCTAGGCTGACGCCGACGGAGGCCGGCAGACCCCAGCCGATGCCGCCGGAGGCAAGGCCATGATAGCCGTAGCGATCGCGATGCGGATGCAGGTTCGCGATCTGGCGTCCGGAGGTGAGGCCCTCGTCAACGAGGATCGCGTTGCCGGGCATGGCCTCGACCATTTGCAGCACCATCCAGTCGGGATCGATCGGCGTGCGGCCGGCACTCTTTCCGAGCTGCTCGACCAGCGCGGCGCGCCGCGCGCTCCAGTTCTTCGGCGCGAGCTCGGCGAGACGCTGCCTGGCGCGTGGCGCCAAGGCAGCGCCTCCCATCTCCTTCACCACGGGGATCAGCGCGCGCAGGGTCTCCTTCAGGTCCGCCTTGAGCGCGATCTCGGCGCCGTAGTTCTTGGCGATTTCCCAATCGGCGAGGCCGATCTGAACGATGCCGAGGCCATCCGGCAGCGCATCGACCTCGCTATAGACCGACATCCGCAAGGGATCGCCACCGAGCGCGATCAGGAGGTCGTACGGCGCGAGCGCATCGCGCGCGACCTTCTGCACCCGCGCCAGCGGGCCGACGAAGCTCGGGCTCTCCGAGAGGAAATGCGCGCCATAGGGCGTCGAGGATTGATAGGCGGCGGCGCCGAGCAGCTCGGCCAGTTCGGCGGCTTCCTTGAGTGCGTCGCTCTTGACCACCTCGTCCATGGTGACGATCACTGGCCGCTCGGCTTTCAGGATACGCGCGGCAAAAGCCATGAGCCCTTCGTCCGACGGCTTGGTTCGCGCATCGATGCGCGTGGAACGGCCGAGATCGATGCCGGCCTCGCTGTTCAGGATGTCGCCGGGCAGCGAGATGAACACCGGCCCCGTCGGCGGCGTGGTCGCGACCTTGGCGGCGCGGCGCACGATGCGCGGCAGGTCCTCCAGCCGCGTCACCTCGACAGCCCATTTGACCAGCGGTTCGGCCATGCGCACCAGCGGGCCATACAGCACCGGCTCCATCAGCCCGTGGCCCTGCTCCTGCTGGCCCGCGGTCAAAATCATCGGCGTGCCCGTGAACTGGGCGTTGTAGAGCGAGCCCATCGCATTGCCGAGACCTGGCGCGACATGGACGTTGCAGGCGACGAGCTTGCCGGAGGCGCGGCTGTAGCCGTCGGCGATCGCGACCACCAGGCTCTCCTGCATCGCCATCACATAGGTGAGGTCGGGATGATCCTTCAGCGCATGCATGATCGGCAGCTCGGTGGTGCCGGGATTGCCGAACAGATGCGTGATGCCCTCGTCCTTGAGCAGCGCGAGAAAGGCGGAGCGGCCGGTGATCCTGTTCTTCATGTTTCCTCCAGGCCTCGCGGGCGTTGCCGCAAGGACGAAGACATGATGGCCGAAGTCAGAGGATGCGCGCAATGGAGCGCGGTCATGGCTGCGTTGCGTACGAGCGGAGCACGCCGCGCGTCACATCTCCTCGCGCCCGAGCTCGAACGGATCCTCGCCACCGGCCCGCTTCTTCTTTTTCGAGCGCTGCCACACCACGCCCGGAAAACCCTTCAGCGGCACCAGGGGCTCGCCGGTATAGGCCCATTCCTGCAGCTCTTCGATCGCGATGTGATAGAGCGGCTGGCGGCCGGTGCGTTCGTTGAACAGCGCGCGCGGGATGTTGACCATGTGCGGGCCGCGCGGGCGCTCATAGGCGATCGGCGTGCCGCAGTTGGAGCAGAAGCTGCGCGCGGTCTTGGTCGCCTTGTCCTCGTAGCGGGTGAGCGCCGTCTTGCCCGACGTGATGCGAAACCGCTTCTTCCAGCTCCCGACATAGGTCGCGTAAGCTGCGCCGTGAGCCCGGCGGCTGGCCGCGGAGTGATCATGCCAGGCCCAGCGCGCGGGAACGTCGATCTCGAAGCTGACCTTGCCGCAGAGGCATCGGCCGGTGGCGATCCCTGCGGCGACTGCGGCTTTGGCCATGGTGTTTCCTCATCGTCATTGCAAGCGCAGCGAAGCAATCCAGAGTCTTTCCACGGGTACAGTCTGGATTGCTTCGCTGCGCTCGCAATGACAGAAATTGTGTTAGCGGTCGTGCAACAAATCAAGCTCGTCATTCCGGGGCGCGACGAAGTCGCGAGCCCGGAATCCATTGGGCCCCACGTTCAGACGGAGAGATGGATTCCGGGTTCGACGCTCCCGGGCCGCGCTTCGCGCGGTCCGTCGCGTCGCCCCGGAATGACGGGAATAACTTACGCCGGCGTCAGCTCGTCATACACCGGATAGTCCGTATACCCCTTCTCCTCGCCGCCGTAGAACGTCGCGCGATTGTACGGCGTGATCGGATAGTCGTGCTGCAGGCGACGCGGCAAATCGGGGTTGGAGATGAAGATGCGGCCGAAGGCGATGATGTCGGCATGGCCATCGGCGATCGCCGCGTTCGCGGTCTCACCGGTGAAGCCGCCGGCGGTGATCAGTACGCCGCCATAGTGTGGACGGAACAGCACCATCGCCGAGGGCACGTTCTGCCAGTTGACATCGGCGCGGCCCGCGCCGCTGGAGCGCGGCTCGATGAAGTGCAGATAGGCGAGACCGAGCTTGTCGAGCGCCTTCACGACATGCGTATAGAGCGGCATCGGATCAGGCTCGCCGGAATCATTGGCAATGCCATGGGGCGACAGCCGCAGTCCGACGCGGTTCGCGCCCCAGACGTCGATTGCGGCCTGGGTGACCTCGAGCAGCAGGCGCGCGCGGTTCTCGATCGAGCCGCCATATTGATCGGTGCGCTGGTTGCTGCGCGACTGCAAGAACTGCTCGAGCAGATAGCCGTTGGCGCCGTGGATCTCGACGCCGTCGAAACCGGCGGCGAGCGCGTTCTTCGCGCCCTGCCGGAACGCCTCGACGATGTCCTTGACCTCGTCCGTCTCCAGCGCGCGCGGCGTCTCGTAGTCGGCGATCTTGCCATCGGCCGTCATCGCCTTCATGCCTTCGGCCTTGATCGGGATCGCCGAGGCCGAGACCGGCAGCGCGCCGCCATGATAGGAGGAATGCGAGACGCGGCCGACATGCCAGAGCTGGAGGAAGATGATGCCGCCCTTGGCATGCACGGCATCGACGACCTTGCGCCAGCCAGCGATCTGCGCGTCCGAATAGATGCCCGGTGTGGCGGGGTTGCCGCGGCCGGTCGACTGCACCGGCGAAGCCTCAGCGATGATCAGGCCGCCTTGCGTTGCACGCTGGCCGTAATACTCGGCATTGAGCGGACGCGGCGCAAAACTTTCGCGCTCCGCCCGCATGCGCGTCAAGGGCGCCATCGCGACGCGATGCGCGAGCTTGTACGGACCGACCTGCAACGGTTGGAACAACGCCTCGAATTTCATGCTGGCCCCAAATGGCTATGGAAGGATGTGGATCATATAGCGAGGGGCGGCTACCGGAAAAGGCGCCGCCCCTGCAAAAACAAATATTCCCTCCCGCGGAACGCGAGACAGTAGAGCCACTTACGCAGTCTTGATCCAGACAGCTTTCACGTTGAGGTATTCCTCGACGTGCTGCTTGCCGGACTCGCGGCCATAGCCGCTCATCTTGTAGCCGCCGAAGGGCACGGCCGGATCCATCGCCTGGTAGCAATTCACCCACACCGAGCCGGCACGCAAGCTTTTCGCGACCGCATGCGCCTTGCTGACATCGCGCGTCCACAGGCCCGAGCCGAGGCCGAACGTGGTGGCGTTGGCACGCTTGACCAGCTCATCCATGTCCTTGAAGGCGATCGCGGATATGACGGGACCAAAGATCTCCTCCTGCGCGATGCGCATGTTGTCCTGGACGCCCGCGAACACGGTCGGCGAGACGAAGAAGCCCTTTGCCAGCGCGCCTTCGGTGACGCGGCCGCCGCCGGCGAGCGCTCTCGCGCCTTCCTTCTGGCCGATGTCGAGATAGCCGGTCACGCGCTCGAGCTGCTGCTCGGAGACCAGCGGACCGATCTGAACATTGGGGTCGAGACCGTTGCCGACTTGCAGCTTCTTGCCGAACTCGGCGACGCGGCCGACGAACTCCTCGTAGATCGACTGCTCGACGAACAGGCGCGTGCCGGCGCTGCAAATCTGCCCCGAGTTGGCGAACACCGCCATCGCGGCGCCCGGCACGGCGGCATCGAGATCGGCATCCGCGAACACGATGTCCGGCGACTTGCCGCCGAGCTCGAGCGAGACGCGCTTGAGGTTACCGGCCGAGGCACGAATGATCGACTGGCCCGTGACGTGCGAGCCGGTGAAGGCGACCTTGTCGACATCGTGATGCGAGGCGAGCGCAGCGCCCGCGGTCTCGCCATAGCCGGGCACGACGTTGATGACACCGGGCGGCACGCCCGCTTCCATCGCAAGCTCGGCGATGCGCAGTGAAGTCAGCGGCGCTTCCTCGGCAGGCTTGAGCACCACGGTGCAGCCGGTCGCGATCGCGGGACCGATCTTCCAGATCGTCGCGGTGAGCGGGCCGTTCCATGGAATGATGGCGCCGACAACGCCGACCGGCTCCTTCAGCGTGTAGGAGAAGATCTCGCCGGGCAGCGAGTTCTCGACGGTCTCGCCATGGATCGCGGTGGTCTGCCCGGCGTAATACCGCAGCATGCCGACGGCGCGCAGGCGGTAGGCGCGCGTGCGGCTGACCGGCGCGCCCATGTCGAGCGTGTCGAGCTGCGATAATTCGTCAAAATTCTTCTCGACGAGGTCAGCGAGCTTCAAGAGCAGGTTCTGGCGCTCGAACGGTTTGACCTTGCTCCACGGCCCCTCGAAGGCGCGGCGCGCGGCGGCAACTGCGCGGTCGATGTCTTCCTTGTCGCCTTCGGCGACGGTTGCGAGCAGCTCGCCGGTGGCGGGGTTGCGCGTCTCGAAGCGCTTCCCGGAAGCAGCGTCGACCCACGTCCCGTCGATCAGCATCTGCTTGTAGGACCCGTTGGCGAACGGATGGCGCGTGATCGGAATAGCCTGCGACACAGCCATGGCTGCACTCCCTGTCAGGTGATTGATTGGGCTCGATCTGGGCGGGATCGTTAGGTCGAAGAGAATACAGCGGCGCGGATTAGGCGTAAAGTCGGCGTGGAACGAAGACCACCCATGCCCGCTTGTGCAGGGTCGAGCGGCCGCCATGTTATAGCTCGACCGAGCGCAACGCCCCTCCCCGGAGACGATCCATGCCACATCCCGCCATCGCCAAGGACAATGTCGCCGTGATCACCGGTGGTGCCTCCGGCATCGGTCTTGCCGCCGCCATGGCCTTCGCGCGCGCCGGCATGAAACTGTGCATCGTCGATGTGGACAAGGCGCGATTGGCGGAGGCCGCAACAAAGCTGTCATCCGTCGCAGGTGCCACAAATGTGATGGCATCAGCGGTCGATGTCAGCAAAGCCGAGAGTGTGACGGAACTGGAACGGGCCGTACGCGAGCGCTTTGGCGGCACCGACGTCCTCATGAACAATGCCGGCATCCAGCCCGGCAGCACGCTGTTCGGCGAGCCCGACAACTGGCAGCGCATCATCGGCGTCAACATGTGGGGCATCATCAACGGATCGCGCATCTTTGCACCCGGCATGATCGCGCGCAGCAAGGCCGGCCTCATCATCAACACCGGCTCAAAGCAGGGCATTACGACGCCGCCCGGCGATCCCGCCTACAACGTCTCCAAGGCCGGCGTGAAGGCGTTCACCGAAGCGCTCCAGCACGAGCTGCGCAATACGAAGGACTGTCATGTCACTGCACATCTGCTGATCCCGGGCTTCGTCTTCACGGGGCTCACCGCGAAGGGCCGCACTGAGAAACCCGCCGGCGCCTGGACACCGGAGCAGACCGTCGATTTCATGCTCACGCGGCTGGAAGCCGACGACTTCTACATCCTCTGCCCGGACAATGACGTGCCGCGCGCGCTCGACGAAAAGCGCATGCTGTGGGCGGCCGGCGATATCGTCGAGAACCGCCCACCGCTGTCGCGCTGGCATCCGGACTACGCGGATGCTTTCGCGAAGTTCGTAAAGGGCGACTAGGTACCGCGGCACCATTCGCTCATTCCCTCACTCCCTCTCCCCGTCCTTACGGGGAGAGGTGGGGAACAGCCTACAGCGTCTCTTGCTGGTGCCCACACTCCTTGCAGGCGAACTTGACCCGGCTCTGACCCCTGGGAGCCTGCACCCGGTTCGGGGCGCCGCACCTGCCACAGACCGCCTCGATGCGGGTCGTGCCTTGCTTGACGATGATGGTCTTCTTTTCCATCGATTCGCGGATCAGGCGCTCGGCCTCCTCTCGCAGGGATTGTTTCGACAAAGCTCGTCTCCGCCTCTGAAAGCGCGAGAGCCATATCGCACCTGCATTCAAATCACAATCCGCAATGCCTGCTCAGACCTCGACAATCACATAACTGTCCTCGACATGTACCGGAAACGTCTCCGCCACATACGGCCCCTTCTGCAACTCCTCGCCGCGCTCCACCGCGACCGGATATGACCGAATCTTGACGCGCTTCGGGTCGAACCAGGACTGACCGTTGCGCATGTCGAACTCCCAGCCGTGCCAGGGACAGCGCAGCATCTCCCCGACGCGCGAGCGCTGATAGACGCCGGGTTCCGGCGAGGTCAGCCGCGCCACGCAGGCGGCCTTCTCGAGCGGGGCACCCTCGTGCGGGCAGCGGTTCAACAGCGCGAAGAACTCGCCGTTGACGTGGAACACCACGATATTGCGATCCGCGATCTCGACGACCTTGTTGCCGCCGGGCGGGATCTCCGAGGTGCGCGCGACGATGTGGCGGGCCATATCCCTTCAGAACCTTTGAATCAGAACTTGTAGACCGCGCGGGCGTTGGTGCTGAAGATCTTCTTCCGCTCGGCCTCCGTCAGCGGCGT
Source organism: Bradyrhizobium centrolobii (assembly GCF_001641635.1). Taxonomy (GTDB): domain Bacteria; phylum Pseudomonadota; class Alphaproteobacteria; order Rhizobiales; family Xanthobacteraceae; genus Bradyrhizobium; species Bradyrhizobium centrolobii. The sequence goes on from NZ_LUUB01000080.1 coordinate 233,131, forward strand.
CTTGAAGGCGAAGCGCGGATCGTCGAAATCCCAGTGCGGATAGTCCGACGAGAACAAGAGCCGGTCGATGCCGACCCATTCGATCAGCGCGCGCAGATGCCGCGCCTCGTCCGGCTCGTCGATCGGCTGCGTCGTGAACCAGAAGTGCTCGCGCACATATTCGGACGGCTTGCGCTTGAGGTGCGGCACCTCGCTGCGGAAACGCTCGAAATGCTGATCCATGCGCCACACCGCCGGCGGGATCCAGCCGAAACCGCCCTCGATGAACACGATCTTCAGTTTTGGAAAGCGCTCCGGCACGCCTTCAATCACGAGGCTGGCAAGCTGCGCCGCGATGGTGTGCGCGTTGGACTGATGCTCCTCGACATAATAGGACGGCCAGCCGCCGCCGGTCGGCGCGTGACCACCATAGCCGCCGACATGAATGCCGAGCGGCAGGTCGAGCTCCTGCGCGCGCTCGTAAATCGGCCAGTAGCGGCGTCGACCAAGCGGCTCGTTGGCACGCGGCGAGACGTTGACCTGGATGTATTCGCCGATTTTCGCGCAGCGCTCGATCTCGGCAATCGCAAGGTCCGTGCCGTCCTGCCCGACCAGGATCGACGCCTTCAGGCGCGGATCGCGGTGCGACCAGAACGCAAGCTGCCAGTCGTTGATGGCGCGCTGGATCGCAGCGCCGAATTCCAGATTCTGCTGCGAGAAGATGAAGAGATCGAGCACCTGCAAAATGCCGAACTCGACGTCGAGCGGATCGAGGTGCTGCTTGCGCATGAAGGCAAGGTCCGAGCCGGGCGGCCCGCCGGTCGGCGGCCAGGCATCGCGCCGCGCGATCAGCGGCGAAGAGCGCGGATAGGGCGTCGTGAACAGATAGGGCGTGCGCAGATGGCTGCCATATTCCTTCAGGTGCTGCTGCCAGCGCTTGGGCAGAAACTCGTTGAGATCGTCGAGCGAATGCAGGCTCGGATGGACGTCGCAATCGATGATACGCAGCCGCGTCGCGGCGGGCTTCTCGTCGTCGCGCAGCGGACGGTCGATGACTTCACTCATGCGATCCTCCAAGCATTTTGTTTGCGCATGATCTTATCAGAAAACCGGTTCCCACTTTGCACTAACGTGGCCCTCCGGGTCCGGATCATGCTTGTCAGTTCAACGACAAACGTGAAAACGTCTCCAGCGGATTGTCGACGCACATCTTCGAGATGATGCTTTTCGGCAGGTTCGGCGGGATCGGATCGTCGCCGTCGAACTGCCAATGCGGGTAGTCGGACGCGAACAGGAACATCTTTTCTGAGCCGATCTGGTCGATGATCTCCTCGACGCTTCGCGCATCACCCGGCGCATCGAAGGGCTGCATGGTGACGCGGAAGTTGTCGCGGATGATCGCCGCCGGCTCGCGCTCGACCCAGGGCACCTCGACGCGCACGCCGCGCCAGGTCTTGTTGGCGCGCCACATGAAGGCCGGCAGCCAGCTCACACCGGATTCCATCAGCACGACCTTGAGGTTCGGAAATTTGCCGAACACGCCCTCATAGATCAGGCTCAGGATCTGCGCCTGAAACGCCTGCGCCTCGACGAAATAGTATTCGTAGCGGTGCGACGGCCAGCCGGCCGAGCTCGGCGCGTAGCGGTATTGCGTCCCCGCGTGGATCGCGAGCGGCAGCTTGTATTTTTCCGCGAGCTGATAAACCGGCCAGTAGTGCCGCCGGCCAAGCAAGGTCTCGCCCTGCGCCAGCACCAGGATGGAGACGAAGCGGTTGTCGCCGGCACGGCGCTCGATTTCCTCGATCGCAAGATCCGGCGCCTGCATCGGCACGACAATGGACGCGCGCAGGCGAGAATCGCGCGAAAGCCATTCGGCGGCGATCCAGTCGTTGATGGCCTTGCAGAAGTCGGCCGCCATGTAGGCGTCGAACACGGCCTGCGCGCCATACAGCACATTGAGGATCGCGCGGCTCGCGCCCAGCTGATCGAACGCCCCCTTCTGCACCATGGAGAGATCGGAACCGGGCTTGCTGCCGTTCGCCGGCCGCCAGTCGGCGCGACCTGTCAGCGGCATGCTTGGCGGATAGCTGGTGAGATCGAGACCGTCGATGGCGCGGCTCACCACCTGCTCTTTCCAGTGATCGCTGAGATAGGGAAGCAGCGTGGTACGCGTCCCACCAACCGCCGGGTGGATGTCGCAATCGATCCGCGTCGCCGCCATGGAAGCTTCCTCGCGCCGTCTTTATTGGCGGCGTTCTTGGTGCGCCGCTTCCGCAGAGTGCCCCTGCCCGCACCGGTGCGCAAGGGCGCACGCCCGCGCGTTCCGTCATGGCTCGGTTGCATTTCGCAGGCGCAGCACGCGTCGCCGAAGATCTTCACGCGCCCAAGAACGCTCCAGTGACTGGCTAAAATTTCGCCTGTTGCATCCCGCCGCCCAGGCATAGCTTCCCACAGCGTCCAACCTCTTTACACCCCAGCGGAGTCCCTCATGCCCCTCCTCATCCGCGGCGGCACCGTCGTCAATCATGATCATTCGCGCCGTGCGGACGTGCTGGTCGACGATGGCGTCGTCGTCGCGATCGGCGCATCGATCGATGCCCCCGCGGGCACGGAGACCATCGACGCCGGCGGGGCCTATGTGATCCCGGGCGGCATCGATCCGCACACCCATCTCGAAATGCCGTTCATGGGGACCGTCACCGCCGACGACTTCGAGTCGGGAACGAAAGCGGCGCTCGTCGGCGGCACCACGATGGTGGTGGATTTCTGCCTGCCCGATCCCGGCCAGTCCATGCTCGCGGCCTATCAGGACTGGCGGCACAAATCCGAGAAAGCGGCCTCGGACTACGGCTTCCACATGGCGGTCACGTCGTGGTCGAAGCAGATCTTCGACGAGATGGAGACCGTCGTCAAAACCTACGGCATCAACACCTTCAAGCACTTCATGGCCTACAAGGGCGCGCTGATGGTGAATGATGACGAGCTCTACAATTCCTTCGCGCGCTGCGCCCATCTCGGCGCCATGCCGGTGGTGCATGCCGAGAATGGCGACGTCGTCGCCTTGATGCAGGAGGCGCTGATCGCGCGTGGCGTCACCGGCCCCGAAGGCCACGCCTATTCGCGACCGCCGGAGGTCGAAGGCGAAGCCACCAACCGCGCCATCATGATCGCCGACATGACGGGCACGCCGGTCTACATCGTGCACACGAGCTGCCGCGAAGCGCATGAGGCGATCGCGCGGGCGCGCGCGGCCGGCAAGCGCGTCTATGGCGAGCCGCTGATCCAGCATCTGCTGCTCGACGCCGGCGAATACCAGAGCAAGGACTGGGACCATTCCGCCCAGCGCGTGATGTCGCCGCCGTTCCGCGACAAGTCGCACCAGGACAGCCTGTGGGCCGGCCTGCAGGCCGGCTCGCTGCAGGTGGTCGCAACCGATCACTGCGCCTTCACGACCGAACAGAAGCGGTTCGGGCTCGGCGATTTCAGAAAGATCCCGAACGGCACCGGCGGCCTGGAAGACCGCCTGCCGCTGCTGTGGACCGCCGGCGTCGCGACGGGGCGGCTGACGAAAGAAGAATTCGTCGCGGTGACCTCGGCGAACATCGCCCGCATCCTCAACATCTATCCGCGCAAGGGCGCGGTCGCCGTCGGCTCGGATGCAGACCTCGTGGTGTGGGACCCCGCCGCCCACAAGACCATCAGCGCGAAGCGGCAGATCAGCCGGATCGATTACAACGTGTTCGAAGGCTTTTCCTGCACCGGCGGACCAGCGGTGACACTGTCGCGCGGCCGGATCGCCTGGAAGGACGGAACCTTGCGCGCCGAAGCCGGCGACGGCCGCTATATTGAGAGGCCGGCATTCTCGCCGGTCCACGTCGCCAACTCCACCTGGAAGGAGCTCACCGCCCCGCGCGCCGTAAGCCGCGGAGCGGTGACGCCTTAGCCCACCTCGGGTGTCAGAGCGAGCCATGGAATAGCATCGGGGAATCAGTCGGCCGGAAACGCGCGTCCCAGCCGCGCTTCGCTCGCGAGCAAGGCAGCAGCATCGAGCTTGCCCTTCCGCGAGCCGTCCAGCGCGCAATCAAAAATCCGGTAGAATTGCGCGCCGTCATAGGCGACCAGCAGGAGATCGACGCCCGCGTTGATCGCCTCGACCACGGCCGTGCAGACGTCGTGCTGGTAGATCGCGCCCATGACAAGATCATCGGTCATCACGACGCCCTGGTAGCCCCATCTGTCGCGGATGATGCCTTGCACGACGCGCTTCGAATGCGAGGCGGCGCGGTCGGGATCGACCGCCGTGAGCGTGACATGGCCGACCATGACCGCGCTCTGCGAATGCGCGAGCACCTCGCGGAATGGACGCCAGTCGGAGGCATCGAGCTGTTCGACCGGCGTATCGAGATTGGCGCTGAAATGGTGCGTGTCGGTGCGCACGCGGCCGATGCCCGGAAAATGCTTGAGGGTCGCACCGACGCCCGAGGCTTCGAGCCCGCGGACATAGGCGCCCGCGATCGCGCCGACGACCGCCGGATCGCTCGCGATCGCGCGTTGGCCGATCAGCGTATGGAAATCGAGGCGGTTGCGCCTGACCGGCGGCTTGAGATCGAGCACCGGCGCGAGATTGAGATTGATGCCGAGGTCCGCGAGTTCACGCCCGTGAATGCGCCCGAATTCCTCTGCCTTGGCTTGTTGGACATCCGGCGCGAGCCCGGCAAGCGTCGCCAGCGCCGGCACCTTCGTGAGCGGCGGGGAGAGATGACCGACGATGCCGCCCTCCTGGTCGGCGGCGACGACGAGCGGCGGCAGGCCGGCGGCGCGCCGCTTGTCCTGGAGCGCTGCGATCTCGGCGCGCAAGGCCTCGACCGTCCGGTCCCTGATGTTGTGCCGGGTCACGTAGATGCCGCCGATCAAGCCCTGCTCGGCAAGCCGCGCGATCTCGGGAAAGGACGAATAGCCGACCATGAAGTGCGGTCCGAGCTGGCGTGCCTCGGCCGCACTCGCACTGAGGACATCGTGCTTGCGCACCTCGAACCTTAGGTGCGCGGCTGACATCAGGAGTGGCGGCAGGCACCAGAGAACGACGAGCAGCTTGCGCGCGATGCTGCGCCAGTGCCCCCGGCGCAGAAGGACGGCGACAATGATGATGCTCACAGCGACAAGCGCGATGTTTCCCGCGCCACGCAGCATGATCAGATAGGGATCGTTCTTGTTTGCCGCCGCGAATGCAAAAAGCGGCGCAGCCAGCCAGAGCAGGATGAGGCCGATACGACGAATGATCTGCATGGATTTCGATGGGTGCGAGAGGACGAATGCCTCGCACCTATCAAGGCGATTCACGTCGCGCGAGAGGCAAAAGCGCACCTGCACGAAAACTGCACGAAACTCCTGAACTCGTGCAGACGATCATCCCGGCTTCTGCACAAGGAGCGTCCAGACTTCGTGGCGTTACCAACCACGAAAGGTCTTCTGGACATGACGAGCCTGGCTTCGACGTCAACGACGGACATCCAACCGATCAGGCCTTCCTCGATACCCGCCAAGCTCGCGATGGCACTGGTGCTGGCCGTTCTCGCCGATTGGCTCTTCTACGGCCAGCGGATCGGACTCTCGCTGGCCATCTTTGCCGTCGCGATCGCCTGCGCCTCACTGCTCGCCAACCACGCGACGCTCGAGGCACGGCGGGCAATGGCCGGCGGGATCGTTCTCGCTCTGGGCCTCGTGCCAGCCGTCGAGGAGCTCAACACGCTCTCGTTCCTGATCCTCATCATCGCATTGGCCGTCAGCCTGCTGTTCGCGACCAATCCGGAGACGACCGAGCTCGCAGACCGCGCTCGCGCGCTGCGCAACTTCTTCCTGTTCGGCCCCTTCCGGTTCTTTCCCGACGCGCTCCAGGTCTTCAACATGTCGGCGTTCACACGAGGCATCGCCCTCTGGCTGATGCCGGCGGTTCTCGGCACCGTCTTTGTCGCGCTGTTCGCTGCGGCCAACCCGGTGATCGAGCAATGGGTGTCCCTGCTCAATCCAAAACTCATCTTCGAATATGTCAGCGTCTGGCGGCTGCTGTTCTGGACGGCGATGCTGGCGCTGGTCTGGCCGTTTATCCATGTGCGCTGGCGTCGCAAGAAGTGGCCCACCAATGCGGCAGCCAATATCGCGGAGCCGGAGCCCCTTGCGCCCTTCGTCTCAGCCGAGTTCCTGGGACCCTCGACAATTCTGCGCTCGCTGATCCTGTTCAACCTGCTGTTCGCCGCACAGTCCATCCTCGACGGGATCTATCTGTGGGGCCATGCGGCGCTGCCCGCCCAGGTCACCTATGCGGAGTATGCCCATCGCGGCGCCTATCCGCTGATCGCGACCGCGCTGCTCGCCGCCGCCTTCGTGCTGGTCGCGATGCGTCAGGGCGGGCCGGCGGAGAAATCGAAGGTGATCCGCTCGCTGGTTTATCTCTGGGTGGGGCAGAACGTCCTGCTGGTCGCCTCCTCCATTCTCCGCCTCGACCTCTACGTGGACATTTACATGCTGACCTATTGGCGCATCGCGGCCTTCATCTGGATGGGGCTGGTAGCGCTCGGACTGATCCTGATCGTCGCCCGCATCGTGCTCGACAGGTCCAACCAATGGCTGATCGGCGCCAACCTGACTGCGTTAACGATCGTGCTCTATATCGCCTCGCTCGTGAACTTCGACGCCTTCATTGCCGACTATAATGTCGCCCACAGCCGGGAAGTGTCGGGGCGGGGCGTGCAGATCGATATCAACTACCTCACCCAACTGGGGCCCCAAGCTTTGCTGGCGATCGGGAAGATGATGCAGCATCGCGCCGATGGCAATCTTGTCGTATGGCACGATAGGCTTGTAGAAGTGCAGCGCCTGGACATGGCTTGGCGAACCTGGGGATTTCGGACCTGGCGGCTGCAACGCCGGTTAGATGCACAGGCAAAGAGGCCGTCCGATAGCCAGCCGGCGGGCTGACGAGGAAGCGGAGAGATTCTTGGCGCATCGCATTCTCATCGTCGACGACGAAGGCCATATCCGCGAAGTCATCCGCGTCGCGCTGAGAAAGGCCGGCATGGACGTGATCGAGGCGCGCGACGGCAAGGAAGCGCTCAGCCGCTTTGCCGCCGACCGGCCCGACCTGATCGTGCTCGACATCGGCATGCCTGAGTTCGACGGCCTCGACGTCTGCCGCGAGGTCCGCAAGAGCTCGGGCGTGCCGATCCTGTTCCTGTCGGCGCGCGACGAGGAGATCGACCGCGTGCTGGGCCTCGAGATCGGCGGCGACGATTATGTGACGAAGCCGTTCAGCCCGCGCGAGTTGGTGGCGCGGGTCAACGTCATCCTTCGGCGTCTCAGCCCGCGCAATGGCGAGACCAAGGCTGGGCCCGCCGCGCTTGCGCAAGGCAACCTCCTGATCGATCCCGAGCAACATGTCGCGTCCTTTGCAGGTATCCCGCTGAAGCTCACCGCGATCGAGTTCGGCATTTTGCGCGCATTCCTGACGCGGCCGACTGCGGTGTTCAACCGCGACCAGTTGATGCGGGCGGCCTACCAGCTCAACATCCAGGTCTCCGACCGCACCATCGACAGCCACATTCGCAACATCCGCGCCAAGCTGGCGGCGCTAGCCTGCGACAACGTGATCGAGACCATTCACGGCGTCGGCTTCAAGCTCGGCCGCTGCGAGAAGCAGGCATGAGCACGGCGCCCGACAAGTGGCGGCCGTCGCTCGGGCTCGTGATCTTTGCGGTGCTGACCACCGTCGGCGTGCTGCCTTTAGTCGGGCTGTTCTTCTTCCGCCTCTACGACAACCAGCTCATCCGCCAGACCCAGGCGGAGCTGATCGCGCAGAGCCGCGTGCTCGCGACGATCTACGCGCAGGAGGTCGAGGCGCGGCTCGGGAGCGGCCTCACGCTCGGCGCCGAGGTGCCGCCCGGCGTGCTGCCCGACCCCGGCGATCAGTTCACGCCGATCCGGCCCGCGCTTGACCTCACCGCCAACGACCTGTTGCGGCGGCGCCCCGATGCGCAAGCCGCGCCCCGGCCGGCGGAGCAGGCCTATGTCGAGATCGGCGCAAAGCTGACGCCGATCATCCGCGAGACCCAGAAGGTGACGCTGGCAGGGTTCAGGATCCTTGATCCCCAGGGCGTGGTGATCGCCGGGCGCCAGGAGGTCGGCCAATCGCTTGCCCATATCGAGGAAGTCGCGAACGCACTGCACGGGCAATACCGCGCCACGCTGCGCAACCGCGTGCCGGACAAGCCTCCGCCGCCGATCTACTCGTTCAGCCGCGGGCTCGGCGTCCACGTGTTCTCGGCGATGCCCGTGATCGTCAATAACCGCGTCGCCGGCGTGATCTACACCACGCGGACGCCGAGCAACATCTTCGATCATCTCTATCAGGAGCGAAGCAAGTTCGTGCTGGCGGGGCTCGCCGTCATTCTCGGCACGATCGCGATCGGGCTGGTGTTCTCCCGCACCATTACGCTGCCGATGCGCGAGCTGATCGATCGAGCGGCCCGGATCGGCCGCGGCGACCGGGAGGCATTCCAGCCGCTCAGGCACTACGGCACGCGTGAATTCGCCCAGCTCTCGCACAGCTTCCTTGGCATGGCCGAGCAGCTGGCGCGACGCTCCGACTACATCGCGACGTTCTCGGCGCACCTCACCCATGAGCTGAAATCGCCGCTGACCTCGATCAGGGGCGCGGCCGAGCTGTTGCAGGACGCGCTTCAGGGGAAATCCGACGGCCTGACACCGGCCGAGCAGAAGATGTTCGTTGCGAACATCCTGTCAGACACCGAGCGGCTGGAGGCGATGGCGCAGCGGCTGCGCGAACTGGCCCGCGCCGAAAGCCTGCCGCAGAACGAACGCACCGAGCTCGCGCCCGTCATCGCCGATCTCAAGACCCGGTTTCCGGCCGGCGCGATCTCGGCCTGCGGCAGCCTTGATCGGCCGATCAGCATGTCCGGCGAGAAGGCGCTGATCGTGCTGTCGCACCTCACCGACAACGCGATGCGGCACAAGGCCAGGACGATCACGCTGGAAGCGGTCGACGAACGAACGACGCTGCGGCTGACGGTCAGCAATGACGGCGAGCCGATCTCAGTGCCCAACCGTGACAGGATATTTGACGCTTTCTTCACCACCCGCCGTGACCAGGGTGGGACCGGGATGGGCCTTGCAATCGCGCGTGCGGTGATGGCGAGCCATGGCGGCTCGATCAGGCTCAAGCCGACGGACAAGGGCGCGGCCTTCGAGCTCCAGTTTCCGGTAGCCTAGATCGCGAACACCCAGGCGGCGACGATGGTGCCGATCGTGACCAGCCCGGCAATGGTCCAGCCCGCGGCATATTCGAGTTCAGGATGACCGGTCGCCCGCATGATCTCTGCCGGATCGGCGGTATGCTTCCAATGCTCTGCCATGACAGCCTCGCGCGTTTCTCGCCGCGTCATATGTAAGTCGCAGCAGCCGCCATTAGGTTCCATCACGGAAACGCGAGGACCAGCGGCATCGATCGACCAGGAAGAGTGCCGCCGGAATGACGCAGCTTGGTTTATTTGCCGGCCCGCAGGAAGGCCCTGCGGGCCTTCGCTACACGGACGATTTCATCCCTGAAGCCGTCGAGCAGGACTTGATCCGCCGCATCGCGGCATTGCCGCTCCAGCGCTTCCAGTTTGGCGCCTTCGAGGGCAACCGCCGGGTCGCGTCCTTCGGCTTCCGCTACGACTATTCGCTGCAGCGCCTGACCGAAGCCGAGCCGATCCCGGAGTGGCTGATGCCCGCTGCCCGTCAGGTCGAGGCATGGGCCGGGCTGCCCGACCGCAGTGTCCGCCAAGTGCTCTGCACGGAATATGACATCGGCGTCGGCATCGGCTGGCACCGGGACAAGCCGCATTTCGACAAGATCCTCGGCCTGTCGCTCGGCTCTCCCTGCAAATTCCGCTTCCGGCGCCGGAGCGCGGATAAGTGGGAGCGCCATACGCTCGAGGCCCTTGCGCGCTCGCTCTACATGATGGACGGCGAGGCGCGGTCGCAGTGGGAGCACAGCATCCCGCCGGTCGAGGCCCAGCGCTACTCGATCACGTTCCGGACGATGAAGCCGGCCGCCGGCAGGCGACCGTGACAGGCCGATGCGAAATCTGAAAAACAACCCCATGCAAAGTAGCAGGGTGTCGCCGGCATAAGGCCTTGCGCGCTCTGCAAAGTCGTTGACACGTCGGGCAAAACAGCGGCACCAAGGTATCGTCGCGCGCTTTGTCAGCTTGCCCTCCACTTCCGATTGCATGGTAGATTGCGCATGTGGTGGTCTGGCCGACAAGCGGGCCACCGAGCGCAACACGACGGGCTGGGATTGGGGTACGGGGGCAAGGATGAAGTCCGGCAGATTTTTCCTCACCTGCGCCCTTGTCGCCGGCGGAGCTTCCAATGTCGGCGCTGCGCCTGCGAAGGTCTCGGGCTCGACCGCGCTGGCACTCGCGGGCGTGATCGCGCCGCTGTCGCCGGACTTGTCGGGCGCCGAGAAAAAGGCGGTGGCGATGCTGTTCGCCGCCAACAGTGACATCCCCTACAAGAAGACAATCGTGGTGACCGCGGACCGGATCGTCTGCCGCACCGGCAATGTCGACATCACCATGCGCAACTGCGAAGTCACCTTCGGCAAGACGGTCAAGACCGTGAATGGCTCCACGGCCAACGAAATCTTCGCCACCGAGGTGCTGGCCGGCATTCCGGCCGATGGCGCGGCGGGATCGAATTTCGAAAGCCTGACCAGGCTGAGCTGCACGATCGACCCGAACGCGATCCGGCAAAAAGACGGCAGCGGCGCGGATTGCACGTTCCAGCCGGGGAATTGAGCTGGGCCTGAAGGGGGAGCCGAAGGTGCCGTGAAATCGCCTCAAGACGAACTAACTAATAAGGCGAATTGAAAAGACGGGCCAAACGGGCGACCCAATATGAGGCGCGCAAGGCCGGCATCAATATGAAGAATTATCTCGCATTTTTCCTTCTTCTGACCGTCACAACAGCCTCCGCGCACGGCCCGCTGCGGGCGCGGCTGACAGCGCCGTCCAATCTTGTTCAGGTGGGCCTAATCGACTCGGACACGGTTGCCGGTGGGACCGCGCGGCTGTGCGAACAGGTCTCGTTCACGCGCGGCCTGCGCTACGGCGAGAGCGAGGCCAATGTGCTCGATGTCGCCACCAGCACGACCAAGCCGGATACGCCGCGGCCGGTGCTGCTGTTCGTGGCGGGCGACACCTTTACCGGCGACACGGCGGCGCCGGACCTGTCGCGTCAGATCCAGGACCAGGCCATGTGCTTTGCCGCGCGCAACGACATGATCGGGGTGCGCGTCAACTATCGCCTCGCGCCCGCGGCGACCTGGCCGGTCGGCGCGACCGATGTGGCGGCGGCGCTGTCCTGGATTCACGGGAATATCGACCTGTTCAATGGCGACACCCGCGAGATCGTCGCGGTCGGTTACGGCGCTGGCGCCTTTCATGTCGCCAGCCTGCTGGCACATCCCGAACTCCAGACCACCCACTCCGACGTCGCCGGCGTCGTGCTGATTTCGGGGATCTATCGCGCGGGCAAGAACGCCACCGACAGCGAGAAGGCTTATTTCGGCACCGATGCCAGCCAATATGACAAGCGGTCGGTCTTCCCCGGCATCCTCAACGTCGAAGAGACGATCGTGCTGGCCTGGGCCGCGGACGATCCCGCAGAACTCGTAACGCAGGGCGATATCCTGAGGAAGACGCTCTGCGGCGCAGGCCACTGTCCGCGCACCACGGTTCTGCGCAGCCGCGACGGCATTGCCGCGGCGTTCGGCCTCGACGGCTCCGCCGACAGCCTCGCCGAACCGACGCTGCTGCTGGTGCACCAGCTCGAGGCGCGCGGTCTGCCATAGCGGCACGCCGCCGTCGGCGCGTCAGCACGTCTGCCGTTTGGGTCAGCGTGGAACAGGACGCAACTTCGAAACGAGCCGTCAGCCACAGGATTGACAAACGCTTGACCTAGATCAAGCGGCCTTGGTGCCGATTGGGCCGACCTCCATGAGGGGCCAACATCAAACATCAAGGTGTCGAACATGCGCGTCATCGGCAGGATGCTGTTCGTTTTGATGGTCGCCTCAGCGTCGCTGGGGGCGATGTCCCAGCAACATGCAGAGCAATCCGCCGCCGACAACGAAATCCGCATCGGCAATGTCATGCCGTATTCGGGGCCGCTTTCGGAATTCGGCGCGATCGGCAAGGCGGAGGCCGCCTATTTCGACATGATCAACGATCGTGGCGGCATCAACGGCCGCAAGATCCGCTTCATCACCCGCGACGACAATTCCGATCCCGCGACCGCGCTGGAGCTGACGCGCAATCTGGTCGAGACGGACGACGTGCTATTGATGTTCGGATCGTTCGGCACGCCCGGCAATCTCGCCACGCGCTGGTATCTCAACGAGCGGAAGATTCCGCAGCTTTTCGTCGCGTCGGGTGACGAGGAGCTGAGCCGGCCCAACCGGTTTCCCTGGACCATGGGCTGGCAGCCCTCGTTCAAGGCCGAGGGACGCATCTACGCCAACTACATCCAGGCCTATTATCCGCATCGCAAGATCGTGGTGCTCTGGCAGAACGACCAGTTCGGGCGCATGGTCTTCAAGGGCATCGAGGAAGGTCTTGGCGATCTGAACCGTCTTGTCCTCGTCGATATCGCCTTCGACATTGCCGATGAGCATCTCGAAGGGCACGTCTCGATCCTCAAGCGCGCGGGCGCCGATATTTTCGTCTTTCTCGGCGTGCCGTCGACGGCGTCCAAGGTGATCAAGCTGGCGGCGTCACTCAATTGGCGCCCGGTCTTCATCGTGAACGATGCCTCCGCCTCGATCGCCAATGCGATGGCGCCCGCAGGCTTGGAGAATTCGGCCGGCGTGATCTCGGCAGCCTTCCTGAAGGATCCGAGCGATCCCGCATGGAAAGACGATCCTGCCATGAAGGACTGGTTCGCCTTCATGGACAAGTACCATCACGTAGAAAGCACGAACAACAGCGCTGCGCTCTATGGCTACGCCGCGGCCGAGGCGCTGACGCAGGTGCTGAAGCAATGCGGCGACGACCTATCGCGCGAGAACATCATGCGTCAGGCGGCTTCGCTCAGGGATCGTCGGCCCTCCGTTGCGTTGCCCAACATCAGGATGAATACCTCGCCAGACAGCTATCTGCCGATCAAGCAGATGCGGCTTGTCCAGTTTGACGGCCGTTCCTGGCAACCATTCGGCGACGTGATCGAGACCGCATTCACGGAAGGCGCAAAGCGATGACCTGCCCTCACGCGGGCTTGAGCGAGGCCAGCGCGTTTTCCAGGAGCAAGCGTACACGGGCGGCGTCACCGGATTTCACGACGGCCGGGTCGAGATAGAGCTCCAGGCCCGGAGCGCGCTCCGTGATGACGCCGCTCTTCCCGGCTCCCCCATCGTTCAGTGCGTCGACCGAATAGGGGATGACCTCCCGGCTGATGCCCTTCATTGTGATCGCGGGCAGCGCGTGCGCGCGAACGATGTCGCTGACCAGCGCGAAGGTCTCGTAGCTCAGCACGATGCCGCCGGGTTCGGCGATCGATTGCAGGCGCGCGGCGAGGTTCGCTTCCGCACCGATGATGGTGTAGTCCATGCGGTCGCTGCTGCCGAAATTGCCGACATTGCAATAGCCGGAATTGATGCCCATGCGCGAGCGGAACGGCTGCTCGATGCCGGAGGCGCGCCATTTCGCATTGAGCTCGGTGAGCCGGTGCTGCATGCGCCAGGCCATCTGAAGACAGGCCTGCGCGTCGGCGCGATCTCCCTTGGTCTCGGGGTCGCCGAAGAAGATCAGCATGGCGTCGCCGATGAACTTGTCGATGGTGCCGCCGAATTCGTGCGCGATCGCCGACATCTCGGTGAAGTATTCGTTCAGAAGCTGGGTCAACAGCTCCGGCTGGAGCCGCTCGGCGGTCGCGGTGAAATTCTGGATGTCGGAGAAGAATATAGTGAGCTTCTTGCGCTCGGTATGGATGGTGACGTCCTTCTGGCCGCTGAAGATGCTCTTGTAGACCTGGGGCGGGATGTAGCGCGAGATCTTCATCGAGAGCGAGGCGAGGAAGTCGTTGGCCGACTCGAGCTCCTTGTTCATGTTCTTGATGCGATTGGCCTGACGGCGCTGGAGCGAGAGGAAGGACAGGCCGCTTCCGGCTGCAATCAGGAGATAGGCCAGCAGGAACTTGAACGAGAAGATATTGGCCGCGATCGGCTGCGCGATGATCACCTCCTGGATGCCGCGGACGTCGCCGACCTTCCAGTCCTTCTTGGGGCTCTCGGGATGGCTGTTGTGGCAGCTCACGCAGGCCGGCCCCATGGTTACGGGGGCGACCAGGCGGACCTTGTCGGAGAACAGCGACGTCTCGGTGTCGACGATCTTCTGCTCGGGATCGATGCGGAGCGCGGCCAGCGCGTCCCGCTCGAACTTGTCGAGCTGGTGCGGCGCGCGGTTCTGGAACGGGAAGTCCGAGACGAAGCGGTAGGTGATGTTCTCCTGCTGTGCGCCGATCACCCGCCCGAGCTCCAGCGAGAGCGTCGCCGGAATCGGGATCGCGCCGGGGACCGACTCGTAGTTGTGCACGACCTTGGTCGTGCCGTTCGGGTTGGCGAGGATGCGCCCGACCACGTTGGACGCATAATAGCTGCGCACGCTGGTGATGACGGAGTTGAGATCGGCGGCCTGCCGGCGCAGCGCCGTCTTGCTCAGCTCGGTCAGGTCCAGCCAGACCGCCAGCGGCAGCGCAAGCAGGAGGAAGGCGATCACGGCACCGGTCAGGATGCCGCTCTTGCGCTGTTCTTCGGAGATCTCTTGTTTCACTTTGTGGCTCCGTTGTGTGCGTTCTTGTCGCAAAGTCTGGGGACCTGACGGCACAGCATGCAGGGGCACAGAGCCCGTAAACGCGAACCCGCGCAACCCCATTTTATGGTGGTCGCGGGAATGCGCCTTTTCGTTTCATGACCAATGCTTAAGATCGGGGCAGACCTGCATCTGCTCCGCCGGGAGACGCCCTATGACCGAGACCATCCGCATCAAGCGCATCAATGCGCGCCCCGTGATCGTGCCGATGAACCTGCCGCTCCAGACCTCGACCGGGGCGGTCGCCAAGGCACCGCTGGTGCTGATCGACTGCGAGACCGACGAGGGCGCGCAGGGGCATGCCTATCTGTTCTCGATCACGCCGTCGGCCTTGAAGCCCCTGACGGCGATGGTCGCGGAAATGTCGGAGATGCTCGCCGGCGACGAGCTTTTGCCGTTCGAGCTCGAGCGCAAGCTGACCCAGCGTTTCACCCTGCTCGGCCTTGCCGGCCTGCAGAGGCTGGCGCAATCCGGCATCGACATGGCGGCATGGGACGCGCTGGCGCGCGCCAAGGGCTTGCCGCTGGCACGGCTGCTGGGCGGTGCGCCCAAGCCGGTGCGGGCCTACAACTCGAAGGGGCTCGGCATCATGCCGGCCGCCGCCGCGGTGGACGAGGCGCACAAGCTGCTGGCTGAGGGTTTTCATGCCGCAAAAATCCGCGTCGGGCGGCCCGATGCGCGGGAGGATCTCAACGTGGTGCGCGCGGTGCGCAAGGCGGTCGGCGACCAGGTGACATTGATGTGCGACTACAACCAGGCCTTGACGGTCACCGAGGCGATCCGCCGCGGCGAGATGCTCGACGACGAGGGGCTGACCTGGATCGAGGAGCCGATCCGCCATGACGACTATGCCGGCTGTGCCCGCATCGCGGATGCGCTCCGCACGCCGGTCCAGATCGGCGAGAATTTCGACAGCGCCTTTTCCATGCAATCCGCGCTCGCCGCGGAGGCCTGCGACTACGTGATGCCTGACGTGCAGCGCATCGGCGGCGTCACCGGCTGGCTGCGCGCCGCGTCGCTGGCGCATGCCGCCGGCGTGGAGATGTCGACGCATCTGTTCTCGGAGGTCAGCGCACATCTGCTCTGCGTGACCCCGACCGCGCATTGGCTGGAATATGTCGACTGGGCCGATGCGGTGCTGGCAACACGCCTTGCGATCAAGGACGGCTTTGCACTGCCGAACGAGACGCCGGGCAACGGCATCGAATGGGACGAAGCTGCGGTGAGGAAGTACCTGGTCGAGTGATCGAAGGCTGGAGGCTGGTCGGTTCACCTCGCGCCGCTTGCGGGGAGAGGGAGCGCGTCAGCGCACTGCGGCATTCAGATCCATCGTCTCGAGCAGGCTGTCCTGGCGCCAGTCGATCAGGGCATCCTTGAGGCGGCTGATGACACCGGCGTGCTGGGGCGCGCCCCAGAGATTGTCGCGCTCGGCCGGATCATTCGCGAGATCGAAGAGCTGGCCGTCCTCCGCGCCGTGAATGAACACGGCCTTCCATCTGTCGTCGCGCACCATGGTGATCAGCCTCGCGCCCGTCATGGCGACGTCGCCGGCCTGCTCGCTGAAGACGAAATCGCGGCCGGCCCAGCTGTCACCCTTGAGCGGGGAAAGCAGGCTGCGGGCCTGGAACGGTTTTGGATGCTGCGCGCCGGCGAGATCCAGGATGGAAGGACCGAGGTCGAACAGCTGGCATTTTTCGCGGATCCGCCGCCCGCCTTTGAAACGTCCGGGCGACCAGAACAGCAGCGGTATGCGCGTGACGGGCTCGTACATCGACCATTTCTGGCTGAGGCCATGTTCGCCGAGATTGTCGCCGTGATCCGACATGAAGATGAGGACGCAGTCGTCGAGATAGCCCTTGTCCCCGAGCGTCTCCAGCAGGCGACCGATCTGCTCGTCGATCATGGTGACGTTGGCATAATAGTGTGCGCGCAGGCGCCGCATCTCGTCATGCGTCGGCTGAAGCTTCCATGACACCGCGTCGTGGTCGACCTCAGTGTCGTGGCGGCGCTTCTCCTTCAGATAGGCCGGCAATCCCTCGATCTCGGCCTCTGTCGGCTGAGGGACCGGAAGGTCGTTTCGGCCAAGGTAATGCTCCAGATATTCCGGCAGCGGGTCATAGGGCGGATGCGGTCCGGGCAGGCCGATCTGCATGAACAGCGCATCGGGCTTGGGACGGGTCTCCAGCCACCACATCGCGGTCTCGGCGACGAAAATGTCTGGATGCAGCGATTTTGGCATCTCCCATGTGAACGCGCCCATCCTGTCGCCGTAATCCGGCAGGCTGCGATAGCCGGCACGGGACGGCTTGGTCAGCTTGTGCGCGGCGAAGGCCTTGTCCAGTTCGTCGGCGAACCAGCGTCCTTCGAAAAAACGATCCTTGTTCTCGACTACGAAGCGCTCGTGGAACCCCGCCTTAGCGTCATAGGGGATCGTATGCATCTTGCCGACGTTGACGCAGTGATAGCCGGCTTCCGCCAGCTTGCTGACCCACGTCTTCTGCCAGGCCTGCCCGTTGCGCAGCACGCCGGAGGCGTGCGGATAGAGACCGGAAAACAGTGCCGCGCGCGAGGGAACGCAGCTCGGCGCATTGATGAAGCAATTGTCAAAATAGACCCCTTCGCCCGTCAGACGATCGAGATTCGGCGTTTTCATGTAGGGGTGGCCCGTCGCCGCGATCGTGTCGAAGCGTTGCTGATCCGTCATGACCAGGACGATGTGGGGCTTTGTCACGGTTGTTTTGTCCTACGCGGCGTTGTCTCAAAAGAAAATATGTCTGACATAATAATTCTTGTCAAACCTCGCGCTGCTGGATTATCTTGCATTCGAACCGCATTTCTCTGGGCAAACGCATTCACAACATGCAATAAATCAGACATTTAAACTCCAGGATCCGGATCAACGTGGCAAAGGCCGACAGCAACGACAGCCCGCAATCGAGCACTCAGGTCGCCCGCGAAGTGGCGCGGCTGATCCTGACGGGCGTGTGGCGCGAGGGCACGACCTTGCCGCGCGAGATCGAGCTTGCGTCCCGCTTCGACGTCAGCCGCGCCTCCATCCGCGAGGCGCTCTCGCTGCTCAAGGCGAAGGGGTTGATCGTCTCGAAGCAGAAGGCCGGCACGCATGTGCGGGCGCGCATCGACTGGAACATGCTCGATGAGGAATTGCTCAATTGGACCTTGTCGGAATTGCCGACGCAGGAGTTTGCCAAGCAGCTTTTGGAGATTCGCAGGATCGTTGAGCCGGAGGCCTGTGCAATCTGCGCCGCGCGCGGCACCGACGAGGATTTTGCGCGGATCGAACGCGCCTATCGTGGCATGGACGCAGCAGGAATGGACCGCCTTGCCTATGCCGAGCCGGACCTGCAGTTTCACCGCGGCATTCTCATCGCCACGGGAAACGACTTTCTGATCGCCTTCGGCGCCACCGTTGCCGCGGCGCTGCGCATGTCGTTCAACCTGTCGACGCAGAACGCGGGCGCGCCGCGCAAGAGCCTGCCCTACCATCGCGCGGTCCTCGACGCGATATGGGCGCGCAATCCCGACGCGGCGCGTCAGGCCATGCACAAGCTCATGGATCTCACCGAACAGAACATCATCTCGGCGCTGTCGCGCCAAAGGAAGAAGGACGCCGAGGATGAAAACGCCCGCACCAGACGGGCGCGTTGAAACCGGCAAGCCGTATCGAGGGAGGACAATATGAAGAACCAGGCGGACCAACCCGCTCGTGCGATCACCCGCCGCAAATTGCTGAAAGCGAGCGCCGCAGGCGCGGCGCTTGCGGCATTTCCGGCGCCGCTGATCGCGCAGACAAAACCGTTTGCCGGCGTCACGCTGCACGGCGCCTCGTTCCAGCACCGCTTCTTCACGCTGCTGCAAAAATACATCCCCGAGTTCGAGGAGAGAAGCGGCATGAAGGTCGACCTCCAGCTCTCGGCCTTCCCGGTCTACAACCAGCAGGCCAATCTCGAACTGTCCTCGGGCGGCTCGGCCTATGATTTCGTCAACGTCACCTTCATCCTCGCCGCGCGCTGGGTCGCGGCGGGGCTGCTCGCCAATCTCGACGAATTCGCGAGCGACCCCAACCTGACGGCAGCCGAATGGAATCCGAAAGACTTCGTCGAAGGCGCGCAGGTGCCCTATCGCGACGCCAAGGGCGGCACCTACGGCTATTCCTGGGAAGGCGGCGCGATGGTGATGGGGCTGTCGCGCATGGACCTGATGGAGAAGAAGGGGCTGAAGATCCCGAAAACCTTCGCCGAGCTTCAGCAGGTCTGCGCCGAGATCAACGGCAGCGATGGCGTCAACGGCATCGTCTCGTTCCAACTCCATCACTGGAACCTGCCGCCTTACGTCCAGGGCTTTGGCGGCAACATCTTCAAAAATCCACCCGGCGACATCATGCCTGCGCTGAACAGGCCCGAGACCATTCAGGGCATCGAGTACTACGCGAACCTCCTGAAGAGCGCGCCGAAGGGCGTGCTCACCTACACCGAGGACCAGGCGAGGCAGTCGCTGCTCACCGGCCGCTCCAACATCTTCATCCATTCCAGCGCCTGGGTGACGCCGATCCTGCTTTCCGATGAAAGCAAGGTGAAGGACACCTCGCGCGTGGTGCGGATGCCCGCGGGTCCCGTGCATGACTATCCGGCATCGAACAGCCAGGGGCTCGGCATTCCCAAAAACGCCAAGAACAAGAAGGCGGCGTGGGAATTCATCAAATGGGCGCTCTCCCCTGACATCTCGATGCGGCTCGTCAAGGAGCATGGTCATTCCTCGGTCTGCCGGCGGTCGATCATCACCAGCGACGTCTATCGCAAGCTGAACACGGTGAACGGCCAGGATCTCGGCGCGCTCTATCTCGAGGTGCTGGAATTGCCGGCCAGGGGCGAGAACTACATGGCATATCGCACCGTGAAGGAGTTCCCGATCGTCGGCGACGTCCTCAACAAGGCGTTCGAGCAGGTCGCGACCGGCCAGCTTCCCGCGAAGGACGCCATGAACGCGGCGCAGGACCAGGCGATCGCAGCACTTCGTCGCGCCGGGACGCAGCTTTGAGCCAGGGTGGAATTGACGGAGAGCGCCGCAGGTTCATCGCCTTCGCGCTCACGCCGAGCCTGATCGTGCTGTTTGCGGTCGCCGTGCTGCCGGCGATCTATCTCGTCGTGACGAGTCTCACGCCATTCCAGTTGACGACGCCGGGCTCGGCCACCGATTTCAGCGCGCCCTTGCGCAACTATGGCCTCTTGCCCGGCGACCCCCGCTTCGTCAATTCGCTGCTCGTGCAGGCCAAGCTGTCGTTCTGGGGCGTGCTGTTCCAGGTGCTGCTGGGCATGCTGCTCGCGCTGCTTCTGAACGTGCAGTCGCGCTTCGTCGAATTCGCCCGCACCTTCTTCCTGATCCCGATGGTGCTGCCGCCGATCGTGGTCGCGGTGATCTGGAAGCTGATCTACACGCCCGACATCAGCCCGCTCAATTACTCGGCGCAGTTGTTGAATTTCACCATGCCAGCGCTGACCTCGAGCGTCGATTTCGCGCTCACCGCGATCATCATCGCCGACACCTGGGAGTGGCTGCCCTTCACCTTCCTGATGGTGCTCGCGGCGCTGCAGACCATCCCGGAGGAATACTCGGAAGCCGCCCTCGTCGACGGCGCCAACAAGCTACAGATCTTCTGGTACGTGACGCTGCCCTTCATCACGCCGATCCTGGTGATCTCCGGCATGTTCCGCCTGATCGACAGCGTGAAGGCGTTCCCGCTGATCTTCCTCTTGACCGGCGGCGGCCCCGGCACGGTAACTGAAGTAACCAACTACTATGCGTACCTTCTTGCCTTCGACACCAACGAGATCGGCTATTCCAGCGCCGTGACGGTGGTGATGCTGCTACTCGTCGCCGGCGTCAGCCTTGGCCTCGTCTGGATGGGCCGCCGGAGAGAGGCGATGGCATGAGCGAACATTCCGGACGCCGCACGACGCCCGGACGGCTGGTCGCGATCGTCGTCACGCTGCTCATCCTGCTCTCGCCGTTCCTGTGGCTGCTGCAGATGAGCTTCAAGTCCAACGACCAGATCCTGCAATTCCCGCCGCCGCCGATCTTCACGCCGACGCTGGAGAATTACATCTCGCTCTGGCACAGCGCGTTCTCGGCCTCCTTCGTCAACAGCCTGCTCAGCGCCTCGCTCTCGACAGCGCTGGCGTTGCTGTTCGGCGTGCCCGCGGCCTACGCACTGTCGCGCTGGGCCGGTCGCGGCAAACATGGCTTGAGCTTCGCGATCCTGGTGACGCGCATGGCGCCGCCGATCGCGTTCACGATCCCCTTCTTCCTGTTCTACCGCTGGATCGGCCTGCTCGACACCATCACGGGCCTGGTTCTGGTCTACACCAGCTTCAACCTGCCGCTGGTGATCTGGATGATGCAGCCGTTCTTCGACACGGTGCCGATCTCGCTGGAGGAGGCAGCGCTCGTCGACGGCGCGCGCACGCGCACCGTGTTCACCAAGATCGTGCTGCCGATGGTGACGCCCGGCATCGCCGCGACCGCGATCCTCTGCTTCCTCTACGCCTGGAACGATTTCTTCTTCGCGCTGATCCTGACCCGGACCAATGCGCGCACGGCGCCCGTCGCCGTCGTCAACTTCATGAACTACGAGGGCTGGGAATGGGGCAAGATCGCCGCCGGCGGCTCGCTGGTGATGGCGCCGGTGCTGATCTTCTCGCTTGCGGTGCGCCGCTATCTCGTCTCCGGACTCACCGCCGGTGCGGTCAAGGGGTGACATCATGAAACTTCCGACCGGCGCCTCGCGCGTCGTCTTCATCTTTGCCCATCCCGCCGGCCATGTCGGTGCGCCGCGCCACTACACGCCCTATTTCCACGAGCAGGGCCTCGACTGGCACATGGTGCCGATGGATGTACGCCCGGAAAATCTCGCCGAGACGATCCGCGTGCTGGCGAGATCGCCGAACACTGCGGGCTTCAACCTGACCATGCCGCACAAGCCGGCGGCCTTCGAGCTCTGCGACGAGGTCGGGCGCGCCGCAAGGTTCGAGGGCGTCGTCAACACCATCCGCATTGATGCCGATGGCAGGCTGGTCGGCGAGTCCTTCGACGGCGGGGGATTTCTGAATGCGGCGCGCCAGGCCGGGATTTTCGATCCCAACCGTCGCTGCGTCGTGATCGGCGCGGGCGGCGCCGGCCGCGCGATCTGCCACGCGCTGGCGGCGGGCGGCTTGAAGCGACTGCGTATCCTCAACGAGGTGCCCGGCCCGGTCGAGGCGCTGGCGACAAAGCTGCGCGGACAATTCCCCGATCTCGATATCAGCCTTGAGGAACGCTTCGACGACGCCGGCCTCTGCGTGAACGCGACCTCGCTTGGCCTGCATGCAACCGACGCGCTGCCGATGGATCCGGCGCGACTGCCGAAGGATTGCGCTGTGTTCGACATCATCGCCGCACGCCGCACCGAGTTCATGGCAGCCTGCGCCGTCCGCGGCCTCAAGGTCATCGACGGCGTCGCCATGATCCGCCACCAGCTCCCGCTGCAGACTGCGTTCTGGCGGGATGGGCGGTAGGTCCTCCGCGCTCGTGTCCCGGACGCGCTGCAACGCGCAAGCGTTGCCGCGCAGGGCCGGGGGACCCAGTTGGCAACACAGCACGGCGCTGCCACATGGGCCCCGGCTTTGCAGCGCACCGCTCAAGAAGCGCTGCGCTGCGTCCGCGGCACGAAAGAGCACTATGCCGCGGCGGGCGGGCCGAACCAGGTGGTGAGCGCTTCGGCGAGTCCGTGCTGAGCTGAATCGCCCACCCACGCGACATAGCCGTCGGGCCGCACCAACACGGCATGAGGCGCAGCGACCGGTCCGAGCGCGGGAAGCTCCCACGGGCCGGCATGGTCGGCGTCGATCGACTGGACCCGATCCGCCCATGGCGCGATATCGAAGGCCCCTCGCTCGCCGAGATTGAGCAGCACGGCGCGGCCACCATGCAGCAGGGTAAACATTCTGAGTGGACCAGCGGCGGTGATGAGGTCGAGATCGGGCATGCGGCGCCCGAGCAGCGGATGTCCCTCGCCGAGATCGTAATGAATGTCGAGACCCGACATCATCGCACCGAACCGCTTGCGAGGCTCGTCCATGCCGAGGAGCTCGGACACGGAGTCGCGCAAGGCGTCGATACGGTCGTCGTGACGAAGCAGCGCGGTCTGCGCCATCGTGTTGCGCAGGACGCGCGCGGCGACCGGGTGGCGTTCGGCGTGGTAGGTATCGAGGAGACTTTCCGGCGACGTCCCCTTCACCACCTGCGCCAGCTTCCATCCCAGATTCACCGCATCCTGTAAGCCGGTGTTGAGGCCTTGGCCGCCTACCGGCGAATGTACATGCGCGGCATCTCCGGCCAGCAGCACTCTCCTGTCACGATAAGTGGCTGCCTGCCGGGTCATATCGGTGAATCTGGAGATCGAGGTCGGACTGTGGATCCCGTAATCGGTCCCGTGCACGGCGATGAGGGCGTCGCTGAGATCGCGCAAGGAGGGCTCGCTGCGGCCGGGTGGTCCGGCGTGCCGTTCGGTCACCATCATCCGCACGGGCCCGTCCTCCAGACGCGAGAAGGAGTGGATGCCCTTGTCGTCGCGACGGAGGCCCCATTCCGGCTCCTCAGTGATCTCAGCCTCGGCGATCAGGCAGCTCGTTGTCGGATCCCAGCCGGGGAAATCGATGCCGGCAGCCTTACGAACCCGGCTTCGTCCGCCGTCGCAGCCAACGAGATAGTTCGCCCGCAGCGGCGGGCTGCCAGTCACGTCGATACCGACGCCGGCCTCGTCCTGCGAGATCGCCGTCACCTCGCGCCCGCGATAGATCCGCACGCCGAGCTCACTGGCCCAGTCGGCCAAAATGCGCTCAATGCGGTTCTGCCGCAGCGCGAGCCCGTAGGCATGCCGGGTGGGAAAGTCGCTGATGTCGAGACGATGCCATGCGAACCCCGCAACCTGGGCCAACTGCCCCTCGCTAAGGAATCGGTCCGCGATGCCGCGCTGATCGAGGATCTCGATGGAGCGCGAATGCAATCCGCCGGCGCGCGTGCCGGCAAGGTCCTGGCTGACGCGCCGCTCGACCATGGCAACGTCAACGCCCGCCAGTGCCAGTTCGCCCGCGAGCATCAGTCCCGTCGGACCTGCTCCGACGATCACCACCGCATGGCCACTCGTCGCCGCTCCGGCGATCCGCCCGGCCGCCTGTGCCCGATCCGTCGATATCGATGCGCTCATCTCGTGACCCCCCAAGTTGTGGCTGAGGCCGGGGGTTCTACGGGATGACCGGGGGCTTGAAGCAAGCCCCTTGCAGGCCACATATAGAGTTGGGAGGACGGGCATTTTTCCTCCAGCCGGTCCGCGGCAGAGCGGAAACTCCTGACGACTTTATCCAGATGGTTAGTAGCGGCGCGGCTGTTGCGCGTCGGACTATGCCGATCACGCAGCGCCATCTCTCAACATATCCGGCGCACGGCCGGACAGCCTCACCACACACCGGAATCCGACGTGGCTGGTCGATGTGTCGACAGGCTCGGCATGGCGCGCGGCCGGGCGATAGCGGCGGCAATAGTTCGGCGCGCAGAGATGCGAGCCGCCTTTCAAGACTTTCCGCGGAATGCGGATGCTTGGTAGACATGGATCAAAGCTCGCCTCCTCGCGCCCACCGCGCGGGTTGCGCGGGATGCAGCAGGGCTTTGCCGCGTCGGCTTCGTGCTTCGGCGACCACCAGTCCGAGGTCCACTCCCAGACATTGCCGATCATGTCGTAGAGGCCGTAGCCGTTCGGCGGGAAGGCCATGACCGGCGAGGTACGCTCGAACCCATCCTCGCCGAGGTTCTGGACAGGGAAGTTTCCCTGCCAGATGTTGGCCATATGCTTGCCGCCCGGCATCAGCGCATCGCCCCAGGCGAACTCCTCGCCGTCGAGGCCGCCGCGCGCGGCGAACTCCCACTCCGCCTCCGTCGGCAGATCCTTGCCGGCCCAGCGCGCATAGGCAGCCGCGTCGCTGTAGGAGACGTGGACGACGGGATGATCGTCGAGCCCCTTGATGTTGCTGCCGGGGCCATAAGGGTGACGCCAGTTGGCGCCGCGCATGAAGCTCCACCACTGGCTCCAGTCGCGGAGATCGGTGATGCGCGGCAGCGGCGAGAACACCAGCGAGCCGGCGTAGAGCATCTCCTTCACCGCTCCGGGATAGTCCTTGGGATCCGGGACGATCTGCGCCTCGGTGACGTGGCGGGTGGCGTTCACGAACTGCTTGAACTGCCGGTTGGTCACCGGCGTGCGGTCGATCCAGAAGCCGTCGACGGACACGCGATGGCTCGGCACTTCCTCGGGATAATGATGGTCGGAGCCCATCCGGAAGGTACCGCCGGGAATGAAGACCATCTCGCCCGTCTTCACGTCATCCGGCAACCACTCGCAGCGATCCAGGCCTGCCCGCAGCATCGTGAAAACTCCGATACGCGCACTCCACCTCGCGCTACGGCGCGGAATTCAGCGGATGTCGGCGATGACAGACTGCCCTATGCGCTGGACACATTGCCTGGCCCCTCTTCCTGGCGCTGAAGGCTGGAGATGCAAATGATGCGTTACGTAAACATCTCTTCCTTTTTTAGGTACCGTTTGAGCACACAACAGAATCTGACTGCGTTCTCCCCGCGATCCCGAGGAGCGAACGAATATCGCTTAGGTTGCAAAAGGTAACCGAAGATTGGACGACTGTGATGTGCAGTTTGTGCCAGCACGGCGCAACGGGGGTGAGCCTTAACGACGCCTGTTGCAAATCCCTCAATCAGCAGCGTTGTGAGGCAGACATCTCGCGTGAAATGCCGCAATGATTTTCCTCGAAACGGGAAGCCAGGTTGTCTCATCCGCTTCCCGCTGCGGTAGTATTTTGCAGTTGGTTGCCGCAGAATTGTCGCCCTTCAGTACAAGAGTACGGCCATGGGGCAGTTGCTTCTAGTTGATTCGCAAAAGCTTGACGGCTTCGAGGGCCTTCACCAGGCCGTTCACGGATCCCATGTCGACGTCATGCAGCTTGGACGCGGACGGCTGCGCGGCACGCTGTCCCATATCGGCATCGGAGATTTCTCCCTCAGCATCGGCGCCTTCAACGTCGGCATGCGCACTCAGCGCATCTCCAGCGACGACAAGCTGATCATCGGCATGCTGCTGGCGGCGGAGAAGCGCGTGGCCCATTGGTCGTTCGACATGCAGCTCAACGACGTGCTCGTGATTCCGCCGTTGCTCGAGCATGACGGCGTCTTTCACGGTGCATCCGCCTACGCGGCCATGCGCCTCGATCTCAACGAGGTGACGTCGCTGTTCGGTGGCGACGCCAGGCTGAGCGATCCCGACACATGGCGCAGCCGGGGCCACTTCCGGGCGGATCTTGCGACCGGCGCGATCGCCTCGCGCCGTCTGATGCAAATCATGTCTCATCTGCGCACCCACAAATACGGTCTCACGACGTCGACCGCCGATTTCTGGAAACGGTCGATCGTCGAGTGCATGGCCGCCAATGTCATGTCGTCTCTGCCGCCCGACGACGGCGGCTGGCTGCCTTCGGCAAGGCGGCTCATCCGCAGGGTCGAGGACTATCTGGACGAAGCCGGCCCTCGCCCGGTGCATGTTTCGGAGATCTGCGCGGCGCTGAGGGTATCGCGACGCACCCTGCATCGCGCCTTTCAGGAGGTGTTCGGGCTTGGGCCGGTCACCTTCCTGCGGCACAAGCGCCTGTGCACCATCCATTCGATCCTGCGCGGCAGCGCGCCGGGCTCGACGACGGTGGCGGCGGTGGCCATGCAGCAGGGCTTCTATGAGCTCGGGCGCTTCTCACAGTATTACTTCATGATGTTCGGCGAGCATCCGTCGCAGACTTTGGGAATTGCACCGTCTGTTCTTGCCAAGGACAGAAGCATCAGCGCCTAGCGTGCGATGCCGCGCAAGGCGCAGCGGCGCGGCTACCTGACATCCGCGCCAGTCTTCTTCTTGCGGGCTGCCCTGTGCTCGATCCAGGCGCAGCGGCGGGCCGTGGCGCCGGAGCGCGCGACGGCCGAGATGCCCTCGCCCGCGCGGAGCAGCGGCTCGGCGTTCTCGCGCAAAGCGCGGCAGCGAGCGAGCTCGGCCTGCCAGTCAATGATCCCTGCATGGGCGCTGGACGCGATCAGCGCCAGCATCGCGATTGCAGGACAGGCCGCCTTCATTGCCGAAGCATCCTTCATTTCGGCCGAGCCGGATCGCGCCGGTAGCGGAAGTCGCAGTGATCGGCGCCCTGCATGATCGTCTGCGTGCGCGCGAGCGTGACGTCAGGGCCAAATCCATCCGCGGTCGCGAAGTCGGCGGTGCAGATCAGGAGAAAACCGAGCTCCGGCTCGCCGAGCGCCTTGTAGAACTCGGCATAGGCGCAGCGCTTTACATCGAGGGCAAATGCGTCCTCGGTCTGTTCGATCACGTCATAGGCGATCGCATCGTCGCGGGCGTAGGTCTTGAAGGCCGACGCGACGGCCTTGCCGAGATTGGTCTCGTTCTTCGCTTTCCAGAATTCCTCGCCGTAGCGGCGGTAGAGATCGCCGAGCGCCTGGCGCACCAGCGCGTTGGCGCGCGTCTCGCCGAGCTCTGCCTGCAGGGCCTTGACCAGCGGGATCAGCACCTCGGCCTGGATCTTTGCCTGTTCGATGACGGAAACGCTCATTCGGGTGTCTCGCGCCCCGGATGGAGGCCGTTGCCCGGATGGAGCGCAGCGTAATCCGGGAGAACACGCGGCGGGCAATATCCCGAATTTCGCTTCGCTCGATCCGGGGTGCGCAACTACGGCAAGCATAGCCCCACCGGGGACGATTGGCTAACCTTCCGCCGGGTAGCACAAACGGCCGTCAGGCTGGATTCGCACGGCCGGGTTGATCTCGGCCGGCTCGACCTGCCCTGGTCCCATGATGTGAACAACGGTCTCGCCGGCGGCGATGAGATAATCGGCGATGATCCGCCGGTGACATCGCCACCACAGCGTCTCCGCGCACATGATCGCGCAACGCCGTTCGTGACCCAGTTCCCGTAGATGCGCGAGGCCGTCCTGAAAGGCATCGCTCATGGCGCAGTCGGCGTAATTGTGAAAGCTGTCGTTCTGCCAGAAGGCGTTGGACGCGCGCGGCACGTCGCGCTTGCGGCCGCGCAGGCCTCCGAGCGCGGCAATATGCTCGTAGCCGATCGAATGCGCCGCGAGCGATTGCGGCAAGGTCTCGCGGTTGTACTGCGGATTGGTGCGCGAGCGCGGCACGGTGCGAACGTCGACGACGAGCGTGACGGCGGCGTTCCGCAATAATTCGACGAACTCGTCAATCGGGCGGGTCGCGTGGCCGAGCGTGAAGAACGGATGAGCCATGGGATGCCCTGCCTGTCAGCGCGACCGCCGCCCGTCAGCTCCGCAGCCGCCGCAGCGCCCGGCCCTTGTGCAGGGCGACGTGGTCGGTCTTGTCGCTCTTGATCTCGTATTGCGGATCGTCCGGGCTCGCGTGATGGACGTAGCCCTTGTAGTCGACGTCCTTCCTGTGCACGCGCAGGATGTGGCCGCGCACACGGCCGGCCTCGGAATTCCAGCTCACGTGGTCACCGACTTTAAATGTCTTCCCGGCCGCCTTGGTCATGGAACATCAATGCCGGCCGGCGCCGGGCTGTTCCAGACGGTCCCACCCAATTGCAGTACGCTTCGCTCTGATGGGTTTGGCTGCCGGTATGATCGTGGCTTGCCGAGCCGTGGCTCGTGGCGACAAGCCCGCCTGCGCCCGTTCGCCTTCGGCGCGGCATCCTTCTCTCGCTTCGCGAGCGCAGGATGGTGGGCACGACAGGGATCGAACCTGTGACCCCTACCATGTCAAGGTAGTGCTCTCCCGCTGAGCTACGTGCCCTAGAGGTCGTCTAGATCGGGTGGGGTCCCTATAACGGCTCAGGGGAGCCGGCGCAAGGACGGAACGGGGCCGATTTAGGCCGCCAGCATCTTGTTCACTTCGCTCACCAATTCGCGCAGGTGCACCGGTTTCGACAGCACCTTGGCGTTCTTGGGAGCGTCCGAATCCGAGTTCAGGGCCACCGCGGCAAAGCCGGTGATGAACATGATCTTGATGTCGGGATCGAGTTCCGAGGCGCGGCGGGCGAGCTCGATGCCGTCCATCTCCGGCATCACGATGTCGGTGAGCAGCATCTCGAAAGGCTCTTCCCGCAACCGCTGATAGGCGGCCATGCCGTTGTCGTGCGATGAGACCTGAAAACCGGCGTTTTCCAGCGCCTTGACCAGGAAACGGCGCATGTCGTTGTCGTCTTCGGCAAGCAGGATTTTTGGCATGGCAGGAAACGTCGAATCCCAAGAGGACTATCAGCAGAGGTCACTAAGCCCGACAGAGGGTAAATTTGTGGTGAAAATGTTTACCCTGGGCCGCGATCCACCGGTTCTTTGTGAACCGGAATGCGGCACGAATCAATCGAGCCGTTCGGAGCGATGCCGCCTCCATGCCTGCACGGTTAAGACACGTTCCAGCGCCGATCACACTTTTTCGCTTGGCAGAATGGTTGCGATTCCAGACAATGAAAGCACATAAGAGCCGCTCGACCGGCCGAATCAATTCGATCCGAGCCCTGCCGGATCCTGCGGATGCTAAAGGGACGAAGCCCCTCAGATGACCCGGTTTGACGGCGAGGTATCGCCAGCGTTCGAGATCGTGGAGCCCGCGGAGTGGCGGGCGCCAATCATCTTCAACTCGCCCCATTCCGGCTCGACGTACCCGGACGAATTCCTGCAGGCCTCGCGGATCGACCTGCCGACGCTGCGGCGCTCGGAAGATTCGTTCATGGACGAGCTGATCGGCCACCTCAGCACTCGCGGCTTTCCGACCGTGCGCGTCAACTTCCCGCGCTCCTATGTCGACGTCAACCGCGAGCCCTACGAGCTCGACCCCCGGATGTTCTCCGGGCGGCTGCCGAGCTTCGCCAACACCCGTTCGATGCGCGTGGCCGGCGGGCTCGGCACCATCCCGCGCGTGGTCGGCGACGGCCAGGAGATCTATCGCGACCGCATCCTGGTCGACGATGCGCTGGCGCGGATCGAGGCGCTGTACAAGCCCTATCACCGCGCGCTGCGCCGGCTGATCAACAAGGTGCACCAGCTGTTCGGCACGGTGGTGCTGATCGATTGCCACTCGATGCCATCGGTCGGCGTCTCCCGCGACGAGCCGCGTCGCCCGGACGTGGTGATCGGCGACCGCTACGGCACGAGCTGCACGCCGCTCCTGCCCGACCGGGTCGAGGAGACCATGAGCAGCCTCGGCTATTCGATCGGCCGCAACAAGCCCTATGCCGGCGGCTTCATCACCGAGCACTACGGCAACCCCGCGAGCGGGCTGCACGCGGTGCAGCTCGAGCTCAACCGCGCGATCTACATGGACGAGCGGCGGCGCGAGCGCGGCGCACGCTTCGCACAGGTCGCATCCGACTTCGCAGTCCTCGCCGACGTGCTGGCGACGACGATTCCCTTCGCAGATCTCGGCCCGTTCCAGGCGGCGGCGGAATAGCGGTTCGCGCCCTTCGTCGCGCGATCGCATCGCGAGCGCTTCGCGCGGGAGCGTTTTCGATTCGCGCCCGAGCGCGCGTTGAAGTGAAAACAGAGGCCCAAGAAAAAAGGGCCGCTTGTGATGAACAAGCGGCCCAAGTCTAGGGAGGAAACGCCCAAGGAGGGCAGCGGTAACGCGAAGCGCTACCGCACCGCAACAATATGCGACTGCGCCGCACAAAGTGCAAGGGCTTTTGAGCCGTTTCCCATGCAAAAAACACAGGGCTCAATTGCTTCCAGCGAAATCCGGATTCAGTTTCTTTGATAAGGAATTTCAATGGGTTGATAGCCGTTTGCATACGAACGAGGCATATCCGGAACTAAGTTCTCAACGTCGTGATCGATATTTGGCCAGGATATGGCTCAGAGGAGGCAGCCGCCCCGGCATCCAAAATACCAGGGTGCAAATCAAGACAGCGCTGCACGGCGGGGGCGAATTGAGCTAGGCAGATGCGAGCTTCACCCGACTTTCGTTTTGAGGATTCGCCGTGACGGTGATCGACTTCTCAGCCTTCATCGGGCGGCTCGCCACCGCCTCCGGCGAGACTATCCTGCCGTTCTTCCGGACCTCGCTCTCGATCGACGACAAGAGCAAGACCAAGGATTTCGATCCCGTCACCGAGGCCGACCGCGCGGCAGAGGCGGTGATGCGGCGCCTGATCAAGGCCAATTTCCCCCAGCACGGAATCGTCGGCGAGGAGTTCGGCAACGAGCGCGAGGACGCCGACTATGTCTGGGTGCTCGACCCCATCGACGGCACCAAATCCTTCATCGGCGGCTTCCCGATCTGGGGCACGCTGATCGCGCTGTTGCACAAGGGCGCGCCGGTGTTCGGCATGATGCACCAGCCCTTCATCGGCGAGCGCTTTTCCGGCGACAACGGCTCGGCCAATTATAAAGGCCCCTCCGGCGAACGTCGGCTCCAGGTCCGCCGCTGCGCCTCGCTTGCCGAGGCCACGACCTACACGACGAGCCCGCTCTTGATGAGCGAGAGCGACCGCGCCATTTTCGGCCGCATCGAGAAGGGCGCGCGGCTCTCGCGCTATGGCGGCGACTGCTACTCCTATTGCATGCTGGCCGCCGGCCATGTCGACCTCGTGGTCGAGACCGAGCTCAAGCCCTACGACATCGCGGCGCTGATCCCGATCATCACCGGTGCCGGCGGGGTCGTCACCACCTGGGAAGGCAAGCCGGCGCAAAGCGGCGGCCGCATCATTGCCGCCGGCGATCCGCGCGTGCATGAAGAAGCGCTGAAATTGCTCAACGGATAGGCGGGCGAGGAGCTTGCATGAAAAACTGGCGCAAGCTTGTCCTCGCAACCCTGCTCCTGCTGCCGTCGCTCGCCGCGGCCCAGGATTTCCCGGCCAAGCCGATCCGGCTGGTGGTGCCGTTTCCGGCCGGCGGTCCCAACGACATCATTGCCCGCGTGATCGGCCAGCGCATGTCGGAGATCTCGGGCCAGCCGGTCATCATCGACAATCGCGGCGGACAGGGCGGCGTGCTCGGCACCGACGCGGTCGCAAAGAGCCAGCCCGACGGCTACACCATCGCCATCTCCAGCGCCGGCGCGCTCGCGATCAGCCCGAGCATGGAGAAGGTCGCCTACGACACGCTGAAAGATTTGACGCCCGTGACGCTGGTCGCGACCGTGCCGGAGATGCTGGTCGTTGCCACCAACGTGCCCGCCAAGGACATCGGCGAGCTGATCGCGCTGGCAAAGGCGCAGCCCGGAAAACTCAACTTCGCCTCCTCCGGCCCCGGCAGCCTGCCGCATCTTGCCGGCGAATTGTTCAAGCTGACCGCAAGCATCGACATCGTGCACGTGCCCTATCGTGGCGCCGCCCCGGCGGTGAACGATCTCCTGGGCCAGCAGGTGAAGATGACCTTCCTCGATCTGCCGGTGCTGCTGCCGCAGATCAAGGCGGGCAGCCTACGTCCGATCGCAGTCGGCTCGCCCGAGCGGGCACAGACCGCGCCTGATGTGCCGACCACGGCGGAAGCGGGCTTCCCTGCCCTACGCATCGAGAACTGGTACGGCATGGTGGCGCCGAAGGGCACGCCGAAGGAGATCGTAACAACGCTTCACCGCCTCGCGACACAGGCGATGGCCGATCCGGCCGTGAAGGAAAAGCTAACCGCGCAGGGCGCGAGCCTTGTCGGCGACACGCCGGAGCATTTTCGGCAGTTCATCGCCAACGAGACCGCGAAGTGGGCGAAGGTGATCAAGGACGCCGGCGTCGAGACGGCGAAGTAGGCGGCGACTTAAGGCACAGCCATCACCACAAAACAGGTGCGTTCCCTCCCCCCTTGCGGGGGAGGGCTAGGGAGGGGGGTGCCACACGGCACACGCTCTCCGTCTCTGCGCGAACGTCGCGCGTTGTTCTTGATAGACTTTTTCCTGGGCTACCCCCCTCCCTGCCCTCCCCCGCAAGGGGGAGGGAGCAGAGCGGAGCGCGTGGCAACACTGCACCTCGCATCTTGGCAGCACGCCCTCACATCGCCGCGGCGCGCAGATGCTCGACCAGCATTTTCGCCGGCCGCGGCAGCGTCTTGAAACTTCGCGCGCAGATGACGAGTCTCCGGTTGGCCCAGCTGTCGCGCAGGCGAACCATGGCGAGCGGCATCAGCTTGGCGCAACGGCGGGCGGCGGATTCCGGCACCAGCGCAACGCCGACGTCGGCGGCGACCATCTGGCAGATCGCATCGAAATCGCGCAGGCGCGCGCGATAATGCGGGCGCATGCCGAGCCGGGCGGCGTGCTTTGAGATATGGAGCTGGAGCGCGGTGGCGCTGGTCAGCCCGACGAAATCGCAACCGCCTGCCTCCTGGAAGTCGATCTGGCGGCGGCCGGCGAACGGGCCGCGCCGTGACGTCACCAGCGTCAGACGGTCTTCGCTGAAGACGAAGCGCTCGATGTGGTCGGGCAGCGCATGCTCGGCGGCGAAGCCGAGATCGGCGGCGCCCGCGGTGATCGCAGCCGCGATGTCGGTGCTCTCGCGCTCCTCGATGTCGACGGCGACATCGCGATGTTCGTGCAGAAAGCCGGCGAGCGCCTTCGGCAGGTGCTCCGACAGGCCGGAGGTGTTGGCGAGGAAATGCACGCTCGCCCGCACGCCGCTGGCAAAGCCGGCGAGATCGCCGCGCATGGCGTCGACCTGGTGGATGACGAGGCGAGAGTGATCGAGCAGGCTCTCGCCGGCCGCGGTCAACTCGACACCGCGGCGGCCGCGCTTGAGCAGCGCGACGCCGAGCGCGTCCTCGAGCCCCTTGATCCTGGCGCTGGCCGAGGCCAGCGCAAGATGCGACCGCTCGGCACCGCGCGTGATGCTGCGCTGGTCGGCGACCGCGATGAAAAGCTGGAGATCGACGAGGTCGAAACGCACTTGCTGTCTCCTTCGACGTTCAGCCTTCGTCAATGGCGAAGGCTATCTCCGGAACCTCCAGATTGTGCTGAAGCGCAGCTTCCGTCAATGTGGGCGGTATGATCGACCCGCTGCTCATCCTCATCGCCGCCGTCTTCCTGATCGCCGGATTCGTCAAGGGCGTGATCGGTCTGGGCTTGCCGACCGTCTCGATGGGCCTGCTCGCCGTGAGCATGGCGCCGGGCCGCGCGATCGCCATCGTGATCGTGCCCGCCATCATCACCAACATCTGGCAGACCTTCGTCGGCCCTTACCTGCGCGACATCCTCAAGCGCCTGTGGCCGCTGATGGTCGGCACCGTGATCGGATGCTGGCTCAACGCCGGCGCGCTCACCGGCCCCTATGCGCGCTACGGCACGATCGTGCTCGGCCTCCTGCTCATCATCTACGCGGTGATCGGACTGAACAAGTTCCACTTCCGCGTCGCGCCGAAGAACGAGAGATGGGTCGGCGGCGTGGTCGGCGTCATCACCGGGGCGATCTCGGCTTCGACCGGCGTGCAGGTGATCCCGTCGATGCCGTTCATGCAGGCGATCGGCATGGAGAAAGACGAACTCGTGCAGGCGCTCGGCGTGTTCTTCACGGTCGCAACGCTCGCGCTCGCCTTCAACCTCACCGCGGGCGGCCTCCTCACCCCGGCCAACGCCGTGCCGGGCGCCGTCGCAATGGCCTGCGCCTTTGCCGGGATGTTCATCGGCCAGTCGGTGCGGGCGCGCATGCCGGCGGAGGCATTTCGCCACTGGTTCCTGGTCGCGATGATCCTGCTCGGCCTCTATCTGGCGGGCAGCGCGCTGCTCAATGAGGTTGCTTAAGAGGCTCGAGTGCGACGAATCTAGTCGACCGAGATGCTCGAGTCACCTCGCACGCGAGGCAAGGCTCACGACTTCGGTGCGTAGCCGGGCACCCATTTTTCGTATTGAGGCAAATCGTCCTGGATCGTCCACCACGGCGCGCGCGACGAGGTAAATACGTGGAGGCGCGGCCTGACCTCCGGATCGTCATCGAGCAACCCGGCGGCAATGCTGACGGTCTCAAGATAGCTCGCCTTGCCCGGCGTCAGGCAGCCGCAGACCTTGCATCGATGGCGGAAACTCCCCGGCGCGGATTCGTAGCGCACCATCATGTCCTCGCCCGCGACGAAGCGAAACTTGCCGGCATCGACATGGGCATAGGTGGCGAATGGCGCGCCGGTCAACTTGCGGCAATTGGCGCAATGACAGTGCGTCAGCGAACGCACTTGGTCGACCTCGAACCGCACCGCGCCGCACAGACAGCTTCCACGAATCATTGCAACCACCCCCTCTGCCGGGATCGCGTCGGGAGCCCGATCCGCCGGCTTGTTATGGCCCTTCGCTTTGTTGTTATCGCGTTTCCAGCATGGCAACGCGGATACCGAGATAGACGAAGAGGCCGCCGAGCGTCCGGTTGATCCAGGCTATCACGCCCTCGGACTGCCGCAGCCGGTGCGCGGCCTTCGCCGCGAACGCCGCCAGGAACAGGCACCACAGCGTGCCCGTGCAGATGAAGATCAGGCCGAGCGTCAGGAAGGCGAGCGGCTTGTGCGACGAATCGACTGCGACGAATTGCGGCAGGAAGGCGAGGAAGAACAGCGCCACCTTGGGATTGAGCGCATTGGTGAAGACGCCCTGGAGAAAGACCCGCCGCAGCGATTTCTGGACGGGCTCGCCTGTCACGGCCGCCGCGAGCGCCGGCCGCGACCACAGCATTTGAAGTCCCGTCAGGACGAGATAGGCCGCGCCGACCAGCTTCAGGATCGCGAATGCCGTGGATGAGGCCATCAGCAGTGCCGATAGCCCGATCGCTGCGCCCGTCACATGGAATAAGCAGCCAAAACTGATGCCGAAGGCGGCCGCAGCCCCACCCCGCCATCCCATCTGCATGCTCCGGCCGATGACATAGACGGAGTCCGGTCCCGGCGTGATGTTGAGCAGCACGCCGGACAGGATGAAAAGCCAGAGTTCGTGAATGCCGAGCATGCCTGATGTCCCGTCCACCCGGGGCCGGGCGGTGTGAGGGAACCCGGCTTAGTCGGTTCGCCGGCCTGCGTCCACCGCCGGATTGCGTAGGATTTGTAACGAATTTGCAATGCGGATCATACTTCCGCTCGGCCTCTTCTGCTCTATAAAGGCAAGGTTCTTGAAATGCTGGATTCGGGACGACTGCCACGCCGTGGCCGGTCCCCGATCCGTTGGAGCCCTGGGGATATGGAAAGACGCCTGGCCGCCATCGTCTGCGCCGACGTCGCCGGCTATTCGCGCATGATGGGCCATGACGAGGCCGGCACCCATGCCGCCTTCAAGGCGCATCGCAGTGCGATTCATCCCATTATCCTCAATCACGGCGGCCGCGTCGTGAAGAACACCGGCGACGGATTCCTGCTGGAGTTCGCCAGTATCGTCGGCGCCACTGAGGCGGCGATCGCGATTCAGACGCTGATGGCGGAACGCAACCACCATCTGCCCGCCGAGCGCGCCATGCAATTCCGCCTCGGAATCCACATGGGCGACGTGATCGCCGACGAGGACGAGGTGTTCGGTGACGACGTCAACATCGCCGTACGCCTCGAATCCGTGGCCAGCCCCGGCGGCTTCGCGATCTCGGCCAAGGCCTACAAGGAAGTCGGCAAGCATCTCAGCGTATCGCTGGTCGATGCCGGCAATCACCGCTTCAAGAACATCAAGGATCCGGTCGGCGTCTGGACCTGGACGCCAGAGGGCGCACCTGCGCTCGTGCCCGAGGCGAAGGAGGCGTCGGTCCTGTCGCAGCAGTACCGGACCGCGATCGTCGGGGTGCTGCCCTTCGCCAATCTCAGCGACGCCCAGGACGACGAGTATTTCTCCGATGGCCTGACCGAGGACCTGATCCACGCGCTGTCGCTGCAATCGTTCTATCGCGTGCTGAGCCGCAACTCGACCTTCGCCTTCAAGGGCAAGAACGTGAGCACCCGCCTGATCGCGCGCGAGATCGACGCGACCTACCTGATCCAGGGTTCGGTGCGGCGTGCCGGCAGCAAGATCCGCGTCACCGCCGAGCTGATCGCGCCGGAGACCGGCGAGCAGCTCTGGACCGGCCGCTACGACCGCGACATCGGCGATCTCTTCGCGATGCAGGACGAGATCACCACCAACCTGTCCGCAGCCATCGCCACCGAGATCGTCCGTGCCGAAGCCTCCGCGCCCGCACGCCTCACCAACGACGTGACCGCCTGGGACCGCTTCCTCAAGGGACTCTCACATTATTACCGGCAGACCAAGGAGGACCTGAGCTCGGCCATCGCCCTGTTTCACGAGGCCATCACGCTCGATCCGAAACTGTCGATCGCCCACGCCTATCTCGCCACGATCCAGATCCAGAGCATCCAGTTCGGCTGGATCAAGGGCACCCGTGAATTGTGGGCCGAGGCGATGAACCTCGCCGAAACCAGCGTGCGGCTTGATCCGCGCTCTTCCTTCGCGTTTTCGATCCTGTCGTGGGCGCATGCGATGGAGGGGCATTACGAGGCCGCAATGGACGCCGCCAGGCGCGCGGTCGCGCTCAACCCCTACGACATGGGCGCGCGCGGTGTGCTCGGCATCTGCCACTTCGTCATCGGCGAGCACCGCGAGGCGATCGAGCTGTTCTCGATGGCGGCGCAGCGCGACAACAACGATCCGCGCTACCAATGGGCGGCACTGAATGCCTTCAGCCATTACCTGCTGGGGCAATATGACGCGACCCTGTCATGGGCGCGCGAACAGCTCTACATCAACCCCAATCACATGCAGGCGCTCGCGATCCGCGCCGCCGCGCTGGCACAGCTTGGACGCGCCGAGGAGGCCGCCGAGGCGGCCGAAGTTCTGCTCGGCAACTACCCGGCGCTGAACGCCGACCGGCATTTGCGGAATTTCCACTGGAAGCGGCCCGAGGACATCGCCCATTACCGCGAGGGCCTATTGAAAGCGGGTGTACCCTTCAGCAAGCTGACCCTCGTCCAGACCGACGTCAAGCGCGCCGCCGAATCCTGAGGGCAAACCTCGGCCCCATCGCAATCTCACGTCTGCTTTTATTGACACCGCGCGGAATTCCGCCACACTTCTCCACACGCTGAGGTAGCATAGTCTCCCGCTGTCTGTTTGTTAGGACTTTCCGCGCTCTATCGGCGCGTCTGCTTTTTACGATTCGCTGTTTTCAGGAATTTGGGCCATGCATAACCCTGCCTCGAAACCCTTCGATCCCCCGATCGAGGTGTCGCCGAACAATCCTTGTCCGTTCCTGCGCGGACTCGTCGGCAAGGGCTTCGTCGACGGCGGGACCGTCCCGCTGGGCACGCTGGCGCAGACCATCGCGAATGCGAGTGGCGAGAAGGGGCCGAAAAAGACGCTGGCCCGCATCGAGACCCGCGGCGTCGCGCTCATCGCCAACGGCGCGCGTCACCTGCTGAAGAGCATCTGGTCGGGCGCCCAGCTCGACGCGCTGCGCGGCGGCCCCCTGGACAAGCGCGGCGCCGGCTCGCGCATCCTCAGCGTGGACGGGCGCGTCAACGAGGACGAGATCGCGCGGCTTGCCAGCTTCGGCCGGAATTACCCCGATCCGTGCGGCGGCGTTGAGCCTGGCCTCAACGCGTCGGAGATCGAGATATTCATGCGCGATAACCTCAAGCGCGCCGGCGACGCTGCGCGCTGGTACTACCCGCTGCTGATGAAATTCGAATGGCCGATCCTGCTGAAGATCATGGGCAAGGGCGAGGGTGAGAACCGCTATCTCAGCGTGGCCGACGTGCGCACGCTGTTCAATGAGCGCAAATTCCCCGATCGCATCAACCAGCGACTTTTGTCGCAACCGGTGCTGTCGGCCTGCCAACGCACGATGCGCGGCGCCCTCAAGCTTGCGGCCCTGCTCGTCGCCCTCGGCCTCGTGACCCTCATCGCCGTTGCCGAATTCCCCGATCAGGTCAGGGCAGTCCTGTGGGGACAGGCGGCGCAATTGATCCCGCCGCCCCTGCCCCCGCTCCGTGAGACGACGGCTGCCTACTGGCTCGAGCAGAACTGGTCGCTCGAGGACCGGCACTGGTTCCATCACACCAGCCAGGGCACCGCAACGTTTCCTGTCCCCTACTCCTGGTTCATGGCACTGGAGCAGCCTCGCCTTCACCTGTTCTCGCGGCCAGGCATGATGAAGGACAGCACCTATCTCGAGCGCTTCGGCTTCATCCCGAGCCCGCAGTCCATCAACACCGACGCAACCACGCTGCGGCGCTTCGGCTATGCCAACGTCTACGAGACGAAGCAGCCGCCGAGCCTGTCGAGCGATTGGGGGCAAGGCGAGAATGTCGACGGCCTTCCGGTCGGATTTGCGCGGACGACGGGCGTCGTCGACCCTGCGACGGGACGGCGTGAAGAAGACAAGATCGGGCTGACCTGCGCCGCGTGTCACACCGGGCACATTCGTTACAAGGGCGTGGACGTGCGCTTTGACGGCGGACCGGCCATGACCGACCTGAAGAAGCTCGAGCTCTCGACCGGTCTCTCGATCGCCTACACCCTGTATGTGCCGTTCCGCTTCAAGCGGTTTGCCGATCGCGTGCTCGGTCCCGAGGCGAGCGACGCCGACCGCGACGCCCTCAAGCAGAAGCTCGGCGCGATCGGCAAATTCCTGCTCGACTGGCAGAACAATTACGACAAGACGATCGCCGGCAAGACGACCTGGGACGGCAAGCAGCAGAAGGACACCGAGGAAGGATTCGGGCGTCTCGATGCGCTCAACCGCATAGGCAATCAGGTGTTTGCGCAGGACTTCGCGTTCAGCGGCGTCGCTGGGTTCGAGAAGAACCTGCATGCCCAGGATGCGCCGGTCAGCTTCCCGCCGATCTGGACCGTGCCGTGGCTCAAATATGCGCAGTACGATGCCTCGATCGAGCAGCCGCTGATCCGCAATGCCGGCGAAGCCCTCGGCGTGACCGCGCTGCTCAACCTGTCCGATGCCTATCCCAAGGACAGGCTCTACCGCTCCTCGGCCGAGATCACCAATCTGCACTGGATCGAGAGCTTGCTGGCAGGTCCCGATCCCTACGCGCAGAAGAAGCTCGGCGGGTTGACCTCACCGAAATGGCCTTCGCAGATCCTTGGCGACGCCTGGAAGATCGATCCCGATAGCGTCAAGCGCGGCCGCAAGCTCTACGCGACGATCTGCGTTGAGTGCCACCTCGGTCCCGTCAACGATCCCGAGTTCGACAAGGAGTATCCGGAGAAAAGCGTCTGGTCCTCGCCGCGCTGGGAGCGCATCGGAGACCAGATGGTGCTGAACCCCGTCCAGAAGAGCGTCGCGGGGATGGGGACGGATTCCGCACAGGCCAACGTCCTTGAGAAGCGGACGATCTCCGTGCCGGGCTTCCTCGACCTGCAGCCGACGCGCATTCTCGGCGAGCAGTGGAAATGCACGAACCTGCCGGAGACCTCGTCGACCGAAATGTCCTACGCGCTTGGGCTGATGGCCATCGTCGACGTCGTAAGCCGCAAGGCGATGGATGACGCACAAATCCCGCCAGAGAGACAGAAGTCCTGGTGGGGCGCCCGCGCGAACTGCCCTAATCCCGGGCCGCAGCCTCCGGACCCCAAGGAGCCACGCCCCTGGTATCGCGCGCGTCCGCTGAACGGCGCGTGGGCCACCGCCCCGTATCTCCACAACGGCTCGGTCCCCTCGCTCTACTGGATGCTGAGGCCGGCGGCCGAGCGCCCGAAGAAGTTCTGCATGGGCAATCGCGACTACGATCCGAAGCAGGTCGGCTTCGCTGTCGTCGAGGGCGAGACCTGCAAGACCGGAGAAACGCAGTTCTCGACCACCTGGCCCGACGGCACCGAGATCAACGGCAACAGCAATCGCGGCCATTCATTCGAGGGCACGCCGGGGCCGGACAAGCCAGGCGTCATCGGGCGCCCGCTGGAGGAAAAAGAGCGCTACGACCTGATCGAGTATCTGAAGACGCTGTAGCGAGAGGCGCTCTTTGACACGCGCGACAAGACGCGGATGCCCGGGACAAGCCCGGGCATGACGAGATTGTGGGACGATCGGCCGCTCAGGACGCATCGAGCTCGCTGTGATCCGCGCAGGCCATTGTCCTGCTGCTCGCCTACCACCTCACCCGAATAACGGCGTGCCCGGCACGAAGGCGTCGAACGCGGCCCAGAATTGCGCGCGGTAGCGGTCCTGCTCCTGGAGGATCTCGTGCTTGGCTCCGGCGATCACGAGATGGGAGCCTGCACGCAGATGATAGGCGAACTCCTCGATCGCCGCGGTCGAGACCACGGTGTCGTTGGAGGCCGCCAGCATCAGGATCGGCTGCCGGATCTCGGACGGGTAGTACATGCCCTTGAAGGTCTGCATCGCGCGGAACGCGGTATCGGCCCAGGCGACCGTCGGCGATGCCAGCCCGAGCGTCGGATCCTCCTCGAGGATCGCCGCGTTGCGCGCATAGCGCACGGGATCGCTGGTCAAGGGATTGTTGATGAAGGGATCGAGCCCGGTGAGACGGTCGCTGCCGCCGGGCACGTAACGGCCGCCCTGCCCCAACAGGCGCATGGTCCTGAGCAGCGCCCGGACCGGAAACGAGGTGGAGCGGCCTGGCAGGTCGATCATCGGCGCCGACAGCACCATGCGGTCGAACCAGCGCTTGCCCGCATGCGCCACCCGCAGCATCACCGCGCCGCCCATGGAATGGGCGAGCGCAAAAAAGGGCGGCGGACAATCCGGCAGCACCACCTGCTGCACGAAGGTCTCGACGTCGACCTCATAATCGGAGAAGGCGCGCACAAAGCCCTTGCGCGGATCGCGCAGGCGGCGCGAGGAATGGCCCTGCCCGCGCCAGTCGATCATCGCCACCGCAAAGCCGCGATCACGCAGGTCACGCACCGTCTCGAAATATTTCTCGATCTGTTCGCCACGCCCGGTGAAGACGCAGACGGTGCCCTTGCGGCCCGCCGGCGGCGCCCAGCGTGCGAAGCGCAGCTCGGCGCCATCGGGCGTCTTGATGGTGCCGCTGACGACGTTTTCGGGAACCGGATTGGCGGGGATCGAGACCAGCGTCATGGTGGGAGGTGCTGAAAATCAAGGGGCGGACGCGCCGAAAAGGCGCCGTTGCCGCCCTCTTGAACGCTGTTTCGTCCCACCCATATCATTTTCGTGCAGGCCGCTACCAGTGCTTCGGAACCGAAGCATCAGGCTGCACACAGACTAAGCCCGGCCCGATTCGCGGGCGGGTTACCAGATCAGTCGCTCAATGGAGGACTAACCATGCGTACCTACGACCTCACCCCCTTCTATCGTTCCACCGTCGGCTTCGACCGTCTCTTCAACCTGCTCGACCAGACAAGCTCCGACGGCAGCCCCGGCTATCCGCCCTACAACATCGAGCGTACCGGCGAGAACGCCTACCGCATCACCGTTGCGGTTTCCGGCTTCTCCAAGGATGAGCTGTCCATCGTCGCGAAGGAAAACACGCTGACGATCAAGGGCGAGAAAGTCGCGAACGAGAACAGCAGGAGCGAAGTGCTCTACCGCGGCATCGCCGCCCGCGCCTTCGAGCGCGCCTTCCAACTTGCCGACTTCGTGCAGGTGAAGGATGCCTCGCTCGAGAACGGGCTGCTTCATGTCGACCTCGTGCGCGAGATTCCCGAGGCCAAGAAGCCGCGCCAGATCGCGATCAACACCAGCGCGCAACCTGCGCAGGTGATCGAGGGCTCCGCCGGCAAGGCGGCCGCTTAAGACACCTCGACAACTTCCAAGTTACGAAAACGCCCCGGTGCCCCGGGGCGTTTTTTGTTTGCATGACGCAAAGAGACGCACGAGAATTTTTGGGCGCCTTTTGTTTTGCTCAGCTCTCCCCGATGTCGTCCTGGCGAAAGCCAGGACCCATTACCCCAGGGAGACGTTTGGCGAAGATTCGTCGTCCGGTACTCGCACCGTCCGCCATCGATAGACCTCGCGGTATGGGTCCTGGCTTTCGCCAGGACGACACCGGATGGTTTTTTGCGCTACATCACAGAGCGGTGAAGAGGCGTAACGAGCTAGCCGCATGCTCCGT
This sequence comes from Bradyrhizobium centrolobii, assembly GCF_001641635.1. Taxonomy (GTDB): domain Bacteria; phylum Pseudomonadota; class Alphaproteobacteria; order Rhizobiales; family Xanthobacteraceae; genus Bradyrhizobium; species Bradyrhizobium centrolobii. The sequence goes on from NZ_LUUB01000080.1 coordinate 276,155, forward strand.
CCTTTGGGCATCGAAGCCAAGAAGGACGGAGAATAATCGTGACACTTTGGCGCAGCCTTTTCGTCGCCGCGAGCCTGTTGGCGGCCCCACTCAGCCTTGCCCATGCCCAGGCACCGCAGACCGTGAAGGCGAAGAATGTCGTGCTGGTGCACGGCGCCTGGGCGGACGGCTCGAGCTGGTCGGAGGTGATCCCGATCCTCCAGGCCGCGGGCCTGCATGTAACCGCGGTACAGAATCCGCTGGGCTCGCTCGCCGAGTCCGTCGAGGCGACCAGGCGCGCGCTGGCGGAGCAGGATGGTTCGACCGTGCTGGCCGCGCATTCCTGGGGCGGCACCGTGATCAGCCAGGTCGGCACCGATCCGAAGGTCACTGGCCTCGTCTATGTCGCAGCGCGCGCGCCCGACGCCAACGAGGATTTCGTCGCGCTGTCGAAGCAATTCCCGACCGGACCCGCGCGCGCCGGCATCGTCGAGCGTGACGGATTCACAAAACTCTCCGAGGACGCCTTCCTGAAGTATTTCGCCAACGGCGTCGCACCGGACCGCGCGAAGGAGCTCTACGCCGTGCAATGGCCGACGGCCGCCTCGATCTTCGCAGGCCGCACCACTGAAGCCGCCTGGCACTCGAAGCCGAGCTGGTACGCGGTGTCGAAGAATGACTACACCATCAATCCAGATTTCGAACGCTTCCTGGCCAAGCGCATGAATGCGACCACGATCGAGCTCGACGCCGGTCACCTCTCGCTGGTGTCGCATCCGAAGGAGGTGGCGAATTTGATCCTGGATGCGGCGGGGTACGGGCATAGCTAAGCGGCGATCGCTTGAAAGCACAAAGGCGCCCGAGGTTTTCGGGCGCCTTTTGTTTTGCTCATCCCTCTCCTCAATGTCGTCCTGGCGAAAGCCAGGACGACATTGAAGGAGCGGCCGGCGCTGTCGCGATTTAACGAACAGCGCCCACGTCCTAATCCAGCCCCTGCGCGGCCGGCATCTCCTGGGTCGGCAGGATCGTCGGTGCGGGCTTGGACTGGCCGACGGTTGGAGTGGCGGCTTGCGGCGCGGCCTCGGCGGGCTTGGGCTGCACGGCGGCTGTCTGCTGCGAGGGCTGAGCCTGCCCAGGTTGAGCCTGCGGCGCTTGCGCCTGCTGCGGCGCCGGCTCGGTTGAGGCCGGCCTGGCGGCGGCGACCGGCGTCTGGCCGCGCGGCGGGGAGGCCTTCGGCAGCGGCACGGTGCGACTCGCCACATGCGGGATCGGAGCCGGCGGCCGCGGCGGACCGCTGCGGATCACGGTCGGCGGCGGCAGCGCGCTATGCGGTCCGTAAGGCGCAACCGCGCCCTCATCATAGGCCGGAGCCATGCCGAAGGCGTCGTAGGCCGGCATGAAACGTAAAATCCGTCCGTCGCGGGCATCGATCACGAGCCGCCCATCGTCACCGCGGCGGTCGATCACCGCGATGGTGTAGACGGTGCCGCGCAGGCGCGGGATGCCGAGCGGCGAGAAGCCATTGTCGCGGAGCACGGCGTAGACCTCGGTCGGCGGCAGCAGCGCCGGCGCCGCGCCGCGCTCATCCTCGTAGCCGTAGCGGTATCGTGGTGGTGGTGGAACCTCCGGCGGGCCATAGGGGCCGTCGAAATCCGAAACCGCGATATAGGGCCCCCGCGCGCCTCCGTTCGCCAGCACCTGCGCCTCGGCAGCCGTTGCAGCCAGCGCCAGCGCGGCGGCGGCCACACATCCTGTGAAAAACTTCATGGTCGAACGCTCCTGTCAGGCCCTAGAAGCGGCGCGCGCTGTTTCGCTTCTGGTGGCGGGGCGCGCCTTTCCGAGGGTTGATCCGAAGCTTCCTTGGGGATTTCGGCGCCGCTTCGACGCGCCTAGGGCCGGATCAGGGCGCGTTTGCTTCAAATCCGGGGCGGCGCGCCATGCGGAAAGCGCCGATTGACACTCTGGGAATCGGGACTTTCGCGCGCTTGTGTGCTAGACAAAAATTTGGCAAGGTGATGGTTAGGACAGGAAGACTGTCTCAATTTGGCTTGCGGTTCCGGCACAGGGATTGCAGCGAAACTTGGTGCTCTCGAGCGCCAAGAAGGTGACAGGCAAAGCCGTTCTCGGGGACGAAGAACGCCTAGGCCTGAATTTAAGAAAATGCGGCTCGCAACGGACGAGCGGTGGCCCTGAAGCGGGTGCCGCGGGACGCCCAAGGTGCGCCGAAGATGGCGGTGAGGCAGCTTGCCGCATGGAGAGGACGAGGACAATGAACGGGTCGCAATTCGAGCGCGCAAACATCGTGGCAGAAGAGCTGTCGGCGACGGTCGCCTCGAAAACGACCGATCGTCCGCTCGAAAAACATACCTACCGCCCGCCCGCCGAAGGTCTTTACGACCCGAGCCTGGAAAAGGATTCCTGCGGCGTCGGCTTCATCGCCAACATCAAGGGCAAGAAGTCGCACGAGATCGTCTCGGACGCGCTAAGCATCCTCTGCAACCTCGAACACCGCGGCGCGGTCGGCGCCGATCCGCGCTTCGGCGACGGCGCCGGCATCCTGGTGCAGATCCCGCACGCCTTCTTCGTCCGCAAGGCCAAGGAGCTCGGCTTCGCGCTGCCTAATCCGGGCGAATACGCCATCGGCGCGCTGTTCATGCCGCGCGACACCGCCTGGCGCAACGTCATCAAGAGCATCATCGCCGACCAGATCAAGGAGGAAGGCCTGACGCTGCTCGGCTGGCGCGACGTGCCGACCGACAACTCCTCGCTCGGCGTCACCGTGAAGCCGACCGAACCCGCCTGCATGCAGGTGTTCATCGGCCGCAACGGCGCCGCCAAGACCGACGACGAGTTCGAGCGGAAGCTCTACATCCTGCGCAAGTCGATCTCGCAGGCGATCTACCAGCGCCGCGACCGCGGCCTTGCGGGCTACTATCCCTGCTCGATGTCCTGCCGCACGGTAATCTACAAGGGCATGTTCCTCGCCGACCAGCTCGGCAAGTACTATCCCGACCTGCACGAGAAGGACTTCGAGAGCGCGCTGGCGCTGGTGCATCAGCGCTTCTCGACCAACACCTTCCCGACCTGGTCGCTGGCGCATCCCTACCGGATGATCGCGCATAACGGCGAGATCAACACGCTGCGCGGCAACGTCAACTGGATGGCGGCCCGCCAGGCCTCGGTGAGCTCGGCGCTCTACGGCAAGGACATCAACCGGCTCTGGCCGATCTCCTATGAGGGCCAGTCCGACACCGCCTGCTTTGACAACGCGCTCGAATTCCTGGTGCAGGGCGGCTACTCGCTGCCGCACGCCGTCATGATGATGATTCCGGAGGCGTGGGCCGGCAATCCGCTGATGGATGAGAAGCGCCGCGCCTTCTACGAATATCACGCCGCGCTGATGGAGCCGTGGGACGGCCCCGCCGCGATCGCCTTCACCGACGGCCGCCAGATCGGCGCGACGCTCGACCGCAACGGCCTACGGCCGGCGCGCTATCTCGTCACCAAGGACGACCGCATCGTGATGGCGTCCGAAATGGGCGTGCTCAAGATCCCCGAGGATCAGATCATCACCAAGTGGCGCCTGCAGCCCGGCAAGATGCTGCTGGTCGACCTCGAACAGGGCCGCCTGATCCCCGACGACGAGATCAAGGCCGAGCTCGCCAAGGGCCATCCCTACAAGGAGTGGCTGGACCGCACCCAGATCGTGCTGGAGGAGCTGCCGAAGGCGCCGACCACCGGCGTGCGCTCCAACCTGTCGCTGCTCGATCGTCAGCAGGCATTCGGCTACAGCCAGGAAGACATCAGCATCCTGATGACGCCGATGGCCTCCACCGGCGAGGAAGCGACGGGCTCGATGGGCAACGACACGCCGGTCTCGGCGCTGTCGGACAAGCCCAAGCCGCTGTTCACCTACTTCAAGCAGAACTTTGCGCAGGTCACCAACCCGCCGATCGATCCGATCCGCGAGGAGCTGGTGATGAGCCTGGTCTCGATCATCGGACCACGGCCGAACCTGTTCGACCTTCAGGGCCTCGCCACCACCAAGCGTCTCGAGGTGCGCCAGCCGATCCTGACGGACGCGGATCTGGAGAAGATCCGCTCGATCGCCGATCTCGGCGATTCCCATTTCAGGTCGCGCACGCTCGACACCACCTTCCACGCCGGCCTTGGCGCCGCGGGCATGGACCAGGTGCTGGACGAGCTCTGCGCACGCGCCGAATCCGCGGTGCGCGAGGGCGTCAACATCATCATCCTGTCCGACCGCATGGTCGGCACCGACCGGGTGCCGATCCCATCGTTGCTCGCCTGCGCCGCCGTGCATCATCATCTGATCCGCACCGGCCTGCGCACCTCGGTCGGCATCGTCGTCGAATCCGGCGAGCCGCGCGAAGTGCACCACTTCGCCTGCCTTGCCGGCTACGGCGCGGAAGCGATCAATCCCTACCTCGCGTTCGAGACCATCATCGCGATGAAGGACCGCCTGCCCGGCTCGCTCGACGACTACGAGATCGTCAAGCGCTACATCAAGTCGATCGGCAAGGGCCTGCTCAAGGTGATGTCCAAGATGGGCATCTCGACCTACCAGTCCTATTGCGGCGCGCAGATTTTCGACGCGGTCGGCCTCAAGGCGGACTTCGTCTCAAAGTTCTTCGCGGGCACCCATACCCGCGTCGAGGGCGTGGGGCTGGCCGAGATCGCGGAAGAGGCCGTGCGCCGCCATGCCGACGCGTTCGGCGAGGCGCAGGTCTACAAGAGCGCGCTCGACGTCGGCGGCGAATATGCCTACCGCACCCGCGGCGAGGACCATGCCTGGACCAGCGAGTCCGTGTCGCTGCTCCAGCACGCCGCGCGCGGCAATTCGCAGGAGCGCTATCGCGCCTTCGCCAAGATCCTGAACGAGCAGTCCGAGCGTCTCCTGACGCTGCGCGGCCTGTTCCGGATCAAGAGCGCCGAGGAAGAGAAGCGCAAGCCTGTAGCCCTCGACCAGGTCGAGCCGGCCAAGGACATCGTCAAGCGTTTCGCCACCGGCGCGATGAGCTTCGGCTCGATCTCGCGCGAGGCGCACACCACGCTTGCGATCGCCATGAACCGGATCGGCGGCAAGTCGAACACCGGCGAAGGCGGCGAGGAGGCCGACCGCTTCAAGCCGCTGCCGAACGGTGATTCCATGCGCTCGGCGATCAAGCAGGTCGCCTCGGGCCGCTTCGGCGTGACGACGGAGTATCTCGTCAACTCCGACATGATGCAGATCAAGATGGCGCAGGGCGCCAAGCCCGGCGAAGGCGGCCAGTTGCCCGGCCACAAGGTCGACGCGACCATCGCCAAGGTCCGGCACTCGACGCCGGGCGTCGGCCTGATCTCGCCGCCTCCGCACCACGACATCTACTCGATCGAGGATCTGGCGCAGCTCATCTACGACCTGAAGAACGTCAACCCGGAAGGAGACGTTTCGGTCAAGCTGGTCTCCGAGATCGGCGTCGGCACGGTCGCGGCCGGTGTCGCCAAGGCGCGCGCCGACCACGTCACCATCGCAGGCTTCGAGGGCGGTACCGGTGCTTCGCCGCTGACCTCGATCAAGCATGCCGGCTCGCCCTGGGAGATCGGCCTTGCCGAGACCCACCAGACGCTGGTGCGCGAGCGGCTGCGCAGCCGTATCGCGGTGCAGGTCGACGGCGGCTTCCGCACCGGACGCGACGTCGTGATCGGTGCGCTGCTCGGTGCCGATGAGTTCGGCTTTGCCACGGCGCCGCTGATCGCGGCCGGCTGCATCATGATGCGCAAGTGCCACCTCAATACCTGCCCGGTCGGCGTCGCGACGCAGGACCCGGTCCTGCGCAAGCGCTTCACCGGCCAGCCCGAGCACGTCATCAACTACTTCTTCTTCGTCGCCGAGGAAGTCCGTGAGATCATGGCGAGCCTCGGCTTCCGCACCTTCAACGAGATGGTCGGTCAGGTGCAGATGCTCGACCAGACCCGTCTGGTCGCGCATTGGAAGGCCAAGGGCCTCGACTTCTCGAAGCTGTTCGTCAAGCAGAAGGAAGAGAAGGGCCAGAAGATCTATCACTCGGAGCTCCAGAACCATCATCTGGAGGCCGTGCTCGACCGCAAGCTGATCGAGAAGGCTCAGCCCGCACTCAACCGCGGCGCGCCGGTGAAGATCGAGGCCGAGATCAACAACACCGACCGTTCAGCCGGCGCGATGCTGTCGGGCGCGGTGGCCAAGATCTACGGCCATGCCGGCCTGCCGCACGACACGATCCATGTCGGCCTCAAGGGCACCGCCGGCCAGGCCTTCGGCGCCTGGCTCGCCCGCGGCGTCACTTTCGAGCTCGAAGGCGAAGGCAACGACTATGTCGGCAAGGGCCTCTCCGGCGGCAAGATCATCGTCAAGCCACCGCGCAACGGCGGTATCGTGCCGGAGGAGAGCATCATCGTCGGCAACACCGTGATGTACGGCGCGATCGAGGGCGAGTGCTACTTCCGCGGCATCGCCGGCGAACGTTTTGCCGTGCGCAACTCGGGCGCCGTCGCCGTGGTCGAGGGCGCAGGCGATCACTGCTGCGAATACATGACCGGCGGCATCGTGGTCGTGCTCGGCAAGACCGGGCGCAATTTCGCGGCCGGCATGTCCGGCGGCATCGCCTACGTGCTCGACGAGACCGGCGACTTCGACAAGCTGTGCAACCTCTCGATGGTCGAGCTCGAGCCGGTGCTGTCGGAAGAGATGATCGCCCAGAGCGCCTACAACCAGTTTGGCGACCTCGAGGCGCACGGCCGGGTCGACGTGTTCGCGAACCTGCTCGACTCCGACGTCGAGCGGCTGCACGTCCTGATCACGCGCCACGCGAAGGCGACCGGCTCCACGCGCGCCGCCGACATCCTTTCCAATTGGAAGGAATGGCTGCCGAAATTCCGCAAGGTGATGCCGGTCGAGTACCGGCGCGCGCTGCGCGAAATGGCCGCCAACGCGGACGCCGAGCCGAAGATCGCGATCGGGGCGTAAGGAATCGAAACCCGTCATTGCGAGCGCAGCGAAGCAATCCAGCATCTTCCCTCAGGCGACAGCCTGGATTGCTTCGTCGCTTCAGTGCAAAATTGCTTCGCAATTTTGTCACGAGCTCCTCGCAATGACGGTGAGGAAACAACAAACCAATTAAGCGGCAGGGACTACGGGTTTAATGGGCAAGGTCACGGGTTTTCTCGAAATCGAACGGCACGATCGCAAGTACACCCCGGTCGCCGAGCGCTTGCAGCACTTCAAGGAATTCGTCGTGCCACTCAGCGAGCGTGAGCTGCGCGACCAGGCCGCGCGCTGCATGAATTGCGGCATCCCCTATTGCCATGGCACGGGCTCGGTCGCGCCCGGCACGCCCGGCTGCCCCGTCAACAACCAGATCCCCGACTGGAACGATCTGGTCTATCAGGACAATTGGGAAGAGGCCTCGCGCAACCTGCACTCGACCAACAATTTCCCGGAGTTCACGGGGCGCATTTGCCCGGCGCCGTGCGAAGCGTCCTGCACGCTCAACATCGACGACAACCCGGTCACCATCAAGACCATCGAATGCGCGATCGTCGACCGCGCCTGGGACAATGGCTGGCTGAAGCCGGAGGTCGCCGCGGAGAAGACCGGCAAGAAGGTCGCGGTGATCGGCTCGGGTCCGGCTGGCATGGCCTGCGCGCAACAGCTCGCGCGCGCCGGCCACGACGTGCATGTCTACGAGAAGTACGCCAAGGCCGGCGGACTGCTCCGCTACGGCATTCCCGACTTCAAGATGGAGAAGGGCATTATCGACCGCCGCGTCAAGCAGATGGAGGCGGAAGGCGTCACCTTCCACTACGACAGCCATGTCGGCGCTGACGGCAGCGTCGATCCGCGCGAGCTGCTCAACCAGTATGACGCGATCGCGCTGACGGGTGGCGCGGAAGCGCCGCGCGACCTGCCGATCCCCGGCCGCGACCTCGACGGCATTCACTACGCGATGGATTTCCTGCCGCAGCAGAACCGCCGCAACTCTGAGGAGCCGCTGAACGGCGTCAGCGAGATCCTCGCCGGCGGCAAGCATGTCGTCGTGATCGGCGGCGGCGATACGGGGAGCGACTGCATCGGCACCTCGCTGCGCCAGGGCGCGAAGTCCGTGACCCAGCTCGAGATCATGCCGGCCCCGCCCGAGCGCGAGAACAAGGGCCTGACCTGGCCGAACTGGCCGCTGAAGATGCGCACCTCCTCGAGCCAGGCCGAAGGCGCGATCCGTGAATACGCGGTGCTGACGCAAAAATTTTCCGGCGAGAACGGCAGGGTCAAGAAGCTGCACTGCGTGCGCGTCGACGACAAGTTCAGGCCGATTGCCGGTACCGAGTTCGAGCTCGACGCCGAGCTCATCCTGCTCGCGATGGGTTTTGTGCATCCCGTGCACGAAGGCCTGCTCAAGCTCCTGTCGGTCGAGCTCGATCCGCGCGGCAACGTCAAGGCCAACACGCTGGACTACCAGACCTCGCGCCCGAACGTGTTCTCGGCGGGCGACATGCGCCGCGGCCAGTCGCTGGTCGTCTGGGCGATCCGCGAAGGCCGCCTGTGCGCCCGGTCGATCGACATGTTCCTGATGGGGAAGACGGATCTGCCGCGCTAGCTGCTCGCGCCGCGGCTGGATTTGAAGGAAGCTGTCATCGCCCGCGAAAGCGGGCGATCCAGTATTCCAGAGACAGTGACGCGATACGGAGAGGCCGCGGCGTTCTGGGTGCCCCGGTCAAGCCGGGGCATGACGCCGGGATGAGTGGTGAGAGCGCCGCCAAAGGTGCCGCACGCGCTCAAGCGCGCCCCACCGCCCTCAATTCTGCAACCTCACGCCCAGCATCACCACCGTGCCCTGCGAGCTCGATCCCGCCTGGTTCGAATCCAGGATGTCGTGGCGGAGCGTGCCCTTGAGCCAGACGTTGCGGTTGAGCTTGTAGATGAGATTGCCTTCGATCGAGTAGGTCTTGTCGTTGCGGTTCTGGTCCTGATAGTCGTACGTGCCGAAGGTGAACCTGCCGACCGCTGTGAGCCAGCGGCGGAAGTCGTGATCGACTTCGGCCGCGTAGGTGTGCACCAGCACGCCGGAGGAGCCGGGAACCGTGGTCTCGGCGATCTGCGTGTCGGTGAAGAATTTCACGGTGGTCAACCCGCTCGCGTTCCAGATCAGCGAGCCCGCGGTCAAGAAGCCCGAGAGCTGGCTGAGGCGCGGGTCGACATAGTTGCGCGCGGAGTAGCCGACCGAAATCTCGCCGGTGAGAATGCGCGTGAACTCGAAGGTCGAGCCGACCCTGGCATAGCCGCCCGATGAATCGCGGAAGTAGCCGTTGCGGTCGGCGGCCTGATCGTGCACGCGGCTGTCGCCCTCGATCTCGACGAACGGCTTCAGCCCCGGTTTGAGCTCGTAGGAGAAACGCCCCACACCGCCATACTGGTTGAAGTCGCGGTCGTCGTTGCTCGACACCGTGCCGTCGGTGAGCTTGGAGTCCGTATACGCCGTGCGGTCGACGGTGGCGCCGGCCGCGACTTCGAAGCGATTGAAGGTCTGGTCGAAGCCGACGGTGGCGCCATAGGTGGCGTAGACCGGATATTTCTGCAGGCCCGCCTGCACGTTCGGGCTGCCGGGATTGTCGGTGGCGAGCCGCAGGCGGAGCTGCGAGGTCAGCTTGAAGTCGCGGTCGACGTCGATGCGGCCATCGACATGGCCGGTGAAATCGGGGCGGTCGACGTCGACCGGCGACGGCGAGGCGAAGCCGTCGATCGTCGCCGGCATCTGGTTGCCATAGCCCGAGAAGGAGCCGCGCAGGTCGGCGACCAGCGCGTGGCGCTCCCAGTCGGACACCACCAGGAGGTCGGGCGCAACCACATAGACCGGCGAGCCGACCGGCTTGTTGAGGCGAGCCGGATTGGTGTCGTAGCCGGCGGAGAGCTCGAGCCCGCCCTTGATCAGGAAGCTGCCGGCATAGTCGCCAACGGCGCCGAACGGATCGTCATCGGCCTTGAGGCGGCGGCGCAAGGGCTGGCCCGGCACGCTGCCGGCCATCGCCGGCGGCGTCGGCGCCTTGTGCGCGGTCTCGGATGGCGGCGGCGCGATGCGGGGCGGGCCGAGGCTTGTCGCCGGCATCGCAGCTGGCGCCCGCGAGCCGGGCCCGGGCGCGCGCTTCGGCTTCGGCTGTCCCGGATAAAGCTTGGGCTGCTGCCGCTTGCGATTGAGCGAGTCGTAGCCCGAACCGGCGGCGCCATTGGCGGCGGGCAGCCCATAGGTCGGGACCTGGCCGACGCGCGAGGTCGCCGGCGTCTGCTGGCTCCTGCGCGGATCGGCGCTGGGGTCGGGCAGCGCCGGCAGCGCATCCGACGGCGCCTGCACGACACCGGCGGTGCGCCGCGTCGGCAGCGTGTCAGGCGAGACGAAGCCACCACGGGCGGGATTGAAGAGGTCGGGCGTGAGGCTCTGGGCGGCCGCCGGCGCGCTTTCGAGCGCGGTCAGCAGCAGGCATGGCAAAGCGGCGCGAAAGAGCTGCGCGCGTTTGCTCCGGCCTCTACCTGGAGGCGACACCACGATGGAATTACCCCAACCAAATCAAGCACTTCTTCGACGGTCCATCGCCGGGCGGCAGGAACCATCGTTAATGGAGTTAAAACAATTATGGTTAATGAGCCGTTGAAGGGTTTTGGCGCGCGTCGCCTCGCGGACTGCGGCGTGCTAATGAGGCGCCAACGGGCAGATCGCCCAACCTCCCTGGATCAGGACATGCCGAGCTCGAAACCGCTGATGACCGCATCATCCGGCCCCACACCCGCCAGTGTCGAATCCGCGCTCCGCACGCTGGAGACGGAAAGCGGCGGCATCAACGCGCTCGCCGCGGCGCTGAAGGGACCGCTGGGCGCAACCTTCGCAGCAGTGGTCGATCTGATCCGGCAGGCCAAGGGCCGCGTCATCGTCACCGGACTCGGCAAATCCGGCCACATGGCACGCAAGATCGCGGCGACGTTGGCCTCGACCGGCACACCGGCTTTCTTCGTGCACGCCGCCGAAGCCGGCCACGGCGACCTCGGCATGATCACCGCCGACGACGTCATCATGGCGCTGTCCTGGTCCGGCGAGCAGCCGGAGATGAAGAACATCGTGAACTATTCGGCGCGCTTCGCGATCCCCATGATCGCGGTGACGTCGAACCCCGCCTCCTCGCTCGGACAGGCCGCCGACATCGTGATCGAGCTGCCGAAGGCGCGCGAAGCCTGCCCGCACAATCTGGCACCGACCACCTCGACCCTGATGCAGGCTGCGATCGGCGATGCCATCGCGATCGCGCTGCTCGAGGGCCGCGGCTTCACCGCGCTGGAATTCGCCCATTTCCACCCCGGCGGAAAGCTGGGCGCCATGCTGAAATTCGTCCGCGACTACATGCGCACGGGCGCGGAGATCCCGGTGAAGCCGGTCGGCACCAAGATGTCGGAGGCCGTGGTCGAGATGTCGGCCAAGGGCCTCGGGTGCGTCTGCATCGTCAACGATGCGGGCGAGATCGCGGGCATCATCACCGACGGCGACCTGCGCCGTCACATGCGGCCGGACCTTTTGACTGTAACGGTCGACGACATCATGACGAAGCAGCCCAAGACCGTGCCGCCCTCCATGCTCGCCACCGAGATGCTGGAGGTGCTGAACGCGCGCAAGATCACGACGCTGATCGTGGCCGAAGCGAACAAGGTCGTCGGCATCGTGCATCTGCACGATCTGTTGCGGGCGGGCGTGGCGTAAGGCACGCTGCCTTCACCTCGTCATTCCGGGGCGCGCCCTCTCGGGCGCGAGCCCGGAATCCATCGCGCCCCGGAGTTTGTTTCTCTATGGATTCCGGGCTCGCGCCAAGTGGCGCGCCCCGGAATGACAGCGAGAATGTCGCGCCCATCTCCCTCCCCTCCGTCATTGCGAGCGAAGCGAAGCAATCCAGACTGTCTCCGCGGAGGGATTCTGGATTGCTTCGCTGCGCTCGCAATGACGGGTGGTTAGACCGTTGGAAACCTTGCCGCCTCCTCCTCCAGCGGCAGCCGCAGGCCGTTCGCGAGATACGACACCGTGCGGTAGAAGCCGCACAGCAGCATGATCTCCAAAATCTGCGCCTCGTCATAATGCGCCGACAGCGCAGCGAACTCCGCGTCGCCAAGTGTCGCGCGGTGATGCAGCGCATCGGCAGCCGCGATCAGCGCCTGCTCGGCCAGCGACCAGCACGATGACGTCGCATCACCCAGCACGGTGGCGCGGACCTGGTCGTCCGTGAGCCGGGCCGTGCGAGCGAAGATCGCGACATGCACGCCCCATTCATATTCGCATGTGTTCAGCGCGCAGGTGCGGTCGATGACGATCTCGCGTTCCCGCAGGCTGAGCGGGCCGGGATCGAGCAGGCCGCCGGCGCGAAACTTGTCCCAAGCACGCGTGTGGCCCGCCATCACCCGGAACAGCATCAGCGGCGGCGCGCCGCGCATGATGCGGTCGAACTGCGCCTTTATCTCCGGGGGATAAGGCGGATCGAGCGGCGCGATGCGCGGCATCGAGGGTGACATGGCAGATGACATTGGCTGCCTCCTTGCTACAATTATTATAGCACAACGCTACATTATCCGTAGCAAGACGCAAGAGGGCCGCGATGGCGAAACAGGCAGCATCACGGGACCGGCGCGTGCGCGGCTCGCGCACAGGCCGACCGATCATGGCGCTGCTCGACCTGTTGGGCCGGCGCTGGAGCTTGCGGATATTATGGGAATTGCGCGACGCCCCCCTTACCTCGCGCGCGCTGCGCGCGGCCTGCGACGAGGCTTCGCCGACAGTGCTGCAGGCCCGGCTGGACGAATTGCGCGAGGCGGGGTTCGTGGAGCTGGGCGAGGCCGGAGGTTATGGGCTGACGCCACTGGGGCAGGAGCTGTGCGAGACGTTCATGCCGCTGCACCGGTTTGCGGAGAGGTGGCGGAAGATTTGAAGCAAGGAGTGACCACCCTTCCCTTCTCCCCTTGTGGGAGAAGGTGGCGCGCGTAGCGCGCCGGATGAGGGGTCTCTCTCCGCAAGCTCACTGCAGCAGATTCATTCGCGGAGCGAGACCCCTCACCCGTCTCGCCGCTGCGCGGCGAGCCACCCTCTCCCGCAAGGGGAGAGGGTAAAAAGTCATGCTGCCGCCACCGTCAGATTCGCACCATCGACCTGCACCACCTTCACACGCGTCCCGGCCGGTGTATCCGGGCCCGCGACGCGCCAGACAGTGTCGCCGATGCGCACCGTGCCGCTGCCGTCGATGATCGGCTTCTCCAGCGTGAACTCGCGCCCCAGCAGCGCCTCCGTGCGCTTGTTGAGGAACGGGCTCGAGCTCGCATCCAACTTCTGCCGGGCGAGGCGGCGCCACACCGGCACGGCGGCCGCCGCGAATAGCGCGAACATCACGAGCTGCGCCTGCCAGGCTGGATGAAAGACAAACGAGACGAGGCCGACGAGCAGTGCCGCTAGCCCGAGCCAGAACAGAAACACGCCCGGGGCGACCACCTCGAGCGCCACCAGGATGAAGCCGAAGATCAGCCAGTTCCAGGTGCCGAGCGAAACGAACATGTCGGTCATGACACGACCTCTTTGTATTGGCGCATGCCCTTATCGGAAAACCGGTGTCCACTTTTCCGGGTCATGCGCCGAATTCTACTGCGGCGACACGGATGGCGGCGTGGGACCGGACGGCGGCACCGAGCCGCGGCGGGCGGCCGCGGCAGCGGAC
>NZ_LUUB01000080.1:289904-349488 GCF_001641635.1 Bradyrhizobium centrolobii
GCCGCGCTTTCGCCGAACGTCGCCTTCGCGATCTCGCCGATGCCGGCGAGCGAGCCGAGCATGCTGACGGCCTCCACCGGCAGCATGATGATCTTCTGGTTCGGCGCGTCCTCGAACTGGCCGAACGCCTTTATATATTTGTCGGCGATGAAATAGTTCAACGCGGCAACGTCGCCCTTGGCGATGGCTTCCGACACCGCCTGGGTCGCCTTGGCCTCGGCTTCGGCGAGACGCTCGCGCGCTTCGGCATCGCGGAAGGCAGCCTCGCGGCGGCCTTCGGCCTGAAGGATCTGCCCCTGCTTGGCGCCCTCGGCGCGCAGGATCTCGGACTGGCGCTGGCCTTCGGCGGCGAGGATGTCGGCGCGCTTGACGCGCTCGGCCTTCATCTGCCGGCCCATCGCCTCGACGAGGTCGGCGGGCGGCACGATGTCCTTGATCTCGATGCGGTTGACCTTGACGCCCCAGGGCGAGACCGCGGCGTCGACGACGCGCAGCAGACGCTCGTTGATCTCGTCGCGATGCGACAGCACCTGGTCGAGATCCATCGAGCCCATCACCGAGCGGATGTTGGTCATGGTCAGGACCGTGATGGCCTGGGTGAGGTTGGCGACCTCGTAGCTCGCCTTCGCCGCGTCGAACACCTGGAAGAAGGCGACGCCGTCCACCGTCACGGTGGCATTGTCCTTGGTGATCACCTCCTGCTCGGGGATGTCGATCACCTGCTCCATCATGTTGATCTTGCGCCCGACGCGATCGAAATAGGGCACGATCAGATTGAGCCCGGGGCTCAGGGTCTGGGTGTATTTGCCGAACCGCTCGATGGTCCAGTCGTAGCCCTGCGGCACCGTCTTCACGCCGGCAACCAGCGTCACGATCACCAGCAACACCAGAACAATCGCGAAAATATCGAAACCGCTCATAGCTCCTCCAAGGCGGGAAAACGCCTTCCCCGCAGCCTCCCATTGGTCGGTATCGCTACCCTACCGGTTCAGCGACACAAATTCACGTCGGCGCCGACCGAACTCCCCACAAGAAGTACGGAGCAGGAACCGCAGGGATTAAGTATTTGGAAGGAGGTTCTTGAAAGCGCGCGAGCGCAGCCTAGCGTTGTGACTCTGAGAGTCCATTCCGTCATTCCGGGGCCCGAGCGGAGCGAGGGAGCCCGGAATCCATCGGGCCACAGCGTACGCGGGTGAATGGATTCCGGGCTCACGACTTCGTCGCGCCCCGGAATGACGTCCCCTGAATGACCTTGAGTGAATCAGACGTCAGAGGCGCAGCACTACCAGCCTATTCGATGACGTCGTTCGCGGTTGCGAGCAGGTGCGCGGGGATCGTGACGCCGATCGCTTTGGCGGTCTTCAAATTGAACGCGAGCTCGAACTTGGTGGGATTCTGAACCGGAAGATCGGCGGGCTGCGCGCCTCTGAGAATGCGATCGATATAGGACGCGGCACGGCGCACCTGCTCGGCGCTGTCGGTGCTGTAGGACATCAGCCCGCCCTCGTCGACGAAGCTGCGGCTCCAGAACACCGCGGGGACGCGCGCTTCGGTGATCGCCGCGAGCAGATGCGCCCGGTTGGCCATGGTGAAGAAGTCGGGCAGGACGAGCAGGCCGCCGTCCCTGCGCGAGGCGAGCGCAGCGATGGCGGCGACGTCATGCACCGGCGCGGTCTCGACCGTGACACGAAGCGCGCGCGCCGCGTCCTCGATTGTCTGCAGCATGAGGCCGGCGAACGGCGCGGTCGCGGGATTGTAGACGACGGAGACGCGGGCGACCTTTGGCGTGATCTGCGAGAGCATCTCCAGCCATTTGCCGGCCATTGGGCCGTCATAGTCGGTGAAGCCGGTGATGTTGCCGCCGGGATGGGCGAGGGTTTTGACAAAGCCCTGGCTGACGGGGTCGGTGACCACGGCGAACACGATCGGCGTCGTCGTGGTGCGCCTGTGCAGCTCCTCGACCGACGGGGTGCCGACCGCGAGCAGGATGTCGGGCTTGAGCGCGACCAGCTCGTCCGCGAGCCGCGCGATCCGCTGCCTATCGCCGCCGCCGCTGCGCCAGTCGATCCGAAGGTTGGCCTGCTCCTTCCAGCCGTGCGCGGCCAGCGCCTCAACCAGGATGGCGCTGCGCGTCTGCCCGGCCGCGTCGTCGTCGGCCGTGACCGAGAGCACGCCGAGCCGGCGCGTCGCGTCCGGTTGCTGGCCCAGCGCCGCGCGCGGCAGCGCGGTCATCATCCCGAGAAGCGCCAGGACCTCGCGACGGTTCATGGGGCGTCCATCATATCCAACCCTGAAGCTCGCGCAGCACCAGGGTGCGGATCACGTCCATGCCGGGATCGCTGTCGTTGAGGCAGGGGATCGCGGCAAACTGTTCGCCGCCATTGTGCTTGAAGATCTCGGCGTTCTCCTGCGCGATCTCCTCCAGCGTCTCCAGGCAGTCGGCGGCAAAGCCTGGCGTCACCACCGCAATGCGGCGCACGCCTTCCTTGGCAAGACGCTCCATCGTCTTGTCGGTGTAGGGCTGGAGCCACTCGTCATTGCCGAAGCGGGACTGGAAGGTCAGCAGCAGCTTTGACGTCTCCATCCCGAGCCGGCGGCGCAGCGCCTCGGTCGTCGCGATGCAATGGCCCTGATAGGGATCGCCCTTGTCGACATAGGATTTCGGCATGCCGTGGAAAGAGGCGACGATCAGTTCAGGCTTGAACGGCAGCGTCGCCAGATGCGCCTCGATCGAGGTCGCGAGCGCCTCGATGTAAGCCTCGTCCTCGTAATAAGGCGGCGTCACCCGCAGCGTCGGCTGCGCCCGCAGCCGGGAGAGCACGCGGAACACCTCGTCGCAGACGGTGGCCGATGTCGAGGCGGAATATTGCGGATAGAGGGGCACGGCGAGAATGCGCTCGCATCCCTTGGCGATCAGCGCGTCGATGCCGGCGCGGATCGAGGGATTTCCGTAGCGCATCGCCCAATCGACAACGACGTGCTCGCGGTCCGACAATGCGGATGCGAGTTTGTCGCTCTGCGACCGCGTAATCGTCTTGAGCGGCGACTCGTTCTTCTCGTCGTTCCAGATCTTGCGATAGTCGAGCGCCTTGGTGCGCGGCCGGCGGCGCAGGATGATGCCGTTCAGCACGAGCTGCCAGATCAGGCCCTGGTCCTCGATGACGCGCGGGTCCGAAAGAAATTCCCTCAGATAGACTCGCACGCCGGGAGCATCGGCCGTATCGGGCGTGCCGAGATTGATCAGGAGCACGCCGACGCGCTGGCCGGGTTGCACGGCCGGCTTCGCGGTCTCGATGGGGACAACGGTCGTCATGACAGTGCGTGGGTTCGCGCGTTGCACCGAACTTGTCAAGATCAGCCCGATTTCGCTAGGGTCTACCTAAGCGGGGGAGGACCGATGACACTCGCGGAATGGTGCGTATTTGGAGCGCTGCTGCTTTATCTCGCGACGATCGCCTCGATCAAATGGATCAGGTTTCGCCGTTTCGACAATTCCCGGCCACGCGATCCCGCCTTCTATGAGGATGGCATCTCGCAGCGCGCACTCGGCGCGCACCAGAACGGCATCGAGACCTTTCCGTTCTTCGCCTTCGCCGTGCTGCTCGCCGAATTCCGGGATTCGCCGCAGCGCCTGATCGACGAGCTTGCGGTGCTGTTCCTGATCGTGCGGATCGCCTACGTGCTGACCTATCTCGGCAACCGCCCGACGCTGCGCTCGATCCTCTGGAGCATCGGCTTTGCGATCAATATCGCGATCTTCTTCATGCCGGCGCTGAAACGGTTTCTGCCAGTGTGAGCTTTCTTCCTTCTCCCCATGTGGGAGAAGGTGGCGCGAAGCGCCGCATGAGGGGTCTCTTCCCACGAACTACCGCGCCAGGGCCATTCTCGGAGAGAGACCCCTCACCCGTCTCGCCGCTACGCGGCGAGCCACCCTCTCCCACAAGGGGAGAGGGAAAACAGCTCAAAAACACGTCGTCCGTTCGGCAGCGATGTAGCCGAACAACAGGCCGACGCCGAACAGCAGCACGAGGCCGGCGGCGGCGAATTCGATGCCGCGCATGAACAATGCGCCGCCGCCGTCGCGGGCCGCGCTCAAGCGCTGCGCGATGTCCTTGGCGGAGACGGCGACGACCGCGATGGCCGCAACCGTGATCGCGGTGCCGAGCCCCATCAGCAAGGTCGCGGCGATGCCGGCCCAGAACAGGCCCTGGGCGAGCGCGAACACCAGGACCAGGATCGCACCCGAGCAGGGGCGGATGCCGACGGTCAAGATAGCGGCGAATCCGCGCCGCCAGCCGCCGGGCCCGGCCAGTTCGCTTGGCGCGGGGCCGTGGGAATGGCCGCAATGCTCGTCATGGACGTGGTCATGCCCGTGGTGCTGATGGACGTGGGCCTGACCATGGCCGTGGTGATGATCATGGCCGCGATCATGATGAACACGCGCATCGTGATGGTGATGGTCGCGATCGTGGTTATGCGGCACGCCGGCGATCGCCGGCACCGGCTGGGCCGTCTGCAACGCGCGGATGAAGGCGCCGCCCTTGACCCAGACGAGGCGCAGGCCGAACGCCGCGATCAGCGCGTAGCTCGCAATCTCGATCGTTCCTTCCGCCTTGCACATGGTTTTCGCGGTCGCATTCAGCGCCCAGGCCGAGATGCCGACGATGAGGATCGCCACCAGCGCCTGCATCAGCGCAGACGCAAACGACAGCGCGATGCCGCGCCGCGCGGTCTCGCGGTTGGCGACGAGATAGGAGGCGATCACCGCCTTGCCGTGGCCGGGACCGGCGGCGTGGAAGATGCCGTAGGCGAAGGAGATCGCGAGCAGCGTCCACACCGCCGAGCCGTCGGATTTCGCGGCACGGATGGTCGCGGACATCTGGCGATAGAATTCGGACTGCTTGGCCAGCAGCCAGCCGATGATGCCGCCGGCCTCGGGCTCGGCCGCCGGCCGCGGCCCGCCGAACGGATTCTGCGCGAAGAGATCGTGGAGCGCGGCATCCGCCAGGCTCAACACGAGGAGGACCGCAGCGCAGGCGAGCAGCCCGTGCGCAAGCCGGGAATGGAGGCGCGGGATCAAGGGCAATCCACCGTGATCTTGTTGGCGAACATCATGCCGAAATTGGCGTTCGGGCCATCCATGAAGGTCTGCTCGTTGAGCTTCTGCGCGGTCGCGGTGCCGTCGCTCGGCCGGTCAAGCTTCATCTGACAGCCGGAGGGCGCGCCAACCAGCCCGACCGGGTTGTCCTTGGCCATCTGGAAATCGATGAAGAAGGAGCGGTCGAACACTTCGAGCACCAGTTGCTTGGGCTTGACCGGGTCCTTCAGCGGCAACGTGAAGTGCAAAGTCAGAACCGTATCCTTGTAGTCGAGGAAGTAGTCGACCGGCTCCTGGAAGCGCTCTTTCTTGCCGTCGGCTCGCGCGAAGGTGAAGTAGGCATATTCCTTCAGCGACTCGACATTGGTCTGCGCCAGCGGCCCCAGCTCCTCGCGCGTGTAGGCGCCCTTCTTTTTGCTCTCGAGCCCCTGCACCGCATAGGCCGAGAACATATCGTCGAAGGTCCAGGCGTGACGTACGCCGGTGATGCTGCCGTCCTCGGCGTAGAGCAATTCGCTGGTCGCGGTGATCCAGACATGCGGATGTGCGCTTGCGGCACTCGCCGCGAGCGAGAGGCCGGCGGCGAGCAGCCATCCCAGCAGCGCGCGCATGCCCATCAGGCCGCCTTGGCGTCGTCGAGCAGGCCGCGGCGGCGGAGCAGCGCGTCGGGCTCCGGCGGGCGGCCGCGGAAGGCCTCGTAGGCCGCCTCCGGATCGACCGATCCGCCGCTCGAGTAGATGTCGTCGTGCAGGCGCTTTGCGACCGCCGGGTCGAAGATGTTGCCAGCCTCCTCGAACGCGCCGAAGGCGTCGGCGTCCATCACCTCCGACCACATGTAGCTGTAATAGCCGGCGGCATAATGATCGCCGGAGAAGATGTGACCGAACTGCGTCGGCCGGTGGCGCAGCGAAATCTCCTCGGGCATGCCGATCTTCTCCAGCTCCTTCTTCTCGAAGGCCCGGACATCCTGCGCGGCGGAAGCCGGCTGGGTGTGGAATTCGAGGTCGACCAGCGCCGAGGAGACGAACTCGACGGTGGCAAAGCCCTGGTTGAACTTGCGCGCGGCGAGGAAGCGCTGGAGCAGATCGTCGGGCAGCGGCTCGCCGGTCTGGTAGTGGCGGGCGAACTGCTGCAGCACCTCGGGCCGCTCCTGCCAGTGCTCGTAGAGCTGGGACGGCAACTCGACGAAGTCGGTGAACACGGCGGTGCCCGACAGCGACGGATAGGTCACGTTGGACAGCATGCCGTGCAGGCCATGGCCGAACTCGTGGAACAGGGTACGGGCATCGTCCGGCGACAGCAGCGAAGGCTCGCCGCCTGCTCCTTTCGCGAAGTTGCAGACATTGATGATCAAGGGCGCGATCTCGCCGTCGAGCTTCTGCTGGTCGCGCAGCGAGGTCATCCAGGCGCCGGAGCGCTTCGACGGCCGGGCATAGTAGTCGCCGTAGAACAGCGCCTTATGCTTGCCGTCGCGGTCCCGGACCTCCCAGACCCGGACGTCCGGGTGCCAGGTGGGGACGTCCTTGCACTCCTCGAAGGTAATGCCGAACAGCCGCGTGGCGCAGTCGAAGGCGGCGGCGATCATGTGGTCGAGCGTAAGGTACGGCTTGATCGCGGCGTCGTCGAAATTGGCGCGCTGCAGGCGGAGCTTTTCGGCGTAGTAGCGCCAGTCCCAGGGCGCGAGCTGGAAATTGCCGCCCTCGGTCGTGATCAGCGCCTGCATCTCGTCGCGGTCGGCGAGCGCCCGCGCCCGCGCCGGTTTCCAGACCCGCTCCAGAAGGCCCCGCACCGCGTCCGGCGTCTTGGCCATCGAATCCTCGAGCCGGTAGGCGGCGAAGGTTGGATAGCCCAGGAGATTGGCGCTCTCCTCCCGCAGCTTCAGGATCTCGACGATGGTCGCGTTGTTGTCGTTGGCATTGCCATTGTCGCCCCGCGCCGTGAAGGCCTTGTAGACCTTCTCACGCAGGTCACGCCTCGCAGAGCTCTTCAGGAACGGCTCGACCGAGGAGCGCGACAGCGTGACGATGGCCTTGCCGGCCATCCCGCGCTCTTCTGCCGCGGCCTGAGCGGCGGCGACGAAGCTCTCGGAGAGGCCCTGGCGGTCGGCCTCGCCGAGCTCCATGGACCACTCCTGCTCGTCGCCGAGCAGATGATGGCTGAAGGTGGTGCCGAGCTGGGCGAGCTTCTCGTTGATCTCAGCCATCCGCGTCTTGGCCTCCTCGGAGAGGCCGGCGCCGGCGCGGTGGAAGCGGGTGTAGGTGCGCTCCAGCAGGCGGAGCTGTTCCGGGGTGAGCTTGAGCGCGGCGCGGTTCTCGTGCAGCTGGGCGATGCGACCAAACAGCACGGCATTCATCATGATTGGATTCCAGTGCCGCGCCATCCGCAAGGAGACCTCCTTGTCGATCTCCAGGATGGCCGGATTGGAATGCGCCGAGACCAGGTCGTAGAAGACCGCCGCGACCTTGTTCAGGAGCTTGCCGGAGCGCTCCAGCGCCGTGATCGTGTTGGCGAAGTCGGGCGTTGCCGGATCATTGGTGACCGCCGCGATCTCGGCGGAGTGGTCGGCGAAGGCCTGCTCGAAGGCCGGAAGGAAGTGCTCCGGCTTGATCTCGTCGAAGGGCGGGGTCGTGAACGGCGTCACCCAGGCCTTCAGCAGCGGATTGGCGTCGGCCGGCGCGGTGCCTGTATTTTGGCGGGGTTCTGACATCGTTGGTCCCGTTTTTTTGAGCTGGTTTGTTAAGGCCAGCTATAGCACGCGATGGGGCTTTTTTGGGCCATTTGGCCTTGCTCCCGGCCGCCTTTTCGGGGAGATTGCGGCCCTCGCAGACCACGGACCTTTTGCCTATGAACGCGCCTGCCTCTTCCTCCCGCCAGATCGTCTGGCGCAGCGTCATCACCGTCCTCAGCGCCGCCATCCTGATCGGCGCCGAGGTGTTCGGCGCGGCGTTCGCCGGCGGCTGGGCGCTCGCGATTCTGTTCGGGCTCGGCGACCAAGGCGCGCACATCCTTCAGGCCGTGCTGTTCACACTCGGCGTGCTCGTGATGACCGCCTTCATCCGCGCAGCTCAGCGCGTCGAGCCCTTCACGAAGCGCGGCTGACGCACGTGCGCGCGAGCGACGCGCGCGCTACGCTGAGAAACTTAACGCCTGTTCATCTTCAGCGTCGCTTGCGCATCACAGCGCAAGCAGATGTTAGGCAATTCTGTCCTCAGCCTAAAAAAATTCTTGCGAACCAGAGTCAAAACGCTTATGTGCGGACTTGCCCAATTTCGCACGTGCCTGTGGTCGTGTGTCAGTCGGTAGGTATCCGGACAAGAGGCCGGACAGCCGCCAAGGGGTGAAGAAGCCGAGGGGCTCTTCGGAAGCGCCGAAGTCGGAAGACTGAAGAGGTCTGAAGACGGAGACGACCGAAGCGTCCAGCATCTCTCTCAAAGAGATGCCTTGTCGAAGGTGACTTCGCTCTTTGCAACCGTGACTGGCAGCCGGAGGCGAACCGGCGCACCTCGTTCTCAACGGGGGACGCGACTTAAAGCAACGACGGATCGGGCTTTTTTGGTCTCTACCGGCATTCCAACGCCGGCGCGGGCTACTGAAAAGGCTTGTCCTTCATTGCCAGGTGAGCGGGCGGGAAAATTCCCAACCAATCCACGGCAGCACAAACTGGTCTGAGTTCTTAGGCTCTGTCGCGTCTCCATCGTGCGGCATCGCCAAAGCGCTCACGTCCAAGAACAATTTGAACGGGTCCTTGTCGCAAAGGGCCGTTTGGAGGGTGCTATGACCGAGCGCATCAGGGAATTTTTGCGCAACCGCCGTACCGAGGGCCTCGATACTGAACCCTGCCTCGTGGTCGACCTCGACGTCGTGCGCGACAACTACCAGAGCTTTGCCAAGGCGCTGCCCGACAGCCGCGTGTTCTATGCCGTCAAGGCGAACCCGGCGCCGGAAGTGCTGGCCCTGCTCGCCTCCATGGGCTCCTGCTTCGACACCGCGACGGTCGCCGAGATCGAGATGGCGCTGGCCGCGGGTGCGACGCCTGACCGCGTCTCCTTCGGCAACACGATCAAGAAGGAGCGCGACATCGCGCGCGCCTTCGCGCTCGGCATCCGCCTGTTCGCGGTCGACTGCGCCGCCGAGGTCGAGAAGGTCGCCCGCGCCGCCCCCGGCGCGAAGGTGTTCTGCCGCATCCTCTATGACTGCGCCGGCGCCGAATGGCCGCTGTCGCGCAAGTTCGGCTGCGACCCCGAGATGGCCGTCGAGGTGCTCGACGTCGCCAAGCGTCTGGGCCTGGAGCCGTGCGGCATCTCCTTCCATGTCGGCTCGCAGCAGCGCAAGGTGAAGGCGTGGGACCGTGCGCTGGCGATGGCCTCGCAGGTGTTCCGCGACTGCGCCGAGCGCGGCATCAACCTCTCCATGGTCAACATGGGCGGGGGCTTCCCGACCAAGTACATGAAGGACGTGCCGCCGGTCGTGACCTACGGCCGGTCGATCTTCCGCGCGCTGCGCAAGCACTTCGGCAACCAGATTCCGGAGACCATCATCGAGCCGGGCCGCGGCATGGTGGGCAACGCCGGCATCATCGAGTCCGAGGTCGTGCTCATCTCGAAGAAGAGCGACGAGGACGAGGTGCGCTGGGTGTATCTCGACATCGGCAAGTTCGGCGGTCTCGCCGAGACCATGGACGAGTCGATCCGTTACGCCATCCGCACCCCGCATGACGGGGCGGACATGACGCCGTGCGTG
Source organism: Bradyrhizobium centrolobii (assembly GCF_001641635.1). Taxonomy (GTDB): domain Bacteria; phylum Pseudomonadota; class Alphaproteobacteria; order Rhizobiales; family Xanthobacteraceae; genus Bradyrhizobium; species Bradyrhizobium centrolobii. Next base: position 299,743 of record NZ_LUUB01000080.1, read on the forward strand.
CTCGCGGGCCCAACCTGCGATTCCGCCGACGTGCTGTACGAGAAGAACCCGTATCCGCTCCCCGTCACGCTCGAGATCGGCGACAAGGTGCTGATCGAAGGGACCGGGGCCTATACGTCAACCTACTCGTCGGTGGCGTTCAACGGCATCCCGCCGCTGAAGACGTATCACATCTGATTTGCCACATCTGATCCGCCTCGCTGTCGAGGCTTGATGAACCGGGAGCCGGCCATGCCGGCTCCTCCCTGACATTTTCGATTTCTGACGACGCCTTGGACCGGCGTGCCTGTGGGCATGTCGGTTCAAGCGGGGACTGACGTGCCATGACTGCTCTTCGGAAGCCACAGGTCGCCCTCACCTCGAAAGCCGCTCCGTTCGCGATCCGTGCGGAGCGTGCTGCCGACGTCGCCGCCCGTGAAGCGCTGCTCGATGCCTGCTTTGGCGAGAACCGCCATGGCCGGACCTGCCAGCGCCTGCGCGACGGACGCGCACCCGCCGCCGGCCTCGCGCTGGCAGCTGTGCGCGAGGGAAAACTCGTGGGTACCGTGCGGCTGTGGCACGTCAGCGCCGGAGGCAGGCCCGCTTTGGTCCTCGGACCACTGGCGGTTGATCCTGCCTGCCGCGAGCTCGGGATCGGCGCCGCGCTGATGCATCAAGCGCTGGCCGCCGCCCGGGCGCGCGGGCACGCCGCCGTGATCCTGCTCGGCGATGGCCCCTACTATGCCCGCTTCGGCTTCTCGGCCGAAAAGACCGGCGAGCTGTCGCTGCCCGGCCCATTCGAACGCGACCGCCTGCTCGCGCTCGAATTCACGGCGGGCGCGCTGGACGGCGTCTCCGGGATGATCGTTGCGAGCGGCGCTATCCTGCCCAAACGGCGGGCATCACGCGCCCAGCACGCGCACGCGGCTTAAGGGATTGCCATCATGGCGAAGACCGAAGCCGCATCCGGCGGCGATGTCCGCACGCGCCCGCGCAGCATCGTCACCACGGTCCTTTTGATCCTGATCTCGGTCATGATCGTCAGGGACCTCCTCGTGCGGCGGTGGAGCGGCACTGCGCCGCCGTCGCAGGACACGACACTTCAGTCCCGCTAGGCTCACCCGCCGTCGCATCGCTTTGGGGTTGCGCGGGCCCGCAAATTGCCCCTAAACCCCGCCCAATCGCCTTCAGCCGAGGTCCAACACCATGTCCCGTCGCCTGATTTCCACCGGCTCCCCCTTCGAGAAGACCGCCGGCTACAGCCGCGCCGTGATCGACGGCGACTTCGCCTTCGTCGCGGGAACCACCGGCTATGACTACACGACGATGACAATGCCGGCCGATGTCACGAGCCAGTCACGTAACTGCTTCAAGACCATCGAGGCCGCCCTGAAGGAGGGCGGATTCGAGATGGCCGACATCGTCCGCGCGACCTACTTCCTCACCGACGCCAAGGACGCAGACGCCCATTTCGCCGTCTGCGGCGAGGTCCTCGGTGATATCCGCCCGGCCGCAACGCTTCTGATCGTCAGCGGGCTCTACAAGCCCGAGATGAAGGTCGAGATCGAAGTGACCGCGAAGCGCCGCAGCGCCTGATCCACCACTCACCATTTGTCCGCCAGTACTTTCCGGAGAAACCATCCCATGAGCCCCACCTCGCAGATCTACGCGAAGATTACCGGCCCCATCGTCATGGTCGGCTTCGGCTCCATCGGCAAAGGCACGTTGCCGATGATCGAGCGGCATCTCGATTACGACAAGTCGCGCATCACCGTGATCGATCCCAAGGACGAGGGCCGCAAGGCACATTGCGAGAAGCACAATGTAAGATTCATCCAGCAGGGCCTGACCAAGGCCAATTATCGCGACTTGCTGACCCCGCTTCTCACTGAAGGCGGCGGCCAGGGTTTTTGCGTCAATCTCTCGGTCGATACCGGCTCTACCGACATCATGGAGCTCTGCGACGAACTTGGCGCTCTTTATATCGACACCGTCAACGAGCCCTGGCTCGGCTTCTATTTCGATTCTTCGAAGGGCCCGGAAGCACGCTCCAACTACGCCCTTCGCGAAGTGACGCTGGCCGCCAAGAAGGCGCGCCCCGCGGGCTCGACGACGGCCATCTCCTGCTGTGGCGCCAATCCCGGCATGGTCTCCTTTTTCGTCAAGCAGGCGCTACTCAATGTCGCCGCTGATCTGAAGCTCAATGCCCCCAGGCCGAAGACCAGAGCCGAATGGGCGGACTTGATGCGGCAAGCGGGTGTCAAGGGCATCCACATCGCCGAACGCGATACCCAGCGCTCCAAGTCGCCGAAAGAGCCGGACGTCTTCGTCAACACCTGGTCGGTGGAAGGTTTCCTGTCGGAAGGCGTGCAGCCGTCCGAACTCGGTTGGGGCACCCATGAAAAATGGATGCCCGAGAATGCGCGTACCCACGAAGCTGGCTGCGGCGCCGCCATCTATCTGATGCAGCCCGGCGCCAACACGCGCGTGCGCACCTGGTGCCCGACCCGCGGCGCGCAGTATGGCTTCCTCGTCACCCACAACGAGTCGATCTCGATCTCCGATTACTTCACGGTGCGTGACGCATCGGGCACGGCGATCTATCGGCCGACCTGCCACTACGCCTATCATCCGGCTGACGATGCCGTGCTGTCGCTGCATGAAATGTTCGGCCGCGCAGCGAAGATGCAGGAAAAGCACCACATCCTCGATGAGAACGAAATCGTCGATGGCATCGACGAACTCGGCGTGCTGCTGTTCGGCCATGACAACAATGCCTACTGGTATGGCTCGCAGCTCTCCATCGAAGAGACCCGCAGACTCGCGCCCTATCAGAACGCCACCGGCCTGCAAGTGACCTCCGCCGTGCTCGGCGGCATGGTGTGGGCGCTGGAAAACCCGAACGAAGGCATCGTCGAAGCCGACGAGATGGATTTCGATCGTCTGCTGGAAATCCAGATGCCATATCTCGGCCCGGTGAAGGGTTTCTACACCGACTGGACGCCGCTGACGGATCGTCCGGGACTGTTTCCGGAAGATATCGATACGAGCGATCCCTGGCAGTTCCGGAATATTCTGGTGCGCTAAGGCGGATTCTCTCTACCCGTCATTTCGGGGCGCGCCACTTGGCGCGAGCCCGGAATCGATCAGGCGGCAGTACGTGCGGACAAATGGATTCCGGGCTCGCGACTTCGTCGCGCCCCGGAATGACAACTCCACACACCGCAGTCCTGCCCCGGGGCATCCAGTACGCTGCGGCGTCTCCGTATCCATACACGGTCTCTGGAATACCGGATCATCCGCTTTCGCGGGTGATGACGCCGCATCGACAGAGGGGGCTTACTGCTTGTCCTTGGTCGGCGGCTCCTTGATCGGCGGCGCGATCTTCTCGGCGGGCGCCTGCGGCAGGACGGGCTTCGCCGCGCCCTGCGTCTGCGGATCGGGGCGCGCGGGCTCGGGCGCCGGCGTGGTCGGGCGCTCGCCGCCGGGCTTTGCTTGCGCCGGAGTCTTGCTCTGATCGTCGGACGGCTTGCCCTGGAGTGGTCCCGTCGCCTGCGCCGTCTGCATCCGATACTCAGCCCGGATCTGCGCCAGCGACAGGCCTGACACCACGGCGCCGGCTGCGAACAGCGCGCTGGCGATCAGCAGGTCTCGTCGAAGTCTGCGTTTGTCAGGGTTGCCGGTCATATCGATCACCGCCATTCATCCGCGGGATCAACGAATTCGCCGGATCGCAGTTCCGCGCCCGGAGAGGCGGAACCTCACGCTTGCGCGCCAAAACGCCGCGCTCACTCCGTTGTGCTGACTTCCCAGGTGGCGTGACGCACGCCGGGCAAATGCTGCAGATCGGTCGCCACCGCGTTCAGTTCATTCGGATCGACCGCGGTCGCCACCAGCTTCGCGACGATCTCCAGAATGTCGTCGCCGATCTCGACCACGTCGACATCGGCCACCGGATATTGCGCGGCGTCGAGCTTGTCGACGAGGCGGTCGCGCATGTCGGGCAAGGCCTCTGTCGTGACCGCGAGCTTGAAATAGTAGGTCGCCTCCAGGGCCCTCTCGTTCAGCGGGATACGGTTGATCGCATTAACCAAGGGTCGCAGCAGCGTGTTGCCAGCGATGATGAATACGGTCAGCACCGTGGCCTGGGCGACCAGGTCGGCGCCGGCGCAGGAGCCGACCGCCGCCGAGGCCCACAATGTCGCCGCGGTGTTGAGGCCGCGCACGTCCATGCCCTGCTTCATGATGACGCCGGCGCCGAGGAAGCCGATGCCGGAGACGACATAGGAGATCACCCGCACCGCGCCATCGGCACCCGTCAGATGCATCGCGAGGTCGACGAAGGCGGCAGCCCCAACCGCGACCAGCACGTTGGTGCGCAGGCCCGCGGTGCGCTGCCGGTACTGCCGTTCGGCCCCGATCAGTGTGCCCAGCACGAAGGCCGTGAACAGGCTGATCAGCGTGTCGATGAAGTCAGCAATCTGGAAAGTCGTCAGAAACCGCATGGCCCCTCGCACGGTCGCCAGACGATCTATGCGAGAGTGTCGCCGAGGTCAATTTGAACGGGCATCGGCTGTGGAAGCCGATGCCCGTCCGCACCCAGTGCAGGCCTCAGTGGGTCGCCGCGAGGAGCGCCTGCTGGGGCGGCTCGTAGCTCAGCAAAGTTCCGCCGAGACCGTCGGACGAGAGCACGAAGGACGAGGCCGAGTACTGCGCGAGCAGAGCCCACGAGTAGCTCTGGCCGCCGTCGGTTGTGACCGTCAGATTGTTCGCGCCATCGACATCGACGCTGCTGATCACGGTGTTGCGGAAATCGATGCGGTCGTCCGCACCGAAATTGGCGATCGAGCCGGCGAGACCCGACGGCGTCTCCAGCACCAGCGTCGCGCCGGCCGTGCCGCCGAAATCGACGTTCTGAAGGACGCCGCCGCCATAGACATGCCCGGTGCCGCCGTCCAGATGCGTGTTCGAGGCCGTGCCGCTCGCGCCGACGTCCTGCTCACCGCCGCCGCTCACGTTCGCGCCGTTCGCCGTACCCGCCACAAACTGGAAGCCACCACCGATCGTGGCGTTGCCGTCGGTGGCGCCGGCGTCCACGTATTGGAAGCCGCCGGTCGCAACCGTCGTCGCGGTCGTCGCACCGCCCGAGCCGACATACTGCCGTCCGCCGGCATTGATCGTGGTGCCGGCGGCATGGCCGTCGGTGAGGATCTGCTGATCGCCCGCGAGCACGACGTTGGTGACGGTTCCGTTGGCGACGTCCTGATAGCCGCCGGCCTCGACCGTGGTGCCATCGGCACTGCCGCCTTGATAGACGTGCTGCCAGCCGCCGCTTTCGACAACAGCGCCGGTCGAGGTCCCGTAGTCGTACTGAACGCCGCCGGCGCCGATGGTCGCACCGTAGCTGCTGCCGCTGGCATATTGCGTGCCGTAGATCGTCGCGCCGTGCTCGTCTCCGCCCGCGGCGAGCTGCATCACGCCGGAGAACTCGATCAACGTGTTGGTTGCATGGCCACCGTTGGCGACGAATTGCTCGCCCCCGGCCTTGATCGTAGTGTGAGCCGCGGTGCCGCGAGCGTAGACCTGCTCGAAACCGTACAACACGGTATCGGTCGCGATCGCGGAGTTGCGCACGTCCTGATAGCCGCCGGCTTCGATCGTCGCCGCGGTTGTGCTGACGCCAATGACGTGCTGCGCGCCGCCGCTCTTGACCACCGATCCGGTCGAGGTGCCGTAGTCCTCTTCGATTCCGTTACGAAGGACAATCGCCCCGACCGAGGTCGCGCCACCGCCGACGACGAGGCTCGGGTTGAAGGTCGAGGGAGACGCCACGACGATCGCGTTCGCAAGTGATGTGCCAGCAGGTATTGTGTAGCCGTAGGCGAGCGGGATGGCCTGCGATATGCCGGTATTGCCGGCTGCGTCGCGCAGACGGGCCGTCACATAGGAAAGTCCGGTTGCGGGAAACAGATTATCCAGCCGCCAGGTGCCGTCGGTGCTGGTGACAGAGAGATCCGTCGCACCGAACGACAGGGTGAGCGTGGCCGGCGCGTCGGCCACATCGAGCGTGCCCAGGACGCTGATGCGGTTGGATGTTGCATCGGAGTTTTCGATGCTCGTGATCGCGAGGACGGGAGCGGTCGTATCGACCGTGAAGTTGAACGCGGGCCCGGGATTGCTGTGGTTACCCAGCGTGTCCGTGGCAGTCGCCACATAGCTGTAGGTCGAGCCGTCCTCAAGGCCCGACACGCCGAGGCTCCAGCTGCCGTCGCTGCCAACCGTGGTGACGCCAACGACGGAATTGTCGCCGGCGTTCGTTACCGTGACGGTGTCTCCGGCATTGCCGGAGCCGGACAGGGTCGTCGTCCCGCCATGGAAATGAGCCGCGTTGATGTAATTGTTGCCGTCGGCGCCCGGCGTCACGTCCGCATCGACAATCGCCAGAGCCGGCGGCGTGCGATTGATCGTGTACACGGTGGTCGTTGGATTGGGAGCGGTGAGCAAAACATCCTCGCCGGTCGAGGCGTTGCTCGTTGTCCACTCCACCACCACGTCGGCCTTTCCGTCTCCATTGAAGTCGCCGATGGTCAGTGGGCCGGCAGTGGCGTCCAGGGGCACCGTCACGGCCGGGCCAAACGTGCCGTCACCGCGGCTGTAGAAGGTCGAAAGCGTGTTGTTGGTCCCTTCCACGACGATGTCCGCCTTGCCGTCGCCATTGACGTCCGCGGCTGTCGCGTACCAAATCGGTGCCGGCGTCAAGAAGGTCTGAGGCGATGCGAAGGTGCCGTCGCCGTTGCCGAGCAGGATTGCAATCGAGTTGTTGGTTCCGAGCGCAAGATCAAGCTTGCCGTCACCGTTGAAGTCACCGCTCAACGTGGTCGATGCAGTGCCGGCCTCGATCGGGGATTGGAACGTGCCGTCCCCGTTGCCAAGGCGCACGGCAACCGGCGAGCTTGACGAGGTCTTCACCAGCAGGTCGATCTTTCCGTCGCCGTTGAAATCTCCGCTCGCGAAGGCACCGGAGACGTCCGTGGCAACCGGCGATCCGAAAGAGCCGTCGCCGTTGCCGAGCAGCAGCGACGTGCCATTGTTGTTCGACATGAGCACGTCGGCCTTGCCGTCGCCATTGAAGTCGGCAAGCGCCCTGATAAAGCCGTTATTACTGCCACCCGTCGCATACTTCGTCGTCGCCGCGAACGTGCCGTTGCCATTGCCCAGCTTGACGTCCAGGGTCCCGGTGGTGATGTTGCCCATCAGGACGTCCAGCTTGCCGTCGCCGTTGACGTCGGCAAGTCGAATCGACCCTTCCAGCTCCGAGGCGCCGGTAAATGTGGTCGACGTGAATTGGCCCGCGCCGCTATTGGTTCTGACATCGAGAAAGTAAGCGGAGGCGCTGACGGTTCGGATGTACACCATATCCTGCTTGCCGTCGCCGTTGACGTCGCCGACCGCGGCCGAGTTGATGATGCTGAAGCGCGGGCCGCTCATTTGCGATTCGGACTGGAAGGGTCCGACATAGTAGCCGCTGGAATCGTGCACGTTGGTGCCGGTCAGTTGCAGCCCCAGCGTGCCGCTCCCCGAGCCGGTGTTCACCGTGACCACGTAGCTCGCGCCGTTGCTGCCGGCCACCGGCGTGATGTCCGTGATGCCCGCACCGCTGATGCCGCCGGTCGTTGCGAGGGTGAACTGGTCGACCGTGACGCCGGACACCGGCTTCGAAAAGGTGACTGTGTAATGCACGACGGAAGCGTCCGTCGATGACGGATCGGTGCCCGTGATGCTCACGAGCGTCGGAAGAACGGGGATGCTTGGCATGGGATTTCCCTGGCGTGGCGCTTTGATGCGAGGATTCGAATTGCACGCAGGCCCGGAAAGACCGGCACCAGGAGCAATTGATCGCGCGACGGCAATTCGAAATTGCACGTCGCGCGCTCTACATCTGCGACCTTACAGGGGCAGCTTGTAAGTTATGTTACACGATAACAAAGATAACATAAATCGAGAAGCTGCGGGCGAGCAAGCCTCACAGCTCCAGCAATCCGCCGTCGCCGTTTTCGTCCGCAAAGGCGAGCAATGTGCCCTTGGCGTTCCAGGCAAGCGCTGCAACGGGCTCCGTGCCGTTGCGACGGACCAGGATCTCGGCGCCGTCCTCCAGCCGCACCATCAGCACGGTGCCGTCGCTGTAGCCGGCGGCGAGGATATCGTTCTTCGGGTGGCAGGCGACCACCGACACGCGCGCCGACAGCGGCGCGAGCATCGCGGGCTCCTTGCCCATCGGACCGTCCTTGCTCGCGAACGGCCACAGGATGACAGTGTCGGCACCCGACGTCGCCAGTGCCTTGCCGCCCGCGCTCCAGGACATCGAGCGGACGCGACCGGGATAGCCGGTCATGCGCATGTGCCGGTTGTCGGCGAGCCGCCAGCCATGGAGCGCCGGTTCGTGCATCGTGGTGACCAGGAATTTGTTGTCCGGGCTGAAGGTGACGCCGAGATGCGAGCCGGCCCAGGGCAGGAATTCGGCTGTGGCCGCCATGTTCGGAAACCACAGCGTCGCGCCGTTGTAATGGGCGATTGCGAGCCGCAGGCCCTTCGGGGCGAACGCAAGGCCGCCGACGGTCGAGGGCACCTCGATCGATTTCTCCTCCAGCTTGCCGCTCTTGACGAAGGCTGTCTTGCCAGCCGACCAGGCGAAGGCGCCATCGGCGTGCAGCGCCACCGCATCGATCCAGCGCCGCTTCGGATCGGTCGCGAGCAGCGTCACCTCGCCCTTGGCGTCGAGCGCGACGACCTTGCCGTCGTCACCGCCCATCACGAGGCGCTTGCCATCACTCGCGGTGGAGAGAATGCCGCCGCTATGGACGGCGACCTTGCTGATCTCGCCCTTGGCATCAACGAGCGCGACGTTCTCCTCGCCGCCGACAAAGGCGGCGCGGTTGGCGAGGAAATGCGCCGAGGTCACAGCCATCCCGAGCGCGACCGGCATGACGCGGTCGGTGACGGAGACGATCGAGGGCGAATCGGGGGCCGGCGTAAACTCTTTCATCACGAGACGATGCAGCTCTCAAAACCCTTGCGGATGGCCTCTTCCGGCAGTTCGCGTCCGATGAAGATGAGGCGGCTCTCGCGCGGCTCGCCGTCCTTCCATTTCCGCTGGTGGTTACCCTCCAGCATCATGTGGACGCCCTGGAAGACGTAGCGGTCATCGTCGTCGTGGAAGGCGAGGATGCCCTTGGAGCGCAGGATCTTCTGGCCTTCCATCTGCACCAGATTCTGGAGCCAGGGCATGAACACGTTCGGATCGAGCGGCTTATCGGTCTTGAGCGACAGCGACTGCATCTCCTCATCGTGATAGTGCTTCAGGCCGTGGCCATGGTCATGGTGGTGATGATGGTCGTGGCCGTCGTGGTGATGATGATCATGGTCGTGGTCATGATCATCGGCCTCCAGGAAGTCCGGCTCGATGTCGAGGATGCGGTCGAGATCGAAGGCACCACGATCGAGCACATCCGCCAGAGCCACCGAGCAGCGCTCGGTCCGGTGGAGTTTTGCATAGGGGTTGATACAGCGGATGCGGGCCTCGACTTCTGCAAGCTCAGGTCTGGTGACGAGATCGGTCTTGTTCAGCACGATGACGTCGGCAAAAGCGATCTGGTTCTTGGCCTCGGGCGCGTCCTTGAGCCGGTCGGACAGCCATTTGGCGTCAGCGACCGTCACGACCGCATCGAGGCGGGCATTCTTCTGCACGTCCTCGTCGACGAAGAAGGTCTGGGCGACCGGAGCGGGATCGGCAAGGCCGGTGGTCTCGACGATGATGGCGTCGAACTTGCCCTTGCGCTTCATCAAGCCGTCCATGATGCGCACGAGGTCGCCGCGCACGGTGCAGCAGATGCAGCCATTGTTCATCTCGAACACTTCCTCATCGGCGCCGATGATGAGGTCGTTGTCGATGCCGATCTCGCCGAATTCGTTGACGATGACGGCGTATTTCTTGCCGTGGTTCTCCGACAGGATGCGGTTCAAAAGCGTGGTCTTGCCGGCGCCGAGGTAGCCGGTCAGGACGGTCACGGGAATCTTGGGGGAGGTCGCTTCAGACATAACAACTCCGGACATCGGGCTTTTTCGCGCGACGCGAGGCAGGGTGGCCCCCGCCCTATTGGTCAAGCGCGCTGGACAGGCCCTTTATATTGTGCCTGACCATGTCAATGTAAGTGGGGGCAGGCCCCTTTTCGCCCGTCAAACCGTCCGAAATCAGGGTCCCGCCGACCTTTGCCCCGGTCTCCGCCGCGATCCGCCGGATCAGCCGGTCATCGCTGATATTCTCCAGGAACACGGCCGGGATTTTTTGGGCCCTGATCTGACCAATGATGGCTGCGATATCGCGCGCGCTGGGCTCGGTTTCCGTAGATACCCCCAAGGGCGCGATGAACTGGATACCGTATTCGGCGGCGAAATAGCCGAAGGCGTTGTGGGTCGAGATCACCTTGCGCCGCTCGGACGGGATCTTCGCCACCGCGTCGCGCACCTCGTGGTCGAGTGTTTCGAGCTTTTCCAGATAGGTGCTGGCCTGGGCGCGGAAGAACTCGGCATCATCGGGGTCGGCTGCGGCCAGAGCATTGACGATGTTCGTCACATAGACCTTGGCGTTCGGGACCGACTGCCAAGCATGCGGGTCGGCGTCCGAGCCGAGTTTCAGGGGGGCGATGCCAGCACTGGCCGTGACCACCTGCGCCTTGCTACCTGCCGATTGCACCAGCCGCGGCAGCCAGCCCTCGAGCCCGAGCCCGTTGACGATGACGAGTTTTGCTTCCGCGACGCGCTTCGCATCGCCCGGTGCCGGTGTGTAGACGTGGACGTCGCCGTCGGGGCCGACCAGCGTCGTGAGGCTGATACGGTCGCCGCCGACATTGCGGACGAAATCGGCGAGGATCGAGAAACTCGCGATCACGTTGAGCCGCTCCGCGGCGTGCAGCGGCGACGCCGTCAGGAGCAGGGCCAAAAGCAGAAGGACGCGCCGCATCGTCCGTCACGCCTCCAGATGGCGGCCAGGAAACATCTGGCGAACAAGGCCGCCGACACGGCCGAACAGGACCGAGCCGACGTAGAACACCGTGGCCACAAGGATGATCGCGGGGCCCGAGGGCACGCGGGTCTGGAATGACAGCACGAGGCCAGCATAGCCCGAGACGGCGGCAGCGATCACGGCGATGCAGATCATGGCGGTGAGATCGCGCGACCAGAACCGCGCGATGCCGGCCGGCAGGATCATCAGGCCGACCGCAAGCAGGGTGCCGAGCGCCTGAAAGCCGTTGACGAGGTTGATGACGACGAGTGCGAGGAAGGCAAGATGCGCCGGTCCCCCGGCGCGGCTGACCGTGCGCAGGAAGAGCGGATCGACGCTCTCGATCACGAGTGGGCGATAGATCACCGCGAGCACCAGGAGTGTGACCGTAGCGTTGAAGGCAACCACCAGCAGCGTCTGGTCGTCCATGGCGAGGATGTTGCCGAACAGCACGTGCAAGAGGTCGATATTGGTACCCTTGATCGAGACGATGGTGACGCCCAGCGCCAGCGAGGCGAGATAAAAGGTCGCGAGCGAGGCGTCCTCCTTCAGCCCGGTCGAGCGCGCGACCACGCCGGCGAGGATCGCGACCGCAAAGCCCGCGATCAGGCCGCCCGCGGTCATCGCGAACAGATTGAGGCCAGAGAGCAGGAAGCCGACCGCCGCGCCCGGCAGGATCGCGTGCGCCATGGCGTCGCCGACGAGGCTCATCCGCCGCAGCATCAGGAACACGCCGATCGGCGCACCGGCGAACGACAGCGCGATGACGGCTGCGAGCGCGCGCCGCATGAACTCGAATTCGGTGAACGGGCCGATCAGGACATCATGGATCATCGGATGTCACGCCGCCTGCGAGCGCCCATCTTCGCCGCAGGCCGCGGCGCTGTCGTCGAAGGCTTCGCACATCCGCATCGCGACCATCAGGTTGTCCGGCGTCAGCACCTCGGCCGTCGGTCCCCACGCCACGGGTCCGCGCGCCAGCACCAGGGTCTCGGTGAAATGGTTGCGCACCATCTCCATATCATGCAGGGCCGCGAACACGGTGCGGCCCTCACCGTGCCAAAGCTTCACCAGCGCCAGCAGATCGGCCGTGGTCTTGCTGTCGATGGCGTTGAAGGGTTCGTCCAGCACGATCAGCCTCGCGTCCTGGAGCAGCACGCGCGCGAACAGCACGCGCTGCATCTGACCGCCGGAGAGCGTGCCGATCGGACGGTTCTCGAAGCCGCTGAGGCCAACGGCCGCGATCGCGCGGAGGATCTTGTCCCGCGCCGCCTTGCCGATGCCGCCAAACAGGCCGGTCCCGCGCCACAGCCCGGTGCCGACGAAGTCGAACACCGAGATCGGAAAGCTGCGGTCGATCTCCGCGCTCTGCGGCAGATAAGCGATGTCCCTGCTGTCGAGCCCGCCAAGATGGATGCTGCCGTCGAGCGGCCTCAGGATGCCCACGATGCCGCGCAGCAGCGTCGACTTGCCGGCGCCGTTCGGCCCAATCACCGCGACCAACGCACCGGGCGCGACCTCGCCATTGAGGTGATGGACGGCCGGATGCCGGTCGTAGCCGAGCGTGACGTTGTGGAGGTGCAGCGCCGCCATGGTCACCTCATCGCCAGAAAGACCAAGCCCCATAGCACGGCGCAGACGGCGAGCGCCGCAGTCAAGCGGCCCGCCATGGTCATGCGCAGGATCGACCAAGGCGCGGCCTGGGCCGGATGCGGCGAGGCGGCGTCATGGACGTGGGCATGCGAGTGGCCGTGCCCATGGGAATGGGCGTGATCGTGGGAGTGGTCGTGATGATGGACATGGGACGCGGCAGGAACCATTTGAGGACGTTATATTATAACATTACGACTGTCCACGTCCGGATTAGGGCTTGCCGATCACCATCGCGATGGCCGCCGCCACGAACGGGAACGGAACCGAGACGGCGCAGCGGAACCAGACGAAACGGGCCGGCATGAACGGGATTTCCCACAGAATCACCCGCTGGAAGGCGAACAGGGCCCAGGCGACGACATAGGCGACCACCTGCGGCACCCCGCCACCCGACTTCAGCGCCACCGTCCCGATGGAGAAGCCGATCACGGGGCCGCCGGGCGTCGCGGCACCGGCGACCACGGCGGTCGCGACCCCAACCCAGCCGCTGTCCGGCCCGAGCCAGCCGGTGATCACCTCCTGGGGGATGATGGCGGCGATATAGCCGGAGCCGATCACGCCGAGCGCGATACGCGGCACGATGTTGACGAAGTCCATCGATCCTTCGCGCAGAGACGCCTTGAACACCGGAGGGCCGCGGCGGAAGGCGATCAGGCCGACGCCGAGCACCGAGCCCCACAGCAGGATGTCGATGAGAAGCGCGGCGCTCACGTCTCGTCGTCCTTCGCGGCCGGCTTCGGATAGAGCCGGACATAGACGAAGCGGCCGAGCGCGCCGGCGAGCACCGGCAGCGGCAGCGAAATGACGATCCGCCACAGCGTGAAATCCGTACCCATGATCGGGATTTCCCAGGCGACCGCGCGGCCATAGCCGATCAGCGTCCAGCTCACGACCATGGCGATGGTGGCGCCGAAATCGGCGCCGACCGCGAGCAGCGCGCTCGCCACTGGATAGGCGGTGAAGGGCCCGCCCGGCAGGATCGCGCCAAAGGCGGTGCCGATCAAAAGGCCCATCAGGCCGGACTTCGGCCCGAGCGAGCGCGAGACTTTTTCGTGCGGCAGTATCTCTGAGATGAACGCGCCGAGCAGGCAGCCGGCCAGCACGCGCGGCAGGATGCCGCCGAACAGCGAGAGGTCGTGGGTCAGGATTTCGAGGACGCCGCTGGTGCCGTCACGTCGCCAGACCAGCGCCGCGCTCACCGCCACCAGCGCCGCGATGATGATCGTCGACCAGCCGATCGGCTTGCGGGTTCGCCCAGGCCGCGGCTCGGACTCCGCGTCCACGGCAGGCGCCGGGTCTTTCGGGGAAGGTTCTGACAACGGGCTCGGGTCGGATCGAGGAGATTCCCGTTCTGATTAAGGGCGCCGTCATGGTGATGCAAACAGAACGAGGACGGGAGCGATGCGTGTATTGCGCAGGGCCATGCGGGGCGCGGAGAATTCCGCACAGCAAAAAGGCGGCCGCGCATGCGACCGCCTCTGTTGCTTCCGTCATTCCGGAGCGCGCGTAGCGCGGAGCCCATTGCGCAATCAGCGCAATGGGGAATCTTGAGATTCCGGGTTCGATGTTCCCGGGCCGCGCCTCGCGGTCCCGTCGCATCGCCCCCAGAATGACGAGTTAAAGCCTCACGCCTTGTCGAACAGGGACTCGACGTATTCCCAGTTCACGAGGTTCTCGACGAACGCCTTGAGATAGTCCGGGCGGCGGTTGCGATAGTCGATGTAGTAGGAGTGCTCCCAGACGTCGCAGCCGAGGATCGGGGTGGCGCCGTGCACCAGCGGATTCTCGCCGTTCGGGGTCTTGGAGATCTCGAGCTTGCCGTTCTTGACCTGGAGCCAGCACCAGCCGGAGCCGAACTGGCCGACGCCGGCTGCCTGGAAGTCAGTCTTGAACTTCTCGAAGCCGCCGAGGTCCTCGTTGATCTTCTTCTCGAGCTTGCCCGGCAGCTTGGTGCCACCGCCATTGGGCTTCATCCAGCTCCAGAAGTGGATATGGTTGTAATGCTGGCCGGCATTGTTGAACACCGCAGGGTTCTTGCCGAACGAGCCCTTGACGATCTCCTCAAGGGACTTGCCTTCCCATTCGGTCCCCTTGAGCGCGTTGTTGCCGTTGGTGACGTAGGCCTGATGATGCTTGTCGTGGTGATATTCCAGCGTCTCCTTCGACATATACTGGCCGAGGGCGTCATAGGCGTAAGGGAGTGGGGGCAGCGTAAAGGTCATGGGTTCTTGTCCGCAACTGGTGGGGAACTAGCTTAACGGAGACTCTTATAGAAGGTTCCTTGGCCGTTAAATACCGCGAAGTTTGCCAAAACGCGTGATGCGGCCGCATGGCCCGATTGCACGATTTCGCCGCAGGGGAAGCGGCATCAAGCCGGCCCGGTCGTTCGCCGCAAAATATCATTGCCTTTGAAGCGCTTATGACAGAACGAATGCACCCCGCAGCCGAGATGCGAAAGAGAGAGCAATGAGCATCGAGATCGACATTTTGAACGGCGACGCCTCGTGGCCGATCGCCGAGCCGCTGCATCAGGCGGTCTGGGATCCGCACATTGTCGAGAAGCTGCCCTGGGGCCACGTCAAATGGGCCAATGCCGATCTCCGCGTGCTGATCGAGACGCCGGAGGATGGCCTCGTCTGCCATGTCGGCATCTACTTCCGCACCATCAGCTGGAACGGGCGCAAGGTTCATGTCGGCGGCATCGGCGGCGTCTGCACGCGTGAGGACTGCCGCGGCCGCGGCTACGCGACGATGGCGATCGAGGCCGCAGTCCACACCATGCGGGCCAATGAGGCCGTCCGCTTCGCGATCCTGTTCTGCGAGCCGCACAATTTCGAATTCTACCAGGCCCGCAACTGGCACCCCTTCACCGGCGAGGTCTATTGCGAACAGCCGGAGGGGCGTATCCGCTTCGACTATATGGCGCCCTTCGTATTCGATGTCGTCCGTGCGCCGCGCCAGGGCACCATCGACCTCTGCGGCCTGCCCTGGTGATTTCGCTGGGACAAATGAACGCAGGAACGTGATTCCATCGAGCGTTGCACTATCCTGATTTGCTGCTATGGAGGCGCCTCCATTTTCGGGGCTCTCCATGTTCGCTAGATTCGCCGCACTCACAGTCCTTCTGGGCACGCTGCTCGGCGTGACCGCCGCCCATGCGCAGAGCACTGACGCGAGCGGGACCTGGCTGACCCAGGCGGGCGATGCACGCGTAAAGATCAGCAAATGCGGCGGCGGCATCTGCGGCGTCATCGTCTGGCTGCGGGAGCCCTACGACACAGCGACCGGCCAGCCAGCCACCGACAGCAAGAACCCCAATCCCGCGCTCGCCCGGCGCCCGATGATCGGCTTGCCGCTGTTCAGCAGCATGCAGCCCACGAGTCCAAACAAATGGTCGGGCCAGATCTACAATGCCGACGACGGCAGCACCTATGCGAGCAGCATCACCGTGACCGGCGCGGAAAGCCTGCGGGTCGAAGGCTGCGTCGGCGCGCTCTGCGGCGGTGAGACCTGGAGCCGTGTCGGGCGCTAGAACATGATGAAGCTAGATTCGGTTGGCTGTGCGAGGTTCACCTCTCCCCATCGGGGAGAGGTCGGATTGCACCTGGCGATGCGAAGCATCGTCCAGTGCAATCCGGGTGAGGGGCCGCAGCGATCGGTGAGACCGTAATCCCTCACCCGGATCGCATCTACCGATGCGACATAGCCGAAGCTTCGCTTCGGCGTCCTTAATTCAAGAACGGCCGCCAAAGGCGGCCTCTGCCTCTCCCTACGGGAGAGGTAATTCGAGTTCCGGGCTCGCACAGATTCGACCAAAACTCATCTCGATTTGCTCGCTCACACCATCATCGCCTTCAAGGCCGTTGCTGCCGACGCATAGCCGCCCCGCGCGCCGTCGATGAAATGCACGTGGTCGCTGCGCAGCGCCGACGGCGTGAAGCAGGTCATCATCGCGGCGTCCTGCCGGTGCAATCCGTAGCGCACGACGCCGTCGCGCGCGCCGGCGGCGAGGCGCTCGCTGAGCGAACGATCGAGCTCCGGCGTGCAGTCGAGGATCATGCGCAGGCCGTCGTCATATTTGCGGAAGTCGGAATTCTCGACCACCTGCCGCTTGTAGAGCTTCGGCGCGAAGCCGCCGATCTTGATGTCGAAGCGCATGATCAGATAAGCGAACAGCGTGTACATGAGCACGCCGGCGCGGCGCTTGAACAACGGCCCGCCGCGCGCCGCCCGCGCCTCATAATCGAGCCCCTGCGGCGGCCATTTCAACGGCGGCCCCTGCGGCGGAACGGGACGGCCGGCATCCGGACTGCGCTCCACGAGGTGGATCACATCCTCGATCACCTTCCGGAACGCGAGCGGATCGGCGCTGCGCGCCGGCACTACCAGTATCGACAGGATCAGGCCGCGCGCGGCCGGGATCTCCTCGAAGCGACAGGAAAGACCCGAGAGATCCGGCTGCGTGCCTACGGGCGCCTGGGCGACCGCGAACTCGCCCCGCTTCATCGCGGCTTCGGCCCAGCCTAGCCCGCCGCCGGAGAACATCGCATAGGACAGGTTCGCCGACGGGCCAAAGCGCGCAACGCGGACATCGAGGCCCTGCGCGCGAATGGCGCTCACCGGCACCAGCGCAACGCGCATCTTCAGATCGAGATCTTCCCTGACCCAGAGGGCGGTCGCAGCCAGCGCCTCGCGGGCGCGATCGAGATCAGCTTGCGCGACCGCAAAGCTCGCGCCGTCGCCGCCGAACACGAAGGGGAATTCCCGCCCCTCCAGCGCGTTGGTCACGGACGCGATCACCGCGGCCCCGGCCATGTTGACCGCCTTGTAGCGCTGCGCCGCGATCGCCTTGGTGGAGTCGACGATGTCGGCGACGCCAACCGTCCAGTCATCCGGCAGCGGCGAATAGAGGGCGGGGTCCATCAGGCTGGTGAAGCCGCGGAAGACGGGGATGCTGCCGTAGAAGGATTCGCCTGATGTCATCGCGTGGTGCCGGATGTTGGAACGCGTCCGAAAGAGATACGTGGCAGGATCGATCCGGGGTTCGCCGGCCGGCGCGCCCTCGACGTCCCGATCTTTGGCCGAAACAGGCGCGGACAACAAGATCGCGCCGCGCCGGCAATGCCGCAGCCGCTCTTTGACCGGCATCAAACAGCCAGCCTGAGACGTCGCTTACTATTCGGTGGTTTGAAGGGATGGTTGGGATGATCGAGGTGTCCGACTTCGGTAACAAGGATTCGACCTCTCCGGTGCGCGGGCGGGGGTCGACGCGATCAGCGCCGTGAAGATGCCGGCGGGGCTGACGGCCGCCGTCGATGCCTGGGCCGAGGCCCATCAACTGGTGCGCTCGGATGCGATCTGCAGGCTGGTCGAGCTCGGCCTGAAGCGTGCGCCCGCAGCGCCGCCGCCATCCAGCGCAACGATCGCATCCGACTTTGCCAGGATCGAGGAGCGCGCGGTGCACGAGATCGATCGTCTGCTCGATCCCGCGCTGCCTGCGGACGAGCGCGAGCGCCGCATTCGCCGCCTCACCGAGGGGCCGCCGGAATTCTCACACGAGCGGATTGATCTGCCGAAGGTGCGGACGTGAGGTGCCGATGCGCTAGTTGACCTCCTGCTCGAAGAGCGGCGCTACGGTGCTGCTTGCCGAGGGTAAGAGGTCCTACACAGGATCTCATCGCTTTGCTCACTCTGCCGCCTTCGACGGATTCCAGACCCCTGCAGGCGACGGCAATGAGGGCATCAAGCTTGCACCGGCAAAGCCTGCCATTTGCGTCGAGATTTCGCAAATCTCCTGCACCGAGCGCTGCATGGATAGGCGGGGATAGGTCTCGGCCAGCGTCGCAGAGGTCGCGGCGTGCGCGGCCGCGGGATCGTCGAGCACCGCCTCGACGGCGGCAGCGATGCTGTCGGCATCCTGAGCGAAGCTGAAACGGGACAGACGCGGGAAATTCTCTCTTGAAAAACTGTCGGCGTCGAAGATCGGCACGGTTGAGGCGCCGAGCGCGAAGAACACCCGGTCATGCACCGAGAGCTCGACATTGGGATTGAGGGAGACTGCGGCAAGATAGGTGCCGAGATTCTCGCGTAGCGTTTCGAACGGCATCGCACCAAGGAAACGGGCATGGCGAGTCTCGGCCTTGAAGTCGTCCCAGCCGCCACCGATGAAATCTACCGGATAGTTCGAAAGCACCGCCCCCACCTCGCGGGTGCGGCAGAAGCTAGCTGCGCCCGCCGCGATGGTTGGTTGAGCCGTCGGTTCGGCGTGCAAGCGCACGCGCTGCGCACCCTGCCAAAGCGGCGGTGCCGATTCGTATCGTCGAAGCGACCGATAAGTTGCCAGTAGGCCTGGGCACGGGCCCATCCGCGAAGACTAGTGCAGCTTCTCATCCTGCGGTTTGCGCAATGCGGAGGCCGGCACGTCGTGACAGCCCACAAGGTGCACGAATTGCTGCGGATACATTTCGTGGCCGTGACCACCGGAATTCTGATGCGACATCGGCTGGCAGTTGATCTCGCCCGGCTTCGCGCGAGATTGCTCTGCCGAGACCCGGTCCTGGTTCGAAGTGGCCATGGACTGCTCCCTGTCGATTAGGGCAGATCGATTGACGTAACCCAACCGATTGCGGGGCATCTTACGACCAAATCCGGTGAAATGAAATTGAGCCGGATCAACTCAACTGCGGCGGCGAGGTTCCGCCTACGCGGTATTCCCCGCGTCGATCGTGAACACGGTGCCGGTCACGTTGCGACCGCCTTCGCCGAGCAGGTATTCCACCATGCGCGCGACGTCGTCCGTCTCCGGCAGCCGTCGCAACGCGCTGCGGCCGGCGATGCGCTTGCGTCCCTCGTCGGACAGATTGTGCGTGAGCTCGGTGTCGATGAAGCCCGGCGCGATCGCGTTCACGGTGATGCCGAGCTTGCCGACCTCGCGCGCGAGCGAGCGGGTGAAGCCGGTTGCGGCCGCCTTGGTCGCACCGTAGACAGAGAGGCCGTTATAGCCGGTGGTGGCGATGATGGATGAGATGTTGATGATGCGGCCCGCTCCATCCGCCATCATCTGGCGCGCGACATATTTGGTGAGGATGATCGGCGACAGCACGTTGAG
Organism: Bradyrhizobium centrolobii; assembly: GCF_001641635.1. GTDB lineage: Bacteria > Pseudomonadota > Alphaproteobacteria > Rhizobiales > Xanthobacteraceae > Bradyrhizobium > Bradyrhizobium centrolobii. Next base: position 319,542 of record NZ_LUUB01000080.1, read on the forward strand.
CTGCACCAGCGCCTCGATCTCGGAATTATGCATGGTGGCAAGCAGGCCCTCGGTGCCGAGGCCGGCATTGTTGATGAGGCCATAGATCGCGCCGAACTCGTCGCGCACGAGCTTTGCGAAAACCGGGATCGCATCGATCACGGCGAGGTCGCAGGCGCGGAAATGCAGGCGGCCTTCGGACTCGCCGATTGCGGCCTTGAGCTCCTCGCTCTCGCGCCGCGCGGCGGCGATCACGTTGTAACCGGCGCCGACCAGGCGCGTGGCGATCGCAAGCCCGATACCGCGGCTGCCGCCGGTGACGAGGACGTTATGCATCGGTGCGCGCCAATTTGCCGGCCGGGGTGACGTCGAGCGTCTCGACGAAGCGGATCACCGCCGGCACCTTGTGCGAAGCGAGCTGCGCCCTGCACTGATCCAGGATCTGGTCGCGGATCTCCTTCGCCCGCGTCGGGTCGGTGCCGTCGGCGAGGATCACATCGGCCACGACGATACCACCCGTGATCGGGCTGCGCCGCGATTTCGCCCGCGACATCCGCACGTCGGGATGACGGTTGATGGCCGCCTCGATCTCCTCGGGATGAACCTTCAGCCCGCCGATGTTGATGATGCCGCCGCGGCGGCCTACGAAATAGTAGCGATCGCCGCGCAGCTCGACCATGTCGCCGCTGTCGACAAATCCGTCACCGTCGGTGAGCGCGGTGGCGTTGCGGCCGATATAAGCGTGGGCCGTGCGCGTCGAGCGGATGCGCAGCGAGCCGTCGACGACTTTCATCTCGACGCCGTTGCGGTTGCCGAGATAGTCGGCCGGAAAGCCTTCGAGCCCGTCATTGACCGCGAAGCCGACGCCGGCTTCGGTCGAGGCGTAGGCATGGCCGACCGAGGCCGGCGGGAACGCCGCCTTCAATCCGTCAAGCACCGCCTGGTCAGCGATCTCGCCGGACAGGCGAACGTAGCGCGGCGCGAATTGCGCCGCCGAGCCGCTCATCAGCAGCTTGCGCCAATGCGAGGGCGTACCGGAGATGTGGGAGACTGCGCGCGCATTCAGCCGCGCGACGTGATCGGCGAGCGCCTCATGCGGGTCCGACAGCACCATCGAGCCGCCGGAGAGGATCGCGCGGAGGAAGATCTGCAGGCCGCCATAGCGGCGAATGTCGTAGAACGTGGCCCATACCGGCGCAGGTCCGCGCGCGGGGCCTTCGGCGACGATCGCGCCGGTCAGCGCTTCCAGCGTATGGCCGACGATCTTCGGCACGCCTGACGTACCCGAGGTGAGCATCAGCCATTCGGTGGCGCGCTCAGTCTGAACTGGTGAGGCCGACGCGAGCGGCAATTGTGCGGTGACGATCAGCGCGACGCCGCTATCGGTCCAGCGCGCCGGCTCGTCGGTGACGACGGCATCGATCCCGGCATCAGCGATCAGCGCGTCGAGATGCGCCGGGTTGAGATCCGGCGGACACAGCAGCATGCGACGGGCGATGCCGTCGAGCTCGATCATGGCAAGGCCCGAGCGGAGCTGATCGGACAGTTTGAGCAGCACTGCGCGGCCAGACAGTTGGCGCAGGCGGCCGCCCAAAACCGTCTGCGACAGGATATCCGTCAGCGACACGCTAACGTGCGCGTCCGACAGGGTGCGGCCCTTCAGCTCAGCGCCGAGATGGTCGCGGAGCGCAAAGATCTCACGCGGGGACATTTTCGTAGGCCCGCACGAAATCGCCCACCGTGGCGGGGAACGCTGCGTCCTCGGAAATGGTGAAGGGATCGACGCCGGTCTCATCCTCCAGGCGCGCGACCAGGATCGCGAAGGCGAGCGAGTCGAAGCCCGTCTCGTGCAGGGACAGCTCGTCCGAGAGTTCGGGAAGCGTGACGTGCTGCTCTTTGGCGATCTGCTTGATCGCTTCAATGACCTTTAACCTTACCGACATGGCTGGCTCGCTTTTCGTTATCGATCGTTCGTGTTGCGGCGGCTCTTGATGACCGCCTCCCCATGGCCCACGTTGTTTACCGGAGAGAAGTAAATGGCTTCTTGGACAATTCAGATAAAATTGGACCCATCTCCGAATTTGCTGCGCTCGTGTTGCGATTCCTTGAGATGCGCGATGTGAGGCCAGCGGACGGACGTGAGGCGGGCACCACACCCGCATTCCCTCCCCCCTTGCGGGGGAGGGGCAGGAAGGGGGTGCCACACGGCACGCTCTCTCTGTTGAACGCAGAGGCGCTGCGTGTTTGAGACGACGGATAGACCTTTTCCTGGGCTACCCCCCTCCCCAGCTCTCCCTCGCAAGGGGGGAGGGAGCGCACCGTGATCGCGGTGAGCGCGTGAGCTCATCATTCCTCTACAGCCTGATCGCGCCGTCCACGATCTGCGCATACGTCTCGGAATCCATTGCGACATAAGCGCCGGATTTCGGATCCGCCATGAACAGCGGATCGGAGACCGCGCTCGGGTCAAATCCCTCGCGCGCAAGCGCGCCCTTCTTCTGCTTGAACGTCTCGGTCGCGTCGAGCTCGCGCGAGATGCGGATGAAGACGGGGCGGGCATAGGCCGGCAGGCGCCGTGCGAGATGCGCCGGCAGCGCGGTGATGTCGAACCCTTCGTTCACGACGACTGCGCTCATGCCGGCGCGGCCGTCGGTGCCGGGAATGCTGACGCCGTAGGTGGTGGCGTCGACCACGCCGGTGAAATCGCGTACGGCGTCGTTGACCTCCGACGTCGCGACGTTCTCGCCCTTCCAGCGGAAGGTGTCACCGATGCGGTCGACGAAGTGGAAGAAGCCCTTGTCGTCGATCCGCATCAGATCGCCGGTGCGGAACCACGCATCGCCCTTGGCAAAGACATCGCGAAGAATCTTCTTCTCGGTCTCGCCGGCATCGGTGTAGCCCTCGAAGCGGCCGCCGCCCTCGTCCGCCGTGCCGATGCGGCCGATGGCTTCGCCGGTCTCGCCGCGGGCGCTGGCGACGCAGAAGCCTTCTTCATTGCGCAGCGGCGCACCGCTGTCGGGATCGAGCTTGACGAGGCTCGCGGGGAAGCGATGCGCGAGCAGTGGCGGAATGCGGCCGATCGCGCCCGGCTGGCCCTCGACATTGAACAGCGAGAAGTTTCCTTCCGTCGCGGCGTAGAATTCGAGGATGCGGGGAATGGAAAAGCGCGCCTGAAAATCTTCCCAGATGTCGCCGCGCAGGCCGTTGCCGCAGATCAGCCGCAGGCGATGGCGGTTCTCGTATTCCGACGGCGGCGCCTTCAGCAGATAGCGGCAGAGCTCGCCGATATACTGGAACAGCGTGCAGTCGTGCCGCACGATTTCGGGCCAGAAGTTCGAGGCCGAGAATTTTTCCGCAATCACCACCGATCCGCCTGCGGCGAGCATGCTGCAGGGCGCGACGATGCCGCCGACCGAATGGAACAGCGGCAGGCAGTCGTACAGGCGATCCTGCGGCGCCGCACCGGTAAGGCCGGCGAACCAGAAACCCCAGTTGAGGATGCGGCGGTGGCTGATGCTGGCCGCCTTCGGCTGGCCTGTCGTGCCGGAGGTGTAGATCAGCAGCGCGCGATCATCGATGGTGACGCCGCCGTGCTCCTCCTGCGAGAGCGGACCGTCGTCGATCGCTGTGAGCGCAACGTCGATGGCGCGCTCGCCGCGGGCGTCGCCATGGATCCAGATCTTGGCCTGCGTCTTCAGATGCGGCGCCGCGCCGTCCAGGATCTCCGCCAGCTCATGGGCGATGATGATGTGCGAGGGCTTTGCGACATCGATGCAATGCGCGAGCGACAGCCCGACGAGCTTGGTATTGATCAGCGCGACTACGCCGCCGACCCGGCTGATGCCGAGCCAGGCGGCGAGATAGTCGATGCCATTCGGCATGATCAGACCGACGGTGTCACCCTTGGTGACGCCGACCAAGCGCGCCCAGCGCGCATAAAGATTGATGCGCTTCGACAGTCCCTCATAATCGAGCCTTGCGTCGTCGGTAACCAGCGCGGCGCGGTCGGGCTGGCGCAGCGCCCAATCATCGACCACATCGGCGAACAGGCGACCCGGCAGCGTCTCGATGCGCGCGGTGAGCTCGATCGCCTTCAGCCAGATCTTTGAAGCCGAGGGCGCGCGCGCGGCTTTCGGCTGCTCGATGACGCCGGTGATCATGTCGTTCATTCTTTCGGGCCGTCTCTGCGTGGTCCGGCAACTTAGACCGCGGGCCCTGCCCAGGTGTTAAGAGACAAGGTAAAACTCGGTTAGCTCACGATTAACTCCAGTCATCCTTTACCAAGCCGACGGGAACGGCGTGCGAGGCGGCGGGATTCTTGCGATAGCAGCTCCAGTCACTCGGGCACGCCGCGCGTGTCCCTCTCCCCGCTTGCGCGGGGGGAGGGTCAGGGTGAGGGGGAGTCTCCACAATTTCGGTGACAGACGACTTGCGGAGACTCCCCCTCACCCGGCGCTTCGCGCCGACCTCTCCCCGTAAGCGGGGCGAGGTGAACTGGAGGCCATCATGATCACCAAGAGACTCTTCCTTCAGACCGCCGCGTACGCCACCGCAACCCTGGCAGCGCCGCGCGCTTTTGCGATCGGCAACCCGTCCTATCCGTCGCGCAGCGTGAAATGGGTGGTGCCGTATGCGCCGGGCGGCGCGACCGACGTGCTGTCGCGGCTGATCTGCCAGCGATTGTCGGATCGGCTCGGCCAGACTTTCGTCGTCGAGAACAAGCCCGGCGCCGGCAGCAATATCGGCACGCAGGCGGTGATCACCTCGGTTCCCGACGGCTACACGCTGCTGCTGACCTCGACCGCGAACGCGATCAACGCCTCGTTCGATCCGACACTGCCGTATGATTTCGCCAAGGGCATCGCACCGGTCGCGGGCGTCGCGCGCATTCCGCTGGTGCTGGTCGTCAACAACGATCTGCCGGTGAAGACCGGCGCCGAGTTCATCGCCTACGCCAAGGCCAATCCCGGCAAGATGTCGATCGCCTCTTCCGGCATCGGCACCTCGCTGCATCTCTCCGGCGAGCTGTTCAAGGCGCTGGCCAGCGTCCAGTTCACGCACGTCCCCTATCGCGGCTCGGCACCGGGACTGACCGACGTGATGAGCGGCCAGATCCAGGGCATGTTCGACAACGTCACCTCGTCGTTCGAGCTCGTGCGCGCCGGCAAGCTGCGCGCGCTCGGCGTCACCACGCGCGAGCGCTCGGAGATTTTGCCCGACGTGCCGCCGATCGCCGAGACGCTCCCCGGCTACGAGACGAGCTCCTTCTACGGGGTCGGCGCCCCGCACGACACGCCGCGCGAGATCGTCGACCTCCTCAATCGCGAAATCGACGCCGCGCTCTCCGACGCAGAGATCAGGACCCGCATCGCCGAGCTCGGCGCGATCCCGCTGCACGGCAACGCGAACGAGTTCGGCAGCATGCTTACCGCCGAAACCGACCGCTGGCGCAAGGTGGTGGAGCTATCGGGGATCAAGAAGGAGTAGCGGCTGGAACGCAGCTTGCGTCCAGCTCATCCACACCCCCCATCCCTAGCGGCTTGCTCTTCTCTCATGTGCGCGCGCATCTTGCCGCGCATGACGGCCAAATCCCGCGAGCGAATCTACGGCGCCTCCGTCCGCGCGGCAGCGGAGCGGGCGGCGGAGGCGCGGAAGGAAGCTGATCGCCTCGCCTGCGAGGCCTGGAACAAGCGGATGCTGGGGTTCCAGGGGCCGGCGCAGCCGTCGCCAACGCTGGGCGACGCGTTGAACGCGGGCTACCTCTATCTTGAAGTAAAATGCCTGGGCTGCGAGACGCACCAGACAGTGGCGCTCGACATCGTCAGGCGCAGGAAGTCGACGCCGATCCACGACCTCGAACGCTACATGCGCTGCCGGCAGTGCTCGGAGCTGGCGGGCCGTCCCTATAAGCGCAGCCATCTCGTGGCGTTGCGCCGCACGAAGATTTCCGCGCGCGACCCACGCTCGGACTGGTGGCCCGGGGAGCGGTGATCGCGATGCGCACGCTAGTAGACCGGCCTGTGGCGACGGCGGGGCGATGGTTCGTTGGTGGCAAAATAGGGATTGAGATCACAGCTCGCGGAAAGGCCGGAGGCCGTGGCGCGGCATTGCGGCAGCGAGGTGAAGGAGCAGTCATACCAGTCGCCGCCACCGCCACTCCCGCCGGAATAGACATGCATGCAGACGGGGTAACGGGGATCGTAGGTCTGCGCATGAGCGGTGGCCGGCGCCAGCACGACACCGGCGGCCAAGATCAAACCGAACGAGAAACGCATGAGACTTCTTCCTGGTGAGGCACGGGCCATGCGGCGCCCCGCGGCGCCGCATCAGCCACCTTCTCGTGCATCCGACGCTATGCGCGGATCGCTAGTACACCTTCTTGTGGCGCCGTCGCGGGGGTGGCGGAGGCTCGTCGAAGGCATAATAGGGATTGAGGTCGCAGGTTGCGGAGCGACCCGACGCCGTGGCCTGGCACTGCGGCAGCGAGGTGAAGGAACAGTCGTAATAGTCACCGCCACCGCCCCGGCCGCCGAGTGTGTAAACATGCATGCAGACCGGAAAACGCGGATCGTAGGTCTGCGCGCTCGCCGGCGCGACGGCTTGCAACGTGGCAATCGCCGTGATGGTCAGAAGCGGTAGGCGCATCGGAAATTTCCTCGAATCGGTGGCGACGGCAGGCGTTATGCCATTTTGATATGACACAACAGCACGGGAGAAGCGATCGTTCCGCAACATACCTCTCCCGCTTGTGACGTACGCCTGAAAGAACCGAGACGCGGCGCCGCACCGGCAAAAAAATGGAAAAACGGCCCGCTTCCGGCCTGCACAGAACGCATATCTCGCTGCACCTGTCCTTCGACAAAGGTCGCAAGCCTCCGGCGCAGGATTCGGTTCGCAGGCCGGTGCGAACGGCATAGTCTCACGATGACAATTCTGCCCCGGACCGACGACGTTCCGGGGCGATCAACAAACATATGGGCTAAAGGAAACGCACATTCGCGCTCGGGGCTCTCGGGCGCGACTCCGCCGCATGCGAGGAGAAGATGCGCTGGCCAGGCGATGGTTTCAGGGCATGCAAGAGAGCTTCTCGTCTCTGTTCATCCGCTATCCGATCGGCACATCGCTGCTGATGGCGGGCATCCTGTTCGTAGGCCTCGTGGCCTATCCGCTGCTGCCGGTTGCGCCCCTGCCCCAGGTCGACTTCCCGACCATCCAGGTGTCGGCGTCGCTTCCGGGCGGCAGCCCGGAGACGATGGCCTCCTCGGTGGCACAGCCGCTCGAGCGCCAGCTCGCGCAGATCCCCGGCATCTCGCAGATGACCTCGACGAGCTCGCTCGGCTCGGCGTCAATCACCATCCAGTTCGATCTCAACCGCCTGATCGACGCTGCCGCCAACGATGTGCAGGGCGCAATCAACGCGGCGAGCGGCCAACTGCCGAAGAACCTGCCCTCGCCGCCGACCTATCGCAAGGTCAACCCGGCGGACTCGCCGATCATGATCCTGTCGGCAACCTCGGACACGCTGCCGCTGACCACCGTCAGCGACCGCACCGACGCCCAGCTTGCCCAGCAGATCAGCCAGCTTCCCGGCGTGGCGCAGGTGTTCGTCGGCGGCCAGCAGAAGCCTTCCGTGCGCATCCAGGTCGATCCGGCCAAGCTCGTCGCCAAGGGATTGTCGCTGGAGGACGTGCGCAGCCAGATCGCGAACGCGACCTCGGACAGCCCGAAAGGCAATATCGACGGCCCACGGCGCGCCTACACCATCTACGCCAACGACCAGCTGCTCGAAGCCGCGCACTGGAACGACGTCATCGTCGCCTATCGCAACGGCGCGCCGTTGCGGATCCGCGATATCGGCGAGGCCGTGGCAGGGCCGGAGGACATGAAGACCGCGGCCTGGGCCGACGGCCAGCGCGGCGTGTTCCTGGTCATCTTCAAGCAGCCCGGCGCCAACGTCATCGAGACGGTCGACCGCATCAAGGCGCAACTACCGCGGCTGATCGCGGCGATTCCGCCGGCGGTCAAGATCAAGATCATCAGCGACCGCACCATCACCATCCGCGCCGCGGTCGAGGACGTGCAGATCACGCTCATGATCACCATCGCGCTCGTGGTCATGGTGATCTTCATCTTCCTACGGAGCTTCTGGGCCACGATCATCCCGAGCATCACCGTGCCGCTGGCGCTGCTTGGGGCCTGCTCGCTGATGTGGGTGTTCGGCTATTCGCTGGACAATCTCTCGCTGATGGCGCTGACCATCGCGGTCGGCTTCGTCGTCGATGACGCCATAGTGATGCTGGAGAACATCACGCGCTATGTCGAGCGGGGCGAGCGTCCGCTCGCCGCCGCCTACAAGGGCGCGGCCGAGATCGGCTTCACCATCGTCTCGATCAGCATCTCGCTGATCGCCGTGCTGATCCCGCTATTGCTGATGGGCGGCATCATCGGCCGGCTGTTTCGCGAGTTCGCGGTGACACTGTCGATGGCGATCTTCGTCTCGCTGGTGGTATCGCTGACCTTGACGCCGATGATGGCGTCGCGCTTCCTGCGCGCCGACCACGAGGCGCGGCATGGCCGCTTCTACCAGTGGAGCGAGCGGATGTTCGAGCGTCTGCTCGGCGCCTATGAGCGCGGGCTGGACGTCGCGCTGCGGCATAGCTTCGTCACGCTCTGCATCTTCTTCGCCACCATCGCGCTGTCGGCCGTGCTGTTCATTATGATCCCGAAGGGCTTCTTCCCGCAGCAGGACAACGGCCTCCTGACCGCGGTGTCCGAGATGCCGCAGGACATCTCCTTCGCCGAGATGAAGCGGCGGCAGGAGGAGCTCAACGCCATCGTGCAGGCCGATCCGGCCGTCGATTCGATCGCGATGTTCATCGGCGGCGGCGGCACCGCGCTGAATTCGGGACGCATGTACATCACGCTGAAGCCGATCGTGGAGCGCGACGCCAATGCGCAGCAGATCATCGCGCGACTCCGGCCGAAGCTCGCCGAGGTCGAGGGTGCCCGCCTCTATATGCAGGCCTCGCAGGACGTGCGCCTCGGCGGCCGCGCCACCCGCACCCAGTTCGAGTTCACGCTCCAGGACGCCAACCTTGCCGAGCTGAACGAATGGGCGCCGAAGATCCTGGCGAGCATGAAGGGGTTGCCGCAGCTCCGCGACGTCGCCACCGACCAGCAGACCGAAGGCACGACGCTGCAGCTAACGATCAACCGCGACACCGCATCGCGCTACGGCATCCAGCCGCAACTGATCGACGACACGCTCTACGACGCGTTCGGCCAGCGCCAGGTGGCGCAGTATTTCACCCAGACCAACAGCTATCACGTCGTGCTCGAGATCACGCCGGCCCTGCAAGGCAAGCTCGACACGCTCGACAAGCTCTACATCAAGTCGCCGCTGACCGGCGACCAGGTGCCGCTCTCGGTCATCTGCACCTGGACCAACGAGCCGGTGCGGCCGCTCGCGATCGCGCATCAAGGCCAGTTTCCGGCGGTGACGATCAGCTTCAATCTCGCCGAGGGCGTGGCGCTGGGACAGGCGACCGATGCGGTGCTGCGCGCGGTCGGCGAGATGGGTGCGCCGCCGACGCTGGCGACGAGCTTCCAGGGCACCGCGCAGGCGTTCCAGCAGTCGCTCGGCACCGTGCCGTTGCTGATCCTCGCCGCGCTCGTCGTGGTCTACCTGGTGCTGGGCGTGCTCTATGAGAGCTACATCCACCCGCTGACCATCCTCTCCACGCTGCCGTCGGCCGGCGTCGGCGCGATCGCGATCCTGATGATCTTCGGCTTCGATTTCAGCCTCATCGCCCTGATCGGCGTCATCCTCCTGATCGGCATCGTCAAGAAGAACGGCATCATGATGGTGGACTTCGCGATCGTCGCCGAGCGCGAGCAGCATCTGACGCCGGAGCAATCGATCCGCCAGGCGGCGCTCTTGCGCTTCCGCCCGATCATGATGACGACGATGGCAGCCCTGCTCGGCGGCGTTCCCTTGATGCTCGGCCACGGCACCGGCGCCGAGATCCGCCAGCCGCTCGGCTATGCCATGGTCGGCGGCCTCATGGTGAGCCAGGCCCTGACGCTGTTCACGACCCCGGTCGTCTATCTCTACCTCGACCGCTTCTCCAACCTGCTGTCACGCTGGATGGAGAAGAAGCCGCAGGCGGCGGTGAAAACTGCCGATGAGGAGCGGAAGGATGCGGCCGAGTGAGCGCGGGCCTTGCGTGAGCAACGATCGTTGGACAAGCGCGAGATGTGTTCCCTCCCCCCTTGTGGGGGAGGGTTAGGGAGGGGGGTGCCACACGGCACGCTCGCTCTGTTGGACGAATTTGCGCTGCTTTGATCGGGAGGACGACGAGCACCTTTTGCTGGGCCACCCCTCTCCCCCGCCCTCCCCCGCAAGGGGGGAGGGAGCGCAGTTGGGCGTGCGGCGATGGCGTCCGTCTACAGCGCGCTAGCCACCCAGCCCCTGCAGCACCAGCCGGTTCAGCCTTGCAGCAAAGGCAGCCGGGTCCTCCGGCAATTCGCCGTCGAGGATCTGCGCCTGCTCCAGCAGCAGCAGGCTGAGGTCGTCGACGACCTTTGAGCCAGCCTGGGTCCTGGCGATTGCCGCCACCATCGGATGGCGCAGATTGATTTCGAGGATCGGCTTGGTCCGCATGCCGCGGTTCTGCTGCGCCAGGATGCGCTCGAGCTCGCGGCTCGGGCCGTCGGTGCCGGCGACGAGGCAGGAGGCGGAACTGGTGAGGCGCGTCGACGCCTTGACGTCGCTGACGCGCTCGCCGAGCGAAGCCTTGATCACGGCGATGGTGGCCGCTTCATCCGCGGGCGGCTCGTCCTTCTTCGCCTCGTCCTTCTCGTCGAGACGCGGAATCAGGTCGAGGTCGAGATCGCCCTGGCTCAGCGACTTCAGCGGCTTGCCGTTGAACTCCATCGGCATCGACGTCCAGAATGCGTCGACGGGATCGGAGAGCAGCAGCACCTCGATGCCGCGCGCGGTCGCCGCCTCGAGCCGCGGATTGGACTTCAGCCGCTCGATGCTGTCGCCGACCAGATAGTAGATCTCGGTCTGGTTCGGCCTGAAGGCGGCGACGACGTCCTTCAGCGAACGCTTCTCGCCGGAGGTGGTGGTGAAGCGCGACAGCGCGAGCAGCTTTTCGCGACGCTCGAAATCCTCGTAGATGCCCTCTTTCAGCACCGCGCCGAAGGCGTCCCAGATCTTGGCAAAGTTGTCCGCATCCTTCTCGGCAAGGCTTTCGAGTTCGCTGACGACGCGGGTGGCGACCGCTTTCCGGATCTGCGCCAGCTGTGGATTGTTCTGGAGCATCTCGCGGGAGATATTGAGCGGAAGGTCCTCGCTGTCGACGACGCCGCGGATGAAGCGGAGATAGCCCGGCAGGAGATCAGCGTCGTCGGTGATAAAGACACGCCGGACATAGAGTTTGACGCGGCCCTTGCGTGAGGGCTCGAACAGGTCGAACGGCTTCGTCGACGGCGCGAACAGCAGCACCGCGTAGGAATAGCGGCCCTCCGCGCGATAGTGCAGCGTCATCGCGGGATCATCGAAGGCGGACGCGATCTGCTGATAGGCCTTCTTGTAATCCTCCGCCGTCAGCTCGGATTTCGACCGCTGCCACAGCGCGCTCGCCGAATTGATCTGGCGCGGCTCGCCCTCTTCCGGCACGAGCTCGATGGGAAAAAGTATGTTGTCGGAATAGGCGCCGACGACGCGCTCGATCTCGTAGGTCTCGAGATATTTTTTTGCATCGTCCTTCAGGTGCAGGACGATCTCGGTGCCGCGCTTCACGCGGGCGGCGTCCTCGTCGCTGGCGCGGGCGATCTCGAAGCCGGAACCGCCGGAGGACGTCCAGGTCCACACGTCGCTCTCACCGGCGCGGCGGCTGATGACGACGATTTTCTCGGCGACCATGAAGGCGGAATAGAAGCCGACGCCGAACTGGCCGATCAGGCCGAGGCCGTCCTTGGCCTCCTTCAGCTTGGCCACGAAGGCCTTGGTGCCGGAGCGGGCAATGGTGCCGAGATGGTCGATCAGCTCCTGGCGCTCCATGCCGATGCCGTTGTCGGCGATCGTGAGCGTCTGGGCCGCCTTGTTCGGGATGATGCGGATCTTGAGCGCGTCGCCCTCGCCGAGCAGCGCCGGATTGGCGATCGCCTCATAGCGGAGCTTGTCGCAGGCGTCCGAGGCGTTGGAGACGAGCTCGCGCAGGAAGATGTCGGTCTCCGAATAGACGGAGTGCACCATCAGGTGCAGGAGCTCGGAAACCTCGGCCTGGAAGGACTGCGTATGCGCAGCCGTATCGGTGGTCGTCATGCGTTCTACCCAGTCAATACGAAACGGAGAAAACCGGGATATAGCGCGATGAGGCAGGGGATCAAGAGGATGTGAGGGGGGGACTTACCCTCCAGGGGAGGGTAAGAATCGCTGCGAAATCACCCCGGGGCTGCGGCCGATGCAGATCGCGCCACGGCCAGCGGGGTCGCTGGGGCAGCCCAGTATAACGGCAGCCACAGGCCCTCCTGGCCGAGCAGTGCCGACAACGCGGGCAATCGAACGCCTGTGTGCCCGTCATAGCCGATCCGGTCACGCCGGTTGAAGCAGCTGCTCCTCGCGTCGCGGCGAGAACACCAGCGCCACCAGCACCGCCGCGAGCGCAATGCCGGAGGCACCGAGATAGAGCCAAGCGTAGCTGTTGTTGGCGTCGAAAATGCGCCCGCCGGCCCAGGGGCCGAACGCCATGCCGATCGCCGAGACCATGGTCAGGGCGCCGAACACGGTACCCATGATGCGCTGGCCGAAGGATTCCCGCGCCAGCACCGCATAGAGGGGCATCACCCCGCCATAGGCCGTACCGAACACGACCGCGATCGCATAGAACGCCTCGAGCCGGTTCACGAACAGATAGGCCGCAATGCAGACGGATTGCACCAGGAGCCCGGAGATCAGCACCGGCTTTGCACCGAAACGATCGGCGAGCAGGCCGAGCAGCAGGCGGCCGCCGAGCCCGGACAGGCCCTCGACGCTGTAGATCGACACGGCCGCGAGCGGAGCGATACCGCAACCGATGGCGTAGCTCACCATGTGGAAGATCGGGCCCGAATGCGCACCGCAACACAGGAAGAAGGTCAGCGCCAGCACGATGAATTGCGGCGAGCGCAATGCCTCGCCGATGCTGAGCCCTGGCTCATCGATGGCGCGCGCCAGACCCGACGTGAGCTCTGCCGGTGCGCGCCGCACGAGCAGCGCGGCGGGGACCAGCAGGATCCACGCGGCGATGCCGATCGTCATCATCGCCGTGCGCCAGTCATAGGTCGAGATCAGGTAGCGCGCGAATGGCGAGATCGTCATCGGCGCCACGCCCATGCCGGCGGAGACCAGCGACACCGCAAGGCTCCTGCGCTTCAGCTCGAACCAGCCGGTGGCGGCCGCGATCATCGGCGCGAAGAAGGCGCCGGCCGCAAGCCCGACCAGCACGCCATAGGTGAGCTGGAACGAGATCAGCGACGTCGTCCCGCTCGCCAGCACGAGGCCAAGCCCGAGCAGGCACGCGCCGGTCAGCGTCACCGCACGCGGTCCGATGCGATCCGACAGCGCGCCCCAGCCAAAGCCGGCCGCGCCCATCACCAGGAAGTCGATCGTCATTGCGCTCGAAATGCCGGTGCGTGACCAGCCGGTGTCGGCCGACATCGGCTGAAGATAGACCGCGAGCGAAAACATCGCGCCGATACCGACGCAGGTCATCAGGGCCCCGCAGGCCACGATCACCCAACGATAGGAACTCATGTCGTTTCCCCTTTTGCAGAAGTTGCGCTGGCTGCAAGACGAACGGGTTTGCGGGAAATCGACAGGTCGATATGCGAAATTTTTCGCCGGCCGCCCAAGCCGGGCCGCGTTCACGCAAACGCTACTCGGATAGGGCGGTCGTTGCGCTAAAAGCAGCGCCCCTGATTCCAAAAGCTTTATTCGATGAGACCGTCCGTCAAGGCGAACCTCGCCGCATTTCATCACGATGCCCGGCTCTATTTGACGCTCGGGATTGCCAACTGGTCGATCTTCATCGACCACATCCCGAACAATGTTGCCAACCTGCTGACATTGCGCAACTTCGGCTTCAGCGGCGCTGCTGACCTGTTCGTGTTCGTGGTCGGCTATGGCGTTGCCATCATTCACGGCAAGATGGCGCTGGAGCGCGGCTACATCGTCGCGGCGACGCGGATCTTCCGCCGCGTCTGGCGGCTCTATGCCGCCTATGTCGTGCTGTTCGTGATCTATATCGACACCATCGCCTATGTCGCCTCGCAATCGATGGCGCCGGAGATCATCCACGAATACAACATCTCCGGCATTCTGGAGCATCCGCTGCGAATCCTGGTGCGCGGGCTCGTGCTCCAGGAGGAGCCGCTGAACCTCGACCTCCTGCAACTGATGATCCCGCTGATGGCGTTCTTTCCGTTTGCGCTGTGGGGATTGTTGCGGCGTCCGAACCTGATGCTCGCGGCATCGGTCGCGCTGTATGTCGCCGCGCGCTGGTTCGACTGGAGTTTTCGCGTCTATCCGGATCAGGAATGGACCTTCAATCCGTTCTGCTGGCAGATGCTGATGGTGCTCGGCGGCTGGTTCGCCGTGACCGGCGCGCCCGGCCGCGCGCTGCACGGCATGGCCTGGCTGCGCGTGCTCGCGGGCGCCTATCTGGTGTTCGCGATGGCCATCACGCTGATGCGCCATTCGCCGGCTCTGGCCGCCTACCTGCCGGATATCGTGCTCAACATCATGACGCCAACCGACAAGGAAAACCTCGCGCCCTATCGCGTGGTGCACTTCCTCGCGCTCGCCTTCCTCGCCACGCATCTGGTGCCGGCCGACCATCCGGCCCTGCAATGGAAGCCGCTGCAAATGGTCATCAGATGCGGCGAGGAGTGGCTCGCGGTGTTCTGCGTCGGCGTGTTCCTGTCCTTCGCCGGCCATCTCGTGCTGATCACCGGGCCCAATCTGGTGGTGATGCAGATCGTGGTGAGTCTCGCTGGTTTCGCCGCCATGACCGGGGTCGCCTATTACATCTCCTGGTCGAGGCGGCAGGACCTGCCGGCAGCCTTGCGGCAGCGCGCTTAGGCACTCGCGCCGCGCGATTTCCGCTAGGCCGGGCACGGCGGCTGCGCTATGCCGGGCAGAACAACCGCGCAGTGGTAGGCGGCGCACGGGGACCGGACGAGGCCATGGCGAAAGGCACGAGTGAAGCGGCTGACGTGACGCCGCGGCGTGGCCGGCCCCGCTCGGTCGAGACCACCAACGCCATCCTCGAAAGCGCCTATGCGCTGATGGCGGCCACCGGCCTTGCCACCACCAACATCGATGCGGTGGCGCGTCATTCCAACGTCTCCAAGATGACAATCTACAAATGGTGGCCGTCGCGCGAGGCGCTTTTGATCGACGCCTTCCTCCACCATGCCGCGCAGATGTTGCCGCTGCCTCCAGCGAGTTCCGGCACCCCGCTGGCACGCGCGCGCCGCCATGCCGCGGCCTATGCCGAGGCGCTGCAAGGCGAGTTCGGCAAGGTGCAGCTCGCGGTGATTTCCGAATGCATCTCCAAGACCGGCTCCGCCGAGCTGTTCTATGCGCGCTATCTGCAGTTCCGCCGCGATGCGCTGGTGGAGATGATCGCCGCGGGCCAGGCGGATGGCAGCATCTCGGCCGACGCTCCGGCCGAAGACCTCTACGACGCCATCTACGGCAGCCTGTTCTACCGCTACGTCTTCGGCATCGCCCCGATCACGCCGGCCTATGCGCGGACTTTGGTCGATCTGGTGTTGCGGCCGAAGGGTTAGCCGCGATGACGCGACGACGGTGCACCCTCTCCCCTTGTGGGAGAGGGTGGCTTCGCGACAGCGAGGCCGGGTGAGGGGTTTCTATCCGCGATGAAGGCGATGCAGTTGGAATCGCGGATAGAGACCCCTCATCCGGCGCTTCGCGCCACCTTCTCCCACAAGGGGAGAAGGAAGGGCAACGTGCGCTTGGCTAACTACACCTGCCGCTGCCCACGAAACCACGCCCAGGTCTCGCGCGTCGTCGCGATATACCCGCGACCGCGGTAGATGATCTCGCCGTCGACGATGCTGTTCAGCTTCGGGAGCGCGTGAAACGGGATCGAGGGATAGGCGTGGTGCTCGACGTGGTAGGGCATATTCCACGCGAACCATTTGACGATGGCGCCGGTATAGGTGGTGCGGGTGTTTTGGAAGGCGCTACGGGTCCGCTCGCAGCCGGTGTGCTCGGCATAGAGATAGGGCCGCAGGAAGCATTGCCCGACGAGCACCGGCACGATCCAGACCCAGAGCAGCAGCGCGGAGGAGAACCAGAGCGACGTCGCGAGCAGCAGGACATAGAGAGCGACATAGACACGCGCCTCGGTCACGATGATGGCGCGCTTGTTCTCGGGGATCCAGGGCACGGTGACCTTGCCGGTGACGGCATGGCCGAGCATCAGCCAGAGGCGGCCGGCGACCTGGAGCAGGCCGCTATAGGCGATCGCGAGCTGCGTGTCGGATTTCGGCTTCACACCGACGATCAGCTCCGGGTCCTTGTCCGGATCCTGGGTGTAGCGGTGATGGTCCCAGTGAAACAGGCAGTAATATTCGTAAGGAAGTCCGATGATGAAGGCCGAGAGATAGCCGACCGCGAGGTTGAGGCCACGGCTCCTGAACGCCGTCTTGTGCGCGGTCTCGTGCACCGCCATGAACAGGAAGGCGACGAAGTAGCCCTGCACCGCCATCAGCGGCAGCGCCCAGAGAACGCCGTAGCTCGAGGCGACCTTCCAGATCAGCGCGCCGACCAGGACGACCACCCCGTAATGGACAACGCTGCGCGCGGCGCCCTTGAGATTGGAGCGGACCGACAATTCGCGCAGCATCGCCGGCGTCAGCGGCTTCAGTCGATGGCCGGACTCTGAAACGGTTGCGTCAGTCATGATCGGGCGCCCAAGTTACTTGCGGAGAAGCTCTGCGATTTTGGCCTTGATGAAGACGTGATCGCGCGGGTTGTTGACGGGATTGCCGGCGCGATGGCCATGCACCGACGGGATCGGGTGCAGCACGGCGGAGCGGGCGTTGACGAGCCGGCCGAGTTCGTCCTCATTGTCGCGCACGTCGAAATAGCGATCGGTCGCGCCCGGCATCAGCAGTATGTGCGCCTTGATCGCGGCGAGCGCGCGATCGAAATCGCCGCTGAAAGCAGCGCACCGGCTGATGTCACCGTTCTGCCAGATGTCAATCTGCGCCAGCAGATCGTTGGCGTCGCGCCGCGCGAAGGTCGAATCCCAGGCGCGAACGAGATAGTCCTCCAGCGAGGTGAAGCCGGCCTCGCGCCAGACTTCGTCGCGGTAAAAACCGTGCGACATTGCCCAGCCGGCGTAGACCCGTCCCATCGCCCGGAAGCCGGCAACGGGCTTTTCGACGAAGCGGCCGTCGCGGAAGGCGAGGTCGGCGGTCAGCGCGGCCTTCACGCCTTCGAGGAACACATGATTATAGGGCGCGCAGCGGGCGCTGCCGCAGACCACCGCCGCGCGCTCGACCATGTCGGGATGAGTGGCCGCCCAGTGATAGGCCTGCATGCCGCCCATCGACCAGCCATAGACCAACGCGAGCTTCGAGATGCAGAAGCGCTCCGTGAGTAGCCGGTGCTGGACCGCGATCGCGTCGTGATAGGTGACTTTCGCGAACGGCGCGGCGGAATTGGAAGGCGAGGACGACAGGCCGTTACTGAAGAGATTCGGGATGATGATGAAGTAGCGCTCGGGATCGAGCGCGCCGCCCGGCTGGATCAGCCATTCGGTGTCGTAGTGCTGGGCGCTGAACGAGGTCGGGTAGAGGATGACGTTGTCTTTGGCCGGGCTCAGCGTGCCATAGGTCTTGTAGGCGAGCTTTATGGCCGGGAAGTCCGTGCCGGACTGAAGGGTGACGTCGCCGGCCTCGAATATCTCGTAGTCGCGCTGTGCCGTCATGCGTCTAACTCCCGCTCACACGGCCACAGAACACGCCGCTGAAACGACGATGCATCGATCGTGCCGAACCAGCAAACGCCTCGTTGCGTCACGCTTAATAACTGTACTACTAGTACAGTTATTAAGCGAAGGCAAGACGGATTCTGGTCGTCGCGCGGCTCAGGCGATGGCCGCGATATATCGCTCCACCGAAACCGCGAACGCGGCCTTGGCGCCTTCAGCGATGTTGCGGCCCCACCAGGCGCCATAAATGCGGTCGAAGGCGAGCGGATCGACCGCGGCCGCGATCCGCCGCACCGCAGCTGCATTGAGCGGCATGTAGTTCGGATAGGAGTACATGAAGCTGACGAAGCGGCGGTCCATCGTCACCTGCGCAATGTCGCCGGTGAGCAGCGCACCCTTGCCGTCCGCGCCGCGCGACCAATGCAGCATGGTGGCGCCCGCAAAATGACCGCCGGTGCGCAGGAGCAGCACTTCGTTCGAGATGCGATGGCTGTCTGCCGTCCAGTGCACGATCGAAGGATGCGGCCGCGTCACCCATTGGCGATCATCCGCGTGCAGATAGACAGGCACGCCGCCGAACGCCTCGCTCCAATCGGCGAGCGCGCCGTAGTAATGTGGATGCGAGATCGCGATCGCCTTCAGCCCGCCGAGCGAACGGACCTGCGCGATCGCCTCCGAGGTTGCCAGCGGCACGCAGTCCCACATCACGCAGCCGTCTCCTGTCGGCACGAGCAGCGCGCGCTGGCCGATGGCAAAGCTCGGCTCGAGCGCAAGGCCGGTGAGGCCGAGATCGTCGCGCCAGACCAGGCGGTGACGTTCCGCTAACGCCTCGCGGGTGAGAAACGTCTGCCCCTTCCAGTTCACAAACTGCCGCTCGTCCTCGCAAATCGGACACGAGGCCGGCGGACTTTCGCTGTTCGGGAATTGCGCGCCGCAGGTTTCGCAGGTCCAGAGGGGCATTGGGTGCTCCAGAAAGACGCCTTTCGGACGGGACAGGAACGAGGTGATAGCGCGAGCCCGCGATCGCAAGGGGGACGGAACCAACGCGATCAGTGCCAGTTAGGTTTTTGTCCGCGCCGGCACGATCGACCGGCGCCTAGCGTCACCTTGCACGAGACCATATTCGATTGGCACCGTCACCTTCTGCGTCTCGATGACATCGCGTTCCGCGTCCTCGACCCGTCTTTGGCCCCTGTTCGCACTCAATTTCTTCATGGCCGACATGCAGTCGGGCATCGGGCCGTTCGTCGGGGTCTTCCTGCAGGAGCACGGCTGGGCGAGCGGATTGATCGGCACCGCGATGACGATCGGTAACGTCGCGGGGATGCTGATCACGACGCCGATCGGCGGCTTCATCGATGCCAGCCGCAACAAGCGGCTGTGGGTGGTGATCCCCGGCATCTGCGTCGTTCTGGCCTCGGCGATCATCCTCGTCTCGCAGAATTTCTGGGCCGTGACGTTCTCGCAAGTGGCGCAGTCGCTGGCGAGCGCCGCGATCGTGCCGGCGGTGACCGGCATCACGCTCGGCATCGCCAAGCAGAAGGGTTTTAATGCGCTGAACGGCCGCAACCAGGCGTTCAACCACGCCGGCAACATGGTCGGCGCGGCGCTGTCGGGCTATCTCGGCTTCAAATTGGGTTACGTCATCGTGTTCGTGCTCGCTGCCGCGTTCGGCGCCATCGCGATCGCCTGCGTGCTGATGATCCCGGCGAAGTCGATCGACGACCGTGCCGCACGCGGCAGCAAGGAGGACGACCCCGACAGCCCGCCGAGCGGGTTGACCGTGCTGCTAAAACATAAGCCGCTGCTCGTGCTGGCGCTAACGCTCGCCATCTTCCACCTCGGCAATGCTGCGATCGTTCCCCTGTACGGGCTCGCGGGCGTCGCCGACGCCAACGCAAATGGACCGAGCTTTGTCGCCACGATCGTGGTGATCGCGCAAGGCACGATGGTCGTGACCTCGCTCATTGCGATGCACGTGGCAGGCAAGCGCAATTACTGGCCGGTGATCCTGGCGTCCTTCATCTGCCTTCCCATTCGCGGCGTGCTCGCCTTCTTCCTCACGGGATGGTGGGGCGTCGCGCCGGTGCAGGTGCTCGACGGCATCGGCACGGGCCTTCAGACCGTCGCCGTACCCGGCATGGTCGCGCGCTCGCTCAACGGCACCGGCCGCATCAATCTCGGCCAGGGCGCGGTGATCACGGTGCAAGGCGTCGGTGCAAGCTTGAGCCCCGCACTCGGCGGCTGGATCTCGCAATGGATCGGCTACGGCCCGACCTTCCTGCTGCTCGGCGGCTTCGGTTTAACCTCGGTGGCGCTGTGGCTGGCGTTCGGGGCAGCGGTGAAGAAGTATTGAGGTGCATCTCCCTCTCCCGCCCTTCGCGGGGAGAGGGTTGGGGTGAGGGACTGCTTCCGCGACCACGACAAGAGTTGGACCAGCGCAGCCTCCTCCTCTCCGTCATTGCGAGCGCAGCGAAGCAATCCAGACTATTTCCGCGGCGACGGTCTGGATTGCTTCGCTGCGCTCGCAATGACGATGTGAATGCGGACTTGCTTCAAGCCTGGCGGACGGACTTGCGGAGACTCCCCCTCACCCGGATCCGCCTTCGCTAAAGCTTCGCGGGACAAGCGCGGGGAGCCTCACGTTCCAAAATTCTTCTGGATCGCCTTGTCGAGCGTCTCGCCGCCGACGAAGCGCTGGCGCAATTCGCGCTTGAGCAGCTTGCCGCTCGGGTTCTTCGGCAGGCTGTCGACGAAGATGACGCGCTTGGGCACCTTGAAGTGCGCCATCTGGCCGGCGCAGTGCTTGATGACGGCGTCCTCGTCGAGCGTCTCGCCGGTCTTGACCACGACGATTGCAGTGACCGCCTCGATCCAGCGCGGGTCGGGCAGGCCGACGACGGCGACCTCGGAGACCGCCGGGAGGCGGTAGACCATCTCCTCGACCTCGCGGCTTGCGACATTCTCGCCGCCGGTCTTGATCATGTCCTTGACGCGGTCGACCACGGTGATGTGGCCCTCGGCATCGACGGTGGCGAGATCGCCGGAGTGAAACCAGCCGCCGGAGAACGCCGCAGCCGTCTTCACGGGATCGTTGTAGTAGCCGGACAACAGGTGTGGCGAGCGGTGCACGATCTCGCCGACCTCACCGATCTTGACGTCCTCCATCGAGACGTTGACCACGCGCGTCTCGACATTGAGCACGGGCTTGCCGGCCGAGCCGGCCTTGCGGAGCTGGTCCTCAGGCCGCAGCACGGTCGCGAGCGGCGCGATCTCGGTCTGGCCGTAGAAATTCCAGAACTTGACGTTCGGCAAACGGCGTTGCAGCTCGAGCAGCACCTCCACCGGCATGATCGAGGCGCCGTAGTAGCCCTTTTGCAGCGTCGACAGGTCGATCTTGTCGAAGTTCGGCGAGCGCAGCATCGCGATCCAGATCGTCGGCGGCGCGAAGAACGAGGTGATCTTGTGCGCCTGGATCAGCGTCAGGATATTGTCGGCGGTCGGCTTTCCCGTGATCACGCCGGAGGCACCGAGATAGATCTGCGGGCCCAGGAAGACGTCGAGCTGGGCGCAGTGATAGAGCGGCAGCGCGTGCAGACATCTGTCCTCCACGCTCATGCCGCCGTCGATGATGCAGCTGACATACTGCCACATCACGGCCTCATGGGTCAGCATCGCGCCCTTCGGCAGGGACTCCGTGCCGCTGGTGTAGACGATCTGCGCGAGATCGCGGTTGTCGACGGAGGCCTCCAGAAACGAGCTGTCGGCATGCAGGAGATCGTCGAAGCTGGTCAGGCCCGCGGGCGCCGTGGCGGGATCTTCGCCCGGCAGCCAGATCAGCTTCTCGACCGCGCAGTCCTTGGCACTTGCGGCGCGCGCGGGCTCGACGAAATCGGGGTGGGTTGCCAGCAGCTTCGCGCCGGAGCTCTTCAGGATGAAATGGATCTCATCGGGATTGAGCATGAAGTTGATCGGCACGAGCACAGCGCCGATCCGCGCCACGGCGAAGCGCAGTGCGGCGAAGGCGTGCGAGTTGCGCGAGAGCACGGCGAGGCGATCGCCCTTCTTGACGCCGAGGCCGAGCAGGCCGCGGCCGAGCCGGTTGCAGATCGCATCCAGCTCGGCAAAGCTCCAGCTGATGCTGCCGCAACTCACCGCGAGCTTGTTCGGCTCGCGGCCCGCCGAGCGGCGCAGGAGATCGCCGATGGAATGCTCGCGGGCTTTCGAGATGGTGGCTGTAATGTCGCCGGTCATTTCCGTCCCCCTGAATTTGCAATCTGCGTGAATGTCGACCCGCCGTTGGTCAGGCCATCGCACTCACACATTTCTCGCGTTTGCGCAAAGCGTAGTCGGCGCAACCGGCCGCGTCAAATCAGCCAGCGAACGCGGCGCCGTTACGCAAGAATTGACGCTTCAGAGAGGTAAATCTGGGTTGGCACACCAGCTATAAATGAGGGGGAAATGTCCATGTACCGGATTACGCGTGCCGCTTTCGCGGCCGGACTCGCAGCATTCGCGATCAGCCCGTCTCTCGCCCAGCAGACCTCGCTCAAGATCGGCGTGCTTTCCGATTTTTCCTCGGTCTATTCCGACATCGGTGGCATGGGGAATGTCGAGGCCACAAAGATAGCGATTGAGGACTTTGGCGGGCAGATGTTCGGCAAGCCGATCGACATGGTCAGTGCCGATGTGCTGAACAAGCCCGACGTCGCTGCCTCGATCGCGCGCAAATGGTGGGAGACCGAGGGCGTCGACATGATCATCGACCTGCCGACCTCGGCCACCGCGCTCGCGGTGATGGAGCTGTCGAAGCAGTACGAGAAGGTGATGATCGTGACGGATGCGGCGAGCTCCGACATCACCGGCAAATCCTGTTCGCCCTACACCGCGCACTGGACCTACGACACCTATTCCAATGCCCACACCGTCGGCAGCGCCATCGTCAAGAACGGCGGCGACACCTGGTTCTTCCTCACCGCGGACTACGTGTTCGGCCATTCGATCGAGCGCGACACCGGCGATGTGGTGAAGGCGGCCGGCGGCAAGGTGCTCGGCAGCGTCAAGCATCCGCTCAACACGGCCGACTTCTCCTCGTTCCTGCTCCAGGCGCAGGCCTCCAAGGCCAAGATCATCGGGCTCGCCAATGGCGGCGGCGACACCATCAACGCAATCAAGCAGGCCGGCGAGTTCGGTATCGTCGCCGGTGGACAGAACCTCCCGGCGATCGTGATGTTCATTTCCGACGTGCACAGCCTGGGGCTGAAGCTCGCGCAGGGGCTGATCATCACCGAGGCCTATTACTGGGATCTTAACGACAAGACCCGCGCCTTCGGCAAGCGCTTCATGGAACGCGTCAAGCGCATGCCGACGATGAACCAGGCCGCGACCTACAGCGCGACGCTGCATTACCTCAAGGCGGTGCAGGCCGCCGGCACCAAGGACACCAAGACGGTGATGGCCAAGATGCGCGAGCTGCCGGTGCGCGACGCCTTCACCGATAACGGCAGCTTGCGCGATGACGGTCGCATGGTGCACAGCATGTACCTGTTCCAGGTTAAGAAGCCCGAGGAATCGAAGGGCCCGTGGGACTATTACAAGCTGCTCGCCGAAGTCCCCGCCGACCAGGCCTTCCGGCCGCTGAAGGACGGCGGTTGCCCGCTGGTGAAGTGAGCCAAAGAGCACGCGAGGCAGGCTCTCGCGTGCTCCAACTCGCCCGTGATCAATCTCAGAGCTTGTGCCCCCTCTGGCGCAGCGCCTCGATCAGGCGCTGCTTGAGGTCGTCGGCGGCCTTCTGGCTCACGTCCTGGCCGATCTGCGCGCTCGCTTGCGCCAGCGCATCCGACTTCTCCAGAAACTTCTGACCGGCCGGCTGGGCATAGAAGGCCTCGATCTGGCGCAGCTCATCGACGGTGAAACTGGCGGCGTAGACGGCCGCAATCTGTTCGATCATCGAGGCGAGGAACGGAGCGTAGATATCGGAGCCCGGCGCCGTCATCGCATCGTAGTCGCGCTCGATCTCCGGCCTGTCCTGCGCGACCACGGGCCTCAGCTTGAGCAGGAGCTGCGGGAGAGCCGCACGGTACTGGTCCGCGATCTTCAAGGTGACGACGAGCTTGCGCGCCGCGCTCATCGCCTCGAGCGAGGGAGCCTCAGCCGATGCACCGCAGACGAGGAGCAGGAGGATGCCGGCGATCGTCAAAACACGTCTGGACATGGACATCTCCATGAGAATGCGGGCTGGCGCCGCGATGCCTTCAGCGGCTCGCAGGCGCTACAGTGGCGGCCGCGACTGGCGCGGCCTCGACCAGGGCTTCGGGCTCCTCGACCTCCGTCACCTTCACGAACAAATTTGGCACCCGGTCGGCGCGATCGAGCAGCCACGCGGCGCCGATCATGATGACGATCCCGGCAATCGAAACCGCAAGCTGCTCCCACACCCCCTTGGTGTACTGGGTCAGGATCCAGTGGGCCGAGAATGACAGGAACACGCCGAGACAGAAGATCGGCAGCGAATGCTGGCCACAGAGGATCACGGGACGCAGCCAGACCGTGTGCAGCGCCTTCCACTTGCGCGAGACGAAACGGGTCACCCAGATGGCCAGCGCCAGGAAATGCGTGAAGCGCAGCATGTCGAGATCGGTCTTGTCGATCGGGTAGATCGCCTTGATCATCCATTTGGGGATCATCGCCTCGAGCGCGTGGATGTGCCAGGTCATCACGATCAGCAAGGCGAACACAAGCCAGGCCGCAGCCAATCCCATCGTCGCTTTCGACCAGACCCAGTTGGCGATCTTGTCGATCTCTCCGACGCCGCACCAGGCCGCGAACACGAACATGAACTGCCAGCAGAACGGGTTGAAGTACCAGGTCGCGCCGGGCGGATAGGAGGCGACGTTCCAGTCGAACCAGCGCGACAGCACGTAGAGCACCGCGGACGCGGCGAGGATCAGGTTCGGCCGGCGCACCAGGCACCACACGATGAAGGGCGAGACAAACACCAGCGTGATGTAGAGCGGCAGTACGTCGAGATTGACCGGCTTGTATTTCAAAAGGATCGCCTGCCCGATCAGCTCGTCCGGATGCGCCAGGAAATTGAACACGTTGAACTCGTGCTCGTACATCGGATTGTCGAAGCGGCGCGCGGTGCGGGCAATCTGCGCCGTGAACAGCAAAAACAGCATGATGTGGGCGACGTACAGCTCGGCTGCGCGCCGCCACAGCCGCTTGAGGGCGGCGAGAAACCAGCCACCGGCGACGATCGGCCCGTAGATCCAGCCGACGAGATAGCCGGAGATGAAAACGAAGAATTCGGCGGCGTCGCTGAAGCCGTAATTGCGCAAGGTGAGCCAGGCCACGACGTCGTGCGGGATGTGATCGAGGAAGATCATCCACAGGCCGATGCCGCGGAAAAGATCGAGCCGCAGGTCGCGCTCGATCGGCGCCAAGAGAGCTGCCTGGTCCCGTATGATCATGGCCCCGCCTCTTTCGGTAGGCGTCGCGCCGTCGCGGCGCCGGCAAAATCGGATGCTAAAAAAGCTTAGTCAAAAGATCACCTAGCCCTGCGGCTAGCAGCCAACGGTAACCCACCTTGGCGTCCGCGCAAGGGACTTTGTCATCACGACGGCGAACGCCACCCTCTGGCCCCGACGAAAATGTCGAAAACAACCCCATGCAAAGTAGCCGATGAGGCGTAAAGCCTTGTGTCGCCTCCGAAACCCATTTGACTCGTCGGGCAAAACACCGGCACGATGGTATGATCGCGCGCCAAACCAGCAGAGAGACAGGGGTCAGTTCATCGCCCCGGGCGAGCATGTCGTTCAGCATCGCCTCGGCCTTCTGCTCGAGCGGCAGCGCGCCGCTTTCGGAGGCATCCCCGGGCGGGAGCATCCGCTTCTGTCAACAAGGTTCGCCGTTGCAGCCCTTACGTCCGCCAGGAGCGCAAGCGCTGTACGACGGCCTCCAATGATTCCATCGAAAGGAGGCTTGAGGGCGCATTTGGAAAAGGAAGCTTGGCAGTGATCTCCTCCTCCGCCTCAACGCAGCGATAAACGGTTCATCGGAGCTTTGGTCCTGAAGCGGCGCGACAGTTCGGCGTTGCGTTGCGGCCGCGCGCTCGGCCTAGCGAGGGCTCGCGACGCGACTTTTTGGTTTCCCGCGGCGACTGTTCGGCTCGGCTTGAGTGCCCGGCCGCTGAGCCAAGCATTTTAGCTGTCGCAAGTCCGCCGCCGCTTCCGCCAGCAGCCAATCCCGAAAGGTTGTAATCTTCGGCAGCGCCGCAGTCGCCTTCGGGCATACGATCCAATATGTCTTTGACACCGGAAGGGATTCTGGGAAGGCCATCACGAGCCTACCATTGATCAGATCCCAAGCCGCCAATGTGGTGCGCGCAAGCGCAATGCCCTGCCCATTGATTGCGGCATCGATCACCATGCTGGCGCGATTGAGCACCGGACCGTGGGTAACGCCTGCGTCATCTATGCCAACACCGCGTAGCCATTTCTCCCAGTCAGAACGGCTGTCGAGATGTATCAGGGGAAACTTCAGGATGTCGGCTGCTCCAAGGCGTCGTCGACGACCGGACATGAGCTTGGGACTGCACACGGCAAAGAGCCGTTCTTGGCTAAGCCTGACCGCGTCGAGACCCGGCCAATTGCCATCGCCATGACGCACAGCAAGATCAACTTCCTCGCGCGCGAAATCGACGTGATGCATAGCTGCGGAAACGCGAAGGTCAATTCCGGCATGAGCCTCGGCAAAATGGCCAAGCCGATGGACTAGCCATTTGGCTGCGAAATCCGGCGAGGTACTAACCGTGAGCACGCCTGCGCTTTGCCGCTGCAGCAGACGCTCCGTGCCGGCGGCAATACGATCGAGCGCATCACGCACGACAGCGAGATAGTCCCGCCCTGCCTCGGTGATGATAAGCCGATGGCGTTCGCGATTGAATAGCTTGATCGCCAGCTCCGCTTCCAACGCCTTCACCTGGTGGCTGATCGCCCCTTGGGTAACGCACAGCTCCTCT
Organism: Bradyrhizobium centrolobii; assembly: GCF_001641635.1. Lineage (GTDB taxonomy): Bacteria > Pseudomonadota > Alphaproteobacteria > Rhizobiales > Xanthobacteraceae > Bradyrhizobium > Bradyrhizobium centrolobii. The sequence continues at coordinate 346,560 of NZ_LUUB01000080.1, forward strand.
GCCGCGCGCGTAAAACTTTCGTGCCGGGCTGCAGCCTCGAAGGCTTTTAGTGCATTCAACGGCGGCAAACGCGGACGCATCGCCATGTTTCCGGAAAGTTCATGAGAAAAATTGGGGCAAGCCCGAGAAAGCGTGCTTTGCGGACTTTGCCCCGCCGGCCTTATGGAGGCGGTGGCAGTTCGAAATCATCGGATTTGGAGCGGTTCGATGTCAATGCCTTTTGCCAACAGCGAGCGCCTTCCCCGGGTTCGGCGCAGCACGACGTCCGAGGATCATCAAACCAATTCATGGCTGGCTCTGCTCGACCGATTGTTGGCTTGCAGCGACCGGATGCACCAGCGCGCTGGTCTCCGTGCCATCGCTGATGACCCACATCTGCTTGCCGATCTCGGGCTCACCCGCGAAGAGGTCATCGAGCAGGCCAATATGCCGTTCTGGCGATGACGAACACTACGGCTAAGTCGATCGATCTTGAGTGGAGATAGTCAGATGTCAGAGACTGTGGTCTACGGTTTTCCCCGCAGTACGTTTGTCAACATCGTCCGGCTGGTCCTCACCCACAAGGACGTTGCCTACAGGTTCGAGGACCTCGAGCCCGTGATGGGGAAGCCCGAACATCTCTCACTGCATCCCTTCAACCGCGTTCCGATCTTCAGGCATGGGGACTTCATTCTGTATGAGACGAGCGCGATTGTCTCATACATCGACGAGGCGTTCGGGGGGCAGCGCCTCACTCCGCAAGATCAGAGGGCACGAGCGCGCATGAACCAATGGATCAGTGCGGTCAATTCTTACGTCTACCCTTATATGATCTATCACGTGACGCATGAGCGCCTGGTCTTTCCAGAGCTTGGGATCGCTCCCGACGAAAAGGTGGTGGCGCATGCGCTGCCCAAGGTGGAGCTCGCGCTTTCGGTGATCGAGCGCGAACTCGCGCATGGCGGTCAGTATCTCATCGGATCAGAGCTCACGCTTGCCGACTTCTACTTATTGCCGTCCACATTTGCCTTCGGCCTGACTGACGAAGGCCAATCCATGTACCGCAAGTTTCCGGCCTTCTGCCGGTGGCGCTCCATCGTGGAGGATCTGCCGACGACCCGAAAGCTGCGCGCGAGCCTACCGCCACGCGAGCCTATACTGCACGCGCGCGAGTGGGCCAATTCACACCGACCGAAATATTGATCTGGCGAGAATCAAAGCGCCTCGCCGTACCGGAGGAGCGACCAATGCAATCCATTTCGCGCCGGGAGGTCCTTGCGCTTGCAACTCAGCCGACTGCCGTGAGCGTGGTTGAGTAGCGGGTCAAGTGGCGTCGCTCACGTTGCGCGTTGAGAACGCCAATTGAGTTTGTTCGGCATTCGTACTAATGTGTGCCCGTGGGGACGTAGCAGCCTCCCCGTGAAGTGGGTCATCCCATGCAAGAGCTGTTCGCTTTGGTATGGAGCGAACACATGGATGGGATATCTCTTGAGCTTCAGCTTTTCATTGTTGCAACCTTTGCCGCTGCGCTTGTCGCGGGTCTTTCCGGCTTTGCATTCGGCCTGGTCGCGGCCTCGATCTGGCTCTACATCCTTACTCCCCTGCAGAGCGCCAGCCTGATCATTGCCTTTGGGCTGATCGTGCAGGGTTACTCAGTGTGGAAATTGCGCGGTGCGCTGGATTGGGGACGGCTCTGGCCGTTCATCCTTGGCGCGGCGGTCGATGCCGTTGTCGGATTCCTCAACGGCGCGTTGGGCGGCATCACCGGGCTGGCCGGAATCCTGGTCACGATCTGGTGCGGGCTGCGCGGCTGGCCCAAGGACGTGCAGCGCGCGGTGTTTCAACCAGTCGCAGTTGCGACGTTCGTGGTGAGTGCGCTGTGGATCGGCGCCAAAGGCGCGCTCAGCGCGGATACGGTCAGGCTCTTTCTGACCGGATTGCCAGCTCTGTTCGCCGGCACCTGGCTCGGTCTCAAGTTGTTCGGCCGCCTCGACGAGGCTGCATTCCGCAAGATCGTACTGCTGCTGCTTCTGGCTTCGGGCGCGGTCCTGATCGTCTAGCGTTGCGACCGATCCCGCCCTGATGCTGAACGTATAACGAATACGCAACTAGGGTCTGTACCTAATTAGCGCGCTCTGATTCTCTTGCACCCGAACTGATTCGGCACGGGGGCTTTGATGCGCAAGGGGCTGTTCTGGCTCAACGACAAGCAGTGGGCTCAGATAAAGCCGCATCTGCCAACGAACCAGACCGGACCGGAGCGCGAAGATGATCGACGCATCATCAGCGGTATCATCCACATGCTTCAGTGTGGCGCGCGCTGGCGCGATTGCCCGCCCGACTTTGGTCCTTACACGACGATCTACAATCGGTTCAATCGCTGGGCCAAGCGCGGACATTGGCAGGCGATCTTTGAAGCGCTCGCCCGCTGCGGCAAGGATGGCGTGACTTTGTCCATCGACTCCACCTCGATCAAGGCGCATCGCTCGGCGAGCGGCGGAAAAGGGGGGAACATGAACAGGCGATCGGCCGCTCGCGCGGCGGGCGGACCACGAAAATCCACGCGCTGAGCGACCCTGATTGCAAACCCTGCGCATTTCATCTCACTCCGGGCCAGGACGCAGATATTGCCGCAGCGCCGGCCCTTTTGGAACTCGCGCCGCCCATGTCTGCCCTCATTGGGGACAAAGGCTACGACGGCGACGGCTTTCGCGCCGAAATCGTCAATCGTGGCGCCAAGCCCGTCATTCCAAACAAATCCAACAGGGTGACCTTCCACAACTTCAGCAAGCGCATCTATAAAGGGCGCAATGTTATCGAGCGTTGCTTCTGCCGGCTCAAGGATTTCAGGCGTGTCGCAACTCGTTACGATAAACTCGCCAGAAACTTCTTGGCTGCCGTCCACATCGCAGCCATCGTCGCCTATTGGATCAATTGAGTCTGGACCCTA
>NZ_LUUB01000081.1:0-83586 GCF_001641635.1 Bradyrhizobium centrolobii
TAGGGTCCAGACTCAATTGATCCAATAGGCGACGATGGCTGCGATGTGGACGGCAGCCAAGAAGTTTCTGGCGAGTTTATCGTAACGAGTTGCGACACGCCTGAAATCCTTGAGCCGGCAGAAGCAACGCTCGATAACATTGCGCCCTTTATAGATGCGCTTGCTGAAGTTGTGGAAGGTCACCCTGTTGGATTTGTTTGGAATGACGGGCTTGGCGCCACGATTGACGATTTCGGCGCGAAAGCCGTCGCCGTCGTAGCCTTTGTCCCCAATGAGGGCAGACATGGGCGGCGCGAGTTCCAAAAGGGCCGGCGCTGCGGCAATATCTGCGTCCTGGCCCGGAGTGAGATGAAATGCGCAGGGTTTGCAATCAGGGTCGCTCAGCGCGTGGATTTTCGTGGTCCGCCCGCCGCGCGAGCGGCCGATCGCCTGTTCATGTTCCCCCCTTTTCCGCCGCTCGCCGAGCGATGCGCCTTGATCGAGGTGGAGTCGATGGACAAAGTCACGCCATCCTTGCCGCAGCGGGCGAGCGCTTCAAAGATCGCCTGCCAATGTCCGCGCTTGGCCCAGCGATTGAACCGATTGTAGATCGTCGTGTAAGGACCAAAGTCGGGCGGGCAATCGCGCCAGCGCGCGCCACACTGAAGCATGTGGATGATACCGCTGATGATGCGTCGATCATCTTCGCGCTCCGGTCCGGTCTGGTTCGTTGGCAGATGCGGCTTTATCTGAGCCCACTGCTTGTCGTTGAGCCAGAACAGCCCCTTGCGCATCAAAGCCCCCGTGCCGAATCAGTTCGGGTGCAAGAGAATCAGAGCGCGCTAATTAGGTACAGACCCTAGGACCTTCTCGCTCCGCGCGGCGTTGCCGATAACAACGCAGCTCGCCGGCGGTCGCATCGACGCCCGTGGCGGGCGATGATCAATGGCTGCTCGCAGTGCGAGCGAGTCGGGCTGACACCGGCGATCGCAAGGCCGGGCGCGCACAGCATAGCGATCGACGAAATCTGCATGCCTGATCGCGAAACAGGACTTGCAACTATGCTGCCTGCTGTTTGCGCAGCTCTAGACTTTAGTCCGGCTCTCACAATCCTGAATGCAGTTTCACTTGCCGAGAATGTCATCGCCGTTATAGTCGCGGCCCAATAGCTCATAAGAGGCTTATTAATAGGGAGAAAGAACAACATGAAAACCATACTCTCTGGTGCATTGCGAATGGTCCTCGGTGCGGCCTCGCTCGGTGCGCTGATGACAGCGTCGGGCGCGGCACTTGCTGCAGCCCCGATCAGGATCGGCGTGATCGCGGAGGCGCAGGCGATCGCCGGCGCATCGATCCCGCAGGCAGCGCAGCTCGCGGCCGACGAGATCAACGCGGGTGGCGGCGTCGACGGCCGCAAGATCGAGATCATCTCCTACGACAATCACTCCTCCTCGGCGGATTCGGTACGCGCATTCCAGCGCGCGGTAAATGAGGACAAGGTGAATGCCGTCATCGCCAGCTACATCAGCGAGGTGGTGCTGGCACTGGAGCCCTGGGCCTCGCGCCTGAAGACGCCGTTCGTCACGCCGGGCGCGGCCTCCAACGAGATCAGCAAGAGCGTCCACGCCGATTACGAGAAGAACAAGTACACCTTCCACGGCTACCTCACCTCGGCCGCGCTGGCGCTGTCGGTCTGCGACGCCGCCAAGGAGCTGCTCGTCGACAAGATGCACATGAAGTCGGCGGTGATCATGAGCGAGGACGCCGCCTGGACCAAGCCGCTCGACGTCGGCTACGAGGAATGCCTGCCCAAGGTCGGGCTGAAGGTGCTAGACCACATCCGCTTCTCGCCTGACACCACCGACTTCACGCCGATCTTCAACAAGATCGAGGGCTCCAAGCCCGACGTGATCATCACCGGCATCTCCCATGTCGGCGTGCAGCCGACCGTGCAATGGAAGAACCAGGAGGTGCCGATCCCGATGTTCGGCATCTCCTCGCAGGCGACCAACGAGACCTTCGGCAAGGACACCAACCAGGCGGCCGAGGGCGTGCTCTACCAGGGCGTCTCCGGCCCCGGCGTCGCGGTGACGCCGAAGTCGGTGCCGTTCGCGGAGAACTTCAAGAAGAAGTTCGGCAACTATCCGTCCTATGCCGGCTACACCGCCTATGACGAGGTCTATTACATCGCCGATGCCGCCAAGCGCGCCGGCTCGACCGACGCCGACAAGCTGGTCGCGGCGCTCGAGAAGACCGACTGGGAAGGCACGATCGGCCGCGTCCAGTTCTACGGCAAGGACGATCCGTTCACCCACTCGATCAAGTACGGCAGGGGCCTGATCACCGGGCTGATGCTGCAATGGCAGGACGGCAAGCAGATCGCGGTATGGCCCAAGGAGGTGGCCAAGACCGAGATCAAGTTCCCGAGCTTCATCAAGCTCACAACGAACTAGCCGGAACAGCTCCCGGGCCCAACCCCGGGAGCTTCCACATGCGGCTTCCGCAGCACCTTCTCTCCAAGAGGCAGCCAAGACTGCCTGGCCAATCATAGATGCGAGCATTCCAGATATTGATCGATGGCTTCGCCATCAGCGCCCTCTACGCTCTCGGTGCGACCGGCTTCACGCTGATCTTCGGCGTCTCCGGCGTGCTCAACCTCTCCCACGGCGCCATCATGGTGGCCGCAGCGGTCGCGGCCTGGGCCGCCGCCAGCATCCTGAACGTCGGCACCTATGCCGGCGCGCTGATCGGGGTCGCCGTCGCCCTGGTCACGGCCTTCGCCACCTACTTCGCGGTGGTGAAGCCGATCCAGGATTCCCGGCGCATTCCGAATGAGGAGAAGGAGATCTTCGTCCTCACCGGCACGCTGCTGTGGGGGATCATGATCCAGGAGCTGATCGCCTATTTCTTCACCAACAACGCCAAGACGGTGCTGCCAATCGTCGAGGGCGTCGTCGACATCCTCGGCGTCCGCACGCCGAAGAACGAGATCTTTACCGCGATCGTGTGCTGCCTCGTCATCGCGCTACTCTGGCTGCTGGTCAACCGCACCCGGACCGGCAAGGCGGTGCTGGCAGCCTCGATGAACCCGCGCGGCGTGACGCTGCTCGGCCTCGAGCTCACCAACATCTTCATCGTGGTCTGGGCGATCTACGGCATCCTCGCCGGCATCGCCGGCGTGCTGCTCGGGATGTTCCTGGGCGTCAGCTCCTACAGCGTCGGGCCGCTGACGGCGAGCGCGTTCTCGATCGTTGTGCTCGGCGGCCTCGGCAGCGTCTCCGGCTCGCTGATCGCGGCCTTCGTGGTCGGCTATCTCGAAACCATCACCGCCTATCTGGTCTCGCCGGCCTACCGCACCATTCCGGCGCTCCTGCTGCTCGTCGTCGTGATGTACATCCGGCCCCAGGGCCTTCTGGGGAGGCGCTGAGATGTCCGGATTCTTCACCTCGCGCCTGTTCTTCGTTTCGCTCGCGCTGGTCGTGATCGCGGCGATCCTGCCGTTCTACGTCTCCGGCTATGTGCTCGGGCTTCTCACCGTCGCGTTCTATTTCGGCGTCTTCGCGATGGCCTGGGACCTCTTGTTCGGCTTCGCCGGTGAGGTCAATTTCGGGCCGACCTTCCTGATCGGCGTCGGCGCCTACACCGCCGGCATATTGAACAACCAGTTCGGCTGGTCGGTCTATCTCTGCATCGTGTTAGGGGCGCTCGCCTCCGTCGTCGCAGGCCTGGTACTGGCGCTGCCGGCGCTTCGGGTGCGCGGTCCCTATTTCGGCCTGACCACGCTGGTCGCGGTGTTGATGCTGCAGAACTTCATCGTGGTATTCGCCGACCTCACCGGCGGCGAGATCGGCCTGACCATCCCCGACGTCATCACCATCAACGCCGGCGCCAACTACTGGATCGCGCTCGGCTTCATGACGATCTCGGCGGCGATCCTCTATGGCCTGTCGCAATCGCCGATCGGGCTCGTGCTGCAGGCAAGCGGCCAGGATCCCGTGCAGGCCGGCGCGCTCGGCTTCAACATCGTCAAGCACAAGCTCGCCGCCTTCATCGTCAGCGCGTTCTTCTCGGGGCTCTCCGGCGCGCTCCTGGTGTTCTACTTCGGCACCGCCTCGGTCGGCACCGTCGTCGACGTCGCGGTCGGCGTGAACGTCATCGTCTCGGCCGTGCTCGGCGGCCGGCGCACCGTGCTTGGCGCGGCGCTGGGCGCGATCTTCCTGATCGTCGCCGGCGAGTTCCTGCGGCCAACCGGAGAGCTCGCGACCTTCATCGTCTCAGCGGTCGCCCTCCTCGTCGTGCTGTTCTTCCCCGGCGGCTTCCTCGGAGCGGCCCTCTCGCGCGAGGCGCGCTCGTGATGGACCAGATGACTGCAAACCGGCCCGTGCTCAAGGTCCGCGGCCTCACAAAGCGCTTCGGCGGCCTGACGGCGGTGAAGAACCTCGGCTTCGAGGTCAACGGCGGCGAGATCTTCGGCCTGATCGGGCCAAACGGCTCGGGCAAGTCCACCGCGATGAAGAGCGTGATGGGCATCGAGCGCCCGACCGCCGGCGAGGTGATCTTCGAAGGCGAGAACGTCGCAGGTCTTCCCGCGCACAAGATCGCCCGCAAGGGCTTTGGCATGGTGTTCCAGCACTCGCGGCCGCTGAACCGGCAGACCGTGCTGGAGAACATCATGGTGGCGCTGTTGCCGGACAGCCTGTTCATGCTGTTCCCCGATAAGGCGCTGGTCGACCGCGCCAAGTGGATCGCCGACCGCGTCGGGTTAGGCGCCGTGATGGACCGCCGTCCGCCGACGCTGCCCTTTGCCGATCTGCGCCGGCTCGAGCTTGCCAAGGCGATCGCACGCGACCCCAAGGTCGTGCTGGTCGACGAGCCCTTCGCCGGCCTGACGCGGGCCGAGGTCGACGTCTTCTCCGACCTGATCCGCAGTTTTCGCGATGAGGGCCGCGCGGTGATGCTGGTCGACCACAATGTCAAGAGCGTCGCTGCGCTCGTCGACCGCGTGCTCGCGATGTATCTCGGCGAGGAGATCGTCACCGGCAAGGCCGACGACGTCATGAAGAACGAGACCGTGCGGCGAGTCTACCTCGGCGGCGCGATCGAGACCCATGCGCGGCCCGAGACCAGCTTCAAGGACAAGGTGCCGCTCTTGCAGGTCGAGAACGTCAGCGTTCACTACGGCAAGGCGCAGGCGCTGGAAAACGTCTCGGTCCACGTCCATGAGGGCGAGTTCGTCTCCATCGTCGGCCTCAACGGCGCCGGCAAGACCACGCTGTTCAACACCATCTCCGGCTTCCTGCCCTATAGCGGCGAGATCCTGCGCGGCGGCGAGAAGCTGCGCGGCACGAGCCCGGCGAAGATCGCCCGCAGCGGCCTCGTGCAGTGCCCGGAATCGCGCGAACTGTTCGGCGAGATGACGGTGCGCGAGAATCTCGATCTCGGCGGCCAGCATCTGACCGACGCGGCGCGCGGGGCGCAGCTCGCCTGGCTGTTCGAGCTGTTCCCGATCCTGAAAGAGCGCCAGGGCCAGCTGGCGCAGACGCTGTCCGGCGGCGAGCAGCAGATGCTGGCGATCGGGCGCGCGCTGATGATGCAGCCGCAGATCCTGATCCTGGACGAGCCGACGCTGGGCCTTGCGCCAGTCATCCTCGAGCAATTGTCCAAGGCGCTGGAGAAACTGCGGCAGACGACGTCGATCACGGTGCTTCTCGGCGAGCAGAACGTGACCTTCGCGCTTCCGCATGCCGACCGCGTCTACGTGCTCGAGCATGCGCGGATCGTCTGGGAGGGCGATCCCGGCCGCTTCGCCGCGGAAGCCGGCGCCGGATATCTCTGAGGCAGTTCATAACAACAACAAAACAAACGAAAGGGAACGACCATGCGATCATCGACGACAATGAGCCGTAGCCTGCTCCTCGCCTCCGCGCTGGGGCTGTGCCTCGCCGCGCCCGCCTATGCGCAGTCGAACGATCCGATCAAGATCGGCGTCATCGCCGAGGTGCAGTCGATCGCGGGTGCGGCAACCCCGGGCGGCGCGCAGATCGCCGCCGACGAGATCAACGCCAAGGGCGGCGTGCTCGGCCGCAAGATCGAGATCGTCACCTACGACAACAAGAGCTCCTCGGCAGATTCCGTGCGCGCCTTCCAGCGCGCGGTGAGCGAGGACAAGGTGTCGGCCGTAATCGCGAGCTATATCAGCGAAGTCGTGCTGGCGCTCGAGCCGTGGGCGGCGCGCCTGAAGATGCCGCTGATCACCCCCGGCGCCGCATCGAACGAGATCACCAAGGCGATCCACAACGACTATGAGAAGAACAAGTACACCTTTCACGGCTACCTGACTTCGGCCGCACAGGCCCAGCTCGTCTGCGACGCCGCCAAGGATCTCCTCGTCGACAAGCTCAAGTTCAAGACGGTCGCGATCATGAGCGAGGACGCGGCCTGGACCAAGCCGCTCGACGTCGGCTACGAGGCCTGCCTGCCGAAGGCCGGGCTGAAGGTGGTCGAGCACGTGCGCTTCTCGCCCGACACCACCGACTTCACGCCGATCTTCAACAACATGGAGAGCAAGAAGCCGGACGTGATCGTCACCGGCATCTCCCATGTCGGCGTGCAGCCGACAGTGCAGTGGAAGAACCAGCAGGTGCCAATCCCGATGTTCGGCATCAGCGCGCAGGCGCTGAGCCCGACCTTCTGGAAGGACACCAATGGCGCCGCCGACGGCGTGCCGTCGCTGGCGGTGGCAACGCCCGATGTCGCCGTGACCTCGAAGACGAAGCCGTTCGCCGCCGCCTTCAAGGCCAAGTTCGGCACGCCGCCGGCCTATACCGGCTACACCGCCTATGACGAGGTCTACTTCATCACCGACGCGATCAAGCGCGCGGGCTCGACCGATCCCGACAAGATGGTCGCCGAGCTGGAGAAGACCGACTACGAGGGTACGATCGGCCGCATCCAGTTCTACGGCAAGGACGACGAGTTCACCCACGGCATCAAGTCCGGCACCGGCGCGGTGACCGGCCTCGTCTTCCAGTGGCAGGACGGCAAGCAGATCACGGTCTGGCCCGAGAGGATCGCGGAAGGGAAGATGAAGTTTCCGAACTTCGTGAAGCTGTCGCAGTAATCCGCGTGCCAGCCGACATCGAGCCCGTCGCTCCGCGCGGAACGGTGGGCTTTTTCTTTGCCTTTCGCAATTGCGGCACCAACCCTATCGACCTTGGACGATGTTGACTTTCCACCGCCCGCTCTGAATACTTCGCAAAAAAATAACATAGCCGAACGTACGACGGTTCAGAGGGAGGATAGGATGCCGACTTCACGCAGGACGCTGCTGAAGACCTCGGCGGCTGCCGCCGCCGCACTCAGCCTCGATTGGACGCGCGCCCGGGCACAAGCCGAGACATTGCGCATCGGCCTGATCTATGACCTGACCGGCCCGTTTGCCGCCGGCGGCTCGGTCGCCTCCTCGGTCGGCGCGCAGATCGCGATCGACCTCGTCAACGAGAAGGGCGGTATCGGCGGCAAGTACAAGGTTGCTCCGGTCGCCGCGGATTCCCAGAGCAGGCCCGACGTTGCAATCAACGAGGCCGAACGCCTGATCAACCAAGAGAAGATCGACATCCTCAACGGCGTCTATGCGAGCTCGCATGCGGTGCCGCTCGCGGCCAAGGTCGAGCAACAGAAGAAGATCCTCTGGATCACGACGGCCGTTTCGACCGCCGTGTTCAAGGACAAGAACCTGCAATATGTTTTCCGCGCGCAAATCCATTCCGATCAGTACGGCCAGGCCTTCGCGAGCTTCATCGCCGAGCATGCGAAAGCCAAGCTCGGCATGGACCCGAAGGACGTCAAGGTCGCACTGATCCATGAGGACGGACCCTACGGCGTCGGCGTCGCCGCCGCCGACGAGGCCTATGCCAAGCAGGCCGGCATCCAGGTGGTGCTGCGCGAGGGCTATTCGGCCTCCGCGCCAGATCTCTCGGTGCTCGTGACCAAGATCAAGCGCGCCAAGGCCGACGTGATCTCGCATGCCGGCTACAACCCCGATATCACCCTGTTCCTGCGCCAGGCGCGCGAGAGCGGGTTGCGCTTCAAGATGCTGTTCGGGGCCGGCGCCGGCTACAGCCAGCTCGACAAGCTGCGCGCCACCTTCGGCGCCGACATCGACAATTTCTGCAACATCGATCCGGTGCCGGCACAACTGCTCGATCCCTCGAAGCTTGCGCCGGGCATGGGCGACCTCATCAAGACCATGGTCACGCGCTACCAGGCCAAGACCGGCGCCACCGACGTGCCGCCGCACTGCTCGATGGGGTTTAACCAGACCTGGGTGCTGCTCAACAACGTCCTGCCGGTCGCCAAGGAAAAATACGGCAGCTTCGAACCTGAGGCGGTGCGCAAGGCGGCGCTCGATGTCGACATCCCCGCCGGCGGCACCATCCAGGGCTATGGCGTCAAATTCTTCCCGCCGGGTACCCCGCTCTCCGGCCAGAACGAACGCTCGACGCCGGTCGTGATGCAGAACGCCGGCGAACACATCTCGGTGGTGTGGCCGACGAATATCCGGACGCAGGATCCGGTCTTCCCGCTGCCGAAAGGCTCGACCTACGGGGCGTAGCCGCCGCGCTGACGCTGCACCCTCTCCCCTTGCGAGAGGGTGGCTCGCCGCCCTGCCCGCGACGTAGCCCAAGCTTCGCTTCGGCATTCTTCGAGACGGCTGCCGAAGGCAGCCTGTGCCTCTCCCGGCAAAAGCCCGGCAGCCGCTAGCATCTCGGGCGGCGTTGCAGCCGACGGTGCTTGCATCCAGTGGTAAGTTATTTCGCGCTGTAGTTGGATTTTTAGTCGCCGAGCAGCGCTCTCAAGTTGTGAGACGAAGTTTTGCTGAAACAGAGGCCTGCTACACTACGCTCCAGATAATTGGACCTGCTCCTTTTTTCGCACATACAAGCCAGTCAACCAATCGCGTTTGAGCTTTGGAATTGGCGCAGTCGGCGAAGGGCTCGCATCGGGGAGCCATCCGGCGGGGCTGGTATCGGGAATATCTTGCTCGTATCGGGAATCTCTTATCGCAGTGATAGTCAACGATGGGGGTGACCATGCCCGCCATATTCGACCTTCTCTATCGCGAATATTGCCGCGCCCGCCTCGCTGAAATGCGGAAACAGCTTCTGATCAGGGGCAAACGTCCCGAAACCTTGCAAGCGGATTACGATCCTGCCGATCAGAGTAGCGTTGGCAGGACCGACACCCAGCACGAAATCGGTCACGGCACGCCGAATTGAAGCGGCCACGAAACAGGGGGGCCTCTCCTCGCCGCAGCAGCAATCAAGAAAAGCGGCAGCAACTCGGAGGCAACATTGAACACTCCCGAATTCTATACTGCATCGATCGCTTGCGTCTCGTGCGTGACCATTCTTGTTTTGATGGCTGTCGGGGCTTGGTAGGCGCGGAAAGGCACCCACAAGGGGAGAGCGGTAGGCAGCGTGCGCGCGGCTAATCGATCAGCACTGCAATGACCTACAACACCACCCGCTGCCCCTCCTCCGCGGCCCAATACCCAGCGTAGTTCACCTTGATCGTCTCATACGCCAGCGCGAGGTCGGACAGCGGCTGCCGTCCCGTCGCGGCGCATTCCATGAAGTCCTGGATCTCCTGCAAATAGCCGCGCGTCCATTCCTCCTCGAGGCAGACATATTGCCAGCCGGTCTTGCGGTCGACTTTCTCGGTGATGTAGACGCTCGCGAGCTTCTCCTCGCTGGTCTGGTAGCTCATCAGGTGCATGTTCGGCGTGATGTTGGCGAACAGCGAGCCGCCGGAGGTGTAGGTCTCGATCAGGTTGCGCACGCCGCCCATGATCATGTCGCCGGAGAACACGGCGGCCTTGGTGCCGTCGGAGAAAGTGGCGGTGAGTGTGCCCCAGTCCTCGACGTCGACCGGATTGGCCTTGATGTAGGTGCGCTCCTCGGGCTTGAGCCCTGCGGTGACGTTGCCGACATCGCCGGTGACGCTGGCGACGCGGATGGTCTCGCCGCGCGCCTTCGCCTCAACCTGCTTGAGATAAAGCACGGCCGAGAGCGGATGGCAGCCCATGCGGATCAGCGAACCGCCGCCGGTCATGGCCCATTGCGCGGCATGCGCCGCGTGCGAGCCGGAATGGCTTTCCTCGCCCTTCATGAACAGGATCTTGTCCCTGGTCGCCTTGATGATCTCCGCGGTCTTGGTCACTGCGGGCGCGTAGATCCAGTCCTCGGCATACATGAAGAGTTTTCCGGTGCGTTCGATGGCGATCCGCGTCTCGTCCATTTCCTCCAGCACGCGCTCATACATCAGCGCCTTCGGCACATGCTTGCCGATCGGCTGCTTGTCGCCTTCACGGCCGAAATAGCCGGCGAACGGCTTTTCGCAGATGACGTGCTTGCCGGCCTGCATCGCCGCGACGATCATCTCGGCATGGCGATTGGGCGGCGTGCAGATGTCGATGACGTCGAGCTCGCGGTCAGCGATCAGGTCGGCAAAGCTGCGATAGCAGCGCGGGATCTGGTGGCGCCGAGCAAACTCGACGACATGGTCGCCGCGGGCCGCCACGGCCGCAACTTCCACATCCACGCCGTAGACGCGGCGAAATGCGTAGATGTGCAGCTCCGACACGAAGCCGCAGCCTGCGAGCCCTACCCTGATCCTTGCCATTGCGCTCCTCACCGCCTGGTTCGGGCGGCACTATAGCAAGGCGGCTTGTCTATTGCACCGAGACGCGCACCACGCCGGCGCTCATCACGCCCAGCGCACGGGCGGCGGGGACGGAGAGATCGACGATACGGCCACGGATGAAGGGACCGCGATCATTGACGCGGCACTGGATCGAGCGTTCGCCATAGGACACCGTGAGCACGCTCCCGAATGGCCGCGTCCGGTGCGCGCAGGTCAACTCGCCGCTCCTGGCGGCTTTTCCGTATCCGTAATATGAGGCAAGTCCACTTTCAGCATGCGCAACAGAAAAAGCGACAAACGAGAAACCGGCAAGACAAAGGAATAATAGCGTCAGCGTTCGCACGGCACGGCTCCCCGGTTGGCCCTGCCCGGCGCTGCAAACGCTGAATTGTTCCCCGAAGTTCCTAAACACTGCCGGGCTGCGCCCGGCAGTGCCATCACACATTGTTACTGTTTGTGAAAGACCAGCGTGCGCAGCTCGATGCTTTCGCGAGGCAGCGCATCAGCCGGCGTAGTCGGATCGACGAAGGCGGTGTGCGGCCCGAAGCGGGTGCGGCCGTCGGTTGCGGAATCATAGCACTTGAGCAGCAACGCCTCGTCCGACGTCATCTCGGGAAAATAGAACCAGCGGTGGTTCGGATTGTATTTCACCGAATAGGTCTCGCCGCGGCGGTTGGGATAGATCAGGTCGGAAGCGACGAGATCGTCGGGCGCGACCGTCGTGCCGTCAGCCATCGCGAGTGGGGAGTCGCGCAAGGGGCCACGGATCGGACGCCAGAGGTTGATCACCTGCACGCGGCCCTTGAGAAGCTCCTCGGCTTCATCCGGCAGATGCTCGCGCACGCGGTTGGCCCCGGAGACGATGGTCTGGTCGACATGGACCCGGGTCGCAGGCTGGCGCGGTCCGGCCCCACGAATGTCGGCGGCGCCCTCGACGCGTTTGCGCACCGTATGGTCGAAGATAACGACGCGGTCGGCCTTCAGCGTCGCGCGCAGGAAGGCCTCCACCGCGGGATAGTAGACCGCCCTCACCTCTGCATCGTTGTAAAAGTCCTTCACCCGTGTCGGATGGCGCACCAACGCAAAGCCCTCACGATCGAGCGAAAAATTATCGGCGATCAGGCGGGCATCGAAGATCGGAACCTGATGCGGCTCCGGGAGCGCCGTGCTCTTCGGCTCGCCCGGCGGCGGATCGAAAGCGTAGGTGCGCGGCTTGGCGGTTGTCGGCGCGAGATAGTTGAGTTCGGCGGTGACGAAGGGAAGCGATTCGATTTTTGTTTCTTGCAGGCCCATGGCCGGTCTCCCGATGTGGTCGTCTGCTTGATTTTTGACGGGATCCATCGCGCTGCAAGGGAGGCGATCCAAATAGCAATGTGAACGCTGCCGAACGCGTGGAATGCAGAAGGAATGTTTCGAGGACGACGACCGGGTTGGAAACGCCGTTCTCGCCTCACTAAGCGTTGATACGGCCGTGAAACGAAAACAAGTACAGTCTAAGACTTACCTCTCCCCAGCGGGGAGAGGTCGGATTGCGTAGCAATCCGGGTGAGGGGCCGCCGCACACAGTGAGACCGTAACCCCTCACCCGGATCGCATCTCACGATGCGATCGGACCTCTCCCTGCGGGAGAGGTGAAGTACGTCTCTGCTGGTACCGATTCGACCAAAGCCGATCGCGCGTTCGTGAGCCCGGCTCAGCGGCGCAGCGTTACACGCTGCGCCGCGTCCGGGACACGAGAGTAAGCCCAGCAGCTACAATCCGGCCTTGGCGATCGCGTCCGCGAAGGACCGATCGACGATCTCGGCGGCGACGAGCTTCTGCTTGATCAAGCCCCAGCGGAAATAGAGATCGATGGTGGCCTGCTCGTCCGACACCACGCCGTCATCGATCGGCGCGATCCGGATCTTCGCGCGCGCGAGCCAGTTCTGCGGCACGGCGGTCGGGATGTTCATCAGCCTGCCCCAGGTCTCGGCGTAGCCGTTGACGTTGTTCAGCGACCACGCCCGCGCCGCTGTGAGGCGCCGGATGAAGTCGGTCAGCTCCGCGCGCTTGTCGCGGATGGCCTCGGGCCGCGCCACCTGAAAGCTCAGGCCCGGCGTCAGGCCTTCCGAGGTGATGATGCGGCGCGATTTGAACAGAACCTCCTCCTGGCTGACATAGGGCTCCCAGGTCGACCACGCATCGACCGAACCTTGCGTATAGGCAATCTTGGCATCGGACGGCGCGAGGAAGGCGATCTGCACGTCGCTCGCGCTCCAGCCGTTCCTTTCCAGCGCGGCGAGGATCAGTTGATGACCGATCGAGCCGCGGCCGGTTGCGATCTTCTTGCCGCGCAGATCGTCGAAGCTCTTGATCGGCGAATTCTCAGGCACGAGGATCGCGAGCCCTTCCCGCGTCTGCCGGATCGCAGCGATCGCCTTCACAGGCGCGCCGGATGCGGCGGCGAAGGTGAAGGGCGCATCGCCGACGAGACCGGTCTCGATCGCGCCGGCGCTGAGCGCTTCGAGCAGTGGTGCAGCGGCCGGAAACTCCTTCCACTCTATCTTGTAGGGGACGTCCTTGAGCACGCCGGCAGCTTCCATCACCGCCTGCGAATTGCCCTTCTGGTCACCGACGCGCAGGGTGGTTTGCGCTGCCGCCAGGTCCAACGAACCGAACAGCAGCGCGCCGGCCAGCATGAGGCGGATCATTCCGCCGCCTCGCCGCGGGCGACCTGGCGTTCGGCGATCAGCTTGCGCGTCAGCGGAATCAGCTCACGGCCATATTCGATCGCATCGATCAGCGGATCGAAGCCCCGGATCAGGAAGTGGGTGATGCCGAGGTCGTAGTAGTCGCCAAAGACTTCGGCGACCTGCTCGGGCGTGCCGACCAGCGCGGTGGTGTTGCTGTTTGCGCCGGTGAGTTTTGCGATCTCGGTCCAGAGCCGCTTGTCGATGCGGCTGCCCTGGTCGGCGAGCGCGAGCAGGCGCCGCGCGCCGGCGGTAGCGTTGCCGTCGACCGGCTTGCGGTAGCCGGTCCTGTCCTGGAGCGCAGTGGCGCGCGCCAGGATCGCCTCAGCCTTCTCCCAGGCTTGCTTCTCCGTCGGCGCAATGATCGGCCGCACCGAGAGGCTAAAGCGTGGCGTCGGTCGCCCCTGCCTGACCGCTGCGTTATGGACGCGCGAGGTGACGTCGCGCACCTGGGCATAGGATTCGCCCCACAGCGCAAAGGTGTCGGCGTGCCTGCCGGCGACATCGATCGCCGCGTCCGAGGCGCCGCCGAAATAGATGCGGATGCCTTCGGGACGATAGGGCTTCACCTGCGAGAAAGCGTTCTCGACCTGATAGTACTTGCCCTTGTAGGTGAACGGCTTGTCGCTGGTCCATTCCTGGCGGACGATGTCGAGAAACTCGGAGGTGCGGGCATAGCGCGCGTCCTTGTCGTCGAGCGTGTTGCCATCCTGCCGGAGCTCGGTGGCATTGCCGCCAGTGATGACGTGCAGCGCGACGCGGCCGCGGGAGAACTGGTCGAGCACCGCAAACTGTCGTGCCAGCAGCGTCGGCGACGTGAAGCCGGGGCGCTGCGCGATCAGCACGTTGAGGCGCTCGGTGACGTTGAGGACGTGCTGGGCGACCTGGAGGCTGTCCGGCGTGGTCGAATGGAATGCCAGCAGCGCGCGGTCGAAGCCGGCGTTCTCATGCGCCTTCGCCACCGTCTCGATGTGGGTGGGATCGAGGACCAGTCCCTCGCGGACGATGGTCTCGGACGAATTGTTGTTGCTGATATAACCGATGAACTCGATCGACATGATCGTCTCCTTACTTGATCCCTAGAGCCCGAGTGCGACGCGGCCGAGGCCGATGCGGGTGGAATCGTCCTGCGGCGTGTGCACGCGGCCGCACAGGACGTCGCGATAGTGCCGCTCAAGCGGATTGGCGCGGCTAAGGCCATGATTGCCGGTGAGCGAGAGCGCGTCCTCGACCGCGGCGGCGGCGTTGTTCGTCACGGTCAGCTTGATGACGTTGGATTCGGCGGCGGAGAGCGCGATGCCGTCGTCGAAATCGCCGGCGAAGGACGAGATCAGCCGCGCATTGACGGAAAGGCGCGCCTCGATGGCGCCGAGGATTTCCTGCGCACGCGCCAAGGTCGCGAGCGGCGCGCCGAGGCTGGCGGGAACGCGCTGCTTCAGGAAGCTCACCAGCCAGTCGCGCGCAGCGCGTGCGACGCCGTCATAGATCGCGGCGACGAAGACGGTGTGAACCATCGCCTGCGTGACGTCGGGCCCGCCCCAATCCGCAGGT
Source organism: Bradyrhizobium centrolobii (assembly GCF_001641635.1). Taxonomy (GTDB): domain Bacteria; phylum Pseudomonadota; class Alphaproteobacteria; order Rhizobiales; family Xanthobacteraceae; genus Bradyrhizobium; species Bradyrhizobium centrolobii. The sequence goes on from NZ_LUUB01000081.1 coordinate 14,964, forward strand.
CTGCGCACATCGATCTCGGAATCGAGGGGGATCACGACGTCGTCGAAGATGACGTCGTGGCTGCCGCTGGCGCGCAGGCCGTGATGGTCCCAGGTCTCGACGATGCGCGTGCCCGGCAGGCCCGCCGGGACCAGGAACTGCCCGACGCGCGGCTCCGCCTCGTCGGTGCGCGCCCAGACCAGGTACCATTTCAGGATCGGCGCGCCGGTCGAATAGATCTTGTGGCCGGTCAGGCGCCAGCCGGTTTCGGTGCGCCGCGCGATCGTCGCCGGCAGGCCGCCGCGCGCGGGCGAGCCGAGCTCCGGCTCGACCCGCAGCGCGTTGACGAGCGAAATGCCTTCGACGGCTTCGCGCCCGAGCTTGCGCGACAGTCGCGCCGGCCAATTCGGGCTGCGCGACATTACCAGATGGTTGACGTAGTGCATCGACAGCACCAGCGCGGTCGACGGATCGGCCTTGCCGATGATGCCGAGGACCCGCGCGATGTATCTCGCGCCGACTCCGGCCCCGCCGAGCGCCGCTGGCACCGTCAGCGACAGCAGGCCTGCCTCGGAGAGTTCGCGGAAATTCTCGAAGGGAAAGCTGGCATCGCGATCATGCGCCGCCGCTCGCACGGCAAAGCCTTCGGCCAGCGTCTCGGCGCGCGCGACGTAATCGGGTTCGCTCTGGGCCGTCCGGCCCCTGGTGGCAGGACTCACCATGTGGCGTCGAGCCCCAACAGGCCGAGGATCTGGCGGCGCAGGTCCGCAAGGTAGGGATCGCCGCGGTGGCGCGGATAGGGACGGTCGACGCGGATGTCAGCTTTCACGCGCGCGGGCCGCTCGCTGAAGACGATGACGCGGTTGGCAAGCACCAGTGCCTCCTCGGCATCATGCGTCACCAGCAGCGTGGTAAAACCCTTGCGCTGCCACAGCGCGACGAGCTCGGCCTGCATGGTGATGCGGGTGAGCGAGTCGAGCTTGCCGAGCGGCTCGTCCAGGATCAGGATCTTGGGATCGTTGACCAGAGCGCGGGCAAGCGCGACGCGCTGCGCCATGCCGCCGGAGAGCTGGTGCGGGTACGCGTTGCGGAAGGCCGAAAGGCCAACGAGATCGAGCGCGGCATCGACTCGCTGACGCTGGCTCTTCAGGATACCCTGCGCTTCCAGCCCCAGCGCAACATTGTCCCAGACCGAGCGCCAGGGAAACAGCGTCGGATCCTGGAACACGACGACGCGCGAGGGTTGCGGGCTTCTGATGCGGCTCTCGTCCTCGCGCAGCGTTCCCGCCTTTGGCTTGTCGAGACCCGCGACGAGCCGCAGCAATGTCGACTTGCCGCAGCCGGAGGGGCCGAGCAGCGCGACGAACTCGCCCGGCTCGACCGAGATGCTGACGTCGCTGAGCACCGGCAGCTCGGCACCGTCGATGTCGAAGGCGTGGTTGACATTATCGATGTCGAGTGCGGCGCCGGCGGCCGGATGGGTGATGGCTTCGGCAAGAGCTGCGGCTACCATTTGACAGTCCCCTTCTGCCAGACCAGCAGGCGGTCGCGGATCGCAAACAGCAGCGTGATCGCGCCGGAGCAGAGCAGTGACATCACGATCAGCGCCGCATACATGTTGGCGTAGGCGGCCCAGCCCTGCGCCCATTGCAGGTACCAGCCGAGCCCGGCCTTGACGCCGATCATCTCGGCGACGACGAGCACGGCGAAGGACGAGCCGAGCCCCATGAACAGGCCGACGAAGACGTGCGGCAATGCCGCGGGGATCGCGACCTTCAGCACCAGGAACGACGGCTTTGCCCCCAGCGTGCGCGCGACGTCGTAATAGGCATTGCTGACGCTTGCGACGCCCGACCAGGTCAGCACCGTGACCGGGAAGCCGGTCGCGAGCGCGATCAGGAAGGTCGAGGCGCTCCAGCTCGACGGGAATGTGAAGAACGCGATCGGCAGCCAGGCGGTCGCCGGCAGCGGGCCGATGAAGCGCAGCACCGGATGCACCCAATAGCCGACCGCGCGCGACCAGCCGATGGAAACGCCGGTCAGGAAACCGATTGTCGCACCAATGAGATAGCCGCCGAGTTGGAGCCTGACCGAAGCAAAGACGCTGTCGAGCAGTTTGGGCAGATCATCGGTATAGACCTCGATGATCGCCTGCGGCGGCGGAAAGAACGGCAGCGGCAACCAGGCGAATTTTGCGGTCGCGACCTCCCAGAGCGTCAGGAAAACACCGAGCGCGACCAGCCAAGGCGCGCGCTGGCGCAGGGCCCGACCGGCCGAACCGAGATAATCGGCGCCGACGGTTCCGAACAGGGTGATCGCGGCGATGACGAAGGCGGCAATGCCGAGCGAGTGCGTCCGCGACCAATCGCCGACATCCTCCCACCACAGGCAGGACAGGCCAAAAGCGATCCAGGCGGCACTGGCCGCGACGCCTGCGCCGGACTCTTTCACCCAAGCCGCGAGCAACGGCGCGCGCGAGATCCGCGGCGCGCCGGAGGCGAGGCCGTCAGACAGCGAATACGTCGACATAGATGCGCTCCGCGAATTTCGCCGTATCGGTGCTCTGCTTGAAGACCTGGACGCTCTTCAGATCGTCGGCATAGGCCTTGAGCTCGCGCTTCAGCACTTCGCCGACGGGATGATGATGGTGGGTGTGGTAGCGCACCATGCCCTCGATGTCGGCGAGCGTTGCCGCCTTGGGTGCGTAAGGCTGGAACGACTTGGCTGCCACAGTCGGATTCTGCGAGGTGAACATCGCGGCATCGAGCAACGCCTGGGTGATGGCGCGGGCGACCTGCGGCTCCTCGCGCACCAGGCTGCCGCGCAGGCCGACGATGCAGCAGCTCTTGTCGCGGTACTCGCCGTCGAGATTGGAGGCGACCTCCTTGTACTGGCTGTCCTTGAGCCAGAGATAGGCAAGCGGGTCGGATGACAGGAACGCCTGCACCTCGCCCTTCTCCACGGCTACATAGAGAAGGTTGCCAGGATAAGCTCGCCAGTCGACGTCCTTGACCGGATCGATGCCGAGCTTGGCCAGCTGGATCGAGAAGAAGTTCTTGTCCGGGCCGGCGAGATCGCCGACCGCGACGATCTTGCCCTTGAGGTCGGCGAGCTTGCCCACCCCGGAGTCGGTACGCGTCAGGACGCGCATGCAGCCGCCATGGGTGCCGGCGGCGATCTTGACGTCAAAGCCCTGCTCCAGCGGCTTCAGCCAGCGCAGCGCCATGCCGAGACCGGCATCGCTCTTTCCGGTCGCGATCGCTTCGAGGAGCTGGTCGGTCGAGCCGGAATAGTTGACGAGCTCGACGTCGAGATTCTGCTTCTGGAAGAAGCCGTGCTCGATGGCGACGGGAAGCGGCGCGAGGCAGACCGCGCCGGCGTTCCAGGACAGCTTCAGCTTGCGCGGCGCACCGGTGAGCGCGGGGCTGTCAGCCGCCGTCCGGCACAGCGGAAACTCCGAGAAGTCGATGCCGGGCGCGACCGCGCGCGGCGCAAAGGCATGTGCGCCCAGCGCGCCGAGCGGCGCGGCGAAAGCCGCCGCAAGTCCCGCCTGGAGCAGATGGCGGCGATCGAGCGCTGATCCGCTGCGCTTGTTCTCGTTGTTCATCGGTCTTTGGCTCCTGCGCTGGCATGGCTCCGCCATGCGCCAACGGTTCGCGTTGCGCATGTTCCGTGCGGAGCTGCGTTGAGAGAAGAATCTTTCCGTCGGTGATCACGCGCCGCGTTGATGCGATGCGCAAATCATGCGGCGCGTCGACCACATCGTCAATGAAATGGAATTTCGAATGTTGCGCGAAGCGAAGTCATTCTCTCCATCGGCGCGTGCGTGCGCGGTGAAACGATTTTCGCTGATGCATCGGTGCGCAACCTGCATCGCCTCTTCGTTACTTGTATTATTCTTGCGCATCTTCGGCCACGCGCACCGCACTTTCTCGAAAGTGCTCGTTCGCTGAAACGTCCTTGCCTGCCGCGCCTGCAATACGGTCGGCCGTTTCATTGACTGCGTATCACGCGGTCATAGACTTGATCGTCTCGCCGCATCGCTGGCTCACGCGTCGTGAGCAAAGCAACAAGACAGAAGACATGAGCATCAACTCGCACTCCAACGATCATTCCATAACACGCCGGCTCGCGGCATCTCTGCTCGCGGTGGCTATCACGCTGTCGACGGCGGCCGCATCGCTCGCCGCCGACACCGTCGTGCTGCGCGTCGGCGACCAGAAGGGCGGCAACCGCTCGCTGCTCGATATCTCCGGCTATGCCAAGGATCTGCCGTACAAGATCGAATGGTCGGAATTCCCCGCAGCTGCCCCGATCCTGGAAGCGCTGAACGCCGGCGCGCTCGATGTCGGCTACACCGGCGATCTCTCCTTCTTGTCGGTCTATGCAGCCGGCGCGCCAATCAAGGCGATCGGCGGCACCAGATCGGATGCGAAGACGCAAGCCATCCTCGTGCGCCAGGATTCGCCGATCAAGTCGGCCACCGACCTCAGGGGCAAGCGCCTCGCCGGCACCCGCGGCGGCTGGGGACAATTCTTGATCGACGCGACGCTGGAGAAGGCGCAGATCAGGCTGGAGGACGCGACCTTCGCACCGCTCGGCCCGGTCGATGCCAAGATCGCGCTGGTGGCCGGCTCGATCGACGCATGGGCGGTGTGGGAGCCCTACGTGTCGTTCGCGACGCTGAAGGACAAGGCTCGCGTGATCGCCGACGGCGAAGGTCTGACGCCGACCATCACCTTCATCGTTGCCTCCGACACTGCCATTGCCACCAAGCGAGCGGCGGTTCAGGACCTGGTGCAGCGACTGAACAAGGCGCGGCTGTGGTCGCTTGATCACCTTTCTGAATACGCCAAGAGCACGGCCGAGCTGACCAAGCTGCCTGAGGACGTGCTGCTGTCCGCCTATACCGCGCAGCGCACGAGCCCGATCGTGATCGATGAGAACGTCGTGAAGGAGGTGCAGGAAGCCTCAGACCGCTCGACGCGCTACGGCATCCTGCCGAAGACGCTTGACGTCAGTAAGGCCGTCGACCGCAGCTTCACTGCCGCGGCCGCGGGATCGAACTAGGCGGAGGCGGCGAGATGCGCGGGGTTCGTCTCAAGGCCGGCCCGCTGCATCTCGCCGCGATCGTGCTTGCGCATCTCGCCTGCATGAGCCTCATCGTGTGGCTCTCGCTCTAGCCGCCGGCTGCACCTCCGCGTGTCGGCCCGGATGGCGGCGCCTCCGCACGGGGACCTGTGGTCTTAAGGAAAAGATCAGGACAACATAAGGAGCCCATAAGGACTCCTGGCGCGCCGCCGCACTAGCATCGAACCTGTGATTTCGCCGGTAACGCGATGCCTCACCCCGCGCGTCCGGACCGCCGGGGCTCGCTCTCCGGTTGCCCATGCCGCGCGTACGGGCTTACAATGGAACCTGCCCTGCGGCCGTCGACGTTCGCAATGGAAAAGGCGACCTTCGGGCTGGAGATCAGCGCCATGTCAGCCGATCAGTATCTTCACTATCAGGCGTCCGTCGAACAAGTCGGGCCAGAGGAAGCGGAGGCCGTGGCAGCGATCGTTGCCTCGATCGAGCGGACCAGCGAATTCACCTGTCGCAAAGACGGGCACGGGACTCGCCAGCAACACGCCAAAGGCGTCGGTTTTCTCCGCGGCGAGCTGATCGTCTACGACGGGCTGCCGGAGCATCTGCGCCAAGGTCTGTTCAAAGACGCCCGCAGCTACCCGATCATCGTCCGTCTCTCCACCGCATTCAACAAGAGCGATCGCGTTCGTTCACCGAGAGGATTCGCCATCAAGGTTCTGGGCGTGACGGGCCCGAAGGCGACCGACGACGATAACTCGACGAACCAGGATATCCTGCTCGTCAACCACGCCAGCTATTTCGCAGATACCAAGGCGTATCTCGACGGCGCGCAGCGCAATTTCGAGCGCAGCCTGATCCTTCCCGAATTCCTTTTCAGAGTGGGCGGATTCTGCTCACGCGCTCTGGTCGCCTTGGCGGATAGAACAGGTATTCACATCCCGATGCTCCTCAGGGCGCTCGGTGATCCCGGCAACAATATTCTCGGAGAAACATTTCACACCGAGGGAGCGCTCCGCTTTGGCGACCATGTCGCAAGGCTTCGCGTAGCCCCGATGTCGGAGTCGGTGCGCAAGCTCACCGGGCAGCCCTGCCACGATGGCGACGATGTCGTCCTCAAGTCCGTCGTTGCCTTCTTCAAGGACAACTCGGCCGAGTATGAATTACGCGCCCAGCTCTGCACCGACCTGAAACGCACGCCGATCGAGGATGCCTCGATCGACTGGCCCGAGGACGTCACGCCGCCGCAAGCCTTGGGCAAGATCACCCTTCCGCGCCAGGACGCCGACAGTCCCGCGCGCCGCGCCTATGCCAATGAAGTGCTGTCGTTCGATCCATGGCGATGCCTTGAGGCGCATCAGCCGCTCGGCTCGATTATGCGGGTGCGCAGGGATGCCTACCGTACGTCCCGCACGCTTCGACAGAAGCAGAACGAAGGCATGGTCAAACAGCCACCCGGAGAGCCACGACAGATCTCGGACTTGCCAAATTGAGTCCGATCACACTCGTCCCGTAGTTTTGGTCCCGACGTCCCGGACTGCGTCGAAGAGGGACGCCGATCCCCGTCCAGTAGCTTTGGTCCCGACGTCCCGGATTGCGTCGAAGAGGGACGCCGACCGCAGCGGATCACCCGGATCGAGCGACTGGGCCAGCGACGCGATCACCCGACCGGAGCGCCCTTGCCACTTGGCCGCCCTTTGCACGTGTCCGAGGCTCTCGTAAAGCGCCGCCGCCGTGCGGTAGACGCGCCATGCAGCTTGCGGCAGCCCCGCATGGCGGATTATCGAAATGGCCGCCGACAAGTTGTCGCTAGCCGTTTGCGTATCGTGCTTCAGCAGCGCAATTCTTGCCATCACATCGTAGCTCAACACGAGAAACGGCAGATCGGGCGCAGCGCTCGTTACCTTGTGAAACTGATCGGCTGCACTCTCGGCGCGATCGAGATCACCGGTCGCGATCCAGTAGTCGCACCAGGTCAGGCGATAGTGGGGAACGACCAGCGACTCCATCGGCACGCGGTCAACCTCCATCCGCCGCTCCAGGGCGTCGAGATGCTGCCGCGCCAGGGCCAAGTTGCGCATTCTGACATACGCGCGCGCCAGCAGGTTCCTGCCGACGAAGAAGGTGAACGGATTTGCCTCTATCATTGGGCCGAGCGCTTCCTCCCCGCGCCGCGCCGCGCTGCCGTATTCCTCGACCTCGGAGTAGAGCCATCCGATCGTGAGCTGACACAATGCGATGGCTTGCGGATTTGCGTTCCGCTCCGAAATGGCTAGCGTCGCGACGACGCTGCTTTGCGCTCGCCCCCATTCGCCGGAATAGATCTGCGCAAAGGCCTCGACCGACTCATAGAGCGCGAACAGATAGACGTCGCCGACCTGCCTAGCGAGCTGTTTTCCCCTGCTGGTCGCAGCGCAGCAGGCCGGATAATTCGCCCGCAGATACTCTAGCACCATCTCCATCGAGCAGCGCCGCAGGCGCATGCTGAGATCCTGCGAGTCCGCGATCAGCCTTGATGCCTGCTCGGAAAGCTCGGCATTCTCGCGGTCCCAGCCACGCAGCATCAGCTTCAAATTGGCGACGTTGCCCTGAACGAGCGCGCCGAACGCGGCGTCGTCGATCGTGCGGCTCTTCGCCAGGGCCTGTTCTGCGAACGGCAGGCTCTGGCGCCGATCGACGTAAAGGCAGAACCTGCTGAGGTCGACCAGCGCGTTCACCTCTTCACGCACGAGCCCGTTCTCCGCCGCATGCGCGAGCACTGCGCTGAGGTCCTGGAGCGAATTCAGGAAATCTCCACCGGCCCGCCAGGCCCACGCGCGCTGGAGCAGCAGCTTCAGACGCGTTGCGACCTGAAATTCGGGCGGCAGATGCGGCACCAGCTCCAAGGCCCGGGACAAATAGTTCGCGGCCTCGCGCGTGCTGAACCGCCGCGCCGAGCCCTCCGCAGCAACGCCGAGATAGAGCATCGCCTTCGGGAAATCGCGCCCCAGTTCGAAGTGACGCGCGAGCACCGCGGCAATCTCCGGAGCCTGCGGTCCATAACCCCGTTCGAGACCAGCCCCAAGGCTCGCATGGGTCTTGGTGCGGCGCGCGGGCGCGAGCCGCTGATACAGGGCCTCCTGATAAAGCGCGTGCTGGAACGCATAGCGCCCGGAGACCTCCCCGCTCGGCCATTCGGTCAGGCCATCGACGACGATGATGCGGCCGGCCCGCGCGAGGTCCTCGCACATTTGCTCGACCTCAAGCAGCGGACGGTCGAGCACACCGGCGACCTGGAGCGCCGAAAACTCCGCACCCGCCGCGCTTGCCACCTCGAGCAGATTGCGCTCGTCCGCCGAGAGGTGATCGATCTGCTGCGTGATCATGCCCTCCAGATCACGCGGCATGCTGTCGTGCGAGGCAGCCTCCTCGCGGACCAGTCGCCAGCCCGCGTCGTCCTCGACGAGCGCGCCTTGCGCCACGAGATGATCGACGAGCGACGTCACGAACAATGGCTGGCCGCCGGTTCGCGCGAAGATGCGCTCGACCAGTTCCCTGGCAAAATCGGCGGAGCTGAAGCGCAAGGCAAGATAACGCTCGACGTCGACGCCGGTCAGCCGGTCGAGCGCGAGCTCGCTGGCGTGTCCGTGGATCCGTAAGTCCTGGTGGACCGCGCGCACGGGATGCCCGCCGACGGCGACCTCCATCGGCCTATAGGTAGCCAGGACAAGGATCGCCGCCTTCCGATCCCGTCGCGCGAGCCGCGACAGCACGTCGACGGTGGCAAAGTCACTCCAGTGCATGTCTTCGAGAACGATCACCCATGGTCGCGCGGCGGCGAGACTTTCCATGAGATCGGCGAACTCACGCAGCATCCGCTCGCGCGTCGCGCCGAAGACTTCATGCTGAAATGCGGTGCGATCGGCTTCGCCGAGGAAGCCGGGCATTTGCGCGAGCCAGGTCGGCGCATGCTCGCGTATGGAGGCGAGGAGCGAAGCGCCTTCCTTGCTGCGGCAGCGCTCGTTAAGCGCTTCGATGAGCGGCAGAAAGGCCTCATGGGTGCCGAACAACTCGTTGCAGCCACAATGCAGCACGCCCAGGCCCTGCCGCTCGATCCTGTCGAGCGCCATTTGAACGAGGGTCGTCTTGCCGATTCCGGCCTCTCCGGTGATGAAGACGACCTGACGCTGTCCGGTACGGGCAAGCTGCAACGCCCCGTCCAGCATCTCGAGCGCCGCAGCGCGCCCCACCCGCCACTGCCGGCGCCGATCGACGATCCGCTCCGCGGGAGAAGCCTCTTCCTCGACCGCCCGCTCGAGCGCAACCAGCTCGGCGGTCGTGACCGCCGCAATGAAGCGATAGCCGCGCCGCGTGACCGTCTCGATGTAGTTGGGAGACTGCCTGTCATCGCCGAGCGCGGAGCGCAGCGCGTTCATGGCGACGGCCAGGCTCGACTCGCTGACATGCAGATCGGACCAAACCGTATCGAGCAGCTCTTCCTTGGTGACGAGCTCGCCGGGGCGGCCGACCAGACAACACAGAACCTCGAACGGCTTCGGCGCCAGCGCGATCCGCTCCCCACCTCGCCATAGCAGCGCGTTGGCTCGATCGAGCCGAAATTCCCCAAAGGCAAGCGCGTCTGTACGCACGGCTCCAACCTCCGGATGCTTCCCCAATCTTAAGGGAAAGCTCAGCCAAATGTAAGGACACGCTTAAGACTTGCGCCCTGCGCCGGCCCTAGCATCGCGCGTCGTCACTTCAGGAAGGTGTCGGACAACCCTTTCATCACGCTGTCATTTCAGTCGGCAGGCACTCGACGCCCGAATTTTGGCAAGGAGTTGGCCATGAGCATTTCAAAACGCCCGGCGATCCCGGCTTTCGCTTTCGTCATTCGCCAATACGACCTCAAGGTCCTGCTGAGCGTCGCCATCCTCACCCGCATTTTCCTCGTTGCCCTCTATCTTGCATCAGGCGGCCCGGGCCTGTCCGAAGCCGACCTCGCCAGCTCGATCGCGCTGCCATGAGCTCGGGCCCTGTCGAATGGTGCATCGACATCGCGATCATTATCGCGATCTGCATCGGGATTTTCCTGGCGGCGCATTCCCGCGTCACCGCGCCAGATCACGGATCTCGCCGCGCGCCTGCTGAACGGACCTCCTGCTTGCAGCGGTCCGCGAGTAACGCAGGCATCGCAACGCTACAGCAGGTCAGGCACCCTATTTGACCGGGGTGCCTTCCCGGCGCGTCCAGTCACCAATCGGCGCCGTAGTAGGGACGCCGGTAATAGCCATAGCTATCGCCGTAATATGGACGGTAGGGCCGATAGCTGTAGTAGCTGCGGTAGCCATAATAGCCGGGATAGCCATAGGCCGGCGCGTAGCCGTAGCTGGCCGGACCATAATCATAATAGGGACCGGGATATCCGTAACCATAGTACGGACCGCCGCCATAGTAGCCGTAGGGCGCGCTGCTGGCGATGGCGCCGCCGATGATGGCGCCGGCCGCAAGGGCGCCGAGACCCCAGCCCCAGCCGCGCGCGCCCCAGCCGCCGCGCCAATACACCTGCGTGGTGTCACTGCCGGCCACGGCCTTCATGGCTGCGACGTTGGTCGGCATCGGCGCCGCCGATGCCTGCTCCACCTGACCGGCGATCATCGCGACCGCCAGCGAGCCGGCAATTGCCGTTTTCCAGATACTCATCGTCTTAACTCCCTGTTTGACGTTTCGTTTGGAAAAGGATCGCGCGTAATGATCGGGCATCCTTGCGCTGAGTCAAAGCCCCGATTTCGCGTGCAGCGCACAAGACACCCACACTTGCCTCGATTGTGATCAGGCGGGGCCGCAAACGCTGCTTCTTGCCAGCCATGATCGACACCTCCGCTTCTGCGCGCGGATATGACACGGTTGCGACGCCCGGGGCCGTCGCCCGAAGCAAAAGCATTAAGCTTCCCGCGCGTTCGCAACCAACAACCACCTTTCCGATTTAGTATTCGTACCGCTACTATCGGTTCCAATGGCGCCGGGCCGAGAGGTCCCTCGCGACAAAAGGCCTCGGCCTGCGCCAGGCGTGAGTGGGAGGATGACATGAGTGCCGTCGGAAATGAGCCGCTCGCCCGCCAGGCCCTGGCATTCGTCCTGGCCGGCGGACGCGGCAGCCGGCTCCTGGAGTTGACCGACCGGCGCGCCAAGCCCGCGGTCTATTTCGGCGGCAAATCCCGCATCATCGATTTTGCCCTGTCCAATGCCGTGAACTCCGGTATCCGCCGCATCGCGGTCGCTACCCAGTACAAGGCGCACAGCCTGATCCGACATTTGCAGATGGGCTGGAATTTCTTCCGCCCCGAGCGCAACGAGAGCTTTGACATCCTGCCGGCAAGCCAGCGCGTCTCGGAGAGCATGTGGTATGTCGGCACGGCCGATGCGGTCTACCAGAACATCGACATCATCGAGGCGCACAACTCCCGCTTCATCGTGGTGCTGGCCGGCGACCACATCTACAAGATGGATTACGAGGTGATGCTACGGCAGCATGTCGAGAGCGGCGCCGACGTCACCGTCGGCTGCCTCGAAATGCCGCGCACGGAATCAAGTGGCTTCGGCATCATGCATGTCGACGAGAACGGCTGGATCCAGTCATTCCTCGAAAAGCCCGCCGATCCGCCGCCGATGCCGGGCAAGCCGGACGTCTCCCTCGCCAGCATGGGTATCTATGTGTTCAACACGAAATTCCTGTTCGAGGAGCTCAGGCGCGACGCCGAGGATCCGAATTCGAACCACGATTTCGGCAAGGACATCATCCCCTACATCGTGAAGAACGGCCGTGCGATCGCGCACCAGTTCTCGAGCTCCTGCGTCCGCTCCGGCAGTGACGGCGGCGCCTATTGGCGCGACGTCGGCACGGTCGACGCTTACTGGGCCGCCAATATCGATCTCACCGACGTGGTCCCGGAGCTCGACCTGTTCGACCGCGCCTGGCCGATCTGGTCCTATGCGGAGATCACGCCGCCTGCCAAATTCGTCCATGACGAGGAGAGCCGGCGCGGGCAGGCCGTGAGTTCGCTGGTCTCCGGTGGCTGCATCATCTCCGGCGCGTCGCTGCGCCGCTCGCTGCTGTTCACCGGTGTGCGCATCAACTCCTATGCCAATGTCGAGAACGCCGTGATCATGCCCTACGTAAACGTCGGCCGCGGCGCGCGTCTGAAGAATGTCGTGATCGACCGCGGCGTCGAGATCCCCGAGGGCCTTGTCGTCGGCGAGGATCCACCCTTTGATGCCCAGCGCTTCCGCACCACGGAACAGGGCATTTCGCTTATCACTCAGCCTATGCTCGACAGGCTCAATACATGACGCCTGTTCGCGTCCTCGCAGTCGCCTCTGAAGTCTACCCCATCGTCAAGACCGGCGGCCTCGCAGATGTCGCCGGCGCGCTGCCGATTGCGCTGAAGGCGCATGGCGTCGAGATGCACACGCTGATGCCGGGCTATCCCGACGTGATGCAGATGCTTTCGGGCGGGGACGAAATCCGGCGCTGGCCGGATTATTTCGGCGGATCCGGCCGCCTGCTCGCAGGCTCGCGCGACGGGCTCGATCTCTTCGTGCTCGACGTGCCTCATCTCTACGAGAGGCCGGGTAACCCTTACGTCACGGCCGACGGCGTCGACTGGCCGGACAACGGCGTGCGCTTTGCGGCGCTGTCGCGCGTGGCCGCGGATATCGGCCATGGGCTCGTCCCCGCGTTCGTGCCCGACATCGTGCACGCCCACGACTGGCAGGCGGCGCTCGCGCCCGCCTATCTGCACTATGACAACCGCCCACGGCCCGGCACCGTCATGACCATTCACAACATGGCCTTTCAGGGCAGGTTCGACCGCGAGCTGATCGGTGCAATCGGCCTGCCCTGGGGCTCCTTCGACGTCCGCGGCCTCGAATATTTCGGTGGCATCAGCTTCCTGAAAGCCGGCTTGCAATTCGCCGACCGCATCACCACGGTGTCGCCGACCTATGCGCAGGAGATCCAGAGCGATGATGGCGGCATGGGGCTCGGCGGCGTCCTTCGCGAGCGCGCGGACGTCTTGAGCGGCATTCTCAACGGCATCGACATATCGGTCTGGAATCCAGAGACCGACCCGCACATCGCCTATCGCTTCAGCGCGAAGGAGCTGGCGTTCCGGGCTGCGAACAAGGCCGCGCTTCAGCAGCAGTTCAATCTTAATTCCTCACCGGAGGTGCCTCTGCTTGGCGTGATCAGCCGTCTGTCGTGGCAGAAGGGCCTCGATCTCCTGCTCGAGGCTATACCGACCATTTTGAGCGAGGGCATGCAGCTCGCACTGCTCGGCAGCGGCGACCGCGATCTCCAGGACCGCTATCAGGCCGCCGCGCGTGCCAATCCGGGACGGATCGCGGTCGTGATCGGTTATGACGAGATCCTCGCCCATCTGATCCAGGCCGGCTCGGATGCGCTGATCGTGCCGTCGCGGTTCGAACCGTGCGGCCTGACCCAGCTCTGCGCGCTTCGCTATGGCGCCGTACCCATCGTCTCCCGCGTCGGCGGTCTCGAGGATACCATCGTCGATATCGGCGAGGCCGACTCGTCCGGCCACGATGCCACCGGCTTCAAGTTCGCACCCGTGACGGCGGAGGCCCTCGCGGGCACGCTGCGCAAGGCCAACACGACCTTCCACGACAAGCTGACCTGGCGGCGGCTGCAACTGAGCGGCCTTTCCACCGACGTCTCATGGCGTAACCGGGCGGGCGATTATGCCGCGCTCTACCGCGGCCTCATCGCCGCGCGCCGTCCGTGACGCATTTCGACTGACGCATCACCATCGTCGAATCCGTGCTATAGAGCCGGCATGGAACCCTTCGCGATCAAGCTGCTCGGCTTTGCCGCAGCAACCTGCACCACCGTCGCTTACGCGCCGCAATTCATCAAGGTCTGGAAGACCCGCTCGGCCGGGGACATCTCGCTCGGCATGTTCCTGGTCATGGTGCTGGGCTTGGCGCTCTGGCTCATCTATGGCCTGCTCAGCGGCGACGCCCCACTGGTCGCCGCCAACGCCATCACCATGGTGCTCGCCGGCGGCATCTTGTTCATGAAGCTGAAATACGGGTGAGCTTGCGCGATACGTAGGGCGAGTTAGCAGAAGGCGTAAGCCCCTAACTTCACTCGCGGCTCCATGGCGGATTATGCTAATCCGCCCTACGAATTCACCCGAACACATAAGACGCCATCGCGACGTTCGCGACTTCGTCGACGAAGATGCGCTGGCCGACATCACTGCCGGCGGCACCGGCGGCCACCATCAGCGGAAGCAGATGATCCTCGCGCGGATGCGCAAGGCGCGCACTCGGTGCATTCTGCCAGTCCACCAGCATGGCGTTGCGGCGCGCCGCATCCGGCTGGCTGATGGCTTCGTTCAGATAGGCTTCGAACTCATATGAGACCGGCTTCGATTCCGGCCGTCCGAAGCCGCGCATGTTGTGATAGGTGAGCCCGCTGCCGATGATCAGGATGCCCGCATCGCGCAGCGATGCGATCGCCTCTCCGACCCTGACGTGTTCGGCCGCGTCATAGCCCGACCTCAGCGACAACAGCACGATCGGCATGTCGGCGTTGGGGTACATCAATCCGAGCGGCACGAAGGTGCCGTGATCGAATCCCTGATTGGCGTCTTCCCGACAATCGAGGCCGGCGCGCGCGAGCAGCGCCTTGACCTCGGCTGCGAGTTCGGGCTGACCCGGCGCGGGATATTTCAGATGATAGGTGTGCTCGGGGAAGCCGTAATAATCGTACACCATCGGCGGATGCGCCGACGTCGACACGGTGAACGCGTCGGCCTCCCAATGGCCGGTGATGACGAGCGCGGCCTTGGGCTTTGCCGGTAGAAGCTGCGGCAGGCGGCTGAACTCCTGCGCGGTCTTGGCATATTGCACCCGCCTGTCCTCCATGAACGGCCAGGGACCGCCGCCATGCGACAGAAAGAAGGTTGGAAATCGCGTCATGGATGTCGGCTCGTCTGTTTCGCAACATGCGCGTGTCTCACCCGCGCCAGGGCGGTGAGCATAGGCAAACCCGTATGGTTAGCAAGCCGTTAACGATTTGCCGCCCAAAATCCCTGATGTGGCCGAAGCACTCGGCCAGAAGACAAGCAGGACGTAAGATGAGGAAGTTTTCGCTGGGGGACGTCGTCAACAGTGACAAGGGCCGCCGCGGCGTCGTCCGCGCCGCCTTCAAGTCGAGGGAGGGCCAGCAGTTCTACGCCGTCGAGAAGGACGGCGCGATGGACTATCTGGAGGAAGACCGGCTGACGCCGGCGCCCCGCGTCGAACTCGCGGCATAAATTCAACTCCCCGTTCAGGACTCTAAAGCGTGATGAAATTAGGTTCGGTCGGCTGTCCGGGGTCCACCTCTCCCCAGCGGGGAGAGGTCGGATTGCGTGTGGCGATGCGAAGCATCGTCCAGTGCAATCCGGGTGAGGGGCCGCAGCGCTCAGTGAGACTGTAACCCCTCACCCGGATCGCATCTTTCGATGCGACATAGCCGAAGCACCGCTTCGGCGTCCTTTAATTCAAGAACGGCCGCCAAAGGCGGCCTATGCCTCTCCCTGCGGGAGAGGTGTTCTGAGTTCTCGGCTCGCATCGATTCAACCAAAACTCATTCCGCTTTAGTGCGCGAAGTGGTCCAGACGCTCCGACCAGGGGTCGTCGCCGCTTGCGATGCGATCATTCGTGATCAGCAGGATGCGATCGTCCTTTGCGGCCGCATCCCAGTGCGGCAGATCAGGGCCGTTGGGGTCGCCGGTCCTGGCGAAGTTGATCCAGTAGGCGCGCAAGCGGCTCGCGATCTCGCGATCCCGTCGCGTGAACATGCCGGCACCGGGCACGCCCTCCGCGCCGAAGATGAACTGCAGCTCACGGCCGTGCCCCTCCTCCGGACTTCCGCGCCGGGCTTCGGGGATGTAGGCGAAGCGATAGCGAAACGTCGGCGCGCCGCTTGCAGCATGCAGGCGCGCCAGCATCCTCACCGGCTCGGAGAAGACCTTGTCGGTGTAGAACCGCGCCGCGAGGTCCGGCGATCTCGCGACGTCTGGATAGAGCTTGCGCAGCTCATCGATGCCACCGCCAGATGACGCAAGCTCTTCCTTGATATCGAGCTCGCCGCCGAACCGCGTCTCGTCGTCGTTCGAGCCGATGATCAGGGGAATGCGGCTTTCGTGTCCGCTCGCAAAGCCAGCAGCGATATCTTCTGTCGCCAGGATTCCATCGATCATCGGCAGGAAGCTACGGGCGGATATTGCGAGCAGTTTCTTTTCGGCGGCAAGCAGCTGTCCGGGCTCGATCGCGCGCGGATCGACTTCCTTGCCGTTCCGCCCGAGCGCCGCGACGAATTGCCGGCCGACGGCCTCCGCCTCTTGCGGCGAACGCAGGCGCACGCGTCCGGGGACCGATTGAAGGATGGCTTTCTGGAACAAGCCCTGGGCTTGTCCGCAAAGCATCAACAGCGCGATCGACGTCGCGCCTGCGCCGCTGCCGAACAGGGTGACGTTGCTTGGATCGCCGCCGAACGCTGCCATGTTGTTGTGGACCCAATGCAGCGCCGCGATCTGGTCCATCAGCCCGAAATTGCCGGAGCCGCCGTCCGGCACCGCGGGATGCGTGATCCAGCCGAGCGCACCGAGGCGATAATTCACGGTCACCACGATGAGGCCGGCCTGCGCGAGCTTCGCGCCGTCGAACAGTGCATCGTTGGCAGTGCCCGTGAAGAAGGCGCCGCCGTGTATGAACACCATCACCGGCAGCGGTCCGTCGACCCCGAAGGGGCGAAACACGTTGAGCGTGAGGCAATCCTCGCTCGCGCCCGGCAGCGACGGCTGGAGACAAGGCGCGCCGTAGTCATAGGCGGTGCGCATCTCCGAGCTCTCGGGCGTTGCCTGCGGCGGGCGCCAGCGTAGCGGGCCGACCGGCGGCTCCGCGTAGGCAAGCCCCTTGAAGGAGGCGACCTCGCCTTCGACGGCGCCGAGCATCTGTCCTTCGCGCGTGAGCGCAAACGCAAACTGTCCGACCGCCTGGGCCAGGCCGGGGCCAGCGCAGCAAAGGAGAGCGGAAGCCAGAGCGAGCGCAGGCAAGGACCGCATCTTGGGGGATCTCGATGCGCGGAATGGTTCCCTAAGAGGTTACGTCCGCCACCTGCGGCGAAGCAAGCCTCACGCGGTAGTCTTACCTCGCCCCGCTTGCGGGGAGAGGTCGGAATGCGCGCGGAACGCGCGGATTCCGGGTGAGGGGGACTCTCCACGAGTCCAACTGTCACCGTCCCTGTGGAGACTCCCCCTCACCCCAACCCTCTCCCCGCAAGCGGGGCGAGGGAGCGCATCGTCATCGCGGCCACAGCTCAACTTGATCGCGTCACGAGCTTAGTTGCCCTTGCTGGTGAGGTCCGCCAGCGCGCGACGCGCGACGATGCCGAGCTCACCGAGCGTGGCGTGTCCGGATTGCGCCGCATCGATCAGGCGCTCCGCGATGAACCTGCGGCTGTCGTGATCGCCGCCGTGCGGCAACTGGCGGCACGTCTCCTCCAGGACGACGTCCATGTTGGCTTTGGTTCGCTCAGTCAACTCGGTCATGGCGCTCGTTACGCATGGACAACGGAGACAGCATACACAGAAGGTATCGGCCTGATTAGTCCGGAAAATCACGCATACGGCGCCGTTGTGCGCCGCGATGCGTGTATCGCCGCACCATTTGCGTTGCCGCCGTGCCGCCGCAAACGGCTACCGAAGATTGAATTTGCTCTGATGACAAGCCGAGCCTGCGGCGCTAGCCTGCCGGCAAAACAAAATGCACGGGAGGAATGCCATGCCTGACGCAATGGTCGATGCACGTGCTTCTGGCGCGGCGAACGAAGCCACCCAGCAGGTCGATGTCGCCGTGGTCGGCGCCGGCTTCGCCGGCCTCTATCTCCTGCATCGCCTGCGCAAGGCCGGCTTCACGACGGTCGCCCTGGAAGAGGCCGGGGACGTCGGCGGCACCTGGTACTGGAACCGCTATCCCGGCGCGCGCTGCGATATCCAGACCATCGACTACAGCTACACCTTCGATCCGGAACTCGAGACGGCCTGGACCTGGTCGGAGAAATACGCGACCCAGCCGGAGATCCTGCGCTATCTCGGTTTCGTCGCCGACCGCTACGATCTGCGTCGCGACATCCGCTTCAGGACCAAGGTCACGGAAGCCAAGTGGGACGAAGCGGCCGAACGCTGGCGGCTCACCACCGACCATGGCGCGTCCGTCTCCTGCCGCTATTACATCATGGCGACCGGATGCCTCTCCGCGCCAAAACCGCCGGAGATCGACGGCGTCAAGGACTTCGAGGGCGAGGTCTATTTCACCGGGCGCTGGCCGCATAGCGGGGTCAACCTTGCCGGCAAGCGCGTCGCGGTGATCGGCACGGGCTCTTCCGGCATCCAGTCGATCCCGCTGATCGCCGAGCAGGCCGCGCATCTCACCGTGTTCCAGCGCACGCCGAATTTCGCGCTGCCCGCGCATAACGGGCCGGCACCGGACGAGCGCATGAGCCTGTTGCAGGGCGACCGCGCCGCCTATCGCGAGCAGGCGCGCCAGTCGATGACAGGCGTCCCCTATCCGCAGCAGATGGCCGTGAGCTGGCAACTGAGCGACGCAGAACGTCGCCTGCGTTTTGAGGAGGCGTGGGGCAAAGGCGATCTCGTCTACATCCTGACGCAGCTCTGGGCCGATCAGGGCGCCGACCTCGACGGCAACAACATCGTCTCGGACCTGATCCGCGAGAAGATCCGCGCCGCAGTCAAGGACCCCGAAACCGCCGCAGCGCTCACGCCGCACGACCATCCCTTCGGCGCAAAGCGTCCCTGCCTCGATACCAACTACTACGCGACCTACAACCGGCCGAACGTCACGCTGGTCAATCTGCGCCAGGAGCCGATCAAGGCAATCACCGCTGACAGCATCTCGACCGACAAGCGCAGCTTCGACGTCGACGTGATCGTGTTCGCGACCGGCTTCGACGCCATGACCGGTGCGATCCGGGCCGTGCATCCGATCACGGGACGCGGCGGCAAATCGCTGTCCGACGTCTGGGCGCAGGGACCACAGACCTATCTCGGGCTCACGGTCGCGGGCTTCCCGAACTTCTTCATGATCACGGGACCCGGCAGCCCGTCGGTGCTGTCGAACATGGCGGTGTCGATCGAGCAGCATGTCGACTGGATCGTCGACCGGCTCGCAGCACTGCGCGACGCCGGCTTCTCTACGATCGAGGCCACCGATGCGGCGCAGGCGGGCTGGGGCCAGCATATGGCCGACTGTTCGATGCTGACGCTGCACCGGCTCGCCAACACCTGGTACACGGGCGCCAACGTGCCCGGCAAGGTGCACGCCCTGATGCCCTATACCGGCGGCGTCGGCCCCTACCGCAGCATCTGCGACGAGGTCGTCAGCCGCGGCATGCTCGGCTTCAAGCTCACCGGCGCTGGCGGCGCCGCGCAGTGCAATGACGGCGAAGTGGTGCGCCTGCAACCGGATGTGCGGCTGGTGCTGAATCTGCTCGGGCAGTTGAACCTGCCGCCGATCGAGTCGATGGGCGCACTCGGCGCCCGCGCTTTCGTCAACGAGTTCAACAAGAGCCGTCCAGCGGGACGGCCTATCGGCGAAATCGTCGACGGCACCCTGCCCGGCAGCGACGGTCCGCTGCCCTATCGCCTCTACCGGCCGGCAACGCCGGGGCCGCATCCGGTCGTGGTCTATTTCCATGGCGGCGGCTGGGTGCTCGGCGACGAGCAGTCCGATCATCCGTTCTGCCGCGACATGGTGCGGCGGACCGACATGATCTTCGTCAGCGTCGGCTATCGCCACGCGCCCGAGCACCGCTTCCCGACTGCGGCCGAAGATGGCTATGCGGCGACGCGCTGGATCGCGGAGCACGTGGCAGAGCTCGGCGGCACGCCCGGTGCCGTGCTGGTTGCGGGCTGGAGCGCCGGCGGCAACGTCGCCGCCGTCACCTGCCAGCTCGCGCGCGACCGCGGCGGCCCGGAGATCGCCGGCCAGCTCCTGATATGCCCGGTCACCGACTGCACCTTCGACCGCCCGTCCTACAATGACAATGCGACCGGCTATTTCCTGACGCGCTCGCTGATGTACTGGTTCTGGGACCTCTACTGCTCGCCGGCCGACCGCACCAATCCGCGCGTCTCGCCGCTGCGCGGCCAAGTCGCGGGCCTGCCGCCGGCCTTCATCGTCACCTGCGAGTTCGATCCCCTGCGCGACGAAGGTATCGCCTATGCTGAGGCACTCTCCGCCGCCGGCGTTCCGGTCGAGCAGCTCAAGGCACGCGGCCATTTCCACTCGTCCTTCACGATGGTGGACGTGGTGATCACCGGCGTGCAGGGCCGGGTGCAGATGGCCGAGGCGTTGCGACGCTTTGCCGGGCTTCCGCCGGAGGTGCGGCGTGGCGACGAGAACAGCCACGATCATGCGAGCCCGGGGCACAAGATCGCGGCGGCCGCGAGCTGACCGGCAGCGGACGCCGGGAACCATCTCCCGGCAGCCGCGTTAGAAGTTTGTGGCATTGAGATGCAGCGATAGGTGTGTGGGCCCCGGCACGCAAAGCACGCGTGCGGGGGTTCTTTTTTGCCTGAGGGGGAAAACGATGGGGGACTCGCCTTTCAGGGATTCCAAGGTCAACTTCGGCGCAGCCGCCGTGCTGCACAAATGGCCCTCGCTCGGAAATCAGCGACGGCCGGATCGTACCTCCTACCCGGTGATCGAAGGCACGCTCGACCAATGCATCTCGGCCTTCATGGACAAGCCTGCCGCGACACGGCATCTCTATGATATCCACGCCACGCCGCAGCCGCCGCTGGTCACGGCGATCCTGTCGCCCGAGCACATCGCCGAACTGTCGCGCTTACGGGAATTTCTCTGATCGCGTGCCGCGGCCGTCGTTTACACGACGTACGACAAGCTTTCGTGACAGTAGGAACCTTATCCCGGCACTTCCCGTTGTTGCTGATCGAAAAGGCGTGAGTGCCTGCGATGCCTGAAGCCGGCGTATCATCCCCGATCGTGCCTTATGGCGCCGATCAAACCATGTTCGTGGTGATCGATCGTCTCGACAAGGCGACTGAAATCCGTATCGAGCGAAACGATATCGAAGCGACGATCGACGAGCTCGTCGCCGGCTGCTTCAACGATCCTGTCCGCGTGATTTCCTTCAACACGCTCGAACATTGGATGAAGGACATCTCGACCGAAATCGCCGGCGAAATCCGGGCGCGCTGCGATATCGACGGTGTCACGTTGCCCGACTATCTCAGCGATTTCGTCGAGAACTACAGCCACACCTGATCTTCCTCGTTCGCGTTAACGCGGCCGACGCCGCATGCACGAAGAAAGCGTCGCTTCCGCGGCGCTTTTCGTGTGTGCCAATCTCAGTGGTGCCAGAACAATGCCAGCAGCAGGATGATCGGCAGCGGCACGCCAAACAACCAAAGCAAAGCACCTCGTCCAAAGCCTATAGCTCTCTCCTCCTCTTGCATCGACCAGATGACGCCGGGAGGGATGCGACGTTCCGCGCCGAATGGCGGGGCCGAATGCGCTCAGGGCATGGTTTGCGAGCGTTATGCGCGCCGATGCTTGCCGGCGATGACCTCGATCTCGCGCCGGCGTTCGCCCGCGAAGGTCAGAAGCTTTTCGATCGTTCGCGTATCCGTGATCCGTTTGGCCAGCCGCTCGGCGCGCGCGGCCTGATCTTCGAGATACTGGATCGTGTTCAAGCGCCGCCTCCTCGAGAGCCCCGATTTGTTGGGCACCCATGGTGCGTCAGAGCGGCTAACAGGCGGTTAAGCGCGGCGCATTCGGGCAGCCGCAGATTCCGAACATGTTATTGCACGACATCAAGCCTGACGTTGGCGACGCCCTTGTCCACCATGCCGAGCGCCTCGGCGGCGGAATGGGAGACGTCGACAACGCGCCCGCGGACATAGGGCCCGCGATCGTTGACCCTGACGGTGACAGAACGGCCGCTGGAGACGTCGGTGACGCGCAGGCGCGTTCCGAACGGCAAGGTCGGATGCGCCGCGGTCAATTCGTTCTTGTCGAACTTCTCGCCACTCGCGGTCTCCGTATCCGAGTAGAAGCTGGCAACGCCGCGCGAGGCCGCTTGCGTCGCGCTCCCGGCATTGCCAGCGACACGCGTCCGGATGACCGGCCGCCGATGCAAGGCTGCTACTGCGTGCGGCTTGTGTGGCCGCTCGACTGCGGCCTGCCGGCTGGTGCCGACGAACCCGGAGGCCGCCTGGCGGCCGGCCGGAGATTGCGCACACGCAGCGAGCGAAGCGGCGCCAAGCGCGGCGAGCAGAAGACGGGCCGGCTGTCGGCACGAGGTTGCGAGGGAAATCCGGGCACTTTCGACACGTGCAAAGCGAGACATGGTACGCCCCTCCGAACAACCTTAAGTTCGGCGTGCAATGGGGGCAGAACCTTGTCGGAAGGAAAGCAGGCCTGCGGCGGCGGTCGTTTCGCGCCGACTGTGACGATTCCACCACAGTCGCACGTCCTGAACAGGGACGGGACGCCTGGAACTCAGCGCAACACGACGCGCCACGTCAACGCGCGAGTGCCCTGCCGGGCTTGCGGGACTGCGCATCCTCCCTGAGGACCCGCGCGAGCTCGCGCCAATAGAGCCACCGCCAGCTCGTCTTCAGGCTGGCGAGAAAGTCGAGCTCTCGTTGTGTCAATGTGCACATCACGAACCCGATTGGTTGCAACGGTACGCGGTCAGCCGACGAGGCCTCCGATCGGCCTTACGTCGGCGCTCTCGGGGAAGACGGTGCCGGCGAGCAAGTTTTCCTCGACGCGCAGGTGATCCCCGAGCAGGCCCTTCAGCACCGCGCGCAGATCAGTGGTCGGCTTGAGGTCGCGGTCCTCGAAGAGTTGCGCGGGTTTCAGTCCCGGCCAGTCGGCGATCACGCGGCCGCCTGCGAGCGCGCCGCCGACGAGAAAGGCGACAGTCCCCGTGCCGTGGTCCGTCCCTTGCGTGCCATTGATGCGCGCAGTGCGTCCGAACTCGGTGACCACGGCGACCACGGTCTCGTGCCAGACCTCGCCCATGTTGCTCTCGATCGCGGCGAACGCGCCGTCGAGCGCGCCGAGCAAGTTGTAGAGCTGGCCCGCGGCAGCGCCTTCGGCGATGTGCGTGTCCCAGCCGACGAAGCCCATGGCGCCGACGCGCGGGCCGTCGGGTTTTGCGAGGTAGCGCGCGGCAGTGCCGGCAGCATCCGCGAAATAGGCGCGCACGCGCGCGATGCCCGGGGGCGCCAGCGTCGGATCGTCCGACATCGGATCGCCCATCGCGGGCGTACCGTCAAGCGAAGCCAGCTTCATCCGCGCCTGGAGCACGCTCGCGAGCTTCGGGTCGGTGTGCTGGTAGAGATCGAGCAGGCGGTTCTGCGTGTCCACACTCGCCGGCAGCAACTTCTGCGGCACCCATGTCATGACCGGCGCGGAGCCGCGGACCACGAGCGGCGTCACCGAACCGATGCCGAGCGCGCGGCTGCCGCGCGGGTCGACGCGCCCACCCGACTCCAGCGCGAACAGCGCGCGGTTGAGCCATCCCGAACCGGTCGCGCCGGGCCTGACGAGTCCGCTCTCCAGCACATCCTGGCCGTCGAAATGCGATCGCTCGCGATAGGGCGTCGCCGTGGCGTGGACGATCGAGGCCTGCTTGCTCCTGTAAAGCCGATGCAGGTTCGGCATCGCCGGATTGAGCGCGAAGAAAGAATCGAGCGGCAGCGCGGGCATCTTGCCGTCCAGCACCAGCGCGCGATCGCCGCGCAAGGAGATCCAGTCGGGATCGCCAACCGGCGCGACCGCACCAAGTCCGTCGAGCGCGCCGCGCAGGATGATGACGAGCAGGCGCGGATCGCGCCCCTCGGCGCGCGCGAGCCGCGGCATCTGGCCCCAGGCAAACAGCGCACCGGAGCCGACCAGGAGCTCGCGCCGCGTGGGCAGGTGATGGACGAAGCTCATGTTCACCTCCTCTGGAAATCCGCCGACATGAACAACAGCGCCAGCGCCTGCTGCCGGCTTTCGGCGCGGTCGACCGCCTGCTTCACCTCGCCCGCGACTTCGGATGCGAAGACGTTCTCGATGATCGCCTGCGGGTCGGCGATCCCTGCCACGCGCTCGGCAAAATAGTTGGCGACGTCGAGCCGCCGTCCGACCCCATCGATCCAGCTTGCCTCGTCGTCGGGATACCCCTTTGGTGAGGACGGACGCCACAGCGCCTCACCAAGCAGCTCCTGGCCCCCGGTGTAGCGCACCGGATCAACCTGCGTGATGCCGGTCGCGCGCACCATGCCGACGACCCACTCGCCGGGACGCTTGAGCTTCGACGGCGGCCCACGCCACGCCTCGTCCGAGGACACCATCGCGATCGCGACCTGCTTGAGGTCGCCTTCGGTGTCGCGAAACGTCTTCGCCATCTGCTCGACCAGCGTCGGCGGCGGCTCATCGGCGACGAAATGGTGCGCGAGCTTTGTCGCGACATGGGTTGCGGTCGCCGGATGCGCGGCGAGGTCGCGCAACACGGCGCGGCCCTGCTCGACATCCTCCTGATCGTAGCGCTTGCCGAGCACGGTCTGCCCGCCGGGCTCGTGCAGCCGCGGGTTGAAGGTGAACTCGCCGCCGTGCTGGGGATCGACGCCGGGCGGCACCAGCGTCCAGCCGGTCAGAACATTGGCGAAGCTGATGACGTCGTCCTGGGTGTAGCCGGTGCGAACACCCAGCGTGTGCAGCTCCATCGTCTCCCGCGCGAAATTCTCGTTCAGGCCACGGCTGCGGTTGATGCCCGCGGTCGAGTTCGCCCCCATCGAGTCGAGATTGTCGAGATAGAACAGCATCGCCGGATGGCTCTCCACGGCCATGAGCAGATCCACGAAGCGACCGAGCGCATTGGCGCGAACGGTCTCACGCTCGTAGGCGCCAGACATGCTCTGGATCTTGTTGGCCGAGACGCAGAAATGATTGGACCAGAACCACACCAGCCGCTCGGCGAAGCCAATGTCAGCGGCCAGTGCGGCCTCGGTGCGCACCTTGGCTTCCTGCAAATAGATCGGACGTCCGGGGTCCGGAATGGCTTCGGCAGCCTTCTTCGCCGCCATCTCGGCAGCGTCCTTCTCCTCGCTCTGGCCCTGCGCTTGGCCTTGCGTTTGACCTTGGATCTGCGCCTGAGCCTGCCCCTGATTTTGATGCTCCGACATCGCGGGCGCCGCGGCCATCTGCTGCTTCTTGGCCTGCTGCTGGGCCTGCTTCGCGCGCGCCGTTCGCCGCGCATTGGCGTCCGCCACGGTGCGGAAAGCCTTTGCGCTGGAGGGCAGCCCGGCCGCAGCGGCGAGCGCCAGGGGCCGGTTGAGCTCGGCAATCAGCGCGCCGCGCGGATCAGTGCCAAGAGCGGCGATCGATCCGGGTCGGGGCCCCATCCCGAAGCGATGAAGGGCCAGCACAGCTTCGGCTTTTGCAGAATTGCTCATGGCGAGTGCCCAATTCTCCGCGCCTGCCAAACGGTCGGCGCCTGAGACGCCGACCTAAGTTACAATATGTAATGCTACGGACCGTAACATTCAGCACGCAGTCTCGCAAGCGGAGATTGAGAGACCGTGGTCAAGAAATCGGGAGCCGCCCGTCTGGCGTGACAGACGGGCGGCTGTGACAGTTCTAGAAATTCGGCCCAAGCGCGATCTTCGTGATCGTGCCGTTCCTGACGCCGATGCGCCATTCCGCCGAGCCGTTGGCGAACTGGGCGATGTAGATGTCGCTATCGAGCGCGGTGACGCCGCGGAACGAGACCGCACGTAGCGCGCCAAGCCGCGCCAGGATCGCCTGATCGAACGGAAGCTGCTGACGCGTGATATTGGCGACCTCGGTGGTCATGTGGTCGTAGTCCGGCTGACCTTTTCCGACGCCCTCGATGTAGCGCCGCAGCATCTCCTCGCCATTGGCGATCGGAACGGCGCGGCGCGCCGCGTGTCCCGGCCGCGAACCGACGGTCGAGGCCTCGACGTTGTGAAAGCGCGTCTGCCGGCCCGGAAGCAGGATCTCCAGGCATCGCCCCGACTTGTCGGCAATGACCCACGGGCTGTTCACCGTGGTCATATGGGCTGACGACATGTTGGTCCTAACGACGCTCTGCGTCCTGCGATTGCCGTCCGCATCGAGATTGAAGACCTGAATGTCGTCGCCCATCTCGTTGTAGACCATGATCCTGATCGGCGACGTGCCGGCGCGGCCGCGCACACTCGCCTCCTCCGAACAGGCAACGATGCCGCCAAGCTCGTCATTGCCGTCGGGACGGAAGATCACGTCAGCGACCTTGCCGTCGGGCTCGAGCAGCAGGCGGAATTCCGCTGTGCCGTTCTCGAATTTCGCACCATAGATGTCGTAGCCGCCAGGACCGACACCGCGGAAGAAGATCGATTCCACCGCACCGAGTGCCAGGAACGTCGCGTGCAGTTCGTCGAGCTGCAGATGGATCTTCGCAGCTAACGGCGCACTCATGCGATCGTAGTTGGGCGTGCCGCGGCGCATATCCTCGATCCCGCGCAGGATCGCTTCCTTGCCGCCGGCGGCCGGGACCTGCTCCCTGAAGCGATCCGGCACCTCGGCGATCCGGCGGGCGAAATCCGCTTCGATCGCCTTGGCCACGGAAGCGTCTATCCGCGGCGCGAGGCGGGCGCCGGAGACCGCGGTCTGGAGAAGGACGCGTGTCACCCTCGCCTGCTCGTCGCGCAGAAAGATCAGGAGATTGTCGCCCCGGATTGAGAATGCGTCAGCGCCTTCGGCGAGAACCGCGGATCGGCCCAGCACGGTTTCCTGCACCTGAAGGCCGTCGCCGTCGCGCCGTACCGTGAGTACGCGGTTCGGCGCGAGCCGGTACCAGCCGACATACTGATCGAGCGGCGCCGCATCGGAGGCCGATGTCGGCATCTCCGCAATGCGGACAGCGCGCACGTCACGGCCGTTCATATGCAGCATCAGTTCGGACGAGCGGCGTTCCGCATCGAGCGGGAACGTGATCTCGCCGAACGAGGCCGCGTAGGATGCAGTGCCGTCGCTGGCGACCGTCAGCCGCAGCTTGCGCTGCCCGGTGATCTGTCCGTACAGCTCATCGCCCTCGCGAAAGATCGCAAACACCGAGGCGGGGCCCATGGCGTAGAAATTGACGAATGGACGGTAGTGCTGAGCGGGCGCCGTTTCACCGAGATCTGCGGCGACGGGCGCGGGATCCGGCGTGCGGTAGGCGATCATGCCCGCCGATACGATCATGGCCGGCACGATCGCGGCCGCGATCCACAGCCGCTTGCGCCAGCCGACCGCCACCGGCAGCGCGGCCGCCGCGATGATGCGCTCTACGCGGGCGCGCACAGTCGAGGCCCGCGCCATCGCGAGCTCCACCGGCCGCGGCTTCACCGAGGTCGCGACGTCCAGCAGTATCTCCGCGTAGGACAGCCGGTCGTCGATCACCTCGATCGCCTGGGCGTCGCTGATGATCTCAGCGAGCTCGGCAAGGTGCGCGAGCTGCCACCACGAGAACGGGCTGAACCAGAACACCGCGCGGTTGATGGCGGCGAGCAGCAGGACGTAGAAATCGCGATTGGCGACATGCGCACCCTCATGTGCCAGCACCGCAAGCCGCTTCTTCGCATCCCAGCCGGCGAACTGCGGCGGCACGAGAATGGTCGACCCGAATGTGACCGGACCGCCGACGTCGCGGCTGATGCGCACGTCGGCACCGATCATCTGCGGGCCGCCCATCGGCTTCGCCGCGCGCGTAAGCCGCCAGGTCAAGAAAAGGCCGACGAACAGCCGCAACAGAAGCAGGCCGGCGACGCCGGCATAAACAATGGTTGCTACCAGCCACCGGTCGATCGACACGCCAGCCTTTGGCAGCGGCGCGGGGACAGCGCCGGGCGCGACCGGTAGCGGCGACTGCGGCGGCTGCGGCGTTTCCAGCATCGAGAAATCGGCGGACCAGAGTTCGTCCGGCACCGCCACGGGCAGCCGCGCGATGGTGAGCGTCGGCCAATGCATCACGAAGGGCATCGCCAGCGATGCCAGCAGCACGACGACCCACGCCGTCATGTGAACGTGCGGATTTCGCACGCGAAAGAGGTTGAGACCGAGCCAGACGACGCCTCCCAGCACAAAGGAGCGCAGCGCCGCCTCCGCCAGAGTTGCGATCATTCTTTCTTCACTCCCCTCGCCTTCTTCGCCTTGGCCACCTGGTCGGCCAGCGTGCGCAATTGCTGCTGGTCGAGCATCGCATTGTCCACCATGCCGACGAGGACTTCCTCGATCGAGCCGTTGCAGAACCAGTCGACGATGCGCTGCACGGCCTTGGCCGCCACGCGCGCGCGCGGCTCGGCGGCGTGATAGACGTAGGTACGTCCGTCCACGGTGTGCCGCGCGTAGCCCTTTTCCTCCAGCCGGCGCAGCACGGTGCGGACGGTGGACTCTTTCAGACGCCGCGACAGCCGCTCGCGCACGACCTCGGCCGTCACCGGACCGTGGGCCCAAACCAATTGCATGACCTCGCGCTCGAGGTCGCCCAGTTCGGGCAAACGATCGTCCATGGTGTCTGACCTTGCGGCTGGAAGTTTCTTGTAACGCTACAGACCGTCGCATATACGGGCACGCCGCGCAACGGCGATTCTACCAGAAATGGTGCCGCCGTGCTGACCTAACCGCCGTCCGCCCGGAGCCAGCGTGATCACGTATGCGAAATTTCAGGAGTTCGTCATGCCCGGGCTTGTCCCGGGCATCCACGTTCCTTGTACCGCGGAGCGACGCGGGGATGGCCGGGACATAGGCGAGCGGAAGCGACGCCGTCCTTCGGACGGCTATGCCCGGACATGACGATGTGGAAGCGTCGGCGCAACTGGGCAACCCGCGTCATATACGGTTGCTCTGGGTCAGGGGCCGAACGCTCAGTAATGCGGCTCGTACATCTGCGACTTGACCAGTCCCATCACGTCGTTGGGCGCGGGACCGTCCGCCAGCCCGCGCTGATAAGCCACTTGCGCAACGGCGGCAGCAATGCGCGCAGAGACCTCGCGGATGCGGGGCAGCGCAGGATAGAGGCTGCCCTGCGCGAGGTCCTCCTTGCCGACACAATCGGCGAGCGTATGGGCCGCCGCCATGAACATCTCGTCCGTCACCAGGCGTGACCGGCTCGCGATGACGCCGAGGCCGACGCCGGGGAAGATGTAGGAGTTGTTGCCCTGGCGCGGCACGAATGTCCGGCCGTTGAGCGTGACGGGATCATAGGGGCTGCCGCAGGCGAACAGCGCGCGGCCCTCGGTGTAGCGATAGGCATCCTCCGCCGAGCATTCGGCCTTCGAGGTCGGGTTGGAGAGCGCGAACACGATCGGATGATCGTTGAGCTCGGCCATCGCCTTCAGCACGTCGGGCGTGAAGGCGCCGCCGACCGCGGCAACGCCGATGATCGCCGTCGGTTTCAGCGTTTCGATCGCGGTGAGGAAGTCGGCAATCGGCGCCTGGTCGGTATGAGCATAGCGGAGTTTGTGACCGGACAGACCGGCGCGGCCGCTGACGACGAGGCCGCGAGAATCCACCAGCCAGTTGCGCCGGAGCGCTTCGGCCTCCGAGGCGCCCTCCGCCATCATGGCGGAAACGACGAGATCGGCAATCCCGGTCGCGGCCTCGCCCGCGCCCAGGAACAGGACCTTCTGATCCCTGAGCTTTCCGCCACTGACCCGCAGCGCCGAGAAAAGGCCGGCGAGCGCGACCGCCGCGGTGCCCTGGATGTCGTCGTTGAAGACACAGACCTCGTCGCGATATTTGTGCAGCAGCTTGAACGCCGAGTGATTGGCGAAATCCTCGAACTGGATCAGCACGCCCGGAAAGGTTTTCCGCGCGGCCTGCATGAACTCGTCGACGAAGCTGTCATAGGCCTCGCCCGTGAGGCGCCGCTCGCGCAGGCCGAGATAATAGGGATCGTTCAGCAGCTCTTCGTTGTTGGTGCCGACATCAAGCACGATCGGCAGGCACAGCTCGGGATGCACGCCGGCGCATGCCGAATAGAGCGAGAGCTTGCCGACCGGGATACCCATGCCATTGGCCCCGAGGTCGCCGAGGCCGAGGATGCGCTCACCGTCGGTCACGACGATGAGCCCGGCCGGATGGGGCCAGTTCTTCAGGATCTCGGCGATCTGGCCGCGATCGCGCGAGGAGATGAACATGCCGCGTGGCCGCTGGAAGATCAGGCCGTATTTCTGGCAGGCAAGCCCGACCGTCGGCGTGTAGATGATCGGCTGGATCTCGTCGATGTTGTCGCAGACGACGCGGAAGAACAGCGCCTCGTTACGGTCGTGCAGCGCGTTCAGCGCGACGTATTTTTCGAGATCGGTCGGCAGCGTGCGCAGATTGGTGAGAACGCGCTCTGCCTGCGTTTCCATCGCCAGCACGCAGGGCGGCAGCAGGCCGCGCAGGCCGAGGTCGGCGCGCTCCTGCTCGGTGAAGGCGGTGCCCTTGTTGAGCAAGGGATCGCGCAAGAGCGTCATGCCGTGCGGCGCGGTGGAAGATGATGTCGAGTGGGCACTGACCCGGTTAGGTCTATTCACGAATTTCCCCCAGGGAGTTTCTTATTGAACCGCAAACATTGTCGGCCAGCGCTCCCTGGAGATCAAGGATGTTGCTGGTCATGCATCGATTGTGATCTCGCACCGCAGCGAGGTCCTTGCGAAGACCGCAGGTTGCGTGCGACGAGAAAATCAACGCGGCAAGATTATTCCGGCTTGATGTCGGCGGCCTTCACGATTGGCCACCATTTTTCGGTCTCGGCTTTCTGGAAGACCGCCAGCGCGGCGGGCGACTGCTGCTCCAGTGGTGGAATCTCCTGCCCCAATTCGGCGAAGCGCTGCTTGACGGACGGATCGGCAAGCGCCACCACGATGGCCGCGTTGAATTTTGTGACGATATCTTTCGGCGTGTTCTTCGGTGCCCAGATGCCGTGCCAGTAGGAAATGTAGAGACCGGGCAAGCCCGCCTCATCGACGGTCGGGATGTCAGGCGCGGACGCAAGCCGCGTCGGCGAGGTCACCGCAAACGCCTTGATCGCACCGTTCTTGTACTGCGGCAGCGAGTTCGACGCCTGGTCGAAC
The DNA here is from genome assembly GCF_001641635.1 of Bradyrhizobium centrolobii. GTDB lineage: Bacteria > Pseudomonadota > Alphaproteobacteria > Rhizobiales > Xanthobacteraceae > Bradyrhizobium > Bradyrhizobium centrolobii. The sequence goes on from NZ_LUUB01000081.1 coordinate 46,217, forward strand.
ATGACGTCGATCTGCCCGGCCACGAGATCGATCATCGCGGGCCCCGCCCCGCGATAAGGCACGAACTGGAAGTCGGTGCCGGTCTTCTCCTTGAAGAAGACGCCGGCAACGTGCGCCCCAGTGCCGGCGCCCGCGGTCCCGGCGGTGGCCTTGCCGGGGTTCTCCTTCAGCCAGGCGATCAGCTCCTTCAGATTGTCGGCCTTGAGCGTCTTCCTGCCGACGATGAGCTGCGTTCCCAGCGCGATCATCGCGACCGGCTCGAAATCGGTGACCACGTCGTAGGGCAGCTTGAAGATAGCGCCGTTCAGCACATGCGTGCCCCAATGGCCGATCGTGATCGTCGTGCCGTCCGGGGCCGCCCGCGCGACGCGGGCCCCCGCGATGCTGCCGGAGGCGCCCGCCACGTTCTCGACCACGATCGTCGTGTGCAATTCGGCCGCGATCCGTTCGGACAGGATCCGTGCCAGCGTGTCGGTCGGCCCTCCCGCTGCGAACGGGACCATCAGGGTGATGGGGCGCGACGGAAACGGCTGGGCGCTGGCTGGCGTGGCCCACGACGCGCAGCCGACCAGCGCACAAACGACGATCACATAGCCGCGCAAGCCGGCCCACAGCCCCCACATCATTCTCTCCCCGCCCTCTTTGCCGCCCGCATATCGTCAGCGAACTGGAGCCAGAGTGAACGCTGCCGGGTCGGCCGAGGCAAGCAGGAAATTTTAGCGAGCGGCTATCCGGCTGCGCGACGCGGCGTCAGATTCGTGGACGCATCGGCGGGCGGAGCGATCTGCATCAAAATGGTCTGGACGGGGGATGCGATCTCGATCCCGGCCTGCTGGAAGCGCAGCTTCATGCGGCGGTTGAATTCGCGCTGCACCGGCCAGCGGCCCGAATCCGTGCAGCGGATCTGGCCGACGATCGAGACCATCGCACCATCGACCTTGTCGATACCCCAGAGATCGAGGTCGCCGCGGATCGCCGCGCGGAATTCCGGCTCGCGGCGCATCTCGTCGACGATCTCCTTGAGGATCTGCCCGGCGCGGTCGGTGTCTTCCTTGAAGGCGACGTTGACGCTGACCGACGCATTGCCGGCGCCACGGCTGGAATTGGTGATGGTGGTCACGGCGCTGAACGGCACGATGTGCACGGCACCGTCGCCGGCGCGGAGGCGAATGGTGCGGATCGAGACGTTCTCGACCACGCCAGTCAGACCCGACACGCTGACGGTGTCGCCGACCTGGACCGTGTTCTCCAGCAGCAGGAACAGGCCGGTGATGAGGTCCTGCACCAGCTTCTGCGAGCCGAAGCCGATGGCGATGCCGACGATGCCGGCGCCGGCAAGCAATGGCGCGACATTGACGCCGATCTCGCTGAGCGCGGTGAGACCAACGACGGTGGCAATCACGCACAACAGCACCGTCCGCAGCATCGGCTGGAAGGTGCGCAGGCGCGCGGCGCGGGCATAGTGTCCGTCCCGCGACAGCACGTTGATCTGGCGGTCCATCAGCGCGTTGCTGGCCTCCCAGATCGCGGCGGCAATGACGGTGGCGATGCCGATCGTCACCACGGCCGAGATCAAGCGGCTGCCTATCTGGCCGCCATAGAACCAGACGATGGCATCGACGCCCCAGACCTCGAGCATGGCCACGAAACCGATGAAGGCAATGACGGTCGAGACGATCCGGCGTAGCAGCGGCAGATAGCGGTTCGCGCGGACCTCCAGCCCGGGGAAGCGCTGGAGGATCTCCGGATTGATGCGGAAGCCGCGGTCGATCAGGCTGAGCGTCACCATGATGATGACGCGCGTGATCAGTGCAACCGCGATGGTGCCGACGAAATACTGCAGCAGCAGCGAATAGCCGTTCTGGATGTTGAGTGCCCAGACCGCCCACAGCGCGAGGTCGAGCGCGATCGCGAGATAGTGCCAGCCGCCCGCGATGCGGTTGCGTAAGCGCGCCGCGATCCCCTGCCGGCCCGCGGGCGCGCGAATGGCTTCCGCGACCTGGCGACGGCATTGCAGGATGATGACGACGATGAAGAGATGCACGATCAGCATCACCATGCGCAGCAAGGCCGCGTAGCCCGCGCGATGCAGGCCGAGCAGCAGCGCCACGTTGGCGAAGGCGATTCCCGACACGCCGACGCCGACGATGCGGCGTGCCCAGATCTCGATATAGGCCGCGGTTTCGGCGCGAACCGGAAACAGGCCGAACGGCCCCGCCAGGGCGCGGACGACACAGATGAGCCCGCGCGAGAACGCGTAGGCATTGACGACCGCGAGGATCACGAGACGGACGGTAATGGGCTCGCCGATCTCCGTTCCCAACAGCGCCGTGGCGATGCCGACGAAGATGCACACCGGGAGCAGCTCGAGGGCCAGGCGCCCGAGCACGAAGGGCAGCCGCAAGAAGAGCTGCCAGGCCCGCGCCAGGCTGACGCGTCGCCGGTGCAGTTCGGGCTCGGCGGCCACGTCCGCCGCGGACGATGGCGGATCGGCGATGGGCAGCGCCTGCGCCGGAAGACGCGCGGTCTGCGGCACGCGCGATTCCAGGAATGCGACGGGACGCCTGATCAGCCGGAAGATCACCCACTCGGCGCAGAAGGCGCAGCCGAACACCAGCGTCAGCTTCCAGGCGATTTCGATCAGAAGATTATAGGCGGCAGGATCATTCGCCGTGCGCAGGAACCAGTAGTAGAAGGCGGGAAAATGCGTGAGCGTTCGCGCCATCTCGGCAACCTGGCGTGAAATATCGCCGATCTCCTCAGACACGGTCAGCAGCAGCTGCGCGCCGAGACCATCGGCCGACAGCGGAATCGGCGATTTCTGTTCGGGCGCTGGCGGCGCAGATTGCGGCTGACTCGATGTGGCGGCGATCGCGCGCAGCGTATCGATCATCCGGGCGCGCTTCTGATCGTCCTGCAAGGTCTCCAGTGCACGCTTCGCCTCGTCCGGCGACAGCGCGACTGTCCCGTTGGTTTTCGGCGCAGGTGGCTCGGCACGGGCAGTGGAGAGAGCCGAGATCGTGAGGAAGAGAACGGCAAGGAGCGCCGGGACGAGCTTATGCGACACGAGGATTCCCTGGAAAAATAGCTGCGCCGACGGAGTCAGGACCCGTCACCGCTGGTTGCGCATGCGTCATGTCGGATTGTGTTATTCGCCCCGATCCTGTGTCGGAAGTTTGCCAAGGAGACGACTTTCTCTTGGCATTTGCCGCAATGCAGGAAGGGCGGCGGCGTCATGCGCACGGAAGCGCAAAACTACTCCCGTCATCCCAAGCTCGGCCCGGGATGACGGCGAGGAGGAGAAGAGAGAAAGCAGGATGTTACGGCATTTCGCCGGCGACGTCGTCACAGTCGCCCAAAATACACCGCCGGGAAGGTAAGGGGCTTTGCCTCACTGATGCAGCCCGCTTAAACCTTGTCCCGGCGTGTCGTTCGCGGATTTGAGCCGCTATGCGATAGTCCGAACGAGCTCCATCGCAATTAACGCGGCTGGATTTGCGGAGGTGGCGTCATAGACCTCCCCTTGCTCTTGAGGTTGGACATTGCGCGTCGCTGTTTTGCGACCCTCGGTATGCTCCTCCTGCGACACAAAACTGTCAAGCGAGATCAAAGGGGTAGCGATCACATTTGCAGGCGCTTGTTCCGCAACGGTGACGTTCCGATGGCTGTTCCGCGACATGATGCAGCGGAATAAAATCTTCTCGCCAGCGTCTGTGTCGACGAGGACATCCGCCTCTTCCGCACTCCCTCATTTTCAGAAAGCAAAAGATGAAGATATCGATTTTCCTCACCGTGCTCGCCGCGCTCGCTATCGGAGTTGGATCGGCCGCCGCGCAAAACCCGCCGCAGACCTCGACCAAAAAGGTCGACGGCACCGAGAACGTCTACATCTTCCGCTACGGCGGCCATCAGTCGATGTTCGTGGTGACGCCGCAGGGCGTGATCGCGACCGACCCGATCTCGTATTTACGTCCGGCAAAGCCCTATATCGACGCCATCAAGGCGGTCACGGACAAGCCGATCAAATACGTCATCTACAGCCACCACCACTATGATCACATCGCCGGCGGCCAGCCGTTCAAGGACCTCGGCGCCACCTTCATCGCCCATCGCCGCACCAAGGAGCGCCTGCTCGAGCTGAAGAAGCAGAACGCGCTCCTGGCTGACGTCGTGATGCCGGACCAGGTGGTCGACGACAAGAAGACCATCACGCTCGGCGGCACCTCGCTGGAGCTGAACTATGTCGGCCGCAACCATTCCGACAATTCGCTGGTGATGCGGCTGCCAAAAGAGAAGCTCGTCTTCGTCGTGGACTTCGCGCCAATCGAGTCCGTGCAGTTCCGCAACATCCCGGACAACGCCTCGCCGTTGGAATATATCGCCTCGCTTAGGAGGCTCGCCTCGCTCGACTGGAAGCGGATGATCCCGGGTCACCCCTATGCCGGCGGCCGCCTCGGCACCAAGAAGGACGTCGAGGACGACATCGCCTACATGGAGGACCTGTCGGCGGAGGTGAAGATGGCGGCCGATGCCGGCAAGTGTTTCGACACGGCAATGAAGGAAGTGAAACTGCCGAAATACGAGAAGTGGGCGAACTACGAGGCCAGCCTTCCCGCCAATGTGGAACGCTTCTGCTACTGGTGGGGCCGCGGCTATTGAGGGGGCTTCAACCTCTCCCTTCTGTTGCGGGGAGAGGCTTGCGCGAAATAGGGGTTTGCCAGGCAGGTCGCCGGGCGCCCCAACGCACTCGCCTTGCACTGGGCGAACGAGGGAAAAATGCAATCCATCCGCTCGCCCTCCAGTTCGCCGAAGACGCGCAGGCAGACCGGCGCGTTGCCTGCATAGGTCTGGGCGCGCGCGGGACCTGCGATCAGAAGCGCGGCGAGCACGGGAATGGCGAGGGTGAGCCTGAACACGACAGCCTCCTATCAGAGGAACATCTCGGTCAGATCGACAGTAGAACAATTACCGATCCGGTCAAAGTTCCGCGCGAGCCAGCTTCGCGTGGCCTCGCGCCCCTCGTCACGCAGTCGGCATAGCAGGCTCCAATCAGGATGGAACTGCGTGGCAGTGCCGAGCTGCGACATCAACTGGTCGTTGCCGATCCAGTGCATGAACATGCGGCTGTGACTGTTGCTGTCGAGCTCGCCGTTGTCGATCAGCCGGGTGGCGAAGGCGATCGCGCGCATCTCGCGCATCAATGACGAATTGAAGCTGATCTCGTTGATGCGGTGGAGGACGTCGGCGGCGCTCGCCGGCAGTTCGTCGCGCCGGATCGCTGTGACCTGCACGATGATGACGTCGTGGCTGCCCTTGCGATAGATCAGCGGAAAGATAGCGGGATTGCCGAGATAGCCGCCGTCCCAATAGTGCTCGCCGTCGATCTCGACCGCCTGGAAGTAAGGCGGCAGGCAAGCCGAGGCGAGCACGGTTTCCGCGCTGAGCAGCGGCGTCTGGAACACCTTGATCTTGCCGGTGCGGACATTGGTCGCGTTGAGAAAGAGCTGCGGGGCCTCCGGCGACGAATTGAGCCGGTCGAAATCGACCACGCGCTCCAGCAGGGACCGGAGCGGGTTGAAGTGGAACGGGTTGAGCACGTCCGGCGGCATCGTGTGCGTCAGGGTGTGGATGAAGGCATGGACCGGGTGATATTCCGGCGGCAGCTTCAAGGCCTGGATCCACTGATTGAGCGGCGAGAACAGGTCATAGGCCAGATCCATCCGCGAGACCTCGTACCATAACGCGTGCAGGTTCTGCCGCGCGGCTTCCGCTCCGCCGATGGCCATGCCGGAGGCCAGCGCCACCGCATTCATCGCGCCGGCGCTGGTGGCGCTGATCGCCTCGATCGCGAGCCTGCCGTCCTCGAGCACCTGGTCCAGCACGCCCCAGACAAAAGCGCCGTGCGCGCCGCCGCCCTGGAGCGCGAAGTTGACGTTCTTCTGGTTCCCGGTCCCACAGGCGGTCACTTTGCGCGCTTCCTGCCTCCGTTCCCTTCGCTCTCCAGCGCTTTCCGTACCTCGGCGAACTCGCGCAGCGAGGTGTTGTCGGCGCGCGGAAAACGCAGGTCGAGCTTTTCGAGCGCGGCGACGATCACCGAGCCGATGACGACCCGCGCGAACCATTTGTGGTCGGCCGGTACGACATACCAGGGCGCATGAGGCGTTGCCGTGTGCCGGACGATATCCTGGTACACCGCCTGATATCGCGACCACAGCGCACGCTCGCTGATATCGTCCATGGAGAACTTCCACTGCTTGGCCGGATCCTCCAGCCGGTCGAGAAAGCGCTCGCGCTGCTCCTCCTTGGAGAGATTGAGAAAGAACTTCAGCACCACCGTGCCGTTGCGCGTCAGGTAGCGCTCGAAGGCGGAGATGTCCTCGAACCGCTCCCTCCAGATATTCCTGGTCACGAGCTTTGGCGGCAGCTTCTCCTTGGCGAGGATCTCCGGATGCACGCGCGTCACCAGGCACTCCTCGTAATGAGAGCGGTTGAAGATGCCGATGCGGCCGCGCTCCGGCAGTGCGAGCACATGACGCCAGAGAAAATCGTGGTCGAGCTCCTTGCTGCTCGGCTGCTTGAAGGCATGGACCTCGCAGCCCTGCGGGTTGATGCCCTCGAAGATCGCCTTGATCGCGGAGTCCTTGCCGCCCGCGTCCATGCCCTGGAGCACGATCAGGAGCGACCAGCGATCCTGGGCGTAGAGCTGCTCCTGGAACGCGATAAGGCGCTTCTTGTTGGCCTCGAGGATCTCCTGCCCCTGCTCCTTGTCGAGGCCGCCCATTTCGTTGGTCTTGTGCGCCTTGAGGCGAAACTTGCCGGACCCGTCGTAGCGGAAGGGCGTGATGTATTGGTCGAGTTGTTCGGCGAGCGATTTTGACGGCTTCTTGCTCATGAGCTCGAGGATACCTTGCGTTGCGGCTTCAATCGGTCGAGCACGCTACCAAGGATGCCTTTGGGAAGGAATATGATGAAAAGGACGAGCAGCACGCCGTAGACGAGGTTATCCCAGCCGACCGCCTTGGTGCCGAAGCCGATGCGCAGGGTCTCCGCAAGCAGGATGGTGATAATGGCGCCGACGGTCGGGCCGAGCGAGACGAAGAGACCGCCGACGATCGCCGCGAACACCATCTGGAGCGATACGGCGATGCCGCTGACCGTGTCGGGCGTGATGAACATCTGGTACTGGCAGTAGATCGCGCCGGCGAGCGCCGTCATCAGCGCGCTGATCAGCGTGATCTTGAGCTTCTCGGCGGTGACGTCGACGCCTGCAGCCGCCGCGGCGTCCTCATCCTCCGAGATCGCCTCGAGCGCGCAGCGGCTCATGCTGCGGTCGATCCAGTGCCAGACCACGAGGCCCGCGAGCCAGACCGCGAGCGCGATCAGATACCAGGCCGTCTTGTCGTCGAACTGCAGCGCCAGCAGTTTGTTGGCAGAAGCGCGATTCGGCGTATAGCCGAGCGAGCCACCGGTGTAGTCGCGCGTTGCCGTGATGACCTGGAGCACGATGCCGGAGAGCGCGAGCGTCACCAGCACGAAATAATGCCCGGTGATGCGGAAGCGGAAGCAGGGATAACCGACGACAAGCGCCAGCGCGCCTGCCGCGACCATGCTGACGGGAATGCCGATCCACGGCGACAGGCCGAGATGATTCCAGAGCAGCGCCGTGACATAGGCGCCGATCCCCATGAAGCCGCCGTGCCCCAGCGAGACGAGGCCGAACCGCCCCATCATCGACCAGGAGGTGTAGGCGAACGACCAGATCAGGATCAGCACCAGGATGTGCAGATGGTAGGGATCGCGATAGACGAAGGGCAGCGCTATCAGCGCCGCTAATCCAACGGCCCACGCTGCAAGCCGGCCCCGCCTCGTCATCGGCGCCTCGCAAGCAGGCCCGCGGGCCGGATGAACATCATGACGATGAAGAACGCGAAGGCAAGCACATAGCCCCATTCGAGATCGGAGAACAGGCCACCGAGCGAGATGATCTCGGCGAATACGAAGGCGGCAATGAAGCCGCCGATGAAATTGCCGAGCCCGCCGAGCACGCAGATCAGGAAGGTGATCGGCCCGAATGACAGGCCGACGAAGGGATGTACGTCGTATTGCAGCACCAGAAGGCACGCGGCGAGCCCGGCGAGCGCACCGCCCAGCGCAGAGGTAATGATATAGATCCGCTTCGTGTCGACACCCATCAGCGCCATGATCTGGCGGTCCTGGGAAATGGCGCGGATCGCGGTGCCGGTAAAGGTGCGCGTCATGAACAGATAGACCGCGACCATGCCGACCAGCGCAGCCACGAACGAGAGCAGTCGTGCGTAGCTGAAATTCATGTCACCGAAGGCCAGCACCGGCAGGCGGATGCCGAGATTGCGGAAGTCGATGCCGAAGGCGACGGTGGCAAAGCTCTGGAGCACGAACAGCACCCCGCCGGTCGCGAGCAACTGGTTGATCGGCGGTGCGGTGAGCAGCGGCGCGATCACGAGGTAGTGCAGCAGGGCGCCGAGGATCGCGACCAGCAGGATGGTGAACGGCGCGGCGATGAAATAGCTGATGCCGTAATACTGTACCATGAAATACATCGCATACATGCCGATCATCACGAGCTCGGCATAGCAGATCCAGGTCACGTCGATGACGCCGAATATCAGGTTCAGCCCGAGCGCAAGCAGCGCCAGCACGCCACCGAGCAGGATGCCGTTGATTACCGCCTCCAGCAGGTAGATGTCGAAGATGTCCAGAAATGCCTGCATGCGCTCTGCCCGTCCTCACACCCCGAGATAAGCTTCCTTGACCGTGTCGCTCGCCAGCATCTCGGCCGAGGTGCCCGAGCTGCGGATCGTGCCGGCCTCGATCAGATAGGCGCGGTCGACCACGCGCAGCACCTGCTGCACGTTCTGCTCGACGATCAGCACGGTCAGGCCGCTCGCGCGGATGCGCTTCACGAGTTGGAACACCTGCTGCACCACGACCGGCGCGAGCCCCGCTGAAGGCTCGTCGAGCAGCAGCAGTTTTGGATTCGACATCAGCGCGCGGCCGATCGCGCACATCTGCTGCTCGCCGCCGGACATGGTGCCGGCCATCTGGTGGCGGCGCTCCTTCAGGCGCGGAAACAGCTCGAAGACGATATCGAGCCGCTCCGCATATTTTCCGCGCGCCTCCTTCATGAAGGCGCCCATCTTGAGATTGTCGTCGACCGAAAGCCGCGGAAACAGCCGACGGTTCTCCGGCACATGGGCGATACCGAGGCTGACGATGCGGTGCGCCGGCGTCGCCACGACGTCGACGCGTTCCATCCTGATCGATCCGCGCAGGGGGCGGATCAGGCCCGAGATCACGCGCATCAGGGTGGTCTTGCCAGCGCCGTTCGGTCCGATGACGCCGACCGCCTCGCCGGCCTTCACGTCGAGATTGACGTCGAACAGCGCCTGGAAGCTGCCATAGCCGGCATCGACGGAACGAAGTTCCAGCATGGCGCTACACTCCGGCCCGGCGGCGCGCTTCGGCGGCCGCGGCCTGTATTGTCTCGGCGTCGGTGCCGAGATAGACCTCGATCACGCGCGGATCGCTCGCAACCGCGCTCGGCAGCCCTTCAGAGATCTTCTCGCCATGATCGAGCACCATCACGCGGTCGACCACGCGCATCAGGACGCCCATGATGTGCTCGACCCAGATGATGGTGATGCCGAGTTCGTCGCGAATCTTTCGCAGCATGTCGGCCGCCTGGTCCATCTCGGTCTCGTCGAGGCCGCCGAGGCTCTCGTCGGCGAGCAGCAATTTTGGCGCGGTCGCAAGCGCCTTCGCAAGTTCGAGCTTCTTCAAGCCGGCCGCGCCTAAGCCGTCGACGGGCGCATGCCGATCGGTCGGCAGGCCGACCATCGCGAGCGCGCGCTCGGCCGCCTCCTCGGCCTTGACGCGGCTGTGGCGGCCCTGGCCGTAGAAGCCGGCGAGCGCGACGTTCTCGAAGATGGTCAGGCGGCGAAACGGCCGCGGGATCTGGAAGGTGCGACCGATGCCGCGGTTGATGATCCGATGCGGGGCAAGGCCTGCGATCTCGTGCCCGGCGAACACAATGGATCCAGCGGTTGGAGGAAGCGTGCCGGAGAGCATGTTGAAGATCGTGCTCTTGCCCGAGCCGTTGGGCCCGATCAGGCCGAGGATCTCGCCCTGATCGACCCTGAACGACACGTTGTTGACGGCCTTGAAGCCGCCGAACCGCTTCACCAGCCCGCTGACCTCCAGCACCGCCGCTCTCCGCCGCTACTGGTTGCTGTAGGTGGTGCCCTTCGGCAGCGGCAGCACCGCCTCGCGCTGCGCCTGGCTCTTGGGCCACACCACATAGGACTTGTCGTCGAGATACTGGATGACGACGGGGAACGAGCGCTCGTTCTGGCCCGCCATCGGCGTCCCCTCGCCGTAGAACTTGACGCCGAAGCCGAGCATCGTGCCACCTTCCGGGATGTCGGTGTCGAGCGCCGCCTTGCGCAGCGCGTCGGGATCGACGCCGCCATACTTCTTGATCGCGCGCGGCAGCACGTCGTTCATGAACACGTAGGTGTTGGAGGCGCCGATGCCGACATGGGCCGAGCGGATGGCGACGCCAGGCTTGATCTTGTCGAATTCCTCGCCGACCATCTTGATGACGGGCGCGAGCTTCGGATCCATGGTCTTCTGGTTGGCGAGCCAGATCGAGATCGGATCGGCGTTGAAGATGTAGGTGGCGTCCGCACCGAGGCCTTCCTTCAGCTTCTCATAAACGCCGTAGCCCGCGCCATGGCCCATCAGCGCTCCGAACTTCAATCCCTGCTCGCGGGCCTGGCGCAAGAGCAGCGTGATGTCGGGATTGTAGCCGGTGTGGAAGATCACGTCGGGCCTGGCGCGCTTCAGCTTGGTCACCAGTGCGGACAGGTCCGGCGCGGTCGCCGAATAGCCTTCCTTCAGCACGACATTGAAGCCGGCCTTCTTGGCGCCTGCCTCGTTGCCCTTGGAGACGTCGACGCCATAGGCGCCGTCCTCGTGGATGATGGCGACGCGCAGGTCCTTCGGCTCCTTGCCGAACTTCTCCCTGGCGTTCTGCGCGATGAAGTCCATCGTCATCATGCCGAACTGGTCGCCGCTCGCCTGCGGGCGGAACACGTATTTGTAATTCTTGTCGTTGAACACGGCCGACGAGATGCATGTCGTCATCCACATGAACTTCTTCAGCTGCTCGACACGGGCGGCCACCGGCACGCATTGCGCCGAGGAGAAGAAGCCGAGCACCATGTCGACCTTCTCCTGCTCGAGCAGGCGGACGGATTCGTTGATGGCGACGTCTGGCTTGCTCTGCGCGTCGGCATAGACCGCCTCGACCTTGTAGCCCTCGACGCCGGTCTTGCTGTACTGGTCGAGGATGATCTTGGTGCCGATATATTCGAGCTCCGACCCGCCGCCCGCGAGCGGCCCGGTCAGGTCGAAAATCACGCCGATCTTGATCTTTTTCTCCTGGGCCTGGGCGGACATCGCCAAGCCCGTCGCCGCAACCGCGATCAACAGCCCACGTACCAAGCGGGCAGCCATGCGCACGCGCATCTAAACCTCCCTGGACGATTGTGCATTGCAGTCTTTTTTGCTTTTGCTTTTTCGCCCATCACATGGGTTGAGCGATGCGATGTCAAGCCTTGCGCGTCAGCGCGCGGCGAACTGCTGCGCGACGAAGGCCGTGACAAAACGCGGCATGGCCGGCGTGAGATCACTCATCCCGCGCACGAGATGGATGGCCGCAAGCTCGGGCTCGGCCTGGCCTGCGAGGTTGGCTTCGATCCGGGCACGGACCGCCTCTCCCGGCATGTCCAGGTTGAGGATCTGCATCATCGCAATCGCGCGGCCGGTAACGACGCAGTGCCAGTCTGCGTCCGCCGCGTAGTCGGCGGCGGTCAGGCCGGTCTCCTCCTCGAGCTCGCGGACGACGCTGCCGGGGATGTCGAGCGCGCCGTCCCTGACGTCGTCGAGGTCAGGCGTGCCTGACGGGAAATAGATGCGGCCGGCATTGGACGTATGCTGCCCCATCTCGCCCATCACGAAGGCGCCGTCGGAGGCCCGCAGCGCGCCCATGCCGAAGCCGTTGAACACGGCCGTGTCCGGAAAGCCCCAGTCCCGCCAGGCGAGGAAGCTCGCGAAGTCGGTCTCGAAATAGGTTGCGGCGAAATGGCCGTCCGAGAACACGGGATCGCGCCCGAGCAGGACACGGCCGTTCCAGAGCTGCGGCCGCTCGCGCTGCTGCTCGGCGAAATGCGTGTCGATCTCGGCGCGCCGTTGTTCGGCGAACGGCCACGGGATCGGGCGCACGGCAAGATCAAGCGTCGTGACGCGATGAATGACCGAGGATGTCATGACGGGTCGATTACCACGCCTTCGCGTCAGTTATTTGGCGTTCATCCCCGTGGTCTTCTTGGCCTGATCGACGAACTTGTTGGTGAAGGTCTTGCTGACGTCGATCTTGGCATTCGCCACCTCGGGCGAGCCGACGCTGAACACCGCAAGCACCGCGTCCGCGCCCTTCGGATCCATCTTGCCGGTCTCCGAGAACATCGGGATCGTGTTCTTCAGCGCGGCGAGATAGAGATCCTTGTTCTTGCCGACCATCTCCTCCGGCATCTTCGCCATCACCTCTTCTGGCGAATGCGAATGGATCCAGGCAAGCGTGCTCAGGATCGCGTTGGTGAGCGCCTGCGTTTCCTTCTCGTGACCGGCGACCCACGCCGCCGTCGAGTACAGCGCGCCGCCCGGATATTCACCGCCGAACGTCTCGAGCGTGTCCTTCTGGGTGCGGGTGTCGCTGAGGATGCGCAGGTCCTTGTGGCTGCCCTGGAGCACGGTGACGGAGGGATCGAGCATCACGGCGGCATCGATCTGGCCCTGCTCCATCGCAGCCACCGCAGTGGCGCCGAGGCCGACGCCGATCACGGCGGTGCCGGCGGGATCGAGCCCGTTCTTCTTCAGGAGATACTTCAGGAAGAAGTCGGTGGAGGAACCGGGGGCACTGACGCCGACCTTCTTGCCGGCGAGATCCTTGACCGACTTGATCTCGTTCGTGCGCGAGGGCGCAACCACCAGCACGAGGCCGGGATAACGGTCATAGACCACGAAGGCCTGGAGTTCCTGCTTCTTGGCCGCCAGGTTGACGCAATGGTCGAAATATCCGGAGACCACGTCGGCGCTGCCGCCGAGCACGGCCTTGAGCGCGTCCGAGCCGCCCTTGAGATCGACCAGATCGACATTGACACCGGCCTTCTCGTATTCGCCGAGCTGTTTTGCCAGCACCGTCGGCAGGTAGCACAGGCAGGCGCCGCCGCCGACCGCGATGGTCACCTTGCTTTGCGCCGCGGCAAGACCGGTGGTGAGCGTCAGCGCAAGCAGCGCGCCGGCGAGCCTGGCAATCGTGTTCTTCATTGGTTTCCTCCGTTCGGCTGGCGGCACCATAGAGCAGCGGGACAGGCTTGAGAAGCACTGGCCAAGGCCCCGGTCAAGGCACTGGCCATCAGCCTTTCGGCGCAATAGCATGGCTTCACAAGAACAATCCTAGATGGGGGGACTATCCATGAACCGCCTTGCTGCCGGGCTGTCGATCGCCGTCGCCTTTGCCGCCGGGTGCGGCGCGACCCACCTGCTGCGGCTGGCGCTGGCCGCGGAGAATATCACTGCGCAGATCATCCACACCGGCGAGATGGAAGGCGACGCACTCGGGCCCGCCAACAATGTCGGCTACCGCTCCAAGATGTTCATGAGCGCAGACGGCGCCACCGTCTCGATCCAGGTCGGCAATGTGCCCAAGCACATGCATCCCAACACCAACGAGATCCAGTACATCCTGGACGGGACCGGAACGATCTGGCTCGGCGACAAGGAAGTCACGGTCAAGCCCGGCGACCTCGTCATCATCCCGAAGGGGACGCCGCATGGCGGCACCAAGCCGATCAGCGGACAGGTGAAGGCGATCGCGATCAAGACGCCGCCGCAGGCGCCGGATGACACCAAGCTGCTGGACTGAGCGTTTGGGCTTCGGGGCTCGCACTGATGCGCGGGCCCCGCGCTGCGACTAGCCGCGCCCGTCGGCAGCCGTCGGCCGCCATACCAGCAGGCGCCGCTCCACCAGCGTCACGCCCATGTCGATCAGGATGACGAAGGCCGACAGCACGAACATGCCGGCGAACACGCCGGCGACGTCGAACACGCCCTCGGCCTGCTGGATCAGATAGCCGAGCCCGGCCGCCGATCCCAGATATTCGCCGACGACGGCGCCGACCACGGCGAAGCCGACCGAGGTGTGCAGCGAGGAGAACATCCACGACAGCGCGGAAGGCCAATAGACGTGCTGCATCAGCTGCCGCTCGCTCATGCCGAGCATGCGGCCATTGTCGAGCACGGTGCGGCTGACCTCCTTGACGCCCTGATAGACGTTGAAGAACACGATGAAGAAGACGAGCGTCACGCCGAGCGCGACCTTGGACCAGATGCCGAGACCGAGCCACAGCGCAAAGATCGGCGCGAGCACCACGCGCGGCAAAGCATTCGCCATCTTGACGTAGGGATCGAACACCGCGGCGACCAGCGGCTGGCGCGCAAACCAGAATCCGACCAGCACCCCGCCGAGGGATCCGATCACGAAGGCGAGAATGGACTCCCACAGCGTGATAGCGAGATGCTTCCAGATCACGCCGGAGGCGAACCATTTGACGATCTGGCTGAACACGTCGACCGGGTTGGAGAAGAAGAACGGCGGCAACAGGATCTTGCCGAACAAGGGGACGGTCGACAGCACCTCCCACAGCGCGATGCAGACGACGGCGACCAGAATTTGGAGCGCAAGCAGCGTCACGCGCGACATCAGACCGCCTCCGCCGCTTGGGTGGATTGCGCGTAACCCTTCATGACCTCGTCCTTGAGCACGCTCCATATCTCGCGATGCAGCGCGTGAAACTCCTTGTCCAGCCGCACCTCGAAGATGTCGCGGGGGCGCGGCAGCGTCACGCGCCAGTCGCCGATGATGCGCGAGGACGGCCCCGCCGACATGATCACGACGCGGTCGGCGAGCGCGATCGCCTCTTCGAGATCATGGGTGACGAACAGCACGGCCTTGCGGTCGGCGTTCCAGAGGTCGAGCAGGAGATTGCCCATGACCTGCCGGGTCTGCGCGTCGAGCGGCCCGAACGGCTCGTCCATCAAGAGGATTTTTGGATCGCGGATCAGCACCTGCGCCAGCGCCACGCGCTTGCGCTGGCCGCCCGAGAGCATGTGCGGATAGCGGCCCGCGAAGGCGCCGAGGCCGACGGAAGTGAGCCATTTCTGCGCACGCGGCAGCGCCTCGGCGCGCGGCGTGCCCTTGATCTCGAGCCCGATCGCGACATTGTCGAGCGCCGTCTTCCAGGGGAACAGCGCATCCGCCTGGAACAGGTAGCCGGCATCGCGGTTCAGGCCCGCGAGCGGCCGGTCGAATATCTTGGCGCTGCCGGCGGCCGGTTTCAGCAGGCCGGCCGCGACGTTGAGCAGCGTGGATTTCCCGCAGCCGGTCGGACCGACGATGGCGACGAACTCGCCCTGCGCCACGGTGAGGTGGGCCTTCTCCACCGCTGTATAGACCCGCCCGTCTCCCAGCCGAAACGCAACCTTCGCATCCTCGAGCGCCACCGCTGTGGGCGTTGTCATGTGTTTCCTCCGAACCTCGATCGATGGCTTAGCCTCTCGCGCAGCCAAGTTCAATCAAGCCGCCAAGCGTGGTACGCATGGTCTCTCTTCACCCTCCCCGGGAGGGGGAGGGTGACGCGCATCGCGGCAAGCGATGCGTGTCGGGGTGGGGTAAGCCGCGAACGCGGTATCACCGCCACCCGCGCAATCGCCGCGACTTCGAGGAGATGCACGCTTGACCACCGCGTTCGGGGAGATACCGTCACCCTACCCCCCTCGCGCATCGCGCGAGCCGACCCACGAGCGAGCTACGCTCGTCTCGGCCCCCTCCAGGGGAGGGTAAGCGTGCGACCAGCAGCAGCGATCAGCTACACGCACGTCACCAAGAACTTCGACCGCGTCGTGGCCGTCGACGACGTGTCGCTCGACATCGCCGAGGGCGAGTTTGTGGCGATCGTGGGCAGCTCGGGCTCGGGCAAGACGACGCTGCTGCGGCTGACAAACCGGCTGATCGAGATGGATGGTGGCACGATCTCGGTCGAGGGCGAGGATATCGGCGCCGTCGATCCGGTCGCACTGCGGCGCCGGATCGGCTACGTCTTCCAGAGCGGCGGACTGTTCCCGCACCTGAGCGTCGCCGACAACATCGGGATCACGCCAAAACTGCTGGGTGTGCCGGCGCCGGAAATTACCGCACGCGTCGACGAGCTGCTGGAGCTCGTGCGGCTCGACCGCGGCGCCCATCGCGACCGGCTGCCCGAGGCGCTTTCCGGTGGCCAGCGCCAGCGTATCGGGGTAGCGCGGGCGCTCGCGGCACGTCCCCGCATTGTGCTGATGGACGAGCCGTTCGGCGCGCTCGACCCGCTCACCCGCGATGCGCTCGGCGAAGATTTTCGCGAATTGCATCGCAAGCTCGGCCTGACCACGGTCATGATCACGCATGACATGACGGAAGCGATTTTGCTTGCCGACCGCATCGCGGTGATGCGCGGCGGAAAGCTGCTGGCGCAGGGCACGCCGGCCGAGCTCGCCCGCAGCGATGACGCCTATGTGCTTGAGCTCCTGCGCACGCCGCGGCGCCAGGTCGAGCGGCTGAACACGCTGCTGCCGCGGGGTGGCGGCGCATGAGCCTGCTGACCGATCCACGCTGGGGCGAGGCGCTGGCGCATCTGCCCGACTATCTCGGCAACCATGTGCGGGTGAGCCTCGCCGCGCTTGCGCTTGGCCTCGTCGTCAGCCTGCCGCTGGCGATTTTGACACGCAACCGCCCGGCGCCGCGCGGCGTGCTGCTCGCGCTCGCCAGCATCGTGCAGACGGTGCCGGGACTGGCGCTGCTCGCGCTGTTCTATCCGCTGCTGCTTGCGGCCGCCTCGGTGACGCTCGCCTGGTTCGGCGTCTCCTTCTCGGCCTTCGGCTTCCTGCCGGCGATGCTGGCCCTGGCGCTCTATTCGATGCTGCCGGTGCTGCGCAACGGCATCACCGGGCTGAACGGCATCGACCCGGCCCTGCTCGAGGCCGCCAAGGGCGTCGGCATGACGCCACGGCAATCGCTCCTCATGGTCGAGCTGCCGCTGGCGCTGCCGGTGATGATGGCGGGCGTCCGCACCGCCGCAGTGTGGGTGATCGGGACGGCGACGCTGTCGACACCGATCGGACAGACCAGCCTCGGCAATTACATCTTCGCCGGGCTCCAGACCCAGAACTGGGTGTTCGTGCTGTTTGGCTGCTTTGCTTCTGCCCTGCTTGCACTCGCCGTGGACCAACTGCTTGGCCTGATCGAGGGCGGCTTGCGCGACCGGAGCCGCCTGCGCACGGCGCTCGGCGGCCTCGGCCTCGCTGCGCTGGTCGCTGCGACGCTGGTGCCGTCGATGGGGCGCTCGTCATCGCGCTATGTCGTCGGCGCCAAGACGTTCGCCGAACAATATGTGCTGTCGGCGCTCATGCGCGATCGCCTCGAAGCCGCTGACCTCTCCGCGACCACGCGCTCCGGCCTCGGCTCGAGCGTGATCTTCGAGGCGCTCAAGGCGGGCGATATCGACCTCTATGTCGACTATTCCGGGACGCTCTGGGCCAACCAGTTGCACCGCACCGACATCAAGCCGCGCGCGGAGCTGTTGTCGGAGCTGAAGACGGCGCTCGCGAAGGACAACATCACCGTGCTTGGCGAGCTCGGCTTCGAGAATGCCTATGCGCTGGTGATGCCCAGGAAGCGCGCCGAGGCGCTCGGCATTCATTCGATCGCCGATCTCGCCGCGCGTGCTTCGACGATGTCGATCGCCGGGGACTATGAATTCTTCTCGCGTCCGGAATGGGCGGCACTGCAACAGGCCTACGGTCTTTCCTTCCGCGCACAGCGCCAGATGCAGCCGGACTTCATGTATGCGGCGGTTGCCAGCGGCGAGGTCGACGTGGTCGCTGGCTACACCAGCGACGGCCTGATCGCGAAATACGATCTGGTGACGCTCGACGATCCCAGGCACGCGATCCCGCCTTACGATGCCATCCTGCTGCTGGCGCCAAAGCGTGCCGGGGACGAACGCTTGCAGGCGGCACTCAAGCCGCTGCTCGGCAAGATCGACATCACCACCATGCGCGAGGCCAATTTGCGCGCGAGCGGCAATGACGCGAACTCGTCGCCCGACGCGGTGGCGAAGTGGCTGTGGGGGAAGATGGGCAAGCAGTAGGCAGAACCTGGCCATCACCCTCAATCACCCTTCAGCAGGGCGGCGGAGATCCATCCCCCTACCACCTCCGGATGAGAGTGACGGAGCATCTGTTGCGGCAACGCTCTGTTCGATATTCAAACAGCGGACGTCAGCTCGCATCCTCGCGGCGCAATCCGCCCGAGCTCTGCTCATGTTTCCGCCCTCTTGACCAGGAGGGCGCAGGGAAGGCCGGGTGCCGGCTGGCACCCGCGGTCCGCTGTGCGCGTGTAGCGCAGAGGAAACCGCACAGCAGCATACAGGTGAAGCCAAACACGCGGCCTTCCCTGCGCAGTGGTTTGACAGCTTATGCCGCGCTCTCCCGGGAGCCGAATTCCCTCTGGCCTCCCTCGCCCCGCGAATTGACGGCGCAAGTCCGCCCGGTTGGGCTCGCCTGCACCTCCGCGAAAGGCTTGACCGTAGCAACGACGGCCAGGACCACACGGTTTTGCCGTACGCACGGTTCCCATACTCGCTGCAGGGTTCTCCGGCCTTGTCGACGGTGCCGGAAAAATGCTGGCGAGACGAACCCTCAGCGCCGCTCATCCGCACGTGGCCACGGACTCACGGGGACTACCCGCCCTGCCCGCACCTCTCGTGCCGACGCTGCCGCGTCCACCGCAACCCGGCCCGCGAATCGTGACGACGTACGATCGCCCCTCTTGGTGAACCGGGATAGGCGACACATACGATATTTCCGAATTTCGGTAAAGCAGTTTCTTTTTCCGCGCCCAGCTTGACACGTCGGGCAAAACATTACCTTCAGACCGCCCGTGCCTGAACTCGGCGGGAACTCTAAACTAACGACTATCCGTCGAGAATAATCGATGCATCATTACGATGCCCCTAGTCGTGCAATTGCGGGGTTAAGTATCGTAAGGCGAACTCCTGAAACACCCGGGCCGAGGTATATGCTGCGTACAATTGGTATTTATCGTTCTTTTTGGAGTCACCGTTGTCGCACACACTCTTGGCAACGATTGGCAAAGGCCTAGGAAGCGGCGCCGCCTGCGCCGCAAACATGATCGAGAATGCCTCCATTTCTATGGCGAGAACGTCCTTGTGTTGTTGCAGCACCTTAGCCACGGCCCCACTGCTCTGCAGCACGGACGCTCCTGAAGCCATTGCGCCCAAGAGGATACGAGGCGGATCCTTCGGTTTGGGCATCTCTGCAGCCTCCCATACCTTCTGAAGAAATCCCGTGTCAGCGCTCAGCTCTTTCACCTGCCGTGCAATCGTTTCATCGAGACGACGCTGATATGCGGCTGGAATGAATTGCTCCTTCTGCCCAACCTTCTTAATCTTACCGCTACCCCAATCCCAAGAAAGATCGGCAAAGATCACGTCACCAATCCTGGTTCGACCTTTTAGCCCAGCCGTAATACCTGTCATAAATAAGTATCTTGGCCAGAACGCAACGATGCCCTTGATAGCAGCAATTGCGGCACCGGAGAGCCCCTTGTCGGAAGCTGCAACTGCGACAATGTCCGCCGCCTTGCGATCTCGCTTTAGCCTACCAAGATGATAAGCACTAGCATCGTGCAAGACTTCCACTCGTTCGAACCCCGCCGGCAATCTCAACACTTCCGCAAGTTCCGGCTCGTGAAGGGCAGTCACCAGGAGCACATCGACCCTATTCGAAACACCATCTCCAACGAACGGCGGACGAATTTGCTCCTCGATCGCAGCTATCGTCTCCTTCAGCTTCGAACGCCAGCCACTCTCATCAAGTCGAATTGGGATCACTTGCCAAATCAGATTGTTAAATTCAGCTTTGGCCTGCGCAAAAGAACCTTCGAATGATGTTGCTCCAACTATGTACGACGGGCGGTGCGCTTGCCCCCTTGCTTTGAGCCACCTCATAAGCTCAAGTCCACCATCAGCCTCCGGAGCCGAGGACGCTCGTCGAGGAAGGTTGATATCGAGCAACAATAAATCAAACCGCCGCCCCTCAAGCTCTCGCTTGGCATCCACAACATTCATTTCGACAGTAAGCTTGTATTCGACCCCGCACTCCTCGATCGTCGAGGCAATTGCCCTGATCTTTGCCTGATTGTCTTCCACGAGAAGTATAGAAATCATGCCTGCACTGCTCTTATGATATCGGCCAATTGATCACGCCACGCAGTTCGGGACTGCGAGTAATAAATCGCCCCCTTGAAGTAATCCGGAAACTCTTGCGCGCACTTCTGCCTAAGTTGCTCAAAAGAATAAGGTTGAGCCGCAGACCCAAAATTCTCAAGCGCAGTCAATATAACGACAGGCGGCGTCACCCCTCGCCGCCTCATCTTTCGCATTATATCGTACCCGCCTAACGGTCTCGGCCTCCCGTGCCGGTTTTCTGGATCCGGATCAAATGTAGGCAAGCTCACGTCCAAAATGACCAGCGCTATGTCATTTTCTCGCTCGAGAAACTTCAGTCCACCTTGGTACGATCGACAGACGTCGATATTCGCATCTGGCACGGTCGCCTTCACAACAGAAACCACACGCTCCGCCTTCTGGGAGTCGTCCTCAATGATGAGTACGTTCACGCACGTAGCTCCTCGGAACGATGAACGACACAACGACTTCGTTATCAGAGGAAACATCGATGTAAAGTTTACTCTCAGACTGGAAATCGTGGCGTAGGATTCTTTTCATTTTGCGAATCCCCGTTCGCCCTTCGCTAGCGACAGCGGCAGGGTTACTCACGTCCTCCTCATCCACGAGCTCCCTCAGTTCGGCCCGACACGCATCCACGTCGACGGACTTCGAGAGCTCACTGACAACTTCAAAGCGCAGATCCTTCGCCACTGTCGACGCTACCATCACTCGAACAACAGGCGCCCGATCAAGAACACCCGAATGCTCAGCGGCGTTTTGAAAGGAGTTCGTAAGTAAATCAACCAGTGGGTTCAGGATATCGCCAGCTATCTCATGAACACCAACTTCCGTATTCTGAACATCCAGCGGATGCTCTGGATAGCAATTATTTGTTATTCTCTCCGCCACGCGAATAGCGGCACTAGCCAAGAATGGCTCTCGGGCCAATACACCAGCTCGCGCAAACCACGCACTCACCCGCTCCAAGTGGAGAGCAAACGACGTTCGACACCGAGCGATCGCATCAAGCAATTCGGTAGGCCTACCCTCTGCGTCATGACCATTGAGGCTCGACTCCAGCGAGTCGAATGCACTCAGTATCTGGCGGAGGAATTTGCCTGAGAGTTCGAGCTTAACATCGCGGAGACATAATTCGACGCTCTCCCAAAAATTCAAAAGGAGCCTCTCAAAAAACTCCTCGTACGTCGTCGTGCTACTCAAGCTCTGCTTCAATCGTTCAAAGGCAGGCGCTGACATTCCGATCGCGAACAATCCTTCCGGCATTTCCTTCGAAAGAATCCTGATTCTGCGGTCTTTGAGATAGGCTATCGCCTCAGTTACTCGTTCCGAGAACTTCACAATGCTCTTCGCAATTTCCATCCTAACTGGAGGACCGAGTCCGTTAAGATGCTCACTCCACCGATCCAAAGCCTCCTGCTCCTTCGATGACCCATCGACCGAGACCATTAGACCTTCATTGACAAAGCTTGCACGCAGCTCCCCTTCCAGAATTCCATGCAAGATGCGCGTGCTCAGATAGGTCTTGAAGCCGTGGCTTGGGTCAAGGACCAGGATATCGTACGCCCTCTGAATCATAGAAAAATATACGGAGTCTCGCTCCGTCGATGGAATTAGTAGATATCCGAACTCTAGGTCCGATTCCTTAAGAAGCTTACGAATTCTTTGCTCGATCTTGTCGATTTGCGCGCCCACTTCGGGATCAGCAAGGAGCTGCCGATATCGAAAAAATTGAGGCTTGATCTCAGTGTCGAACGTCCGACGGATGCCTTCTTCGTGCACGTAGATTTTACTACGCTCGAATTGGACTGACAGCCTCGCAACTTCCTGATCTTTGGTAATCGAGGAAATTTCTTGAGTATAAGCGTTTCGATTCGGAGGATCATTTTGGACGAGCCATTGCAAGATCAGAATGCGCTCCGTCTCTATTTCATTCAACGAGGCGAACCGGGTTGTATCCTCCAACCGATCGATATTCGCCACGAACCGCAACACATAAATGAGCCGCCGCTTCTCCAGATTTTCTCTGATTAGTTCGCTAGGCAATCTCACACCAAAATGGTCCAGAATATCCTCTAGGGCGTCCGACAAGTCGCCGTCGTGTACCGAACCGTAGTAGGTCGAGAAAACGTGCAAGAGGATCGATCGATCTAGCGCCGTATTGTCCGCGACCGCCTGTGAAACCGCCCAATCGACAAACTCCTCCATAGAGTACAGCGAGTGCGATCGCGAATGATCGAAATATGCATCCACAAACGCAGTCAACGCCTGCCCCAGCTGATTTTGCCGCCGGTAAAGGGCATACTCAAACGCGAGCGTTCTGGGACTCGTTAGCTGCGGATCGATAGCCCGATAAGCAGCATAGTATCGCGTAGCGTCCGAGTATCGCCTTTCGTTATAGGCATTGTACGCGAGATAGAGATTCGCTCTTTTCGCCGGAACCGACATCTGTGCCATAACTTGCGGAGCGTCGTCCGTGCTGGACGCAGCGATAACGCCGATCTGGTGGGCGACCGAGGAAGATGTACGCCGCTGAGCGGTCAGCTTTTCGAAGGCGCGCTCTTCAACCTTTTCCAGAATTTTGTAGTGAGACGGTTGAATAAGGGGGCAACTCATACAGAAGACGGACTGCGCCGCTGAAAATGTCTCAGAGATCGGAAGGTCCAGCACCCTGTCCAACAATCCAGCGACCGCCCGTGAAGCGAGCAGTTTCCTGGTCCGAAATCCGAGCTTGAGAAGACTTTCGCGAACAGACGACAAATCCTTGGATAGATCAAGAAATGCCTTTGTTTCCGAGATAATCACTCCGGCTAGAGACGACGTCGATCTTGGGATGGAAAGAGCACTGTCGTTACGCGCCGCCAACTCATACACCCATGCGGCCGCTGGATCCGCCTCAATTAACCGAGAGATCGTGACTGCCGCACCGCGGTGGTCACCTAGGGAATATTGATCGCATGCGACAAGAAACTCGACATCTCCAGTCGCCTCTGTGCAACTTGGTGACAGCAAAAATTGCAGAGAAGATAGCCTAAAGTCATCAAGCCCACCAAGAAGCGTGGCCGCTTGCCTGACCTCCTCAAGGCATTCGTTTCTCCCATAAGAAAGTAACATCACATCGAGCAAAGTCTCGAATCGATCTATCACCGGAGAGTTGCTCTCCAGGCGAAGGCAATCGTGAGGCCTCTCTATTTCATCGAGATTGAAAGGAAGCACGTGGTAGAAGAAGTAGTCGCGAATTTTGGAAGCATCGACAAACTCGCGCCGAACCTCGCTGGCAGTTACGCTTTCCTCCAGGCTATAGCTGAAATAGAATGAGAGATAGGCATAGAGGGTATCGACTCCCGGCTCGTTGATGATCCTGTTAAGTATTTCCTTTTGACTAGCTATACCATTCGCCATATGAGCCAGCGTCAGCTGCGCGTTGGTCAGCCAAAGCGAAAGACCAAACCTTTCCTCGATCAATCGTAAACATTCGGCCGCCGACCGATAATCCGATCCGAGGTACGCAGAAGAATAAGATGCCTTGAGACCAAGAAATTCCGCCAAATCTTCCTTATGATGCGACAGTACGGAAGCACACCAGACAATCTCGAACCCAGGAGTGACTTCTTGCAGAATCCGACCAGCTTTGACCTTTGCATGCGCGACGGGAAACGGGTCAGGAGCAAGTAGATGGCGATATACGGGGTTAGCCATCAGCGAATGAACGATACGTTCAATCGCGTCGGGCGAGATCACCTTCCGATTTCGGTTGAGACCAGCCGCAAGATTACCTTGCGCGTGTATAAGGCGTCGGAATCGTGCGGGATCGTGTATTAGTTCTGAGGCGGAGCTTGACCGTCCGCGCAGCTTCGATTTTCGAATCATCATGGCCGACAAGTTGTACAAACATCTGTTGCTATCCTGAAACGAGCATGGAGGGAATACTTCACGCGCGGCAATCGGTGGACTTTTGATGAAGCACAGCAGACATGAAGCCGTTGAGATCGCGGTGACGGGCACAAAGGCCGTCTGCTCTACAGCCCCCGGATCATCCCCGCGTCGATCAGCAGCCGGTTGAGGCGACGCGCCTCCGCGCCGGCCTTGCAGCCGTAGAAAACGCCGTTGCAGCGGAGCATGATCTCCTTCTGTGCGGCGAAGGACGGATCGAGCGGAATGCCGGCGGCCTCCTGGATCACCAGCGGCAGATAGGCGCCGTCGATCGTATCCATCACGGCCTTGCTCTTCACCGGCTCGAAGTTGACGGCATCGATCGCGTAATAGGTCGCGTAGAGGCGCGGATCGTAGTCGTCGAGCTTCTTGCCGATGCCGCCTTCGTCGAGCCCGGGCTCGAGGATATGGGGCGCGAAGTCCGGCTGATGGTCTCCATAACGCACGATCAGGAACGGCTCGCCCGGAAACGTCTTCTTCAGGCCCGCAATGAAGGCCTTGTACTGCTCGGCGCTCATCGCCTGCCGGCGCAGATATTCATCGATGGAAGGCGTGTTGCCTGGCGCACGCCAGGTCGGCATCAGGTCTGGGCGGAAGCGCGTCTCCCAGGGGAAATGGTTGGCGCCGAGATAGATGAAGGTGAAAAGCGGCTTGTTCGGCGGCTGCCGGCCCATCAGCTGAAGCGCCTTGTCGTAGAAGAAGCTGTCAGGCTCGACATCCTTGGCGCCGAGATCCTTCGCATCGTAGAAGCGCTCGATCCCGGTGGTGAGCTGGAAGCTGCGCGCACTCATAAAGGCGCCGAAGGCCGGATAGAGCGACATGGTGTCATAGCCGCAGCGCCGCAGCGCTAGCGGCAGGCCGCGCTCGACACGGCCAGAGGCAATGCGCGTCACGAAATAAGCGAAGCGGCCGAACGAGCGCGAGGAGAGCCCCGCGAGCACGTTGTATTCGGTGAACCAACTCGGTCCGCCATTGCTTTCGGCGAGGAAAGTGCGCTCCTTGCCGTCATAGGATTTGAAATGGCTGCCATAACCCGGCGGCACCTTGATGCCTTGCGCGGCGCGGATATCGAAGCTCGATTCATCATGGATCATGATGATGTTGGGACGGAGGCCGGCAGGATGACAGGCGTCGACCAGCGGCATGTTGAGCCGCTCATTGGTGGAGACCGCCGACTCCAGGAAGCCGTATTGCACGAAGTCGGAGACTGCGGTGACGCCGGAGCGAAAGAATTTCGAGAGATAGCCGTCGTCGTAATAGCCGCGCCAGGCCTCGTCCGGATGATAGAGGGAATAGCCAACCAGCGCGGCGAGACAGGCGAGGTTGCAGGCGAGCGCCGGCAGGCGGCGGATGCGGAAAGGATCGAGCCACCACAGCGCATACATCAGCGGCAGTGTGACGAGCCCGGCCCCGATCACCGACCAGCGCAGGTTCGGGAAGATCGTGAACAGGAACGCGACGGTGTCGCGGTCGATCATCATGAGATCGATGAAGTTCACCGTCATCTGCACGACGTCGTGCTTGAGCCGCGACAACAGCACGAGCGCGACGACCATGGTCAGCGACAACGCACCGGACATCGCGGGCCGCCGCAGCAGCGTGATCCAGAAGAAGTTGAGGATCCCCCAGGCCAGGACGAAAGAGAGCCGCGAGCCGAAATCGGTCTCGGTTTCGTACATCAGCGCGAGGGCTGCGAAATGCGGGGCGGCGACCGCCAACAAGCGCCAGATGCCGAGTGCGGCGACGCTCGCCAGCACGGCGGTGGCGGCGGAAGGACCTGGATTGGGCGCGGACGCCATTTACGACACGCTGAACACGGTCCGGCGCGGTCATGCCAAGCCCTCTGGCCGGCCTGCTGACGGCCAGGGCGTCCGACGCCGCCGGAGCGCGCCGTGTCACAAAACTGTAATGGAACAGTCACCGAGAGGCAACGCGGGCTGCAGTGCGACCTTCGCTTAATTTTGCGAGCGGCGAAGGGCCGCATGCCTTGCTCTATCTCCTCACCATGAGGGTCATGCGCCGCGCTAGGGCTTGGCGATCCCTGTGATGAACAGGTCGATCACCTCCTCCGCCATGCGCTCGATGTCGCCCTCCTCAACCCCCCAGCGCGGGAAATGGCCGTCGAGATTCATCCGGGCAAAGCCGTAGACCAGGGCACGGCCCGCGATCTGGATGCGCTTGAGGTCGTCGGACCGCAGCAGCCCCTGCTCCGCCGCCTCCGTCAGCATCCGCTCGGTCAGCGCGACCAGCTCGGCATTGTCGCGCGTGAGTTCGGTGGAGCTGCTGTGCACGAAGTAGCGCCCCGTGGAGATGATCTCGAAATGCGCGGGATTGCGCATCGCCCAGCGTAGATAGGCAAGGCCGAACGCGCGGAAGCGGGCCAGCGGATCGGCGGGCGTCTCAGCCAGCGCCGCGTCAATCTCGGTGCGAAACCGCCGCTGCGCCTCCGCTGCCACCGCGCCCATCAGCGCATCGCGGTTGGGAAAGTGCCGGAACGGCGCGCCCGGTGACACCGCCGCGCGGCGCGCGGCCTCGCGCACCGAAACCTCGCCGCCCTCCGCCGCCAGCTGCAGCGCAGCATCGATCAGGACACGACGGAGATCGCCATGGTGGTAAGGCCGGGCTTCGGGGGCACGGCGAGCGCGACGCTTTGGAGTCTCACGGGCAGATTTCGGCATTCTGAGAGCCAAGGCGGAAGTGAGCTCCCTCTCCCGCTTGCGGGGGAGGGTTGGGGTGGGGGTGCATCCACAATGAACACTCCCAAGGTGGAGAGAGCCCCCACCCGGCGCTTTACGCCGACCTCCCCCGCAAGCGGGAGAAGTGCAGCAGACCTGCGGCCGCATTGTCCTTCTCTAGCATCACTTGAAATTGAATGTAAGCGGCGATTACACCGTTGACGATCTTCTCCCATCCAAATGTAATCGATGATTACATAACGGAGGAAACATCGTCATGACTCAACGTCGAAGCTGGCTCGAAGGCTGGCGGCTGCTTGCCGCCCTCGCCCTTAGTCTGATCGCCCTGAGCCTCTGGATCGCCTCGATGCGGCAGTTCGAAGTCGAGGGCGTGCGGATGGTGATCCGCTTCACGGCACGCAGCTCGCTCCTCCTGTTCTGCCTTGCCTTCAGCGCTGCGGCGCTGGCGCGGCTCTGGCCCAACGCCTGGACGCGCTGGCAGCGCCGCAACCGCCGCTATCTCGGCCTGAGCTTCGCGGCCTCCCACGCCATCCACGCGCTTGCGATCATCGCGTTCGCCAAAATGGATCCCGCCGGCTTTGCGGCAACGACCTCGGCCGCCTCCTACATCTTCGGCGGCATCGGCTACGCATTCATCATCGCGATGAGCGCGACCTCGTTTGACCGCACGGCCTCGCTGATCGGGCCCCGCGCCTGGCGCGCGCTGCATCTCGCCGGCGGCTACTGTCTCTGGTTCCAGTTCATGGTGTCGTTCGGCATGCGCGTGCCGGCGATGCCGCCCTATGCGGCCTTCCTGGTCCCGCTGCTTGCCGTGATGGCGCTCCGCATGATCGCAATGGCCGCCAGGCCGCGCGGGCGCGCCGTCGCGGCGGGATAGAACGTCCGCCTCACGGCGGCAGCAGACCGAGCTGCTTGCCGATGATGCGATCGAGCGCGCGCTTGGGCAGTGCCGCGCCCATCATGTGCCGCATCGGATCCGGCGTGATCTGGTAGCGCACTCTGGGCCTGGCTACGGTGAGCGCCTCGAACACGACCTCGGCGATCCGCTCGGCCGGCAGGCCGTTTTCCGCGAGCTTGCTCATGAACGCCATCAGCTTGTTGAGCACCGGGAAATAGGGCGAATTCTGGTAGGCCGAGATGTCGACCTGCTCGGCCTTGCTCCAGATCGGCGTCTTCACCGCGCCGGGCGCGATGATGACGACGTCGATGCCATACAGCATCAATTCGCGGCGCAGGCTTTCGGACAGCCCTTCGATGGCGTGCTTCGAGGTGCAGTAAGGCGCCATCAACGGGTTGCCGTTCTTGCCGGCGACCGAGCTCATCATGACGATGCGGCCTTTGGGTCCGCTGAGCGACGGATCGGCGCCGAGGAGCGGCCCGAACGCCTTCGTCGCGATGACCGGGCCGATGACGTTGACGTCCATCTGCCGACGGAACTCATCGGCCGAAAGCTCCAGGACAGGGCCGGCGACCGCGACGCCCGCATTGTTGACGAGGCCTGCGAGCGTCTCGTCGCCCAGCGCCTCACGCACCTGCCGCGCCGCAGCGAGCACCGCGCCCTCATCGGTGACGTCGAACAGGAGCGGCGTGAAATTGGCGCCGAGCTCGGCCTTGAGCCGGTCGGCATCGTCCTGCTTGCGGACGCTGCCGAAAACGCGGAAGCCGCGCTCGATCAGGAATTTTGCCGTAGCCCAGCCAATGCCGGTGGATGCGCCGGTGATGACGACAGATCGCATTGTGGCCTCCCCTCCATGTCCAGGGATCATGTAGGGGAAACGGAACCGGGTGCAATGCTGCCCGTCTGCTGGGCGTCCGGATGCAACGTCCTCTCCCATCTGCGGCCGTCGCAAGAAGCGCGATCGGACGTCAGCTCTTAAGATGATGTGGTGCGTGAAGCCGCGCTCGCGCATCGTGCGCGAACGATCACCACGAGGATGAAGAGTCGAATCCTAGACTCTGAAGTCGCTGCTCTTTTGAGGATTGGAGAAGCGAGGCAAGGGCCTCAGAAGCAGCGCGAGATCAAGGATGTGCTTTAAGCGTCAGTTCTTGAACTTGAGGCTATGCTTCAACATCGAAGAATTTGAATGAAGCAGCAGCGCTTGCGCCGAGAAGGAAAGAGCGAGACCGCTACTTGCGATCTCGCTCCGGTTGTAGTCGCGGAGGTTTAAGATTTGGTTTGGCGAGTGAAGCATCTTGTTTCACCCGTCACGCCAGGGCGCGCATCGGCGCGAACCCGGAATCTCGATCCACGACCTCTGGATTCCGGGTTGCGCTTCGCGTCCCCGGAATGACGGCGTGGCCGTCAGTTCTTCGACTTGTCGACCAGCGCGCCCTTCTTGATCCAGGGCATCATGTCACGCAGCTTGGCGCCGACTTCCTCGATCGGGTGGGCGGCGAGCTTGGCGCGGGTCGCCTTGAACGAGGTCTGGTTGACCTTGTTCTCGAGCATCCAGTCGCGGGCGAACTTGCCGCCCTGGATGTCGGCGAGAACGCGCTTCATCTCAGCCTTGGTCTCGGCGGTCACGATGCGCGGGCCGGTGACGTACTCGCCGTACTCGGCGGTGTTGGAGATCGAGTAGTTCATGTTGGCGATGCCGCCTTCATAGATCAGGTCGACGATCAGCTTCACCTCGTGGAGGCACTCGAAATAGGCCATCTCCGGGGCGTAGCCGGCTTCGACCAGGGTCTCGTAGCCGCCCTTGATCAGCTCGACCAGGCCGCCGCAGAGCACCACCTGTTCGCCGAACAGGTCGGTCTCGCACTCTTCCTTGAAGGTGGTCTCGATGATGCCGGCGCGGCCACCGCCGATGGCGGAGGCATAGGACAGGCCGAGGTCATGGGCGTTGCCCGAGACGTCCTTGGCGATCGCGATCAGGCAGGGCACGCCGCCGCCGCGCTGATACTCCGAGCGCACGGTGTGGCCGGGGCCCTTCGGCGCGATCATCAGCACGTCGAGGTCGGCGCGCGGGTCGAGCAGGTTGAAGTGGACGTTGAGGCCGTGCGCGAAGACCAGGGCCGCGCCCTTCTTCATGTTGTCGTGCAGGTGCTCGCGATAGATGTCGCCCTGGAGCTCGTCCGGGGTCAGCATCATGACGAGGTCGGCCCATTTGGCGGCCTCGGCGACTTCCATCACCTTGAAGCCGGCGTTCTCCGCCTTCTTGGCCGAGGCCGAACCCTTGCGCAGCGCAATCGCCACCTCCTTGACGCCGGAGTCCTTCAGGTTCAGCGCATGGGCGTGGCCCTGGCTGCCGTAGCCGACGATGGCGACCTTCTTGCCCTTGATCAGGTTCAGGTCGGCGTCGCGATCGTAATAAACACGCATAGTCGTTTCCTCATTCGGGGGCCGGAATCGGCCGTTGGTCAGGTCTCGGACGGTGAAATTTGCGGATTTCGGGGGCTGTCTAGAGCATTTTCGCCCCCCAGGGAAACCCGTTTCTGCATGGAAATCCGCGACATCATGCATCCATGAAGACGGGGTAGAGCGAAGCGAGTAGCAGGACCGCCATCAGGATATTAAAGGCGCGGACCAGCCGCTCGGAGGTCAGGACCGGCCGCAGCGCGGTCCCGAACAGGGCCCAGACCACGGTCGAGACCGTGCCCACGAGCAGGCTGATCAGGGTCTGGATGGCAATGTTGAGCGGAAACTGGGCGATGGCGGCATAGGCGGTGATGGTGCCGATCACGATCACCCATCCCTTGGCGTTGATCCACTGGAACATCGCCGCGCCCCAGAAGGTCATCGGCCCGCGCCCACTCCCCTCGCCCGGCTTGGCCGGTCCAGATAAAGCGATCGCCACGGCAAGATAGATCAGGTAGGCGGCGCCGGCGTATTTCAGGATGGTCTGGAGGATCGGATAGGCCAGGAACACCGTGCCGAGCCCGAGGCCGACGGCGCCGACCATGAAAGCAAACCCGATCGTGATGCCGGCGATGTGCGGGACTGTACGGCGGAAGCCGTAGGTCAGCCCCGACGACAGCAGCATGATATTGTTGGGCCCTGGCGTGAAGAACATCACGACCGCGAAGATGATGAAGGCATAGAGCAGCGACTGGGACATTCTGGCCTCACGCGGTCTTCGGCAGCGTCTGCGGACGCCTGGCCAGCACCATCACGGCGATGCCACCGATGACGGTCAGCATGCCGGCGAGGCGCAGCGGGCCGAACCTCTCGCCGAACACGATGCTGGAGGCGGCCGAGCCGACAAACGGCACCAAGAGCGCGAACGGCACCACCTGCGCGGCGGGGTAATCGCGCAGGAGCCGGCCCCACAGCCAATAGGCGATGCTGGTCGAGATGGCGCCGATCACAAGCAGGCAGATGAGGCCGGTCAGCGACATGTGGATCAGCGACTGCCAGGTCGGCGCCGGCCCGTTGACGACCAGGGCGAGGGCGAACAGCGGCACTGCGGAGGTGAGGCATAGCCAGGCGAACAGGTCGAACATCGGCACGCCGCGAGCGCCGCGCAGCAGGAGATTGCCGACGGCGAAACAGATCGGCGAGATCATCAGCACCGCAAAGGCACCGGCACTGAAATCATAGCCGACGGTGCCGCAGATCATCAGAAGCCCGGCTGCGGCGATGCCAATGCCAAGGGCCTGCATCGGCGTCGGCCGCTCGCCGAACGCGATCGCGGCAAAGCCGATGGTGAACAGCGCCTGGCTCTGCACGACGACACTGGTCAGCCCCACCGGAACGCCATGGGCGATGCCATAGGCCTGGGCGAGGAATTGGCCGAGGAACAGCGTGAAGCTGATCGCAATCAGAAGCGACCAGGAGATCTTCGGCTTGCGAACGAACAGGCAGGGCACCGCGGCAATGATGAAGCGCATCGCCGTCATCAGCTCAGGCGAGAACTCGTCGAGCGCGATCCGGCTCGCCACGAAGGCAAGGCCCCAGATGATCGCCACCAGGACGGCGATGAGAAAGTCGGCCGGCTTCATTGTTGTTGTTCTTGGTTGCTGTTTTGGCTCTGCTCTGTCGCCGCTCTGTTGTCGTCGTCTAGGCTTGGTCGCCGGCCGTTACGTGGAAGAATTGGGTTTACGCAGAAGATAGGTGCCGTGCATGGGGGCGTGGTAATCGGCGGAGACCAGCGTGAAGCCGACGTCGGTCAGCATCCGCTCCATCACCCAGCCAAAGGTGGAATATTCGTCGCGCATATGTGTCACCACGTTCTCGCGCGAGAAATCATGGTTCTTGATCTGGAAGTCGGCCCATTGCTCGACGTCGCGATCGAGGGCGTCGGGCATCGAGGCGAAGACGATGTCACGCAGGTAAAAGGTCGCTGCGGGCTTCAGCGCGCGATAGATCCGCGATATCGCCACCGCCTTCCAGAAATCCGGCAAATGATGGAGCGTAAACTCGCTGACGATCAGGTCATAGGACTCAGGCCGGTAGGAGAAGCTGAGCAGGCCCGCCGATTGGGTGCGCACAGGCGCCTTGCGGTCGCGGGCGTAGATCTCGGCGAGCGCGAGCATCGCCGGCGAGATGTCGATGGCGTCGACCTCGGCGCCGATCAGCGCGGCTTCGGTCGCCAGCACGCCGTTGCCGCAGCCGATGTCGGCGATCCGCCAACCCCGCTGCACCCCCAGCATTTTCAGCGCGGCGCGCGCGCGCAGGTCGGCATCGTCGTGGCTGTCATAGATCGAAGCCACCGCGGGCTCGATGCCCATCCGGTTCCGCTCGTTATAGTACCAGTCGCGCGCCAGCATGGTTCACATCCCTTCAGGCCCGCGACCGATCGCGGCAACGCCAGTGCGCGAGACCTCAACAAGGCCGAGCGGGCGCATCAGGTCGATAAATTGATTGATCTTGTCCGTGTTGCCGGTGATCTCGAACACAAAACTCTCGGTCGTTGCGTCGATCACCCGGGCGCGGAACGCATCCGCGAGCCTGAGCGCCTCGACGCGGTGCTCGCCCTGCCCGCGCACTTTCACCATCGCCAGCTCGCGCTCGATCGAGCGCTTGGTCAGGGTCATGTCGACGACGCGATAGACCGGGATCATGCGGTCGAGCTGATGCTTGATCTGCTCGATCACCATCGGCGTACCCGTGGTGACGATGGTGATGCGCGAGAGATGCTTCTGGCTCTCGGTCTCCGAGACCGTGAGGCTCTCGATGTTGTAGCCGCGACCCGAGAACAGGCCGATGACGCGCGCGAGCACGCCGGGTTCGTTCTGGACGAGCACCGCGAGCGTGTGCGTCTCGTTGGGATCGTGGCGGTCCTCGATGAAGTAGGCGGATGCGGGCTGGTTCATGGTCGTCCTCTCAAATGTCTCTCGTCATGTCCCGCGAAAGCGGGGCGTCCAGTAATCACCGGCGCCTGAGATTCCCACGCCTGCCGCAGCGTACCGGATCGTCCGGTCAAGCCGGACGATGACAGCGGAATTCCTGGGAAATGCTCGCGTCATGCGACCACCTTTTGGGCCTGCGGCGCATCCGCCATCACCCATCGCTTGAACAGATCGAAATCGATATTGCCGCCCGAGAGCACGAGACCCACTCGCTTGCCCCCGAGCTTGCTCTTTTCCTGGAGCGCTGCGGCGAGCGCGGCGGCGCCGGCGCCTTCGGCGAGATTATGCGTGTCGGTCCAGTAGGCGCGGATCGCGGCGGCGACCTCGTCGTCAGTGACCTGAATGATGCGCGAGGCGCCCTTGCGGATCAGGGCGAACGCATCCGCGTCCGGAATGCGCGTCGCCATGCCGTCGGCGAGCGTATTGCTGGTCTCGGTCGTCACGATCGTGCCGGCCGCGAACGACAGCGCATAGGACGGCGCCTCGGTCGACTGCACGCCGACGATCTCGGTCTTCAGGCCGAGCAGGTCGCGGGCCATGATGCAGCCGCAGATGCCGGAGCCCTGCCCGATCGGCACATAGAGGATGTCGAGGTCGGGCGCGGCCCTGAACAGCTCGAGCGCGTAGGTCGCCACACCCAACACGAGGTTGGGGTGGAACGACGGCACCATGTGGAGCCCGGCGAACTGCGCGCGGCGCTCGGCCTCCTCGCGCGCAGCCTGAAAGTCCTCGCCATGCTCGACCAGCTCGGCGCCAAAGGCTTTCATCGCGCGGTTCTTCTCGACCGAGTTGCCGCGCGGCACGTAGATGACGGCGGGCACACCATGCCGGCTTGCCGCAAAGGCAAGGCTCTGGCCGTGATTGCCGCGCGTCGCCGAGATGATGCCGGGCGTGTTCGGCCGCTCGCGCTTGAGCCGTCCGAGATAGACGAGCCCGCCGCGGACCTTGAAGGCGCCGATCGGGGTGTGGTTTTCGTGCTTGACGACGACCTCAGTGCCGAGCCGCTCGGCGAGCAAAGGCCAGCCGCGTGCCGGCGTTGCCGGTACCGCCTGCCCCACGATCGCATGTGCGCGCTCGAGCTCCTTCAGATCGAACATCGTAGCCCCGCGTACGGTCTGCTCCCTCGCCCCGCTTGCGGGGAGAGGCAAAGAGAGACCGCTCGTCGCTGCTGCATCATCGCTCTTTCAGCTCACACCAGCGCCTTGCCGCCCGCGAAGGCGGTGGCGGTGGCCTCGTCGTTCGCCTGTTCCGGCAACAGCATCTCGTTGTGCGCCTTGCCGGAGGGGATCATCGGGAAGCAGTTTTCGAGCGCCGCGACACGGCAGTCGAACAGCACCGGCCGCTTCACCGAGATCATCTCCTTGATGGCGCCGTCGAGATCGGCGGGCTTGTGCGCCCGGATGCCGACGCCGCCATAGGCTTCCGCGAGCTTGACGAAATCCGGCAGCGCTTCGGAATAGGAATGCGACAGCCGGTTGCCATGTAGCAGCTGCTGCCACTGCCGCACCATGCCCATGTACTGGTTGTTCAGGATGAAGATCTTGATCGGCAGCTCGTACTGGACCGCCGTCGACATCTCCTGGATCGTCATCTGCACCGATGCGTCGCCCGCGATGTCGATGACGAGGCTGTCGGGATGGGCCACCTGCACGCCGACCGCGGCCGGCAGGCCGTAGCCCATGGTGCCGAGACCGCCCGACGTCATCCAGCGGTGCGGTTCCTCGAAGCCGAAGAACTGCGCTGCCCACA
Organism: Bradyrhizobium centrolobii; assembly: GCF_001641635.1. Lineage (GTDB taxonomy): Bacteria > Pseudomonadota > Alphaproteobacteria > Rhizobiales > Xanthobacteraceae > Bradyrhizobium > Bradyrhizobium centrolobii. Next base: position 81,351 of record NZ_LUUB01000081.1, read on the forward strand.
TCTGATGCTGGCCGACCTCGGTCGTGATGTACGTGTCCCTGCCGCGCGTCAGCTCGAACAGGCGCTGGATCGCATATTGCGGCAGGATGACGTCGTTGCTCTTCTTGTAGAAGAGCGAGTTGCGGGCACGCCACTGCGCGATCTGCTGCCACCACGCCTTGATGTCGGGCTTCTTCGCTTCGGCTTTGAACACCTGGAGGATGTCGCCGAGGATGTTGCCGCAGTCGCCGATGATCGGCACGTCGACGCGGATGTTCTTGTTGATCGAGGACGGGTCGATGTCGATGTGGATCTTCTTCGAGCCCGGCGAGAACGCATCGACGCGGCCGGTGATGCGGTCGTCGAAGCGCGCGCCGACGCACAGCATGACGTCGCAATCATGCATGGTCATGTTGGCTTCGTAGGTGCCGTGCATGCCGAGCATGCCGAGCCAGTTCTTGCCCGACGCCGGATACGCACCCAGGCCCATCAGCGTGGAGGTGATCGGAAAGCCGGTGACCTCGACCAGCTCGCGCAGCAGCTTGGTCGCCTCGGGCCCGGAATTGATGACGCCGCCGCCACTGTAGATCACGGGACGCTTGGCGTTGGCGAGCAGTGCCACCGCCTTGCGAATCTGCGTCGCATCGCCCTTCACGCGCGGCGCATACGACCGATGCACGTCGGACTTGCGCGGCGGATGATAGGTGCCGGTCGCGAACTGCACGTCCTTCGGCACGTCGACGAGCACCGGGCCGGGACGGCCGGAGGTCGCGACATAGAAGGCTTCGTGCAGCACCTTTGCGAGATCGTTGACGTCGCGCACCAGCCAGTTGTGCTTGGTGCAGGGGCGCGTGATGCCGACGGTGTCGCACTCCTGGAACGCGTCGTTGCCGATCAGATGGGTGGGCACCTGGCCGGTGATGCAGACCAGCGGGATCGAATCCATCAGCGCGTCGGTGAGCGGCGTCACCATGTTGGTGGCGCCGGGACCCGAGGTCACCACCACGACGCCCGGCTTGCCGGTCGAGCGCGCATAGCCCTCGGCAGCGTGGCCCGCGCCCTGCTCGTGACGGACCAGGATGTGCTGGACCTCGCTCTGCTGGAAGATCTCGTCATAGATCGGAAGCACCGCGCCGCCGGGATAGCCGAAGATATCCTTCACGCCATGATCGATGAGCGCGCGGACGATCATCGCGGCGCCGGTCATCTGGTTCGGATCGTGGCTCTTGTCGCTCATTGGCTTGCTCCGGATGCGCTGTTGTCAGCGGCTTCGTTCTGGTCTGGTTCGGGAAATAAAAAAGGCCCCGAAGAGGGCCCGTGCGCACCGCCTGACTTCAGGATGGCCGCTAGCCATCCCCGGCGATGCGCCTGGGTACGACGACGATAAGGAGTTTGGTAATAATGTTACGCATGGCAGGCGCTCGGCTTCCCAAAGGTTGCGCGGAACATAGCGACCGAAGCCTGGATGTCAAGGCAAAGCGGCCGTTCCCGCGCGATTTTGGCAGTGTAGCGGGGTTCCCAGGGTTCGGCGAGAGGGAAAATGCGGCGCCGCCAACAATCCTGCGTCATTCCCCCTTCCTCTCACGTCATTCCGGGATGGTCCAAAGGACCGGACCCGGAATCTCGAGATTCCGGGTTCTCGCTTCGCGAGCTTCGGAATGACGGTGCATGGAACGCTCCTCAGCGGTCGTCCCGCGCTGTCTTGACGGCCGCCCGCAGCCACCCCCTCGCCTCCTCCGGCTTCACCCACTCGAACTCCGGCAACTGGTGCCGGAACCAGGTGAACTGGCGCTTGGCGTAGTGGCGGGTGTCGGCGCGGCCGATGCTGGCGGCCTCCTCCAGGCTGAGCTCGCCGCACAGGTGCCGGATCAGCGCCGGCACGCCATGGGCTTTCATCGCCGGCAGCAGCGGATCGAGGTGGCGGCCGGCGAGCCGCTCCACTTCCTTGAGCGCCCCCGCGCCCAGCATGGCATCGAAACGGGCATCAATGCGGGCATAGAGCTCGTCGCGCTCGGGCGCGAGAAACACCGCGCGAAAGCTGTCCTTGGGCAGCAGCGGCGGCTGGCCTTCATGGTGCCAATCGAGCAGCGAACGGCCGGTCGCCTCGACCACCTCGAGCGCGCGCGCAATGCGGGTGCGGTCACGCACCTTCAATCGCTCGGCCGCGCGCGGGTCGCGGCTTGCGAGTTCCGCATGCAGGGCCTCGACGCCGTTCCGCTCCAACCGCGCCCGCACGTCCTCGCGCACCTCGGCGGGG
>NZ_LUUB01000081.1:83624-96718 GCF_001641635.1 Bradyrhizobium centrolobii
AATAGAGGCCGGTGCCGCCGATGAAGATCGGCAGGCGGCCCTGCGCCTCGGCCTCCGCGAGGGCCTTCGCCGCATCAGTCACCCAGGCGCCGGCCGAGAAATTCACGGCCGCATCGACATGGCCATAGAGACGATGCGGAGTGCGCGCCTCGTCGCCGCGTGTGGGGCGCGCTGTGATGATGCGCAGGTCGCGGTAGACCTGCATGGAATCGGCATTGATGACGACGCCGCCGGTGGCGAGCGCAAGTTCGAGCGCCAGCGCCGACTTGCCGCTGGCGGTCGGGCCTGCGATAAGCACGGCCTTGCTCGGATGCTCCTCGCTCACGAAAACCTCAAATGTCCCTCGTCGCCACGCTGATCTGCAACCCCGCCAATCCCGCGCTCGACTCCACCATCGTCGACGGCGCCCGCGCCGTGCTGCCTGAGGCTCAACCGGCGCACTGGCTGTTCGACGGCGTCGCGGCCGACATTCCCTTCGGCGCCGACAGTAATCTCGAACGCGACCGTCACGCCATCGAACAGCAGTTGCGCGAAATCCGTGGCGATCTGCCCATCGACATTGTCGTGCAGCCGTCCGGCTTCCGGCGCAAGAAGCTTTTTCTCGCCGACATGGATTCCACCATGATCGGCCAGGAGTGCATCGACGAACTCGCCGATTTCGTCGGGGTGAAGGCGCATGTCGCAGCCATCACCGAGCGCGCGATGCGCGGCGAGATCGAGTTCGAGCCGGCGCTGCGCGAGCGTGTGGCACTCCTGAAGGATCTCCCCGTCAGCGTGGTCGACGAGGTGCTGGCGAAACGCATCACGCTGACGCCGGGCGGCCGTGAGTTGGTCGCGACCATGCGCGCGCACGGCGCCTATACCTGCCTCGTCTCCGGCGGCTTCACCCTGTTCACGCGCGCGGTCGCCGCCAAGCTCGGCTTCCAGGAAAACCGCGCCAACGAGCTCGTCGTGCGCGACGGCAAGTTCACCGGCGAGGTCAAGGAGCCGATCCTGGGTCGCGCCGCAAAGCTCGCGACGCTGGTGGATTTGATGGAGTCGTTCGATCTCGACGACATCGACTCGCTGGTGGTCGGCGACGGCGCCAACGACCTCGGTATGATCCAGGCGGCGGGACTGGGCGTGGCGTATCATGCCAAGCCCGCGGTCGCTGCTGCTGCCGCGGCGCGGATTGACCACGGCGATCTGACCGCGCTGCTCTACGCGCAGGGGTACAGGCGCCAGGAGTTCGTGGAGGCCTAGCCTCCCTTCCGCCGTCATCACCGGCGAAGGCGGGTGATCCGGATACGGAGAGGCCCCGGCCTACTGGATGGCCCGCTTGCTGCCTACGCTAAAGCTTCGGCGGCCCTAGGGCATGACAGTGAGCGTGGGGCGGGCAGCGTGCCTTACTGCACGCTCAGCGCAACAAACCGCAGCTCGCCGTCGCCGTTGGAGACGAGCAGCAGCACCGACTTCTTGCCGTCCTTCTTGATCTGGTCGATGCGATTCTGGACGTCGGCACCGCTCGACACGGCCTCCTGCGCCACCTCGACGATGACGTCGCCGGCGGAGAGCCGCTTGTCGGCGGCATCCGAATTGGCGTCGACATTGGTGACGACGACGCCCTTGACGCTGTCCTTGATCTTGTAGCGCGTGCGCAGATCCTTGCTCAGCGTCGCAAGATCGAGGCCGAGCGCCTTTTGCGTCACCGGCTTCTCGGGTGGCGGCTCGTCGGTCTTCACCGCGGCCTGCACCTTTTCGGGATCCTGGAGGCGGCCGAGCGTGACCTTCTTGGTCTCCTCCTGGCCCTTGCGGATGACGACGACGTCGACCTCCTTGCCGACAGCGGTGTCGGCGACGACGCGGGAGAGGTCCTTCGGGTCCTTGATGTCCTTGCCATCGAACTTGACGACGACGTCGCCGGGCTCGATACCGGCTGGCTTGGCCGGGCCCTTGTCGTCGACACCGGCGACCAGCGCGCCGCGCGCCGGCTTGATGTTGAGGCTCTCGGCGATCTCATCCGTCACGCTCTGGATGCGCACCCCGAGCCAGCCGCGGCGGAGTTCGCCGAACTGGCGGAGCTGGTCGACGACGCCCGCGACTGTCTTCGACGGCACGGCGAAGCCGATGCCGATCGAGCCGCCGGAAGGCGAGATGATCAGCGTGTTGACGCCGATGACCTCGCCGTCGAGGTTGAACAGCGGGCCGCCGGAATTGCCGCGGTTGATGGCGGCGTCGGTCTGGATGTAGCTGTCATAGGGGCCCGAGGAGATGTCGCGGTTCTTGGCCGAGACGATGCCGGCCGTCACCGTGCCGCCCAGGCTGAACGGATTGCCGATCGCGATCACCCAATCACCGAGGCGCAGCTTGTCGGAGTCGCCGAACTTCACCGAAACGAGCGGCTTCGACGGCTTGAACTTCAGCACGGCAAGGTCGGTCTTCTTGTCGACGCCGACGAGCTCGGCCTTGATCTTGGTGCCGTCGTTGAGGATGACGTTGATCTCGTCGGCATCGGCGATGACGTGATTGTTGGTCACGACGACACCCGACGTATCGATGATGAAGCCGGAGCCGAGCGAATTGGTCTTGCGCGGCGGGCCGTTGTCGCCGCGGTCTCCGCCCTTGCTTCCACCGCCGGGGCCGCGGCGGTTCTTGAAGAAGTCGTCGAAGAACTCCTCGAAGGGCGAGCCGGGCGGCAGTTGCGGCATAGTGTTGGTGCCGCCGCCCTTGGCCTCGACGGTCTGCGAAGTCGAGATGTTGACGACCGCATCGATCACCTTCTCGGCGACGTCGGCGATGCCCTCCGGTCCACGCGCGTAAGCCGGTGAGCCAAACACGCTGAAAGCGCCGATGGCGAGCGCGGCCAGCCCAAGGCGCAAGCGGGTCGGGGCAATGGTGGCAGCGGTCATTGTGATCTCCAGAGAAAGGATTCGACTCCAGACTGCGCACGAACAGGGGGACGGCGCAAGCACAGAGGTTAACCGGCCTCAAAACCGGATATTACGGCGAAAAACCGGCTGCCGGCTTCACTTTGGCGTTGGCGTAGCACCTAAATCGGGCGCCGCATAACCCAGATCAGGATCAGGCCGGCGACTGCCGAAGCGATCCCGACGGCGCGCAGCACATGGTCGGGCGTGGCAAGCGCGCTCTTCATGGCCTTGCGCATCCAAGTCGGACTTGCCGCGAACATCAAGCCTTCCAGCACGAACAGGATGCCTAAGCCGATGAGGAAGTCGGCAAACGCTATGGACCTCATCGGATTGGAACCTCCCCTTGTGCCGTTCTTGTCTCGAGGAAGGCCGGCTTCAGCGCCGGCCTTCGGATTGGCGTGCCTTTAAGGCTTCGCGGGCGCCGGCGTCTCGGTCCCCGACTTGCCGGCAGGGTTACTGAAATACCGGAAGAAGTCCGAATCCGGCCGCAGCAGGAAGCGGGTGTCGCTGGAACGCAGTCCGTTCTCATACGCCGTCATCGAACGGAAGAAGGCGAAGAAGTCGGCATCCTTGCTGTAGGCTTCGGCGAACAGGCGGGTGCGCTCGGCGTCGCCGGCGCCGCGGGTCTGCTCGGCCTGCGAATTGGCTTCCGCGACGATCACGGTCGCCTCGCGATCGGCCTTGGAGCGGATCTCCTGCGCCTTCTGACCGCCCTGCGCGCGGAACTCGGCGGCTTCGCGCTCACGCTCGGTCTTCATGCGCTGGTAGACCGCCTGGCTGTTCTGCTCCGGCAGGTCGGCGCGGCGGATGCGGACGTCGACCACCTGGATGCCGTAGCCGTCGGCCTCGCGGTCGAGCTGGTCGCGGATGCGCAGCATCAGCTTCTCACGATCGTCGCGCACCACGTTGATGAAGGTGACTTCGCCTAGCACGCGGCGCAGCGCTGCGTTCAGGAGCGTGGTGAGCTGGATGTTGGCGGACTGGATCGAGCCGACGCTCTGATAGAAGCGCAGCGCGTCCTTGATCCGGTAGCGCGCGAAGGCGTCGACCACCAGCCGCTTCTGGTCGGAAGCGATCGCTTCCTGCGACGGGTTCTCGAGATCGAGGATCCGCTTGTCGATGTTGATCACCGAGTTCCACGGCGCCTTGAAATGCAGGCCCGGATCAGTGACGACGTCGACGGGCTTGCCGAACTGAAGCACGATGGTCTGCTCGGTCTGCTGCACCGTAAACAGCGACATGTAGGCCACGATCACGATCAGGAGGAGCCCGAGCAGCGCGACGATGCCTGTAACCGGAGACCTCATCGGTTGCCTCCGCTCGGCTGCTGGCCGGTGGTGGGGGCTCGCTTGGGCGACAGTTCGCTGAGCGGCAGATAAGGCAGGACGCCCTGGCCCGAGGGGCCGCCGTCATAGACGAGCTTTTCCGAGCCGCCGAGCACGCGCTCCATCGTCTCCAGATAGATCCGTTCACGCGTCACGTCGGGCGCCTTCTTGTATTCATCGTAAACCTTCAGGAAGCGCGCGCTCTGGCCCTTGGCCTCGGCGATCGCCTGCTCCCTGTAACCCTCGGCGGCCTGCAGGATCTGCGCCGCGCGTCCGCGCGCCTGCGGCACGACCTGGTTGGCATAGGTCTGCGCCTCGTTCTGCAAGCGCTCGAGATCGGCGCGGGCCGCCTGCACGTCGCGAAACGCGTCGATCACCTGCGCGGGCGGATCGACCTTCTGCATCTGCACCTGGGTGATGAGAATGCCGGAGCCGTAGCTGTCGAGCGTCCTCTGCATCAACTCCTGCACGTTCTGCTCAGTGACGTTGCGGGCGCCGGTCAGGATCGGCTGGATCTGCGAGCGGCCGATCACCTCGCGCATCGCGCTCTCGGCGACCGCTTTCACGGTGCCTTCGGGATTCTGAATGTTGAAGAGGAAGTCGCCGACGCCGTCCGGCTTGATGCGCCAGAGCACGGTGAAGTCGACGTCGACGATGTTCTCGTCGCCCGTCAGCATCAGGCTCTCCTCCGGTACGTCACGGATGGAGCGGCCGCGCCGCGCCGGATCGTCGATCAGCGTCATGCCGATGGAGATCGCGGAGACGCGCAGCGCCTTCGGCAGCAGCACTGTCTCGATCGGATAGGGCAGATGATAGTTGAGGCCCGGCTGCACAGTGCGGACATGCTTGCCGAAGCGCAGCACGACGCCGAGTTCTTCGGACTGCACGCGGAAGAAGCCCGACAGCAGCCAGAACGCGACGATGATCAAGAGGATCAGCGTGATACCGACGCCGGAGAAATAGCCGCCGGGCAGAAGCTGCTGGAGACGGTCCTGGCCGCGCCGCAGAAGGTCTTCCAGATCCGGCGGCCTCGGCCCGACCGGTTGCGGGCCTGAGCCCCATGGCCCTTTCGGACCCGAGCCCCACGGGCCACCGCCCTGATTCTTCCACGGCATTCGTCAGTCTCCTCGGCAGACCGGGACTAGAACTCATCCGGCCGGCATGTGTCCGGTCCGGCTTTATAGGGGACCGGCAGGTCCCTTACAACGCGCCCCTGACCGTCCTCCGAGCTATGCTCGAGCACGGAAAAGTCAATGTAAACATTGGCGAATGCGGTTAATGTTGGGACCGCCGACGATATGTCACATAGGAGAAATCGGCGCTGTCGTCGGCTCCCGCCGGATGGCGGATGCGGCTCGTTTCCTCCCACTGCGCCTTGTCGACCTCGAAATGAGTGTCGCCTTCGGGCCGCGCATGCACTTCGGTGATCTCGAGCCGGTCGGCGAGATCGAGCCACTGCCGATAGATTTCCGCGCCGCCGATCACGGCGATTTCAGCGGCCGAACGCCGCAGGGCATCGCCGCGCGCGACCGACCCTGCATCCGCCGCCGATGTCGTTACAACAGCGCCGGCGGCGCGATAATTCGCGTCGCGGGTGACGATGATGTTGGTACGACCCGGAAGCGGCCGGCGCAGGGATTCGAAGGTCTTGCGCCCCATGATCACGGGCTTGCCGATCGTCAGCGCCTTGAAACGCTGCATGTCGGATTTCAGCCGCCACGGAATCGCGCCACCGGCGCCGATGACGCCATTTTCCGCGATGGCGACGACGAAGACGATCTCCATCAGGACGCCTTCCCTGCAAGCCGCGCGAGCGCGGGCCCTGTGACGCGGCACAATGTCCAATCGTCCATCATGACGGCGCCGAGCGATTTGTAGAATGCGATCGACGGCACGTTCCAGTCGAGCACCGCCCATTGCAGGCGCGACCAGCCGTTCTCGACGCATTCGCGAGCGAGATAGACAAGCAGTGCCTTGCCGAGGCCCCTGCCCCGATGCGACGGCCGCACATAGAGATCCTCGAGATAGATGCCGTGGCGGCCGCTGAAGGTCGAGAAATTGAGGAACCAGACCGCGAAGCCGACGGGCTCGCCCTCCCACTCGGCGATCGCGCAATAGAGCTGCGGATCATCGCCGAACAGCGCCTCCGCGATCATCGCTTCGGTCGCTTCCACCTCGTGCGAGAGCTTTTCGTAATCAGCGAGCTCACGGATGAATGCGAGGACGAGACCGGCCTCGCCGGGGCGCGCGCGGCGGATGTTGAGAGACATCGGCGCTAGACCGCGACTTCAGCCTTGATGTGCGGATGCGGATCGTAGCCGACGAGCTCGAAATCCTCGTAGCGGAAGGAGAAGATGTCCTTCACGTCCGGGTTGATCTTCATCACCGGCAACGCACGCGGCGCGCGCGTCAGCTGAAGCCGTGCCTGCTCCAGATGGTTGGAATAGAGATGGGTATCGCCGAAGGAATGCACGAAATCGCCGGGCTTCAATCCAGTGACCTGCGCAACCATCATCGTGAGCAGCGCATAGGAGGCAATGTTGAAGGGCACGCCGAGGAACACGTCCGCCGAGCGCTGATAGAGCTGACAGGACAGCTTCCCGTTCGCGACGTAGAACTGGAACAGGCAGTGGCACGGCGGCAGCGCCATCTTGTCGACCTCGGCCGGGTTCCAGGCCGAGACGATCAGGCGGCGCGAATCCGGATTGCGCTTGATCATGTCGACCACATTCGCGATCTGGTCGATGCTGCCTCCGTCGGGCGCGGGCCAGGAGCGCCATTGATGGCCGTAGACCGGGCCGAGATCGCCATTGGCGTCCGCCCACTCGTCCCAGATGGTGACACCGTGGTCGCGCAGATATTTGATGTTGGTGTCGCCCTTCAGGAACCACAGCAGCTCGTGCACGATCGCCTTCAGCGGCAGTCGCTTGGTGGTCAGCATCGGGAAGCCGGCGGACAGATTGAAGCGCATCTGGTGGCCGAACACCGACAGCGTGCCGGTGCCGGTCCGGTCGGTCTTCTCGGCGCCGTCTGAAAGAATCCGCTCGAGCAGGTCCTGATACTGGTGCATGTGCCATGAGCCTTTGGGAGGCGCCGAACTTAAAGGCCGCTCCCACGCTGCGACAGCGCCGATTCGCCGTCCGCACGGATTATACCCGGAAAAGTGAGCCTTCCGGCCGCAAACGACAAGGGGCGGAACCTGCGTCCCGCCCCTCGCCTATCGGCTTGATCCTGCTGGTTAAGTTGCCGGTTTGAGCACGGGGCTCCACTTCGCGATTTCGCTCTTTACGAGGGCCGCCAGCGCCTCCGGCATCCGCTCCGCAGCGGTCGGAATGACGCTGCCGAGCTCGAGCAGGCGCTTGCGCACCTTCTCGTCGTCGAGCGCCTTGACGGCGGCCGCATTGAGGCTCGCAACGATCGCGGGCGAGGTTCCCTTCGGCGCGAACATGGCGTTCCAGGCCTGGGCCTGGAACGCAGGCAGACCGGCTTCCGCCGTCGTCGGCACGTTCGGCAGCGACGGATTGCGCTCGGGCGTCGCGATCGCATAGGCCTTGATGGTGCCGGCATTGATCTGCGGGACGGCGTTGACGATCTGGTCGCACATGTAGTCGACCTGACCCGCCACCAGCGCGTTCATCGCAGGTCCCGTGCCGTTGAAGGGCACGCCGACCGGCTTGATGTCGAGGATGGAGTGCAGGAGCTCGCACGAGACGTGCGAGACGGAACCAACGCCGGCATGCGCGGCGTTCACCTTCTCCGCGTTCGCCTTCACATAGGCGACGAACTCCTTCAGATCCTTCGGCGGAAAATCCTTGCGCGCCAGGATCAGGATCGGCGTGCCCGCGAGCAGCGCGATCGGCTCGAAATCCTTCTCGGGATGATAGGCGAGCTTGGGATAGAGCGGCACGGACGCGGCATGCGTGCCCATATGGCCGGTGATCAGCGTGTAGCCGTCATTGGCCGCGCGCGCGGCACGCGTCGTCGCGGTGGTGCCGCCGGCGCCGACCACGTTCTCGATGATGATGCTCTGTCCCAGCGTCTGGGCCATGTGCGCGGTGACGATGCGCGCGACGACGTCGGTCGGGCCGCCGGCGGCGAACGGCACGATCATGGTGATGCTGCGCGTCGGATAAGTCTGCGCCGCGCTTGGCGCGACAAAGGCGCACAGCGATGCGAACGCTGCGACACATGCGCCCGCAAGCGCGCGAATGGAAGTCATCTCGATCCCCTGGGACACGAACAAAAATGCCGGCCAAGCGGCCGGCATTTTCATTTCATGAAGCTGTCGCACGAGTCGATTCGACTTCTGAATGCGGCGCGCCGACGCAGGGGCGCATCGCGGCTAGTTCTCGGACTCCGTGAACACCTCGTCGCGCTTGGCGCGCAGCACGGGCAGCACCGTGAGCACCAGCAGACCTGCTGCGATCGCGAGCAATACGGCCGACAAGGGACGCGTCAGGAAGACGCTCCAGTCGCCGCGCGAGATCAGCAGCGCCCGGCGCAGGTTCTCCTCCATCAGCGGTCCCAGCACCATGCCGAGCAGCAGCGGCGCCGGCTCGAAATCGTGCTTGATCAGCCAGTAGCCGACCAGGCCGAACACGCCGGCAAGGATGACGTCGACCGGCGCGTTGTTCACCGAATAGATGCCGATCGCGCAGAAGATCACGATCGAGGGGAACATCAGCCGGTAAGGCACGCGCAACAGCCGCACCCAGATTCCGACCAGCGGCAGGTTGATGATGATCAGCATCAAATTGCCGATCCACATCGAGGCGATCATGCCCCAGACGAGGTCCGGCTGCTTCTGCATCACCTGCGGGCCCGGCACGATGCCGTGAATGGTCATCGCGCCGACCATCAGTGCCATCACCGCATTCGGCGGGATGCCGAGCGTGAGCAGCGGGATGAAGGAGGTCTGCGCCGCCGCGTTGTTGGCGCTTTCCGGCGCCGCCACGCCCTCGATCGCGCCGCGGCCGAACCGCGACGGGTTCTTGGCGAGCTTCTTCTCGAGCGTATAGGCCGCAAACGATGCGATCACCGCGCCGCCGCCGGGCAGGATGCCGAGGATCGACCCGAGCACCGTGCCGCGAAGGATCGGAGGCGTCGAATCGACCAGATCCTTTCTGGTCGGCATCAGGCCGGTGATCTTCTGCTGCACGAGGTCGCGGTTCATCTCGGCGCCAGCGTCGAGATTGCGGATGATCTCGGCAAAGCCGAACACGCCCATCGCCACCGTCGCAAAGCCGAGACCATCGGCGAGCTCCGGAATGTTGAAGGCCATGCGCGAAGCGCCGGTCTCGATGTCGGAACCGACCATCGACAGCAACAGGCCGAACACGATCATCGCGATCGCCTTCAGCACCGAGCCCTTCGCCAGCACCACCGCAAAGATCAGGCCGAGCACCATCAGCGAGAAATATTCGGCGGGGCCGAACGCCAGCGCGAGCTTGGTCAGCGGCGCGCCGAGAACGGCGATGAGCACGGTCGCGACGCAGCCGGCGAAGAACGAGCCGATCGCGGCGATCGCCAGCGCCGGGCCGGCGCGGCCCTGCTTGGCCATCTGGTGGCCGTCGATGGCGGTCACCACCGATGTCGCCTCACCGGGAATGTTGACCAGGATCGACGTGGTCGAGCCGCCATACTGGGCGCCGTAATAGATGCCGGCGAGCATGATCAGCGCGCCGACCGGCGGCAGTCCGAAAGTGATGGGCAGCAGCATCGCCACCGTGGCGATGGTTCCGATGCCCGGCAGCACGCCGACCAGCGTGCCGACGAGAGCGCCGATCAGGCACATCAGAAGGTTGATCGGAGAGAACGCGACGACAAAACCGTGAGCGAGGTTGGCAAAGAGCTCCATTACACCCTCACTGGATCAGGAAACGCGGGAACATCGGCATCGGCAACCCGAGCACGTAGGGGAACAGCAGCGCGCAGCCGAGCGTCAGGCAGGCGCCGACGATGGCGGCCTCCAGCCATCGCGTCTCATGCGATCCCAGCGCTGCGATCAGGAAGCTCACGAAAGCCGAGACCACGAGGCCGAGCGGCCGGATCGCCAGCGCGAAAAACAGGATCGAGGCCATTACGAACATTGGCCCGCGCCAGGAATAATGAGCCAGCGCCGCCCCTTCGGCCAAAAGGCCGGTCAAGGCGATGCCGGCAGACAAGGCCACCAGCAGTCCGCCGAACATCCGTGGCGCGGTCCCAGCGCCGAACGAGAAGCCCCGCATGCCCTGCAAGTCGCTCGAGGCCCACAGCGCGAACAGAGCGAGCGCCATCAGAATGACCCCGCCGACATAGTCTTGAGCCGACCTGATCGTCATGAAGACCGTGACGATCGCCACCGCAAACAGCGGATAGGAATAGATCAGCGCCAGCATCACATCGGACGACGCCTTCTTGGTGTCGCCGCCGAGCGCTCCGAACAGCGCCCCGGGCGCGCCCACGAGCAGCGCGGTGGCATGGCTGATCACGACCGTCGCCGGACCGCGCCCGACGCCCCAGCCAAAGATCGTCCCGATCGACCAGATGAATTCGAAGATCTGCGGCGCTATGGCCAACAGACAAAAGCCGAGCGCCACCGACGTGTTTCGGGTGGCTGTCGCTGAGTGGCCCATCGTATCGGCCATGCATGTCTCCTCCGCGACCCGTAAGTCACGAGCACTGTTGTTCTAATCGGATGGAAAAGGATCCCCCGCCCGCATCACTGCCTAGCGATTTTCATCACACAATGCCAGCAAAACCCAACAGGCCCCCGGCCAGCAGCAGCCACAGCGGATTGACGCGCGAGACCGAGGCTAAGACCGCAACCGCGGCGGTCAGAAACAGGGCGATAAGGCTGCGATCGGTCGACTGGGCGAGGATCAAGGCACTTGCCGCCATCAATCCGATCGACAGCGGAACCAGCGCAGCCTGGATCAGGCCGGGCCAGCGCGATTGGCTGGGCCGGTTCAGGAGCCGGCTGACACAATAGGCCAGCAGTGCTGTCGGCAGGCACATCGCCAGCGTCGCCGCCAACGCCCCGAGAATGCCGGCAACGGCATAGCCGATTAACGTGACGATAAGCACGTTGGGACCGGGCGAGAGCTGCGCGATCGCATAGGCGTCGGCAAACTGCTTGTCGGTCATCCAGTGATGCACCTCCACGGCAATCCGGTGCATCTCGGGGACTGCCGCCGCGGCACCGCCGACGGCGAACAGCGACATCAGACCAAAGGTGGAGATCAGCGCCCAGATCGGGCTCTCGTTGGTCATGCTGCTACCTTCCGTCGCAGCACGAAGGTGACGGCGATGCTGAGGGGGATCGCAACCAGCAGCACCGCCTGAAGCGGCAGGCGGAGCACGCCGATGGCGGCGAAGACCGCGAGCATCAGGATGAGCCCGACGGCGTCCGGCTTCTTGAGCAGCGGGGTCATCATGCGGAAGACGACCGCGATCAGCAGCCCGACCGCGGCGCAGGAGATGCCCGCCAGGCTGCGGCGCAGCACCTCCAACTCGCCGAAATGGGCGTAGAGGACCGCAAGCACGGTCATGATCAGCGTCGGCGGCAGCAGCAGCCCGGTAAAGGCGGCAATGCCCCCGGCAACCCCGCGCAGCCGCGCGCCGAACACCATCGACAGATTGACGATGTTGGGGCCGGGCAGGAAATGGCAGAGCGCGAACGTCTCGTTGAACTCTTCGGCCGTCATCCAGCGGTGCTGATCGACGATGGCCCGCCGGGCAAACACCAGAACCCCGCCGAAGCCGGCCAGCGACATTCTGGCAAAGGCGACAAACAGCGCCAACAGGCCGGGCTGAATGCTTTTGGCCGGAAGATCCGGCTCTTGGGCGGCCGGTAACGAATCCTGGGACATGGCGGGACCTTAGAACGGCTGCCGCGGCACGGCCAAGACGTTACGGACCCCCTATCCAAAGGGAACAGCGTCGCTGTCGCTTGAAACCCCTGTTTTTTGAAACCTTTGCCCCCTATATTGGGGGTGCCGGTTCGCCGGCTATGGAAATAAACGGTCGTCGCAATAAACCATTCGGACCCGGGGGCGGTACCCGGCGCCTCCACCTAAGCCCACGGACATCTCGCGGGTTTCGGCGGGGGCGAAATAGGATCGACGAGGGCGTAAAGGGCGTACTTTTTCCCGGTATTGTTCCGCCGTTATCGGGCTACTGCAATAGTTGCCAACGACAACTTTGCTCCGGTTGCTCAGGCTGCGTAACGCAGTTTGAAAGACCACTTTAAAGTCCTAGCGGGTTAAGCTCCGCTAGGCGGGGTTCGGAGGCACCTGGCAACAGAAGCCTCCACTTGCCTTTCTTATTTTCTCCCCGGCGGGGGACTCCTGCTGACCCGTCAGGCGCGGTACCATTGCAGCTTGGCGAGTCGGGCCGGGGGGCCCGGCTTTCGGGAATGCAATAGGACTACCATGGCGACCGATCATATCCGATACGACGTGCTGGCGCGCGACGCGTTGCGCGGCGTGCTGCGCAAGGTGCTGAGCGATGCCGCAGCCCATGGATTGCCGGGCGAGCATCATTTCTTCATCACCTTCGTATCGAAGGCCGAGGGCGTGAAGCTGTCGCCGCGGCTGCTGGCCCAGTATCCCGAAGAGATGACGATCATCCTCCAGCACCAGTTCTGGGATCTGACCGTGCTCGAGGACCGCTTCGAGGTCGGCCTGTCCTTCGGCGGCATTCCGGAACGGCTGGTCGTGCCGTTCAGCGCCATCAAGAGCTTCCTCGATCCGTCCGTGAAATTCGGCCTCCAGTTCGACACCTCAGACGTCACCGAGGTGGAGCCGGAGAAGTTGCCGGCGGCTCCCGCGCCGTCGGCCGTGTCCGTACCCGCGCCAGCCGCCGAGGCGGCGGAGGCCAC
>NZ_LUUB01000081.1:96752-106773 GCF_001641635.1 Bradyrhizobium centrolobii
CCCCGCCGAGCCAGGGCGGCGCCGAGGTCGTGCGGCTCGACCGTTTCCGCAAGAAATGATCTAGGCTGGGCGCGAGGCCGTCGCGCCCGGCCAAACTGCCTATATAGATGAGCACATGAAGAGGCCGCGCGGCGTTTCGCGCAGCAGAATGGATGTGCTCATGGACAAGCCGACCCACCCCTCGCGACGCTCCTCCACCCGCATCGAGACCGACAGCTTCGGCCCGATCGAGGTCCCCGCCGATCGCTATTGGGGAGCGCAGACCGAGCGCTCGCGCCAGAACTTCCGCATCGGGCACGACCGCATGCCGATCGCGCTCGTGCATGCGCTCGGCATCGTCAAGCTGGCCGCGGCCCAGTCCAACCGCGAGCTCGGCCTGCTCGACCAGCGCCGGGCCAATGCCATCATCCGCGCCGCACGCGAGGTGATCGACGGCAGCCTCGACGACCATTTTCCGCTGGTGGTGTGGCAGACGGGCTCGGGCACGCAGACCAACATGAACCTCAACGAGGTGATCGCCAACCGCGCCAATGAGCTGCTCGGCGGCGAGCTCGGCGCCAAGAAGCCGGTCCATCCCAACGACCACGTCAACATGAGCCAGTCGTCGAACGACTCGTTCCCGACCGCGATGCATATCGCCGCAGCAGGCCGCATCACCGCCGACCTGATCCCCGCGCTGGGCGAGCTGCACCGCGCGCTGCGCAAGAAGGAGAAGGAGTTCGCCAAGATCGTCAAGATCGGCCGCACCCACGCCCAGGACGCAACGCCGCTCACGCTCGGCCAGGAATTCTCCGGCTATGCCGCGCAGGTCGAAAGCGGCGTCGCCCGGCTCAAGGTCGCGGTGAAGGACCTTTATCCGCTCGCGCAGGGCGGCACCGCGGTGGGCACCGGCCTCAACTCGAAGCCGCGCTTCGCAAAGCTGTTCGCCAAGCATGTGGCCGCGATCACCAAGCTGCCCTTCACCAGCGCCGCCAACAAGTTCGAGGCGCTGGCATCCAACGACGCCTATGTGCTGGCGCATGGCGCCATCAATTCGGTGGCGACGGGCCTGTTCAAGATCGCCAACGACATCCGCCTGCTCGGATCGGGCCCGCGCTCGGGCCTGGGCGAGCTGATCCTGCCCGAGAACGAGCCGGGCTCCTCAATCATGCCGGGCAAGGTCAACCCGACCCAGTGCGAGGCGATGACCATGGTGTGCTGCCAGGTATTCGGCAATCACACCGCGATCACGGTCGCCGGCAGCCAGGGGCATTTCGAGCTCAACGTCTACAAGCCCGTGCTCGCCGACAACATGCTGCACTCGATCCGCCTCATGGCCGACGCCGCGCGCTCCTTCACCGAACATTGCGTCAGCGGCATCCGCGCCGATGAAAAGCACATCCGCGAGCTCATGGAGCGGTCGCTGATGCTGGTGACCGCGCTCGCACCCAAGATCGGCTATGACAACGCCGCCAAGGTGGCGAAGACGGCACACGCCAACGGCACCACCCTGAAGGAGGAGGCGCTGAGGCTCGGTTTCGTCTCGTCCGACGAGTTCGACCGCCTGGTGCAGCCGGAGAGGATGACCAAGCCGGGGTAATTCCGAATTCCGATAGTTATCCGTAATGATACGGAGGCCAAAACAGCATAATTATAACGACCTCAAGGGAAAGCCTTGATTACCGTCAATGTTTCGGGGGGGATGCGTGCTACGCAACCCTTCCCCTTCATGGGGCCAAATTCATTGTTTGATGGTCACAAGGGCCGATTGACGAGGACGAGCGAATGGCGATCAAGTCATATTGGGCGCAAGGCGGCGCCCTGTTTCTGAATGTTTCATCCCGCCCGTCGAGGATCGGGTGATGGAGACGCGACATGGGGAACGTCATCAACCTGAATCGCTTCAGGAAGCGGGCCGAGCGGGAAGCATCGGCCAAGCAGGCGGAAACCAACCGGGCGAAGTTCGGGCGCACCAAGGCCGAGCGCTCGGCGGAGGAGAAGCGCAAAGCGCAAGCGAAGGAGCACCTGGACCAGCATCGGATCGACCGCGAGGAGCAGCCATGAAATCGCCCGTCGTCAAACGATCGATCGTCGTCGCCGGACACAAGACCAGCGTCAGCCTGGAAGAGGCGTTCTGGAACGGCATGAAGGAGATCTCCGGCCTGCGCAACATGACGCTGTCCGAGCTCGTCGGCGAGATCGACGGCAATCGCCAGCAGGGCAACCTGTCGTCGGCCATCCGCCTGTTCGTTCTCGACTACTTCAAGAACCGCGCCATGGCCATCCCGCCGGAGCAGAAGGTCCCGGCTCAATAGCCGCCAGAGGCGCGCCGGCTGCGGCGCGCGGGGCTTGCACTTTATAATCACTCTAAGGTGCAACCTGGGCAGGCCGAGCCGGCTTGACCTCAATGCCCTGCGTTGAAAATACAGGGCATGACCGACGACGATGACACGCGCCCGCACATGCCGCTAGGTCTGGCCCAGCGCGGCTACACCGGCGTCATTCAACACCTTTCCGCCAAGGGCACAGGGTCGGCGCTGCCGGACATCGAGCTGGAGAGCCGCCTGATCGAACTCGGCTTTGTCGAGGGCGCCCGGGTGGAGATCCTGCACGAGGGCATCGTCGGGCGCGATCCGATCGCCGTTCGCGTCGATAACATCACGATCGCGGTACGCCGACGCGAAGCCATGGCCATCATCGTCGCGTGATGCGGCCGGAGCTCTGATCCCAGGCCTTTGATCTCATGGAAGCACCCCTGCTGCATCTCGCCCTGGTGGGCACGCCAAACAGCGGCAAGACCTCGCTGTTCAATGCGCTGACTGGCAGCCGGCAGAAGGTCGCGAACTATCCGGGCGTCACCGTCGAGCGCAAGGAAGGCTTTTTCGTCACCCCCCTGGGACGCCAGGTCTCGGTGGTCGACCTTCCCGGAACCTATTCGCTGCGCGGCCGCAGCCCGGACGAGGAGATCACCCGCGACTTCGTGCTCGGCAAGGCATCCGGCGAGAGGATGCCCGATCTCGTGCTCTGCGTGGCCGATTCGACCAATCTGCGGCTGACCATCCGCCTCCTGCTCGAGCTCAAGCGCACCGGCCGGCCGCTGATCCTGGTGCTCAACATGTTCGACATCGCGAGCCGCCGCGGCATCACGGTCGACGTCGAGCGCCTCGCCAGGGAGCTCGGCGTGCCCGTGGTCACCTCGATCGCGGTGCGCAAGGGCGGAACCACCGAGCTGTTGAAGCTGACCGACGAGATCTCGGCGAAGCTCGACCCCGAGCCTCAGGAGAACACCTGGCGCGCGCTCAGCGTCGCCGAATTGCGCGCCACCCAGCGCGAGGCCGACCGGATCATCGCCGACTGCGTCAGCCTGCCGAGCCGTCCCGACACCTGGACCGCGCGGATCGACGCCGTGGTGCTGCACCCCGTCGGCGGCCTCCTGGTGCTCGCGCTGATCCTGTTCGTGATGTTCCAGGCGGTGTTCGCCTGGGCGCAGCCGCTGATGGAGCTGCTCAATTCGGGCTTCGATGCGCTCGGTGAGCTCGTGCACGACACCCTGCCCGCCGGCCTGCTGCAAAGCTTCCTGCAAAACGGGGTGATCTCCGGCGTCGGCAGCGTCACCGTGTTCCTGCCGCAGATCATCATCATCTTCCTGTTCATCCTGCTGCTGGAAGATTTCGGCTACATGGCCCGCGCGGCGTTCCTGATGGACCGCATCATGGGCGGCGCCGGCCTGCACGGCCGCGCCTTCATTCCGCTGTTGTCGAGCTTCGCCTGCGCCATTCCCGGCATCATGGCGACGCGCGTCATCGACAACAAGCGCGACCGGCTGACCACGATCCTGATCGCGCCGCTGATGACCTGCTCGGCGCGCATTCCCGTCTATACGCTGATCATCTCCGCCTTCATTCCAGCCAGGGACGTCTGGGGCTTCATCAATCTCCAGGGCCTCGTGATGTTCGGCCTCTACGCGACCGGTATCGTCAGTGCGCTTCTCGTCTCGTTCCTGATCAAGTTCTTCATGCTGCGCGATTATGCGCCGGCGCCCTTCATGCTGGAGCTGCCGGACTACAAGATGCCGCGCCCGAAATCGATCGCGATCGGCATCTTCACGCGGGCGAAGATGTTTTTGCAGCGCGCCGGCACCACGATCTTCTCCATGATGGTGCTGATCTGGTTCCTGGCCTCGTTCCCGCAGCCGCCG
Organism: Bradyrhizobium centrolobii; assembly: GCF_001641635.1. Taxonomy (GTDB): domain Bacteria; phylum Pseudomonadota; class Alphaproteobacteria; order Rhizobiales; family Xanthobacteraceae; genus Bradyrhizobium; species Bradyrhizobium centrolobii. The sequence goes on from NZ_LUUB01000081.1 coordinate 100,930, forward strand.
GCGGGCGCCACCGAGCCGGCGATCGACTTCAGCCTGGCTGCGATCATCGGCAAGGCGATCGCGCCGCTGCTCGCCCCGGTCGGCTTCAACTGGCAGATTGCGGTGGCCCTGATCCCGGGCATGGCGGCGCGCGAGGTCGCGGTCGCGGCCCTCGGCACCGTCTATGCGATCGAAGGCGGCAAGGAGGCGGCCGAGCAGATCGGTCAGGCGCTGGCGACGAAATGGTCGCTCGCGACCGCGCTGTCGTTGCTTGCCTGGTACATCTTCGCCCCGCAATGCGCCTCCACGCTGGCGGTGATCCGGCGCGAGACCGGAAGCTGGATCTGGATGGCGACGACCTTCGCCTACATGCTGGTGCTCGCCTATGCCGCGAGCCTTTTGACCTACAACGTCGCGGTCGCGCTCGGCGCGGGGTAGCTGTTCGCCTCCGTCGGACTAAAAACGCGAAAACAACCCCATGCAAAGTAGCCGCCGGCTGCCGGGATGATGACCGGTTGCGCCTGTGAAGCCATTGACACGTCGGGCATAACGGGCTCGCAGGATGGGTTGAGCGCAGCGAAACCCATCATTCCCTGACACGCTCAGCAGGCGTCGATGGGTTTCGCAAGAGCTCTACCCATCCTACGGGCTGCTGGCACATTCAGAGAACGAGTTGACCCGTCGGGCAAAACAGCGGCACGATGGCATGATCGAAGAATTCTGGTGCGATTTGACCTGTCGCCTCTTATCCGGTCCGCTTCCTGGTGTTGGCCGACCAAGCCTAACCGCGGAAGGAAGCGCCGTGCTCGGTCACCCCAAGGCACGTCGTTGCGGCCCAAATAGTCTGGATCTAGTCAGGCTTTCCGGGCATCGGCGCCCGGACAAGCCATTGAGCTAGATCAATGCTCGCCCCGTCCCCGACCTCAGGGTCCCAGCGAGACCTCGAAGGACCGGCCATGAACCTGCTGCTCAAGGAAATCCGGCACAGTCCGCTGCTGTGGCTGTTGATCTTCGTGCCCGTGGTGATCGCGCTCGAGCGCATCATGCCGGATGCGCACACGCTGCTCTTCGTACTGGCCGTGATTGCCATCATTCCGCTCGCGAGCTTGCTCAGCCACGCAACAGAAGCCGTCGCCGAGAAGACCGGTGATGCCGTGGGCGGGCTGTTGAATGCCACGCTTGGGAATTTGACCGAGCTCATCATAGCCGTGACCGCTCTGCACGCCGGTGAATACATGCTGGTCAAGGCCTCCATCGCAGGTGCGATCGTGACCAATTCGCTGTTCATGCTGGGTGCGTCCCTGCTTCTGGGCGGGCTGAGGCACCACGTGCAGACCTACAATCGCGCGGGCGGGCGGCTCTATTCAGCGCTGCTGCTGATGGCCACGATCGCCCTGTTATCGCCGTCGGCTGTGGCTGATCTCGACTTTCCCGGACGGGAGGCGACGGTTCATCGGTTGAGCGCTGCCTTGGCGTTTCTGCTGATTGCTGCCTACGGCCTCGGCCTGCTTTTCTCGCTGAAGACGCATAAGGAATTGTTCGCCAGCCAGGACCATGGCGAAGGGGCCGCACCAACGCTGCCGCTCGGGGTGGCTGTGGCGACGCTTGTGGTCGTGACCATGCTGGTCGCGCTCGTGAGTGAAATTTTCGTGGAGTCGGTGCAGAAGGCAGCCGAAACGCTCGGCATGAGCCCGGCGTTCGTCGGCTTCATCGTGGTTGCCCTTGTCGGCGCCGCAGCCGAGATGGCAGTTGCATTTTCTGCGGCACGCCGGAACCGACTCGATATGAGCGTCAGCATCGCGCTGGGAAGCGCGGCCCAGATCGCCTTGTTCGTCGCACCCGTCCTCGTGCTGCTTAGCTATGTCGTCGGGCCGCAGCCCATGGACCTTCAATTCTGGCCCGGGGCGGTGACCATGGTCATGATCGCCGCTGTGGTCACAAGCTTCATAACCAATGGCGGACAGTCGGCCTGGTTCATCGGTGCTCTCCTGCTTTGCATCTATGCCATTTTCGCGGTGACGCTCTACATGATACCGCCCGGCTCGCACGGCCCTGTCTAGGAACGGGCAGACGTTTACTCGTCTGCAGCCGGCGGCTATGTTCGCGCACGTCTCCAGCCCGCGCCGTACTGCTCGATCTCGACGGAACGCTCGTTGATTCCCAGCCGGGCATTGTCGCAAGCTGCTCAGCCGCACTGCGTGCGCTCGGACATGATCCTGGCGAAGCGCTCGATATCAAGCGCGCGATCGGGCCGCCACTCGAGGAGATCTTGCAGGCCTTGCTGCAAGCGCGCGGAGACGACCGGTTCGATGAAGCTGTGACATCCTATCGTCAGCATTACGGTGAAGTCGGTCTGCTTGGAAGCGAGCTCTATCCCAGAATCAGCGGCGCGCTCGAAGACATGCGTCGCACCGGATTGCGAATCCACCTGGCCACATCGAAGCGTGAAGTCTTTGCCCGGCGCATCCTGGAGAACCTGAAACTGGCGCCGGGGCTCACGCGGTCGATATGCGCGGTCATGGCGTGCTTTGGGGGTATGGTAGGCGGGATGAGCTTGAAGCGGCTGGCGCAGACCAGCTGGTGGAGTGGACTGCCGATCTCGCTCGGATTGTTTTATCGATGTTGAACGGGTAGCCCGTTTTCAGCCACTGAACTGGTACAGCCGGCAATGTTTGGCAACAGAAGCGATCAGCAACGATCTTCGCACCCGGATTTGAATCGCCTTCCCGCGACTGACTGCGTATGGTTTGACGATGTCCCGCCTCAAGTGTCTCGCGATTATCATCGTTCTGTCGCTGCTGTCCGGCCTCGTGTCGGCGGCTCCCGTTCACAAGCGGCCTGCGCCGCGCTGGCACGGCTACGGCTTCCTGCCGGGCTATCGCCAGCCGCCGAGCAACAGCCAACCGCTCTATGCCCAGAAGGACCCGACGTGGCGCGTCGCGCGCAGCAATCGGCGCCCTTGGTACATTGACCCGGTCCCCCGCTATTACCGGTATGATGGCGAGTGGCACTATTTCGGCCGGCCCGGCATTTACAACGGCCGCTACAATGGCGGCAGCTTCGGTCCATGCTGGACGCGAACGCCAATCGGACCGATCTGGAATTGCGGCTGACCCGAGCCCGGCTCGCAGCTCGTGGGATGGGTAGAGCTCTTGCGAAACCCATCATCGCGCACGTATCAAGGAATGATGGGTTTCGCTGCGCTCTACCCGTCCTACGAGCCGGGCTCTCGGGCCCGATCCGCGCGACATCCGAAATGAAGAGGCCGCCCATCGAGGCGGCCTCTCGCTTGTGGTCAATATCAAATCACTTGTTGTAGCCCTGGCTTGTGCACCACCACATGGCTTCACCCGCTGTCGCGCCGTGGTCCACGACGTATTTTCGGCACGCTTCGTAATTGACAGCATAACGCTTGGCGCAGGGGACGGAGGATATACTCCCGCTGCTCCAGGAGCATTTGTACTGAGCATTTGCTGTCGAGATTGACAGGGTTGCGACAGCGAGACTCACGACGACGAGCGACAAGGTCTTCATGGCTATCTCTCCCGGATTCCAGGGATAGCGAGTGCTATCCCTGGTGGCATGATAGCATGCCTTCGACTGCGGATGTTCGACGAATGCCCATTCAGGACCCGAGAGGAAGGTCGCCGAAGCAGACCAACGATCAACGGATGCTGACCGTTCGTCCGCAGGACCATCGTCAAGCCGGTAGGATGGGTAAAGCGCAGCGAAACCCATCAACCACGTCGCAAGTCCCCTTTGATGCGCTCGTGCCAACGAACGGTGATGGGTCTCGCAAGAGCTCAACCCATCCTAGGGACTCTTACCGGAAATACCCCAGCACGAGATCGAGGTCGGAGCGGCCGGCGGCGGTGCCGTTCAGCTCGGCATCGATGACGCGGCGGCAGGCGTCCACCGCGGCCTGGTCACCGAGATCGTTCGCTGCTTCCAACACGAGCCAGGCCGCGTCCACCGACGCCTTCTCCGGGGCTGCGCCGCCGACGTCGCGGTTAAGACCCTTGTTGAGATTCTTGCGGGCTGCGGTGCCGAATTGAGGCAACATTGCAAACACTCCCCTCTCGAATTCCGGAATGATGCTCAGTGCATCTGGAGCTCGGCCTGACGACCCGCGGCGGGATCGGCGGCTCCGCTGTTCTTGCGCGACTGGTAGAACTTCAGGATGCTGCGCGACGTCTCGATGTTGAGGCGGCCGAACTCGCGCTCGTTGTCGTTGAGGTCCCGCGCCGTGATCAGATGATCCTTGGCGCCGAGGAACAGCAGCGACATCGTGGTCTCCCAGGAGAAAGCGAGCGCCTTGCACAGCACCAGGAGCATCTCGCGGTTGCGGTCCATCAACGCGCGCTCGATCACGTCGACCGGAAGCGACGACAGCAGCGACAGACCGATCTGCACCTCGTCGAAGCGGTGCTGGCGCGCATAGTTCGAGATCGAGTCCTGGTTGAGATTGCCCTGCCGGTACTGCGTCGTCACCACGCGCTTGGCGACGAAGTAGCTGCGCGAGGAGGGACCGAACTTGGATTGCAGGTCGCCGGTGACCTCGGTCACCGAGCTCTGGATCTGCGCCATCATCTCGGGGCGCTCGGTCTCGAGCCGGCGGCGGACGTCCTCCGACGCCTTGGCGATGAGCTGCTGGAAGATGTGCCGCGGCACGTCCTTGCGCAGGCCAAGCTGCTCGGCGAGGATCGAATCGCCCTCGGCGCGCCGGACCATGTGGAGCAGGCCCGAACCCGAGAAGCGTGCGCCCTCGTTCCTGGCGACGGAGCTCACGACCTCCTGGTTGCCGCGCTTGACCAGCACGTCGGTTACGGCCTCGCCGATCGACTGGCGCTGCGAGATCGCGAGCAGGTGCGACTGGCCCTTGGTCATGGCGCTCTGGACCAGAACCCTCTCGTCGATGCGGGTGGAGTCGCGCAGCACGGGACCGGCAACCTCGATCTCGTCGTCGAAGGCCAGCTGCTCGATCACGTTGAGCGGCGCGTGATCGCACGCCGCCATCAGCTCCGAGAGCTGCGTACGCGCGGCGACCTCGATCTCGTCGGCAAGCCGTCCGATGACCTCGCCGAACATGCTGATCTCCTCGTCGCTGTAGCGGCCGGTGATCAGAAGGTCGGTCGCATGCCACAACGCACGCGCCCGGCTCTCGTCGGTGCCGCGCGCGATCGCGTCGTCCAGATCCTGTAGAAGCGATTTCGCCCCGTTCATTCGATAACCCCAGTTCTTGGCGAGCCGTCCTGCCGCTGTTGACAGGACGCCGAATTCCTCTGGAGCCGACGCTAGTCGTCAAACGCGAGAATTCAGTAAAATCGGCAAATCAGTTTTGCTGACCAAAATTCATTAAAATGCGCGCAAAATTCTTCACCGCCGCGCAAGACTGCACGGCGGCGCTGCCACGCGCGCGGTGTGCTCCCTCTCCCGCTTGCGGGGGAGGGCTGGGGTGGGGGTGCCTCCGCAATCGAGGCTCCCAACGTGGACAGAGCCCCCACCCGGCGCTTCGCGCCGACCTCCCCCGCAAGCGGGAGAGGTTCAGCGTGCCCGCGGCCGATCGATTCAACCCAAGTTCGTTCTGCTCTTATGGATTCGACGGTATCAGGACCAGCGGCGGCTTCGGCTTGGGCCTTGGCGGCGGCGGTCCCGGCGCCGGCCTCACCTCGATCGGCGGCGGCAGCGGCGCGACCTGCTGGCTTGCGAGCGGCGGGCTTGGCGCCGCGGGGGCTGCGTGCGGCACCTTGGGCATTGGCGCGGCCTTTGCTTTCGGTGGGGTGCGGCGCGGATCCTGGCCCGGCAACGGTATGTTGGCCGGCGCCGGCTCGGGTGCCGCGTCCGGAGACACCAGCGTCGGAAGCG
>NZ_LUUB01000082.1 GCF_001641635.1 Bradyrhizobium centrolobii
TAGGGTCCAGACTCAATTGATCCAATAGGCGACGATGGCTGCGATGTGGACGGCAGCCAAGAAGTTTCTGGCGAGTTTATCGTAACGAGTTGCGACACGCCTGAAATCCTTGAGCCGGCAGAAGCAACGCTCGATAACATTGCGCCCTTTATAGATGCGCTTGCTGAAGTTGTGGAAGGTCACCCTGTTGGATTTGTTTGGAATGACGGGCTTGGCGCCACGATTGACGATTTCGGCGCGAAAGCCGTCGCCGTCGTAGCCTTTGTCCCCAATGAGGGCAGACATGGGCGGCGCGAGTTCCAAAAGGGCCGGCGCTGCGGCAATATCTGCGTCCTGGCCCGGAGTGAGATGAAATGCGCAGGGTTTGCAATCAGGGTCGCTCAGCGCGTGGATTTTCGTGGTCCGCCCGCCGCGCGAGCGGCCGATCGCCTGTTCATGTTCCCCCCTTTTCCGCCGCTCGCCGAGCGATGCGCCTTGATCGAGGTGGAGTCGATGGACAAAGTCACGCCATCCTTGCCGCAGCGGGCGAGCGCTTCAAAGATCGCCTGCCAATGTCCGCGCTTGGCCCAGCGATTGAACCGATTGTAGATCGTCGTGTAAGGACCAAAGTCGGGCGGGCAATCGCGCCAGCGCGCGCCACACTGAAGCATGTGGATGATACCGCTGATGATGCGTCGATCATCTTCGCGCTCCGGTCCGGTCTGGTTCGTTGGCAGATGCGGCTTTATCTGAGCCCACTGCTTGTCGTTGAGCCAGAACAGCCCCTTGCGCATCAAAGCCCCCGTGCCGAATCAGTTCGGGTGCAAGAGAATCAGAGCGCGCTAATTAGGTACAGACCCTAGTTCGGACGTGTGTAAGAGATTATCAGAGCGCGTCCGATCGATGCAGATGACTCGAAGCGAACATTTGCGCAAACGAACTTCAGCGCAGAAGCATAAGCCGGGATATCTTGGGAGCCGTCTGATTGGTGAATAACCAGCGTTAGGAAAGTCTGCTCATCCATTTGGTAATCAAAGAAACGGCACGAGGATCTGTGTAGCCGCGGCTATGAATGATGCCCTGAGTTGCAGCCCGCCACTCTTCAAAAACTACGTCCTCGAGCTCGCCAATCAGTTTCCGATCTTCTTCAAGCTCAGCCTGTATATACCTTTCCTGGTGGTCCAAGCGACGCTCGTGGCGGTCCAACGGCGGGACAACTGTTATCTGCCATGTTCCCGGAGGAGTGCTTTCCGCGGAAATGAGTACATATCCGCCGACCGGAAAGAACTCGCGTCCGAAAAGCAACAGTGCCGCGCCGGCTAGCATTGAGACAGGGAACGAAAGAATCCATCGCGAAAAAAGGCTGACCCAGTCGAGCAGGCGGCTTATCGAACCACCGACGTAGGGCCATGTTCGCGACTTATCGATTGCTGCCGCCATGGACAACATGATGAAGCCATACACCCGAAGTACGACGAAAGAGACCACTCGCGAAAAGATCAGTGCGCCGTAAGTCTCATCGGCTGGTACGCGGAGAAGAAGTGTGGGTACGGGCGCCGAAAGAGGTAGGCGACACCTCTCTTTTATCTTCCAGGCCGCATCATTTGGAGCGTCAGTAATGCTTGGCTGCCGGTCGGAAAGCCATTCGGAGTATATCAAACTACCGATCAGCAGCATGAAGTACAGAACAACCATCACCGGCACAGCTGGTATGATTCCAGCCGATGCAAGGAAGGGATGACTAACCACCCAACCGATAGCGTTACCAATAATCGAAGCGAGCGCGCTCAGTGTGTGCTCGAAAAGATTTAGGTCTCCAAAGGCCAGCCACCAAAACAGAAATAGCGCCAACCACCCTGCGGCCGCCTCGATCGAAGGGAGAATGTCGGCAATGCGTGACTGCCGTTCCGAAACCCAATCCAAGAAGATCGTATGACCGATCGTGAGCATGCCGCAAAAGACAAGCATCGCAAGCATCAAAAGCGAAGCTGCTATGATTTCGAGTAATGCAAGGGCAGGATGACCGCCGATCCAACTAATAGCGTTACCAATAATCGAACCGAAAGTGCTCAGCGTACGCGCGACAAGATTTTGCTCTCCAAAACCCAGCCACCAAAACAGAAATAGCGCTAACCATCTTGCGGCGGCCTCGATAGGAGGGAACGGCGGCGAGATAGACGGTTCAACTTCCCTTAAACGATATACATGCAGGAATGGAGTGCCGATACTGACCAAACCGTCGAAGGAAGAGGCCGTTGCCATGTCCAAGAAAGCCATGAGGGCAACGCTGCCACCATGACTGTGGCACAGGGCAAGGCGTTTTGTACCTGGTGGTTTTGGAGCAAGCTCAGCGACGAATTGTTTGAAGTCCTTGGCTGCTTGTTCGCGCGCGCTGACAGTGTTCCGGCCAGACCAAGTGAACCGGCGGTAACCTGCGTCTGCGCCAGCGAATTCCATCAGTTTTTGTACGAAGTATGTATCCTTCTGTCCGTACTTTCCGTCTCGCGCCCATGTTCCATGAACGAAGATGAGTTCAAAAGATGATCGAGCCGTCGGCGTCATCGGCTGCCTTGCGAACGCTTCAGTTGCCATTTTTGATCAACTAAGGCTATCCAACCGCAACCTGAGATGGAGAGCAAGTCGTCTTTCCAACGAAATCCGCAGTCACTTTCTCATGAGCAGTAAACACCCGCAGTCTCCTCCAGTCTTCTGATAGCCCTTGGTCGACGTTCCTTCGCCTCGCGTCGATGCCGGTTTGGTCGGCAAAGCGGACATCGCTTCAAAATTTGTCTGCCAGGCCTGACGGATCGCTGTCAGAGCGCCGCGTATGAGCTATCTTCAACCGCGGCCGCCGCGACGTTGACGAGAGCTGTCGGATGCCGTCGCATCCGCATCCTGCTTGCTTCACCATCGCAGAGTTCAACGCACGGCGAGGATCTGAATCAGGAACAGCGAGACAGGCCATGGCAAAACCGTTTCCGTCGAAGACCCACATCGGCAACCATATGCTGCATCCCGAAACGCTGATGCTGACCTACGGCTACGATCCGCAACTCTCGGAAGGTGCCATCAAGCCACCGGTCTTCCTGACCTCGACCTTTGTGTTCAGGACGGCCGAAGACGGACAGGATTTTTTCGATTTCGTCTCCGGCCGGCGCGAGCCGCCGGAGGGGATGGGCGCCGGCCTCGTCTATTCGCGCTTCAATCATCCCAACAGCGAAATCGTCGAGGACAGGCTCTCGGTCTACGAGCGCGCCGAGAGCTGCGCGCTATTCTCGTCCGGGATGGCGGCAATTGCGACGACGATCCTCGCCTTCGTCCGGCCGGGCGACGTCATTCTGCACTCCCAGCCACTTTACGGCGGAACGGAAACCCTGCTTGCCAACACGCTTGCACGGCTTTCGATCAGCGCGGTCGGTTTTGCCGACGGCATTGACGAAACGGCGGTCAAGCAGGCGGCAGAGGCGGCCACGCGCAAAGGCCGGATTGCGATGATCCTCATCGAAACCCCGGCCAACCCGACCAATGGCCTGGTCGATATCGCCATGATCCGCCGCGTCGCCGACGCGATCGGGCAAGCGCAGGGACATGCGCCCATCATCGCGTGCGACAATACCTTGCTCGGGCCGGTGTTTCAGCGGCCGATCGAGCACGGTGCAGACCTTTCGTTGTACTCGCTGACCAAATATGTCGGCGGTCATTCCGACCTTATCGCAGGTGCCGCGCTCGGCTCAAAGGCGATCATGAAGGACATCAAGGCGCTGCGAGGCGCCATCGGCACCCAACTGGATCCCCATTCCTGCTGGATGATCAGCCGGTCCCTCGAGACGTTGAGCATTCGCATGGAGAAAGCGGACAGCAACGCGCACCTCGTGGCGGATTACCTGCGCGACCACGCCAAGGTGGCGAAGGTCCACTATCTCGGTCATCACGAGGCCGCTTCGGCGGCCGGACGTGTCTTCGCAAGGCAATGTCTTGGTGCCGGATCCACGTTCTCATTCGACATCGTCGGTGGCCAACCGGCGGCTGTGAAATTCCTGAACGCGCTGCAAATCTTCAAGCTGGCGGTGAGCCTCGGGGGAACCGAATCGCTCGCCAGCCTGCCTGCAACCATGACCCATTCCGGCGTTCCGGCCGACATCCGCCGGAAAATCGGGGTTCTCGACTCCACGATCCGGCTATCGATCGGTATTGAAAATCCGTCGGATCTGATCGCGGATCTCGCGCAGGCGTTGAGCCAGGCTTGAGCTTCGGTCATGCGTCTACAGCGCGCAGGATGAGTCGCGCGAAGCGAAACCCATCCTCGAGCACGCGACGCGTCAACGCCATGAGGCAGGCGCCTCAAAGCGGGTCGGGCAGTGCGCGCAAAGAGAGTGATGGGTTTCGCTAGGATCAAACGTGAGCTGTCGTCCCAGCTCCAAGGCGTGGCGACGAAGATAGATGATGAGACCCGACGAGGTCTTGCGCTATTGCGCCGCTACGTTCCCGTTTGCGTTGAAATCATTCTTCGGGTTGTAGCCGGAGTCGTGCAGATTCCGAAGATGCATGGCATGGTCGCCGCTGTTCACGCCGCCCATCCAGACGCCCGGAGGCGGAGACTCAGGGGCGGCGGCCTGCGCGTTCATCGGACGGTGATGATGAGTGTGGTGCGCAGCGAGCGCAGTAGAACCGGAGAGGGCGAGGATAGCGAGACCGACGAGAAGGCTTCTGCTCATAGTCAGCTCCTTTGAGATTCCCCCTCCCCGAGTGCTACAGCTTATAGCACAACCTGCACGCATGCAGGTATCTGCATCTGTCGCCGTCACCGTAAAGTGAAATCGTTCGAGATGGCGTGAACTGCGCAAAGCCAAACGTCGGGCTCATCACGCGACGGCGTTGTGGCAACTGAAGCTTGAATTGGACGAACCACGCATAGAGGAGGCCGAGCGCAACAACGGAAACGACGTAGGCCACTTGAGTGGTCCGGCCCGCAGATGTCACCAGCACCGGTTCTGCATATGGATCGACAAGATCGTCGCCGTGTTCCGAACTCGGAGCGCGGACGGGATGAACCGTCATCAGCCGAATTGAGCGCTTGTCGTCGTCTCATCCGGGACCGGCGGCTGACGAGAGTGCCGCCAACCTGCCAGGCCAGCTTGCGCACTGTTCGGATGTGAACGGAATTCCCTAAGACCAGGTGACATTTGTGGTTGCATTGGTTGAAACGCTTCGCCGCGACATGAGGGGCCAGCATCGCTGCGAGGACGTGCGCTCATATGCGAGATCGCACCGGGTATCGGAATCGAAAAGGCCGGACGCTCCCGCGAGCCTCCGGCCTCGTTTGCTGCAAGCGCTGCGCTTACTTCGTCACCTGGCCACGGATCTCGCCGCCGGGGTTCGCGGCGGTGTGAATGTTGACGTAGTACTTGCCGGCGAGCAGATCGGCGGCCTGCGCGTCGGTCAGCGTCGCGCTGCCCTCGACCGGGCTTTTGGTGGCATTCGGGATCGCGACCGCGACGCCGGCGTTCTTGCCGGTCTCGGCCGGCCCGTGGAAGTGGGCGGCTGTGGCGGGGCCGGAGAGGCCCGAATAGGTCACCTTCCAGGACAGCTTCTTGCTGGCGGCGTCGTAGTCGAGATCGGCCGTCCCGGTGCCGCTGGTGGTCGTGGCGGGCACCTCGGACTTGCCGTCCAGCGTTGCTTTCAGCTTCTCTGCGCTGGCCGGGCCCGCAAAAGCGACGGCACCCAGCGCTAACACGGCGATGACGGTCTTGTTCATGACACTCTCCCTGGTGGCCTTATTGGCCTGCCAAACTTCCAACAGCGGGCATTTCAGTTTATTCCCGTTTCCGGCGGGGGCGGGCTAAATTCTTCGTGGCTGGAGTTGCAACGACATCGGTCATAGGTTCGCCGCAACGAGTGGGTGGACCGCATGTTGCAACGAACAATTTCCGTGGCGCTGCTCGCAGCGGTTGCCGCGGCCGGTGTCTACTGGTGGCTCAGCGCGCCTACCGCGGTGCTCGCCGACACCGGCCTCGCCCATGCGCCGAACTTTGCGAATGGCGAGGAGATGTTCAACGCCGGCGGCTGCGCCTCATGCCATGCCGTGCCCGACCAGCCCGATCGCACCCGGCTCGGCGGCGGCGTCGCGATCCGGTCGCCCTTCGGGACGTTCTACGCGCCCAACATCTCTCCCGATCCGAACGATGGCATCGGACGATGGAACGAAGCCGCATTCGTCAACGCGGTGACGAAAGGGGTTTCGCCGGCTGGACAGCATTATTTTCCGGCCTTTCCGTATACCTCCTATCAGCATGCGAAGCGCGAGGACGTGCTTGATCTCTTTGCCTATCTGAAGACGCTTCCTCCCGTCGCGGGCAAGGTGCGCGATCATGACGTGCGCTTTCCCTTCGACATCCGGCGCAACGTCGGCATCTGGAAGTTCCTGTTCATGGACGGCAAGCCATTCGCTGCCGACGCTGCGCGGTCGCCGCAATGGAATCGCGGGGCGTATCTCGTGAACAGCTTTGGCCATTGCGCGGAATGTCACAGCCCGCGCAATTTTCTCGGCGGCATCATCGGCGCACAGCGTTTTGCCGGCGGCCCCAATCCGGAAGGCGAGGGCTGGATCCCCAACATCACCCAGAAGCGCCTCGGCGACTGGAGCGCGAAGGACGTCGCCTATTTCCTGAAGACCGGCGAACTGCCTGACGGCGACAGCGCCGGCGGCGCGATGAGGCGAGTGATCAAGAACACCTCGCTGTTGTCGGAGCAGGACCTCGCGGCGATGGCGGAGTACGTCAAATCGCTGCCGCCGGTGGACGGACCGACGCCGCCGAAGCGGAAGGAGGGTGGCTAGCGCAGCAGCCCTAGCTGCTTCCGAACGCCTTGAACGTGATGATGGTATGGGTGTCCTGGATGCCCGGCAGGACCTGCACCTTCTCGTTGATGAAGTGGCCGATGTCGGTATCCTTGTCGACGTAGAACTTCACCAGCAGGTCGTAGTCGCCGGCCGTGGAATAGATCTCGGAGGCAATCTCGGCTTCGGCGAGCGCGTTGGCGACCGTGTAGGACTGGCCGAGCTTGCATTTGATCTGGACGAAAAAAGGAACCATCGCGGTTGCTCCGAAGGGCATGATCTGACGGCTAATAGGCCAAAATCGGCCCGATTTAGCAAGCGAACTTGCTGTCCCGGGCGCAAGCTTGCTTGCTGCCCCCGGGCATGCGCGCTAGGAGGGATCATGGTCCCTAGGAAGCGGAAAATCGCCCCATGACGACGCCCGTGGCGCTCACCATCGCCGGCTCCGATTCGAGCGGCGGCGCCGGCATTCAGGCGGACCTGAAGACCTTTGCCGCGCTCGGCGTCTTTGGTGCCTCCGCCATCACGGCGTTGACGGCGCAGAACACAAAAGGCATCACCGGCATCCATGCGGTGCCGGCCGAGTTCGTCGCCGCGCAGATCGATGCGGTGTTCTCCGATCTCGACGTCGGCGCGGTGAAGATCGGCATGGTGGCGCAGGCTGCGAGCATCGATGCGATCGCGGCCGCGCTCTCGCGCTGGGCGCCTCGGTACGTCGTGCTCGATCCCGTGATGGTCGCAACTTCCGGCGATCGCCTGCTCGCCGCTGATGCCGTCGAGGCCTTGCGCACGAAGCTGATCCCGCTCGCTTCCGTGCTCACCCCCAACCTGCCGGAGGCCGCAGCTCTCCTGGGCGAGCCGGTCGCTTCGAGCGCAGCCGACATCGAGGGCCAGGGGCGCCGCCTGCTGGCGCTTGGCTGCCGCGCGGTTCTGATCAAGGGCGGACACGGCGAGGGCCCTGAGAGTATCGACCATCTCGTCGATTCGGAAAAAACGATCGCGCTCGCCGCGCCGCGCGTTGCCACCAGGAACACCCATGGCACCGGCTGCTCGCTGTCCTCGGCGATCGCGGCGGGTCTGGCGAAGGGCGAGGACCTCGAGCAGGCGGTGCGCAGCGCCAAGACCTGGATCAGCGCCGCGATCGCCGCCGCCGACCGCTTCAGCGTCGGCCATGGCCATGGGCCGATCCATCATTTCCACAGGTTCTACTGATTTTGGCCGCGATTGCAGCGGGAGCGGCGCATCAGCGCCGCTGGCGTTAACCTATTCAGCTAGGGGTTCCCCGAGGTTTTGCGGAGACCGTTGCGGCCCTATGTCGCCTGATTGTCGCATGCGGCTGATATCCGCGAGGAGGGCGAGGCGAGGTTTGATTCGTATCTGAGGGTGCCTCACAGGTTCAATCGGTCATCCCCCTGTCACGGGACATAGTTACAGGCTGGCGCATGGGAAGTTACGATGTGAGTGACGAGAGCCCGGAGCGGCGCTTTCGCACGTTGTTCATCTCCGACGTGCATCTCGGGGCCCGCGGTTCGCAAGCCGACCTTCTGCTGGATTTCCTGCGCTACCATGACGCCGACACCATCTACCTCGTCGGCGACATCGTCGACGGTTGGGCGCTGAAATCGAGCTGGCACTGGCCGCAATCGCATAACGACCTCGTCCAGAAGTTGCTGCGCAAGGCGCGCAAGGGCGCCAAGATCATCTACATTCCCGGCAACCACGACGAGTTCCTGCGCAACTACTACGGCACGCATTTCGGTGGCATCGACGTCGTCGAGAACACCGTCCATACCGGCGTGGACGGCAAGCGATATCTCGTCATCCACGGCGACATCTTCGATCTCGTGGTGCAGAACGCGCGCTGGCTCGCCCATCTCGGCGACAAGGCCTACGACTTCGCGATCCAGATGAATCGCTTCGTCAACTTCTTCCGCCGCATGTTCGGCGTGCCCTACTGGTCGCTGTCGCAATGGGCCAAGCAGAAGGTCAAGAACGCCGTCAACTATATCGGTGCGTTCGAGCAGGCGCTCGCCGCCGAGGCGCGGCGCCATGAGGCCGACGGCGTGATCTGCGGCCACATCCACTACGCCGTGATCCGCGACGAGGCCGGCATCCGCTACATGAACTGCGGCGACTGGGTGGAGAGCTGCACGGCGCTCGTCGAGCACGACGACGGCCATTTCGAGATCATCACCTGGGCCGATCAGCTGCGAAAGGCGGTCCCCGTCGCGCCGGTAGCCGTAAGAGCCGCTTGATGCGCATCCTGGTCGCGACCGACGCCTGGCACCCGCAAGTCAACGGTGTGGTTCGGACGCTGACCAAGCTCGCCGAGGCGGCCAAGCCGCTCGGTGTCGAGTTCACGTTCCTCACGCCGCAATCTTTCCGCACCTTTGCGATGCCGAGCTACCGCGACGTGCGCCTGGCGATGCCCCGCCCGGCGCGGATCGCCAAGCTGATCGAGGAGGCACGCCCCGACAGCATCCATATCGCGACGGAAGGGCCGATTGGCCTGATGGTCCGCCGCTATTGTCGCCAGCGCAGGTTGCCGTTCACGACGAGCTTCCACACCCGCTTTCCCGAGTATGTCCGCGCCAGGGTGCCCGTTCCGGGATCCCTGATCTGGCGCGCGTTGCGCCGTTTCCACAGCGCGAGCCGGGCGGTGATGGCGGCGACGCCGGCGCTCGCCCGCGAGCTCACCGAGCGCGGTTTTGACAATGTCGTGCTGTGGCCGCGCGGCGTCGACACAGGGCTGTTCCACCCGCGCGCCATCGATCTCTGCCTGCCGGCGCCCGTATTCCTCTCGGTCGGCCGCGTCGCGGTGGAGAAGAACCTCGAGGCCTTCCTCGACCTCGATCTGCCCGGCACCAAGGTGGTCATCGGCGACGGCCCGGCGCGCGCTTCCCTCGAAGAGGCCTATCCGGACGCGATTTTCCTGGGGGAGAAGCATGGCGAGGCGCTCGCGGAAATCTATGCCGCGGCCGACGTCTTCGTATTTCCCAGCAAAACCGATACCTTCGGCCTCGTCCTGCTGGAAGCGCTGGCGAGCGGGCTGCCGGTCGCGGCCTTCCCGGTGAAGGGCCCCCGTGACGTGATCGGCGATGCCCCGGTCGGTGCGCTGGATCAGGATCTGCGCAGCGCGTGCCTTGCGGCGCTCGACATCTCCCGGCAGGCCTGCGTCGAATTCGCCGCCAACTACACCTGGGAGGTCTCGGCTCGGGCCTTCGTCGACAGCATCCGGGCAGTTGGCGCGGTGCTGCCGGGCAGGACCGGGGCGCAAGAGGCGCGCTTCGTCGCCTGACCGCCAAAAAATCCTCGCGCGGAGGTGTCTTGCCCGCGCCTCGCCAGCCGCGATACAAATCGTCCCATGACGGAACAGCCCCTCCCGGTCGGCCCCGCCGACATCGATGCCGCAGCGCGCGTGATCGCGCCCTTTGCCATCCGCACCCCGCTGTTGTCCTTTCCCGTGCTCAATGAGCGCGTCGGCGCAAAGGTCTTCCTGAAGCCGGAGATGCTCCAGCGCACCGGCTCCTTCAAGTTCCGCGGCGCCTTCAACAAGGTCTCCTCGATCCCGCAGGACAGGCGGGGCGGCGGTGTCGTCGCCTTCTCCTCCGGCAACCACGCCCAGGGCGTGGCGGCGGCGGCAAAGATCCTCGACATGCAGGCGACCATCGTGATGCCGTCGGATGCGCCGCTGTCCAAGCGCGAGCGCACCAAGTCCTACGGCGCCGAGGTCGTGCTGTATGATCGCGACCGCGATGATCGCGAGGCGATCGCGCGCGGCATTGCCGAGAAGCGCGGTGCGACGCTGGTCAAGCCCTACGACGATCCCTTCGTGATCGCAGGGCAAGGCACGGCCGGCCGCGAGATCGCTGATGACATGACGGCGCTCGGCATAGCGCCCGACATCGTTGTCGCACCGGCATCCGGCGGCGGCCTGATCGCGGGCGTCGCGACCGCGGTCAAATCACGCTATCCGCAAGCCCAGATCGTCGTGGCCGAGCCCGAGGCGTTCGATGATCACACCCGCTCGCTCGCCGTCGGCCACCGCGAGCCGCACCCGCCCGCGGGCCGCACCATCTGCGACGCGCTGATGGCCCTGATCCCCGGCGAGATGACGTTTGCGATCAACAGCAAGCTGCTGGCGCGCGGCGTCACCGCTTCGGATGTTGAAGTTGGCGCGGCCGTCGCCTTCGCCTATCGCGAGCTGAAGCTCGTGGTCGAGCCGGGCGGGGCGGTCGGGCTTGCCGCGCTGCTGGCCGGCCGCCTCGATGTCGCCGGCAGGAACGTTGTGATCGTGCTCTCCGGCGGCAATGTCGATGCCGACCTGTTCGCCGAGCTCGTCGCCTGACTCTTCATCGGTTGGTGTGAGCCGAAGTTGACCTCTCCCGAAGGGAGAGGTCGGATCGCATCGACAGATGCGATCCGGGTGAGGGGTTACAGTCTCACTGAGCGCTGCGGCCCCTCACCCGGATTGCTGCGCAATCCGACCTCTCCCCGTCGGGGAGAGGTAAAGACAGAGACCTCGCTCTATCTCATCATGCTCCAAGTCCTCACATGAAGCAGGGGCAGAGCGTTGTCGCTCTGCCCCTTTGTTGTGTGCGCCTACGTGGCGCGATCAGTGCATGAAGCTGCGGCGAAGCAACGCGTTTGCGCATTGGATGCGCGCAAGCCGACGCTGGTCTCCTTAATCTAGCCGCGACCGACAAGATGAGCTGCAGAGCGCCAGGCGTGGTACGACAGCCTTTCGAGGGTTCGAACCGTCTCGACGCGAAGGAGGGCGGCGTCGGCAGAGAGCGTGCCGCTGGCAACCGCGCCGAGCGTCGCGCTGCGGTGCGTGCGCAGCACCTCGGCAAGTTGCGTCGTGCAGCGCTCGAGCTCGGTAATAGCCTTGTCGGTCGAGAGCTCGCGAGGAACGGCCATGGCGTCGGCGTCAGGCGGGGGTGGCTCGACTTGCGGCGATGCATCGGCGCCCGGCGGCGCCGCCACACTGCGCGCAATCGCGGCTGCACCTTGCATCGCCTCGATGCACAGCTCTCTGGCGCGTTTGTCCTCCGGTCCGCCGTCCATGGAGCCGAAATCGGCTTCGCCACTCGCCGCTTCCGCCAGTCGAGACGCGTGGTCGAGTGCGTGGAGAGTGCTGGTGAGTCGTTCCTGCTCGTCGTCGGTGTCAGGAGGACCGCTGACGTCGGACAGGAACGTTTGCGCCTGGCGGAGCGCATCGGTGGCGTCCTGGACCGACACGGTGTCGTTCCCCAAGCGTATGAGTTTAGCGTCGCCGGCCAGTCGCGCCTCGATCGAACGGCATACCGTTGCGAGCGCGCGCGCGATCGTCAGCCGCACCGCCTCCACCGCCGCGATCGGGGTCGCAAGCGCCGAAGGATCGAGACTCCGTGTCAGCGGCGCGCCGCGCTCGGGCAGAATCCACTCGACCAATCGCGTGAACCTGTCGATCAGCGGCAGCAGGACCGCCACGCCAACGACATTGAACGCCGTGTGGTATCCGGCCAGCAGCGTGACGCCGTCGATCGTGTCCGAGGCACGCAGGAGCAAGGGCGTGACGACGGGAAAAAGCAGGACCGCGATGAGTGCGGCGATCAGCTTGAAAAGGACATAGGCGATGGCCAGCCGCTTGGCGGTGGTGCTCGCGCCGATCGCGGCCAGGGCAGAACTCGTGGCCGTTCCGATGTTCTGGCCGATGATCAACGCACAGGCCTGGTCCAGCCCGATCGCACCTGCGAAATAGCCGGACAAGGTCACCGCGATGGCGGCCGTTGACGATTGCATCAGCGCGGTCATGACCAATCCGATCACCACCAGCACCAGCACGCCGTACAGGCCCGACCACCATGGCGCCCCGGGACTACCGAGAACGGCAGGCAGGTCCGCCGGATGCAGTTGTTCCGCCAGCCCACCCATGCCCTGCTGCAGGGTCGTCAGGCCAAACAGCACCAGTCCGAACCCTGCGAGCGCGGCGCCGACCCCGGAGATTCGTCCCCGGCCGAGAAGCTTGGTCAACGCGCCGACGAAGATCATCGGCAGTGCCGCGGCCGTGAGTGAGACGCGGACGCCGATCAGCGCGACCAGCCAGCCGGTCCCCGTGGTGCCGATATTCGCACCGAACACGAGGCTCAACCCTTGCTGGAACGTCAGCAAGCCCGCGCTGACGAGACCGATCGTCGTCATGGTCGTTGCGCTGGAGGACTGTACCAGGAGCGTGACAATGGCGCCCCAGACTGAGCCAAGCAGCGGCGTCGAGGCCGCCTTGCTGAGCACCGCGCGCAGGGCGGAGCCGGCCAGCGCCTTCAGGCCTTCCGTCATCACGGTCATGCCAAGCAGGAACAGACCTACGCCGCCGAGTGTCGCGATTGCCGTAGACATGCGCGCTCCTGCTGTGGCCGATGATCGGGCGAGCTCGCGCACTGTATAGGAGTTGCAGAGCGAGCGCAGCCGACAAGGCTGGGGCGCGTAAGGTCGTGCGCAGACGGATCGGCGCTGCGGCTAAAGCGGCGACGTTGTGCAGGTCGGCGACAGCAGGAGCTACGGACGCTTCATCATCCGCAAGGGCATGATCAGCGGCTGGGATGCGCCACCTGACAAGAGTGACGCCAGAGGACTACGGCGTGAATCGATTGAGGCCCCCGCTCGTGGTCAGCGCCAGGCGCTTTCGTTTTTCTGCTCGTAGTCCCTGAACGCCGTCTCGAGGCCACCCAGAACCTCGGCCGAGGTCTCGAACATCGCTTGCAGCTGCGGCTCGTCGACCTTCTTGATGTCCTCGCGCAAATGGTTGCGGATCTCCTGGAGTGCCTTCTGCATCTTCTGCGTATGATGCCAGGGAGCGCGATCTGCCGCACTTGCCAGGGCCAGTTTCCTCGCTGCTAATATCGTTTCGACGGACCCAAGGCGGTTCCGAAGAGACCGCGCGTTAACGGCTGGATGCTTGTGTCGTTCCAATTACGAACTCCGATAAAAGAGCGCATGAAGTTCAAGGATCTGCTCACAGGGTTCATCAGGCTGCACATTCTGCACCACGCCGCGGAACATGAGATCTACGGCCAGTGGATGATCGAGGAGCTGGCGCGGCACGGCTACAGGCTCAGTCCCGGTACGCTCTATCCGCTGCTCCACGGCATGGAACGCAAGGGCTATCTGCGCTCGCGCAAGGAGCACCCCGGGCGAACAGCACGAACGCTCTATCGCGCCACGCCGCTCGGCAGGAAGGGGCTTGCGCTCGCGAAGTCGCGCGTCCTCGAATTCACGGGCGAGGCCATGAAGGATTAGAACTGGTCGGTAAGGCGGTTTTCCTTTATCGAAAGTCGATAAAGACAGATCGGGATCAAGCGTCGTGAGCGACATGAATTCTTCGGCCGATGCCTCGGTCGATCGTCGATCCAGAACCGGCTCGCCGCTGGAAGTGCTGCGCATTTTCCTCAAGCTCGGGCTGACCTGCTTCGGCGGCCCAATCGCCCACATCGGTTATTTCCGCGACGAGTTCGTTGTGCGGCGGAAGTGGATCGACGAGCACGCCTACGCCGATCTGGTCGGGCTGTGCCAATTCCTGCCGGGGCCCGCCAGCAGCCAGGTCGGCTTCTCCATCGGCCTGATGCGGGCCGGCTATCTCGGCGCACTCGCCGCCTGGACGGGTTTTACGCTGCCTTCGGCCGCGGCTCTCATCGTCTTTGCCTACGGAGCGGGAGCGTTGACCGGACCGGCGGGAGCCGGGCTGCTGCACGGGCTGAAGCTGACAGCGGTTGCCATCGTCGCGCAGGCGGTCTGGGGCATGGCGCGCAATCTCTGCCCTGATCGCGAGCGCGCGTCGATCGCGGCGGTGGCCGCGCTCATCCTCCTCCTCAGCACATCATCAGTGGTGCAGATCGGGGCGATCGTCCTGGGCGGACTCGCCGGCCTGTGGCTGTGCCGCAGCGAAGCGCCGGCGCCGTCCGGACACGTCGAGATGCCGGTCTCGCGCGGCGTGGGGCTGATCGCGCTTGCGGCCTTCTTCATCCTGCTGGCGGGCCTCCCGGTGCTTCGCACCCTGACGGGATCCACGGGCGTCGCCCTGTTCGATGCCTTCTACCGTTCCGGTGCACTCGTCTTCGGCGGCGGCCATGTCGTTCTTCCGCTGCTGCGTGAAGCCTTCGTCGCTCCGGGCTGGCTCAGCGACGACGCGTTTCTGGCCGGCTACGGCGCTGCCCAGGCCGTGCCGGGTCCGCTTTTCACCTTCGCGGCCTATCTCGGCACCGTGGTCGCTCCCGAGCCGCACGGCCTCGCCGGAGCGGCTCTGGGCCTCATCGGCATCTTCCTGCCCGGGATACTGGTGCTGCTCGGCGCGCTGCCGTTCTGGGACGCCTTCCGAAAGCGCGCCGGCGCTCAGGCGATGATGCGCGGCGTCAACGCCGCCGTCGTGGGCGTGCTGGGGGCGGCGCTGTATGATCCGGTGTGGACTACCACAGTTCACGCTCCCAGGGATTTCGCCATCGCGCTCGTTGGCTTCGTCCTGCTGGTCGCCTGGCGCGCTCCCCCGCTCGTCGTCGTCGCCTTCAGCGCTGCTGCGGGTGTTGTCATGGCGCTTATCTGATCTGCAGAGCTCGGAGAACTGTTTGCTCAGGTGCTAGCCTCAGGGAAGCTCCGGGCGACCTCGATCGCTCCGACGATCGCGGCATTGAAGGCATCGAGGTCTTCCGCCGGAATCCAGTACTCCAGATGCGAGCGGCCGCCAGCCTCCTGTACGTCATACCTGTCGATGAAGCTCCGCTTGATCTCGAAGCGCGTTACGAAGCCAGAGCCGCTGGCCGGGACATTCCAGTCGCGCGCGATCTTGATGGCGTAGTCTTCGGTGAGGACCGGATAGAAGATCGGCTGGTCCGGTAGGCGAGGCGGGAACGCACGCATTCCAGTCTGTTGGATCAGCTCGAGTTCTATGGGGCCAACGGGGCGCCAGAGGGTGAGGGTGTCCATACGCTTAATCAGTTCGTTTGAAGCTAACGTCCGCTCTGTCCCACGTGTTCGTGATCCGGCGGAACCAGAAATCGCGTAACGATAGCACCTCCTGTGCGTAGTTGCCTCCAAGAAAGCAAGTCGGCGCACCAGCCGATTGGCTGAACGGGGAGAGCAAGGTGACCAACATGAAAGCCTGGTTCAATGTCGCCGAAAGCGGAGGCGGCTCTTATCGTCTATTGGCCATCCTGCGTTGGGTCATGGTTGTCATCTTCATATCGTTCGGCATGCAAAAATTCACGTTGCCGTCGGCCCAAGGCATCGCTCAATTCATCAACAACAGTCCATTTGTCTCGTGGTTATCGCTGTTCGGCCTCAGGGGAGAAGCTTACTTCCTCGGTGTCGTCGAGTTTGCCATTGCCGCATTGCTTGCGGCAGGTGCTTTCATCCCGATCCTGTCGGCCGTGGGTTCGCTGATGGGTGTGGTCACGTTTGCGATTACGTGGTCATTCTTTTTCACGACGCCTGGGGTCGTCAAATGGAGCCTATCGACGGACCCTGTGGCATGGAATCTGACAGGCGAGTTTCTGTTCAAGGATATCGTGTTGTTGTGCGTCTGCCTCGTCTTGTTCCTCGCATCGTTACCGCAGTCTCTTGTCCAATCACGGACTGACTAGGACGTCGTTCGCGGATCCATCATTCCACGCTGGATGGCCTTGTCCCCGTTCCGGCCCGCCAAAGCGCGAAGGCCCACCCGAGTTGGACGATGAAAAAGATGGGCCACAGCAACGACGGCCAGAGCCATGACAGGCCCGCATCGCCTGCCTCGAAACCAAGCGCGGGCTTAACCCACAGCTCGACGTCTTCTCCAACGAGGGGGCGTTCGACAGTGGCAACGTTGATGCTGACGACATTCGCGCCCTGATGGAGTTGTAACTTGTTCCTCTCCGCCGGCCACTTATAGACACCCGGCGAGAGCGAGAGACTGGACGTCAGCGTCCGCGTCGCCAGCGCGACGCCATGGGCGCTTGCCGGCATAGCTTCGTAAGTCACGGGGGCGGCGTCGAGCACGGATGCGACGATGCGGATCGCGCTTCCCGGATTGTCGAATTTCAGTATCCCCGACTCGCGCCAGTCCCCTTGGGTGGCGGGATCGCCCAGTTCCGGCCTGCGCCTATGATTGGCGCCATCGCGGAATTGCAGCTCCATCGACAGCGGGCCTTCGACAAACCGATAGACCTCGAACTCCTTCGAGTAGCCCGGCTCAAGCTTGATGGCGAACTCGTAGGCCTTGCTCGCCAGCAATCCGGCGCGGACATAGAGAATGAGGAGCAGGCTCGTGACGAGCCATGCCAGCCAGGATTTCCACCGAAAGCGAGCCACGGTCATTAGCCCAGGTTGCGCGTCTTCCTGGTTGTATTCGGACAAGTGCTAAGTCTTTGTTAGAATCGCTCTCTCGAATTGCTGCGCCATCATTCGCCGGTCAGCGCCGCCTGCACCTGCGCGATCACCTCGTCCCAGTCGCCGCGCCGGGCCTGACGGAACAGGCGCATCGTTGGATACCAAGGACTGTCGCTGCGCGCGAGCAACCATCGCCAGTCCGGTGCATGGGGCAGGAGCAGCCAGACCGGTTTGCCGAGCGCGCCGGCGAGATGGGCGACCGAGGTGTCGATCGTGATGACGAGATCGAGCGTGCTGATCGCTGCGGCCGTCTCGCTGAAATCGTGCAGCTGCGGTGCAAGGTCGACAATGCCGGGAGCACCGGTCAGGTCCGCTGTACGGGCGCCGACCTGGAGGCTGAACCAGCGGATGCCGTCGACCGCGAACAGCGCCATCATCCGGGCGAACGGAATCGAGCGGTTGTGATCGTTCTCGTGCTCCGGATTGCCCGCCCAGACAAATCCGACGGCCCGACCTTTGCCGGCAAGGCGCGCGCGCCATTCGTCCGGCGCGATCGCCGGTGCGCGCAGATAGGGGATCGGCGCCGGAATGCTGGCGGCAGTCGTGGCGAAGATCCCGGGCAGGCTCAGGAGTTGAGCCCAGCAATCGAACCGAGGCGGGTCGTCGTCCTGCGCGCACAGCGTTGCCGGGGCGAGCGCGTCACCCTCGAGCCGCAGCAGGCCGCGCGGCAGCATGAGATGAACCTTGCCGGCCTGCGATGCGACGCGCGGAACGTAGCGCAGCATATGCAGCGTATCGCCGATGCCCTGCTCGGCAACGAGCAGGATCGTGCGTCCCTCAAGCGGGCTGCCGTCCCAATACTCGCCTTGAATCGGCCGCGCGTGCGGCGTGGATGCGCGGCGGCGCCACTCGTATTTGCGCCAGCCTTCCTCGAAGTGCCCGAGCAGCAGCAACAGCATCGCCTCGTTGCGATGGGCTTCGGCGAATTGCGGCGCCGCGGCCGTGGCCCGGCGGTATGCGGCGAGCGCGTCCTCGTATCGGCCGAGTGCGCGCAGCGCGGCGCCGAGATTCTTCAAGGCCAGCGGATGGTCGGGGCGGATCGCCAGCACGCGCTCAAGCGAGGTCAACGCCTCCTCCAGCCGCCCGAGACAGAACAGGCAGGATCCCAGATTGATTTCGGCATCGAGAAAGCCCGGCGCCAGCGCGAGCGCGCGCCGGAAGGCGGGTTCGGCCGCCTCGTAGTCGCGTTGAAGCGCCAGCAGCATCCCAAGCTCCAGATGAGCCGGCGCAAAGTCCGGTCCAACCTCGGTGGCCCGCCGGCACGCGCGCAGCGCGGCCGCGTGATCGCCCGCCTCCGTAAAGAGCTTGGCGAGGATCACCGACGGCCGTGGATCACGCGGCTGGAGAGCATCGGCCTGCTCGAGATGCGCCCGCGCAACAGCGGTATCGCCAAGATGTCGTGCGGCCGAGCCGAGCATGAGCAGCGCATCGAAATTGTCGTGGTCGATTGCGAGCGCCTGGCGGCACAGAGCGGCCGTATCGGCGAACCGTCCTGCCATGCGCAGCTGGTTGGCCGCAACCAGCAGATCCGAAACGGCCGGTTTCGCTGCGAGCTCACCTGCGGCGGCGCCATGCGATTGCGCGCGCGCCGCACGCCTGCGCTCTCTACGGCTCATCGGCCCGGCACCCGCGGGTTTGACATTCGCTCGTCGGAAACGAGGAGGTCGTCTACTCACCCTGTGCAACACTATGATGAAGCCGCGGCTGCAGGCCGATACGACATCGGGAGCGTTTTGGGCTGATCCGCATACCGTCGTCGCGACGATGAGACATTTCACGCAACTGCCTCCCCAACGTCGTCCTGGCGAAGGCCAGGACCCGTAACCCCAGGGAGCAGTTTGGCGAAGATTCGTGGTTCGGTACTCCCACGGTCCGCAATCGATAGATTCCGCGGTATAGGTCCTGGCTTTCGCCAGGACGACACCGGAGATCGGGGCGGCTTGCCGTGCGCCATGCACAGTGTTGAGGGGCCCCACCCCTTACGAGAAGAACGCGATCTTCTCGGCCTGGGTCATGCGGCGGATCGGCGCCAACGAATCGTTGGCGGGGGCACGGGGCTTTTGCAGGATGCCGCTGGAGAGGATGGTCGCGCCGAGCGAGGGCTCGGACAGGGGCGACGGCATGGGCAGTGTCGCGGTCGGCGCCATGGTCAGGGGCGCGGTCGGCGCTATGGCCGGGGCCGGATGCTCCATCACCTCGGCGGCAGCTTCGGCGATGGCGTCGGTGAGACGCGCGAGCGATTCGGCCGCGATCGGCGCTTCGACAGCCGGGGCCTGTGCGGCGACCGGCGCGGCGGCTGGCTCTTCTGCTACCGGCGCGACGGCTGGCTCTTCCACGATGGGTGCCACGGCCGCCTCCGCCGCAATCGGCTCGCGGATGTCCGCGGCCATCTCCATCGGCTCGACGATCTCGTCGAAGTCCGGATCGGGCGCAGCCATCTCGAATGCGATCCGCTCGAGAACGGCTTCGTCCTCCGCCTCCGCGGCAGCATCGAACGGAAGCTCGTCAGTCGTCTCCGCGAAGGCAGCGGGCTCGGCGACCGCCTCTTCAACCGCGACATGGTTCTCGGCGACAGTCTCGGGCTCGCTGGCAACGTCCATCGCTGCGTTGGCAACAGAGGTCTCTTCAATGGCCGCCTCGGGCTCGGGCACGACGTCCTGCGGCGCCTCCGTAAAAGCAACGGGCGTGTCGCTTGCCCTCGTGGCAGGTGCGGCCTCGACAGGCGACACTTCCGCCACAGGCTGCGCTTCCTGCACCGGAGCCGGGGAGGGACGCGCCGCGGCTTGCGGTGCTGCGTCGCCGTCAGCATCGGTCTGCTCGATCCGGTCCTTGAGCAGATCGAACGCGGCCTTGAGCTCGGTGCGCGGGTCGATGGTCGAAACCTGCGCGCAGGCGCTCTCGATCGAGGCGAGCTGCGAATCGATCAGGTCGCAGATTCGTCCGTCGGCGCCGATCTCGCGCCAGCGCCAGGAGATCTCCTTGATAATGCGGATACCGCGATGAATCGGTGCAAGGCCCGCCGCGATCGCGGCCGGATCGAACGCCTTGCCGGCAGCGGCCTCCGTGTCCTCGACCGCGCGGCGGATCGCCACAAGCGCCTCGGGCAGGCGGTCCTCGACGACAGGTTGTCGTTGTGCCGCAAGGGTTTCTTCGATTTTCGCGACCGCATCGAGCACCATGCGGGTGTCGGCATTGCGGTTGCGCTTGGCATATTCGCCGAGGAACCAGCGGCCGCGCGCGGTCTCCATGAAGGCTTCGCGGATCGCGTCGTAGTCCTGCTCGTTCGGCTCGGCCGCGCGGGCAGACATAGGCGAGAGGGCGAATGCTTCATTGGCCATGGCAATCTCGTCGCGCAAATCAGTGCGCGTTACAGTAACGATCACCACGATATCGACCGAATCGCAATTGGTTTGATGGCACCCGAATCACAAATCCCCATCGCTGCACTCGTAAAACGCCGATTCGCCGTGCGGTTGGCGCTGTTCTATTCGGCTGTCTTCGCGGTGTCGGGCGCCCATCTGCCGTTCTTCTCGGTCTGGCTGAAGGCGATCGGCATCGACGCCGCCTGGATCGGCATCATCATGGCGTTGCCGGCGATGACGCGCTTCACCACGCTGCCTTACGCGACCGCCTTTGCCGAAAAGCGCCACGCCATTCGCGCCGGCATGACGGTTTCGGTGTTCGCGACGGCCGCGGGCTTTGCGGTGCTCGGCTTGCAGCAGCAGCCTTTGGCGTTGTTTTTGATCTACGGCCTGACCAGCGTGCTGTGGACGCCGACGATCCCCCTGACCGACGCCTACGCCTTGCGCGGCGTCGCCCGTTACGGGTTCGACTACGGGCCGGTGCGGCTGTGGGGCTCGGCAGCCTTTGCCGCTGGTGCGCTCGCTTGCGGCTTTCTGGTCGACACCATCGCCGCGCGCGACCTGATCTGGGTCATCGTCGCGCTCGCCGTCGTCGCGGCGCTCGCGAGCCTCGCGCTTCAGCCGCTCGACGATGTGCGGCGAAAGAGCGCGGAGGCGCGCAAGGGAACGGCGCTGCTGCGCGATCCCGCCTTCTGGGCCATCATCGTCTCGGCTGCGCTGATCCAGGACAGTCACGTCGCCTACTACACATTCTCGGCGATCAACTGGCGGGCCCACGGTCTTGGCGGATTGACGATCGCGGGCCTCTGGACACTGGGCGTGATCGCCGAAATCCTCGTCTTCGCGCTGTCGCCGCGCTTTTCGCTGCACGCCTCCTCGCTCATGGCGATCGGCGGTGCGAGCGGCGTCGTGCGCTGGATCGCCACCGCGAACGAGCCGCCGCTCGCGCTGCTCGCGATCGTGCAATTGGGGCACGGCCTCACGTTTGGGATGACCATCGTCGGCACCATGAACCTTCTGGTGCAGCGCGTGCCGTCGCATCAGATCGCGCGAGGGCAGGGCTACTACGCCGCGTGCATCGGGCTGTTGGGGGCGACGACCTCGATCGTGTCGGGCGCGATCTACGCGCGCATCGGCGAAGGCGTGTACGACGTCATGGCCGCGATGGCCGGTCTTGGTGCGCTCGTGATCTGGTCGGCGCGGCACCGGCTCAAGGCTCACCCCCAGAGCGAAGCCTCCGGCGGATAGACCAGGCTGTCGTCATAACGAAGCCCGTGATCGCGGTCGCGCGCCAGCAGCAGCGGTCCGTCGAGATCGACGAAGCGCGCCTGCGGCGTGACCAGCATCGCCGGCGCCATCGACAGCGAGGTTGCGACCATGCAGCCGACCATGATCTCGAAGCCGAGCGCCTGCGCCGCATCGGCCATCGCCAGCGCCTCCGTGAGGCCGCCGGTCTTGTCGAGCTTGATGTTCACGGCGTCATAGCGCTCGCGCAAGGGCGAAAGCGAGTTGCGGTCATGCACGCTCTCATCGGCACAGACCGCGAGCGGCCGTTTGATCCGCGCCAGCGCCTCGTCGCGGCCGGCCGGCAGCGGCTGCTCCACCAGGGTGACGCCGACCTCGGCGCAGGCGGCGAGGTTGTGTTCCAGATTGGCCTCGGTCCAGGCCTCGTTGGCATCGACGATCAGCTCCGCTGCGGGGGCGGCCTTGCGCACCGCCGCGATGCGCGCGCCGTCGCCCTCGCCGCCGAGCTTGATCTTGAGCAGCGCCCTGTGCGCCGCCTTGGCTGTCGCCGCCGCCATGGCCTCGGGGCTGCCCAGCGAGATCGTGTAGGCCGTGGTGCGCTCGCCGGGCACCGGGCGGTCCAATAGGTTCCAGGCCCGCAAACGCGCCGTCTTGGCTTCCACGTCGATCAGGGCGCAGTCCAGCGCATTGCGGGCCGCTCCCGGTGGCATGCCGGCTTGCAGGGCCTGCCGGGTCAGGCCACCGGCCACGGCCTGCTGCATGGCCAGGATGGCCCCAAGCGTCGCCTCGGGCGTCTCGCCATAGCGGGGATAGGGCACGCATTCGCCGCGGCCGGTGATACCATTCCGACTCACTTCCGCCACAACCGTGACGGCCTCCGTCTTGGCGCCCCGGCTGATGGTGAAGGTCCCTGCGATCGGAAAGCGCTCGATTCGCGCCGAAAGGGCCGGAACTTTGCTGGAAGTCATTTTGAACTCTGGCAATTTCTGAACCGGCTGATTACCTCTTGCAACTAACAATGGCCGGCTGGGGGTACCTTCTCTAGGTAGGGGCGCGTGCGCAACCATCTCTTTTCTGCCGCTTCTGATGCCTCGGCATGGGAGCGGACATCTTGAGCGGCGATCCGAAACTGGAGCGGATTGCGAAAGGCAACGCGCTGGCACTCTGCGCCACCGGAACCTGGACCGCGAGTTTCGCGCCGGTGCTGGAGCGGATGGTGGCCGATGCCGAGAAGCTCGCCGGCAGCCCGCAGATCATCTCCATCGACGTTTCCGAGATCGCCAAGCTCGACACGTTCGGCGCCTGGCTGATCGAACGGCTGCGCCGCAGTCTCACGCAAGGAGCCGTTGAGACGCAGATCGCGGGCCTCTCTGCGAACTATTCCAGCCTCGTCGACGAGGTGCGGCGGGTCAAGGCGACGCCCGTGGTCGAGACCAGCGCGGTCACCATCTCCGGGATGCTGGAGCAGATCGGCCGGGCCGTGGCCGGTGTTGGCGGCACGGTGGCGGGCCTCGTCGACATGCTGGGCGCAGTGCTCGCGGCAAGCGGCCGCGTGCTGATCCATCCGCGCTCGTTCCGCCTGACCTCGACCGTGCATCACCTCGAGCAGGTGTGCTGGCGCGCGGTGCCGATCATCGTGCTGATTACCTTCCTGATCGGCTGCATCATCGCGCAGCAGGGCATCTTCCATTTCCGCAGGTTCGGCGCCGACATCTTCGTCGTCGACATGCTGGGCGTATTGGTGTTGCGCGAGATCGGCGTCTTGCTGGTCGCGATCATGGTCGCGGGTCGTTCGGGCAGCGCCTACACCGCCGAGCTCGGCTCTATGAAGATGCGTGAGGAGATCGACGCGCTGCGCACCATGGGTTTTGACCCGATCGAGGTTTTGGTGCTGCCGCGTATGCTGGCCTTGGTGCTGGCGCTGCCGATCCTCGCCTTCCTCGGCGCGATGGCGGCGCTCTATGGCGGCGGGCTGGTGGCCTGGCTCTATGGCGGCGTCGATCCCGAAGCGTTTCTATTGCGCCTGCGCGATGCCATCTCGATCGACCATTTCATCGTCGGCATCGTGAAAGCACCGGTGATGGCCGCGGTGATCGGCATCGTCGCCTGCGTCGAGGGACTTGCGGTGCAGGGCAGCGCGGAATCGCTCGGACAGCACACGACATCCTCGGTGGTGAAGGGCATCTTCTTCGTCATCGTCATGGACGGCGTCTTCGCCATCTTCTTCGCCTCGATCGGAATGTGACGATGGCGCAAGAAATCCAAGACGTGATCCAAAATCCCATCATCCGCGTCCGCGACATCACCGTGCAGTTCGGCACGACCCGCGTGCTCGACGGCCTCAACCTCGACGTCAAGCGCGGCGAGATCCTCGGCTTCGTCGGCCCTTCGGGCGCGGGCAAGTCGGTGCTGACGCGAACCATCATCGGCCTCGTGCCGAAGGTCGCAGGCCACATCGAGGTGTTCGGCGTCGACCTTGATGCCTCCAATGGCGCGCAGCGTCGCGGCGTGGAGCGACGCTGGGGCGTGCTGTTTCAGCAGGGCGCGCTGTTCTCCTCGCTGACCGTCAGGCAGAACATCCAGTTTCCGATGCGCGAATATCTCAGGGTGTCGCAGCGGCTGATGGACGAGATCACCATGGCCAAGCTCGCCATGGTCGGCCTCAAGCCCGAGGTCGCCGAGCGCTTCCCGTCCGAACTCTCCGGCGGCATGATCAAGCGCGTGGCGCTGGCGCGCGCGCTTTCGCTTGATCCGGACCTTGTCTTCCTGGACGAGCCGACCTCGGGCCTCGATCCGATCGGCGCCGGCGATTTTGACGAGCTGGTCAGGACCCTTCAGCGTACTTTGGGCCTGACCGTTTTCATGGTAACGCACGACCTCGACAGCCTTTACACAGCTTGTGATCGCATCGCCGTTTTAGGGAACGGTAAGATCATTGCGGCAGGGTCGATCGCCGACATGCAGGCCTCGCAGCATCCCTGGCTGAGGCAGTATTTCCATGGCAAGCGCGCCCGCGCGGTCATGGGTTGAGTAGCCGGAGCACTTGATGGAAACGCGGGCGAATTACGTACTGATCGGGTCGTTCACGCTGGCGGTCATCGCCGCCGCGATCGGCTTCGTGCTGTGGTTCCAGTCGCTGCACACCACCAAGCAGCGCAGCCCCCTGCGCGTCGTGTTCGAAGGCCCCGCAGCGGGCCTCCGCAACGGCGGCAGCGTCAATTTCAACGGTATCAGGGTGGGTGAAGTGGTCTCGGTGAAGCTCGACAACCCGCGGCGGGTTGTCGCACTCGCCATGGTCGAGAACAATGCCCCGATCCGCAAGGACACCCTGGTCGGTCTCGAATTCCAGGGCCTGACCGGCGTTGCTGCGATCTCGCTCAAGGGCGGCGAGGAGGCCGCGCCTGCGCCGCCGCTCGACGAGGACGGTATCCCGACGTTGACGGCCGATCCCAACAAGCTCCAGGACGTCACCGAGGCGATCCGCGGCACACTCCAGAACATCAACAAGCTCGTTGCCGATAACCAGGAGTCGGTGAAGAAGTCGCTGAAGAATCTGGAGACCTTCACCAACTCGCTCGCGCGCAACTCCGAGCGGATCGATGCCGTCATGGCCAAGGTCGACGGCGTGATGCTCAAGGCCGACAACCTCATGCTCGGCCTCAACACGCTCGGCGGCGGCAAGGACGGCGGCGAGTTGTTCCAGGCGGTGAAGTCGATCCGCGAGCTCGCCGATGACTTCGACAAGCGCTCCGGCGCGCTGATGGCCGACGGCCGCCGCACGCTCGGCGACATCAGCCGCGCCGTGAACAATTTCGACCGCAACCCGACCCGCGTGCTGTTCGGCGCCAGCAACAGCACGCAGGCAGCTCCGCCACCGGCCGAGCCGCCGAAGCCCGCTGCGAACGAGCGCAAGCGGCAGTAGCGATCCCCATCCGTCCATTCGACCCGCGCGCGACAGGCATCAGTCTCGCGCGACGACCGCGTCGTGCGCACTGCTCAGGGGCGGAGGCGATACGAAAGTATGGGGGTCTGGCCGAGCCAAGGTAGGGGGAGGGGCGACCTTCGTTGTCAGCTATATCGCGCTCAAGTCGCGCTTCAAGCAAAGCGCGTCGAATTCACTCACAGGGGAGGAGAGCGTGATACGTCTGCTGCTGCTGTTGCCGTTCATCGGCCTGATGATCGTGCCGTTCTACAACATCCGGGAGCCCTATCTGTTCGGCTTCCCGTTCTTCTACTGGTACCAGCTCGCCTGGGTGCCGCTCACCTCGCTGCTCACCTACATCGTCTACAGGAGCGTGCGACGTGCTGACTAATGTCGATAGCGCGGCGTTCGCCGTATTTCTCGCACTGTTCATCCTCGTCACCGGCATGGGCTTCGTCGCCTCGCGCTGGCGCAAGCCGGAGACGCTCGCCCATCTCGACGAATGGGGCCTCGGTGGCCGCAAGTTCGGGACCTGGATCACCTGGTTCCTGGTCGGCGGCGACTTCTACACCGCCTACACCGTGATCGCCGTTCCCGCATTGGTCTATGCAGTCGGCGCCTACGGATTCTTCGCGCTTCCCTACACCATCATCGTCTATCCCTTCGTGTTCGCGGTGATGCCGGTGTTGTGGAAGGTCGCCAAGGAACGCGGCTACGTCACCGCGGGCGACGTGGTGCGCGGCGCTTACGGATCGCGCGGGCTTGAGCTTGCCGTGGCGGCGACCGGCGTGCTGGCGACGATGCCCTACATCGCGCTCCAGCTGATCGGCATGGAGGTGGCGATCAAGGCGCTCGGGCTCAGCGGCGAGGTGCCGCTCGTTCTCGCCTTCCTGGTGCTGGCGGTCTACACCTATTCGTCCGGCCTGCGTGCACCGGCGTTGATCGCCTTCGTCAAGGACATCATGATCTACATCGTGGTGATCGCAGCGATTGCGATCGTGCCGTCGAAGCTCGGCGGCTACGGAGCGGTCTTCAGCGCGGCGGATGCGGCATTCGCAGCGAAAGGCTCGGGCGGCGTCCTGCTGTCGCCGGCGCAGATCGTGCCCTATGCCTCGCTGGCACTGGGCTCGGCGCTCGCCGCCTTCATGTACCCGCACACGCTGACCGGCATCTTCGCGGCTTCGGGCGGCAACACCATTCGCAAGAATGCGATGCTGCTTCCGGCCTACACGCTGCTGCTCGGCCTGCTGGCGCTGCTGGGTTATATGGGCCATGCGGCGGGGTTGAAGCTCGCGAGCAACAACGACGTCGTGCCGGAGCTGTTCAAGACGCTGTTCCCGAGCTGGTTCGCGGGCTTTGCCTTCGCCGCCATCGCGATCGGCGCGCTCGTGCCGGCAGCCGTCATGAGCATCGGCGCGGCCAATCTGTTCACCCGCAACTTCTGGAAGGTGTGGGTCGATCCGAAGGTGACGCCGGCAGGCGAGGCGAAGGTCGCCAAGATCACTTCCATGCTGGTGAAGGTCGGCGCGCTGCTCGCCATCCTGCTGATGCCGACGCAGTTCGCGCTCGACCTGCAACTGCTCGGCGGCCTCTGGATCCTGCAGAC
Source organism: Bradyrhizobium centrolobii (assembly GCF_001641635.1). Classification (GTDB taxonomy): domain Bacteria; phylum Pseudomonadota; class Alphaproteobacteria; order Rhizobiales; family Xanthobacteraceae; genus Bradyrhizobium; species Bradyrhizobium centrolobii. Next base: position 27,345 of record NZ_LUUB01000082.1, read on the forward strand.
GCTGCCGGCGCTGGTGTTCGGCCTCTATCTGAACTGGTTCTCGAGCACGGCGCTCCTCGCCGGCTGGGCCGTCGGCCTTGCAGGCGGATCGTGGCTCGCCTGGTCGGACGGGCTCAAGCCGCTGCACGGCATCGACTTCGGTGCCGGCACGGTTGCGGTCTACACCGGGGTGCTGGCGCTCGCGCTCAACATCGTGGTTGCCGTCGTGGTCAACCTCGTCCTCAAGGGCCTGCCGCAGGCCCGGCTGTCTCGCGAGGCGGCCTGAGGACAAATTCCGACCGGCGGCCGGCCATCCGGCCGCCGGTCCTGACCCGATTTATCTTGGTGCCTGGTCCGTATTCTCCGAGCTGAAATAGCCTTCCATGCGATTGAAAACGCTCTAGTATCCGCCCGCGTTCCGGGCCCGCCTGTGGGTGGGCGGATCGGTCTCGAGTGAGGATGTCTTGCAGGCGTGGTTCGTTCTCGCGGTCGCAGCCGGCTATGTGACCACGCTGTTCCTGATTGCCTGGTGGGGCGATCGGCGGAGCGTGGACGGGCCGCTGGTTTCGCCAAGATCCTGGGCCGCCGCGATCAGCTATTGCCTGACGCTTGCGGTCTACAACACCTCGTGGAGCTTCTACGGGTCGGTCGGTCGTGCTGCGACGTCCGGACTGGATTTCGCCACGATCTATATCGGCCCGACGCTGGTGCTGCTGTTCGGCCAGACGCTCCTGTCCAAGGTGATCGCGATCGCCAAGGCCCAGAACGTCACTTCGATCGCGGACTTCATCGCCGCGCGCTACGGCAAGAGCCAGGTGCTTGCGGCCTTCGTGACGCTCGCGTCCCTGCTGGGCGTACTTCCCTATATCGCGCTTCAGCTCAAGGCCGTCGGCAAGAGCTTTGACTATCTGATCCTGCAGCCGGAGCGGGCGGGCGGCGAGGCGTTGCGGTTCTGGCAGGACTCCGCATTCGGCGTCGCCGCATCGATGGCGCTGTTCGCGATCGTGTTCGGCGTCCGGCATGTCCACGCCAGCGAGCACCATCGCGGGCTCATGCTCGCCATCGCCTTCGAGAGCGTCGTCAAACTGGTTACGTTCCTGATCGTCGCGCTGTTCGTGCTGTTCGGCCTCTCCGGAGGGCCGGCCGGCCTGCTGTCGCAGTTTCAGTCGGAGCCGCAGCTTGCAGGGATATTGACCTTCGATCCCATGCAGCCGGTATGGCCCTCGACGATCATCATCTCGGCGATCGCCTTCCTGTGCTTGCCGCAGGCATTTCATGTCGCGGTCGTCGAGAACGAGGCGCCGAGCCATACGCGCACGGCGGCGTGGCTCTACCCGACCTATCTTGCGCTCTTCAGCCTGCTGATCCTGCCGATCGCTGCGACCGGGCTCGGCAGGTTCGGCGCGATGATGGACCCCGACACCTACGTCATCTCGCTGCCGATCGCGGCGGACGCGAGCACCGTCAGCCTGATCGCCTTCCTGGGTGGGCTGTCGGCCGCAACCGGCATGGTGATCATGACCTCCGTCGCGCTGAGCACTATGCTCTGCAACGACGTCATCATGCCGCTGCTGCTGCGCTCGCGCTTCTTCGGCCTGCGCGCGCAGAGCCGGCCGGTAACCTCGGTGCTGGTGGCGGTGCGCAGGCTGTCGATACTCGGCATCCTGCTGCTCGCCTATCTGATGCACCGCCTGGTCAACCAGTCTTATCCGCTCACCGTGATCGGTCTCCTGTCGTTCGTCGCGGTCGCGCAGTTCGGACCGGCGTTCGTCGGAGGCCTGTTCTGGCCGCGTGCCAACAAGACCGGCGCGTCGATCGGGATCGCGGTCGGATTCTGCATCTGGGCCTATACGTTGCTGCTGCCCTCGGCCGCGCCGCTCTGGCCCGCGATCGAGGAGATCGTTCGCCAGGGCCCGTGGCAGCTTGCCTGGCTCAGGCCAAATGCGCTGTTCGGCCTCGAAGGGGTCGATCCGATCTCGCATGCCACGCTCTGGAGCCTTGGCGCCAACCTCGTCTGCTTCCTCATGTTCTCAGCGTTCGGACGGCAATCGACCGTCGAACGCAACCAGGCCGCGGCGTTTGCCGATGGTGTCGTCCGCGAGTCGATCCCAAAGCTGTCCTCGCGCGTGGTGGTTCGTCTCGACGATCTCCGCGCGCTGACGCTGCGCTTTGTCGGCGTGGAGCGCGGCGCGACTGCCTTCGACGGCTATCTCGCGGCTCGCATGTCGGGTGCCGGGCCACGCCTCGATCCGTCGGGGCTCGTCGATCTCGACTCGATCCGGTTCACCGAGAACCTGCTTGCTGGCGCAATCGGTGCGGCATCGGCGCGCGTGGTGATCGCGGCTTCGCTGGAGGGACACTCGCTGTCGCGCCGGGCAGCGATGGCAATGCTGGATGCGGCCTCGGAAGCTCTGCGCTTCAACCGCAGCCTCTTGCAGAGCACGCTCGAGAGCGTGCCGCAGGGGATCTGCGCGTTCGACGCCGATTTCAACATCACGGCTTGGAACGGCCGTTTCATCGCACTGTTGGACCTGCCGCCGGATTTCGTGCGTGTCGGCCTTCCGCTGGCGGACCTCATCGCCTTCAATGTCGAGCGCGGCGAATATGCCGCGTCCGAATTCGCCGCGCTCCTGGTCAATCGTGACGTCGCCACGCAGAGCTGGCCTTATCTGTACGAGCGCAAGCGGCCGGACGGCACGGTGCTCGAGATCGTCTACGATCGCATTGCCGAGGGCGGCTATGTCTCGACCTATACCGACGTGACCGAGCGTCACCGCGCCGCGGAAGCCTTGCGGCGCGCCAACGAGGATCTCGAGCTGCGTGTCCGCGAGCGGACCGAGGCGCTCGAGCAGGCGAAGGCGGAGGCCGAGCAGGCCAATCTCGGCAAGTCCCGCTTCCTGGCAGCGGCCAGCCACGACCTGCTGCAACCGCTGAACGCGGCGCGTCTATTCCTGTCCGCGCTCGACGAGAATCTGCAGGCCTCCTCGCAAGCGGGCGGTGCCGACAAGGAGCGCACCCTGGCGAGCAGCGCGATCACGGCGCTACGCTCGACCGAGCATGTGCTCGATCGGCTGCTCGACATCTCCTCCTACGATGCCGGCGCCGTTCGCGCCGAGCCGTTCGAATTTCCGATCGCGGACCTTCTCGTGCAGTTGAATGTGGAATTCTCGGCGATGGCGCGCGAACGTGGGCTCGTCCTCCGCGTGGTCGATTGCGGAGTCACGGTGCGCAGCGATCCGCATTTCCTGCGACGGATCTTGCAGAACCTGCTGTCGAATGCGCTGCGCTATACACCCAAGGGCCGCATCCTGCTCGGTTGCCGGCGGCGTGGCGGCAATCTGCGCATCGAGGTCTGGGATACCGGCGTCGGGATCGCCGTGGAGGACCAGAAGCGGATCTTCGAGGAGTTCCGACGTCTCGCGCCCAGATCGGAGAAGGGGTTGGGCCTTGGGCTGGCCATCGTCGATCGTGTTTCCCGGCTTCTGGGCCATGCTGTCGATGTCCGTTCGCGCCCAGGACATGGTTCGTGCTTCGCCGTCTCGGTGCCGCGTGTGCGCGGACCGGGAACTTCGCTTCGGCGCAAGCCGGCGACCGTGACGCCGGCGCTGGCGGAACGGCCGCTGACGATCCTGTGTCTCGATAATGATGCGACGATCCTCGATGGCCTGACGGCACTGCTCGGCGGCTGGGGGCATCGTGTGCTGGCAGCAGCGGATGCCGCCGAGGCGATGGCCATCGCCGCAGCCAGCCCGCCGGATGTCGTGCTGCTCGATTATCATCTCGATGGGGAGCGCAGTGGCTTGGACTTTCTCGACGATCTGCGGCAGAAGTCGGCTCGCGAGGTCCGCGCACTCGTCGTCACCGCCGATCGCAGCGAGGCGGTGCGCAAGGAGGCGCGGGCGCGCGGCTGCGAGATCCTGTCGAAGCCGGTCAAGCCGGCGGCGCTGCGGCGCTTCCTCGGCGGCGAAGCCTTGAGCCGGCAGTTCGGGACGAAACAGGGGGCCCCTTCGGCGTAACCATGCGCATCCTAATCGGCGACGATCATCCGCTGGTGCAGGCCGCGTTGCGCAGCGCGCTCTCGACCGTGTTGCCCGATCTCGACATCATCGCCTGCCAGTCGCTCGACGAGGCGCTTGACGTGCTGTCGGCCCAATCCGACGAGATCGACCTGATCCTGTGGGACCTGACGATGCCTGGCATCCAGGGATTTGCCGCGCTGTTCATTCTGTCGGCGCAGTTCCCGACGGTGCCGGTCGCGATCATCTCGGCGCGGCAGGACACCGCCACGATCCGCCGCGCCATTGCCTATGGCGCGTCCGGCTACATCCCGAAATCGCTCAGCCTGCCCGAGATGGCTGACGCCATCACGAAGATCCTCGCAGGTGAAATCTGGATGCCGCCCAATGTCGGCGGTCGCGGCTCGATCCAGAGCGCCGATGTCGAGCTCGCGGCGCGAATGGCCTCGCTGTCGGCGCAGCAGCTTCGCATTCTCGCGATGATCGTCGAGGGCAAGCTCAACAAGCAGATCGCAGGCGAACTCGACATTGCCGAGCAGACCGTGAAGGGCCATGTCTCGACGATCCTGCGCAAGCTCGGCGTCGGCTCGCGCACCCAGGCCGCCGTCCTCGCCGAGCGGCTGTCGTTCGGCCAACCCGGCGGGACCTGAGCCTTCGAGATCCAAACGAAAACGGAGGCCGCGAGGCCTCCGTTGTAATTGCGCTATTCACAAGCCTGCCGGTTATCCCAGCCGTCCCGCCGCATGCGCGAGCAGGGTGTAGACCAGGCCCGTCTCCGAGGTCAGGTGGCTGCGCAGCTCCTGCGGACCGCGGCCGTCGCGAGCGACTTCGTCGAGCAGGCGTTCGAATTCCGCGATGTAGCGGTCGACCGTTCCCTTGAAGTTGCGGTCGGCGCGGTACTTGCGGGCGACCTCGTCGAAGGCCTTCTGGCCGGCGGGCGTGTAGAGGCGCTTGGTGAAGGCCTTGTTCTCGCCGCGCTGGTAACGGTCCCACATCTCGGACGCGAGGTTGCGGTCCATCAGCCGGCCGATGTCGAGCGACAGCGATTCCAGCGGATTGCCGCTGCTCTGCGGGGCCTGCGGCTGTTGCGGAGCCGCAGTGCGGCCGCGCGGGACCTCACGACCATTCGGGGCAGCAGCCGGGCCGGTGTCGGCGCGGTTCAAGAGGTCCGACAGCCAGCCGTCGCGGCCCTGGTCGTTGCCGGCGGGCGCGACCGGCGGAGCCTCAGTGCGGCGCGAGGCGGGCACGCCGAGGTCCGGCGGCGGCAGGGTCGAGGCGCTGCCGCTCTCGCGCGTGCGCGTCTCGGCGCCGCGACCGCCGACGGCGGCAGCCAGCATCGGCTCTTCCTGACGCTGGACCGAGGCGCGGCCCGCCGTCGTGACGTCGAGGCCGCGGCCGTGCTGAGCCACGATGCGGTTGAGCTCGGCGAGCGCCTCGATCTGGTCGACGATCACCTTGCGCATCTGCGCTGTGCTCTCGGCGGCCTCCTGAGGCATCTCGAGCACGCCACGGCGCAGCTCGTTGCGGGTGGATTCGAGCTCGTTGTGCATCTCGAACGCCATCTGCTTCATGCTGGAGACGAGGTTGGAGAACTTCTCGGTCGACTGCTTGAACATCGCATCCGCCTCGTCCGTGGTCTGGCGGTAGATGTCGTGCATGGCCTCGATGGTCTGCCGGTGCTCCTCCTCGGACGCGGACCGCACCGCCTCGAACTGGCGGGNGCCGGCGCCGGCGGTCTCCGCTACGACGCGGGCGATGTCGCGGGCGCGCTCTTCGGCCGCCGCGAGCGATTCATCGAGCAGGCCGGTGAAGCGCGACAGCCGCTGGTCGAGATCGGTGGTGCGCAGGTCGATCGTGGTGACGAGCGACTCCAGCGCCTGCTTGCGCTCGGCAAGCGAGGCGGTGGTGTTCTTGTTGCTCTGCTCGACCACGGCTGCGGCATCGACGAGCGCCTTGCCGTGGGCGTCGAACTGAATCGACAGCTCGCCGAGATCCTGGAGCGCCCTCGTGGTCTTGGTGTTGAACACGTTGAGCTGGTCTTCCAGGTTCTGCGTCGCGGAGCCGTTGCGCGCGGTGACGTCGTTCATCGCCGAGACGAAATCGGCGACCCGCGTCACCAGCGCCCGCTCGAGCGAATTGAGGTTGTCGTGCGCACCGGTCAACACCTCCTGGAGGAGGATGTTGCCTTCGCGCAGCCGCTCGAACAGGGCCACCGTGTCGGTGCGCAGGATCTTGCTGGTCTCCTGCATCTCGGTGACCGCCGCGATCGAGACCTGGCGCGACTGGTCGATCGCCGAACGCGAGGCCTGCTCAAGGTCCTTGAGTGATTTGCTGACCGCACCGGTCGCGATCTCGCTCGCCGCATTGATGGTGCGGGCCACTTCGGAGCCGTTGCCCATCATCGTCTGCGAGAACGTGTGGCCGCGCGTCTCGATCGACTTCAGCGCGTCCGACGTGACGCGGTCGATGTCGAACGTGAGCTGGCTGGCCTTCGAGCCGATCGCATCGACCAGCGCGCCGCGCTTGGCGTCGATCATGTTCGAGAGACGGTCAGCCTGCTGCTGCACGTAGGTGACGATCTCGTCGGTCTTGCCGGTCATGGCCTGGCCCAAGCTGCTGCTGGCGGCGAGGACCGAACGCTCGACGTCGGCCGAGCTCGACTTGACCCGCGAGCTCGCCTCGTTGGAGGCGCTGATCAGCGCATTCTGGGCGTTGAGCGCGCTGGTCTGGATGTCGTTGGTCGCGTTCGCGGTGGCCGTGCTGAGCGCGCGCTCGATCTCGGTCGAGATCGTGCGGATCTGGCTCGCGGCATCGGCCGACGTCGAGGTCAGCGACGTCTGCGCCTCGCGTGCGCTGTTGAGGATCGTCGAGGCGGTATCGGCACCGACCGAGGTCAGCGTGCGCTCGATGTCCGTGGTGAGCGACTTGATCTGGCTCGCCGCGTCCGTCGAGGCGGAGATCAGCGTGCCCTGGGCCTCGCGCACGCCGCTCGTGAGGGCCTCGATGGTGGCGCCGCCGGCGGTCGCCAGCGCGCGCTGCATCTCGGCCGCGAGCGAGCGGACCTGGCCGGTCTGCTCGGCGGAGACCGCAAGCAGGGTGCTCTGGGCGTCGCGGGCGCTGGCCGTGATCGTCTCGGCGGTCGACTGGCCGGCCTGCGACAGCGAGCGATGCATTTCCGCCGCGAGCGACTTGACCTGGCTCGCCGCATCCGAGGACGCCGTGACCAGGGTGGTCTGGGCCTCGCGGGCGCCGGCCGTGATGGTCTCGGCCGTCGAGGTGCCCGCCATCGAGAGCGAGCGCTGGACGTCCGAGGACAGCGCCTTGATCTGGTTGGCGGTCTCGGTCGAGGCCGCGATCAGCGTACCCTGCGCATCGCGTGCGCCGGCGGTGATCGCCTCGGCCGTGGCGGAGCCGGCCATCGAGAGCGAGCGCTGCACGTCGGCGGTGAGCGTCTTGACATGGTTTGCTGCATCCGAGGAGGCGGTGACGAGCGTGGTCTGCACCTCGCGGGCGCCGGCCAGGATCGAGGCCGCAGTGGCCGAGCCTGCCGCCGACAGTGTGCGTTCGACGTCGGCGGACAGCGCCTTGATCTGGTTGGACGCATCGCCCGATGCCGCGACCAGGGTCGATTGCGCCTCGCGGGCGCTGCTCAGGATCGAGTTCGCGGCGCCCGTGCCGACTGCGGTCAGCGCGCGCTCGACCTCGGTCGAGGTCATCTTGAGCTGGGCGTTGACGTCGGAGGAAACCGTCATCAGCGACTGCTGAGCGGTGCGTGCGCCGGTCTGGATCGTCTCGCTGGTGTTGACCACGAGGTTGGTGAGCGAGCGCTCGGCGTCCTCGACATGCGAGCGGATCGCGGTGGAGATCATCTCGGCGCGGGACATCATGTCCTCGCTGGCCTGGCGTCCGCTGCTCTCGATGCGGCCGGCGACCGCCTCGACGCGTGAGCCGAGCAGGTCCTCGAACTGCGCCACGCGCACGTCGATGTCGTTGGCCACCGAGCCGACCTTGGTCTCGATTGTGTGGTGGATTTCCTGGAAGCGTGCCGTGACCGTGTCGGTCAGGTGCATGCTGCGGCCGTCGATGGTCTCGGTGACGCCGGCGATGCGGCGGTCGACGGCCTCAATCGCCTGCGCGGTGCCGTCCGTGAGCGTCGAGGTCAGGAGGGCGAGGCGCGTGTCGATCGACTGCATGGCCTGCGATGCGCCGTTCGTCAGCGCGGCCGTCAGACGGGTGAGACGGCTGTCGATGGACTCGAGCGCCTGCGCCGCGCCGCTGGTGAGCGTCGTCGTAAGGTGGGTCAGCCGCATGTCGACCGACTGGATCGTCTGCGACGCCCCGTCGTTGAGCGACGTCGCGAGGTGGGTGAGGCGGGAGTCGATCGAGTGGATCGCCTGAGTGGTGCCGTCCGTCAGCGACGTCGCCAGCGTGTCGAGGCGGCTGTCGATGGTGTCGGTAACCGCCCTCGTACGGGTGTCGAACGATTGTTCGAGCACGCCGACCCGACTGCCGAGCTGTTCGTCGAAGGTCTTGATGTGGCCCTCGATGGTCGAGTCGAGGTTTGCGATCTTGCTGTCGAGCGACGAGTCGAGCTTGTTGACGCGCTCGCCCAGCGTGGTTTCGAACTGCACCAGGCGCTGGTCGAGCGCCGCAGTGATGTCGCCGCCATTCGAGGTGACGCGGGTGTCGAAATTGTCGACATAGGTCTTCAGGCTTTCGGCGATGTCCTGCGTGCGCTGGCCCATGCGTTCGACGATCTCGCCGCCGAAGGTCTTTACGGTGCGGTCGAACTCGGAGATGTGGCGGGTGATCAGCGCGCCCAGCGTGCCGGAGTCGCGGGCGAACTTCTCGACCAGCTCGGTGCCCTGGTTCTTCACCAGCTCATCAAAAGCGCTCATCTGCAGCGACAGCGAGTCGTGCGCGGTCTCGGTCTGGCTGACGACCTTGGCGACCAGCGTGTTCACGGTGGCGTCGAGGGCTTCGCTGGCCTTGTCGCCGGAGGAGATGATCTGGCCGGCGAGCCGGTTGCCGGCGTCGTCGATCTTGGCGGACAGATCGTTGCTGCGCAGCTCGAGCTCGAGCAGCAACGAGTCGGACGAATTCTTCAGGGAGTCGTGCACCTGCTCGGTACGCTCGGAGATGCCATCGACGATCGCGGCGGAACGTTGCTCGAACTCGCCGGTGATGCGGTCGATGCGCTCGTTCAGCATCTCGTGGACGCGGTCGGCGAGGTCGACGAACTCGTCGTGGACGTGGCCGGTCTTGAAGTTGAGGCTGGTGGTCAGCCGCTCGCTGGCGTCGAGCACGGCGCGCGTGGTCTCGTTGCTGGCCTCCTCGAGGCGGTCGAGCAGGTCGCCGCCGCGCTCGCCGAGCGCGAGGATCATGTTGTCGCCGGCGTTGCTAAGCGCCTGCGTAATGTGGGCGCCGCGTTCTTCCAGAGCGCCGGTGATGCTCTTGGCGACCTCGTCGACGCGCGAGGCGATCGCATCCGAGATCAACGCGATGTCATGACGCAGGTCGATCTGCACGCCGGAAATGGCGCTGCGGACCTGCTCGGCCTGGCCGACCAGGTTGTCGCGCTGATGCGCGATGTCCTGGAGCAGGGCGCGGATGCGCACTTCATTGTCGGAATAGGCGCGTTCCAGCGCCGCGACCTCGTTGGCGACCAGCGTCTCGAGTTCGCCGGCGCGCGCGATCGCGCGCTCGATGCCGTCGCCCATGGCCGCGACTTCGCGGCGGATCGCCTGGCCGACGGTGACCACGGAGTCGGAGGCAGAGCCTTCCGGCTCGGAGAAGCGGATCGCGACCTGCGCCATGGCCTGCGCGATCATGCGCATCTCCTGGCCGCGCCAGACGAGGCTCGCCAGGAAGTAGAACAGCATGATGGGCGCGAAGAACATCGCGATCAGGCCGGCGATGACCAGCACGCCGCCGCTCTGGCCCACGGTGGCCTGGATCGAGGGCAGGAAGCCGACGGTCAGCGCGGCGCAGGCCGCGAGCCAGATGCCGGCGAAGATCGTCGCGAACGTATAGACGCTGCGCGCAGGACGGCCCTTCTGCAGCGCCTGCAGGAGCTGGCCGATGGTCTCGCGGTCGTCATTGGCGGCGCGGTGGGAGGTTCGCGGCTCCTCGATCGGCTCGAACACCGCGCGCTCGTCGGGCCGCGGCTCGAACGACGGCTCATCGAACACGGGGGGTGCTGGCGGTGGCACCGGAGGTGCCGTCTCGTTGCGCGCCGCGGATGCAGAGCGGCTGGTGTCCGCAGCCGTATCGCTGATGTTCAGAGCTTCCTGGATCGCAGAAAGCGCCACCTCGGTTGGGTCTTTGACCTTTTTGGGAGTGTTCGCCATGTTCAGTCCGAGCCCTCGTTACTTGTACACGCCCCCCGCGAGCCCCGCGCGCCACGCAAGCCCACAGACCGGATCATGCAGATAAGACGGATCTCCGAGCCGTCCCCACCCGAACGGCTTGTCCGCCAATTTCCGCAACATCCTATTGGCAGAGCGTCGCGAATGAAATGCCCGCGATTAAGACAATCTTAATCATCGTTAACAGGATCGGGCCGTAACGCCTTAGCACTAAATGGAATTTTCCACTGAACTTGGCTGATTGCGGCAACTTTTCGTCAATAAACGGGCGGAATTGCGTAAAGTGGTCCAAACATTTCGTTAACCATTCTCGTGCTTGGGTGGGGCGAACTTCGCCGCCGGACGGCGGAACGCCGCGCGACGCCCGGGACCCTGCGCCATGACGCCTGACCTGCAACGGATGGACTGGATGCCTTCGCCGCCGCTTGCGCCCCTCGACAGTCCTCTCGATCTCGACCACCTCGGTCGCATGACGCTCGGCGATGCCGAGCTGGAACAGGAAGTGCTCGCGATGTTCGCCGAGCAGTCGGTCGGGCTGATCGCGGCGATGACGGCGTTGCCGGCCGATGCCGGGGCACTTGCGCACAAGCTCAAGGGCTCGGCGCGCGGGATCGGCGCCTTTGCGGTCGCCGATGCCGCGGCGGGGGTTGAGGCCGCGATCCGGACCGGCGACAACCCGTCCCGCGCCTTCGCCGCGCTGAAAGAGGCTGTGGCCGAGGTCCGCGCCGCCATCGCGGCGATCCTGAAGCCTTAGGTCCCGATCCCGCAAAACGCCGGGGGCTTGCGCACTAGCGCAGGCCGGATCGACCCGTTATAGGACAGCCCGGACCCTCCCTTATCCCAAAAGATCCCGGCAGCACGAGCACACATGGCCAAGATTCACTTCATCGACCACAAGGGTGAAACCCGCACGGTGGACATCGAGAACGGCGCGACCGTGATGGAAGCCGCTATCCGCAACAGCATTCCCGGGATCGAGGCCGAATGCGGCGGCGCCTGCGCCTGCGCGACCTGCCATGTCTATGTCGACGAAGCCTGGCGCGAGAAGGTCGGCAGCCCGACGCCGATGGAAGAGGACATGCTCGACTTCGGCTTCGACGTGCGCCCGAACTCGCGCCTGTCCTGCCAGATCAAGGTGAGCGACGAGCTCGACGGGCTCGTGGTGTCGACGCCGGAACGCCAGGCCTGATCTTCACATACTCGGCGGCGCGACCTCGATGCCGCGCTTGTGCCAGGGTCTGAGCTTCTCGATGATCTCGGCGGTGAGCGGCGCCGGCCGCCGCGTCGCCTCGTCGAGCATGACGCCGACCGACATCGCCGATGCGATGCACCTTCCTTCCGAGAACACGACCTGCTCGAAGGTCACCGAGGTCCGCCCCAGTTTCACGACACCGAGGCCGAGCTCGATGGTGTTGGGCCAGTGCAACTCGGCACGGAAATGGATGTCGAGCCGCACCATGATCCAGGCGAGGCCCGGCGGCGTCAGCCCGTATTGCGGGCTCTTCATCAGCGTGACGCGGCCGGTCTCGAAATAGGTGGCGTAGACCGCGTTGTTGACGTGCTGGTTGGGATCGAGATCACCGAAGCGGACGTTGTCGCTGAGCCGATAGGGGAAGTCCTCCAGTCGCGGCGTCGTATCGAGGCGGCTTGGTGCGTTCACCGATTGATCTCCGTCATATCCTTCCTCGTTACAGCCCAGTTATCCTGACCCGGCAAGTGGGGCCGGATGCGGGGCGCTCCTGCTTTTATGCCTTCCCTGATCCATTCCCGTTGGCTAGACAGGAAAGGATCCCTCTGCCCGGCGGGCGCCGTCCAACCGATAACGACCGATAAAGAGACGACATGAGCGATGTGATCAAAACCGATGTGCTGATTATTGGCGCCGGCCCCTGCGGTCTGTTCGCCGCTTTCGAGCTTGGGCTTCTCGACATGAAGGCGCATTTCGTCGATATTCTCGACAAGGTGGGCGGCCAGTGCGCCGAGCTCTATCCGGAAAAGCCGATCTACGACATTCCCGGCATTCCGCATATCTCCGGCCAGGGGCTTACGGATGCGCTGATGGAGCAGATCAAGCCGTTCCATCCGACCTTCCATCTCGGCGAGATGGTGGAGACGGTTGAGAAGATCGGCGATCCCGCGTTTCGCTGCACCACCGACGCCGGCAAGGTGTTCGAATGCAAGGTGGTGGTGATCGGGGCCGGCGGCGGCTCGTTCCAGCCCAAGCGTCCGCCGGTGCCGGGCATCGAAGCCTATGAAGGCACCTCTGTGCACTATTCCGTGCGCAAGATGGAGCAGTTTCGCGACAGGGAGCTCCTGATCGTCGGCGGCGGCGATTCCGCGCTCGACTGGACGCTCAACCTTCACCCGCTCGCCAAGCGCGTGACGTTGCTGCACCGTCGCGACGAATTCCGCGCCGCGCCCCACAGCGTCGAGCAGATGCGCGCCCTCGTCGCGGCCGGAAAGATGGATCTCAGGCTCGGCCAAGTGACCGCGCTGTCCGGCGCCGGCGGCAAGCTCACCGGCGCCACCGTCAAGGGCAACGACAACAGCGTTATCGAGGTTTCCTGCGACACCATGCTGCCGTTCTTCGGGCTCACAATGAAGCTCGGCCCGGTCGCGAACTGGGGCATTACGCTGGAGAACAATCTGGTGCCGGTCGAGACATCCGCGTTCGAGACCAACGTGCCCGGCATCTTCGCGATTGGCGACATCAACACCTATCCCGGCAAGATCAAGCTGATCCTGTGCGGCTTCCACGAGGGCGCACTGATGGCGCAAAAAGCCCACCGTTACGTTTACCCGGACAAGCGGCTGGTGTTCCAGTACACGACCTCGTCCTCCAGCCTGCAAAAGAAGCTCGGAGTCCACTGAGCTTGGCGGGAGCGGGGAAGGCGATGCCCCATGTTCCTGGTGCTGGAACCGTTCGCGAAATCGCCGTAGTCTGCGGCCATTCCGGTCGTGGCTTAGCAAGGTGATCCTAATGCGGAATCCGTTTTCGAGCTTTCGGCAGCTCTCGCTCCTCGCGCTCACCCTCGCGCTTTCGTTCGGCGCGGTGCGGCCTGCCGCCGCGCAGACCGCGGAGCCCACGGCCGCGGGCCTCTGGCAGAAGGTCGAAGACGGCAGGCCGGTGGGATGGTTCCTCTTCATCGACCACAACGGCGTCTTCGAAGGCGTCATCGCCAAGACCTTTCCGCGGCCCGGCGACGATCCGAACGAGGCCTGCACCAAGTGCACGGACGACCGCAAGAACGCGCCCATGCTCGGCATCTCCTTCGTCCGCAACATGAAGCGCGAGGGCTTGAAGTACGAGGGCGGCAACGTGCTCAATCCGCGCGACGGCAACATCTGGAAGGCCAACATGAAGGTCAGTCCGGACGGGCAGACGCTGACCCTGCGCGGCTATCTCGGCATCTCGCTGCTCGGCAAGGACGAGACCTGGACCCGCCTGCCGGATGCCTACATGGCGCAGATCGATCCGGCCATCATCGCCAAATATCTCCCCGCACAAGCCGCCGCCGCGAAGTCGCCCGCGCCCGCGGCAAAGAAGGGCGGGGGCATGATGATGGCGCCGGCGCCGAAGCAGTAGGTCGCTTCATTCGACCTCGAGAGTACGCTTCACCTGGTCGATGTTTTTCGCGTCGGCGCAGGTGAACTGCTCCTGGAGCTTGTAGCGGGCAAGATCGTAGACGATCTGCCGCCTGAACTCCGGATCGTCCTTCACGGTCTCGAGCATGCGCGAGCTGACGAGCGCAAATTGCACTTCGTTTGCGACCAAATGGGTTGGGTCCTGTTGGTTCGGAAGTGCACGCCGCTTGAGAACAGCATTTCGCTCCAGTAGTTGCCCGGAATGCGCGCTGGCGCCGGATTTGCATAGCTGTCGGCAAAGCTGCTGGGGAGCGAGTCGCCGTCTCCACGCCTGCCGCGTGCGCGGAAGGCGGATGGCGGCGTCTCTCCCTCGCGGTGGTGACTTCGATCCGTGGAGACGACATGAGACCTGCAAGACCGTGTGCGACAGCGCTGCTGGGCCTGATGACGCTGCTGGCGACATCGGCGTTCGCGCGCGATGACGGGCGCTACACAAACTCGCCATTAAAACCCTGGTTCGAGAGCCTGCACAGCGAATACGGACAATGCTGCTCGGACGCCGACGGTTACGTCATTGCCGACGTCGACTGGGAGTCCGATCGCGGCCACTACCGTGTGCGCATCGACGACGAGTGGGTCACGGTGCCCGACGGCGCCGTCATCACCGAGCCGAACAAGATTGGCCGGACCATGGTGTGGAAGCACTATGTCGACGGCCACCCGCGCGTGCGCTGCTTCATGCCCGGCAGCATGACCTGAGGCGCCCCCAAGCGCCGGTGGATGGCGGGCGACGCGCGCACCGGCAACGGTGCGGCCCGCATCAGGCGGTTTCCGATTTCATCGGCCATCGCGGCACCTCTTGCTTTCTCATGCGTTACAGCAGGCCAGCCGAGCGAGCGGAGGTCGGGATGGCGGTCGAAGCCGAACTGAAATTCCACGTGCCTGCGCGTCACCTCGCGGCGCTGGCGAAGGGGCGGGTACCGGGCGGCAAGGCAGGGACGCGCGCCGGGAGCGATCTGCTCTCGACCTATTTCGATACCGCCAAGTGCAAGCTGAAGCGGCACGGGTTGACGCTTCGCGTGCGGCGGGATGGCCACAAGCACGTCCAGACGGTGAAGTCGGCGAACGGGGCGCAGTTCGGTCGTGACGAATGGGAAAGCGAGATCCAGGATGACACGCCGCAGCTCGGTAAGGCCGACGGCACGCCGCTCGAGCCGATCGCCTCCAAGAAGCTGCGCCGCAAGCTGAAACCGGTATTCGAGACGTCGGTCCGTCGCATCACGTTGCCGATCCGCGCCGGGCGCAGCGAGATCGAACTGGCCATCGATCGTGGCAGGATCATTGCCGGACCTCGCTCGAGCCCGATCGCGGAGTTCGAACTCGAGCTCAAGAGCGGCCGCTCTGTTGACCTGTTTCGCATGGCGAAGACGCTCGAGCGCAAGTCGCAGGCCGAGCTCGACCTGCGATCGAAATCCGACCGTGGCTATGCGCTCGCGCGCGGCGAGGAGCATCCGGTGATGTTTGCCGACGGCATCATGCTGGACGTCGATATGAGTGCAGACGATGCATTCAGGATCGTTGCCCGCGCGACCGCGCGCCATTTCTCCGGTAATGCCAACGCCGTGCGCAACGGCGATGCGGAAGGCATTCACCAGATGCGGGTGGGCTTGAGGCGCCTGCGCGCGGCGATCTCATTGTTCTCGAAAGTCCTGTCAGGGGCGGGGCGCGAAAAGATCAAGACGGAGCTGAAGTGGCTGACGAACGAGCTCGCGCCGGCGCGCGAGCTCGATGTGTTCGTGAAGGACAATATCGAGCCGGCTAGCCGCGACGCGCTGCTGAGCCGCGGCGGCAAGGCGATCAAAAAGGAGTTCTCTGAGCGGCGTGAGCGGGCCTTCGAGCGTGCGAGGAGAGCGGTCGATTCAGAGCGATTTCGCGCACTCCTGATCGATACGTTGCACTGGATCGAATCCGACCGGACCGTCGCGCCGGATCAGGGGAAGGCGAAAATCGGAAAATTCGCGCGCGACCTGCTCCATCGCCGCATCAAGAAGGCCCGTAACGATGGCCGGCATCTTGACCAGATGTCGCCGCCGGAGCGGCACAAATTCCGGATCAGGATCAAGAAGATCAGATATGCGCTCGAGTTCTTCGATAGCTTGTTCGCGGACAAGGACGAGCAGAAGCAGCTTGCGAGGCTGTCGAAACATTCGAAGAAGATCCAGGATGCGCTGGGTTCACTCAACGACTTCATCGCCCATCGCAAGATGGCCATCGATGCCGCCCTTCATGCGCCACGTCGCAACGGACGCGCCGGCGCCTTTGCTTCGGGCGTGGTGATCGGTCGCGAGGATCGGGCGGTGAAGCCGCTGATGGCGACCGCGGCGCGCGAGGTGCGGGCGCTGGAGCGATTTTGATGCCCGGCGGACCATCGCTGTCGGCCAGGAACGACACGCCGTGCATACCGCCGGGGCGCGGCTTTGCGCGCCCCGGAACGACGAGAGTTGGTTTAGCGCTCCTCGCTCGTCGCGGTCGCGCTGGCGAGCCGCTTGACACGCGGCGACAGCACCGAAACTTGCGCAGGCGAAGCGGGCATGCCGGCGACGGTCACAGTCGGAGCGGTCGACTGCTCCTGAACGCCGGCGCCGCCGAGCACCTGCACCTGGGTGGCCGATATCGGAAACGAGGTCACTTCGTACGTGGGAAGCTCACCGGCGAATGCACCGGCCGTGCTCGCAATCATCGCGCCGGCAACGGCAATCATCGAAAGAACACGCATTCCAAAATCTCCTTTGAAAAATAGCAATCGGAGGTTTGGTCTGCGCAATGCCGGAGCAGGTTCGCTTGTATGCGAACATTCAATCTCCGGCGGCGGACATATTTGGTTGCGTGCGGCGGCCGCGACGAAGTGATGAAGAAGTTTTCCGCGCGAATGTTTCCGGACGGTTTCGCGCGACGCCGTCGTGAGATGACGCTGATCGTGCCTTACGCGCCGAGCATTGATTCTCGCACCACAGCATCCGCGCGGCGCCGCAGGTCCGGATTGAGCGCGAGCCCAAGGCCGGGCGCATGCGGCGCAGACACGATGCCATTGCTCACGGTCGGAAGCGCCGTGACGAGATCGCGATACCAGGTCGACAGCGTCGCGCGCACCACCTCCTGGAAGATCGCGGTCGGTGCATGCAGCGCCAGATGCAAGCCCGCCATCAGCGCCACCGGGCCGGTGCAGTCATGAGGTGCGAGCGGCTTGTTGTAGGCTTCGGCGAGAGCGGCGATCTTGCGTGCCTCGGTCAGGCCACCGCACCAGGCGATGTCGAGCATCACTACGTCGAGGGCGTCGGCCGCGAGCAGATTGCGGAAGCTCGCCGCGCCCGCCAGCGTCTCGCTGCCGCAGATCGGTGTTTTCACGCGACGTCTGAGATCGGCAAGGCCCTGCACGTCGTCCATCTTGTTGAGGGGATCCTCGACCCAGAACACGCCATAGTCTTCGAGCGCGCGGCAGATGCGCTCGGCGGTGTGCGCGCCCCACAGGCTGTGCAGCTCGCACATGATCTCGATGCGATCGCCGACGGCGGCGCGGATCTTGCGAAATGGCTCCAGCCCGGTCTTGAGTTCGGCGAGCGAGATCGAATGGCCGCCATTCGCGGCAAAGGGATCGAACGGCCAGATCTTCATGGCGCCAAAACCTTCACTGACGAGGCTCTCGGCGAGCGCGCCAGCGTCGCGCATGAAGGCGATCTGGTCGTCATAGGGACCGAGGGCCGCGTCGGCGGCGCCGATCTCGCGGCGCTTGGCGCTCTTGGTATTGTAGGCGTAGCCGGCGCATGTGTTGTAGGCGCGGATCTCGAGCCGGCTCGCGCCGCCGAGCGCCTCGTGCACGGGAATGCCGTGGCGCTGGCCCTTGATGTCCCACAGTGCGATGTCGATGGCACTCGCCGCGCGCACCTCGGCGCTGACACTGTGGAAGCCGAGATAGGGCGTCAGCAACTGGCGCGAGATCGCCTCGATGCGGCGCGAGTCCTGGCCAAGCACGAGAGGCGCGGCGAGCTCATGCACGGCGGCCTCGACGGCCTGCGCGCCACGAAAGCTCTCGCCGAGACCGGTCAGTCCCTCGTCAGTCTCGATCTCGACCCAGATCAGGTTCGGCCGCTCGTCGATGCGGATGGTGCGCAGGGTCGTGATGCGGGACATTCGGAGGTCCTCTTGGTCGTCAGCTTTGGCGTGAACCGTCATTCCGGGGCGACGCGTAAGCGTCGAGCCCGGAATCCATCGGGCCGCAGAGACTGCGGATAAATGGATTCCGGGCCTGCGCCTTACGGCGCATCCCGGAATGACGAACTAGGTCACCGGCGCCGGATTGAACAGCGTGAGGTCGTTGTGGATGCCCCAACGGTCCGACCACGGCTTGGTGCGGCCGCTGGCGACGTCGAGGATCAGGCGGAACAGGTCCCAGCCAGTTTCCTCGATTGTCTTCTCGCCGGTGGCGATGCGGCCCGCGTCGAAGTCGATCAGGTCCTTCCAGCGGCGCGCGAGCTCGCTGCGCGTCGCGACTTTTATGACGGGCGCGGCCGCAAGGCCATACGGCGTGCCGCGGCCGGTGGTGAACACTTGCAGCGTCATGCCCGAGGCGAGCTGCAGCGTGCCGCAGATGAAGTCGGATGCCGGCGTTGCCGCGAACAGCATGCCCTTCTGCGTCGCCTTCTCGCCGGGCGAGAGCACGCCGGCGATCGCGCTCGTGCCGGACTTGACGATCGAGCCGAGCGACTTCTCGACGATGTTGGCGAGCCCGCCCTTCTTGTTGCCGGGCGTGGTGTTGGCGCTGCGGTCGGCGCCGCCGCGAGCGAGATAGGAATCGTACCATGCCATCTCGCGCACCAGCGCGCGGCCGACGTCCTCGTTGATGGCGCGGCGGGTGAGGAGCTGGATGGCGTCGCGCACTTCCGTGACCTCCGAGAACATCACGGTGGCGCCGGCGCGCACCAAGAGGTCGGCAGCGAAGCCGACGGCCGGGTTCGCGGTGACGCCGGAAAAGGCATCGCTGCCGCCGCATTGCAGGCCGATGACGAGGTCGGAAGCAGGGCAGGTCTCGCGCTTGCGCGTGTTGAGGATCTTCAGCCGTGCCTCGGCCTGGGTCATGATCGCATCGACGATCGCGCCAAAGCCATCAAAAGCTTCGTCCTGCATGCGCACGATGGCATCGCCCACGCCTTCCGGCACCAGCCGTTCGGGCGCGAGCTTTTCGCAGCCGAGGCCGACGACGAGGATCTCGCCGCCGAAGTTCGGATTGAGCGCGAGGTTCTGCAGCGTGCGGATCGGCACGACTGCATCGGGCGCGGTGATGGCGACGCCGCAGCCATAGGCATGGGTGAGGGGGACGACGTCGTCGACGTTCGGATATTTCGGCAACAGCTCGGCGCGGATGCGCTTCACCGCATATTCCATCGTGCCCTTGACGCATTGCACGGAGGAGGAGATGCCGAGGATGTTCTTGGTGCCGACCGAGCCGTCCGGATTGCGATAGCCCTCGAACGTATAGCCTTCGAGCGGCGGCAACGGGGCGGGGACGGCGGTGGAGATTTCCAGCTTGTCGAGGGCGGGGGCCTCCGGCATGCGGATGCGCGCCTCGTCCACCCATTCGCCGGCTGATATCGGCGAGAGCGCGTAGCCGATCACCTCGCCATAGCGGATGATCGGCTGATCTTGTGCGATGTCGACCAGCGCCGTCTTATGCCCCTGCGGCACGAAGGCGCGCAGCGTCAGCCCGCAGGCAAAGCGGGAGCCGGCGGGAAGCCCGAAATCATTGACCACGATCGCGACATTGTCGCGTTCGTTGAGCTTGATGTAGCGGGGCTGCTCTTTCGCTGCGACTGACTGGTCCATGCGCTTTCCTCAAGAACAGAATAAGCCGTATTCGCGATCACCTCTCCCCGGCGGGGAGAGGTCGGCGCGTAGCGCCGGGTGAGGGGGCTGCGTTCCCATGAGAGGGCGTAACCCCTCACCCGGATCGCATCGGTGATGCGATCCGACCTCTCCCAATGGGAGAGGTGGCACCTTCCGCGGCAAGATCGTCGCACTTCAACCCGGATTGGTGTAGGCGGTCTTCACCGTGGTGTAGAACTCGCGGGCATAGGAGCCCTGCTCGCGGGCGCCGTAGCTCGAACCCTTCCGGCCGCCGAACGGCACGTGATAGTCGACGCCGGCGGTCGGCAGGTTGACCATCACCATGCCGGCCTCGCTGTTGCGCTTGTAATGCGCAGCGTATTTCAGGCTGGTGGTGCAGATGCCGGAGGCGAGGCCGAACTCGGTGTCATTGGAGATCGCCAGCGCCTCTTCATAGTTCTTGGCGCGGATGACGGTGGCGACGGGGCCGAAGATTTCTTCACGCGC
This sequence comes from Bradyrhizobium centrolobii, assembly GCF_001641635.1. Classification (GTDB taxonomy): domain Bacteria; phylum Pseudomonadota; class Alphaproteobacteria; order Rhizobiales; family Xanthobacteraceae; genus Bradyrhizobium; species Bradyrhizobium centrolobii. Next base: position 47,677 of record NZ_LUUB01000082.1, read on the forward strand.
GATGCGCATGTTGTTGTTGGCTTCCGTGAACAGCGCCGGCTGGAGGTAGTAGCCGGGCGTCTCGCGGCTGAGCAGCTCGCCGCCCCAGGCAAGCCTGGCGCCTTCATCCTGGCCGATCTTGAGATAGCGCAGGTCCTGGTCGAGCTGGCTCTGGTCGACCACCGGGCCGATATGCACGCCGGCCTTGAGCGCGTCGTCGACCGACAAGCCCTTCATGCGCTCGGTCATGGCGGCGACGAAGCGGTCATGGATGCCTTCGGTGACGATCAGGCGGGAGGAGGCGGTGCAGCGCTGGCCGGTCGAGAAATAGGCACCGTTGACGGCGACCTCGACGGCGGTCTTGATATCCGCATCATCAAGCACGACCAGCGGATTCTTGCCGCCCATCTCGAGCTGGAACTTCTTCATCGGGTTGGAGAGCACGCAGGCCTGCGCGATCTTGCGCCCGGTCTGTACGGAGCCGGTAAAGGAGATCGCGGCGACATCCGGGTGCTCGAGCAGGGTCTGGCCGACCACGGAGCCGGAGCCGACGACCAGGTTGAACACGCCGGCCGGAATGCCCGAGCGGGTGATGATCTCGGAGAGCGCATGCGCGGAGCCCGGCACCAGCTCGGCGGGCTTGAACACGACGGTGTTGCCGTAGCAGAGCGCCGGAGCGATCTTCCAGGCGGGGATCGCGATCGGGAAATTCCAGGGCGTGATCATGCCGACGACGCCAACCGGCTCGCGGGTGATCTCGACCTCGAGGCCGGGACGAACGGAGGCGCCTTTCTCGCCGATCAAGCGCAGTGCTTCACCGGCGAAGAACGCAAAAATCTGGCCGGCGCGGGCGACTTCGCCGATGCCTTCCGGGAGCGTCTTGCCTTCCTCGCGGGCGAGCAGGCGGCCGAGCTCTTCCTTGCGGGTGAGGATTTCGGTCGAAATCTTGTTCAGCGCGTCATAGCGCTCCTGCGGCGTCGAGCGTGCCCAGGCGGGGAAGGCGGCCTTCGCGGCCGCGATCGCCTTCTCGGTCTGCGCCTTGTCGGCCTTGGCGTATTCGCCGACGAGGTCATTGGTGTTGGAGGGGTTGATGTTCCTGGTGACGCCGGAGCCGTCGACCCATTCGCCACCGATGAAGTTTTTCAGGATCGCAGTCATCTTGTCCTCCAGTCATTTCTCGTGGGCATGATCCTTATCGGAAAACCGGTGCCCACTTTTCCGGGATCACGCCCTAGCGCACAAGGCAAGGACGCTTGTCGTCAAAGGTCCAGCCAGGGATCAGGTCCTGCATGGCAATAGCGTCATCGCGTGCGCCAAGTCCATGCTGTCTGTAGAGCTCATGCGCGGCGTCGATAGCTGCCCGGTCGATTTCGATACCCAGGCCCGGCCTGTCGGGGACAGCGATCTTGCCGCCCTTGATCTGGAGCGGCTCCTTGGTCAGCGCCTGGCCGTCCTGCCAGATCCAGTGGGTGTCGATCGCGGTGACCTTGCCGGGGGCGGCAGCGCCGACATGGGTGAACATGGCGAGCGAAATGTCAAAATGGTTGTTGGAGTGCGAGCCCCAGGTCAGGCCGTTGTCACGGCAGGTCTGGGCAACGCGCACGGAGCCTTGCATGGTCCAGAAATGGGGATCGGCGAGCGGGATGTCCACCGCGCCGAGACGCAGCGCATGGGAAAGCTGCCGCCAGTCGGTCGCGATCATGTTGGTCGCGGTCGGCAGCCCCGTGGCGCGGCGGAACTCGGCCATGATCTCGCGGCCGGAGAAGCCGGCTTCGGCCCCGCAGGGGTCCTCGGCATAGGCGAGGATGCCGTGCATGTCCTTGCACAGCCGGATCGCCTCATCGAGCGACCAGGCGCCGTTCGGGTCCAGCGTGACGCGCGCGTTGGGGAAGCGCTTTGCGATCGCCGTGACGGCCTCGATCTCCTGCGCGCCACCCAGCACGCCGCCCTTGAGCTTGAAGTCGGCGAAGCCGTAGTGATCGTGGGTGGCTTCGGCGAGCCGCACCACCGTTTCCGGCGTCATCGCCTCCTGGTGACGCAGGTTGAACCATTCGGGCTTGCCGGTCTCGCCCTTGACGTAGTCGAGTTTGGACTTACGGCGGTCGCCGACGAAGAAGAGATAGCCGAGCGTCTCGACGCTTCTGCGCTGCTGGCCTTCGCCGAGCAGAGCGGCGACCGGCAGGCCGAGGTGCTGGCCGAGCAGATCGAGGAGGGCGGACTCCACGGCGGTGACGGCGTGGATCATGACGCGGAGGTCAAAGGTCTGCTTGCCGCGGCCGCCGGCGTCGCGGTCGGCGAAGGCGGTACGGATGTCGGCCAGGATGTTGTTAAGGGCGCCGATGGTCTTGCCGATCACGAGATCGCGCGCGTCCTGGAGCGTCTGCCAGATCTTTTGCCCGCCCGGCACCTCGCCGACGCCGGTGTGACCGGAATTGTCGGTGAGGATGACGATGTTGCGGGTGAAGAACGGCGCATGCGCGCCGCTCAGATTGAGGAGCATGCTGTCACGGCCCGCGACCGGGATCACCTGCATCGACGTGACGATTGGCGCGCCGGAGATTCCGTCCTGGACCATCCGCTGCTCCTCCCTGTTGTCCGTTATTCTGCCGCCTGTTGTGTCGATCGGATGGCGGGCAGCTTCTCGACCAGCGCGGTCAGTTCCGCGATCTCCTGGTCGGTGAGGTCGGTGAGCGGCGGGCGGACCGGACCGGAGGCGCGGCCGATCACCTTCATGCCGGCCTTGATGATCGAGACCGCGTAGCCCTTCTTGCGGTTGCGGATCGCGATCAGAGGCAGGATGAAATTCTTCAGGCCGGCGTGGATCGTCTCATGGTCGCGCTTGCGCACCGCAGCGTAGAACTTGGTCGCGAACTCCGGCACGAAGTTGAACACGGCCGAGGAGTAGGTCGTCACGCCCATGTCGAGATAGGGCAGCGCGAAGGTCTCCGCGGTCGGCAGGCCGCCGATATAGGTCAGGCGATCGCCGAGCTTGGTGTAGACGCGGGTCATCAGCTCGATGTCGCCGATGCCGTCCTTGTAGCCGACGAGGTTCGGGCAGCGCTCGGCGAGACGGGCGAGCGTGTCGGGCTGGAGGATCGCGTTGTCGCGGTTGTAGACGATAACGCCGATCTTCACGGAGGCGCAGACCGCCTCGACATGGGCGGCAAGGCCGTCCTGCTCGGAATGGGTGAGATAGGGCGGCAGCAGCAGAAGGCCGTCGGCGCCGGCCTTCTCCGCGCCGATCGCGATCTCCCGCGCGATCGCGGTGCCGTAGCCGGTGCCGGCAAGCACGGGCACGCGGCCCTTGGTCTCCTCGACGGCGACCTTGACCACTTGCGGAACCTCGGTCGGCGTCAGCGAGAAGAACTCGCCGGTGCCGCCGGCAGCAAACAGGCCTGCGACGTCATAGCCGCAGAGCCAATCCATGTTGGCGCGGTAAGTCGTCTCGTCGAAGGAATAGTCAGCCTTGAAGGGCGTCACGGGGAAGGACAGGAGGCCCGAGCCGATTTTCTGGGCCATCTCCTGCGGGGTCATCTTGCTCATGGGCGCCACTCCCTTTCGTGCTGTGGAGGACGCAACGAAAGCCGCGCGTCCATGCGCCGTTGTTTAAGAGGCCGTTCGATGCGCGTCCAAGCCAAAGCCTATATCGACCGATGCGGAATCAGCATCAATCTTCCACCGTCTCCGCTGAGGCCAGTTCGCCTGCGATCTTCACCAGCGCCGAGAGCAACGGATTCTCGTCGTCGCGCCGCCAGACCATGAACAGCTCGACGGGGATACGCGTGCGCAGCTTCAGCGGGCGCAGGCGCACGTCGGAGATTTTCAGGCTCGCCGCCGCGGCCGGCACGATGGCAAGGCCGAGGCCGGCGCGCACCATGGCGAGGATCGAGTGGATCTGGCTCAGATGCTGGACATATCGCGGCAGGATGTCGGCGCGGGTGAAGAGTGCCACCAGCAGGTCGTGGAAGTAGCGGCTCTCATAGGGCGAATACATCACGAAGGGCTGGTCGCCGAAATCCTTGATGGTGATGCTTTCGGCACTCGCCAGCGGATGCTTCCTGGGGATCGCGGCGAGCAGCGGCTCGGCGACGACACGGCGGCTGGTGAGCTCCGGGCGCGCGATCGGCGGACGCAGCAGTGCGGCGTCGATCTGGCCCGACGTCAGCGCCTCGAATTGGTCGCCTGAGACCATCTCCTTCAGCGAGAAGTCGACCTCCGGTAGTTTCGCGCGGCAGGCCGCGACGAGCTCGGGGAGGAAGCCGTAAGCCGCGGCTGCGGTGAAGCCGATCTTCAGCGAGCCGGTCTTGCCGAGCGCAATGCGGCGGGCGACCTGGGACGCGCTTTCCGCAAGCTTGAGGATGCGCCGTGCCTCCGGCAGGAAGCTGCGTCCCGCCGGCGTCAGCCGCACCGAACGGCTGGTGCGCTCCAGCAGCGGCGCGTCGATGATGTGCTCGAGCACCTGGATCTGGCGGGAGAGGGGCGGCTGGGTCATGTTCAGCCGTGCGGCGGCGCGGCCGAAATGCAGTTCCTCCGCCACCGTGACGAAACAGCGGAGCTGGTTGAGGTCGAACATCGATACATGCCTTAGATGGATAAGGCGTTTCCCCGGCACTTCTAGCATCGATCACCCCCTAAACAAAGACGGCGGCTGTGAGGCCGCCGTTGAGTTGCCTGGTCAAGCTCCCATGGGAGCCCTCAGGGGGAAGCTTTGAGCACCACCCGCTCGATCTTGCCGACCACGACGAGATAGGCGATCGCGGCGACCAAGGCGTTGATGCCGACGAACACCAAGGCGCCGTTGAACGAGCCGGTCGCGGCCACGATGTAGCCGATCACGATCGGGGTCGTGATCGAAGAGAGGTTGCCGAAGGTGTTGAACAGGCCGCCGGAGACGCCGCCGGCTTCCTTGGGCGAGGTGTCGGAGACGACCGCCCAGCCGAGCGCGCCGATGCCCTTGCCGAAGAAGGCCAGCGCCATGAAGCCAACCACCAGCGCCTGGCCGTCGACATAGTTGCAGGCGATGATCGACATCGACAGCAGCATGCCGCCGACGATCGGGATCTTGCGTGCCATGGTCAGCGAGCCCGTCTTGCGCAGGATGACGTCGGAAATGACGCCGCCGAGCACGCCGCCGATGAAGCCGCAGAGCGCAGGTAGCGTCGCGACGAATCCGGCTTGCAGGATCGACAGGCCGCGCTCCTTGACGAGGTAGACCGGGAACCAGGTCAGGAAGAAATAGGTCAGCGTGTTGATGCAATACTGGCCGAGATAGACGCCGAGCATCATGCGGTTGGAGAGCAACTGGCGGATATGGTCCCATTTCGGGCCGGAGTCCGGCGCACGCTCGTCCTTCGGCGCGTCGAGATCGACCAGCGCGCCGCCCTCCTTGATGTAGTCGAACTCGGCTTCGTTGACTCCGGGATGCTCCTTCGGGCCATAGATGGTCTTGATCCAGACGAGGCCCATGACGACGCCAAGTGCGCCCATCACGAAGAAGACGTAGCGCCAGCCGTAGTCATGGGCGATCCAGCCCATCAGTGGCGCGAAGATCACGGTCGCGAAATACTGTCCCGAGTTGAAGAACGCAGACGCGGTGCCGCGCTCATTGCTGGGAAACCAGGCCGCGACGATGCGGGCGTTGGCGGGGAACGAGGGCGCTTCCGCGATGCCGACCAGGAAGCGCAGTGCGAACAGCATGGCGACCGCGGTTCCCGCGCCGAGGAAGCCGACCCAGCCCTGCGTCAGCGTGAACAGCGACCAGACGATGATGCTGAAGGCATAAACGAGGCGCGAGCCGTAGCGGTCGAGCAGCCAGCCGCCCGGCACCTGCGCGATCACATAAGACCAGCCGAAGGCCGAGAAGATGTAGCCCATGGCGACGGGATCGAGATGGAGCTCCTTGGAGAGCGCGGGGCCCGCGATCGACAGCGTGGCGCGGTCGGCATAATTGACCGTCGTGACCAGAAACAACATGGTCACGATGAACAGTCTGACGCGAGACCTCCTCACGTCCGCTGCGGACACCACTGCGCTCATCACGCGCCTCCTTAGAACTCGAATGTTTCCTCGCGAGGACTCCTAGAGGCGTGCGCGGGAACGTGTCCAAGTTGAAGGGGGTATTGATTGATACCGTTTTTGGATTGATGGAACGGCAGGGGCGGGGAACGTTACGCGGTGATTGCGAACTCGACCGCCACGCACTCAATCGTCGTCCTGGCGAAAGCCAGGACGACGCGCGAAGAGACTCTTCGCATCTCTCAGTACGTCATTGCGAGCGCAGCGAAGCGATCCAGAATCTTTCCGCGGAGGGACTCTGGGTTGCTTCGCCGCGCTCGCAATGACGATGGGGACGAACTCGCTCTTGCTTCTACTGCTGCGCGCCCGGCAGCAGCTGCGGCAAAAATCCCCGCGTCACCCCGGGCGGCACCGCATCCAGGCCGAGCACGGCGCTCGCCGCGGGAAGCGTCGCATCCGCCATCGCGGCGTGGCCTTCGGCGGAGGGATGCACGGCGCCGCCATAGACCGCCGACAGCACGCCCCAGGTGGCGTCGTGGATGTCGGTCGGCTGGCTCGCGGCGGGCAGCCCTTGCGGATAGGTCATCGCGGCGAAGTAGCTGTCATTGGCGTCGCGGATCCAGCGGGCGCGGGGCAGATAGGCGCGATATTCGGAGGCGCCGCGGCCGCACAGCATCGGCTGGCTCGCCGCCGTCACGATATCCGGATTGAAGCTCTGGCCGTTCTCGGCAAAGCACGCCCGGTCGAATTCAGGATCGTTGCCGGAATGGGCGCAGAAGCCGTGATCGGCGAACGCGGCCTGATGCGCATCGACGAAGGTCATGCGATCGGACTCGGGATCGCGGCACAGCGCGCCGCGGGTGCAGGTGGCGAGCCCCTTCAGCTGCGGCAGGAACTCGGTGTCGACGAAGGTCGAGACATGGGCAAGCCGCTGCGGATCGGCGCTGAAGGATGGATGGATGTCGAAGCCGGCGCGGCCGCCGCGGCAGGGCACGCCGCCGTCCGCAAGCGCCGGATTGGCGTAGGAGACGTAGACGACGTGAGAGAGATCGCCGCCGACGAGCGGCTTCAGCGCCTCGCGCAGCTTGACGAAGTTCTGCGGCAGTTCGCGCGCGAGCGCATCGCGGGAATCGTCGACGCTCGCCATCACGCCGGAACGGCGGAACAGCGCGCGCTCGGTCGCGGTGTCGACGATGACATCGGCGACGAGGCCGGAGAAGTAGACGTCGTTGGCGCCGATCGAGAGCAGCACGAGGTCGAGCGTGCGGTCGGGTTGACGCTTCTTGGCCGCGGTGAGCGCCTCGCGCAGCTCGGCGACCTGCGCGCTTACGCTGGTCTGGCAGCTGCCGCTCTTGCCGGGCGGGCATTCGCGGGCGCGCTGCGAGCCCAAAAGCCCGTCGCTGATGCTCGCGCCGGTGCAGGCGAGCGGCAGATAGGTCACAGCGATGTGGGTGTAGCGCACCGCGAGCGCGAGTGCGGTGCGGGTCTGGTAGCTGTAGAGCGAGCGGTGGCAGGGCGAGTTGAACCACAGCGCGCCATAGCGCTGCCAGTTGGCGAGCGTATCCGGCGCCTCGCAGGCGCGCCCGCCCTTGAAGCCGGCGCGGCTCGGCCGGTAATACTGGGCGCCGGCGGTACCGAGATAGGAGCGGAAGCAGAAGCCTTCGTCGGAGAGCGCCAGCGCCCGGTCCGGATTGCCTTCACCGGATGCGATGCTGTCGCCGAGACCCGCAATGAAGATGTCGCGGACCTGGATCTCGGTCTGGATGCGCTGGGTCGGATCAGAGCCGGAGGAGACGTCGACGCTCGCGACCGTCTGCTTGCCATAGCGGACGCGCAGGTTCACCGGCTCGGCGCAGTCGAAGGTCGAGGCTTGCGGCCCGTCGCCGTCGTCGAATGACCAGGCGCAGGTGGCCCCGACCGGCACCGCGCCGGTCAGGCGCACGGTGATGGGATGGTCGATCGGGGTGATGTAGTTCTCCTTGACGTTGTCGCGGGTGCAGGGCTGGTTGACCCGTCCCTGGAGGTCGATGCAGAGCCGGTTGACCATGTTACGGGCCCAGCCACGGCCCTCGCTCTGGATCTCCAGCGACTGCTCGGCGGCGAGGATGCTGCGGTTGCGCGCGTTCTCGACATGGAGCAGGAAGTCGCGCTCCTCGCGGAACAGGCGGAAACGGTTGCGCACCTCCCAGCTGATCTGCATGGCGCCTCCGTCCTGAGCGGCGGCGCGCTCGAGCGGCAAAGCGGTGAGGAGCCCGGCAAGCAGCAGGGCGCCCGCGAGGAAAGGGCGAAGGGATACAGGGATCATGGCCCGCGTTTTCAACGGCAAAGTTGAGGCGGAAATAAGAGAGGAACTGCCTGCAACATTTGTCTGACGGTTTTGCGCGCCGTCCCTTACCGCTTGCTGGCCTGCCGCAGCGACCGCTCGCGCTCCATCGTCGTCACCTGCTTGGGCAGGTTGGCCTGTGCGCAGGCCTCCGCCAGCCGCCGCCGTTCCTGCCAGGGTTCGACCACATTCATCCAGAGCTCACGCGCGCCCATGATGGAGATGGCGAGGCCGAACGGGATCACGAAATAGAGGATGCGGAACACCAGAAGGGTGGCCAGGAGCTGCTCGCGACCGAATTCCGGCAGCGCCACCAGCATGGCGGCATCGAACACGCCGATAGAGCCGGGGGCATGGCTGGCAAAGCCGAGGAGCGTTGCCAGGATGAACACCACGGCGAGCGACATGAAGTCGATCGGTGGACTGGCCGGCATCAAGAGGTACATCGCCGTGGCGCAGAAGCCGAGGTCGACCACGCCGATCAGGATCTGGACCAGCGTCAGCGGCGCCGACGGCAGCACCACCTTCCAGCCCTTCTGGCCGAGCTCGCGGCGCTTCTCGCCCATCGACAGCCAGACCAGATAAGCGCCGATCGAGGCGAGACCGCCGAGCGCGATCAGCCGGTTGATCGCAGACGGGAGCTGATCCATGGAGGAAGCGGCATCCGGGTGGATGGCCATGCCGATCGAGAGCACGAAGATGTTACCGAGCCAGAAAGTCAGGCCGGAGAGGAAGCAGATCTTGGCCACATCGATCGCGTTCAGCCCGTAATCGGAATAGATCCGGAAGCGGATCGCACCGCCGGTGAAAACGGTTGCGCCGATATTGTGGCCGATCGAATAGGACGTGAAGCTGGAGAGCGCTGCGATGCGATAGGGCACTTGCTTCTTGCCGATCGTTCGCACTGCAAAAAAGTCGTAGAAGGTCAGCGTACAGAACGCGAAGAACACACAAATCGCCGCGAGGCCGATACTGCCACGGGGAATCTCGGTTAACGCGGTCAGGATGACGCTGGTATCGATGCCCTTAAGGGTTCGCACCAATGTGGTGATCGCAAAGGCGATGATCATGACGCTCGCGGCAATCCCGAGCCGTCGCCAGCCGATCCATCTCTTGAAGCCGCGTTTCAGCGCGGGCAGCAGTCCGTGCATTCATCCTCCCGGCGGGGGCAAGACCGCCCGATCGGGCCGTTGGCCGATCGGGCGCGATCGCCGCCAAAAGTGAGGCGCCGATCGCTCGACATGATCTAGTCCATTAAGGCAAAAACGTCGACTTGTGCAGCCCTTGACAAGGATGGGTTCTGCATCTGACCGGCCGCTTTTGTCATACGTGGTACACATTGCAGGCCGTTAAGCATTTGAGTCGCGAGCCCAGCTGTCGCGCCGAGTGCCGTCGGCCGGGTTTCAAATCCTGGTTCTCCCGGCATTGTTCCAGCCCAAGGGATTTTGGTTTTTTTTGGAACGGCGACGCTGGGTGCAGATTAGCGCCCCATCAGCAATCGAATAGGGCGGGATACGCGGCTTGCGCGCAAGCCCGCGCCGTTTTGTTCCCGAAACCTGAGAAGGATCGGACTGATGGGACTGTTCACAAAAGACATCAAAACCATGAACGACCTGTTCGTGCATCAGCTCCAGGACATCTACTATGCCGAGCAGCAGCTCACCAAGGCGCTGCCGAAAATGGCAAATAAGGCGACCGATCCGCAGTTGAAGCAGGGCTTTTTGACGCACCTTGAGGAGACCAAGCAGCACGTCAAGCGTCTGGAGGAAGTGTTCAAAATGCACGATGTCGCCGTGAAGGCGATCGACTGCCCCGCGATCGATGGGATCATCGAGGAAGCCGATGACACGGCCGGCGAAGTCGCCGACAAGGCGGTGCTCGATGCCGCGCTGATCAACGCGGCGCAAGCCGCAGAGCATTACGAGATCGTGCGTTACGGCAGCCTGATCGCCTGGGCCAAGCAGCTCGGCCGCAACGATTGCGCAGCCATGCTTGCCAAGACCCTGGAGGAAGAAAAGGCGACCGACAAGAAGCTCACCTCGATCGCCGAGACCAAGGTGAACTTGCGCGCCGCAAGCTGACGCTAGACGACGGGCATCGGAGAACGCCGTGCATGCCGCACGGCGTCTCTTTTTGCAGCACCGCCTAATCGGCCTCGTATTTTAGGGTCCAGACTCAATTGATCCAATAGGCGACGATGGCTGCGATGTGGACGGCAGCCAAGAAGTTTCTGGCGAGTTTATCGTAACGAGTTGCGACACGCCTGAAATCCTTGAGCCGGCAGAAGCAACGCTCGATAACATTGCGCCCTTTATAGATGCGCTTGCTGAAGTTGTGGAAGGTCACCCTGTTGGATTTGTTTGGAATGACGGGCTTGGCGCCACGATTGACGATTTCGGCGCGAAAGCCGTCGCCGTCGTAGCCTTTGTCCCCAATGAGGGCAGACATGGGCGGCGCGAGTTCCAAAAGGGCCGGCGCTGCGGCAATATCTGCGTCCTGGCCCGGAGTGAGATGAAATGCGCAGGGTTTGCAATCAGGGTCGCTCAGCGCGTGGATTTTCGTGGTCCGCCCGCCGCGCGAGCGGCCGATCGCCTGTTCATGTTCCCCCCTTTTCCGCCGCTCGCCGAGCGATGCGCCTTGATCGAGGTGGAGTCGATGGACAAAGTCACGCCATCCTTGCCGCAGCGGGCGAGCGCTTCAAAGATCGCCTGCCAATGTCCGCGCTTGGCCCAGCGATTGAACCGATTGTAGATCGTCGTGTAAGGACCAAAGTCGGGCGGGCAATCGCGCCAGCGCGCGCCACACTGAAGCATGTGGATGATACCGCTGATGATGCGTCGATCATCTTCGCGCTCCGGTCCGGTCTGGTTCGTTGGCAGATGCGGCTTTATCTGAGCCCACTGCTTGTCGTTGAGCCAGAACAGCCCCTTGCGCATCAAAGCCCCCGTGCCGAATCAGTTCGGGTGCAAGAGAATCAGAGCGCGCTAATTAGGTACAGACCCTA
>NZ_LUUB01000083.1 GCF_001641635.1 Bradyrhizobium centrolobii
TGACCCTGACCCGACATCGCCCTTTTGTTCCCTATCGTGCCGCGACGACGTCGAGTAGACTATCGCGAGCTGCCCTGAAGCGGGACGTGCCGAAATGCTCGCTGGGGGATTGGGCAGTGATCATCGTGAAAGCAATCGCACTCTGAAAAATGGAGCAAAAATCGTAAGGAGGATCCCCATGAAAAAGCTTCTGACTTTGGCAGCCTTGATCGCGCTTGCGGGTTCGGCACTGGCGCAAGATGCCGTGACCCTCGTCAAACCAGATGCGCTGACGTGGAAGGACAATCCGAACATTCCGAAGGGTGGCCAAGTCGCGCTCCTGGTAGGCGATCCAACGAAAGCTGGCAGCGTGGTGGTCCAGCGCGTCAAGTTTCCGCCCAACTATAAGGTTCCGCCGCACACTCATCCCTATGCCGAGACCGTCACCGTGATCAGCGGTAGCGTCGGCTGGGGCATGGGCGAAAAGTTTGACCCTACGAAAGGCGAGGTGGTCAGGGCGGGTGCCTTGCAGGCGCTGCCGGCGAAGCACGCTCATTATGTTTGGACGGGGAACGAGGAGGCGATCCTCCAAATTCAGTTCATCGGCCCAGGAGGCATCGACTACATCGACCCGGCTGATGATCCCCGCAAGAAGACGCAGTGAAGCATACCAACTCCAATTTGCAAGCCGGTGGTATTCATCACTCATCGTGTCTGGAAGCGAGCCTCCTTGGCACCACCTGCATGAGACCGCCTCTAGACCGGCCCCGCTGCGGCCGAGGCCAAGCGGGGGGCTTTAGATATTGAGCGAAAGTCTTGCCGCTGCGTTTGCCTAAGCGGTATGTCGGGTCCTGGCCCTGAGCTGACCTTGGTTGAAGGCGCTGCGATGGACCGCTGTTAGGGTGGGAGCAGACTAAGGGTGGGGCCAATCCGACCTCGGCTCGTGACCCGAGCCGACGTCGAGCATCGAAAAGCCCATCGGAAACTCGTCAGCCAATCTCCCGCCGAACCTTGGCAGCCGCGTCGCACATTGCCTTCAATTTCCCGAATGCGATTGCGCGCGGCATGTATTTCATGCCGCAATCGGGCGCCGGAACCAGACGATCCGCTGATACATATTTCAGGCCGTTGCGAATGCGGTCGGCCACGGTGTCGACGCTCTCGATCTCGGGATCGCCAAGGTCGAGCACGCCGAGCATGATTTTCTTCGACGAGAGGTCCTTCAGGACACCAAGGTCGAGCTTTGGCTGCGCGGCCTCGATCGAGATCTGATCGGCAGTGGTGTCGTCGAGCTCGGCGAGGAAGGAATAGCTGGCCGGCTTGGTCGAACCCGGCACGACCGCCGCATAGCCGAAACAGAGATGCACGACGGTCGGCACCGTGATGCCTTTCAGCGCGCGGTTGATCGCCTTGACGGCATAGCGCTTCGCGAGATCCGGATTGTTGCGCACCCAGGGTTCGTCGAGCTGGATCGCGTCGGCACCCGCCTTTTGCAGATCGAGCGCCTCGGCATTGACGGCCTCGGCAAAGGCCATCGCGAGCTCTTCGTCGTCCTTGTAGAACTCGTTCTTGGCCTGCTGGCTCATGGTGAACGGGCCTGGAAGGGTGATCTTCGCGGCACGATCGGTGTTCTTGCGCAGGAACTGCATGTCGTGCAGCTCCACGGGTCCCTTGCGCTTCACCGGCCCGACGACACGCGGCACCGGGGTCTGCGTGTTGCCGGTGCGCGCCACGATCATCGCGGGATTGTCCCCGTCGATGCCGTCGAGCGCCGTGGCGAAGCGATTGGAGTAGCTCTCGCGGCGGATTTCGCCATCGGTCACGATATCGATACCGGCGCGCTCCATGTCGCGGATCGCGACGATGGTCGCGTCGTCCTGCGCCTCCTCCAGATGCTCCGCCGGCAACCGCCACATGTCGTGCAGGCGGTTGCGCGGCACCACCTTCGACAGCATGGCGCGATTGACGAGCCATTCCGGCTGCGGATAGCTGCCGACCACCGTGGTCGGGAGGATATGGGTTGGCATTGGCATGGGGCTATCCTTCTTATTGTTGTTGATCGCGGCTGTCAGGCCGCGCGCGTCGCCGTGGCGGGCATCTCGTCCTTGACGGGATTGCGCAGAATGCCGATGCCGGAAATCTCGATCTCCACGACGTCGCCGCCCTTCATCCACAGCGGCGGATTGCGATAGGCGCCGACGCCGCCGGTCGTGCCGGTAACGATCACATCGCCGGGGGCAAGCTCAGTGAAGGTCGAACAGTAGGCAATCAGGGCCGGTACGTCGAAGACGAGATCGGAGATTGGCGCCTTCTGCACCTCGACACCGTTGAGCCGGGTGATGAGCGTCTGCTTGCTGATGTCGGTCAACTCGTCGGTCGTGACCATCCAGGGCCCGAAGCCGCCAGTTCCGGCGAAGTTCTTGCCCGGCGCGAATTGCGAGGTGTGGCGCTGCCAGTCGCGGATACTGCCGTCATTGTAGCAGGCGTAGCCGGCGACATGCCTGAACGCAGCGTCACGTGAAATGCGGCGGCCGCCCTTGCCGATGACGACGGCCATCTCGCCCTCATAATCAAAGCGTTCCGACTCCAGCGGCCGGATCATCGGCTGGCCACTGCCGACCTGGCTGTTGGCGAAGCGGGTGAAGATCATCGGATGCGCCGGCGTTGGATGGCCGCTCTCGGCCAGGTGCGTGGCGTAGTTGACGCCGATGCAGAATATCTTGTCGGGATCGGGCACCGTCGGGAGCAGCGTGACATCCTGCAGCGCGTAGTCAGGCTGGTCGGCAAGCTTCTTCAATTCGTCGAGCGATCCCTTCGCAAGTAGGGTCTTCAGCGTTGGAAATGCCTTGAGGCGCTTACCGGCATCGACGACGCCCCTGTCGGTGACGATGCCATAGCTCGCCGTGCCGGCGATGGTGAAACTCGCGACTCTCATTGCTCGATGCTCTCTTCGATGGAGGAAACATAATCGTTGATCGGAAGCGCGATCTCGCCGCTGCGGATCGGAACGCATTGTGGCGGGAAATCCTGACGGAAGCGAGCGCCGTTCGCCTCGACGCGGTCGAGGAAGCGCTCCAGGTGATCCATCGCACCGGTCGGAAGATCGTGCAGCACCATGAGCGTCCAGGGCTGCCGGCTACATTGGTCCAGCGCGCGCTCGGTCCAGCCGTCGGGGTCGTCCCAATCGCGCGGGATCGCATTCCAGAGCACGCAACTGTGCTTGTTGCGGGTGAGATGGTCGATGACGGATAGCTTCAACAGCCGCGTATCCAGATTGCCACCGCCGCCGAACGGCCGGAACCAGCGCTGCGGATGCGCAAGATCGCCGATCGCGGACTGCGTGCGGCCGATTTCATTCTCTGCCGTTCCACGACCCGGCTGCTCGCCGAGCGGAATGGTATGCGTGAAGGTGTGATTGCCGATCCAGTGCCCCTCCCCGTGCGCGCGCACCGCAAGGTCGCGCCGCTCGGGGTCGGCAAGTTTCTCGCCGATGACGAAGAAGGTGGTCTTGACCCCGCGCTCGCCGAGGATGTCGAGCACGCGCGGCGTCACGTCGGGATCGGGGCCGTTGTCGAATGTCAGGGTCAGGTCGTACACGCCAATACCTCAGGTCGCCGGCTGCATCGCGCCTGACGTGATTTCATCGTTGGCCTGGGCGGCGCGCGTGCCGGTCTGCCAGATCGCCGCCTTGCGCTCGATCCACCGGATCGCGGCGTTGAAGGCGATCGCAAGGAACAGCACGAGGAGCACGCCCGCGAACACGTGCGGGCTGTCGAGGATCGTACGATAACGCGAGATCAGATAGCCGATGCCAGCCGAGGAGATCAGCATCTCCGAGACGACGACGCCGACAATCACCAGCGCGCCGCCGACACGCAGCCCCGACAGCACCGTCGGTATCGCCGCGGGAATGATGACGCGGACCAGTCGCTGACTCAGCGTGGCGCCCATGCTGCGCGCCGCGAGCAGGAGCTGCGGGTCGATGGTCTGGATGCCGGCGGCGGTGGCGAGCATCGTCGGAAGGAAGCCGTAAATCGAGGCGAAGGCGATTTTGGATTCGGAGCCGATGCCGAGCCACACCGTGAAGACGGGATAGAGGATCACGAGCGGCACTGCATAGAGGCTCGACACCATCGGCATGATCAGGATGCGCGGGCGCGGCAGGCTGCCGACGATGGCGCCGAGCAGGATGCCGCCGCCGCAGGCGAACGCCATGGAGAACACAACTTCGTAGAGCGTCACCGCCAGCGCATGACCGTATTCGGCCGCCTCCGTCCATCCGGCCATCAGCGTCGCCGACAGGGACGGCAGGAACAACTCGGGAATGAGACCGGTGCGCGGCAGCAGCTCCCACAACGCAATCAGGCCGATCACGATCAGATATCGCAGCTTTTTGGCGCTCATGTCCGCCTCACGCCGACTTTCGGATATGCCGCCAGATCCGGTCGCGCAGCGCGCCGAAGGCGTCTCCGCTCAGCATCTCGTAGGTGCGGGGCCGCGGCAATTGGACCTGGAGATGATCGACGATCCGGCCGGGCCGCGCCGACATCACGATCACCTCGTCGGCAAGATAGACGGCTTCGGTAAGGCTGTGCGTGACGAACACAACCGTCTTGCCGGTGGCAGCCCAGATGCGCAGGAGCTCGTCACCCATGGTCATACGCGTCTGCTCGTCGAGCGCGGCGAACGGTTCGTCCATCAACAGCACCGGCGGGTCCTGCACCAGCCCGCGCGCAATCGAGACACGCTGCTTCATGCCGCCGGAAAGTTCATGCGGATGGCGTTTGCCGAAGCCTTCAAGCCCTACCAGTTTCAGCGCGTCCTGTGCCTTGGCCCGGCGCTCGGCCTTGGGTACGCCGCGCAGCGCCAGCGGAAACTCGACATTGTCCTCGGCCGTCAGCCACGGAAACAGGCTGGCCTCCTGGAACACGACACCGACCCTGTCAGGGTCGGGCTGCGGGATCGGCGCCCCGCTGATGGTGATCGTGCCCGAAGTCTGCTGGCGCAGCCCTGCCATCATCATCAGAAGGGTCGACTTGCCGCAGCCGCTCGGCCCGACCAACACGACGAAGCGACCGGGCTTGATCTCCAGCGAGACATCATCGAGTGCAACCACGTCCTGGGACTTCGTCCTGAAGACCTGGCCGACATTTTTGACCTCGATCGCGCCGGCGCGCGCCGGAGGCTTCAACGGTGTCACGTTCGCCAATGGCTGCATCGCGTTTCCACCCATCTGACAAGTTCGTTGAAGGTCATGGCGATCGCGGCGACCATCACGACGCCGGCGAGGAGCTGCTTCATCTGGAAATTCTCGCCCCAGGTCGCGATCTGATGGCCGATGCCGTCGCGCGAGGCGTACATCTCGGCGAGGATCACGCCGGTGAGGTTGAAGATCATGGAGATGCGCAAGGCTTCGAGCAGCACCGGCAGCATGCTCGGCAGATAGACTCGGAACGCGGTCTGCATCGGCGTGGCACCATAGGAGCGCGCCACCGTCAGATGCTCGACCTTGACCGACTCCACCGCCGTCGTGGTCGACATGATCACGATGAAGATCGTCGAGAAGAAGCCGAAGCCGACCTTCTCGGCAAATCCCACGCCGAACACCAGGATGAACATCGGCAGAAAGATCGACTTCGGGATGCTGAAGGCGAAAAACAGCAGCGGCTTGGCCACTTCGCCGAAGTAGCGGTTCTCCGCGACCAGGAAGCCGATCACTGCGCCTAAGGGCACGGCAAGCGCGAACGCGGCCAGCACTTCGGTCGCAGTCACTATCAAATCCTTCCGCACGGCCACGCGCTGCAGGAGATCACCGAGCGTCGCGAAGGTATCGGACGCCGACGGCAGCAGGCGCGGATTGACCATGCCGGTGCGGGACAGCACCTCCCATAGTATCAGGACCGCGATTATGATCGCGATCCTGGCAAGGTTGATGGCCAACGTGTTCTGCATCGTTACGGCTTGGTCGGAACCGGCTTGAACTTGGTCGAAATCACGTCCTCGACCGACACGATGTCCTTCAGCCCGCCGAGCTTGGCGAGGTCGAGCGAGAGCTGCACGGCCGGGTTCACGTCAGGCGCACCCATGTTGCCGTCGGTTTCGAGCTTCATGATCGTATTGTCGTATTCCAGGCCGGCGATCTCCGTCGGCATTTCGTAGAGCTCGGCGATCAGCTTGACAGTGACATCGCGGTTGGCGCGCATGAACGCGACCGCGCCGTAAAGGGCGTTCACGGCCTTCTGAACCAGCTGAGGCTTTGACTCCGCGAGCTTGTCGAGCACGATCCAGCCTGCGGTGAGGTTCGGCGGAACCGCGGTCGCGTAATCGAGGATGGTGCGGGCCTCGCCAGATTTCGAGATCTGGAAGCTGAGCGGTGAATAGACCACGGCAGCTTCGACGTTGCCAGCCAGAAGGTTCGGCACCAGGCCTCCGCCACCGACGGGGACGCGCGTGAAGTCGATCTTCTTGTCCTGAATGGTCCAGAGCGCGAGCAGGTCGGAGCCGGACCCGGCCGCGGTGATCGCAACCTTCTTGCCGTTGAGGTCCTTGACGTCGAGCGTCGATTTGGTCGGCACCATCAATTGCCAGCCGAAATTGCCCATCGCGGCATTGGCCACGATCCGCGACATCACGCCCTTCTTGCGTCCGGCAGAGACCAGCGACGGCGGATCGAGAATGATGTCGGCCGCACCCGCAGCCATACCTTCGAACGTCTCCGCACCACTGCGGTAGATGGTCAGCTCGGCCTGGATACCTTCCTTCTCGAACAGCTTCTGCCGCACGGCCGTCTCCGCGATCGTCGTCGGCCAATAGGTTTTCGTGGGCAGGCCAACGCGAATGGTCTCGGCAGCGCTTGCGGGCCCAGCAAGAACTGCTGCTGCGACGAGCGACATGAACGCGTGACGGCGATTGATTTTCATTCTTGGTTTCCTCCCGGTCTCTGTTTTTTGTTTGCCGGATTTTTCCGGATCGTCAGGTCGCGCCGCTCACCTCCGCAATTCGAGAGGCGGCGAGCTCGACGAACTCTTTGGTGATGCCGAAGTGTTTTGACAACGCGCGAACTGCCGCATCCGCATCGCGTTTGATCACGGCGGCGACGATTGCCTTGTGTTCAGCCTCAACGTCGCGCGGCTTGCCGCCAACTTCCCTGCGGATCGAGAGGCGGCGATATCGCTCGCTTTGCTCATGCAGCACGTCACGGAATCCGAGCAGCCATGGCGAACCACAAGCATTGACTAGTGCACGATGGAAAATGCGATGACGGATCACCCATTCCTCGTAGTGCACGGTCGGATCGTCGGGATAGCGATAGGGAACAGCCTTCAGATCCGCCCAGGCCGATTTCACCGACGCGAGCCAGGCATCGTCCCCCCGCTCGATCGAGCGACGGAGTGCAAGCCCCTCGATGTCGATCCGCGTCTGCGTCACGTCGGCAAGATCGGCGAGCGACACCGGGCTCACCCGGAAGCCACGCTGGTCGGAAGCCTGCACGAGTCCGTCGGCGACCAAACGCGAGAGCGCCTCGCGGACAGCGGCAAGGCTCACGGAAAACTGCTTGGCGAGACCCGCGATATGGAGCTTCTGACCCGGAAGCAGCCGCGTCGCCAGAATGTCGGCGCGCAGGCGTTCGTGCAGCGCCGAGGTCAGGCTGCGGGGACCATCCCCGGGGCTTCCGGACACATGGAATTGAAGCGGACCCATCGTCGGATGATTGCAAGGCAGCGCGCCGGGGTCAATAGAAAATCGAAAATCGATTTTCTGCCCGGTCGAACGTCCTAGGACTGAACGGCTACGGAAGGCGCCACATCGAGCCGAACCGCAACGTCATTTAGATCCGGGCTTGGCGACGGGTAGAGCTTCATGACCAGCGGATCATGGCCGGGAACGATGTGGTCCGCGTCCGGAGCCGCGGCTCGCAGCTTATCGAAGCCCACCAGCATGTCCCCGACGTGAAACGCCGTCGTAAAAGGGCGCTCGCTGGTCATGTTCTCGTAGAAATGACTGACGTCGGAGGCGAGCACGACAAAGCCGCGGCGCGTGTTGACACGGACGAACTGAAGACCGGCCGAATGCCCGCCCGCTGCATGGACCGTCAGTCCGGGCGCAATCTCGGCGTCGCCATCGTAGAAGAGTACCCGGCGCGCGTAGTTGAGCCGCACGATCCCGCAGACGTCCTCGACCTCGAATGAATGCGACAGCCTCGGATATTGCATGTAGCGTCCGGTGGCGTACGCGAGTTCGCGTTCCTGAAGGTGAAATCGGGCATTTGGAAACCGGTCGAAATTGCCGGCGTGGTCGTAGTGCAAATGCGTGAGGATCACATCCTTGACGTCGGCTACGTCGATATCGAACGCACGAAGCGTCTCCACCGGGCAGCGCAGGAACGTCCGCCTGCGCTGCTTTGCGATCTCCGCGTTGAAACCGGTGTCGATGACGAAGGTGCGGCCGCCTCCCCTCGCCAACCACACGAAATAGTCCATCGGCATCGGCCCGTCATGCGGATCACCGCCGATGAAGTGCTCGCTCCGTTGCGCATCGCGCGTTGCGTAACGGATGGCAAAGAGCTCGTATTCCGGGTCGGTCATGAGGCCTCCGTTCGAACGGACGCGTCTTCAGGAACTCGTGTCGACTTCGTTGAAGGCCTCACGCGCATTGCGGAACGCGTCGATGCCGGCAGGAACGCCGCAGTAAACCGCGACCTGGAGCAGTATCTCCTTGATCTCCTCCTTCGTAAGTCCGTTCTTCAGGGCGCCCTTGACGTGCAACTTCAGCTCGTGCGGCCGGTTCAGAGCGCCGAGCATCGCCAGATTGACGATCGAGCGCGTACGCCGGTCGACGCCGGGCCGTGTCCACAACGCACCCCAGCAAAACTCGGTCGACCACTCCGCCATCGTGCGCGTGAACTCGTCGGCGCCGGCGATCGACTTGTTGACGTAATCCTCGCCGAGCACTTCCTTGCGGACCTTGAGGCCCTTTTCGAACAGTTCGGTCTTGCTCATGATCGTCCTTTCAGGTCTTGAGAGCATGTCTAGAGGCGATTGAAAGCGGTATGGTCCGATGCCAGCGGCGGTCGCAGCGATTGCAGCAAGTCGGAAACGTCACCGACCGTGTCGAGCCGCCAGACCGCCTCGATAACCCGGCCTGCGTCCCAGTCGCTCCCGCCCACCCGCACGCTATCGTGCAGCTTCTCCTCGATGTCGCGATCTCCGAGCGGAGCAGCGAGACTGCCCCGCGGCGAGGTGACGGCCTCGGTGAGGACCTCACCGGAGGACAGGCGCAAAGAGACGCGCGCGGCACCGTCGGGCATCGTCCCGTCGAGTTCCGCCCTCACCTTCTGCCGCAACTGCGCGATATCGGGCCGGACCACGGTCTCGTGCGCGAATTCGGCAACGCCGGCTGCGCCGAGCAATAATCCGCAGGCCACACAGTGATGGATGCTGACGCGCGCATCGCGCTCGTTGTTGACGGCCCGGTCGCCCCGCGCGAGGAGCAACGCCGAGCCCTGCACGGTGACAGACACGATCCGGTCGACCCGTCGGCTAATCCGTTCACGCAAGAGGAGGCAGGCATCGATCACCGAATGAAAAACAATACCGGCAGGGTACGGCTTGTAGGTATTCTTCGCGATCTCCCAGGTCTTGCCGAGACCGTCCAGCAGGCGGACGAGATCGGGCTCCTCCCCCATGGTGCGCGCCCAGCCGAGTGGGCCTTCGATGGCGCGGGGCGCAGCCTCATAGCCCTGCTGCGCAAGCAATGCGGCGAACAAACCGTTACGCGCCGCGTTGCCCACGCTGACATTCTTGGCGGCGCTCGGCAGGTTCTCGACGTTGCCTGCCGACTGACCCGCCGCAATCCCGATCGCGTTCGCAATCCCTTCCGCCGGCAGTCCCAATAATTTGGCGCAGGCCGCCGCCGCGCCAAAAATCCCGCAGGTCGAGGTGATGTGCCAGCCGCGCGCGTAATGACGCGGCGAGACCGCATTGCCGATCCGGCACTCGATATCCACGCCGAGAACAAACGCCGTCAACGCGTCGCGCCCCGACAGCTTGTTCGTCTCTGCGAGCGCCAGCACAGGAGCAGCGACCGGCGCGGCCGGATGAATGATCGTTTCGGGATGCGTGTCGTCAAAGTCGAGCAAGTTCGCCGAGACGGCATTGAGAAACGAGGCGCATAGCGCATCGAGCGGCTCTGAATGGCCGATAACGGTTGCAGTCGCGGCACCGCTGAACGGCGACAGCGTCCGCAACGCAGCAGTGACCACCGGATCGCGCGCGGAGCCCAGTGCCGTCGCGAAAAAATTAAGGATCGATCGCCGTGCCTCGTGGCTCTGCGCCTCCACGTCCGCCCAAGACGAGGCGGCGACGAAGTCGGCAAGCGTTCGGCTTACACTTGAAATTTCATCTTGCGGCACGCGGGGCGTCGTCCTCGTTTTCCCGAACCTTATGCCGATCCGCGGCAAACTGTCGACCCAAATGTTATGCTTGACAGCTTGTCTGACAATCATAACAATCCCCGCCGCCGCGACGACGGCGATCGACGAAACCGATCGGCAAAAGAATGATCGACAAAAAGGCGCACCCTCCTCGGGGGTCGCGCGAGAGGGAGTGAACGATGGCGGGAGAGACGCTCGGCGTGATCGGTACGGGCCGCATGGGCGGCCCCATGGCAGGGCGATTGATGGACGCGGGCTATTCGCTCGTCGTCTATGACACGCAAACCGAGGCGACCCAGCCACTCGTCAAGCGCGGCGCACAATTGTGTAAGTCGCCGGCGGATGTCGCCTCCCGCGCCGATATCGTTCTCGCCAGCCTGCCGACGCCCGATATCGTAAAGGCTGTCACGCTCGGACAAGACGGCATCAGCAGCGGCAACCGCTCGAAGATCGTGATCGATCTGTCGACCTCGGGCCCCGGCGCGGCGAAACTCGTGGCGGAAGGCCTGAAAGCCAAAGGAATGACGCTGGTCGATGCGCCCGTAAGCGGCGGCATCAAGGGTGCCGTCAACGGCACGCTGGCCGTGATGGTGTCGTGCCCGCAAACGACATATGAGACCGTCCAGCCGATCCTGAAGAATTTCGGCAAGCTGTTCTACACCGGCGACAAGCCCGGCGTGGCGCAGACGGCCAAACTCGCCAACAACCTTATGGCGGCCGCGGCGCTGGTGATCACGTCGGAGGCGGTCGCGATGGGCGTCAAGGGCGGCGTCAACGCGAAGATTTTGATCGACATCATCAACGCCAGCAGCGGGCGCAACAGCGCTTCCGAAGACAAATTCCCTCGCTCGGTGCTGCCCGGCACCTTCGATTTCGGCTTCACGACAGGCCTTTCCTACAAGGATGTCCGCCTGTGCGTCGACGAGGCCGAGGCCATGGGCGTGCCGATGGTCTGCGGCGCGGTGGTGCGACAGATGCTCGCAATCACCAACGCCAAGTACGGCGCATCATCTGATTTCACCTCGATCGCCAAGGTGCTCGAGGAGTGGGCAGGGGTCGAGATGCGCGGTTGACTGCGCGAGCCTTCAGGGAGAGCGATTGCGATGACGATCGGCCCGACCGGATCCGGCAAGGTATCGCTCGCGCGCCAGATGGCGCGGAGCGCGCTTGCCCTCGATCTCGGGGATTTCGGGCCCGAGGTTGTCGCCAAGGCAAAAATCTGTCTGCTCGATTTTCTGTCCTGCGCTTTCGAGGCCGGCAGTCATCCGTGGAGCCGTCAGGCCGTTGCGATCGCGCAGGGCGGTGGCAACGCGTCGATCATCGGGACTTCGCATCTCTCCTCACCGGCCGACGCCGCCTTCGTCAATGCCGTGATGGGACATGGTCTCGTGCGGGAAGACATGCATGCAGCCAGCATCGCACACCATGGCGTTGTGATCTGGCCGACCCTGCTCGCGCTGTCGGAACAGGCGCCATTGCACGGGACCAGGCTGCTGGCCGCCGCCATCATCGGGTATGAGACCGGCGCCCGGATCGGCCGCGCGCTCCTGACCTCCGACCTCGCGCGCCTCTACCGTCCGACCGGACTGGTGGCGCCGCCGGGCGCGGCGCTCGCAGGAAGCTATGCGCTCGGCCTCTCCGAGAACGCCGCCACCAGCGCCATCGCGATCGCAGCCAATACCTCCAGCGGACTGAACGAATGGCCGCATGCCGGCGGCTCGGACATGTACTTTCATCCGGGTTTTGCGGCCGGCAACGCGATCAAGGCGATCGGCCTTGCCGCGGCCGGCGCCTTCGGTTCGGAGACGATCCTGGAGGGTGAAGCTGGCCTGTTTGCCGCCTACCGGCGCCAGGCCGCACCCGACAGCATTGCGCTCTTCCCGAATGGCGAGAGCGAGATTATGGCCGTCTACAACAAGCCGGTCCCGGCCTGCAATTTCGCGCAGACCGCAGCGCAGGCCGCGCTTCGCGTCTCGCACGAGCTCGCAGACACTGACGAGATCAATCGTGTCGTCATTCGCGCCCCCGTTGCCGCCGTTCGCTATCCCGGTTGCGACTCCACGGGACCGTATCGCAACGCGCTCCAGGCCAAGATGAGCATTCCATTCAGCGTCGCCGCGACACTGGCGCGAGGCGAGATCGAGGAAGCGAACTACGCCGAGCTCGATGATGCCGCCATCCTGCGTTTGGTTGCGGTCACCGATCTCAATGCAGATGACAGCTTCACTGCCGCCTTTCCCGGCAAGCAGGGCGCGGATGTGACCGTGCACCTGCGCGACGGCCGGATGATCCGGCACGCCCTACCCGATGTCATCGCCGCAACGCCGGCAGACATCCGCGCGCGTTTTCGAGCAGCCGCCGGCCGCGTGATCGGCGAAGCCCGGGCGCAGCAGCTCGAGCAACTCATCGACGGTTGCGAACAGCTCGGCGATGCCGGTGTTATCGCAGCACAGTGCCGCTTGGACACGACGGAACGAGCTATGCGAACGGCGTCATAAGAAACGCCAAATAGTACGGGGAAAACATGGCGAACCGGGAGACCAGCCTAGCAGCGCCACCGGCGCACGATCGCCGGCAGGCCGGCGTGAGCGCCGCACGGGGGCGGGGCTGATGGAAGGATTTCTACAAGCACTTGCCGCGGGCCTCCTGATCGGCGCCGTCTATGGCCTGATGTGCGTCGGGCTCGGCCTGATCTTCGGCGTCATGCGGGTCATCAACTTCGCCCACGGCGATTTCATGATGCTCGGCATGTATGTCGCCTTCTATCTCTTCACTGCCGTCGGCATCCAGGCGCTGTTTGGCAATACAGTGGGGCCGTTCGTCGCCATCCTTCTGGCCGGTCCTGCACTCGCCGTGTTCGGCTATTTCGTCCATCTCGCCCTGATCTCGCACGTTTCGGGCACGCGCACCGCCTCGCTCGAAGGCGAAGGCCACTATGCCCAGCTCATTCTCACGCTCGGCATCGCGCTGATCCTGCAGAACGGCGGCCTCATCATCTTCGGATCGGTGCTGGCCTCGATCCGCACGCCATTGTCGAGTTCGGCCTGGGAGCTCGGTCCGTTCTTCGACATGAGCATCTTCCTCAACAAGGCCCGCAGCATCGACGCTATCGTTTCGCTGGCAATCATGACGCTGCTCTCGCTTCTGATCACGCGCACGCGGATCGGCAAGTCGCTCCGGGCCGCCGCGGACAATCCCACCGCCGCGACCTATATGGGCATCGACGTCGACCGCGCGCACCGCACCGCATTCGCGCTCGGCTGCGGCATTACCGCGGTTGCCGGCGGCCTGCTCGCCACCAACTATCCGTTCCATCCCTTCGTCGGGCTCGAATATGTGATCGTCATGTATGCCGGCGTCGTGCTCGGCGGCATGGGCAGCATCATCGGTGCTTTCTGGGGCGGCATGACGATCGGCCTCGTGCAGCAGATGTCGACGCTGATCCTGCCGACGCAGTTGCAGAACGCCGCGATCTTCGCGGTCTTCCTCCTCATCATCTTCTTCCGCCCGCAAGGCTTCTTCGGGCGCATGGTGGAGAGGACGTGACCATGCTCCGGATGCGCTCGCTGCTTCGTCCGCTGCTCTTCACCATCGCCTATGCCGCGATCTCGCTCGGTGTCACCAACTCCTACTACCAGCTCATCCTGACGCTGGTGCCGGTTTGGGCGGTGTTCGGCCTGTCATGGAATCTGCTCAGCGGCTACACCGGGCTGATCTCATTCGGTCACGCGGCCTTTTTCGGGATCGGCGCCTATACGACCGCGCTCGGACAGATCTATTTCGACCTCTCGCCCTGGCTGCTAATTCCGGTCGCGGCGATGCTCGGCGGCATTGCCGGACTCCTGATCGGATTTCCGACCTTCCGCCTCCAGGGTCACTACTTCGCCCTGGCGATGCTCGCCTATCCGCTCGCCATTCTCTACGTATTCGAATGGCTCGGCTTCCAGGAGGTGACGCTTCCTATCAAGCGCGATGCGCCGATCGCCTACATGCAGTTCGCCGATCCCCACCTCTACACGCTGCTGGCGCTGGTGATCATGTTCGCCATCATCGTGGTGACGCAGGTGATCGAGCGATCGCGCTTCGGCATGGCGCTGCTTGCGATCAAGCAAAATGAGGCCGCAGCCGAAGCCGCTGGTATCAACACGCTGGCCTGGAAGCTGCGCGCGATCACGCTGAGCGGCGCAATCGCCGCCGCCATCGGCGCGTTCTATGCACAGGTGTTACTGGTCGTGACCCCGCAATCGGTATTCGGCATGCTGGTGTCGGCGCAGGCGCTCACGGTTGCGATGTTCGGCGGCGTCGGCACGGTATGGGGCCCAGTCATCGGCTCGGTGATCCTGATCCCGCTCGCCGAGATCCTGCATGCCGAAGCCGGCGCGCGCTTCCCCGGCATCCAGGGCGTGATCTTCGGCTTCGCCATCGTCTGCGTCATCCTGATTGCGCCGGAGGGACTGTTCTGGAAGCTCCGGGATCTCCTGCGCAAGCGGCTCGCGACGAAGGCGGATGACATCGACGTCCCGGAAGTATCGGCCGTCAACACAAAGGTGCTCAAGCCGACGTCACGGCAGCGCGCCGCAACCGGCGAGGTCGTGCTCGAGGTCCGCAAACTCTCGCGCTCCTTCGGCGGCCTCAGGGCCGTGCAGGATGTAAGCTTCAAGCTTCACAAGAACGAGATCCTCGGCATCATCGGGCCCAACGGCGCGGGCAAGACGACGCTGTTCAATCTCCTCAACGGCTTCCTGAAGCCCAGCCAAGGCGAGGTTCTGATCGACGGCCGCAACATGTCCTGCGAACGGCCGCACACGATCTGCGAGGCAGGCATCGGCCGCACCTTCCAGGTCATGCGGCCATTCCTGCGCATGTCGATCCTCGACAACGTCGTGGTTGGAGCCTATGTGCGGGCGCGGTCCGACGAGGAGGCACGCAAGCTGGCCGCCGATGCGGTCACCCGCGTCGGGCTCTCTGCCGTAGCTGATCGCGTCGCGGGCGAACTCTCGACCAAAGAACTGCGGCTGATGGAGCTTGCCCGCGCGCTCGCCGGCCAGCCGCGCATCCTGCTGCTCGACGAGACGCTCGCGGGCCTCGGCCACGGCGAGGCGGACGAAGTCGTTGCCGTGATCCAGCAGCTTGCGCGCGACGGCATGACCATCGCCATTATCGAGCACACCATGCAGGCGATGGTCCGGCTGGTCGACAGCTTCCTCGTGCTCGACCACGGCGCCGTCATCACCGAGGGCGAGCCGGAGGTAGTGACGCGCGACAGCCGTGTGATCGAGGCCTATCTCGGCAAGAAATGGGTGGGCCATGCTGCGAATTGAGGGATTGAGCGCGGGCTATTCGGCCAAGCCCGTCCTGAACGGCGTCTCGATCAATGTCGAGGCCGGCGAGTTCGTCGCGATCGTGGGCCCCAACGGCGCCGGCAAGACCACCCTGTTCAAGACCATCTCGGGCATTGTGAAGCCGAGCGGCGGCGGAATCTCGTTTGACGGTGTCGATCTCCTCGCGGTGCCGCCGCCGCAGCGCGCCCATCTCGGGATCGCCCACGTCCCCGAGGGCCGCCAGGTCTTCCCATCGCTGACTGTGATGGAGAACCTGGAAATGGGCGCGATGACCGAAAGCGGCCGGCGCGACTGGCAGGCCAACATCGAGCGCATCTTCGAGTGGCTGCCGGTGCTGAAGGAACGCCGCAATCAGTTTGCCGGCACGATGTCCGGTGGCCAGCAGCAGATGCTAGCGATCGGCCGCGGGCTCGCCTCCTCGCCAAAGCTCCTGATGCTGGATGAGCCCTCGATGGGGCTAGCGCCGTCGACCGCGGACTTCATCTTCGAGCGGCTGATCGAGATCCGCCGTCAGTCGGGGCTGACAATGCTGCTTGTCGAGCAACGCGTGGCGGAAGCGCTGGAATCAGCCGACCACGGCTACGTCCTCGAAGCCGGACATGTCGTGCTCGAAGGCAACAACGATACGCTGCGCGCCGACGACCGCGTGCGCAAGGCCTATCTCGGCATGTAACGGACAAAGAACAAAGAGCAGGGAGAGAAGAACAAGATGAACAAGGCATCCGGAGGATTGACGCGCCGGACTGTGCTGTCGGGCGCTGCCGCGCTCGGCCTGTCGCAGGTGGCACGCGCGCAGGCGCCCGCCGAAATCAAGGTCGGGCTGATCGTACCGCTATCAGGCATTTATACCCGTCCGGGCCAGGTGATGAAGATGGGCGCCGAGATGGGCATCGACCACATCAACGCGCAGGGCGGCATCAAGGCACTCGGCGGCGCCAAGCTGAAGTTGGTCGTGATCGACTGCGGCGACACCACCGAGAAGGCCAAGAACGCGGCGCAGCGCATGGTGGCGCAGGAGCCCGATCTCGTCGCCGCCACCGGTGCTTATCTCTCCTCCTTCACGCTTGCTGTGACCGAGGTGACCGAGCGCGCCGAACTACCGGTGCTGACGCTGTCCTATTCGGACCTGCTGACCGACCGCGGCTTCAAATACATCTTTCAGACCGCCGCGACCGCGAGCCGTCAGTCCGAGCTCGGATTGCCGACGCTGATGAAGCTGGCCGAGAATGCTTCAGGCAAGAAGCCAAGGACCGTGGCGATGCTGATGGACAACACCGCGACGTCGGTCGCGACCGCCAAGGCGCTGAAGGAAAAGCTATTCGCGCAGGATGGCCTCCAGCTCGTCGTCGAGGAAGTCTGGACCCCACCGCTGTCGGATGCCACCCCTCTGATCCAGAAGGTTCGCTCCGCAAAGCCCGATTTGCTGCTGTTCATGCCAAACGCGGTATCCGACGCCAAGCTCGGGCTCGAGAAGATCAGCGAGTTCGGCCTCGGCCAAGGCAAGATCCCGACCGTCTCCTTCAGCATCACCATAGCTGAGCCGGACATGCTCCAGAGCGTGAGCCCGGAGACCGTGCAAGGCATCATGACCATCGTCGCCAACTGGGGCTCGAAGGGGCACGAGAGCCTGATCGCCGAGCTCAAGTCCAAGTACAAGGAGCCCTGGATGACGCAGAACGTCATCTCGACCTACGGCGACATGTGGCTGATGAAGGAGGCGCTGGAGAAGGCCGGCAAGGCAGACCGCAACGCGGTCGCGCAGGCTTTCCGCACCATGGATGCCGGACCCTCGAACTACTATCCGGGCGGCCAGCTCAAATTCGACGAGAAAGGCCGTCGCGTCGGCGCCGGCGTCGTCATCGTGCAGTGGCAATCGGGCGTGCCTGTCACCGTTTATCCGCCCGAACTCGCGCAGGCGCAGCCGTTCTGGCCGAAGAAGTCCTAATAGCGTCGCGCAATTTTTCAGGGAGGAGAATTGTTATGGCTGCGACGAACAAAACCACGATTACCCGGCGCACGCTCCTTGCCGGCGCGTCCGGCACGCTGATTGCGTCCCGCGTCTGGGCGCAACAGCAACCTGCGGAGGTCAAGGTCGGCCTGCTGGTGCCGATCTCCGGGCTCTATGCCCGCCCTGGAACGGTGATGCGCGAGGGCGCCGAGATGGCAGTCGACCACATCAACGCGCAAGGCGGTGTCAAAGCGCTCGGGGGCGCCAAACTGAAGTTGGTGGTGCTCGATTCCGGCGACACTACGGAAAAGGCCAAGAATGCTGCCCAGCGCATGGTCGCACAGGAGAGCGATCTGGTCGCGGCAAGTGGTGCCTATCTGTCCTCGTTCACGCTCGCGGTGACGGAGGTCACCGAGCGCGCCAACCTCCCCGTCCTCACCCTCTCCTACTCCGATCTGATCACGGATCGCGGCTTCAAGTACGTGTTCCAGACCTCGGCAACGGCAGGCTCACAGGCGCGGCAGGCCCTGCCGCAGATCATCAAGCTGGCGGAGACGGCATCCGGCAAACGGCCGAAGACGGTCGCGATCCTCACCGACAATACGGCCGCGTCCATCGCCTCCGCGAAATCGATGCGCGAAGGCCTGTTGGCGGAGAACCAGTTGCAGCTGATCGTCGACGAGACGTTCACGCCGCCGCTGGCGGACGCGACATCGCTGGTGCAGAAAATCCGCTCGGCGAAGCCCGATCTGCTCTTCTTCCTGCCAACGGTGATCTCGGACGCAAAGCTGCTGCTCGAGAAGATGAACGAGTTCGGCCTCGGCCAAGGCAAAGTGCCGACAATCTCGTTCGGCATCGCGATCGCCGAGCCCGACATGCTGCAGACCGTGAGCCCCGAGCTACTGCAGGGCGTCCTGACCTGTGTCGCGAGCTGGGGTGCCAAGGGCCACGAGGCGCTGATCGCTGAGTTGAAAACACGCTACAAGGAGCCGTGGATGACGCAGAACGCGATCTCCACCTATGGCGACATGTGGGTAATCAAGGACGCGCTGGAGAAGGCCGGCAAGGCCGACCGCGTCGCCGTGGGTGAGGCGCTGCGCACCATGGATGCGGGTCCCTCAAAATATTATCCGCTGGGCGAGATCAGGTTCGACGAGAAGGGCCGCCGTGTCGGCGCCGGCATGACCATCGTGCAGTGGCAGTCCGGCGTGCCGGTGACCGTGTTCCCGCCCGAGCTCGCGCTGGCGCAGCCATTCTGGCCGAAGAACTGACACCGCCCGAAAGAGAAACGGAGAGCAAGATGGACAAAGCGACTTACGACCGCGGTCTCGAAATCCGCAAGAGCGTGCTCGGCAACGAGTTCGTCGACAAGGCGATCGCATCCGCGGACGAGTTCAACCGCCCGATGCAGGACCTGACCACCGAATATTGCTGGGGCTACGTCTGGGGGCGCGAGGGTCTGACGCGAAAGACCCGCAGCTTCCTCAATCTGGCGATGCTTTGTGCGCTCAATCGGCCGCACGAACTGAAGACCCATGTCCGCGGCGCGCTCGCCAACGGCGCAAGCCGCGAGGAAATCCGCGAGGTCTTCATGCAGGTCGCGATCTATTGCGGCGTGCCGGCCGGCGTGGACGCATTCCGAAACGCGAAGGAGGTCTTCGCGGAGCTCGACAAGAAATAGCGGAGCGACACTGCGATGAAGGGTAAATGGGCGCTCGTGACCGGTGCGACGGCAGGCCTCGGATTGGCTGTGGCGGAAGGCCTGGCCGGTGCGGGCGCCAACATTGTCCTCCACGATCTCGTTGCGCCGAAGCAGGCAGCGGATGACCTTCGTACCCGCTTCGACGTCAAGGTCATCGCGGCCGGCGTCGATCTGTCCCAGCGCCACGCCATCGAGGCCATGATGGCCGACTTGCTGGACCGCTGCGGCGTTGTCGATATCCTCATCAACAACGCCGTGGTCAGGCATTTCGCCGCGGTCGAGCAGTTTCCGCCCGACCGCTGGGAACAGGCACTGGCCGTCAACCTCTCGGCGCCGTTCCATCTGATCCGCCTGGCGCTACCGGCCATGAAGCAGCGCGGCTGGGGCCGGATCATCAACATGGGCTCGATCTACTCAACGCGAGCGGTCGAGGACCGCATCGATTACGTGACCACCAAGACGGCGATCCTGGGCATGACCCGCGCTGTCGCCATCGAGACGGCCCGCAGCGGCATCACCTGCAACACGCTCTGCCCCGGCACACTGCCGACGCCCGCGATCCTGAACAAGATCGCGACGATGGCGGCGGAGAGCGGTCGTCCCGTCGAGGACGTGACCGGCGCGTATCTCGGCGAGCGTCAGCCCACGCAGCGCTTCATCGCCATGGACGCCGTCGCGGCCATGATCGTCTTCCTTTGTGGCGCGGCCGCTAACGACATCACCGGGGCCAGCCTGCCTATCGACGGAGGCTGGTCAGTCGCATGAGCATTGGAATGGGAGTGTTGCGATGACTGAACAATCGGGCCAGACCGTCGTCCTGACGGGTGCCGCCGGCGGTATGGGGCGCGCCATCACCAAGGCGCTGCTGGAGAGCGGTCGTCGCGTCGTGCTGGTCGACCGCGACGCCAAGGCACTCCAGGAGCTGGCGGCAACGGCGGGCAACGCCGTCTTTCCGGTCCAGCTCGACGTGAGCGATCCGCATTCCGTGGATCGCCTGCCGGATGCCATTCCAGGTCACTTCAAGCCGGTCGACGTCCTCATCAACAATGCCGGGCACGATATCGGCGGGCGGACGCGCTTCGATGCCGGCTCCGCGGATGACTGGTCCAACATCATCCAGACCAACCTGATCGGCCTGATGCGCGTGACGCGTGCGATTCTCCCCGAGATGGTTCGGCGCAACGCCGGCCATGTCGTCAACATCAGCTCGATCAATGCGGTCCGGATCGTCCCGGACATGGCCGCCTACAGCACCAGCAAGGCGGGCGTGCACATGTTCACCGAGACCCTCCGCGGCGAGCTGGCGGAAACGGCGATACGGGTGACGGAACTCCAGCCCGGCCTGACCAAGACCAATATCATCCTGACCCGCTACCGCGGCGATAAGCGGAAAGAAAAGGACTATTTCGACCAGTTCAGGATGGCGCTCGAGCCGGCCGACATCGCCCGGTCGATCGTCTTCGCCCTGGATCAGCCCGCCCACGTTCAAATTGCCGAAATGATGATTCTGCCTGTAAACCGGTACTGAATCAGCCACCTAGGGCCCGGACATGGAAAGACGTAGCGAATTGCAGTCGACACTCCGCATCGAGGACGTCCCGACCGTCCGGGCGATGGTCGCGCAAAAGCTGCGCGAGGCAATCATGTCCGGAACGCTCAAGCCGGGCCAACGCCTGGTCGAGCGCGAGCTCTGCGAGATGATGGGCGTCAGCCGCCCTTCGATTCGCGAAGCACTGCGTGTGCTCGAGGCCGACGGGCTCGTCAATACGGTCCCTCATCGCGGCCCCGTAGTCAGCACAATCAGCCTGGAGGAAGCCCGACAGCTCTACGCGGCGCGTGCGGTTCTGGAGGGGTTCGCCGGCCGCGAATGCGCCAGGCTTCACGACCCGGAGGTCGCACGCCGGATTGGGGAAGCCCTGACGCGGCTGAAGGCTGCCGCAGCCAAGCAAGATCTCGTCGGATGCCTCGAAGCCAAGACCGACTTCTACGCCGCGCTGATCGGCGGCTGCCGCAATACGTTCATCGAGCGCATGCTCAAGCCGCTCCACGACCGCATCCAGCTCTTGCGGATTACCTCCATGTCGCAACCGAAGCGGATCAACAAGAGCCTGCGCGAGGTGACCGCAATCTGGCGCGCAATCCAGAACGGAGATCCGGATCTAGCCGAACGTTGCTGCGTCGATCACATCAACGCGGCTGCTGTGGCCGCTCTCGACATGATCGAGCGGTCTGCGGCCAAGGGGGCCGCGCCTTCCGACGACTAAAAAGATAACGCCAGGGAGTGTTCGATGAAGTATCTCGTACGATCGCTGATCCTGCTCTTACTGTTCTGCCCTTGCGTCGCGGCGGTCGCAGACGACTACCCCGCCCGCCCGGTTACGATGATTGTGCCCTTCTCCGCCGGCGGTCCCGGCGACGTCATCGCGCGGATCCTCGGCAACGCCATGAGCGCGACGCTGAAGCAATCCATCGTCATCGAGAATGTCGTCGGCGCCGGCGGCACGCTCGGCACCAATCGCGTCGCCAAGGCGGCGCCCGACGGCTACACCCTGCTCCTGATGCATGTCGGCCAGGCCACCGCACCCGCCCTTTACGCCAAGCTGCCGTTCGACCCCGTCGGCGACTTCGCCATGATCGGACTCGTCACAGACGTCCCGATGCTTCTCGTGGCGCGGCCGAACTTTCCGGCCAAGGACCTCAGCGAGCTCGTCGCGCACATTCGCAACGCCGGCGACAAGATCACCTTCGGCAATGTCGGTCTCGGCTCGGCCTCGCAGCTCTGCGGCCTGATGTTCATGAGCGCCACCGATACGAAGCTTACGCCGATCTACTACAAGGGAGGCGGGCCCGCGCTCAACGACGTCATCGCCGGCCACATTGACGTTTATTGCGATCCGGCGACCGGACCGACGCCCTATATCCAGTCGGGCACCATCAAAGGCTATGCCATCACCGGCAAGATGCGTGTCGCGACGCTGCCGGATGTACCGACGTCGGCCGAGGCGGGCGTTCCCGCGTTCGATGTGACGACCTGGTACGGTCTCTACGCGCCGCGCGGCACGCCGAAGCCCGCGCTCGACCACCTCGTGGGCGCGCTACAGGCAGCTCTCAAGGACCCCGCGCTGATCAGCCGCTTTGCCGAACTCAGCATGACTCCGGTCGAGACCGGGCGCGCGACGCCGGAAGCCCTCGAAGCTTTCCTGAAGGCCGAGGTCCTCAAGTGGGGACGGATTATCAAAGCAGCAGGAATCGAGCCACAGTAGATATCAGCATCGACGGACAACTAGCGCCTCACCTGCAAAAAACAGGTTGGCGAGTAGCGCGAAGCGGTCTTGCTATCGCGCCACTTCTGCTTGGCCAAGTCGTAAAAAACAACCGTTAAAATTTCGGACCACAATGGCGTCGCATTCGAGGCGAAGGATAGGATCCGCGCAAACGCGCCTGTGGGCGTGAGATCAGAGGCGCTCGCGGAAGGCAAAGGGCTGAAAATCGCAAAAGGGAGCCCACAGCCGTGAAACCATCACCTCTGCCAATTGCAGTTGTGGCTGCCGCTGCAGTCATCACCTCAGTCCATGCTGCCAAGCCGCTCCAAGTCGGCGACATCTTCACGTTGCAGGTCCAAACGCTCGCCTGCTCCGATCTGGAGAACACCAAGGAGCTGGAACGTAGGCGCGCCATGGATGGCCTCTCGGCTGCTTTGCACTTTGTCGACCGCCATCCCCTACCGGACAACCACGCCCCGGGGACCGGCATGTTCACCAACGTGTGCAGCCGCTTCGGACCAAGCGGCACGATGTACCGGGTCAAAAAGGTTTACGAGTGGACGAGCGGCGGGCTGACCCTGTTTTGTATCGATCCGGCGACAAAGTGGGATCTTGGCCCGTCAGGCGAGACGAAAGAACCGCCGGCTGAATCGGCCGACAATTGCTGGTGGGTGCGACTCGACTATTGAGCAGATGCCCATGCTCTGCGCTGGCGAGCCTGGCCTGAGGAGCCAACTCAATGGTCTCCTGCTTCGCGCGAGCCGACATCCACGTTGCGGCGCGATGATCGTGCCAGCCGTGCCTGATAGAATCTCAATCGCTCGCCGAGGCGTCGATCAGATCGCCTGTCGGGCGTTCAATCTGCTCGATCTCCCTGGCTTCCGCGCGCCGGTTCAGGTCAGGCGTCGGGGGCGCCAGTAGACGGGTTCTTCTGCCTTCACTTGAAGACATCAAACGGAGGAATGGTATGCCGGTCCCTTGCAAGTTCGAACGCAGCCTTCTCAGCCACGAAGAGTATGAGACGATCCGCCTCACGCACCATCCTGCCATTTATGACGTCGAGGTGGCTGAACTTGAAGCCATGCGCCCCCGCTTGCGCAAGATGCGTGATAAGGAGCGTACGCTCGGCCGACAAAGGCGACGGGAGGGGCGCGGAAAGACCGAGGCTCGCGGAGCAAGCTTTCCAGGAACCGCCGAGCATGCATCAGAACGCAAGCAAGTCTTCGCCGCGGCCCTGAAGCGGGTGAACAAGGAGCTCAGGCGTCTTCATAATCTGGCAGCTCGCACCGCACATGTCGAAGCAGCTCGAAAGGCTCTCGCGCTGCATCGAGCCGCGAACTTCATGACCTATCCTCCTGCCGGAGCCACCGCGAACGAAGGCATGGTCCCGAACGCGAGCACACCTCGAAGAAGGATCATTACAGGCGCAAAAATCGGACGAGTGTCGCAAGCGACGAAAGTCGCTCAGGCGATGCGGGACGCGCGAGGCATGTGAGCGTGTGTTGACCAACGCACCTGATTAGTTGATACGCGACGCGCTCACCTATGATCGAAGAAGGACGTGATGTCGCCTATTGCCCATCCCGTCACTTAACCGCGCTGCAGAATTTGGTCGCTATTGGTGCATAGCGGGCTCCGGCAAGACCTTCGCCCGGCAGATTTATGGGTTCACGGCCTAGTTGAACAAGTCCGGCTCCGCTTCGGTGATCCAGTCCCAAAGCGGCTGAAAGCTGAGATAACCGCCCTTGTGCGTGCCTTGATGTCATCGGGCAAACGGTGCAGCGAGCAACTCGCGAACCCTTGTTCCTTGATCCAGACAGCGTGTCCTACGCCGGCCTTCGCTTCCGGCTTCGGTCGGGATTTAGGCAGGGGTTCCGCGGGGATCGGCGTCCAGTCGCGCGATGCCGTCGAGCCCGTCTCGAGCAGCGGGGAAAAGCGACAGAACCTGCCGGTCGTGACCTGGAATGATGTGGGACGGGCCATCGGCTAATTTCTGGATGACCGCGAAGCCATTCAGCATCTGGCCCGTGTCGAACAACACCGGAAACGGGCGACGCTGCAGAATGTTGGCGTAGTAATGCGAGGCGTCCGAAGCGAGGACGACATGGCCTCGTCGCGTCTTGACCCTTACAACCTGAAGCCCCGCCGTATGTCCACCCAACCAGTGCAAGGATATTCCGTCAGCGAGATCGGAATTTGGATCGTGAAGAGTCACGCTCCCTTCGAAATTCCGCCTGACGAGATGACTGACGTCTTCCGCATTATATGCTTTCTTCTGCTGAGCATCGCACATGCAGCGACCCGTGCAGAAATGCATTTCACGCTCCTGCACATGATACCGGGCCTGCGGGAAGAGGTCGTGGTTACCAGCGTGGTCCCAATGCATGTGGGTAAGGATGACATCCTTGACGTCATCGGGACTGATACCGATTTGCTTCAGGCCCTCGGCAACTGGCCGCGTTACGGCATACCCGCGGGCCTTGCCCGCCTTCTCGTCGAAGCCGGTATCGACGATGACCGTCCGGTCCTGGTTGACCAACGCCCAGATGAAGAAATCCATCGGCATTTCCGTATCCGGCCCGTCGTTCTCGATGAAGTTGTCCGACGAGCGTCGGTCATCCTTCCTGGCGTATCGGATCGCATAGATTTCGTATTCGGACATTTCATTGTTCACTGGCGTTCGATGCCAGCTTCCCTTGTTGTGCTGGCCCACAATTCCATGTCGTCCTTGACATGCTTGGCGAACTCCGCCGGACCAATCCATTGAGCCTCGAAGCCGATATCGGCGAGACGACTTCGTATCTCGGCTTCTCCCAACACCTCGCGCACCCCTTCGGACAGCTTCGCAACGATTTCGGGCGGCGTATCCTTGGGAGCGAACAGTCCCGTCCATGCGGAGATATTGATGAACTCGAGTCCCCCCTCCTTCATGGTCGGGATCGCCGGGAAATGCGAACTACGCACCAGATTTGTGGTTGCGAGCGCGCGAGCTGACCCGGCCTCAACTTGGGAGACTGCGGGCGCCATATCCATGAACGTCATGGAGACGCGCTTTGCGATGATGTCGGTAACGACCTGCGGGCTATTTCGGTAGGGCACGGCAGCAATATCAATGCCAGCCCTTCGCTTGAATGCCTCGCCGGAAAGTTGACCAAGCGCGTTGGCGTAACCAAACGTCAACGAGCCCGGTTTGCTCTTCGCGAGCGCCACGAGATCAGCCACGTTTTTTACAGGGAGTCCCGGATCAACGATCAGAAAGTAGGGAAACAGGCCAAACTGCGAAATCGGAACGAAGTCGGTTATGGGATCGTATTGTATCGACTTCAGCATGCTGGGGTTGGCCGCGTGCGTGGATGTTCCACCAACCAGCAATGTGTACCCGTCTGGCGCTGAACGAGCAGCAGCCGTCGCACCGAGCGCCCCATTCGCGCCGACGCGGTTATCGATAACAATCGTTGCTTTCAACAGCTCCGACAGCCGTTTAAACACGATGCGCGCAACGCCATCGGTGCCGCTGCCAGGGGCAAAGGGGGCGATGACCGTAATTCGTTGCGAGGGATAGTGTTCCGCTGCTGCCTTGCTCCAGTTTGAAAGAAGCAGCGCGATCGTCAACAACAACACCCGCACAAATCCCTCCCATTGATTATTTGTCGTTATTGATCCGACCTTAAGGTCGGCGTTTGGCTCGCCATTCGCGGAAATCCGGTCCAGACGGCCTGCAGCGGACGGCTAGTCGGTGAGCGTTGCCGCAGGCCGCCCTCATGCGTTCATCATCATTGCTTGGAAGAGCGCTCAATGATCTTCACAATGACCGGCCAGTAGTTCGCTCCGAAGCCGCTCTGAGAGGCTTCGGTCAGAAGACTGGCGCCGAGTGCGGCCTCCCTCGCCTCGATCCCCGCGTCCTTCGCCATATCGAGAGCGTAGGAAATGTCCTTGTGCATATAGTCGGTCGAAAAGACCCGTTCGGGAAATTCTCGCGCGGCGACAGCCTTGTACCCGTGATTTCGCAGCGCAAAGCTGTCTGCGGAGCCCTTGGAGAATGCGTCGAACAGGGTCCTGGTCGAAACGCCTGCCGATTCCGCAATCGCGGCGGCTTCGCACAGCGCGGTCACGGTCCCCACGACAACCATGTTGTTGAGGATCTTCACGACCTGACCCGATCCAACATCACCGCAGTGGGTCACTTCGGAAGCAAAGCAACGCAACAGCGGTTCGATGCGGGTAAACACCTCTGGTGTTGCCCCCACCGAAATCGCCAGCGTGCCCGCTTCGGCCGCCGCACGTGTCCGGGCGACAGGTGCATCGGCATAATCGGCTCCTCTTGCGGCGAATGTACCGGCCAGTTCGCGTGTCAATTTCAACGGGCTTGTGGAGAGATCAACGATGGTTTGACCGGGGCGTGCGAACTCAAGAAGCCCCCCAGCCATCTCGCATATTTTTTTGAGGTGCTCGCCGCTGGGCATCGAAATGAAGATGACATTGGCCTTCGCCAACCCGGAGATCGAGCCGGCATCGATGGCGCCGGTCTGAACCAATCGAGCCACGGGTTCGGCATT
Organism: Bradyrhizobium centrolobii; assembly: GCF_001641635.1. GTDB lineage: Bacteria > Pseudomonadota > Alphaproteobacteria > Rhizobiales > Xanthobacteraceae > Bradyrhizobium > Bradyrhizobium centrolobii. The sequence goes on from NZ_LUUB01000083.1 coordinate 27,223, forward strand.
GATGTCGTGAACCAGCACCTTTACTCTCGTCTTCTGCACGAGGTGCCGGCACATCGGTTCACCCATAACGCCCAAACCGATGAAACCGAACGTAGAAGAGCCAGTCATAGTCATAACTCCGGGATTTCCTGTCAGACAGAACTCAGATGCCGAGATAGGCCCGCCGCACGTAGTCACTAGCCAGCAGGTCTTTCCCCTTCCCGCTCAGCGCGACCGCGCCGGTTTCCAATACAAAAGCCTCGTTGCAGAGATTCAGGGCGAGCTTCGCATTCTGCTCGACCAGTATGATCGACATGCCGATATCGCGGTTGATGTCGACGATAATGCGCGCGATCTCTTCGACTATGATCGGAGCAAGCCCGAGCGAGGGTTCGTCCAGGAGCAACAAGCGCGGCTTGGCCATGAGAGCACGGCCAATGGCAACCATCTGCTGCTCGCCGCCCGACAGCGAACCAGCCATTTGGCTCCTTCGCTCCACAAGGCGAGGGAAATATCCGTATATCTGCTCCAGCGTCTTCTTTTGGTGAGCCTTGTCTCGCTGCGAATAGCCACCGACCAAGAGATTATCGAGCACGCTCATCTGCGGGAAAACACGCCGTCCTTCAGGTGAAAGCGCGATACCGCGCCCGACGCGGTGAGGAGCGGAGGCGCCATCAATGCGCTCGCCGTCAAAATAGATCTCTCCGCAGCTAACGGGCTTGAGGCCAATAATGGCCTTCATGGTGGTGGTCTTACCCGCACCGTTCGAGCCGATGAGAGAGACAATGGCCCCCTCGGCAACGGAAAGGCTCAAGTTGCGGACCGCTGTGAGGGCACCGTAGGTGACGCTAATCCCGCGAACTTCAAGCATGGACCGCTTCCTTGCCGAGATACGCCTCGATCACGAGCGGGTTTGACACGACTTCCGCGGGAGTTCCCTCTGCGATTAACGTCCCGTGATCCAGCACCACGACGCGATTGCAAAGGCCCATGACGGTACGCATGTGATGTTCGACCATCACCATCGTGACGCCGCGCTCCGACTTTACCCGACGGAGAACCGAAGCGAGCTCAGCCGCTTCCTCCGGATTGAGCCCGGCGACCGGCTCATCAAGCATCAAAAGCTTCGGGTCGCTGGCGAGTGCTATTGCGACGCCCAGGCGACGTTGCTCGCCATAAGAAAGCTCGCGGGCCTTCAGGGCTGCGCGGCGCGTCAGACCGAAGAGGTCAAGCACGTGAAACGCTTTCTCCTCCGCTGCCACCCGCCATTTGCTCGAGAGAAACCCTCCCCATAAGCCGGTCAGGCTCGAAGCCAAGGTGCCACGAGCGGCATTTTCAATGACGCTCGCCTCCGGATAGATGGTTGCAGCCTGGAATGTCCGTGAAAGCCCTTGGCGAACCGTTTGGTTGGCTGGCTTCCCTGAGATGTCGCGGCCCAGAAAGCGGACTGTCCCCGCCGATGGTCTCAGAACGCCAGAAATCACATTGAACAACGTGGTCTTGCCCGCACCGTTCGGGCCGATAAGGCCGAGAAAGTCCCCCTCGTTGACGTTAAAGGTTACGTTTCGGACGGCAACAAGCCCGCCGAAGGAACGCTTCAAGCTCTCGATTTCGAGCATGCTCATGTCACTTCCTCGGCCACGATCGCTGCGCCGGTCCCTGCAACCCGTTGTCGCGATCGCCAGGTCTGGACAAGGCTTGCCAACCCGTTCGGAACGAACATCAGGCAGAGCACGAGCATGGCCCCGTAGATGATATGCTGTAGCCCTTCAGTAGCTCGAAGCAGCTCCGGCAAGGGCGTCAGGACGAGAACACCGACGACCGGTCCCAGCACGCCGTCACGTCCGCCAACGACCAGCATGGTCAGGTAGGAAACGGACTCCCAGAACGTATATGAATCCGGCGAAATAAATCGGAGATAGTGCGTCGACAACGCCCCCGCGAAGCCCGCGATGCCCGATCCGATCGTAAAGGCAATCACCTGGACCCGATGCGTATCAATGCCGCTCGATTCGGTGAGGCGCTGATTCTCGGCGGTGGCCGCCATCATCGTACCCAGCGGCGACCGGTAGAGCAGCCAGGTCAGGAGCAGCGTCGTCAGCGCACAGACGAGCGCAAAGGGATAGAATTGCGGTTTGGTGAGAAGGACGTGCCCGAAGATCGAAATGGGCGGCACACCGACAAGTCCATTTGCCCCGCCCGTGACGAAACTCATGTCGAGCGCCAGCAACACCGCTATCTGGCTGAACGCGAATGCCACCAGCACGAAATACACGCCGCGCAAACGCAGGATGATCCAGCCAAGGGCGGCAGCGATAGCGGCCGCGACCAGCCCTGCGATGAACAGGCTTAGCAGAGGCGACCACCCCCTCATTGACAACAGTGCCGAGACATACCCGCCGACCAACGCAAAACCGCCATGGCCCATGGATAGCTGTCCGGCTCGCGCAATGATGGCGAGGCCCAGCACGAGCATGAGATTCATGCAGCCGAGCGTCGCCAGGTGGATATAGAACTGGTTCGGCGCGAACCAGGGCAGTAGCGCAGCAAGGACAACTGCCACTGCGACTCCGACATAATACATCGGCTTGATTGTTGGGGGATTCACGCCTCACGCTCCTTTCGGCCCAACAAGCCTTGCGGGCGCAGCAGCACGACGGCAATCACGACCAGGAATTGAAGGATCTCGGACAGCGAAGCGCTTACAAAAGTGCCCGCGAAGCTCTCGATCAACCCAATAAGCAATCCGCCCGCCACGGCGCCGGGAACACTACCAAGCCCCCCGATGACGACGATCACGAAGGCTTTCAACGTCGGCGCCAATCCGATGAAGGGCGAGACCGATAGAACCGGCGCCATGAGAACGCCGGCGAATGCCGCGAGGCTTACCCCCAATACGAATGCGACGGGAAATATGACGTCGACGCGAATGCCCTGTACCTGTGCGATCTCTGCGTCCTGGGCCACGGCGCGCATGGCCCGACCAATTCGGGTATGGCCGATCAACAGATTGAGCGACACGACAGCAACGATCGCCCCGATGATGACCACCAGCCGCGACCAGGGGAATACGATGCCGCCGACGGACAGAACCCCGGAGATAACAGGCGGCACGGTGCGTGACGACGATCCCCACATCAGCAGCACGCTATTCTGCAGGATGAGAGCGACGCCGACGGAGGCGATCATGCCGTTCAGCTCGTTTCCGCGAAACCGGCGAAAGACGATCCGCTCCATCAACAATCCGAGCAACGCCGTGGCGCCTACGGCGAGCAAGACGCTGATGGAGAACGGCACGTCGTTACTGCCATAGAGGATCGCGAACAGAAACGCGCCGACCATGTAAAACTCACCATGCGCGAAATTCACGATGCGCATGATGCCGAACACCATGGTGAAGCCGATGGCCATCAGCACATAGATCATGCCCACCATGAGGCCGTTCACGACCGTCTGGACCAAAATGATTTCCATGCTCACGGGACGCCAACTCCAATCGCATCGGCGAGGCGCGAAGCGCCTCGCCAGTTCCAGCGGTCGCTTATCGGCACGCGTTGACGTCGCAGGTCGCTACCTTGGCTACAATGCCGTCTTTGATCTGGCCCACGTAGAATGGAAGATCGATCTGGTGCCTGATTCCGTACTTCTGCTCGCCGGTCCAGCCCGCTTTGCCCATCGCAGTGGGAACGTCGGACAATCCATCGAGCGTCGCTGCAATCTTCGTCGTGTCGTCCACGGTCCCGGCCTTCTTCATGGCTGTGAACAACATCTGCAAGCCGGCATAGAAGAACGGACTGAACCCGTTCATGTTCGGCCCATACTTGGCCCTGAAGCGAGCAACGTAGGCCGCCGTATCCGGCAGGCTCGTATCGATGGGCAGATGGACGTAGGTGCCTTCAGCCGCATCCTTGCCCGCTACCTTGAGCATCTCGGCAGCGACATCGCCGCCGGTGACAAACACCGGACCGCGGTAACCCAACTCACGTGCCTGCTTCAGAATGAGACCGGCGGTGGTCGGAGAGTTGCCGCCAAGTTCGAGACCATCGGCCTTCATCAGAATGCGCGTAAGGATGGGCACAAAGTCGACGCGCTCACGTTCAAAATACTCGACCTGCAGCTTTGCTCCGGCCTTGGCGTATGAGTTGAAGTTCGCCACACCGATTTGCTGCCCGGTTTCATCGTTGGGAAGCAGCGATACGACCTGTTTGGCCGAGGTGTTCTTCATGAGCCATGCCACCTGCGGGTCAGAGAATTCGCCGGTGGTGATCACTGGGCGATATGCAAACGGCGCGTCGACCCCTAGCGCCCGCGGCGTGAAGGCCAGCGTCATTGTGATGACTTTTCCGGACGTGGTCTGATCTTTTGTCGCCACCGCCGCTGCCGAGCCCATCGGTCCGACCACGAAACGAATTCCGTCCTGGATCATGAGGCGATCCATGGCCGTTACCGCATCCTGGGCGCGATATCGGTCGTCATATTGCTTGATCAGCACCTTGTAGCGCTTGCCAGCGACTTCGAGACCGCCGTCTTTATTGACATCTTCGGCGGCACCCGAGTTCGAGGCGATGGGCTACAAGATGGTGATCTGGCCGGTTTCGTCACTGCGGGTTGCTGCACGCGCGCAAGAGACCCTTTACGCTGCTCTGAAGCGTGACCGCAGCACGCATGGAGTGCTCGATTTGATGCAGACGCGCGCGGAGCTTTACCGCACGATCGGCTATTCAGACTACGAAGCGCTTGATCAGAGTATCGTCCGTACCATCATTCCTGAAGGGATCCCCCAAAATTCGCCGGCCTAATTGCCGACGAGAATCACTGGGTTCATGGCGAGATGGCGTTCGCCCAGCCCGCGCTCATCAGGCTGCGGCCAAGCGTCGCGCGCCCCTTCCAAAATGACTGGCGGCCGCCGTTTGGACATTGGTAGCTAACCGTGGCAGCGGAGGAGGGACGCACTACCACACTCTTCTGAAGCACACTACTCAAAACAATCGCCTTTGACTCCACGGGGTCCGACGTCGCAAGTTAGCGTGCATGTAAATTACAGCCGGTGACAACTTATCTTTGAGAGGTGGAGGTCATCTGATGAACGAGAACGACATCCGCGGTTTGATCGCGGAGGTGAAGGAAGGCAAGCTATCGCGACGCTCGTTCATCCAGAAAGTAGCTGCGGTCGGAATCGCGGCGCCGGTCGCGAGCCAGATCCTGATCTGGAACGACGTGGCGATGGCGGACGCCACGCTGCAATACAAGCCGACCAAAGCCGGCGGCGGCGGCGCGCTCAAGATCCTGATCTGGCAGGCCCCCACCCTGCTCAATCCGCATTTCGCGATCGGCACCAAGGATCAGGTCGCCTCGCGCATCTTCTTCGAGCCGCTCGCCGGCTGGGACAAGGAAGGTAACCTCATCCCCTGCCTCGCCGCTGATGTCCCGACCAAGACGAACGGCGGCCTCTCGCCGGACGGCATGAGCGTCACCTGGAAGCTGAAACAAGGTGAGGTGGCATGATGGCAAGCCCTTCACCGCCGACGACGTCGTCTTTACCTGGACATACGCCGCAGATCTGGCGACCGCCGCGTACACGACGGGATCCTACAAGGATATCAATGTCGAGAAGATCGACGACCACACCGTCAAGGTGATCTTCAAGAACCCGACGCCGTTTTGGGCCGATCCCTTCGTCGGCTCGGTCGGCCAGATCCTGCCGAAACATCACTTTGGCGACTATGTCGGCGCAAAGTCGCGCGAAGCGCCGGGCAATTTGAAGCCGGTCGGCACCGGCCCGTACAGGTTCGTCGAGTTCAAGCCGGGCGACATGATCAGAGCCGAACGCAACCCCGACTATCACGTCAGAAACCAGCCGCATTTCGACACGCTCGAACTCAAGGGTGGCGGCGACGCGGTCTCCGCGGCGCGCGCGGTGCTGCAGACCGGCGAATACGACTATGCCTGGAACCTGCTGGTGGAGGATGAGGTCCTCAAGCGCATGGAGACCAGCGGGAAAGGCAAGGTCGATGTCACGCCCTCCGGCAACGTCGAGTTCATCATCCTCAACACGACGGACCCTTGGACCGAGGTCGACGGCGAGCGTTCCAGCGTCAAGACCAAGCACCCGACACTGTCCGATCCGGCCGTTCGCCAGGCGTTCAACCTCCTGATCGATCGCGAAGCGATCCAGAAATTCATCTACGGCCGCGGCGGCGTCGCCACGGCGAGCTTCGTCAACCAGCCCTCGCAGTTCAAGTCGAGCAAGCTGACATACGAGTTCGACGTCGACAAGGCGAACAAGATCCTGGACGAGGCCGGCTGGAAGAGGGGTGCGGACGGCATCCGCGAGAAGGACGGCAAGAAGCTCAAATACGTCTTCCAGACATCGATCAACGCCCCGCGCCAGAAGACGCAGGCCATCATCAAGCAGGCATGCCAGCGCGCCGGCATCGAGATCGAGCTCAAGTCGGTCACCGCATCGGTGTTCTTCTCGTCGGACGTCGGCAACCCCGACACCTACTCGAAACTCTATTGCGACATGGAGATGTACAACACGACACAGCCGCAGCCCGACCCGGAGAGATTCCTGAACCAGTGCGTTTCCTGGGAGATCTCGACCAAGGACAACAAGTGGCTGGGCCGCAACGTCTCGCGCTGGTCCGATCCCGAGGCCGACAAGGCCTACAAGGCCGCGCAGAAAGAGCTCGACCCGGTCAAACGCACCGCACTCTTGATCAAGGTTGGCGAGATCTTCTGCGAGGCCAATGTGCTCGTGCCGATCCTCTCGCGCAACATCGTCGGCGGCGCCGCTAATAACCTCATGGCCGACATCTCGGGGTGGGACGTCACAACGTGGAATCTGGCGAGTTGGTATCGGAGCTGACACCGGAAACAGGATCGCGACCGAGTGGACGTTGCCAAACCGGACACGCCCGCCCCCGCTGGTCTTCAATGGGCGCCCCTTGGCCGCAACATTGAACTGTCAAACAGCAGACACGCCATCGCATTCTCGCGGCGCATTTCGCCGGAGCTTTGCTCCATCGCTCCACCCTCTTCGTTCCAAGAGGGCAAAGGGAAGACCGGGTGCCGGCCGGCTCCCACGGCGAGAAGCGGTTTGTCCATGCACCCTGGCGCGTGGGGATGATGGCGCGTACCGCTCCGTATCGTTCATGCCAGGTCATCCAGCAACGCCCTCGCATTCCGCAGATCCGGGCTGTCGAATCCCTCACTGAACCAGCCGTATATCTGCACGAGTAGGTCGTACGCAGCGTCTCGCCGGCCCTGCTGCTGCCAGAGTTGCGCCAAGACCATCGCTGTCCGCAGTTCCAGAGATTTAGCCTCTTGGTGTCGGGCGATCTCTATCGAGCGGCGAAGGCACGCCTCAGCATTCCCCGTTGCAGCACTCTCGAGCAGCAGTTCACCGTGCACCCTATGGATCTCGGCGCCGAGAAGCTCTTCGTGGAACGTACGAGCATGCTCGGCCGCGACCTTGATCCAGTCGAGGCCCGCCGCGATACGGCCTGCCTTCACACAGGCATCCGCTAGCCCGACGCTCATTTGTGTCGTAGCGAGCTTGGCGCCCAATGCCTGCCAGTCGGCCCAACCTTGTTCCATCTCGGCGATACCGTCATCGGTTCGACCGAGCGCCGCCCGAGCTCGGCCTCTCATTATCATGGCGTAGGCCGTCCACTGCGGGAAACCGTACGTGGCACAGATAACTGAGGAGGCGTCGGCGCGCTCTAATGCCTGAGAAAATTCGTTACGATAGACGTGTAGCGCGGATGCGAGGCCGAGGGTCATGGCATTGATGAAAGGGTTGGATAGCCGCTCGGCATCGGCCAACGCCTCGCAGATCAGTATGCTCGACTTGTCCGGATAGCCGAGGAACCATGTCAGCCACGCGCCATAGGCTCTGCAGACCACGCTCGGATCCTCGCCGTAGACGAGGATCTCTGCGCGCGCCTTGTCGGCATCCCAAAACTCGATGGCCTGACGAAAGCTTTCCCAGCCGGACTCGAATTCGCCGCTGAAAAACAGGGCACAGCCTTGCGCCCGATGAGCGAGCGCCCGACGTGTATCGTCACTTTGCGCATCCGCCAGAGCCACCAATTCGGCGCTCAGTGCTTGCGCTTTCAGGAGCGGTTTGCGCAGGAATGCGCTATTCCAGAGGCCGCGCAACACGGTAAAGGCGTGCGGAGTCTCGGTCACGCTGCCGCATAGGTCGCCCGCCCGGCCGTAGATGCTTTCGACGTCAGCGGCCATGTAGCCGCGCGCTGCGATCGTCGGTACGCCGAGGGCGATGAGCAGCTCAAGCTCCTGCCGATCTCGCTCCAGTCCCGCCGGTTTCGTCCCCAACAACTCCAGTGCTTTGGTGTAGTGCGTGATCGCCTCTTCGTTGGCGGAACGGGCCGCAGAGCGCCGTCCTGCTCTCAGGCTATAAGCGATGGCATCATCGATGAGCCCCGCCTGCGCATAGTGATGCGCGAGAAGTTCGGGTTGGGTCTCAACGATTTGGGGCATCAGCTCCGTGATCGCTACAGCGATGCGGCCATGAAGCTGTCGACGCGTTGAGCGCAGAAGGCTTCGATAGGCGGCGTCCTGCACGAGCGCATGCTTAAAGATGTAGGTCGTTTCGGGCAGCACTCCCCTTGGAAAGATCAGTTCCGCGTTGCTAAGCTCGTCGAGTGCGTTCTCCAGCGCCTTGTCGTGAACCGGCGCCACGGCATCCAGCAGCTTGTAGGTAAATTCCCTTCCAATGACAGCCCCGATCTGGGCGATCTCCCTCACGGGCGCGAGGTGGTCGAGCCTGGCCAACAAACTGTCGTGCAGTGTTGCTGGAATCGCCAGAGGAGGCAGCGGGCCCTGCAGAACATAGCGGTCGGCGGTTTCCTCCATGAGCCCCGATCCCAGGATTGCCTTGGTGAGCTCTTCCACAAACAGCGGCACCCCGTCCGTCTTCGCGATGATCTTGTCTCGGACGTCGGCCGGCAACATCTTGCCGTCCGTTAATCTGTCGATCATTGCCACCACATGGCTCTGTGCCAGTCGATTCAAAGCGAGTCTGGTCACGTGGGCGTAGTGGTCCCATGGCACTTCGAATTCGGGGCGGAACGTGACGATCAGCAGGACCGGCCAGCACCGCAGCCGGTCGATAGTTCGCGTAAACGATTCAAGAGTCGTCGGATCAATCCAGTGCGCATCTTCCAGGATGAACAAGACTGGGCGTTGCTTCGCTAGGCCGCCGAGCAGCTCGTTGAGCGCCAGTAAAGTGCGCTCCTTCTGCTCTCGGGGCGTGAGGTTGAGTGCTACGTACCGGCCCTCGATTGGCAGCGACAACAGCGTCGCAAAGAGTGGCGCCACATCATCGATCGTCGAGAACGAACGTGCCAGAACCTGTTCCAATTTGTCGAGCTTGGTCTCAGCGGAGTCATCAGGCGCAATCCCGGCCGCACGCTCGAGTTGGGAAATCACGGGATAAAACGGGCTATTCGTATGATGAGGCGAGCACTGATACAGAATGCGCGTATAGGCCCCGTCGGCGATCTTCTGCCGGAGCGCCGCGACGACCCGCGATTTGCCGATTCCGGCCTCGCCCGATAAGAGCACGACCTGACCTTCGCCATTTTGTGCCTGGACCCAGCGGTCCATCAGAAGGTCGACCTCGCGTTCGCGGCCAAAAAAGCCACTCGCACGCTGAGCCTGCCCGGCCTCGAAGCGACTTTCGGCCGCGTGTTCGCCAACGACCCGCCACGACGGAATTGCATTGGCCATTCCCTTCAGAAAGCGCGACCCGAGATCCTCGAGGTCAAATCGTCTGCCGAGCAGCTGTCTCGTTCCGTCGGCAATGACAACGGTGTTCGGCTCGGCAATGGTCTGGAGCCGGGCCGCCAGGTTCGGCGTCTCGCCGATGACTACCTGCTCCTGAGACAAACCTTCGCCCAACGTCTCGCCGACCACCACGAGACCCGAGGCGATGCCCACTCGGACCTCTAGCAGGACCTTGGTCGGCAGCATCAGCCGGCTGACGACATCGACGACCGCGAGGCCCGCTCTGACCGCGCGTTCGGCATCGTCTTCATGGGCCCTTGGATAGCCGAAATAAGCCAGCACGCCGTCGCCCATGAACCTCGCGATAAAGCCGTCGAATCGACGGATCGCCCGGACGCACGCCTCCTGAAATCCCCGTATAACCTCGCTCAGGTCCTCCGGATCGAGGCGAGTCGAAAGCGCCGTCGAGCCGGCCATATCGCAGAACATAACCGTCAGGTGGCGGCGCTCGGCGGCCTGCGGAGACGGTTCGAAGCCGGGCCGCTTCTCCGTCGCAGGGCCACTTACTCGAACCTCGCTCGCAAGCCCCAAGCCACATTGGCCGCAGAACCTTGCGCTCGGTTCGTTCAGCGCACCACAAGCGGCGCAGGTCGGCGCAAACGGTGCTCCGCATCTGATGCAGAACCTGTTGCCCGCCTTGATCTCGGCCCCGCAGCTCGAACACCTCATGAGCTTCCTCGCGATGTAGGGGTCATCGTAACTTACTTCGGGCGTTGAACGTCCGGAGGATTTACGCAACGACCGCGACGAGATCCATGGAAGCGGCCATCATGAATATCTTGGCATTTTCGCTGGCAGATCGGTATGAACTGCTTCACGGAGAGTCCCGATTAGCTCATCGCTACACTCCGCGTGGTTGACCAGCGCAGTGTCCTATCATTCGTACTCCGCACGCTCACGAAACATCCCATCGCTTATCATCAGGTTATTGAACTCAAGCTCGCTCGAGGCCGGTGATCGCGGCCGGAGCGGGTAATCAATAACGACCGCCATCGCGCTTTTGTTGCGTGAGCCATTCCGACAAGGTTCTTGGTGTTGATCCTGAAGTCCCGCGATTTGATTGGCTTCGTGATGCCTTGGGATTGCTCCGGATATCCTTCTCAGAAGGTTTTCGCAGAGGCTCAGCTGATTGCGTCTGCATGACTGCCTCTGAAGCGGCGGCTAATCTCGCGGCAGCCTCCTTTTCGAGACGCAGTCTTTTCAATCGCGCCATCTTGTCGCGCTCTGCTTCTGCTTCAGCGCTGTCGGACAAAAGCGTCTTTTGGTGAACGATCTCAGCCGAGACCAAGATCGCGATGATAGTTTTCTCGCCAAGAGCCTTGCAGGCTTCGAACCGATGCAGTCCCTCGACCAGAACGAACCGGCCTTCGTCGGGCCGGACGAGAATGGGGGCTTGTTGTCCGATTTCTAAAATACTTTCCGCAATTTCTCGAACGAGCTCAGGCTTGAGAGCCTTCTTCCTCTTCACCGGAACGTAGATCTTGTCGATTGCGAAGCTCTCCGGCTTGGGCATAGCTTCTACTCCGTAGTGACTGAGCTCGATCCGAAGCATCTGGCGGCGGTGGCGAGATTTTAAGGATGAAGCGCTCTACCGCCAAGGCAATTTCCTCGGGCCGGTCCCGAAGGTCGTTGTCGGTGCGCCAGTCTCCCGATGACGCGCCAATCGTCCGTTCGTCGCCCCGGCCAACCGACATTCTGCGCATCATTCCAATCCCTTCCCAACGAAGAAACGGAGTCGTAGAATTATATCGTCAAGCGGAACCACTATTGAGTTTCGGGCCTGGCGATATGTCCAGTTCTGACCCTGGTGTACGGAAAGGAAGGATCCCGGCCAATACACTCTTGTCTTGATCAAGGTCTCCCCGTCAGGGTGTACTTTGCTTGGCTGGGCTTCCTGCAGTGCGGGAGGACATCCATGAATACCGTCAACAATTCAAGCGCGCCGCAGACGAAGCTTTTATGGATCGCGGTTGCTCTTCTGGGTGCGGTGGCATTTGCGATCGTGGCGCTCAATCGAGGTGAAGCGGTCAACGCCGCGTGGCTAGTGGTCGCTGCGATTTGCATCTATTTCATCGCCTATCGCTTTTATGGGTTGTTCGTCGCCAACCGCGCGCTCGGTGTCGATGGTAGGCGACCGACGCCTGCCGTTCGCCACAATGACGGTCTCGATTATGTGCCGACCAATCGGTATGTGCTCTATGGCCATCATTTCGCGGCGATCGCCGGCGCGGGTCCGCTCGTCGGTCCGGTGCTTGCCGCGCAAATGGGCTATCTGCCGGGCACGCTCTGGATTCTCGTTGGTGCGGTGTTCGGCGGTGCGGTCCAGGACATGACCGTGCTGTTTCTATCGACACGGCGCGATGGTCGCTCTCTCGGCGACATCGTGCGTGCCGAGATGGGACTGGTGGCCGGCACGATCGCAGGGGTAGGCATTCTCCTGATCTGCGTCATCGTACTTGCGGTCCTCGCTCTCGTTGTCGTTAAGGCATTGATCGGCAGTCCGTGGGGAACTTTCGCGGTGTTCTGCTCGATTCCGATCGCGCTTCTAATGGGTGTCTATAGCCGGTTTATCCGCCCGGGCAGGGTCGGCGAAATGTCGCTACTCGGCTGCGTGTTACTTCTCGCAGCGCTGATCTATGGCAAGACCGTGTCCGAGACGCCTGAGCTGGCCACGTACTTCGATCTACGAGGGGAGACGCTCGCGCTGATCATCATCGGATACGGCTTCGTCGCATCCGTGCTGCCGGTCTGGCTGCTTCTGGCCCCGCGCGATTACCTTTCGACGTTCCTTAAGATCGGCACCATCGCACTCCTGGCTATCGGCATCATCATCGTTCGTCCCGATCTCCAGATGCCGGCGGTCACAAAATTCGTCGACGGCAGCGGACCAGTCTGGGCCGGCGGCCTGTTCCCTTTCCTTTTCATTACAATCGCCTGCGGCGCCGTTTCCGGATGGCATGCTCTGATTTCGTCAGGAACGACGCCGAAGATGATCGAGAACGAAACGCAGATCGCATTCATCGGCTACGGCGGAATGTTGATGGAATCGTTCGTCGCCATAATGGCGATGATCGGCGCGAGCATCATCCATCCCGGCGTCTATTTTGCGATGAACAGTGCGGCAGGAATGATCGGCACCACGGCTGAGCAAGCCGCACAGGTCATCTCGGCATGGGGGTTCGTGGTGACCCCGGACGAGATCAATCAAATGGCCAGGGACGTCGGCGAGACCTCGATCATGTCGCGCACCGGCGGCGCACCAACGCTCGCCGTCGGCATGGCCCAAATCCTGTCGTCGTTCCTTGGCGGCCGTACCCTGATGGGTATCTGGTACCACTTCGCGATCCTGTTCGAGGCGCTGTTCATCCTCACGACCGTTGACGCCGGAACACGCGTGCTCCGGTTCATGATTCAGGATCTCATCGGCAACGCCGTTCCGGCGTTCAAGGAGACTGCGTCCTGGACCAATAACCTTATCGGTTCGGCCCTTTCGTGCGCCCTATGGGGCTACTTTCTCTATGTCGGGGTGATCGATCCATTGGGTGGTATATGGACGCTATGGCCTCTGTTCGGGACCGCCAACCAGATGCTGGCGGCAATCGCGTTGACGGTGTGCACCGTCGTCCTGTTCAAGATGAAGCGCGAGCGGTTCGCGTGGGTGACTATTGTGCCCGCCACTTGGCTCGTGGTCTGCACGACCGCCGCGGGGCTCGAGAAGGTACTCAGCCCCAATCCAAACGTGGGGTTCATCAGCCACGCACTCAAATACCGCGACGCGATCTCAGCGGGTCAGTTGCTGGCACCTGCAAAGACGCTCGGCGAGATGAACCGGATCGTGTTCAACGACTACATCGATGCATCGCTGGCAGCTTTGTTCGTGCTAGTGGTCGTTGCGACAGTGATCTATGGCCTGATCAATATCTGGCGAGCACTGGGCAATCCGCAGCCGACCGCAGCGGAAATCGGGCTCGCTCAAGTAGCGGCGGGAGGTGGCCATGCCTGACCTGCAGGACTTGTTTGACCAATCCGCAAACGCGGTGCGAGCCGCCCGCTATTGGAGCACGCGCACTGCGCGTCTGATGATCGGCGTTCCCGATTACGAGACATATGTTGCGCACCGCCAGGCGAAGCATCCCGACCAGCCGATCATGACGTATGTTGAATTCTTTCGCGAACGCCAGCAGGCGCGATACGCGGTCGGGAAAGGTCGCTTTAGAGGCTGCTGCTGAAAGCCGATAACAACTCAGCTGCCACCCGCGCGTGAGTGGCGTTGTGCCTGCGGCAGGGTGAACCCACAGCTGGCGTCCGCTGACGGCGAAATTCGCCGAGGCTGAGAGGTAGGCGGCGGGCGCTGCCGTGCCCGGCATGGACTGCATGTCTGACTCGGCGTTTTTGTGCGTAGGCGTTATCAGCCTTAAGGCGCACACTCAAAACTACACACCAAATCGGCTTGAGGCGTGTCATGCGTGAACTGGAAGAATACGGAGTCGCTGGCAGCACGGCATTGGTGGCAGAAACAGAGAAATGGCCGCCTGATAGAGCTGATAGAGCAAGAGAGATATTGCTGTTGCGGGCAATGAACATCGAGGTGAGTGAAGTCATGGAGCGATGGATCAATTCGCCCGGCTTGCGTCCCCCAAAGAGGGCATGAGATGGCATTCAACTTCATTGGGAAGGTCAGGAGCGGCCTCGGCAGGGCAACGAATACAGTGAGGATGCAGGCTCCACTGCTGAGGCCATACTTTCCCGAAATCTCAAGATGCCACCTCGGTACGATGAACTTCGTGCTCGAGATAGCGTTTCAGGTTAGGCTTCCGGACATCGTGACGCCACCCCTTGCTTGGCATCCGAGCAATCCAACAGGTGAGCGCTTCGGGATCACTAAAATCGCGCTTACGTTGGCCAATGGTGAGGTCCATGACGCTTGGATTTTTACTTCAGAAGGTTCGCCACATCGGTTCGATGATCACTTGATCGAAGTGGTTGCCGAACGCATCAACGGGATCACGATCGGTGACAAATGCGGTCTGACCGTCGACCGCGTCGTCCAATCTTCTGCAGGGGTATATGTGGTCTGACACTCGGACCTCATCGACCTCTGCGGTAACCCGTCGAAAGCTCAGCTCGCTCGTCACTCATCCCCAAAGTACCGTCCAGCCAGCCTCCCTGTTTCATAGTGAACGGAGTCTGTCGGCAGCGTCGCGGCCGTCACTGAGCTCCCTTCTGTGAAGAACCTGGCGGCGCGCACGCTTCACCCAGGCCGATATCGCGCGCCGTATATTGCCAGTGGCAATGCGGCGCCAGCCAAGTGGAATGACGGCAAACGGCGGTTGGCGCCGGACAGGCGCCGATGGTTAATAGAGCCTCAGGCCCGCTACCCCCAGCGCCAGATTGATGCCGAATTGGCCCTCGACTGATAACGGTTGCAGCGAGATAGTACGGTTGGATCCTCCTATAAGCACATTAGCGCCGAGGCCGAGGCCGAGCGACGCATTGCCGCCTGCACCTACGAACGTCCCCCGCAGCGCGCCCGGACCGATATGGCTCGTCGGCGCAAAGACGCCCCAAAATAACCTTCCCCCTCCGGTGACGCCGACATCCAAACCCAGGCGGGTAATCCTGCCCCTGTAGTTGTATTGCTGACCTGTATTCGAGCGAAAGACGCAATTCATTCGCTGCTTTGAGCCGATGAGCAATCCAACCCTCGGCCCAGTATCGCAAGTGAGCCCACCCACTCGAACCGGCTGCCTTTGCGCTAGCGCCGGCATGGTGAAGACGAGCGCTAGCGTGCATATCGCCAACGATAGAAGTGTTTTCAGCATCAGTCTCTCCAGCACGTCAGTCGGATGGCGCGGAGCGTTGCTTTCAGTCGTTGCCGCCGCGAAAATCTGGTCGGTCGCAGTTCTCTCAATGATGTTGGGGGACGCGGATCGGAGCGTTGGAGCGGGCATGAACCTAGCATCTCGCCTACGTTGTTCCATCCGGCGAAACCCTGAGCAGAGGCATGGGGTGTTCACGGACATAGGTCACCGATCGCTCAACTGCGTACACTCTCCGGGAATTGGCCAGGCAATGGCGGGCCATGGCTTCCAACGCAGCTGTTTTGCCAATGTCCGGACGCGCGACGGGCCGCGCGCCCAGAGCGTCGCCCGCGACGGTGGTTGCGCTCGCCATGCTCGGCGCCACCGAGGGGTCTGAGGCGACGCCGCGCATATCCGAGCTTGCGACGACTTCGGCTGCACCGCAGGCCGCGTCGCGGTTAGGCCATGTCGTCTTCTGGCCCAACAGCGAAGTAGCGGCATCTCTCATTGAGGTCAGCCTACTGGTGTCGGACCAGTTTTGCTCAATTCATTTATGTCTGCTACTGCACTACCAACACCGGCACGCTTCCGTCCGCTAGGACCTCCGATGTTTGACTCCCCAACAACAGCTTCCTGAGGCCGCGACGCCCGTGAGAGGCCATGACGATTAAGATTCCGAATCACGAATCCGCCGGGTTCGGCTGCTAGACTGCACTTTTACCAATCTAGCGGCCGTTACCCATTACTACGGTGCGCGCAGCACGTAAGGACGGGCTAATTGATTGGAGAAGATGCAATGCGTTCTGCCTTGGCTTTATGTCTTTTGATCGTTCTCTGTGCTCCTGCCAACGCCGCCGCAAGAGGGCATCATGCCAATTCGAGACGCGTCATCGTTCGTCCCAACCAGGCTGTGATCCCAAGTTACGTCACTCCGAATGGCGTTCGAATCTATCGCGACGACTCCGTTCCGGGTGGTCTGCGGACCGACCACGACGATCCTCCGGCCTACGACGATCCATCCAAGTTTGGTGGCGGCTGATCTGGAGCGCACCAGCTCGCGAACAAGTCCGCGCGAGGCGACGCCCAGGAGGCTCAAGTGCACAAGGACTTCAGCTCCGGCGGCGGGGCGCCCTTCCCTTCGAGCATCCCCAGCGCTAGCGCGGCCTCCACCCGCACGCTCGGATCCTTATCACCCGCTAGCTGTCGGAGGGGGATGAGGGCTTGTTCGATCCCCGGGAAGGCCGGGCCGAGGCGACCAAGGTGCCAGGCCGCCAGGCTGCGTACGAAGGCAAGCTCGTTGCCCAACTCCGCGATCAGGACGGTGACCGACTCTCCACCCGACGGCGCCACCCGGGCCAGGGCCGCCGCCGCCCAGACGCGCACGAACGCAACCGGGTCCTGGAGGGCCGCGGCGAGGTCGGACATAGCCTCGGTTGCCGCGGGGCCGATCTCGCCCAAGGCATATGCGCCGAGGCGGCGCTGGAGCGGATCGCTGCTCGAAAGCTCCCTCACCCAGTCTGGGACGGTCGTCCCTAGGTAAGCGACCTGCGCGCTCATGGCCCGACCCTGTTCATGGCCCCACGCCGAGCCGGCGGTCCAGGTTGAACGCGGCGCTTATCAACCCGATGTGAGTGAATGCCTGCGGGAAGTTGCCCAGCGCTTCGCCGCGCGGACCCGTTTCCTCGGCGTACAGGCCGAGGTGGTTGGCGTAGGTCAGCATCTTCTCGAAGATGAAGCGGGCCTCTTCCGCCCGGCCCGCCCGGGCCAGCGCTTCTACCAGCCAGAACGTACACATATTGAACGTCCCCTCGCTCCCGGTCAGGCCGTCGCCGGCTCCTCTGCCGATCTCGTAGCGGTGCACAAGGCTGTCGGAAACCAGCTCGGCCATGGTCCGATCCAGCGTGCCACGCATGCGGGGGTCGGTCGGCGACAGGAAGAAGACGAGCGGCATGATCAGGTTGGACGCATCCACCGCGTCGGTGGCGAAGTGCTGCACGAAGGTCTGCCGCTCCGTGTCCCAGCCGCGCGTCATGATGGCCTCGTAGATGCGGTCCCGCTCCGCGGCCAGGCGGGTGCGGTCCAGCGGCAGGCTCCGCTTGTTCGCAAGGCGGATCGCTCGGTCCAGCGCTACCCAGCACTGCACCTTGGAGTAGACGAACTGCTGCTGTCCACCGCGCACCTCCCAGATGCCATCGTCAGCTCTCTCCCAGTTGTTCGCCACCCAATCCAGCATCTTGCGCAGGTGGCACCAGAAGTCATAGGCGGTCGGCGTCCCGTACTTGTCGTACAGGTAGACGGCGTCCATCAGCTCGCCATAGATGTCCAGCTGCAGCTGCTCGGAAGCGGCGTTGCCGACTCGCACCGGACGCGAGCCGCGGTAGCCATCGAGGTGACCGAGGACTTCCTCGGGCAGCTCATGCCCGCCGTCGATGCGATACATAGTCTGCAACGGGTCGCCCCGGGCACCCTCGACGGCCCGCTGCTCCAACCAGGCCATGAACTGCTCTGCCTCCGACGTCAGCCCCAGGCGGAGGAAGGCGTAATTGGTGAAAGCGGCGTCACGCACCCAAGTATAGCGATAGTCCCAGTTGCGCACCCCGCCGATCTCTTCCGGCAGCCCGCAGGTCGGCGCCGCCACGATCGCGCCGGTCGGCGCGAATGTCAGCAGCTTCAACACCAGCGCGGAGCGGTGGACCATCTCGCGCCAGCGGCCTGAATAGTTGCACTTCCTGAGCCACTGCCGCCAAAAGGCCAGGGTCTGCGTCAGGGCCTCCGTGCCGACCAGCCGCGCCTCGAGCAGGACGCCGTCATGAACACTGTCGTGGCCGTCCTCCTCCACCTGGCGGAGGATGAACGTGGTCGTCTCGCCGGGGTTGAGGACGAACTCGGCAGCGACGCCGTCGCCCTGCCGACCAAGCGGGAAGCGGCTGACTAGCGAGACTTTCATCCCTAGCGCCTCGAAGATCGCTCCCCGCCCCTCCAGCACGACCTGATGGGGCCGGCGNNGCGAAGTCGAAAGCCGGCCGGCAGTCGAGGCGGAAGCGGACCGACCCGCGCACCGCCCGCACTACCCGGACGATCTGATGGATCTTTCTGATCTCGCGCGGGCCTTGGACCGGCATGAAGTCCACGACCTCACCGACGCCGTGGTCGCTCAGAAAGCGCGTTACCAGGACGTTGCTGTCAGGCATGTACATCTGTTTGTGCTGCGCCTCGTAGAGACTGGCGATGCGGAATGAGCCCCCTTTCTGGTCGTCGAGGATCGCCGCGAAGACGCTCGGCGAGTCAAAGTGCGGCAGGCAACACCAGTCGATGGACCCGTCGATGCCAACCAGGGCAACGGTGTGCAGGTCGCCTATGACGCCGTAGGACTCGATCGGCTTGTAGCCCATGATCTCGTCTCCTCCGCTCGCTCGACGCTGATCGAGCCCCACGATGGGCGTATCGTCAATGCCCTGAGGCGGCGAAAAGACACACTGCATATTCACTTTTGCTCGCAACCTCGCTCATCTCGCCCGCGGCTCCTCGCGAGCAAAATTTCTGTAATTCAGAACACACTAAGGCATTCGAAAAACATCGTTTGCATCGAGATCAACTGGTCTGCACTTTCAAGAGCCTAAATGGGCGACCAAGGTCGCCGATCCGGATCATGGCAGGCCCCATGGCACGAACGTGCGAGTTTCGATGTTGATATGCCGCCAATCCTAGCACGTCCTCCGTGATCGCGCCGAGGGTCTTGCGAGACGCGGAGACGAACCAGGGCGTTTCGCTGTTGAAGGAGGTCGTTCCTGGGGCGCTGCTTGGGGTCTCGATGAGGACGGCAATGCCCAAAATACTCGAAGATGAAGTGCCAAAGCTGCCAACGCTTCTCCAGCGAAATAGGTCAGCGTTTCAGACTCACATCCGTTCGAGTGGCGAACTGTTGTAGCGCTAGGGTGATGGCTCGTTTCTTCTCCGAAGAAGGCGCGCGCTACCAGTGGGCAGGTGCGCGCACGGACCTTGACGGCGTGGACGATAGAGATGCGTTAGTCCGAAGCTTTCCGAGTTCAGTTCTTTCCGCCGCACGCGCCGGCAGGACGACGCTGAAGGGAAGAGATCATGAGCGCCGTCCTTCCGATCATTTGCCTTGCAAGGCATGGCGAGACGGCGTGGAGCCTCTCAGGCCAGCATACTGGCCTCACAGACTTGGCCCTAACTCAGCGCGGCGAACTCAATGCGCAGAGTTTGCGCTCGCGGTTGCTGGGTTTCACTTTTGCAAAAGTGTTCACGAGCCCCTTAAAGCGAGCAGTCCAGACATCTGAGTTGGCTGGCTTCGGCGTCGAAGCGGAACCCGACCGCGATCTGCTGGAATGGAATTACGGCCAATACGAGGGGCGTCGCACAAAGGAGATCCAAGACGAGCGTCCGGGCTGGCAACTGTTTCGCGACGGCTGTCCGGGAGGAGAAGCACCGAGTGAAGTCGGTGCACGGGCCGATCGCATCGTGGAGCGCGTTCGCAACGTCCCAGGTAACGTGTTATTGTTTTCGAGCGGACATTTTCTCCGGGTTTTGGCGGCACGCTGGTTAGGCCTCGATGCGGAGGCCGGACGACTCTTCACGCTCGACACTGCAAGCCTGAGCATACTCGGGTACGAACACGATCAGTCAGAACCAGCGATCCGGCTGTGGAATGACACCGGGCACGTCGAAGTTCGGTTCGCACCAGCCTTCGCGCGCTAAGGCGCTAGTCGGAGTAACATCATCTTGAATATGCCCGTGCGTGCTACGCGCGCACGATGTGCATATCGCAGAGAGTTGCGTAAGGGTAAGACCGATGAACCAGCTCGTCTTTCTGGTCGATGTCGACAATACGCTTCTCGACAACGACCGCATCCAGGCTGACATCAAGGCCTACCTCGAGCGCCGGTACGGTGCCCCATGCCGCGATCGGTACTGGGCAATTCTCGAGGAGCTGTTCCAAGAACTGGGGTATCGAGACTATCTCGGCGCGCTCCAGCGGTATCGCGTCGAACACCCGCAAGACATGCACCTGTTGTCCATGTCGTCATTCCTGGTCGATTACCCGTTCGCCAATCGTTTGTATCCGGAATCCCTAGACGTGCTCGAACGACTACGTCAGTGGGGCCCAACCATCCTTCTCACCGATGGCGACGTCGTCTTTCAACCCCGCAAGGTTGAGCGTTCCGGGCTTTCGGAGGCAGTCAACTCACATGTGCTGATCTACATCCACAAGGAGCTTGCGCTCGATGATGTCGAGGCCCGCTATCCGGCGCTGCACTACGTTCTAGTTGATGACAAGCCGCGTATCCTTGCCGCGGTCAAGGAGGTCTGGGGCAACCGCGTCACCACCGTCCTTCCCCGACAAGGACAATATGCCCACGACGCGAACGCCCTCGCCTCCTTCGCCATACCCGACGTGACGGTGGACCGGATCGGAGACCTGCTCGACT
>NZ_LUUB01000084.1:0-2858 GCF_001641635.1 Bradyrhizobium centrolobii
AGCTCGAGGACGCGATCGACGTCGAGGACGACCATGAGCTGGCCGTCGAGGCGGTGGACGCCGCCGGCGAGCTTGGCCATGCGGGGGTCGAGGTTGACGGGGTTGTCCTCCTTGCCGTCCTCGGGCAGGCGCAGCACCTCGCCGATCTGGTCGATCAAAAGGCCGTAGGATTCGCCGCGCAGGTCGACGCCGACCGCCATCGGCGCCTTGCCGGCCTCGGCCTTGGGCAGGCCGAGCCGGGCGCGCATGTCGATCACGGTGACGATGCGGCCGCGCAGGTTGAGCACGCCGGCGATCTCGCGCGAGGCCAAGGGGACGCGGGTGACGCGCTCGGGCATGAACACGTCCTGGACGCGGGAGATCGGCAGGCCGAACAGCTGGCCGCCGATCATCGCGGTGACGTACTCGACCATGGCGCCCTCGGCGGTCTGCATCTTGCTGCTCATCGAAGTATCTCCTTCCCCGCCGCTTGTTGTTGGAGCATGATCTTGTCGGAAAACCGCTTCACACTTTGCGCTAACGCGGCCCTTCGGGTCCGGATCATGCGCTAGGCCGCCGCCCGGCTCAGCTCGGCGGCGCCGGCGGCGCCCGCGGTCTGCTCCTTCAGCGCCGCGATCAGCCCGGGACGGTCGAACTTGGCGACATAGTCGTGGAAGCCGGCCTGCCGGCCGCGCTCGATCGCCGCCGGCGAGACCAGCGCCGAGAGGCCGATGATCGGCGTTCCCGCCAGGTTGTGGTCCGCGCGCAGCGCCTCGGCGAACTCGAACCCGTTCATGTCGGGCATCTCGATGTCGGTCAGCACCACGTCGAAGTTCTGGCCCGCGCGCAGCGTCGCCAGCGCCTCCTGCGCGCCGCCCGCGGTGCGCACCCGGTAGCCGGCCGCCTTCAGCACCGGCGCCAGCATGTTGCGGAAGAAGGCGCTGTCGTCGACCAGCAGCACCGACTGCGCGTGCATCGACGGCTTCATCTCCTTGCGGGTGAACCAGTCGGCGAACGCCATCGGCAGGAAGTGGCCGACGTCGATCACCTCGGTGGCCTGGCCCTTGATCACGGCCGAGCCGAGAATGCCGCTAGCCGTGCCGCCGACCTCGATGTTGAGCCGTTCCTCGACGATGTCGATGATCTCGTCGACGACGAGGCCCATCGAGCGGCCGTCATCGGCGAACACCAGGATCGGCTGGGCGCCCTGGGACGCGATGGTGACGCCCTCCATGGCGACCAGCGGCATCAGCTGCTCGCGGTACTGCACCATGTAGCGGCCGTTACTGAACTCGATCTTGTCGGCGGGCAGCTCCTCGAGGCGGGTGACGAGGCCGAGCGGCACCGCCTTGGGCTGGCTCGAGCCGGCGCGGAACACCAAGAGCGAGGTGGTCTGCTCGCCGCTTCCGATGTGATGGGCGGCGGCCTCATCGGCCAGGTCGTGGGCCGAGGCGCCGGCGGCGCCGAGCGCCTTCGCAATGCCGTTGGGGTCGATGATCATGATCACCGCGCCATCGCCGAGGATGGTGTTGCCGGAGAACATGTCGATGTGGCGCAGCTTGGTCGACATCGGCTTGACCACGATCTCTTCGGTGTGGAACACGCCGTCGACGACGATGCCGAAGGTCTGGCTGCCGACCTGGGTCACCACGATAAAGCCGTTCTCGGGATCGCTAGCGGCGCCATCGTCGATCTTGAGCAGCTTCTTGAGGTGGATCAGCGGCAACAGCTTGTTGCGCAGGCGCAAGACCGCGGTGTCCTTGATGCGCTCGATGCGGTGCTCGGAGTTGGCGCGGGCCCGCACCAGCTCGACCACCGAGAGCTGCGGGATGGCAAAGCGGTCGCCGGCGGCCTCGACGATCAGCGCCGAGACGATCGCCAAGGTCAGCGGGATCTTGATGGTGACGGAGGAGCCTTCGCCGGCGACGCTCTTGATGTCGATGGTGCCGCCGATCTGGTCGATATTGGTGCGCACCACGTCCATGCCGACGCCGCGGCCGGAGACCGAGGTGATGGCGGCGGCGGTGGAGAAGCCCGGCGCGAAGATGAACTTGTGGATCTGCGCCTCGCTCATCTTCTCGAGCTCGGCCTCGGTGACGAGGCCGCTCGAGAGCGCCTTGGCCTTGATCTTCTCGGTGTTGAGGCCTCTTCCGTTGTCGGCGATGCAGATGATGATGTGGCCGCCCTCGTGATAGGCGGACAGCCGAATCGTGCCCTGCTCGCCCTTGCCGCTCGCCAGCCGCTCGGCCGGGGTCTCCAGGCCATGGTCGGCGGAGTTGCGCACCATGTGGGTGAGCGGATCCTTGATCAGGTCGAGCACCTGGCGGTCGAGCTCGGTGTCGGCGCCGTGCATCTCGAGCTCGATCTGCTTGCCGAGTTCGCTCGACAGGTCGCGCACGATGCGCGGCAGCTTCTGCCAGGCATTGCCGATCGGCTGCATCCGCGTCTTCATGACGCCCTCCTGCAGCTCGGCGGTGACGTTGGAGAGGCGCTGCAACGGCACCTTGAACTCGGTGTCCTCGTTGCGGCGGGAGATCTCCAGGAGCTGGTTGCGGGTCAGGACCAGCTCGGAGACCATGGTCATCAAATGCTCCAGCGTATCCACGTTGACGCGGATCGACTGGTTGGCGATGCGGTCGCCGTCGGCGGCGGTCTCGTCGGCCATCGACCTCTTGGGCGCGGCCTTCTCCCGGGCGGCGGGTTTGGCGGCGTCCTTGACGGGCGCCGCGGCGGCCGGCGCCGGCGCGGCCCTGGCGACCGGCGTCGGCACCTCGATCGCGGTCTCGCGGAAGGCGCGCTCGAGTTCGTCCAGCGACACCTCGCCCGGGCGCAGCGGGCGCTCCAGGGTCTGCGCGACCAGCGCGCCCGTGGTCAGCTGC
>NZ_LUUB01000084.1:2919-3331 GCF_001641635.1 Bradyrhizobium centrolobii
GCGATCGGCGGAGCCGACGCTGACATCGCCGCCATGCCCTGCTCGACCATCGCTTCCAGCTTGTCGATCAGGTCGCGGTCATTGCCCTCGGGCTCGGCTTCGGTCGCCTCCAGCCCGGCCAGGATCTCCTTGATGCGGTCGATCGAGGACAGGATCACCGTCACCGCCTGTCCCGTCACCGGCATGCCGTCGCGGAACTTGCCCATCAAGGTCTCGCCGGCATGCGCCAGCGCTTCCAGCCGCGGCAATCCCAGAAAACCGCACGTACCCTTGATGGTGTGGACCAGGCGGAAGATGTTATCCAGGATCTTGGCGTTGTTCGGCTCCTGCTCGAACTTCACCAACTGATTGTCGACGGTGTCCAGGCTCTCGCTGGTCTCCGTCAAAAACTCCCGCAACAGATCATCCATGA
>NZ_LUUB01000085.1 GCF_001641635.1 Bradyrhizobium centrolobii
CAGCTCCCCATTACCGGCTTTGCCCATAAGGCAGGAGTTGTAGGCGATGCGTGTGGCGCCGCAGTCATCGCACTGCTCGACGTGGCCGCCGAGCACCGCCGTCCGGCATGCCGTGATCGCGCCCATGACGCGCCGCTCGACGCGGCCCAGATGCTCGGCACGGGCTTGCCGAAACGCGTCGCCGTGGCGGCGGAAGATATCCGCCACTTCCAGAACCGGAGCCATCAGGACCGCTCAGCCGGGCGGCACGACCTCCAGGCGGAGCCGGTCAAGCGGACTTGGCGTATTGCTGATGGTCTTGGTGGCGACCTGGGTATAGCGCGCCGTGCTGGCCAGGCTGGCATGGCCGAGCAGCACCTGGATGATGCGCACGTCGGCCCCGTTCTCCAGGAGATGGGTCGCGAATGTGTGCCGCAACGTGTGCACTGTCACCGACTTGCTCAGGCCGGCCGCCGCACAGGCTGAACGGCAGGCGGCGTGCAGCACGTTGGGGACGAGCGGACGCTCGTCGTCGCGGCCAGGAAACAACCATCGCTTTGGCCGAGTGAGCCGCCAATATGTCCGCAGAATCCTCAAAAGTTGCGGCGAGAGCATAACGTAACGGTCCTTGCCGCCCTTGCCGTGCTCGACCCGGATCAACATCCGTTGGCTGTCGATGTCGACAACCTTCAAGAGGACCACTTCCGATACGCGCAGTCCGGCGGCATAGACCGTGGTCAGCGCGGTACGGCTCTTCAGGCTCGGGATCGCCTCCAGAAAGCTCACCACCTCGTCGGCGCTCAGCACGACCGGCAACTTGCGCGGTTGGCGCGCATAGGCGATGCGTTCCGGAACGGTGTCATGACCAAGCGTCACACCGTAGAAGAACCGCAGCGCGCAGACGATTTGGTTCAGCGCCGGCCAGGACATCCCCGTCGCCACCAGATGAACCTGGAAGGCACGGATATCCTCCAGGTCAAGGCGGTCGGGAGAGCGACCGAAATACCGGCTCAACTTCGCTACGGCGTTGAGGTAGGATTGCTGCGTCGCCGGTGACAGATTGCGGACCGTCATGTCCTCGATCATGCGGCGGCGAAGTGGGCTGATCTCAGCCATCGGAAAACCTCCTGTCTGAAGGGTTGGGCTTCGAAAACCCACAATCCTCTCAGACAGGAGGCAATCCTTGCTATGCCTCCCTACATGCCGCGACAGCGGCTTCGTTCAATCCTCAAAATGCAAAAAGCCGCTGCGGATTCTATGCTCAGCCCGCACTATGCGGCCGCCAACTCAGCTGCGGATTCCGCCAGTCGATGCCCTCCAGCGAGGGCCTTTGTTGATGCCCCTACTTTTCATGGTGATCCTCCCTCAGATCGATCTTCGCGACACGGTGATGTCTCAAGCTGCGAATGGCTTGCAAGGAGGTTGCGTTGTCGGGAAAGAGAAAGCGGCCTGAAGGCTCCCGGAGGGTCAGGATGCTCCCTCGCTTGAGCTGAACATAGATCCACTTGGTGGGAATCCCGAGGCGGGTTGCCAATTGGGTTACTGTCAAATGGTCTGCGACCGCCGGCCATCGTGTTTGCCGATGTTGCACCTTGAGGCGGCGTTTAAGACGAATGCGCTGGACCGTGATCGGCAGGACTTTATCCGCCTCCCATGGCGAGTGATGCCCTTCCTGCGTCAGAATGCGCGCGATCTCATCGTCATGCATGCCCTCACGAGTCAGCGTGCATATGCGCTCCACCATCTCTCGGTGCCGCGGCAAGGCGGCCACGGCATTAACCGGTAGTGTGACCAGAAGCTCAGTAGTTGCGCCACCGCGCCACACGATGCGCACCTCGGCCTTGTCGCGGGCGCAACGACGCATCACGACCTTTTCGATCAGACAGCGCAAGAGCGCCTTACGATGATCCCTGCGGGTCGCCGGATTCTCCCACAGCGCCGGAAGACGATTTCCGAGGGCGATCACCTTGGCACGCACATCGTGAGGAACGCCCAAGGGTTCATTGGCCTTGGGCATCTTTCGCTGGGTCAACGCTTCCTCAGCTCGGCGCAGCTCCGACAGAGCGGCTTCCCACCGCCGCTCGAGCTCGCCGGTCACCAGCCGGTTGTCGGGATCGGCGCGATTGAACTGGCGCTCGGCGAGGGCTGCTTGATAGCGAAGCCTCTCGACCTGCTGCTCCTCAGCGTAACACAGGGCTCTTTCGAATTGCAGATGGGTTTTGCGCGCTTTGGACAACGCATCGATTTCCGCCGGCGCCACCGCTTCCAAGAATGCCGCTGCAACCTGTGCGTCGATCGGTGCAGCACGCAGGTTCTGACACTCCGGCGCACCGCGCTGGATTTTCAAATAATTGCAGACATATTGACTGCCGCCCTTGTAACGCACGGCCATCTTGTGTCCGCATTCGCCACAATAGGTGATACCGTGAAGCAGGGCTGCCCCATCCCGCGGGATGCCACGGCTCTTGATGTGCTGGTACTCCGCTCGATTGTCGCGCAGCATCGCCTGGATCTTCTCGAAGGTCTCCCAATCGATGTAGGTCGGGTACTTTTCCCTCACCACGATCCTCCAGTCCGTTCCACGACGCGGAGCTTTTTGGGGACGCTCTCCCGGTATTTGGGATGGCTTCTGCCAAGTCCTTCCATAGACAAAGGCGCCTGCATAGGCCGGATTCTTGAGGATCGCTGTCACGGCTGACACCGTCGCAGGCTGCCAGCGCAGATCGCCATGGCGGTCGCGGCGAGGCAGTGCCAAGCCGCGGCCAACAAAGGCCCGCATCACTTGCGCGGCGGTCCGTACTTTCAGGAAGGTCTCGAAGAGCAGCAACAGGCGCCCCTGCACCTCGAGATTCGGGTCCTTGGTGACCACCCCAGAAGGATCGCGGACAAGGCCCGCCGGCAGTTGCAGGGCCAAGTCACCGCGTTCGGCTCTTGCCAAAAGCCCAGCCGTCATCCGGCTTTTGATCGTGTGCAATTCCAGCTCTGAGATCGTACCCTTCAGGCCGAGCAGCAGGCGGCCATTGGGGGTTCCGGGATCGTAGATGCCGTCACGGTCGGCGATCAAACAACGGCGGTGCCCGCAGACATCAAGCAGCGGGTACCAATCCGAACAATTGCGCGCCAGGCGCGTCACGTCCATCGATAGAATAAGACCGACCTCGCCAAGAGTGACGCGTGCGACCAGATCCTTAAATCCTTTCCGGTGGGCTGCCGCAGCGCCACTCTGCCCAAGATCGCTATCAATCACATCGATGTCGACCTCGCGCCATCCGAGCTCGCGAGCGCGCTGTGAGAGGGCATACTGAAGCTTGAGGCTTTCTTGATTGTTGATCACTTGGTGTGGCGTCGATTGCCGCACATACACCACTGCTTTGCGGTCCAGGTGATCCGGCTTGACGAGTTCCGAGCCCATCGCTCATCTCCCGCAGGACTTGGCCGAGATCTTCTGCGATCGCTTGCCGGAGCGTTTCCGGCAAACCGCGCCAGACCTCTCGAGGTTCCGATGGGCATGCGCCCCCGCTCTCTTCGGCCAACGCGATTAAGTCCTGCAGCGCGTCGAGGCTCAGCTTGGTCGGCGCGGCGCACAGCAAGCCGTTCCGCTCAAGATTCGTCACCCCGAGCGGCAGAAGAAGCGTGAGACCGAATCGGTAATGTACACGCGCAAAGAGCTCCTTGCACGCTCCACGCGTGGTCGTCTCCTTACCGATCGAGATCAATCGATAGCGCCGGCCATAAAGCGGATGACGCGGATCGACGACTTCCACCTCTTCGAAGGTGGCTACGTCATCGTCACTCTTATGGGCATCTCCCGATGCCCTCGAGCATGTAAGCCATTTGCGCCGCTGAGATCGATACCGCGCCGGCCGACGCCGCGGGCCAAATGAACTTGCCACGGTCAAGGCGTTTGTAACTCAGTTGGAAATGCAAGCGGTTCATCAGTCCCGTTGCAGCTTGTGACGGTGACCCATCCCTTTCATCCGTATTCCGGTCAGAGAGGTGCCTGCGTCGGGAGGCGTGGCAACCGAGCGGGCAAGCTCTTGCTGCTACGCTTTGACGATGGCCAAATCTGCTCTGTTCCGCCGCAATGGACCGATGCAGCAGGCCCCAATCTCGAGGGTGGCGTGGGAGATCGGCGCGCACTGTGCAGTCTCGCCGATCTACTGGCTCTCAGCGGCCTTGTAGAGCGCCTCACGTTGCAAGGCAGGTACGTGACGCCGAAAGTTTGTAAAGGAAATTCTGCCGTAAATGTAAGAGAAATAACGCCGCAGAGCCCATGGACGCTTCGCTGAATGTTGCTTATTCGCAGATCAAATACACCATTAGACGGCAGCGTGGCGCTTGACGATTTAGTCTTTTGCGGCATATTAATAATTACGTTTATTGAGTCGACCTTGGAGAGCGACGCAGGTGTCGGACGGCGTCAAACACAAGCGATCGAAGGTCAGCGCTCTGGCCGCGGATGGGGTGCTCAATCCGGCTCCGGAGAAAGTCGGCGACCCGAGATTCCAGGAGAACGGCTTCTTCGACCCGCGAGACATCGTGCAAGTGAAGTACGAAATGCTGCGGCGCGTATCGGTCGACAAAATGTCGGTAACGGAGGTGTCCGACGAATATGGCGTCTCTCGGCCAACTTTCTATCAGGCCAAAGCGGACTTCGAGGACGCGGGTCTGGCCGGTCTGGTGCCCAGGAAACGCGGACCGCGCGGGCCACACAAGATCCAAGGCGACGTACTGGCCTTCCTCAAGGCACAGGTGGAGCCCGGCGAACCCATTCGGGCGCGCGCACTGGCAAACCAGCTTCGGACCGAGTTCGGCCTCGATATCCACCCCAGAACAATCGAACGTGCGCTCGGCGTAAAAAAAACAGCGTGACCAATCGTGGCCCGGGACCGCATTGCACGATGTCGTCCAACGCCACCGAACAATACGAAATACTGCGCGCAGCCGCGCTCGGCGCCGTTTTGCCGCCGGAGGCGCGCAGCGGCCTTACCGTCCTTCTACACCGCGGCATGTGGGCGTGGACGCGTGCGATTTTGCGTGAGCCTTGCCGGCGCCAACCCATTGCCGTGCCGCTGAGGGCTGGCCTGCCCATCGCGGCCGAAACTTCCGAACGACACACAATCATCCACTTGCTCGCCGCCATCGTGATGGCGACCCCTGAACGGAAAACAGCATGAACGAAAAGCTCAAGGTCCAATCGCATCATCTCGAACGGAGCGCCTATCTCTACATCCGGCAGTCGTCGATGCGACAGGTCATGGAGAACGTCGAAAGCACCAAGCGTCAATACGATCTTCGCGGTCGCGCGATCGGACTTGGATGGCGCGACGACCAGATCATCGTCATCGACAGCGACCAGGGCGAATCCGGCGCATCTGCATCATGGCGCGAAGGCTTCCAGCACTTGGTGTCCGATGTCGGCATGGGGCGCGCGGGGATCGTCATGGGGCTGGAGGTATCCCGCCTCGCCAGAAACAATGCAGACTGGCACCGACTGCTAGAGATATGCGCCTTGGCTGACACGCTTATCCTCGATGAAGACGGCGTGTACGACCCGGCCAACTTCAATGACCGCCTGTTGCTCGGGCTCAAGGGCACGATGAGCGAAGCTGAACTGCATGTTATCAAGGCCCGATTACGCGGCGGCATCCTCAACAAGGTGCGTCGTGGTGAATATCGTTGCCCTCTGCCGACCGGCTTTATCTATGATGAGATTGGCAATGTCGTTCTCGATCCGGACGCTCAGATCCGGGAGATGATCTCCCACTTCTTCGAGACGTTCTCGCGGGTCGGGTCGGCTACGCAGACCGTCAAGACGTTCACCAGGGAAGGTCTGCTCTTCCCCTCACGTCTGCGCAACGGCAAACAAGTGGTCTTCCAACAGCTGACCACATCGACCGCCATGCGCATGCTGCACAATCCTCGTTACGCGGGTGTCTATGCCTATGGCCAGCGCCTTTACCGCCGGACCGTCGATGGAAAGAAACAGCTCCGCAAACGGGACCCCAAGGAATGGCTCGCCTGCATTCCGGACGCCCATCCCGGCTATATCAGCTGGGAGCAGTTCCAGCACAACCTCAAAGTACTCGAGGCCAATGGCCAAGGTTATCAAGCCGTCCGCGCCTCGCCACCGCGCGAAGGCGCGGCTTTACTACAAGGGCGTGTCATATGCGGGCGTTGCGGCAGTCATATGAGCGCCCGTTACGCGGCCCGACGCGGCCAGGTGGACACTTGGTATGTCTGTCACCGCGCTTACGCCTCTCGCGGCGAACCCCACTGTCAGTCGATCGCAGGCTGGCCTGTCGACGAAGCGGTCGGCGAATTGATCGCCGCCGAAATGACGCCTGCCGCCGTGGAGTTAGCATTGGAGATCCGAAAAGAGATCGAAGCGCGTCATGACGAAGCGGACAAACTTCGGCTCCGTGCCGTCGAACGCGCCCAGATCGATGCCGATCTTGCACAGCGGCGGTTCATGCTGGTTGATCCGAACAACCGCCTGGTTGCCGACACTCTTGAACGCGAATGGAACGAAAAACTGCGCGTGCTGGCTGATGTGCGAAAAGAAAGAGAACGTGCTCTGTGCGAAGATCGGGTGACGCTCGACGATGCGATCCGGGATCGATTGATCGCGATGACGGCCGACTTCAAAACAGTCTGGTGTGATCGGGCCTTGCCGAACCGCGAACGCAAGCGGCTCCTTGCCTATCTCGTCGAAGACGTCACCTTGCTCAAGTTCCCGGCCGAGGGAGAGACCCGGATCCACATCCGCTTCAAAGGCGGAAAGACCGAAACATTGACCACTCAGAACCCAAAATCCTCCGCACAACAGGTAAAGACCCGGCCCGAGGTGGTCGAACTGGTCGACAAGCTTCTCGACGATCATATCTGCGCCGAAATCGCTGACATCCTGAATGACCGAGGGATCCGCCCCGGCGGCTCAGCACGCCGTGCTAAAGCCGACGCGAAGTTCACTGATTTGCGGGTCATCTATCTTGTTAAACAATATGGTCTGCGCTCTCGCTATGATCGGCTGCGCGAACGGGGGATGCTGACAAAAGCGGAGGCCTGCGCCAAACTCGGCATCACCGAAAGTACCCTGGTCAGATGGGCGAAATACGGCATCGTGAAAAGACATGCCTACAATGGCTATATCGGCCTCTATGAACCGCCAGGACCGCACGTTCCGGCCAAGCAATGCAGCCGATGGAATCAGCTTGCCCACCGCGCTGACATCGTTCGTCAGCTCAACTCTTCAAAATGCACCGATCCCAAAGAAAGGGCTGTAGTATGAAGCCAATTAGTTGGCATAGAGCGACATACCCAGCCCATCGTGCCAGAGAATCTTGACTAGATCACCGCGGCGGCCCCGGAAGATGTAGAGATCGCCGGCATGAGGATCGCGCTTCAAGCTCTCCTGAACCGTGAGAGCCAGGCTTTGCATGCCGCGACGCATGTCGGTGTGGCCAGTGGCGATCCAGACCCTGACGCCGCTCGGGATCGGGATCATCGCCGTCTCAAAAGTTCAAGAACCCGCCGCAGCGCCTCGGTGTCGACGTCCCCATCAACGCGCACGCGCCAGCCGCCGCCAATCTCGATCTCGATGATTCCAGTCCTTGCGCGCTGTGCAGGGGGTGAAGACGCAGTTTGCGGCGTGCTGATCGATGCCGGTGTTGGCGCAGGTGTGATCTCGACGGGAACAAGAGCCGGCACGACATCCCCGCTCAGCCGGCCATCGCGCGCCAAACGGCGCCACGTGAACAATTGGCTCGTAGACAACCCGTTGCGCCGCGCCGCCACCGACACCAATCGTGGCCCGCTATAACTCTCGGCGACGATCCGCCGCTTTTCTTCCAATGTCCAACGGCGTCGAGCGTCCGTCGAGACCACTTCCAATCGGGAGACTTTCGAAATAGGCGTATGGTCAGTCATACGCCTATGTCTTCATCCTTCATCATACCGCGCAAGGCGGTCCTCGCCGGATCGATGCCCTCATGCAACGCCATCGTAGAGCTCGTCGTACCCGCGCGCATGTGTCAATCAGGCCGTCGTCGTATGCGTACATACCAACCACTCTTGGAGCCGCAACTTCCGGCTCGGAAGTTGGGGCTCCAAAAACCGAGCTGACGTTTACATCACAGGCAAATCAGATCATAAGTCGACATCACGTCCCATTCTTTCCAAGAGCAAGTTACCACTGCGAATTCTGGAAGAGCCAGAGTGCTGCGGCTAACCGACAACACTGACAGAAAGTGACAAGGACCTGTTGTCGCCGACAGATCAGTTTCGGGGGGAAGATCACATTCTTGGGGGGTGGGTCACCGCGGGTCGATATCAAAGACCTCTTGCTTTCGAAAAGCCATCTAATGTCACCGTCTAAATGCGTGGTCCAATAGAATGACCCTCGGGGATATCACTTTCTGTCGTTGCCCACCGTAAATATGCTTGGGCCTCGCTAAGAGACCACTTTATGATTCGTTAGCGTTTCGCTTATGAAAAAGGCCATTATTCCGCTCGCTTGTCTAAGAAGCCACGTAACATTGTGCAAGGACTGGCGGGGCCTGATCCGTCCTGTATTTATATCGTCTCATCATTCTAGCTATCACCACAACTACTTATTCTTCCATCACAAAGGCGAATTAAACAGCTTTCTCCTGTCTCTCTCACGATGTCATGGACCACCTGCAAATTCACACATACTGATGCTCGCGCGATGAGCGCAGCGCTCTATAACGCCCAGACGAACTACACAGACTATAAGGGGCAGGCGGTTGAGCTCAAATACATCTATATGAGCAAGGTGGATGCAACAAATTCTGTGAGCGATGGGCGGTTGAGCGGAACCTATACCAGCTCGAGCCGGTCTCCGCATGCTGCGCCTTCCAATTTAGGGCCCTGGTTCATCGCTGTTGACAGCACCGCAAACCTGACCGGCCAGATCGAGGTGGTAGCATGGGGACGAGCGATAAGAGGATGATCGAAATCGCCGCGCATTGGCCTGGCGCTTTGGTGGTGTTGTGCATCTTTGTTGTTTCTGCATGTGTTTGTTTCCCCTGTAAGGTCTTTAATAGCGTATTTGCGCCCGTCATACGCTGCGGGCTTTCTGTAA
The DNA here is from genome assembly GCF_001641635.1 of Bradyrhizobium centrolobii. Classification (GTDB taxonomy): domain Bacteria; phylum Pseudomonadota; class Alphaproteobacteria; order Rhizobiales; family Xanthobacteraceae; genus Bradyrhizobium; species Bradyrhizobium centrolobii. The sequence goes on from NZ_LUUB01000085.1 coordinate 9,086, forward strand.
TGGTTTTATTATAAATAAGTCAGGTCAATTGATAACAATGAATGCTTGTGTTTGATTGTTGCCCTGCAACTAACGCGACTTTTTGCGCGAGTGATGGTCTCTTAAACCGAATCAATTTTTTTGAGATTACAATTCGTGAAATGAAGTCGAGATCCGTTTATTCCCGATAAGAGGGATAAAAGTCGGATCCTTTGTGTGGTTGGTCACTAAATTTGCCGAGATCGTCAAGACCGCGGCGCCATCGAAGATGGCCGGGGTCCACTGGCGGCGTCGGCCGAATGGGCCTGTAATGGATCAGTCGCGATCCACCGTAACCGGTATGAGCTCCCACGTCCGCGGTGATCAGCGTGTGCGTGGGTAGCGGATAGGCATCCAATACTGGCGCAAGGCCTCGACGGCCGCCGGGATCTCGGCGTAGGCGTTACGGCCGCCTTGCGGTGATCCGAGCGGCGGACGGCTCTGATCATCGCGACCATGCAGCAGGATGGGCAGCAGCAGGCCGTGATTGACGTTGCCGGCGTCCAGCAACGGCGCCCACGCCGACGGTCTGAGCTGCATCGCGGCATAGAAGCCCTGACACCACGGACGCGGATCGATATCGCCATTGACTTCGCGCCGGTGCATCGGCTCGAACCGATCGGGCGCGGTCGAGAGGGTGTTGCTGATCTCGTTATGGCGCAGCGCGACAGCGGAGATCGCAGCGAACTCCGGGGTGCCGCCGTGGTTGAAAGCATCGGCGTCGATGGCGAGCAGCGGGCAGATCCAGCCGAGCGGGCTCATCGACACCGGTCCGGCTACGATCGCGGCGGCATAGCCGTCGAGCATGGGAATGCTGGTGGCGGCAGGATGCCGATCGACGCGAGCCTGGAGCCATCGCTCGAGCTCCGCAAGCGGCATCGCGGCTGACGCCATCGACGATGCTGCTTTATGGCGACGCGCGTTCATGCAGCAGCCTGTGCGGTGCGATGGCGCGCCGCCTTCCAGTTCCAGGCGAGCAGCTCGCGCAGCTGATGGCTTCTGGTTCGCCCGGACACGATGCGCTCCAGCACATCGGTCAGGTAGGCCTGCGGGTCGAGTTCATGGAGTTTTGCCGTGTTCACGAGCGAAGCCAGGATCGCCCAGCTCTCGGCGCCGCCCTCGCTGCCGCTGAACAATGAGTTGCGTCTTCCCATCGCAATCGGGCGCATGGAACGCTCGACTGTGTTGCTGTGTGTGCCTTGCCAAGGCGCACTGTTCTCCCTGGTGGAAGTCCAGGCCGGCAAACTCTCGCTCCAGCCGGAAGTACTCGGAGCGGGTCAGGAGGCGACGAATGACCTGAAGCACTCTGAGAAAAGGCCCCTTCTGGGGGTCATCGGTCCGCGCGGGCCGCAACTTGCGAGTGAACACCGAGCAGGCTCCGAAAGCGTCATCGTGGGAGCCGACCCGCCATAGCAACGGGGAAGGCCGACGTCCGGGGGGAAGCGAGCGAGAAAAGCACCCCAGGATCCCACCGGGGTAGTGGTGGCAGCACGCGCGGGACATGGACAGTGGGCAACAAGGGAAGTCTGTCGCCGAGGAAGGATGACGAATCCGGACAACGACGAACCCGTGAGGGCCAGCGTCGGCAGCGGCAGATGGCGGATGGGTCCGTACTACCTATGACACCGGGTAACGCCGGAAGAGGGAAGGGACCCTGACTTGCCTCAAGCGAGAGAACGAAGCAAAGAGCACGGCGATTGACGATGAGTCTAACAACACCGGATATGCGCGTTCAGAAGCTGCAGAGCTCGCTACAGACGAAAGCTAAGACCGAACCGACATACCGCTTTTACTCTCTGTGGGACAAAATCTGCCGACCGGATGTCATGGAAGAAGCTTACCAAAGGTGCCGTGAAAACGACGGTGCCCCCGGGGTGGACGGCATAACATTCGAACAGATCGAAACCGAGGGACAGCAGCAGTGGTTGGAAAGTGTCAGACAGGAGCTGAAGGAGGGCACTTACCGTCCCAAGCCCCTTCTGAGAGTATGGATACCAAAGAGCAATGGCGGACGCCGACCACTCGGAATCCCGTGTATTCGTGACAGAATCGTCATGATGGCCACGGTCTTAGTGATCGGTCCCATCTTCGACGCGGACCTGCTGGACAACCAGTACGGATTTCGCCCGAAGCTTGACGCCAAGATGGCCGTGCGCCGCGTGTTTTGGCATATCAAGGACCGGGGACGCCGCGAGGTAGTCGATGCAGATTTACGCGACTATTTCACGTCGATTCCACACAGTCCGCTGATGCGATGCCTGACACGACGGATCGCCGATGGACGACTCCTCTCGACCATCAAAGGCTGGTTGACAGTCCCGGTAGTTGAACGGAGCGGAAGACGGACGATACAGACGGCAGATGCGCGAAAGTTTAAGAAAGGGACCCCGCAAGGCTCTCCTCTGAGTCCATTGCTGGCGAACATTTACTTCCGACGCTTTCTGCTGGCCTGGCGCGACCACGGACACCAAGAACAACTCGACGCCTACGTCGTCAACTATGCCGACGATCTCGTGATCTGCTGCCGCCCCGGCCAAGCCGAGGCGGCGATGAAGCGAATGACGGTACTGATGAGCAGGCTCGGGCTGGAGGTGAACGAGACCAAGACCCGCATCGCTCTATTGCCGTCGGAACGATTTACGTTCCTAGGCTACACGATCGGGCGGTTCTACGGAAAGGATGGACAAGCCTTCATCGGCACGCGTCCGTCCAAGAAAGCGGTCATGAGATTGCTCCGACGAATCCACGAACGCACGACGCCACAGTGGTACCCGGACACACCGGAGAACACCGTCGCCGTCATCAGTCGCCTTCTTCGTGGCTGGTGCGGTTACTTCGACCAAGGCCCTGTCATGAAGACCTATGACTTCATCAGGCAATACGTCGATCGGCGTCTGCGGCACTGGTTGATACAACGAACAGGAAAACGTGGCAGGGGCTTCAAAGAGTATCCGCAGGATTACCTGCACGATACCCTCAAACTCTTCCGCATCCCGACTCGTCGTAACGACCGATCGAGCGCGAAGGCCTGATGAGACAAGTGAAAGCCGGGTGCGGCAAATCCGCATGCCCGGTTTGACGAGCGGCGACTGGAAACGGAACTATGGTGCGAACTGCGACACCGGCAACTGGCGAAAGCAGCCGGAAACAGTAAAGCCTCGCTACCTACGGTCACCGCGCCAGTCGTCGACTCTACC
>NZ_LUUB01000086.1 GCF_001641635.1 Bradyrhizobium centrolobii
GTAAGCGGTACGAGAGGGCCACGGACTTGGCGCGGACGGCCTACGCGCCACGCTTGAAGCGTATAGGCATCCAGAACTGCCGCAGGGCCTCGACGGCTGCTGGAATGTCGCGCCAGGCGTTTTGGACGATGGGCGGCGTTCCCAGCTTGTGCCGGGCCGGGGGCAGCAAGGGCCGACCGGCGTCATCGATGTAGTGGACCAGGATCGGTCGCAGCATAAGGTGTTCGGTTCCGTTCGGGGAGAGAAGCCGCGACCAGACGAGAAGCCGAAGCTTCATGACGGCGTAGAAGCCCATGCACCAGGGCTGCGGGTCGACTTCGCCGTCCTGCGATCGCACGAACAGTGGCTCGAAGCTCTCCGGTCTCGTCGACAGTGTCTCGCTGATCGCGTTGTGGCGCATCAGCGTGGCGGCGATCGCCGAGAACTCCTCGGTGTCGTGATTGAAGGCATCGGGATCGACGCCGAGGAGCGGGCACACCCATTCCTCCGAGGCCATCGAGACCGGCCCGGCGACGACAGCGGCCACTGCGCCGTCGAGCATGGAGAGCGACGTCGCCCGCGGATGCCGAAGCGTCGGCGACCTGGCGCGCTCGCTCATCCATTGTCCGAGCCGTTCGAACGACATGGCATAGTCCGCCATCGTCGTCTTGGCCGGTTTTCCTCGCCGTCGCTTCGGCTTCGTCATGCCACAGCCCGCTTGTCGGCTTCGCGTGCGGCCTTCCAGTTCCAGGCCAGAAGTTCGTGAAGCTGGTTGACCTTCGTGGCGCCACTCACTATCCGCTCGAGAACGTCGACGAGATAGGCCTCGGGGTCGAGGCCATTCAATTTGGCCGTGTTAAGAAGCGAAGAGAGTACCGCCCATGTCTCGCCCCCGCCCTCGTCACCACTGAACAACGAGTTCTTTTTCCCGATCGCAATTGGCCTGATCGATCGCTCGACGGTGTTGCTGTCTGGCTCGAGCCGCCCGTCATCCAGGAACGCCGTCAGGCCCTGCCAGCGTTCGAGCATGTAATCGATCGCCTTGATGAGCGTCGAGCGGCAGGAGATTCCGTCTTTCACCGCGACCAGACGGGCCTTCAACGCCTCCATCATCGGCTTCGTCTCGGCCTGTCGCGCCGCGCGGCGTTCTCCGGCGTCGAGACCGCGGATCCTCTCCTCGATCGCGTAGACGGCTGCGATGCGCTCGATGACCTCCGCGGCGAAGGGTGAGTTCGTCGTCTTGTGCACCCTCACGAAGTTGCGGCGCGCGTGAACGAGACAATACGCCAGCTGGATCTTGCCCGACATCTTCGCATCGCCCACCAGCGAGGCGTAGGCGGCATAGCCGTCGACTTGCAGCACGCCTTCGAAGCCGGCCAACTGCGCCACGATCTCCTTCTTGCCGCGACCGCCCGCGAACACATAGGCGACCGCAGGCGGTGCCGGACCCTTCCACGCCCGATCGTCCGTCGCATGCGCCCAGAACTGGCAGGTCCTCGTGCGGCCGCGTCCCGGGTCGAGCACCGGCATCGGCGTCTCATCGCAGAACAACCGCTCGAAGCCGTGCATGGTCTTCAGTTGCAGATCGTAGAGGCCCCTGACCAGCCACGCCGCGCTCCCCATCCAGCGCGCCAGCGTCTGACGGTCGACGACGACACCCTGGCCCGCCAGGATCTGCGTCTGGCGGTAGAGCGTCGATTGCCAGGCATATTTGGCCGCGGCGATATGCGCGATCAGCGCCGTCGTCACCATGCCGCCCTCGACGAGCCGCGCCGGTGCCGGGGCCTGGACGATCGGGCCCTCACAGGCGCGGCAGGCATATTTGGGACGGATCGTGCGGAGCACACGCAGCCACGCGGGAACCCGATCGAGCGCTTCGCTGCTCTCCTCGCCGATCCGATGCATCTGACCCGTGCAGCACGGGCAGAGCGTGGACGCCGGCTCGATCACCCGCTCGACCCGGGGCAGATGCGCCGGTAGCGCGCCGATGTTGCGCCTCGCTTTGCGCCGCTTCGGTCTCGACGCGTCCGGTTCGTCATCGTTGGCCGGAGGCTGCGCGCCGGCGGTCCGTTCCAGATCGAACGCGATCTGTTCGGCACAGACGATCGCCGAGCGCTCCGATCGCGAGCCGAAGATCAGGCTCTTCAACGTGGCGATCTCTGCGCGCAGATCGTCGTTCTCGCCTTCGAAAGCCAGCACCATCTCGGCGAGAGCCGCAGGGTCAGAGGGGAGATCTTCAGGGCGAAGCGCCATATCGCAGAGCTACACGAACACACCCGGACTCGCCAGCAAAACAAGACGATTCAGGCGACTTTCGTCGGCCGCTTCGTCACCTTCGGGACCACACGCGACCACTCCGCAAGACCTTCGATCAGCATCGCCAGTTGCGCCCCCGTCACCAGCATCGTACCCTCGCGAACAGGTGGCCAGGCGAAGCTCCCATTCTCGAGCCACTTCGTCGCTAGAACTATTCCAGAGCCGTCAAAAACGAGAAGCTTCAAACGATCCGATCGCTTCGATCGGAAGACGTAAACGTCGCCGCTGTAGGGTTTGCCGCCCAATCCCTCCGCCACCAGCGCGACCAGGCCATGAACGCCTTTGCGAAAGTCAATCGGCTGCGTCGCGACGAACACACGGATCATTGGACCGAACGTGATCATCGCATCGATCTCACCGCCGCCAGCACGCGCTCCAGCGTCGCGGCGTCGACGCCGACGGGCACGCGCACCGTCGCGCCCGCGATCATCACCTCGATCCGCTCGGCCGGACCCGCCAGAACGTGTGGCTTATCGATCACGTTCGGCCGCGCCTCGACGGCGTCATCGAGCCTGACCTGCACGAACTGCGGCCCTTCGCTCGACGCAAGCCGCGCATTGCGCCGCCACACACTGAGCAGTCCCCGGTTGACCCCGTTGCGCCGCGCCACCTCGGAAATGCTCGTCTCCGGATCGGCGCTCTCGGCCACGATCCGCGCCTTCTCTGCATCGCTCCAACTGCGCCGTCGCGTCTCCCCCGTGATCACTTCGATCCGCTGATAGGAGGCGGCGTCATGCCTGTCTTGATGTCTGTCTTGATGCATGGAGTCAGTGTCCCTCGCGCTGTCGAATCTAGGCGCGAGTCTCGCTCATGCCGTCCACCTAAACGAGGTGGGGTCGTCGTACCGCTATCGGCGCAAGTGCTATATCGGCCAGCTCTCGCCATGAACCCCAGGAATTCCACGTTGCGTCATAATGTCAGCCTGTCGGTCGCCCTTGACGGAAATGCCGAACCCGGGAGCACCAGCCCAGAGCCGGTGTCGGACGAATCGCATGCGTCGGTGCGATCGCGATAGCGCAGGCCTTAAAACCTGCTTGCGACGTCCGTCAGCTTGTCGTCAGGCAGGCCGAATAACAATCTCCGAAGGGCCTGACAGGCCTACTCACAGTGCGAAAACACCATGCCGACAGGATCGCATCGCCATGTACAGCCGAATCAGTGGCCCATCCAACATCCAACCTACGAGTATTTCCGACGTTGATGATGATGCGGACAGCCAGAGGTTTGCGGACGCGTTTGCTGGGATGCACATGGCGGAGCCGAGTTCCTACGCTAGTTCATCTTCGGCGGCAACACGACCGTATTCTCTCGCTCGCAATCCGCCCGTGGTGGAAATCTCAAGTTCTTCATTCGAGGAAAAAGTGAAGGACTTTTATAGCGACGAAATAGAGCATATCGCCGCGAACCCGCAGCAGTACTCGCGTGCTGTATCGTTGAAAGCCGAACGCGCAGCATACGTTGCCTATCGCCACGGCAGCACGGACTCCGATTCGAAAGACGCGCGATATTTCAGCTATCAGCTAGGCAACAAGAGCGTTGGACTGCTTCGCACGGAAGGCGGATCCAGCATGAATGATGTGTTCGAAGGAGATCAGTGGAGGAACCAATTTCCCGGGCGGACCGAAACCACATCCACTATAGATTTTCGGGTTACTCATCCGCTTGTAGATAACGCAGGCGATATTCTCCTGGAACATCAGCTTCGGCTCGACGGCGAACGACCGTTGATCCTCTCTAATCCCGTGAACCCAGAAGCAAAAGCCCGCGCAGCAGCGTTGGGTTTTGTTGATGTAACTAACTCGACGATGGCGCTTGATCCAACCCAGCACCCCGACAAGTGGACGAAGAACGGTGACGGTGAATGGCAACGAGCAAACAAACCTCCACTGTATCTGTCCAAAGCCGACGACACTGAAGGCAGCGATATCGATGATGTCGAGCGTACACCAACTACTCCGCCCGATTCGGACGACGATGACTTCATGTAGCGTGTTGGGTGGGCCATCAAGGAAATAATTCATGCTGTCGACGCGACCGGACTTGGCAGAGGCTCCGCATACCCGAGGCTCTATCCACGGACCGGCAGCAGCCGCGTTCAGATGTTGTCAGCATAGGGGAACACTACTACCCACTGACAACCCGGTCCTCAGGAACTCTAGTTCGCGCGGCCCTGGGACCGGCAGCACAGAAAAGGAATCGTTGCACCGTTGCAGGTTTCGGCGGGGAGCCAATCAAGTTGATCGGTGTTTCCCACCCCTTCGTCGGTCGTCGTGATATTGAGGGTACGCTAGCTGACATCTCCGCGAACGGGAGGAGAATAGTGGGTCCTACCGTGTGCGCTATCGCCTCGGGTGCGCAAATGACTAAAGCATGATCCGGAAAAGTGTGAAGCGGTTTTCCGGAAAGATCATGCGCAAACAACAACCTAAAGCGCGATGACGATTCATCCTAATCTCATCGCGCTTTAGAGAGGCCGATCGTAGCAAGGACTTTCAACTATGAACGACAATTGTTCGTACGGGCGATTCTACGCCTACGCGATGGGCCGAACGCAAACAAGTGCTGGAATTCGCTGAGTGGCTAGCGGAAAGGGCTCAAGGTGAGTCCGTCTCAGAGCCGTGAAGTGAATTAGCTTCATCATTGTCGCCGACCTCACACCTCGTCCGGCATCGGCATAGGTGTGCAAGACACTGCCAACATGTCTCAACAGCCCTCGATTCCAATCTGCCCCCGCTGCAAGCAAGCGATGACCTTGGCCTCGCCGCAGAGAAACAGAGGGCTCACCCATCTAGCGATGCTTCAAGTGCGAGGCTGGCTGACATAGCTGATGATCTCGGCTTTGGCGTCCCCCTCGCAGGTGCCGCGAATTGCCTCAGGTTTATGGATCATCTCCACAAACGCACCAGCATCGTCATCCGTCCGCGCGCCAGCACGCGCCCGGTCGACAAGCATCATCGGCGCGCGCTGCGCCGATGAGCAGGAGCTTCAGTAAGGGGCAGACGCCCTCACCGCTACGATCCGCCTGCCCCACCGCTACGATCCGCCTGCCCCGACCGGCCCGTCCACTTTTGCGGTCTGCGCAGACGCTGCCGGCCGGAGCGTGAGGCCGTAGTCTCCGAGCACTTGACGTGTCAGCGCGCCCTTGATCTCGCGGGCGATCTCGTCGCGGATCTCGGCTCCGAGCAGCCGTTCGGCGTCGGCGTCGCCGACGAGGTGATGATCGGCGAGCCGTTCCGTCAGTCGACTCTTGAACTCATCATCCATCGCATCGACGAGCCGATCCTGCATCTCTGCATGAGCTTCGGGTGCGATGCGGCGCAGCACCGTCTCCCAGGGCTGCCAGCTCGTTGCCAGATAGTCGGCGAACCCCACCGCCTCCTTGTTTCGCACGGAGGTCTCGGCGGTGGCAAGGTCGTGTTCGGTGACGTAGGACGCGCCGTAGAAGCGCATGTGCGGGGCGATGTGCCTGAGGTCCAGCCGGTCGCGCAGTTTGACTTGATATGCGAGATAGACTTCTATCTCGTCGACCAACCGGAGTGAGTTGACCTTGTCGCGGGCGATCCTCTCCAGCTCGCCCAAACGGAACATGACGCGACCTTGTTCGAGGAGCTTGTCGAGCCGCGCGTCGTAGGCTCCCTCCACGACATCAGCGTTCAGCCGTGCGTTCTGCATTCCGTTCCAAGCCAAAGTGATGCGATCCTGGCAGGTCGCGCTCGCTCCGACGGCCGACTGGAAGTACTGGGCGCGCAATCCCGGCCTGGTCGCCGCCTGCCGCAGATCGTCTACCACCGCTTGGCGGAACTTGCGATTGCCATAGTTCACCGTGTCCAACAGCCTGTCGAGGAAGCGGGCGTATTCTTGCGCACCCGGCTCTTGGGCGAAGGCCTGCCAGGCAGCTATTGCCTCCGGCTCGTCAGGTAGCCAAGCCGCGACTGCCTCGCACAGAGGCCGCGCTTGACCTTGCGTCGTCCCGTCGCTCATCGAGAAGAAGACCTGCGGGCCGGCATAGCCCTGGCTATTCAAGATTGTCGCCAGGTTCGCCCGCACTCGCTCCGACAGTGGATTATTTACCAGATGAACGCAGCAGTCAGAGCCGAGCTGCGTCAGCAAAGTTTCGGGCAGGCTCGTCAGCAGGTTGCCGACAAGGTCGAGGTCCTCCACTCCTACGGGGAGAGTCTCGGGTAGACCAGCCAGACGGTTCCTGCCAACGTTGAGCCGCTCGAGCTCGGCCGGGAGGATCTCCGGCAGGCTGGCCAGCTGGTTGTCGCTGGCGTCGAGCTGCTGAAGCGTTGCTGGGAGGGTATCGGGCAGACTGGGGAGCTGGTTCCTACCAACGTTGAGCCGATCGAGCCCGGCCGGGAGGATCTCGGGCAGGCTGCTCAGCTGGTTGTCGCTTGCGTCGAGCTGCTGAAGCGTTGCTGGAAGGGTATCGGGCAGACTGGGGAGCTGGTTCCTACCAACGTTGAGCCGCTCGAGCCCGGCCGGGAGGATCTCGGGCAGGCTGCTCAGCTGGTTGTTGCTGGCGTTGAGCTGCTGAAGAGTTGCTGGGAGCGTATCGGGCAGACTGGTCAGCTGATTGTTACTGAGGTCAAGCCACCGGAGCCTTGCCGGGAAGACGGGCAGACGGGTTAGCCGATTGCCGCTGGCATTGAAATTCTGAAGGCCGGCCGGAAGAGTGTCGGGCAGGCTGGTCAGCCCGTTGTTGCTGGCGTCGAGCCAGCGGAGATCGGTCGGGAGATCGATAGGCAAGCTGCTCAGCCGATTGTGGCTGGTGCCGAGCCCCTGCAGCTCTGGCGGCAGCCCGACCGGCAAGGTGGTTAGGGACAAGGATACCAGATTCAGCGGCACGTCGACATCACCCGCCTCCTGCCAAGCTCTCATTCGGCTTACTGCCTCTCGCCGATCCTCCTGTTCGCCCTGTCCCCCTTCGGCGGCCCAGCCCTCCAGGAGCCGGCGTTGCGCCGAGGCAGGGCCGGCGGCCGCTTGGGTCAAGGCTTCGACCCACTGTGCTGCGGCCCGGGTGAGACCGCACAGGCAACCTTGCCGGTGCCCTCGTTCGGAAGCTTCGGAAGTGATGCCAGCGCTTCGCTGAGTCTGTCCTGTGTTCATAATACCCCTTCGCCGACACGAATGAAGGAAGTGGCACCGGAACGGCGATTCTCCAGGTTGATGGCCATGCTGCCCCATTCGCTCTCGGTCAGATGCAGCCGATCTCAGTACATCCGCACGAAGTATGATTCGTCCAATTGGTTGATATTTTTGAACGGAACCAACGCACTCTCCTTCGCAGATCAAGCCGGATCTGGCAGTCTGGACAAGTACGTCCCACGCTAGGAGGCTTAGCTGTCGATAAGCTGACGAGCCGCAGAACGATTCGCAGTGTGCCGACGGCCCCCATCGATGGGGCCGCATTCATCCACTTGCGCAACGTCCCCATGCTGACGGGCATTCGATGCCATTCGATCAGCTATGTAGCGACAAACAGGGCTTCTTCCGCATATTTGGTGCAGGTCCCTTTTGCTTTTCATCGAGCGCGTTGTGCATTGTCAGGCGGCTGCCAGCAGCCTGTTTTTGAGTAGTGCATATCCTGAACGCCCATACATCTGGCGCTTGATCGTCTTGAGACGTGTGATCTGTCCCTCGACGGGACTGGTGCTCCAGGGTTGGGTGGTGGCTGCGCGGACAGCTGCAATGTCGCGGCCGATGCCTTGCGCAAGCGAGGCCAGTTCGCTCCTCGAAGCATCCTCGATCCGCAGCGCGACTCCGCGCGGCGACAGACCGGCGGCACGCAAATCGAGAATTTCGGCATAGAGTGAATGGCGGTGGCTGCGCCGCGAGCGGCGCAGGGCCTCAAGGTTCCGCGAAAGGTCCCAACGAGAACGGGTGTTGCCACAGAGAGCCATGCCGTGGCAAATTGCGGGCTACCCTGGGCTACACCCAGGGGCCACACCAGAAGCTCCTGGGGTGCAGAAAGGCCTCATTTTACGGGGCTTTCCCGAAGCCGTTCCATTATGGCGGAGAGAGGGATTCTCGCTAAAGTTGATTAAGTCCGTTCAATATCAACATCTTGCAACTCTAGCCTCCAACCCCGTCCGAGGATTTGAAAAGCAGCGGGCCGCAACCAAACAACTGACGAATTTCGGTGTTGCCACTCCTCTTCATGTTCATGGATTGAACGTGTTACCTTGCGGGAGGGCGTCTTCGGACAACACCGCGGCTTGAGTTCGCAGGCGTCGCAGTCATACTTGCTGGCCCGATACGCCAGTGTCGCTCCGTCGTTCACCAAGGCCCCGGTGGAAGCCAGCACCTTGCCAGCCGGGCAGATGTAGACGTCGCTTTGCTGGTCATAGGCAAAGTCTCCGCGCGAGAAGGCGCCGTCGGTCCGGGCCGATTTGTCGAACACCCGGATGTGCGGCTCGATCGTCCGCTCCTCGACCAGCCAGCCCAGCATCTCCGCCGACCCATAGGCACTATCAGCGACAATGCGCTTGGGACAGAGCTCTAACAGGCTGTTGAAGAAGTCTCTGGCGAGATGGCGTTGGACGTGATTCTCTCGATGGTTGAATCGGGAGGCCGGGATGCGGGGATCGGACGAGCGGTCAGGATCGCTGTTCAGTTACGTGGACCTTGAAGCGCGGGTTCGCCCTGATCACCCCTTGCGGAAGATCCGGGAGATCGTAAACGCTGCGCTGAGCGATCTATCGAAGGCATTTTCAGGACTTTACACGGACTTTGGCCGGCCCTCGATTGCACCGGAGAGGCTGCTTCGGGCCATGTTGCTGCAAGCCTTTTACGGCATCCGCTCGGAACGACAATTGATGGAGCGGCTGGAGTTCGACCTGCTATTCCGCTGGTTTGTCGGTTTGGGCGTGGACGATCCGGTGTGGGACCACTCGACTTTCTCCAAGAACCGCGACCGGCTGTTAGAGGGTGAGATAGCCGTTAAGTTCCTCTCGGCGGTGCTGGCTCAGCCGCAAGTGAAGCGGCTTTTGTCGAGTGATCACTTCTCGGTGGACGGCACGCTGATCGAGGCGTGGGCTTCGATCAAGAGCTTCCGCAAGAAGGACGGAGGCGACAACGATAGTGAGGGTTCGGGGCGCAACGCTGAGCGCAGCTTCCACAAGGAGAAGCGTTCAAACGAGACGCACCAAAGCACGACCGACCCGGAAGCCCGGCTGTACAAGAAAGGAGACGGGCGGCCTGCCAAGCTCTGCTACATGGGACATGCTCTGATGGAGAACCGCCATGGCCTGGCGGTCGGCGGCATCGTCAGCCAGGCCACCGGCACTGCCGAACGAGAGGCGGCGCTGGCGTTGATTGATAGTCGCCATCCCACAGGCCGGCGGATCACGCTCGGCGCGGACAAAGCCTATGACGTTACGCAGTTCGTGCACGACTTGAGGGAACGATCGGTGACGCCGCACATCGCGATCGACGGACACCTCAGCAAGACCGGCATCCCGCGCAAGACAGCAGTCGATGCCCGCACCACCCGCCATGCCGGCTACGAGGTCAGCCAGCGCTGCCGCAAGCGGATTGAGGAGGTGTTCGGGTGGATCAAGAGTTCCGCCGGTCTGGCCAAGGTAAAGCTGCGGGGGCGCGAGCGTGTGGACGCCGCCTTTACGTTGGCGCTCGCGGCCTACAATCTGATCCGTCTGCCTAAGCTGCTGGCGGTGCAGCTATGAGCGTACGGGGCAAATGGCGTGTCGTGGAAACGCCCGATCACGACATGGCTGGGCCGGGCTCTTACATCCTGTTCGCAGCCGAAGGCGGCGAGTTCGCCCTCGATTGCCTCACGGGGGCAATATATGGCCGTTGCGAAGGTAACGCCGTCGAGTTCATATGGGACGGCAGAGACGAGATGGAGCCCGCAAGAGGCCGTGGTTGGGCAGAAGAGCTCGCCGATGGCTCGCTTGAAGGTGAGATATGCCTCGAAGGCGGTGACGACATTCCCTTTATCGCCCGCCGATTGGCTACTTCTTCAACAGCCTGCCTAAGCGCTCTTCCGTGCGCTCGATCATCGTACGGGTTGCGCCGACCTCGGTCTGCCGGATGGCCCGCGTCGCCTCGACATCGACGATAATCGCTGCCTTCAGCTCAATCAGGTAGTTGTTGGCGTAGGCAAAGAAGGCATGTCCCTTGTGCGCGCCTGTCCATTGCGCGGCCGGGTCCGCCTTCGAGATGAACTTCGGCACCGTCTCGCTCGCTGCGCCCCAAGCCGCCTGATCCAGCGTGTCCGGATACTCCCGGACGGAACGGCGCGTCTTGGCGATGGCCTCCCAGTCGACGTCGTCAGATCCAGCGACGGCGCGCGGCTTGTTGGCATCGGCGGCAATCAGGCTGGCATCGACCGCAAAGGCGGATCCCTCGACCAGCCGTTCTGCCATGCACCGCTGGACCACAGTCTCGAAGAGCTTGCGTAGCAGATCGCAATCGCGGAAGCGGCCATGCCTGTTCTTGGAGAAGGTCGAGTGGTCCGGCACCTCGCCGTCTAGCCCGAGCCGACAGAACCAGCGGTAGGCGAGGTTCAGGTGCACCTCCTCGCACAACCGCCGCTCGGAGCGAATGCCATAGCAGTAGCCGACCAGCAGCATTCGGACGAGCAGTTCCGGATCAATCGAAGGCCGGCCGGTGGAGCTGTAAAATGGCGCCACATGGGGCTCCGAACGTCCGACAGATTGACAAACCGATCGATTGCCCTCAGCAGGTGGCTGACTGGAACGTGCCGCTCAAGCGAGAACTCGTAGAACAGCGCCGCCTGGTCGACCTGCCGCGGACCCATCATCGATTCACATCTCCCGCCCCACTCGGACGAAGTGAATCAGCGACCTCCCGCAGCTTCAAGAGGCGAGTTTTTTTCAACACAATCCGCCAAAGCGGCCGTCAGATTGTTGAGTATCAACCGGTGCAGGTGACACGCTCAATGCCCAAAGTCATTGACCGCGTAGTGCTCGGTTGCGCGGTTGTCAGCACAAATCGATCCTGCTCTGATTAAGCTTGTTGAAGCACTTGCAATTGCTGACGCAAGACACGATCATCTTTTTGATAGCGAGCGCCTGATGAAGCATCATCTTGAAGCCGCTGGCGGCAAGCGCATCAGCACCGGTAATCGAGATGAAACCCGCAGCGATCTATGCTCGGTTCTCGACCGAGCTTCAAAACCGAAAAATCGACTGAAGATCAGATTGCTCTATGCCGCGCTTATGCGGCTCGTCATCAACTCGATGTCGTTGCTATCTTTGAAGATAAGGCGCGTTCTGGAGCCTCGGTATTCGGCCGCGATGGTTTGATGCAGCTGATGGACGCTGCGCGTCAGCATCGTTTCACAGTTGTAATCGTAGAGGCGTTGGACCGGCTCTCACGCGACATGGAGGATCTGGCCGGCATCCACAAACGGTTGTCTTTCCAGGGGATCGAGATCCAGGCCGTCCACGATGGCACCGCGGACTCAATCTTGATTGGGATCCGGGGCCTTGTCGGACAGATGCAGCGCGAGGACGGCGCGAAGAAGGTCCGCCGCGGCATGGCCGGCATGATACGCGATGGCCGACATGCGGGAGGGCGTGCCTACGGATATCGAGCGGTGGCAAACCCGGCGAGCTCGAAATCGTCGAAGACGAGGCTACGATCATCCGGCGGATTTTTGCAGCATACGCAGCCGGACGGGGGCTCCGGGGAGATCTCGCAGGATCTCAATCGAGAAAATATACATCCACCGCGAGGTCGGTGATGGAATGCGTCGACGATCAACGGCAACGCCAAGCGCGGGACGGGGCTCATCTTCAATGAGCCGTATGCTGGCCGTATTGTCTGGAACAAGGTCCGGATGGCGAAGGATCCCGATGCAGGCAAACGATTGTCTCGACCAAACCCTCGTGAGGAGTGGCAGAGCATTGATGTGCCCCAACTACGGATCGTCAAACAGTCCGTTTGGGAGCAAGCGCACGCTTTGAAGACCGAGAAGGGGCATTTGGCCAGCCACATGAAGCGACGGGCGCCGCATCTCCTATCGGGTCTTCTTCGGTGCGGCTGTTGCGGATCTGGCATGTCAGTTCACGACCGCGATAAGACCGGAAAGACCAGGACTCGTTGCTCAGCTGTGCGCGAGAGCGGCAGTTGCTCGAATCGCAGGATCATCTTCCTGCGCGACATCGAAAGACTTGTGCTCAGCGGGATGGTCGAGGAGTTGAAGGCCCACGGCTGATCGAGACCTACGTCCGCAACTACAACAATGAGCGAGGACGGCTAGCGGGGAACGCTTCCTCGGAGCGCCTGCGGCTAGAAGCGAAACGCGACCGGATCGAAGGCGAGCGTCAGCGCAACATTTGATCTCGTGATCAGGTACGTGATTTCCGAGGAGGATGCCAGGCAACGGATCGCCGAGCTGAAGCAGGAGCGGTTGCGCGTCGAGGCGGAACTGGCTGCCCTCGAGGAGACCCCTACCCCCATCTCACTGCATCCGGCAACGCTGGACCGGTACATCGAGACCGTCAATGCGCTTGCCGACACGATAGCAAGCCACGCAAGCGCGGAGGACGACCACGGCCCGTTGGTCGCCGACTTGTGCACTGCGTCATCGTCCACCCGAAAGGCCCTTGGGAAGGCTTTGAGGTCGAGGTCAAGGGAAAGCCGGCCGCACTGGTGGGCGGAGGGCTCTTTCCGGAGGGCCACCATAATGGTGGGTCATGGCTCCCGAGTGGGTTCAATCCTTGCGGCGCAAAACACCCGATCAAACGCCGTCACACCCCCTTTACGCTACGCCTTCAAGGATCGCCCAATCGAGCGCGGCAGGCCCGCGATCGCCGGGCGGACCGGGATGGACGATCAGGCAGCGCACTGCGCGCCAGACATCGTCCGGAATCGCCCGTTTCAGGAACGGCGCGACGATGAGGTCGGACTGGTACAACGCCACGCTCTCGCGGATGACATCGGCATGCATGTCGAGCTCGACCGTGACCTCTTGCCGCGCTCCCTGAGCTCGAGATGCAGCCGCTGCGTCAGGCGTTGAAGGAATGCGACAAAAGTAGCATTCGCATCATGAGCCTCAACAGATCCGTGGCAACTGCTCGCCCGACAGCCAGTCGACAATTCGTCCGCCGCCAAAGCTCGTTGTCATCTGCACGAAGTGATGATCGTCGGCCACTGCCTCGCCCACGTCCGCGGAATCACGGCCAAGCGGATGCGCTTTCATGGCGGCAAGCACGCCCTCGGCGACATCGGGTGACACGATCGCGACAAGCTTGCCTTCATTGGCCACATAAAGGGGATCGAGCCCGAGCAGTTCGCACGCCGCAGCAACGGCCGGCTTCACCGGGATCGTCTCTTCCTGGAGGCGAAATCCGACGCCCGACTGGTGGGCGATCTCGTTGAGCGTCGCGGCGAACCCGCCTCGAGTGGGATCGCGCATCAGGCGGATGCCCTTGCGGCCAGCCGCCACCATCTCAGCTACGAGGTCATGCAACGATGCGGAATCCGAGACAACATCGGTTTCGAAGGCGAGATTCTGCCGTTTGGACATGATGGCGACGCCGTGATCGCCTAGCGTGCCGGAGATCAGGACACGATCACCGACGCGGGCTTTCTCGGCGGAGAGATCCAGCCCGTCGGTCAGGACGCCGACGCCGGCTGTGGAGATATAGAGGCCGTCAGCCTTGCCGCGCTCGACCACCTTGGTATCGCCGGTGATGATGTAAACGCCCGCCACCCGCGCCGCCTCGCCAATGGACTCGGCGATCCTCTTAAGGTCGGAGAAGCGAAAGCCCTCTTCGATGATGAAGCTCGCAGACAGGTAGAGCGGCCGCGCGCCGGCCATGGCGATGTCGTTGACCGTGCCGTGCACCGCGAGCGAGCCGATATTGCCGCCGGGAAAGAAGAGCGGCGAGACCACATAACCGTCGGTCGTCATCACCATGCGCCCGCCGCCGACGTCGAAGGCCGACTGATCGTTGCCGCGCGCCAACCATTCGTTGCCGAAGGCCTCGTGGAACAGGCCGGAGATGAGCTGCGACATCGCCCGGCCGCCGGAGCCGTGCGACAGGTCGATGCAGCCGTTCTTAATGTCGAGCTTGCGCTGATGCGCCTTCATGATGCCCGTCTCTGCTGATGGTCGCGGAACCGGCCGTAAGTCCAGTGGGCGGCACATGCGCCTTCGCAGGAGACCATGCAGGATCCCATCGGGGTCTCCGGCATGCACACCGTGCCGAACAGCTTGCAGTCGACCGGCTTCTTCACCCCGCGCAGAATCATACCGCACTCGCAGGCCGGATTGTCGGCGACGCGAAGTTCATTCATGCCGAAACGAATTTCAGCATCAAACCTGGCGTAGGTGCGCTTCAGCTTGAGCCCGCTATATGGCACGAGCCCGAGCCCGCGCCATTCGAACTGGTCGCGCGGCTCCAAGATATCCGAAACCTCCTCCTTGGCGCGCAGGTTGCCCTCGCGCGTGACCGCGCGGCTATACTGGTTCTCCACCTGGTGCCGGTGTTCGTTGACCTGCCGAACCAGCATCAGGATCGCCTGCATCATGTCGAGGGGCTCGAAGCCGGAGATCACCACCGGCCTGCCAAATTCTTCGGCGCAAAACTCGTAGGGCTCGGTGCCGATGACGATCGAGACGTGGGCCGGACCGACGAAGCCGTCGATCTCGACCCGGCCGATGTTACGAATGTCGGGGCTCTCCAGAATGTTCTGCATGGCCGGCGGTGTCAGCACGTGATTGCAGAACACGGTGAAGTTTCCGAGCCGCTTCTTCTCGGCGAGCCGGATCACGACGGCGGTCGGCGGTGTCGTGGTTTCGAAGCCGATGGCAAAGAAAACGACCTCCCGCTCCAAATTCTGCTCCGCGATCCGGATTGCATCGACCGTGGAGTAGACCATGCGAATGTCGCCGCCACGCGCCTTTGCCTTCAACAGCGAGGCGCCTTGGGAGCCGGGCACCCTCATCAGATCGCCGTAGATGCAAAGGATCACCTCAGGTCGCTCGGCGAGCCGGATCGCCATATCGATCCGCCCCGCCGGCAGCACGCAGACGGGGCAGCCGGGCCCGTGGATCATCCGCACGTTCTTCGGCAGCATGTCTTCCAGGCCGTAGCGCGAGATCGCATGGGTGTGACCGCCGCAGAACTCCATGAAACGATATGGCCGTTGCGAATCGGCCTCTGAGCGGATCGCTTTCGCCAACCCCAGTGCGATTTCCTTGTCGCGAAACTCGTCGGCATATTTCATTGCACGACCCCCTGCCCTTCGGTGCTGAGCTCGCGCAGCAGCTCGAGCGTGCGTCGGGCTTCCTCGGGATCAATCTTGGTCAGAGCATAGCCGACATGGATGATCACATAATCGCCGACGGCGAGATTCTCGATCAGCGCCACGGAAATCTCCTTGCTAACCCCGTCGATGGAAACCACAGCCGTGTCATCGGGGAGAAGTCTTGTGACCTCAGCAGGTATGGCGAGACACATCAGGCGTTTCCTTCAAATCCTTGTTCAGTAACTTTCTGGGCGGCAATCCAGGCTTGGCCAAGGCTCAGGCCGCCATCATTCGGCGGTACCTGGCGCGTCAGCAGGGCATCAAGCCCGACAGAACGACAACCGCGCAGCACCTCTTCGCCGAGAACCGCATTGAGGAAGCAGCCACCGCTCAAGACGACTGTGGTGTGACCCGTCTGTCGCGCCGCACGCTCGATCCAGTCGACGCAGGCCGCGGCCAGCGTTCCATGGAACAGCTCCGCGCCTTCGTACGCGTCGGTCGCATCCGCCAGAAGCCGCTCAAAGAGCGGAAGCAGGGACAGGACGCCTTGCGCGAGGGTCCAGCCGCCATCGACCACGCGCGTGCGCCGGACGCGCGCCTCCAGCTTCATCGCAGCCTCGCCTTCATAGCTCTGGCGCATCGAGACCCCCAGCAATCCGGCGGCCGCATCGAACAGCCGGCCGGCGCTGGTGGTCGTGGGCAGGTCGGACCGCTCAAGCAATGCCCCCACCCTCGCAGCCTGCGGCTGCTCTGCAAAGCGACGCTGAATCTCTTCGCTGCAGCCCAAGGCCTGCAAGACGCTCGCCGCCATCCGCCACGGCTCGCGCGCGGCACGGTCGCCGCCCGGCATCTTCAAGGGCGTGAGGTGCCCGATCCGGCGAAATCGCGCCCCCTCGCATAGCAGGAGCTCGCCACCCCAATTGCCGCCATCGTCGCCGTAGCCGAAGCCATCGAGTACCAACGCGATCGCGGGCCGGTCGATGCCGTGCTCCGCCATCACCGACGCCGCATGCGCATGATGATGTTGAACCGAGAGGCTGCGGCCGCTGGCTTCGGCGAAGCGGGTCGAAGCCATGTTGGGGTGGAGATCATGCGCCACGACGATCGGTGCCACATCAAGCGTCGCGATCAGGTGATCGATCGTCTCCTCGAAGAAGCGGATGCCTTCGGCGGTATCGAGATCCCCGATATGCTGCGAGACGAAGGCTTCGTTATCTCGCGTGAGCGTAACGGTCGTCTTCAGCGCGCCGCCGACCGCGAGCACGGACGGCACCGGCCGTGGCAGCCGAATCGGGTCGGGAACGTAGCCGCGGGCCCGCCGGATGAACTGCGCATGCCCGGCGACGACCGAAACCACGGAATCATCGGCGCGCGTGATGATGTCGCGATCATGGGTCACGATCAGGTCGGCAATGCCGGCCAGTCGCCGCTCCGCCTCGTCATTGTCGATCACCAGCGGCTCGCCGCCTGGATTGGCACTTGTCGCGACAATGACCCAGCGACTGCCGTCGGGGCGCGGATACGCCAAGGCCAGTGCTTGGAACAGCAGATGATGGAGCGGCGCGACCGGTAGCATCACGCCGATCCGCGAAAGATCCGGCGCAATCGTGGACGCGAGACTCTGACGGGACTTCATCAGCACGATCGGCCGCGGCGTCGATTCCAGCAAAGCCAACTCGGTCGCTTCGCCTTCGGCGATCTCATCGACGGCATCCCTGGAGCCGACCATGACCGCGAACGGCTTCTGATCCCGCTGCTTGCTCTGCCGGAGCCGCCGCACGACGTCGTCGTCACGGGCATCGCACAGGAGTTGGTAGCCGCCGAGCCCCTTGATCGCGACAATCCTGCCCGCGGCAAGGACGGCCGCGATCTCGCTCATCCCATGGCTGAGTCGTGGGCCACATTGCGGGCAGGCAATCGCCTCGGCATGGAAGCGGCGGCTTGCGGGATCGGCATACTCGGCGGCGCAGGCTGCGCACATCGCGAACCGCTTCATCGCCGTGGTGCTGCGATCATAGGGCAGCCGCTCGGCAATGGTGTAGCGCGGACCGCAATGGGTGCAGTTGATGAAGGGATAGAGGTGAAACCGGCTGTTCGGGTCGAACAGTTCGTCCAGGCATTGCGGACAAGTCGCGGCATCCGCGACAATCCGCGTCGACACCCTGCCCTGTTCGCTGGGGCGAATGCAGAATTCCGCGCTCGCGACTGCGCCGATTGGCTGCACTGATATCTTGTCAATCCTTGCCAGCGGCGGCTTTTCCAGCGGCAGCGCGGTGACGAAATCGGCCGCACGGTCGCCCTCGATCTCAATCACCACGCCATGGGGATCGTTCGCAACGAAACCGCCGAGCCGGTAGCGCGTGGCGAGGCCATAGACGTAGGGACGAAAACCCACGCCCTGCACGGCGCCGCGCACGTACAGGCGCAACCTTCGTCTCTCGCGTGCGGTGGCTTCGCCGTCCACGATCATGCCGATGCGGCCATCGCGGCCGATTTCTGCGCGGCACGCTTGCGGATCCAGGCGTCGAATGCCGCAAATCCCTCCCCGGTGCGCGCCGATACCGTAAGGACCTCGATGTTCGGATTGACTCGCCGGGCATATTCGACCGTCCTGGCAAGATCGAAATCGAGCACGGGAGCAAGATCGATCTTGTTGATCAGCATCAGCGAGGACGCTGCGAACATGTCCGGATATTTCAGCGGCTTGTCCTCACCCTCCGTGGTCGAGAACACCACGATCTTGCAGGCCTCGCCGAGATCGAAAGCTGCCGGACAGACCAGATTGCCGACATTCTCGATGAACAGGATGCCACCATTGAGCCAAGGCAGCCGCTCGTAGGCCTCGCCGACCATGGCAGCATCGAGATGGCACCCTTTGCCGGTGTTGACCTGGATCGCCGGCACGCCGGTCGCGCGAATCTGCTCGGCATCGTTCGAAGTCTGCTGATCGCCCTCGATCACGCCGATCGCATAAGCGTCCTTCAGCTCGGACACGGCGCGAACGAGTAGCGAGGTCTTTCCGGCGCCGGGGCTCGAGACTAGATTGAGCGCGAGCACGTTGTCGGCGCGAAAACGTGCGCGGTTCTCGGCGGCAAGCCGGTTGTTCTTGCCGAGAATATCGCGCTCGACCTGGATGATGCGATCGCTGCTCATGCCTGCGATCACCTGCCCGGCCGGGTTGGCGCTGCAATCGACCAGCCCGAGATCGCCGGGCTCGCGGTCGTGGCGGTGGTCATGCGCATCGTGATGGTGGTGATGGTGCCCGCGATGGCCGTGGCGGTGATCGTGATGCGCATGATCATGCGCGTGATCGATCGTGGGCTTGCCGTCGCTGCAACCGCATACCGTGCACATCAGTCGACCTCCAATTCCCTCACGCGCATCTCTTCCCCGCCGGTGACCTGCAATTGATAGCTGCCGCAGGCAGGGCATGGCTCGTAGCGCTGCTTGATCTCGACGCTGGTCGAACAGCCCATGCACCAGGCGGTTCCCGGCGTCTCGATGATCTCCAGCCTCGCGCCTCGCGCAATGGTGCTCGCCGCGACGGCTTCGAAGCAGAACGTCATCGCTTCGGGCGCAACGTGGCTCAGCGCGCCGATCTCAAGGCACACTGCGCGCACCCTCGAGAATGCGCGCTTTCGCGCCTCCTCCTCGACGATCTCGATGATGCCCTCGCAAAGCGCCATCTCATGCATGGCCAACCTCGCGGAAGCCGAGGCTGACGCCGACGCAGGGATCAAAGCAATCGACCAGCGCGCGAACAGCATCCCGGCCCTGTCGGCCGGGGCCAAGTGCGGAGCCGCGCAGGCTGCGCACGATCGGCCCACGCGCATGGAAGTTCCACTCCGTCGGCGCGAGGAATTCGAACCGTGCGATGCGATCGCCGTCGATCTCGACGACGTGATAGAGCCGGCCGCGTGCGCATTCTACGGCGGCCGCGCCTCTGCCAGGTCCAAGCCAGTAGCTCGCGACGACGCCGACGTCGGCTGCCGTTTCGTCCGTCTCGAGCCGCGTGCAGAGCAGTGCCACCTCTGCGCTCCGCGCCTTCAGGCGGTCCGCGGGCCCGGCGACCAACGGCGATGCCGGCGCATGCCAGGCCTGGCGTGCCCAGACGCCCGTCTCGGGTATCTGACCATCGAGATCAGGCGCGTCGGAGAATGCCGGACCGTCGGCCAGAAGACGCAGGACGACATCGAGGTCGTCGGCGGCAGTCAGGAAGGATTGTTCGACCGCGGGCAACAACAATGCATCGCCATCGAGCCCCGAAAGATGCGCCGCCAGTACGCTTCCAGGCCAGGTTTGCTGCGCTCCACCCGCGCCCCCAAGTGCCGTGAGCGCTTCCCTGATCTGCAACACCGCCTCACGGCGCTCGGCAATCCCGCCGCCAAGGACGGTCGTTGCTCTCATCAAGGCGCGAACGGCCGCAGCGCTGCTGCCTCCCAGCGTGAGCCGTCCGACGAAGAAGCCGCGCAACAATTCGGTCAGGCGCTCGGCGATGACGGCGTCGATGCGCGCCTTCCGGACCTCGGGAGGAGCGGTTTCGTTCCGCGCCGCATCGAACGCCGACAAGAACGCCACCTCATGCGCCGCGGAGCACAACGAGAACAGCCGCAGCAAGACCGAGCGCAGCGACGAGACCGGCTTTCCGGCAAACAGACGCGCCAATGGCGGGCGGCTCCGTGGCAGAATCGCGACATCGGCAATCGTGCTGCCGGCCAACAGCACCGTGACGTCGATCAAGGCCAGGCTCATTCGCGCCGCTCCGTCAGAACACCGCGCAGGAAGTTACGCCGATCGATCGCGCTTGTCGCGGACTGGCGCCGCTCGCTGGCTTTGTCGCTGTCCGCCGGCAGCATCAGTTGGGCGAGCGCGGCCTCGGCCGTAGCCCGCGCGGCGGCCATGTCCGAGAACTGAAACATCGGCGAAAACAGCGAACAGTTCGCGATGCGGCCCATCCGCGCGACGTCGCTCAGCGTGAACTCGATGTCACCCGCCGGGAAACGGATGCGCACCGTCGAAGCCGGCATTTCCCGCGCGGTCGCGCTCGCCGGCATGACCACATTCATGAACCGGGGCGTAACCATGATCCCGACGATCGTGCCGCTGAACCGGCGGAAGCCGACCGTCTCGACGCCGAGCGCATCGTTGTAGATCGGCAGATCGCGCAACGCGCGCTCGCCAATTTCGCGATAGGCGCCGGCGAGGAGCTTTCCCCACGCCGCCGCGTCGGTGTCCTCGCCAGCACCGTGCACGCGCCCCATCATGATTCGAGCGCCATGAACTTGGATTTCGGGGCGTCGCAATTCGGGCAGCGCCACTCATCAGGCAGCGCCGTGAACGGCGTGCCGGGCGCGATCTGCGCCACCTCATCGCCGTCCACCGGATCATACACCGACCAGCAGATCCCGCATTCCAACCGCGTGACATCGGCGACGTTTGCGCGCAAGCCAAAATTCTCAAATCGGCTCATTTGAAATAGGCCTCGATGATTTCCTGAAGCCGCTCGGCGGAGTCCTCGAAATCCTCGTCTGCAGCAACCGCAACACTCGGCACACCGCCGACTTCCAGCGTGTCGAGAATGATGGCGTCCATGGCGTTGAAGAACTGCACCGACCAGACATTGCGGATGCCCGTCGACAGCACCCGGCACGTGCCGTACCCGCGCGAAACCAGCTGAATCGGCCCGTTCCCGATCGTCTCCTGAAGGAAACTCATATCGACCGGACTCATCGGCAGCAGCGTGAAATTGATGATCTGCGAGCGGACGCCCGACCGCCAGGCCAGCGCCCGTTCGCGGAGTTCGGCAAGCACCGGCAGCACGTTCATGGCGCCTTCCGGCGCCTGCCCGATCTCGAAATCGGCAGCCGTCAGGTCGGCGGCCGCGCGCTTGACGATCTCAGGGATTGTACCAACCTCGAGATATTCGTGGTTGGCATCGGTCTCGAGCCGCACGCGCCAGATCCCGGCCAGCACCGATTCCCGGATCTGCATCAGCGAGCCGTCCGGCAAGGCAACCCCGCCGGCAACCTCGCCCTCGCCGAGCACGTCGGCGATCAGCTTGCGTTCGAGATCGTTGAGGTTGCCGAGCCGGAACAATTGCGTCGGCGCATCCGCCTTTTGGCTTGCGATCGCCGCCGCCACCATGGAGAGCAATTCGATCGCGTTCGGGCAGCTCTTGGCCAATTCCGCGCTGTCGAGCGCTGCGAGCTTCGCCAGGGCGCCGGCCGCGGTCAGGCTGCCGTTCGACGCATTGAGGCTTTCCTCGCCGATCGCAAACACATTGATCGGCTGCGCGGCGCCTTCTAGCGCGGTCCAGAAACCGGCGTTCATAGTTCGACACCCTGCGAGCGATGCGAAGGAATGATGGTCGCCGCCACGGCA
This sequence comes from Bradyrhizobium centrolobii, assembly GCF_001641635.1. GTDB lineage: Bacteria > Pseudomonadota > Alphaproteobacteria > Rhizobiales > Xanthobacteraceae > Bradyrhizobium > Bradyrhizobium centrolobii. The sequence goes on from NZ_LUUB01000086.1 coordinate 21,922, forward strand.
ACGCTCGCGCCGCGCGGACGATCGATCAGCTTGCTGATACGGTCGACATAGACTGACCAGTCTTGAATCTTGGCGATCAGCCCCAACGTCTCGCCGCCGGCGACAAAGATCAGCGTCGGCTGCACGCGCACGCCGAAACGCTTGCCCAGCTCGCTCTCGGCATCGCGCGCGATCAGCGCACCACGCAGTCTGACTGCGAATGCGTCGATCAGCTCCGGCAGGACGACCGCAACGTCGACCGCCTCCGGAAACCGCGATGGGTCTCCGGCTGATAGCAGCACCGCGACTACGCCTGCTTCGTCTGTCCCGTTCAGAAATAGATCGACGGTGGTAGCATCTACCTCCGGCAAACCTCGTAGTGCCAGATCATGCCTTCCCTGCTGGAAGTCCATCAAACCTCCCCTGACGAGTTTGTGATTCTGCCCGCAATACGGGCGAGCAAGACACATGCCAGGATCGGATCGGACATTTTCCCTCCTATCAAGCAGCTGTCCGCCCCGAGCATGCGGGCGCGCCCGGTCGCGGGGCATGAGCGCTTCGCACCTCGCTGCATTCAATCGAGCCTGAGGTGTTCCGGCAACTGCGGCTCGCGGTCGATGAGATCGGGAAAGAAGCGGTCAGACTCCTCGCCTTCGAGCGCGGCTTCCAGGCCCGCGATCGCGCTGGCAATCAGGCGTGCCTCGTCCTCATCCAGAAGCCGGATCGCGGTGTCGATATTGACGAGCACAAAGGCGCCGACCGGCGGATTGGAAAGCAAGAGCATCGAAACGCGCCGCTGCTCGCCGCGAAACTCGCAGAGCCCCGAGACCCCGTCGGTCTCCACGATCGTCATCGGCAAGCCAAGGCACATTTCACGTCTCCGATGGCGCGCGCCGGATCAAGCCGGACGCGCCCTCATTTCATAGTGAATATGGTCGATATCGTTGGCGAGCAATCGCTCGGATTCCGGCAACGACGCCGTTCGCGGCGCCGCCTCCACCCCCCACTCGGCGAGGATGTCGACGGCAAGCGCGACCGCCGGATTGATCTGGTCGCGCACTGGAGCGGTCAGCGGGCCGCCCCAGTCTTGCAGATCGAGCGGCTGACAGCCGATTAGCGCGAGATGCTTAGGACACCGCCCGAGCAGGTCGGCCGCGCTGATGACCTCCTGGAAGCCGGTTTGATGCAGACTCATCTTCTTGGCGCCGGTGAAACGCGGCACCTCTTCGTCGCGAACGACCTTCAACTGGCCCGGCTCCAAGCCATAATCGATGGCATCGAACACGATCAGGCGGTCGGCGTCCTCCAGATAATTCACGAGGTAGAGCCCCTGCGTACCACCGTCGAGGATGGTGATATTCTCCGGCACAGCGTAACGGCGGTGGAACTCCTCCACCGCGCGCACGCCAAACCCTTCATCGGCCCAGAGGATGTTGCCGATACCGAGCACCAGGATGCGGTCTGCCTGCGATGACGTCGGCATGGCTTGTTTTCCACCATCAATCCCGGAATTGCCGCTCACCGGAGATCATCGACGAAATGATGCTCTGGCGTGACATGATGTCTTCGCGGACCGCCGCGTAGATGTGCACTGTCGCGAACACCACCAGCGCCCACATGCCGATATGGTGCCACGTGTGCACGTCCTGGCTGTTCGGCCAGATCGCAAAGACCCACCCGAACAGCTTATGCTGCCAGCTGTCGATGCCGGTGCCCTCCGAATAAAGCGCAAATCCGGTGACGATCATGAACGCCACGAACAACGTGAATCCCACGAACATCGCGATCTGGGCCAGAGGGTTGTGGCCGACATACATCTTCGGCTCGCGTTCCAGGAACGCGTACCAGCGGATTTCGTGCAGCACCTCCTTCCAGAACTGCCTGCGATGCACAGGAATGTAGAATATCTGCCGGGAGTGGTGGTTGCCGACGAAGGCCCACAGGATGCGGACGAGGAAGAACACCGCGAGCACCTGTCCCGCCGCGAAATGGGCAAAGCGGACATAGCCCATCACGAAGTTCGCCGACGCCTCGCCTTCCACCGTCGGCAACGGCGTCCCGATGAAGTAGCCGGAGACCATCAGGACGATGATCGAAAACGCATTCACCCAGTGGCAGATGCGAACCGGCGCTTCGTAGACATAGACGGTCGGACGCCCCACACCGTGCTCGCCGGAACCATCGGCCGCGATCCCGGTGAGGTCTCGTTCGGATTCCGCCAGACGTGCAACTGCATCCATCATGGCGACCTCCTATCTGACCTTGACCTTGGCGAGCTCCTGGCCGTCCGGGCTCATGACGTGCGTCGAACAGGCCAGACACGGATCGAAGGAATGGATGGTGCGCAGGATCTCCAAGGGCTGCTCGGGATTGACCATCGGCGTGTTTAGTAACGAGGCCTCGAAGGCACCGATATTTCCCTTGGGATCGCGCGGCGAGCCGTTCCAGGTCGTCGGCACCACGCACTGATAGTTGTCGATCTTGGTGTCCTTGATCCTGATCCAGTGCGCGAGCGCGCCACGCGGCGCCTCGGTGAAGCCAAAGCCCTTGGCCTCCTTCGGCCAGCTTTCGGGCTTCCATTTGTCGACATTCGCGGTCGAACTGTCGCCGGCCTTGATATTGGCGACGAGCTTGTCCTGGAAGTAGCGCATCTGGCGCCCGGCCCAGACCGACTCCAGCGCGCGCGCCGCAGTGCGGCCGAGCGTCGAGAACAGCGCCGACAGCGGCAGGCTCAGATCCTTCAGGAACTTGTCGACGGGATCCTTGAATTCGGACTTGTTCTGCGCGTAGCCGACGACCCAACGTGCCAGTGGACCGACCTCCATGGCGTTCCCGCGCCAGCGCGGCGCCTTGATCCACGAGTACTTGCCGCCCTCGTCAAGTTGCTCGATCGCCGTCTTGGTACCTTTCGCATTCGGCCCCAGCACGTAGTTCGGCTCCGTCACGCCGTCCCAGGGATGCAGGCCCTTGGTCTCGTCGGGATATTTGTACCAGGAGTGAACCACGAACTCCTGGATCTCGTCGGGATTGGCGTGGTCGACCGGAAACACTTCCGCGAGGTTACCGTTGATGATGGCGCCGCGCGGCAGCTTCAGGCTGCTGGAGGAGTAGTCGTTGGCGTGTTCCGGTACATCTCCATAGGCGAGCACGCTTTGACCTGATAGACCGCCGCCATAGAGCCAGTCCTTGTAGAACGACCCGATCGCCGCCACGTCAGGCAGGTACACCTGCTCGTTGAACTCGATGAGCCGATCGATGATCGAGGAGATCAGGTTCAATCGCTCCATGTTGATGGCGCCGACCGCACCGGTGCCGTCAACGTTGATCGGACACGGCACGCCGCCGACGAGCCAATTCGGATGCGGGTTCTTGCCGCCGAAGATGGTGTGGATCTTGACGATCTCCTTCTGGAAATCGAGCGCTTCAAGATAGTGCGCCACCGCCATCAGATTGGCTTCCGGCGGCAGCTTATAGGCCTTGCTGCCCCAATAGCCGTTCTTGAAGGGCCCCAATTGTCCGGACTCGACGAATTTCTTCAGGCGGGTCTGCAAGTCCTTGAAGTAGCCCGGCGACGATAGCGGCCAGCTCGAGATTGATTGCGCGAGCGTCGAGGTTGCCCGCGGATCTGCTGAGAGTGCAGATATTACGTCGACCCAGTCCAGCGCATGCAAGTGATAGAAATGGACGATATGGTCTTGCACCTGAAGCGCAAGCTGCATCAGGTTGCGGATCGAGTTGGCGTTCTGTGGAATCGTGATGCCGAGCGCGTTCTCGACCGCACGCACCGACGTCAAGGCGTGCGTGCCGGTGCAGACGCCGCAGATCCGCTCGGTGAATGCCCAGGCGTCGCGCGGATCGCGGTTCTTCAGGATCACTTCGATCCCGCGCCACATCGTGCCGGTCGAGACCGCGTTTCGGATGACGTTGTCGGCGTCGACATTGACCTCGACCCGCATGTGCCCTTCGATACGGGTGACCGAGTCGACGACGATGCGCTTGCCGGAGTTGTCGAGATTGAAGCCGTTGGGAGTCTGGATACCCATAGTTTTTCCTACCCTGAGATGATTGGGCGCTTAGCTGTTGTGATCTGCGTGTTCGCGCTTGCTCGCGAGCCGCTTCACGGCGGTCACTGCCGCGTGTGCGGCCACCGCGGCGCCGACGGCGCCGNNGGCCGCCGCCATGCCGATCTGGTCGGCATTCTTCTCGATGCCGAACTGCTTGATGTCGGTGAGGCGATCATAGAACGAGCCTTTGTCCCAGAAGCCGTCCTCCGAGCAGCCAATGCAGCCATGGCCGGACTGGATCGGGAACGACACGCCGCCGTTCCATCGCACGGTCGAACAGGCGTTGTAGGTGGTCGGCCCCTTGCAGCCCATCTTGTAAAGGCAATAGCCGTTGCGCGCGGCTTCGTCGTCCCACTCCGCGACGAACTGGCCGGCATCAAAATGCGGCCGCCGGTAGCACTTGTCGTGGATACGCTGCGAATAGAACATTTTCGGCCGCCCCTGGCGGTCGAGCTCCGGCAACTTGCCGAAGGTGATAATGAACGTGACGACACCGGTCATCACTTCGGCGATCGGGGGGCATCCCGGCACCTTGATGATCGGCTTGTTGGTGATGATCCTGTCGATCGGTGTGGCCTGCGTCGGATTGGGCTTGGCCGCCTGCACGCAGCCCCAGGACGCGCAGGCGCCCCAGGCGATGATCGCCATCGCATCGTCAGCCATCATCTTCAGTTTCTCGACGAACGGCTTGCCGCCGTCGATGCAGAACATGCCGCCCTCGTTCAGCGGCGGATTGCCCTCGACCGCGAGGATATACTGTCCCTTGTGCTTGGCACGAGTCTCCTCAAGGATTGCCTCGGCCTGATGGCCCGCGGCGGCCATGATGGTGTCGTCGTAATCGAGCGAGATCATCGACAGCACTGCATCCTTCACCAACGGGTGGGCGGAACGGATGAAACTCTCGGAGCAGCAGGTGCATTCGAGACCATGCATCCAGATCACCGGCACGCGCGGTTTGGTTTCCAGCGCGTTGGCGATGCGGCTCGCCGCCAGCGGCCCGAGCCCGAGGCTCGTTGCCGTCAGGCTACAGAATTTATGAAAGCTGCGCCGCGTGATGCCCTGCCGCCTGATCACGCTGTAAAACGTTTCCGTCGCCGCGCCCATGTATCCTCCCGTCTCCACGTTGACTTATCGACGAAGAAAGGACGACAGCAAGAAGCGGGCCAACAGCGGGGCGCCGCGGCGAAAGTCGAAAGATTCCAAATTATTACAGATTGAACCGCGCCAATCACGGCGATGTCCGCAGAAGACGATGCACGTGATCCGACGACTACCATACGGGCCTGCCGTGGCCCTTGAGACGAAGCCGTGGCCGCTTGCGGAGGGGGCTGCAGATTTGCGTGCGGCTAAGTCGTGGGCGGATTACTAGATCGCAAGCTGCCCAATCCCGCTGGCGAACTCAACATCAGCGCGCTTACGAAAATGGGCCTAGGTGCGCCGAGCGAGGAACGCGCGCTTGCCCAAACGCACCGTTCAACGTTCAGCCCGTTCGTTCCGACGCATACGATCCCGGCGAGGCAGGAAAGACGATTGTTTTATCATCGTTGACCAGCACTCGGCGATGTATGTGAGCATGGACCGCCCGTGCGAGAACTTGGCTCTCCACATCTCTTCCCAGGCTTTATCCAATCGCCCCGGATCATTTCAGGTCGCCCGACCGCGGCGACCTGGATACCGGCTCGCCGACACACCGACGGAAGATCGTGTGTCCGGCTGTCCGCCACGGTAACCGTACAATTCGCCATGATGAGAAGCTGCGCCAGCGGCTTCCCGACGATGCTTGATCGGCCCACGATGACGGCCTCGAGGTCCGAAAGGTCGTCGAACAATCAGCGGCATTGAGCGAACCGAACCGAAGAGCGCCCAGCTAAAATCAACCGCCGGAGCCCGCCGACGGCACGAAGTAAGGGAGAATCGACCGGTGCCGACGGTTGCCCCGCTGGGGATTGAGGCCGCTGCGGAAGGATGCCCGATTGCACGTGACGCCGATGAGCCATTGCGTCCCGATCGTTGTTGCTGCTTGGCGTCCCGATGCAACTGAGGACGCAAGCGTGAACGGGACGTCCAATCAGACGGAAGCCCAACGCCTAACCTGCGCAGCGGCTCCATTTATATGAGCGAAGACTGATGTCTCGATCACGCTTGACGATCACACATCAGCGCAATTGACCTCCTTGTCGCTGGAATGCGTAGATCGGATTCAGCCCGCAATAGGCGTAGGTACCGGATGCAGTGGCCATGCACTGGTAATAGGTCGAGAACTGGCAATTGCCCGGATATCCCCAGGTACGTCCCTGCAGGCAATAAACGTCCTGCCGAGCCGGGAGGATGTACGAACGCCCCCGCGGAGCGGCGGTCGAAGGCAATCCGAAGCCGACGAGGATGGGAAGTGCAAGCACACCGATAAAGAGAAGGTTGCGCATGAGACCTCTAGCCTCCGTTAAGTCTTGAAAGGATAGAAAATCTAGATTTGATGTTTTGATTTTGGTCAATGGCAAAAAGCTTCGTAGGCCGTTTGACCGATCGCCTTCGAAAGAAATCCAAGCGTCAGGCGCTCCGAGTTTGGAGCAGTATTCCTGCTATTTTTAGGAGGGAACGCATTTTTCAAGCGTGATGGAAGCATATGCAGCGGAAAACCTTAGGCAGAACTCTCGCGCTCCGGAATAGGTCGGATCGGGACGGCCGCCAATCTACGGCGCGCTTATCAAAGATTGAAAGGGCGGAAGATCCCCGCCCTCAGGTGTGCCGCCGAGCGCGCATCGCTTGAGCTGAGCGACTTAGGCTTGGCAGGGCATTCAGCGAGATCGAGGTCGTCTAAACTTTCGTGATCGGCCTGATGCGGCGTAGCAAGGAATTGGCATATTCCTCGCGCTCGCGCATGAAGCGCTCTTGATTCGCTTTGAAGCTCTCGACCCGTTTCTTGATCTCATCGCGTTCGCTACCGCCATAGTCTGGCGCGCTGAGGCCACCCCGCTCGACGGCTTCTTTCGATAGAGACCGGGGCCGCTCGATCTCCACTTTCATCGATTTGGCGAATGCTATCGTTTCGGCGACGAGCGCGTCGAGTTCGCTCTTCCAGTCATGCATTAACGCCCTCCCATGCGGCACCGCCGCGCTCGCTAGCCAATTCCTCACAAAGCCAAGCTGCGATCATGGGCACCGACGCCGATCGCATGTAAGTCGGCCCAATCTCATCCGCTTATCCCTGAAAAAGGAAGCCGACAATATCGCCGGCGGCCTTCCGGGTTCAAAATGCCTATAGAGAATAAATGCGTCCAGCCCTGGTGACAGCGACCCTATACCCAAAACGTGTTTCCTAGCTTTGCTGACCAGGAAGCTCAATGCTGGCTGATGCGATTCCCGCTGGGAGCGGGCGCAGCACCCGGAGGGATCGCCGCGGCTCTCTCAAACAATGTGCAATCGGTTCAGCCGGCGGGCTCATTGGTATCAATGATTTTTTGGCAGCCTGGGTCACTATGGCCGCTCGGTATTTCGAAACCAATCTGGGTTAGTGGCCGCGGCAGGTCGCGAGCGGTACGCCGGAACGATTACCTATACTGCGGTTACCCGTTTCGCACGACGACTGTCGGCGGGGGGGGGGCTCGCCGTAGCTTGATCCCAGCTTTGACGCTCCAATATTGGGCCCTTTGACTCAACGATGCTTTTCCGCGCCAAGCGCGAGACGGCGCCCCAAAGCTGCACGCGGAGCGCAAAAAACGCTCAATGCAAGCGCCATCAAACGTCTAGCCTAACGGTGCCGATGGAGGGGGCTACGTTGTCGGTATTCATAATAAAAGGTCCGGCCGCGGCCGCCTTTCAGCCGTGGGGGGCCTGTAGCTCAATGGTTAGAGCCGACCGCTCATAACGGTCTGGTTGCGGGTTCGAGTCCTGCCGGGCCCACCAGTAAGATCAAGAGGTTGAGAGGCTTTATCTCGCTTCGCTCTTTCCTCTACCAATGGAATAACCAAAGCAACGTTCTTCTTTGGTGCCGCGTGAGCATTCGCTGCCCCATGCAAATGATCAGGATGAGTGATCTGAACGCACTTATTGAAAAGGGCTACATGGTTTCTCCAACCAGCGCTGGCACAACACCTAATCGGAGAGGTCGTAGCTGTGCTTGAGGATCGCCAGTCCCGCTATCAGACAGGTCGGGAACGGCAGCCCAACAGCGGTGCCGCGGCGTGCTCAGCGGCGGAAATTCATGGACACCGGAGATTCGATGTCGGGCAACGAGCCCATCGGGCCCGAACCGCTGCTCCAGGACCAACCGGTCGATGACGCGACAATCCTGTCGCGGGTTATCAAAGCATTGCCCAGATTCTCACGAGCCGCGATTCCGCATAGACCATGCGGTTTGACCGATTCCGGAAAGCCAACCGGCCAGCGCGACGCCTATTCACTTCGGTTGAGCGGCTTCAGGCCAATCTGAGAACTCCATCTCGAACCGTCCAAATCCGGCCGGCTTGGTCGTAAAATTGACAGTCCTTCCTGACAGAGCCGACAATGAGCCGGATGCGAACTTAAAGACCATCTTACCGGATGCTGCTATGCCAAGAGATCTCTTGTCCCGCATGACAAGGAAGGCGACTCCCTCCAGGAGCTGTCCGACTGCAAATCCGTCGATCGCACGGTGAATATCGAGCGACGCTATAGACGTCCCTTTCTCGCCATTCAACTCGCTGACCGAAATCGCCGTAATCCCGGCATCTCTCAATGGCCCCTCGGCCACGTGACAGGTATATTGAAGGCTAATAATGAAGTGCTCATCCCGATCACCTAGTGGCTCTCGATCAACCCCGTCTATCGAGCAGTCGTAGCGCCGGACCGTGTCCGCAAGCGCTCCCCCGCGCAGCCCGAGCAAAGCCAAAGCCGAACATAGTACGACCGCGAGAAAGGATGTCTTCATCCGCCTATGCCTTCGTGGGATATGCCTTCTTTTGATGTGTACAACTTGACGCCACGACCGATTCAAGCTCGTTCGATGGCTTGTCGCGTGGGCACGGCTCATGACGACCTCGAGATCTTCGGCGCGGCGGCAATCGAGACGATGAAAGGTCGATGCCGCGGCCGAGATTGTGCCGACATAGCTTCGCCGATATAAACTCTGCGCCTCCTGTCGCCAGCCATTAACTGCGGTACCCACCTCTCGCATAATGCGGCGGGCCACATTGCATTGAGCTTGTTGCGCGAAGCCGTTTCAAGCGCGATTTCGAGCGAGGCGGCGCCATCTTCTTTGTCAATCGCCGTGGTCAGAATGCGCAACTTGATCTCAACGGGCATCGGATTGAAATCATAGGCTGGAGCGAGACGCCATCCTCCAATGTTTTCATAGTCTTCGGGATCGATGAAGCCGCTCATAACGGTCTGGTTCCTGGTTCGAATCCAGGCGGGCCCACCAGCCGCCTCCTCCTCCTCTTTTGTTGTTGGAGACTGTGCGGACACGTTGAGAACGACTCGATTTTTTTGGATCGGCAAAGCCATCGATCCGGTCAGCCCAATGCTGCATAAGCTTGGCGCGCGAGCCGATCAGTGCCAGCGGTCCGTGCCGCCTGTAAATCGCCTTTACCGAGCCACTTTCGAGATGCGCCAACTGTAATTCGATGACATCACCATCCCATGCCTTGGCTTCCTTGAACTCCTCATGGTAGCAAAGAATCGAAAACGTAGTGCGGAAGCCATCAATGTTCGGGTCTTAGTGTCGATGCCGAGCGCACGCAGCCGATGATAGAGCGTCGCGCTGGACAGCGGTGCGTCTTTGGCGCAAGCGAACACGTAGCGCCGATTGCCGGTGATCTGTTGTCCACGCCGCAGGATTGCGAGGGCTTGATAAGCAAGTGCGGCTGTGACCTACCCGGGGTAGGACGCGGACCAACTAGTCAAGACGACCGATATGGTCTGCAAGCGAGGCACTTCTCTCGGAGGAGAAAGAACGCTAGCAATGGTTAGGATCCGAGCGTATCGCTTGGCGCAGCGTCTGGCTTCGGCGCGTCCGCGAGGCTGCGTAGGAAGTTTATGGCTCGCTCCTGAAGTTCGGCCTCTAGTTTGGTCGCCTTGATGCGCTCGATAACGAGCTCGCGATCGAATGGCCGCGCCTTGTGATAGCCCTCCACGAACTCCTTGTCCTTCTCGGACAAGCGGGCGAGCTTGGAAACAATAATGTCCTCAGAGTCTGACTCAAAAAGCGTTCGGCAGAGGCCTGGCTAGGCGTCGGGTCAGGAGTCTGAGGTGAGCGACGAGAAGCCAGGCGACTTCGGTGGCGGCGGAGCCCTCGAAGTCCTTGGCGAGACGGCGGCACCTGCCGAGCCATGCAAATGTGCGTTCCACCACCCAGCGTCGGGGCAAGAGCCGGAAGCCTTTGACGCCGGGTGGCCGCTGGACAATCTCGATGGTCCATTGGCCGCAATGGGAGAGTGCATCGCGTAGTTGTTTGCCGCGATAGACCCGATCGGCAAAGACGTGCTGAAGTCTGGGAACGCGCTCTCGCAAGTGCTCTAGAAGCGGGACTGCGCCATGGACATCCTGAATGTTGGCGGGATGAACGTGGACTGCCAGCAGAAGGCCATCGGTATCAGTGACGATGTGCCGCTTGCGTCCGTGGAGGCGCTTGCCCGGGTCGAAGCCGCGTGGCCCGCCGGCCTGCGTCGTCGAAGCTGTTTGGCTGTCGATGACGGCTGCTGTCGGCGTCGGCTTGCGCCCAAGTTCCCGCCGCGCTTGGCGGACCAAGGCTCGGACGATCCCGTGCCACCTGCCGCTATCTCGCCACGCATAAAAATAGCCCTGGACCGTGGAGTACGGCGGAAAGTCGCTCGGCAGAGCCCGCCACTGGCAGCCGGTCGACAGAATGTAGAAGATCGCCTGCACCACCTCGCGCAAATCGACCTGCCGTGGTCGCCCGAGGCGCCGGCGCTGCGGCATCTTCCGGGCAATCAACGCCCACTCCGCATCGGTCAGGTCGCTTGCGTAACGCAATCCTCTGCGCTGATACTGGATACGAGTGATTTCGGTCCACGGCATCGTGCCCTCCCTCGAATCTTCGCAAATCCGAAGGAATCACAGCCTACCGAGATCACTCACTCCTTTTTCGGTCAGGCTCTCAGGACATGGTGCGACGGCAAGGACATTTCGACCGTCGACTTCGACCGTCTTGGTGATCGCGCGCTTATTCCAGTCTTCTGGCAACCTCGCTGTATTCTCGTCGACACCGTCGATATAAAAGCCGTGCTCCCTATGGAATTGAGAACCCTCGCCATAGAGAGCGTTGATTTCTTCTGAGGCCTCTGGATCGTCGTCTGGATCCAGCTCCTTTTGCTGAATTTCCCAGATCTTTGCGTTCTCCGGATAAGCGTCGATCTCGCCGGAGGTGCGTAGAACGACCGGCGCGTCGGGCCAGGAGAGCAAGATACTCTGACTGCCGATGATGAAGACCTTGTCGGTTTTGAACAGCCTGGCTATCACCCTGACTGTCTCGACAAGGTCTTCAATAGTTCTAACGAACGAGCGTTGTGTCACGCGGCGATCCGCGGAAGCTCCACGGTCTGATGGATCACGGATCTCTCAGCAATCCGCTTCGCCGCCTTCCAGATACGACGTCGCAAAGCGTGGTCCTCGAAGTTGACACCTTCCGCCAAAACGAATGGCGAGGACAGACGCAGACGCGTCATCTCTTCGTCGCGACTTGTCAAACGACGGCGTACCGTAGACGGAGGAAAGCCAAGGACGTCTGACCATTCGCGAACGAAATCGTAGCCTTCGTAACGCTGCGAGCTACGGGCCAAAGAATCCTTCGCCCTTTCGACCAGCGACGGGTCGCGACCGATCTGCCGCGCAATAAGCCGATGCATCATCAGCTTCGCGGTGTCGTTCACATATTCCCGGTTGATCCGAATGCTCATGGCTCTCGACCAATACCTACCTCAAAACGGGAAAATAGGCACCTACCCGTAAAATTCCAGCTTACTCACCAATCCCATACGACAGGGTATGTTCCCTTTCCGTTCAAGCTAGCAGTTCCAGCAGGACGGGGCAATCGCCAAAAGGAGTGTAATGATACCGAAACTGACTTCGTCATCTATCGCCTATTTTCTAAATCTTCACGATCAAAAATCTATTAAAATCAATGCATTAATGTAGCTAAATCACCGCAGATGGGCTAGTCCCAGGAGACACGGTTTTCATCCCAGAACCAAAAGCTGATCGGAACCGGATTGAGGCGTATACCGGCCATTAGAACTGAGATCTTCGAAAAAGTCTTTACTAGTTCCCCACGGGAGGTTTCGGCACCATCCTTCGCCTCTGCCGCTAACTCAACCCGCACCTTCAACCTGTGTGGGTCCCCGTCAGACCTGAGCCTGGCGCAATCATCATCGAATGCTTTAGCAACGTTTCCGCCAGGGTTGCGCGCGACGGAGGTGCACTGCTTTACGGATGGACGATTTGGGAATGGCCGCGCGTTTTCATTGAAGCGGAGCATCATGCCGTCTGGGACATGGATGGCGAGCTTTTCGACATCACGCCGCACGCAAACAGCGAGCCGAGGATACTGTTCTTGCCGGCCCCAATCGCGTGTACGACTTTGAGGGCAAGAAACGCCTCATCAACGAAAAGAGAAGTTTGGGTGTGTTCGCAAGTGTCGAACACTGGATCGCAGCAAGCGATCTTCTTCAGCACTCGTTGGAAGAACATTCAAACGGCGCCGAAATTCGAATGAAACGCAGCACGTTGAAAGCGCTATGGGAAAATGCTCGCAATGCACAAGCCCAAGTTCTAATCGATCTCGCGTCCAGCACGAAAGTCAATTCGCCGTGCTCCTGCAACAGCGGTAAAAAATTCAAGAAGTGCTGCGCACACCTGATTGACCTGACGCGCCACTCTTGAGATTTGTCGCAGCTAACTGGGTAGAATTCTTAAGCTTGTCAATATTGACGCCTCTCCCTCCGATGAGCAATCCAGCGGGAAAAACCAGCTAGCATCTTCATGCGCTCTCGATGAGTTGCTTCATGCAAAATAGCCCGCTCGGCTTTCGTGCTCTTGCCGTAGCGTCTGCAACGCTACCTTGTTTGAGGTGGCCTCAAGCTCTCGATGAAATGCGCGCGGTCCGCTGTCTCAAGGGCTCCATTCGAGTGTGTCTCGTCTTCGAGAAAGCTGCGCAGACGTTGTCGGACCGCGGCGCTTTCGCGATGGATATGCCGGTTAGTCAAAAGGTCGCGGGCCGCAGTCGATTGCTATGCTCAGCAAGCAGCTGCGGCGCGAAAAGGGGATCGCGCCGTTCAGCACTTCGAGCGATGAGGATCGTGCGGATGCACCACAGCGCACGCCTAGTCAGTAGGATCGAGTTGAGTTCATCACCGAACCGGGCGAGATACATCCCGAAGTCTGTGGCTCGATCAATCTCGCCTTGATAGCGCGGGCGGAATTGGAAAGCCGATTGAAGCTTCACGAGGTAATTGTCTGGATCGATGAGCGGCTTCGCCTCCCGCGCCAAGTGGCAGACGAATAAGTCGCCGTCGCGGGCATCCTGTTGCAGTTGACGCCATGGATACAAAAAAGCGAAAGATGACCGACAGAAACGTGACGGGTGTCCTTGTCGAGGCTCACCATAAGAAGATCCGTGTCGGACCCTTCCGCGTGATCGGCACGTGCTAGGCTTTGGGATGCAGCGGCGGTGTGCGTAGCCGCCGAGGACGACGACGCGCGGCCCAACCTGTCCGCAATGAATGCACCGCCGCGACTTGTCGCCCCAGGGATATCTCGGTGCCATTGGCGCGCTCCTAGCGGGTTTCGCGCGGAAGGCGGCGAACGGTCCCGCTGCCTTCCGGAAGGCTGATTGTCTGTATGGTCGATCCGTCGAGATCTTGCGATTGCTCAAGGATCGTCTCGCCGGCGTGCCGCGCCTCGAGGTCGAGCGCGTGCTCGGCCAATGTCCGCGAGCCGCCGCGCCTGGCCCGCGCCTCGGCCTCCTCAACGATGCCTTGCGCTTGCTGGGCTATCGAGACTGCGCACCAGCACAGGCAGCGATGCTGGAAAGCTGCTCGCTGACGGATCGGTTTGCAGTATTCACGCGTCAATAAGCAATATCCTTCCCCCTCGCCGTTCCTTCCCCGCGAGGTGGACCGGCGGTCGCGAGGCCCGGTTCTGACTCGCCTCTGTTTCCGGGCCTCGCTTCCTCAAACGACACGGTCTCGTCGTCTCCCGCACGCGACGCTCCGAGAGCGCCATCGCGATGGGTGTCCCGTCAGGCAGGGCCCAAGCGCATACGTGCCTCCAAATAAAAAGCTGCGCCCTTGGCCGCTCCCGCGGGCCGGCGCGTACCCTGCGAACGGCCTCGCCCCAGCAGGCGGCGGGGCCCGTCAGCTCGGCCGCCTGCACGCCCCCGGCTGGTCCACGGTGGGAACGATTGGCACGAAAATTGATAGCGCCGTCTACGGAGATGGGGACCGACTCGCGGCCAGGCGCGCGGGATCTTCCTTTTTGGGGCTCATTTCGCTTGATTTCGCCTGTGGGGCCGCCATGAGGGTGTTTGGATATTGCCGGGTCAGCACCGCAGAGCGGGCGAACGGTGGCCTCTCGGTGGACACTCAGCGCCAGCAGATCACGGCTACGCCATGATGAAGAGATGGCAAGTCGACGAGTTCTTCATCGAGGGCGGCGTCTCCGGCTCTGTGCCCCTCGCTAATCGGCCCGAAGGGCAACGACTCCTCGCCGCGCTCCAGGCCGGCGACGTCATCATCACGGCCAAGCTCGATCGCACCTTTCCGCTCGGCTGCCGACGCGCTCGGCACGCTCGAGCAGCTGTCCGCGGTGGCCGAGAACGAGCGCGATCGCATCCGTGCCATCGCGTGACGCGACGCCTGTTCGTGAGGTCCGACTGACCGCCGGAGAATTGAGCGGCCCGCTTGCTCACCACGGAACATAGATCGCGACAAAGCCAACGAGCGCGAGAAGCACGCACGCCCAGGCGATGGGGCTAACCAGATCTTCGGCGCTCGCCGTCTCTATCAAACAGTCCACGATTGCCGCCGCCGTCAGCGCCGATACGCAGGCCAGAAACTCGTTCATCCAGCCCCAATGGACATTCGAGGCGAGCACAATGAAACACGCGGTGAGCGCCGCGCCTATGCGAATCGATCGCATTTTTGAGAAATCCCCAGCCGGTGAGCCATAGCACAAGCCCCGGCGGGGGTTCTCCGCTATCTTCCATTGGCGATGCATGAATTCCACGCGGAGAACCCGTCGCGCGAGGAAAACACGCACCACCGGGCGCGCCGCTACGGGGACGGTTCTTGTCGAGCCTTAGATCGGGGGGCGCGCCGCCGCGTTGGCCACGTCCCTAGAGCCTCCGGACCATCCGGCGCCAAGATGTGCTTCACGTCGCCGATGCCGTATTCGCGATCGAAAAAAGCGCTGACGGCGCGCCCCCCCTAAGGCCGTCGAACTTGGGGAAGCCCCGCCCTTCGAGCAGGAGGACGAGTTGCCGCCACTCTGCCGTCCGTCCGGGTCCTAGACTAGCACTGCGCAGGCGATCGCCTCCTCACTCGCGAACAGGGGCAGCTCATCTAGGGGGCGGAAGCGGGGTGCCATTGGGCTTGTCTCTTGCTGACGCGCATCTTCGGAGCAGCGGCCAGAATGGAAATCAGGGCGACCAGGTCATCGTCCGCTTCCAGGAAGGCGATGGCGAGTCCGGCAAGATCGTCCAGCGCGTCTCCATTGCGACCCGGACACGCCTCCAGAGGTGCAGTCGGGCGAGATCATCATCTGGACCAAATTCCAGCAGAGCGGCGGCCCGACTCCAGACGCCGGGCAGGGCGGCCAAGGCGGAACCGGGCAGCAAATCTACTTCAAGAAGGACGGCTCGCTCACTGTCACCGATGGCAGCGGGGCGACCTATCTTCCGGACGGCGCCGGCAACATCAAGGTGACCGCAAAGACCATCCAGTACGATTGCCAGACGTTCACGCTGGTGGCGAGCGGTGACGTCGGCATCAAGGGTAGCGGCAACGTCGAGGTCAAGAGCGGCGGGAAGCTTGGTCTCGACACTGGCGGTGCGGTTGTCGTGCAGGGCCATGGCGACGTGTGCGATGGATCGGTCACGCCGCCGAGCGACCGGCCGCCGATCGATCCGTTCGAGGTGCTGAGATGACGTAATTGGCGGGNCCCCGCCAGTCCTGCGGCCACAGCACGTTGTCGCCGCTCCGGTCCGGCGCCGGTCGGGTGAAGCACAGGCGTCGGCGGGCACGCGAAACATGATGGGCAGCATGATGAGAGTGTCAGCGCGCCGGCTGTGCCGGCAATTCGGGGTACGTCCAAAGCCTGGCACCGGCGTGCGCGAAATGGAGACGTCAAGCGTTAAGGTGATCGAGCATCTGATCCGGACGCATGGTGTCGAGCACATGGTGCTGACGCTGCGCGTCCTCACAGAGACTCATCCGGCCAACCGGTCGCACCTGAACCGACACGTCATCACCGCAGTGAACGCGGTGTGCCGTTTCCATCGGCAGTGGACCTCGCTCGGGCTTCCGTTTTTGGAGGCCTGGGATTCGTTGGTCCTTGGCGCGCTGCGCGAACTCGCCATTGCATGCCGGCTCCGGCGGCCCCACCTTTGGAGCGTGCTTTATGATCCTCGTCGAGCGCCTAGCGCCGATGCTCGATTCGCTGACCGAGAGGAAACTCCAGCCAACGCCGGTCAAGCTCCCGCCGAAGCCGCCGCGATCGATCACGCGCATCCCTGAGGTTGAGGCGAAGTTGCAGCTCGGAAACAAGCTCCTTCAATTGAAGGCGGCGACGTCCACTGGCAAGTTCGGGCGCCAAGCCCGCCTGCAATTCGCGACTGATCAGCAATTCGCCGGCGAGACGATGCGCGTGGCCCATGTACGATGGCCGACGCGAGATCACCGCTCGGCTTTCCTGGGCGGCGCTGGTCGAGCTGGCATCACCATCCGTGCCGGACAATCTTCGCCAGGAGCTCGAGCAGCGGATCCTCGCGGGTAAGCGGGTCGGAGCGCCGGAGATCCGCCACGCCCGCGGCCGGCTCCGCAACGGCCGGCAGCGCCGAAAGAGCGAGGCGCTCCTGGTCGCGGCCTCACTTCATCGACCACTGCGCGTCGTGATCCGTCGAAGAGGGGCGACCAAACGCGGGATTTAAGCGCAAATGCGCGGCTCATTGCATTAATCGATACTGTGATGGCCTTACGGTTACTATGCGGTAACCCACGTGGGAATCACAGGCGCATACTCGGCCCAGCGTCACGGTCATGCGTAACGCACCAGATCTGAAGGCCGAGACGACTCGCTCAGGCGAGAGGCAATGTTCGTTCGTTGCGTACTGAGTTTGTCGGAGCCAAGGCCGACAAACTTTGCCACTCTCCGAGAGATCATATTCCGAGGCTCTATTCGTGATCATTGACACTGCAAATGACGGGGCCGCCCGTCGTGTCCAATTCAATCCTCCGCTCGAAGCAAACTACATGACGGTTGACGGCATCCGCAGCGGCAATTGCCTCGTGCTGAACACGGGCGACGATGGTGCCTTGCTTGAGCACGTCCCGCCAACACTCAGGGAGTTCTTTTTGATCTTCACTTCGGCTTCAGCGGTACGCCCGGTCTACCGACGCTGCAAGAGGGCATCGATTCAGGGCACCAAGATGGATGTCGACTACGATCGCACGCAACCGTGCTTTGCACGGCATATGTAAGAAACAGCTGCATGATCATAGCAAGCCGCGAAGATATCGACCTCCACGGCAACAAATGGGAGGAGACGGTCGTTTGGATGGGCGACGGAGCCTTCAGGGTGGAAGTTCGCTCGGATGACCCTTGTGGCTGTCTCAGTGCTGAACTCAATCTGCTAGAGCTTTCCGAGTACATACAGAAGACAGCGGCGCCGCCCTTCGTGTGGAGGGTGTTGCTTTGACCGGGCCGCCGCAATGATTGCTATTCGCCGCCTGCCTGCTCGCGCTGCCTGTAACGGATTGGTCGGCGCTATCGTCAAGGGCGCCAAGCAGCCAGTTTTTCTGTAGCGGTAACGGTCGGGATGCTGGCGGTTATGGTCGCCGGTTACTTCGTTCGCTAGGCACGTCTCAGCCCCGGTGTCTAGCCGGGGCGGCAAGGTGGTTGCCCGTCAGGGCGCCTTGTCGCCCCATCATTCACTATCAGGTCGGGCGGAGAGTTGATCGGCCGGAGCTCTACGTCATTGCGCGCTACTTCTTGTAGCTGGCCAACGCTCGGCGCCCTTCCTCGGTTACTCCGACTGTGATTCCGTTGTGACCACCGTACATCACTGCCGACCCAACCTCTTCCACAGTCAGTCCGAGGTCGCGCGCCACCTCGTACCAAAGATACTGTTGCTGGTCGTTTGGGTTGTCGGCGATCAGTCTGTTGAGGTGGTAGACGACCCTCGTTGCCATGGCGTTGTGCTCGGCAGCCTTGCGCCGCAATCTGTCCTTCGAGCCCCGATGAGGATCAAGCTTTGGCTGCAGCGGTAGTCGTGTCGTCATTGGGGTGATCTCACAGGAATGTAGTTCCGGAATCCGAATTTAATTCAGCGGTGAAATCTGCACGAAAACACGTGCAGCGTGATGATGCGCAGGCCAACGGGCAAGGCTGGCGAGAATTCTTCAGCTCTCACCTAATGCGGGCCACCGCGCTGCGCGAACAGCACGATGGCCCTGACCATGATCACGGAGTGCACCGTGCTGGCAGCGTGCTTAGCACGCCAGCAATAAACTCGTCCTCATCTATCGACGGCTCAGGAGCCCACCGGCGGGCGTTTCTGACCGGGCTATCTTCGGCCCTCCTGGCGGCTGCAGCCGCACCGGTGGCGACGGCTGCGGCGCTGAGTGATTCCGAGCTGATAGCGCTCGGCCGAACAATTTCACGACTCCACGATCTGGGGAAGCGAGGTTCTCGATCAAGCGGTCGCGGCGGGCGACTGCCTCCCCGGCTCTCGACCGGTTGACCGTCGCGATAGACAGGCCGGAAGCAGAGATTGCCCTCCTGGTCGGTGAAGGGCTCATAGAGCTGGACCGGAAAGGAATGGGCGAAATAGTCGAGCACGTACTCGCGCGGAGTGATGTCGACCCGGACGTCGACCCACTCCTCAGTCGGGATCTCGGCGAGACGGCGCTCCATCAACGCCTCGCCTGTCGAGACGATCTGGATGACAGCGGCGTGTCCAACCTCAAGATCGCGCTCGATCGAGCGGATCAGCGACGGCGTCTTCATCGAGGTCAGCAAGTGCCCGAAGAAGCGCTGCTTCGCGCTTTCGAGGCGGATCGCGCCGCGGATTTGGCCTGCCCGTTCAGCGTTCCGGTCTCGCCGATGATGTTGACGGCCCGCATCGCGGCGTCGAGGTTGTTGTGGATGATGCTGAACGCATCGGCGTACGCGTCGTAGATGCTGTCGCGCGATCGGGAAACTCAGTCGTGCCTTCGCATCCCGGATCGGACGAAGCCCGAAACGGCTGGCACTGGTTGGCACGGTCGGCTATGTTGGCTGCCATGAGCCATTACATTTTGGATGGACACGAGCCCAAGCGCACGGACCCGGTCGCGTGGCAACAATGGTATGAATCAGCCGACCGTGTTGTCGCGAGGACGCCGATAGGTCCGGATATCGTCATCTCAACGGTGTTCGTGGGTCTCGATCTCGGATGCGATCCAGATCGCCCCCTTGTTTTCGAAACCGAGGTCATGGAAGCCGGCATAGCCTCCGTCGACGCCCGGCGGGAGCGTTACCCAACGTGGGTCGAAGCTCAACTGGGCCACGCAAAAATCGTAAGCGAGTATCGCGGCATCTAAGCCTGCATTTTCTGCGCTGCACTGAAACTGCGAAGCGGTCTGCCTTCCATCCCATTTCTTTAAGGGATTTTGACTTGAGTGGCTGGGGCCGCAGGCCCTGATCAGGCGTGCGCGAACGCGCATCGCCCGACTGAAATGGCACCCGGAGAGCGTGAGCATAGCGACCCGAAGGGGCACGCGGGTCCGAGTGCAGCGACGAGACCGGTTAACAGCGGCACCCGGGGGCAGTGATAGCGATCGCCGAAGGCGCGCCCCTTTCCCGAGTGCCCCCGGCGAGGAGCTCCGATAGTCGTTGCGCGAGGGATCGACGCCGCACGGCGTAGACGCAAAGCGGCTCGGTTCACGAGAGCCCGGTGCGGCGCTAGCCGCACGCGCGCAAGCGGAAAAAACTGGCAATCGGAGTATCTAAATTTCCTCGCGCGCATTCGTCTGCGCGTCATAGATTCTGATCTGAAGCATGGGAAAACGTTTCTTCAGTTCTTCTCCACCGGCCCTGGCGCCGTCTCTGGTTGCAAATTCGGCTTTGAGTCGGCCGTCCACTTCAAGTGCGTAACCAGAGGCCGGCAGTTCACGGTTGGCTGCAACCATTTCATTCCCATTGTACAGTGAGGTCATTGAGCATGATGGGTTAGCGTGAGTCGCCCAAACCTCGCTAGAGCCACCTGCGTAAGTCCGGTAATCGCCCATCACACGTTGTGGATTGAAACGTCTTGCAGTCGAGGCCATCAAGGATGGGCATTTGCATCGTCCGAACAGGCGGACGGCTTTCCGCTCGCTCGGATGCATGCACGATAGAGCCACGGCTCGACGTAGCTGCCCTTCCAGAGTCCCCTGCCCGCGCGCTCAGCCTCGCGCTGAGCTTCGTGATATCTGCCCTTCGAGTATTGGGGCCAATCCAACGCAAGACCATTGCGCACAAGCCATTCCCCGAGATCCGCACCCGCGACCGAACAGGTCGCGACCGTGCGGCCATACGGGTCGAGGCTGAGCGGGACACAGTTGACGGAGCGCCGCGCAATGTATGCGTCGAGATCATTGGCCGACTGCGAGCCACAGCGGTACTGCAAACTGTCCTCACCGCGACATAGCTGAGTGCTTTCCGGAGCATCCACACCCCAAAGTCGGATGCGCGTTCCGTGAATTTCCAGGGTGTCGCCATCAATGACGCTGGCCTGACCGACAAAATTGTCGGCCAGAGCCGCGCTCGACAGCAGCAGGAGCATTAACACAAGGGCTCGGCGTTTTCTCATGGTGTTGGGTACCAGTGATTATCGCAGATTGCGGGGATTTGATTTCGGCCAGTTCTCGAGTGGCTTTAGTACCGGCAAGTTCTCTGGCCGCTCGGGAAAATGAAACTCCGTGCCGCGCAGCCATCGACCTTCGAAACGGTCCCAAAACAAGATCGCATCCATCTGCCAGGTAAACTCATAGACTCTCCAAACACCGTCGTTCTTTATGACCTCACCCGTTGCGTTGAAGGGCAGGCTGTTGAGCTTGCAAAGGGCGTAGATCTCGTCCCAGTGCTCGCGGACATAGCGGTCCTCGAGCGCCACGTGATACGGCCGGTCGGCGCGCCAGCGCGGTCCGCCGCCGCGCGGATAAAAGCCCTGGCGAGGCATCAGAAATTCCGGAGTGCGCGCGATCGCCTTGCCGATGCGGCGCGCCTCATCCGAGGAGAGCTTGCTAACGCCGAAGCTATAGCGCTGCGCATCATCACGACAATAAAGCCACGCCAGGGTTACGCCGTTGGCATCCCTGACGACGTAGCACTCGGAATTTTCCCGGACCAACGTCCAGGGTGGCTTGAAACGGCGGCTTGACTCCATGAGAACAAAATAAGAACATGCACCATCGACGGTCAACCTGGAACAGCGCCCATGTCCTCGGTCTCGAAGCCGAACGAACAGGACGATGGGCTGGATGCCGCCGTCGAGCAGGCGATCGCCGTTTGCGGCGGCGATCTGCGTGCAGCTATTCGCGCGCTGATCGTCGCCAACAATTTCTTGGAGTCCGAACTCGCAGAGTTAAAAAAGGCCGTATCGCACGCCTATACGCGGGGGCGCTTTCGGACCTACGCGGGATAGTTAGCGTGCGACGAGGTGGCGATGCAAGATCCAGACTAGTATTCCTTTGTGACGGACGATCAGGCGCCGACATGCGATTGATTTCATGCATGACCGAGAGCGAACGCTGAATGTGCAATCTCTATTCGATTACAACTAACCAAGCGGCGATTTCCGGACTGTTCAGGCGCATGAACCAGTACGTTAGCAATCTGGCGCCGATGGCTGGCGTGTTCCCGGACTATCCGGCACCAGTGATCCGCAATGTCGGCGACGCCGAAGAGATGGTGCTGATGCGCTGGGGCATGCCACCCCCACCCAGGACCGGCGGTCCACCGGTCACCAACATCCGCAATACGTCCTCGCCGCATTGGCGCGGCTGGCTGAAGCCGGAGAACCGCTGCCCGGTCCCGGCCAACAGCTTTGCCGAGTACGCCCCCGAGCCAAATCCGGAGACGAAGAAGAAAGACGTCGTCTGGTTTGCGCTCGAGGAAAGCCGGCCGCTGTTCTGCTTCGTCGGCATCTGGACCGAGTTCAAGGGCGACCGCGGCACCAAGTCGAAGCCGATCCCAGGCCCTCACCTCGTCTACGGGTTCCCCACAACATCGCCCAATGCTGTCGTCGAGCCAATCCACTCGAAGGCCATGCCGGTGATCCTGACCACCGAGGAGGAGCGCGACATCTGGATGCGCGCTCCCTGGGATGAGGCGAAGGCGCTGCAGCGTCCTTTGGCCGATGATGCGCTGAAGATCGTCATGCGCGGCGCAGACAAGGAAGACAACATCGCTGCGTAGACGGCTTTTGCACAGGGCGGCGGAACAGGTGGAAAGGGGCTTGACCTTCCAACTCGGATTACAGAAGGGATCGCAGTCAGATGGCCGAGACGCCTGCGGCTCGGTTCACGAGAGCCTGGTTCGGCGCAGCCGAACGCGCCACACGGAGGAACGCGTTGATGCCCTTCGCACACCTTCCCCGATCCGTTGGTTCACTCGCTATATCGACGAGACGACCGCGGCTGGGCGTCAGCCGGGAGCGTCAAACCGGCGTCGTATACTGGAGACGCGAATGATTCTGAAGCAGATCGACAAAATAGAACTGGCTGACCTGGAACGTCTGCTAGGTGTCGCGCGGGAAAGCAAAACCCTCGAGTTCAAGCAGATGATGCCTGCCAAGTCGGAAAAGGAGGTCATTCAATTCCTCGCCGCTGTTTCGGCATTCGCAAATTCAGCAGGTGGCGACCTCTTGATAGGGATCATGGCAGAAGACGGCGTCGCGACAGCCATCAGCGGGGTGCCGCTGGCGGGATTTGACGATGAAAAGCTCCGGCTCGAACAACTGCTGGCCGATAATATTGAACCACGTCTTCCGTTGGTGACCTTTCACTCGGTCCCTTGCGGTGATGAGAATCACGTTCTCATGGTTCGAGCCCAGCGAAGCTGGTTGTCGCCCCATCGTGTGACGAAGAACGACAAGTTCTATGGACGTAATTCTGCTGGGAAATATCCTCTCGACGTCGGCGAGTTGCGCAATGCGTTCGTGCTGCGCGAGGGTATATCGGATCGTATTCGAGAGTTTCGCAGGGACCGGCTGGCCAAGATCGCGAGCGGCAGTACGCCCTGCCGGCTGTCGCCGAGCACGAGCATAGTGCTGCATGTGATTCCGATACCCTCGTTCGGCGACCGCAGGCTCATCAACGTGGCGGAGGAACTTGCAGCGCGCCCCGTGACGTTACCTGTGCCGCTCGGCAGCCGAGGCGCGGGCCACGGAGTAAATCTAGACGGCCTTTTCCTCTATTCGGGCTCGTCCATGGCGGAAAGCCACGGCTATGGTTTGTTGTTTAGGGATGGGGCGATCGAAGGTGTGAAGCAGCTCAGCGTTTTGGACGACGGCAGGCCCTACATCGCGGGCTCCGTATTTGAGCAAGACGTCATCGAGACCCTCAAGATCTACATGAAAACGTGCGAGCAGCTGGAAACGGGCATGCCGCTCTATGTCGGCCTGTCTTTCTGTAATGCCCGAGGATGCATCTTGAGGGCCGTGAGTTCAGGGATGTGGACGACGAACGATGTCGCGCTCAATGACGACGTCATCGCGTTGCCTGAAGTCATGGTCGAAAGCGCGAACGCGGATCTCGGGTGCACGTTCAAGCCGATCTTCGACATGGTCTGGAATGCGTTCGGGTATCAAGGCTCCGATAAGTATGACGCCCACGGAAACTGGATCGGCGCGATCTGAGTCATCCTACCCGTCCGCGAGCTCGGGGATGCCGAGAGCTGTGGCCTTCTCCGCCGTAAGCGCCCACTGCTTGCCGGGGATGACCTTGATGAACGTTTGAAACACGATCCGAAAGGTGCTTCTGGCGGCAGCATCGTCGAACTTTTCGGCCTCTTCGGCCGAAAGGAGCGGTCGCACGTCCGCCATGAAATTCTTGCGTTCGATCTTCGCCAACATGTTCTCTTCCGCCTGTGCCCGCGAGATCACGCTCTGGCCTGCCTCGGTGAGATAGGTACGAAGGAGTTCGAGGACGCGCGCGGCATTGAGATCGCCAAAAGCGGTCGTCGCATGCGAGAGGTCGATCAGGTCCCGGCCCTTGTCCCTCTGTAGAAGCGCGCGAAGCTTCGTCGCGAGAATCTCCTCGTTTGAGAACGTTTCGATGTTGGTCTCGCCAGAAAACCAGGGGTTCTTGACGGCGAACGGAACACTGCGGGCAGAATCATGCGCGGTTCGCTCGCGCGTGTTGATTTCCACTTTCAGGCGGATGGAAGGAGCGTTCTCGTCCTCCGCCTTCACATTGAAGTACAGCTTCGGTGCGACCGGGCTTTGATCAAAATTCGCCCTGCCGAGCCATGGCTCAAGAACAGCTCGAACCTTATCCAGCACCGGACCGATGGGCCCCGCTGTGGTTCGGGTGAGGTCGATGTCTTCCGAGTAACGGAGGGGCTTTGGAAAATGCAGCTTGTTGAGCGCAGTACCACCGCGAAAACGAAGCTCGCCGCGCAAGAACGGATCGTTGAAAAGCTCGACGAGAGCACGACTGATGATGAGATCCTGCTCGATCTGTTTCAATTCGGCCCATGGGACGGTTTTGCCCCATGCGACGATGTTCATCATCGGAATCATTCGTCGATCTCCGGCTTGTGCCGAACGATCACATGCCAGCGCGCATCGCGTTCGTCCTTCGAAACGTCACCTTTCCCCTTCCTGTCCAGCTCAAGCTCAATCCACGGCAAGGGATGGGATTCCTCAAGATGGCCGTGCAGGGCATCCGCCAGTGCGTCGAACTTGAGATAGTCGAGGAGATAACCGAGACGCTGAATGACCGTGCGCTCAAATGCGGGGGCGAGAGCTACCAGACGGCCTGGCTCAATCTTCTTGCCGAGATCGGCAAGAACCGTCGCGATACTGTCGATGTTGCCGGCCGCGTGAGCATAGCGCAGGAGATCGAATGCCGTCAGCTCCGGCGAAGAGACACGCATCTTTCCCGTGTCTGTCTTGTGATCGATGATTGCCCCCGCGAGCTGAGCCATATCCTTGCGATAGAAAAAGGCTACGATCGATCGGCCAGCGCGGAATTTCGGCAGGCGCTTATCCGTGACCACCTGAAATTCCATCACGGCCTGATGCGACGCCCCGTGAAGCTCTGCGGCCTTGAGGAGTCCTACGTAGTAGGGATGTCCCTCATGCCGCATGAGGTCGTCGACGTACCAGTTTGGCGGCGGCGCCCCCCAGGACAGATATTGGGGTGGCACAACGACATAGAAACCATGTCGCGGATTGAACAGGGCCTTGCGTTGTTGCTGACGTGCGGCCGCCTTCAGGAAGCCAGGGATTGTGACGCCAAGGGCGTGAGCGGCCTCATCGCGCGTAAAGACCACCTGCCCTGACGACAGGAGGTCAGTCATGTAGGCGGACAGGGTGAGGCGCCGATCTAGCATCATGTTGGAATATACCCGAAAATATACTATTTTTCAACATGACACCGTCAATACTCTATGTTCGTGTTAGAAAACAGCCTAAAAATGTCCATTTTCCAACACAACACATAAGCACTCTCGCCTTACTAGCCTCAAGTTCGGCTTAGCCGGCTCCGGAAAGAAGCGCGGATAGCGGACGTCCCGTCACTCCTTCCCAATCAAATCGGAAGTAGCGATGTCCACGATGATGGTCATCCCGTACCGGTTGCGGCGGCCCCCCATCGTCACACTCGCAATCCCGGATGTTGTCTGAACTCTCGGCTCTTCACGGTATGTGCCAGAGCGGCATTCCATGTGCGAAGAGATGCGATCGCCAGATCGGCTTTCTTCAACAATTGGCGCAGCGGTGGGCACTCGGGATAGTACCGGACGAGCGTCGCCTTAACCTCGTCAAGGCTTTCAATGTTCCGATCCCAGTTTGCCGGCGCCACGGCGAGCGGGTCACTCTCGGGAAGCTCATGATAGTAGAGGTCGAAAAATACGTCATCTGAAAGCTCGTCGGGCTTGTACTCACACTCAGCCCAACTATGGAGCTCACAGCGGATCGCATCGACGCGTCGGTGAACGCCGGTGCGCCCCCTCGTCCCGACCAGGACCGACTTCAACAGGCGCCCAACCGACTTATGCCCCTCAATCGGCATGCGGGACTTCGGCCGGCGCCGCGCGCCCGAAAAAGGCATGCTATATTCAACGGAGTTTTTGGCACCGCGCCGTTTTTCGACTGCCTTGATCTCGCGCACTTTTGCCGCGATCTCCGCCGCCCGACCCGGGCTGACAAAAACGGGCACGATCGGCCTCGACTCTCCATTCCAAGCAGACGCCACGACCGGAGCCGGCGCCTGCGCCAGTCGCGAGATCAGCGGCGCCAGCGAGTATCCCTTGGACACATCGGCCATGAGAAAAAGCGATGTCCCATCGTCAGGGCGATACATGCCTTTCCAGGGCGAAACCGCTACCGCCCAACCATGTCGGGCAGCCCATTCGTCCTGCTCCGAGGTAACACCGCCACGCGTGTAAGGCTCATTGGTACGGATGAAGGTCTTCGCAGCCGGGTCGAACCAAGCCGCATCGTGGTCGGAGCCCGGCATCCGATACTGGAATTGTCCACGCGGAAAAGATCGCTTCGCTCTTGAAGGAACAAGCCTCGTCGCCTCGATAAACTGGATGGTCCTCGCCGCCTCGCAGGCGGCCTCACGCGCAGCTTCCTGCGATGACGCGGTGTAGGTGTCGGCAAGGTGATCGGGACCTTCGCGGCGCATCCTACCCAGCCCACGAGATGCTTTGTACTGCGCAGGCTTAACCAGCGCGTCGAGAGGCTCGTCGACCTGCATTGGCAGAACCTCGCACCCCGTGACCTTGGTCGTCCGATCCCGCCAGAGAACCGAAATGTAGAGCACGGTTGACGGTCGGAGACCGGCGAAGCCATCTCCACCCTGGCGACGCGCATGCTTATAATTTTGGAAGCCAGCCACCCTTGCCGCCTTGTCCAAGGCGGCGGCATACCGAATGCCATCAGACTTCTTGAAGCGCTTGGCGAGTTGCTTGATGCCCTCGATTGAGGACGGACGAATGTAATCGTTCGACACGTCAGGTCTCCCGGCCCTTAGCGAAGCGTCGCCCGTCAACCACCTCTCGAGCCCGACATGACATGGCAGGAACGATTGACCAAGACTGCGCCTCAACGGCTTCGCTGCGACGGGCGGCAGGCTCCTGCCGGGAGCCGATTCGTATATACCACAACCCAGACTTTCACGGAAGGATACTCAAAGGGTAGTGGGTCAGTTTGATGGTGGCAAAATCTCGGGGTGCAATGTTGAATGTTTACAAGTCATATTGGGGAAATGGATCAAGAGGCAGAAAGAGAACTTGAAACTCTGTCCGACTTCGATGCCCGCACGAGGCTCGGAGAGGTTGGCGGAGCGTTCGGGGTGACGGCGGAGCAAGCTCAAAACTTGCCGATCAATGTGGTTCGGGGACTCCTCCGAAAATATTTGTTGGCCTCGCCGCCCGAAGCATTAAAGGGGCCCGGTTTATGACCCCGAAACGTCCTAGGGGCCCAACCAGCTCGCCAAGGCGATCGTAGACATTGCCACCGGCGAGAAACCGGATGACGCTCCAGGAAAGGCGCGATTTGCCAAGCAAGGGCCGGCGATTAAGCTGGCAGTCCGGCAAGGGCAGCCGCCTTGCCCCCAGAACAACGGCCTGAGATCGCTCAAGCGACATCGGAGGCTCGTTTCAGTTCGGACCATTTCACCATGTAGCGTCGTCTTCAACGTGAGGCCGGCGGGTGCGGGATCATCATGCAGCCTTTTCCTGGCGGGTTCGGATATCGGCGATCCATTTTTCCAGCGCGTCGATCTCGGCTTCGAGGACGGAAGGTGCGGGCAGCCGCGGATTGATCTCTCCTGGCTGACTGTGAAGCAGCGCCGAACAGCGCCCGAAGGCTTCGCGCATCGCGGTGCAATCCCCATTCGTGATGACAGTGAGCTTGATGAGGCCCGTCGTGTCGACCTTGCGCGACAAGCGGCGGATCACGGGCCCGATAACCTCCTCGACGGCGCGTTCCCAGGTGGTACGAAGCTGGTCCTGGAAGGACGTAACCTCGCGCAGCCATTTCGCCTGATCGCCGCGTTCGTGATGGATTTTCACATTGGCGAGGTGCGCCTTCATCCCGCCGATGACCTTGTCGAGCGGCATGACATTGGCGGGNNNNGGATCCTGGTGGCAATAGCCAGCGTTCTCGGCGCCGCGGCTGATCAGGCGGTACGCCACCGGCGTCGCCTCCCGATCGTTGGTCGCCCGACAGGCTTCATCGAGGAGAAGGAGGAACGCCATGTCGTGAGTGAAGACGATCACCTGGCGGGTCTTGCCGGCCTCGGCCAAGCGGGCGGCGACCTTGTCACGATGCAAATGGTCGAGGGAGGACACCGGATCATCGAACACGATCGCGGACTGCGCATCGATGGTGGACAGCTCGGCGAGGAAAGCGGCGAGGGCGACGCAGCGATGCTCGCCTTCGCTCAGAACCTTGCCGACCGGTTCGTTCGGCTTGTTGATAAGGCGGACCTGGAAGAACGGCACGCCGGCGGCGGTCTTCGCCTGTTGAAGCTCAATCGCGAGACCTGCGACGCCGAGCTTGTCGGCTTCAATCGCGAACTGTCCACGCAGGCGGTTGGTGACGAGCGCTTGGGCAATGCGGGCGCTCTGGGTCGTGATCTTGTTCGTCGCCGTGTCCTTGCTGGCTTTCTCGGTCGCTTCGATGGCCTTGAGGCGGTCGATCTGGGCGAGCACGTCGGCTTTCACCACGCCGAGCCATTTGCGGTCGGTGAGGCCGTCGCGCTCCGTAATGAGCGCGGCGCGCTGCGGGGAAGTGGCCTCCGATTGCAGACCTTCGATGCGCGTGGCTATGCTGCTGAGGTCCGCGCGCAACGGATCCAAGGAGACGGCCACCACGGGCGGAAGATGCGGAAAAACCTGGAGGCTGTGCGTTCGCAGGATCGAACGCAGCCGCCAGGCCAGGTGTAGGATCTCGCGACGGACGGCTCTCGCCAGTTCCTCTTGACCGATATCATCCCGTATCAGCTTGATGATCGCGGTGAGATCCTTCATCAGGATGGCCTGCGACGACACCATTTTCAGTTTCTCGTCATAGGCGTCCGCGGCCTCCTGCTCACGGCGCTTGCTCTCGTCCTGCACGAAGGCTTCGAAGCTGCTGAGCCGCTTTGAGGCTTCCTTGCTGAGCGGCTGCTGGCAGAGGACGCAATGGGCTCCGCTTTCAGTCACCGGAAACGGTCGGTCGGGATAGGCGGATGCGCGAGAATAATCCCGGGCGGCCTCCCACAGGACCTTCCAGACGTCCGAGCCGATTTCGGGCAGGGGCTCGTCGGCAAACAGGTGGGCGGAAGCAGCGGCGGCGGCCGAGCGCGCGGTTGCAAGGCGCGTATGGGCGTCGCTAAGCGATGTCCGGCTTTCATCTGTGGCGACGGCCATGAGGCGCTCGAGCTGTTCGATCACCGCCTTGATGCGGACTTCCTGGCCCTGGAGCTGGCGGACAGTGCGCGCAGGATCGCTGGCGAGATCGGCGCTCAGTGTTTGAAGCCGGGCGTCTTCGTCCGCGGTCAGGCCCGCGAGCTTGTCGACGGATTCCGGCTCGGTCTTGCCCGATAGGCCGGCGATCAGCTTGCCGACTAGCGTGTCCGGCCCGCATTCGGGGTTCGACAGGACCGCAGGTGTCTGCTCTTGAAGCGCCTTCGCCTCCGCAACCAGCTTGGCCTTCACCTCCTGGCATGCCTGCGCGAGACCGGCAAGGATACGAAGCGGCAGCGGCGTGTAGGCGAGATCGTTCGTATTCTCGACATGGACGTTGGCGGTACGCGAATCGAACACGCTGACGGCGGAGAGCATCGCGTCCGTGGTGGCCCCTTGGGTCCAAGAAGCGCTTCGCTTCTGTCCGCCGATATAGAAGTCGACGCTAGCGGCTGGGACGCCGGATGCAGCCGCATAGATATTGGGAAGGATTGCGTCGCCCTTCGGCGAGCGCGCCCGGCAGAGTTGCTTTAAGACGCGGGCGTAGCCGGATTTGCCGGCGCCATTGTCGCCGTAGATGACGGTAAGTCCTGTCTTGCCGAAGGACAGGCGCTCGCCTGGCGCCAGGGCGTTGACATTCGACAGGCCGTGAAGCGCACCGAGGCTGACGACAGCGTGGCTGGCGGCCGGGTCTCGGATGTGGCTCGCATCGAGCGGGGCAGCCTGGCCGATGGCTTTGCAGATAGCAACGAGGGCAGTGATGTCGGCGACCTCCAACTTGGTCTGACCGCACAGCCGGCGCAGCGCATCGCGTTGCCAGGCCGGTAGGTCCGCCGACCATTTGAGGATGTCGGCGAGCGCCGCCGCCTCGTTCGAGAGATCGCTGTTGTGCGCATCCATGTTGTGCCCCAAAATCCTAGCCGCACACGATGGCGGCCGTTCCCCATGCTTATGTCCTGCGGCCGGAATTTTAGGCGCCGCCAGTGATGCGCCGCTCCTTGCCGAGCGGGACGATCCAGCCGCCGGCACGGTCAGGCCGCGCAAATTCATCCGGACGCGCCGCGTCGGCCAGGCGGTTGCGCACGACTTGAGACTCTGCCTCGATGGCTGCGCTAACGAGATCGCGTTCTATCCCGACGAAGACCGGCCGGAGATTGAGGCGAGCGAGCGCCTCCTGGTCGGCGGGCGCGACGTGGGCGTCGGTTACCGGCCCCGCACGGGTGACAATCCCGCCGACCAGCCCACCCACGGTGCTTGTCTTCTCCACTTCCCTCACCGGCACGGCATCCAGAAGCGTTCGAGCGCGTTCGAGATCGCGCTGAAGTCTTCGCGCAAATGGTTGGTGCGTGAGATGGCGAAGCGCGCCCGCCAGTTCGACGTGACCGAGCGGCTTGATCAAGTTGGCGGTATGCAGGCGAAGAAGTCCGATAAGGAGCACATCCTTCTCTTTGGGATCGACGGGCTCGCCTTCATCGACGGGATCGCGGACCGAGAGGTGGGCCTCCACTGGGCCGGGCGTGGCCGTTCCCCGTCGCGTCACGATCGCGATGCGCTTCACCGTGACTTTCCGGCCTCGAGCGGTGACGTCGATCCGTCCGGCTTGGGCCCAGGCGCGGTCCAGCGCTTTCGCCGGGCCTCCGACATCATGGCAGCCCTTGGCTTCGGCCACCGTCAGAGAGGACAGATCGGAGGCACAAGCGATCCAGTCGGGTAGGTCGCCTCGGGACAGGCGCTTGATTTTGACCTGGCTCCGACGATCCAAGTCGATGGTTCGGCTGCCGAGATGGGCGAAGATCGAGAGATTGAAGTGGCGTTCGAGATAGGCGCGAGCGACGAAGCGTCCAAACAGGCCAGAGAGGGCGACTTTGACTTCGCGCGCGTGTCCAAGCGGCTCCCTGAAGGTGAAGGGTGTTCCCGCACCGGTTGGCGTCAGCAGCGCATCGAGAATGGACCACGCGCCATAAGCCGCGCCCGGCGTCTGCAGCACCTCCCGAATACCGGCATCCTCGATATCCGAGACCTCTAGGTCGACAGTCGGACCAGTGACTGGGCTCGCCGTCGGTGGATCGAAGCTATGAAGGAAGGTCCTGGTCATAGCGCTGGCGCTCGCTTGAGGTCGGCGTGCTCGAAGGCGTTGGCCATGCGCTGGTTAGGGAAGTCCCGTTTGGATACTAAGAGACTTTCCGTTGTTCATCGTTGGGACCTTCTATCAGCGGCACGTCAAGGCTAG
Organism: Bradyrhizobium centrolobii; assembly: GCF_001641635.1. Classification (GTDB taxonomy): domain Bacteria; phylum Pseudomonadota; class Alphaproteobacteria; order Rhizobiales; family Xanthobacteraceae; genus Bradyrhizobium; species Bradyrhizobium centrolobii. The sequence goes on from NZ_LUUB01000086.1 coordinate 54,049, forward strand.
GGATTTCAGGCATAGCTTTACCAGCGATGGCCTGAAGGTCGCCTACCATTCCAACTGTGGATTCGATCACCGCAACAACCTGCGTTTCCCGCTTCGCCCACTGGCGACTCATGAACTTGCGTTCTCTATCGAGGTCATCACGCATGTCGTTAAACTTTTCAACGATGGCGTCGATACGCTGACGGAACTTGGTACCAGTGAGATATTGGTAAACTTGTTCCATCTTGGTTTGCTGGCCTTGTTGAACGAGGCGCGAACTTGTCACCTCGATTAGCGTTTGTCGTAGCGCAACCGCAACCGGGAGCGCATATTTCGGATGAGCGACCCAAACCCCGTCGATGAGATCGAAGTGCTCGATGTGTTTGGGAAGCGCGTTGGAAATGATGAGTGCAATATCTGCGCTGCAGCGACGCTGATCATCACGCAGCTTAGTTAGCCAGCCATCGCTCCAAGCCTTAGTCCGCTTAGACTCCCAAAGAATAATGCCAGCGCCCTGCCCTATTGAGCCGTTGACCTGCTGAACAACGTCCGCCCCCATCTCGCCCTTGGCGACTGGCTCGATGAGATCAGTGGGAAACCTGTTACGGAGAAGCTCCTCAAGCTCCAGCTCCAAAACCTCACCCTGCGACTGCTGTGAGCCTTGCTCGGCCTTTCGTTTAAGCTCCTCAATCGTGCGCGTCATCGACTCGATGGTTTGGTCCTTCTCCAAAACACGCAGCCGATTGGCATCGTCGGCTTCCTGCCTCGCTTTGGCGCGAATATCGTCGACGGTGGCCTGGACCCGCTTCTCGATTGTTAAATCGAGTTCGCGCCTCGCCTCGTCAAGCGCGCGCTCCTTGCGAATCAGCTCTGCTTGGGTCTGCTGGGCTTCAGCAAGTTTTGCGTTGTTGATCTCCAGCACTCTACGGAGTTCATCTGCTTCCGCTGCTTTCGTCTGGAGCTCAATTCCGGCTGCCTCGCGAGCCTTTTTAGCTTCCGCAGCGGATATTTGGCTGCGTTCCGCGGCGAGCCGTCGCGCAATATCATCTTCGAATTGCTCGCGGGCCTGCGCGAGCTGTTCGTGCTCCCGGCGCAAGGCTTCAGTCTTGCGGACTATCTCAGCATCTTTGTTGGCCAATTGCTCTTGCAAACGTTGGCGCGTTTCCTCGATGAGTGGAGCAGCCAGCGACTCTGTCAGACGAATTTCATGATTGCAATTCGGGCAGCGAAGGGTGGGCTCATGAGCAGCGTTAGCTGCGGTCGCTTTGAAGGCCATGGGCCCCTCCTCAACATCCTCAATCTATGCTGCCCGAACAGCCATAATTCGGCCCGACCGCATCAGGCAGGCGACGTGGCATTACGTGACTTACACATTGCCATCGAACAGAGTTCGCGCGGGCATCAGTTTTCCACCGAAACCAACCTAAATTCCCCAACATTTCGATGGGGCTTGTGGGCCTTGTCTCGCACAGTCTGGCGGCCCCGAGGCTGAGGTGCTCCAGAGTGAACCGAAAGAAGCGCCCTTGATGACGTCCTTCCCGCAGGAGCCCCATGGAGGTTAAATCATGGATGGGTACCAGTTCTTCTTGGGAAACCCCGGGCAAATCGCGTGGTCGCGTGCGAGATCGCCCCAAAGTCAGACTCGAGCATAGCGATAGTTGTTCTTTATAGTCTTCGCCAGAAACTGCCCCTTTGATGGCGCGGCCTTCATCTGCTCAAACACTGGCTGCGGCACATCGAAATAGTTGTAGCGGCCACCGTTCTTGAATTCGACGGTTAGTACATGAGTCGCCTTGTCGTAGCCGAAGCGAGTCAAGTTTGAGGATTCAGGCGTCTCTATCCAGTTCATGATTTCGCTCCGGGCTTCTTCGTTTCCTTAGGCTTGGTGGCGGCACTTGACTTATGCACATAGTAAGGTGACTGCTGCCGCCATTGCCGCATTACGATGGCATAGTCCTCATCGTGGCGAGGAATCGCCCATCCGCCTTCACCCTCGAAACCATCCTTGTTCGGATCACCACGCACGACAACTCGTGGGTCACCGCTGTCCGGACGCCTGTTCTTCTCAGGCGGATCAATCAGGGTTCGGATGGGCAAACTTACCGCTTCACCGACAATGATGGCCTCACCTGTCCGAAGCACAGGGAGCATATCAAACAATCCTTTGAGGTTATCGGCCGCCGCTCCTGACACCTGCCCCCTATCAGTGTCATTGGCGAGACGCATCGCAAAAATCGTCCCGCATTGAGAAAGGATCGTTGGATCAATTTCAGACGGTCGTTGACTTACGATCATGACGCCAACTCCATACTTGCGGCCTTCTTTCGCTATCCGCCGCGCCGCTGTTCCGGCCGCACCGATACGAGCCTTGTCTTCGCGCGCCAAATACGTGTGTGCCTCCTCCAACACAAACAGCAAAGGTCGCTCGCGTCCTCCCTCCGGCAAATTTCTGGCCCAGAAAAGGGCGTCGTAGAGGATTCGCAGCAAGGCCCCAACAAGGTCATTCAATACGGTGGAGGGAATGCCCGACAGGTCAAGAATCGTGATCGGCTCGGAACCACCAATCCAATCCCTAAGCAAAGCATCAAGGTCTTTGCCTACCTTGCCATCCGGATCAGGACGCCAAGCCCCTGGATTGAACAAAAATCCCAACTGAGGATCGCGAAGCTTTGAAGCCAGCACGGCCAATTGTTGGCGCATACCAATCGGATCGGGCCCCCATTGGACCCGCTCGTTGGCCGGCCCTGTCGTTTTGACTGTCCGATAGATTGGAGCAGTGACGCTCATAGCGTCACCGACCTGAATCGGCTTACCATCTGTGCCAAGTAGATAGGCGGATTGCACCTCATCGACCCCGGCTCCAGGGTTAGGTATGACAGTGCGATGCTCCCGTTGATGAAAGTCGAACCAAAGCTTGTGAATGCAGAACGGCACCGGAGAGTCTACTGTTACTCTCTCCGCATCCACTCCTTCTCGCGGTTGAGCGTTTAAGGCTTCTCTCTTGAGCGCAACGATCGCATCAGTCGCCGCAGCCAGAGGCTGTTCGCCTAGATCTCCGAACGACAATTTCACCAACTCGGCGAAACTTAACGCCCAAAAGGGGATACACAGCGGCTTTTCGTTTCTCGAGGTATCCGGCATGATGCGAAATACAGTGGAGCGATCTTCCAGCGCTTTCGAGTATTCGCCGTGAATATCGAGGACAACTATGCGCGCGGATGGGTATCGCTTGTGGTTGGAGAGCGCGGCAAGCAATCCTGCGACCGTAGTAGACTTGCCAGCCCCGGTCGTCCCTACGACGGCAGAGTGCCGAGTGATCAATTTATTGATGTCGACAAGAGCTGGGATCGACTCTGCGCTCGCCAAATGCCCCACCGTCACAAAGTCGACCGGATCACCGGGGCCGTAGATATCCCTCAAATCTTCCTCGGTCACGATATGGACGGGGTCGTTGATTGTTGGATGCTGGGAGACCCCGCGCTCGAATCTCCCTTCACGTCCTCGTTCTCCGACCAGTTGAACCTTGAGCCATTGGTTGCCCCAAGGATGCTCGTCACTGTCCCTCTCTGGCGCTGCACCGGCTCCTACCTGAGACACAATCCCGAAGAGTGAGGTGTAGCCCAAGGGTATGCGCACGAAGCTACCGACTTGACCGATCCTGTAAGACTCGCCCTTGAAGAACGTCAGACCGGTCGCAGTATTAGTCACAAGCGCCACGCTCACCGAGGTGCCCGCAACATCCTGAACCGTACCAATGAGCGTCGGATCAGACCGCATCTGCTTGATCCTGCTCGATGTCTCGGCTTGAAAGTTGATGTGCTAAAAACTCGCCGAAAGCGGCAAAGTCTCCAAGCAACCACTTGCACTGCTCTGGAGACGCCTTAGTGCGCCATGCAGGCAGATCGTTGCCAACCGCGATGGGATAAGCTGGGTTTCCATCTTTCGTAACGCTTTCCCAAGGCCTGTCTATCGTTCCAACGATCCCACCGTCGGCCGCAAGGACAGTGAGGTTCGGATGCCTCTTTGCTAGTTCCACAGCCTTACGAGCGTTTGCACGGTCGTTGAAAATCATCGCCAGGCAAGAGGCATTTGGATTTCCAGAGAGACCTTGAGCAATGTAAGCGTTGATATGCTCATCGGCGAAAGAGTAACCACACGTGAGCAAGACGCATTGATCCGAGCGCAAGAAAATCCTCAAGCGATCGAGCATCGCATAGTACGGCATTTGACGGCTTTGATCGTATTTCAAGTGCGAGGGGTAAATTAGAAGCTGCTCCCCTTCAATTTTGTCGCGACTCCGCCGAATCTTGTTTTTCTTGGTCATCCACCAGTTGATCGAGCCGTGTATCTTCCAAAGTCGCGCCCACCGCGGAGGCAGATCGTCCTCAATCATAGATTCCAAATCCAAGAACGCGCTGTCAGAGCCAACAAATCCGTCAAAGTATGGTTGCCGCTCCTCCTCTAGAGCTTGCTCCAACAACAGGTCATAGTTGGTGGTAAATATTTCAACTGGCTTGTCGCGCGCGATTGAGCGGATCCAACGCGCGAGCATGTGATACGGCGTATTCGATGTTGGGAGTGACTTGCTCACGATCTCACAGACCTGCACGCAGATACCCACGTCAAGTTTGTCGAGAAGCTCGCCAGAGAACCCGTCTATGCTGCCCGTACCACATAGCGAACGCAGAGTCCGTATATGGCTCAGAACGTCTTCAATCGTGGGGGTGCCAATACCACGTGCAACTACCCTCTCCCACATCCTCACGGCAGCATCCTTCAGAGATGCACTACCATCCAAGGCCGCCTTGACGGATCTTGTGAGCCCTGCGATTTCGGGTATCAGCGGGACTGTTTGGCCACCGGCTTGCACTTGAATAGCAAGAGGACAGCCTGCGCCAATAAAAAATCCAATACGCATCTTTCCTGGTGCAAGACGTTGCAGCAGGTCGGTTGTACGGCGATAGGGGCTATGAACGGCTCCAACAGCAACAGTCGGAGGCGCCGGATTGACCGCAGAAGCGTCGGTCGTGGCAGCCTGCGCCGGATCGCCGTCGCCTTTTTCGCCTTCCTCGATAGTTTCTTGTTTGGTCATGCCCCCTATTCCTCGGAATTCCAATAGTTTGCAGTAATCCATATCTGGGCAATTGAGCTCTGAAACAACTTTGGCCGCGCCCTCTCGGAGTACGAAGAGCCCATTCAGCCCCGGTTCTAGCGTGCGCTCCTTGCGGCTACCGCAAAATACGACAGCAAGCCAACGACTGGCGGACGGAAGGCAACGACCGAAGAATCTCTAGAATACCCCGCGCCTCAACTTATGCGGGCATTCTGCCCTCCCTTGCAATACGCCAGCCAATGAATTCAACACTTTCTGAGAGGGGAGACTGCGCCCGAGCGCAAAAACAACCCGGTGAACGGTTCGTAGCTGCGGACTCGATCACATCGAACACAAATAAGATGGAGTGGGATCGCTTCGGTTGGCCGGCCCGCATGAAGCTGGCGTTAAGAACCGGCCTGCGTTGTCGCCGAGACAATGCCAATCGCATCGTCGGCGTAGCGCCCTTCGCCCGCCGTTGGGCGCTAGCCCACGGTTGGCATCGAAATCCCGGCAAAGGCCAAGCGAGCGATCGGCCTCGACGCGGGGATAGGATTTGAACCTATAACCCTCAGGTAGGCCGAAGATCGGAACGAAAGCGAAAAACGCTCCCGGGCGCGTCCCAGGCCAATCGAACCGGTTCGTCCTATTTGTACGCCACAGCTACCCGGCAGCCGTACCTGCGCACCTGATTTCTATCTTGTTGGAGCAACCTACGATCTTATTGCGTCAGGCCGATCATGGTTCGGGGCGGAGGCATGGGCGGCAAGGACGAAAAGAATCGGATCGAGGCATTTGGGGCGGCAGGTAGTAGGGAGATGCCGCGTGCCACGAAGCGTCGTCGCAAGAACCGTGGCGTGCCGCCGCCCGCGACGTTCGATATCGATACGCTGCCGGGCAGCACTAATTTAACGGCATTAGAGGCGGCCGCGGTTATCCGGCGCACGCCCGGCGCGCTGGAGCAGTGGCGGCGGGATCCGAACCACCCGCTGAAATGGCGCTACGTCGCCGGCCGCCCGCTCTATCGTGTCGATGCGGTACGCGACTATCTAGCCAAATGCGACAAGACCACTAAGCTGCCCCAGCCGCATAGTGCTCGCGGAGACGGGCGAGCAGCTCGGCCTTGATAGGGTCGAGCGGATTCGTCCGCTGCAGGCGCACGACTTTGCCGACCTGTTTCGCGCCGACCAACTCCGCGATGTAGTCATGAGCCGCTTCGAACGCCATCTTGCGGATGATCCACTGTTCGTCGTGATTGTAGACCTGATCGATCCCCCGCGGCTTTTGCCCTACGCACAACCGCTGGATTTCGTTGTCGTAGCCACAGCGTGACATGATAGTGCGCAAGCTGCGCCTTAAGTCATGCATGGTGAACTTGGCGACGCTCGCTTCCTTGACCAGGCGGTTGACCATCTTGGTGAAGCCGGACATCTGGCCGCCGGTTTTTGGTGACGGGAAGACATATTCGGAGGTTGCCCGCTGGAAATGTTTCGCGGCCGCGAGCACCTCGTCAACGAGATGAGTGCGCGGAACGTCATGGTGCAGGCCCATTTTGGTCCATGCCGCATCGAAGGTGATGCGGTCATCCATAATGTGCTTTCGCCATTCGATCATGGTTGGCTCGCTGCGGCGTGGGCCACCAAGTAGACACGTGCGCGTCAGGAGCCCAAAAGCCCCGAGCTTGCCGCATGCATGCCAGACTTTGATAATTTCCTCGTCGGTCAGTGCCCGGCCCTTCGTTCGGCGTCCGACTCTTTGCGCACGGGTTTCCTTGGGCTCGCGATAGCCAGCGAGCACATTGTGGTCGACATAGCCCTCGCCAACGCACCATTCGAGGAACGTGTGGGTGTGCTTGCGCAGGTCCTTGGCCGCGCCACGCTTGCCGGTCTTGGAAACCCGGTCGACTGCCGCCATGATTTGCCGCCGCGTCAGGTCCCCCACGCCGCTCTCGGCGTGCTCCTTCAGCCCGCGCCGCAACGCCGACATCGCTGGCTTCCAGTTAACGACTTGACGTCCCGTCAAGGACGTCTGATAGGGACCATCTTCGACAATGAGGTCCCCCAGTGTGGTGCGCTGCTTTTCGGCGGCCTGTTGCCGCCTCGCCTCGCGTTTCGCGTCGTTCGGGTCCATGCCCTTGACCACCTCACCTGCGGCGATGGTGGCGGCCTTGCGCGCGGCCTTCTCATTATACTTGGGCCATGGGCCGAGGGTCTTGCGCTGGGTGCCTCTCACCCCCGGCTTGCTGAAGAGGTAAACCCAAGTCCGGCCACCGGTGGCGCGCATGCGCAGGGCCAGGCCGGGCAGCTTGTCGTCGTGGAGATAATGCTGCGCCTTGCCGGGCGGCAGCGTGGCGTTGCGGATCACCGCATCGGTGAGTGTCAGCTGGTTGGTTGGCGCTGCCATGATCCCTGCCCCTGTGTGCCCCAGGTGTGCCCCGCGAGAGGACAATCAGCCCCGCGCAGAACCAGTTCTCAGACCTTCCCGACATTGTGTGCCCCAGGGGAAAATCTACGGCGGGCACAACAGGGGCACACAAAATGCAGTATGGCCGCTTATGGCCTACTGAGGCTCAATTTGACCATAAGCTACTGTAATAAAATGAATTATTTCGACAAAACTGTGGCTGTATATGGCCACCTTGGATCTACGGATTGTGGTTCACACGGGAGAGGTCCAAGGTTCGATCCCTTGTGCGCCCACCATTCAAGCTTCCTGACCTTCCCGGTTGCGGACGATCATCGACGCTTGGCGTCTTTCATCACCCGTCCATCAAAAATGTCGAAAACAACCCCATGCACAGTAGCCGATGTCAGTCGGATCAATAGGTTACGCATTTTCCGAATCGCGATTGACTCGTCGGGCAAAACACCGGCAGGATGGCAACATCCGGGAAGAGGCGCACGGCACCGGGCGATCAGGCTGCGCCTGATTTAATAACGCCTTGGATTCCCGGGCATTCCCCTGAAGTCTTTGCGCCGGAACCTTGCTGGCTACTCCGGCCAGAAACACCGCATCGTCGGCTTAAGGGCGCATAGCTCAGCGGGAGAGCGTTCGCTTCACACGCGAGAGGTCCACGGTTCGATCCCATGTGCGCCCACCATTCATCCTAGATTGCGAGAGTCGCTGAAAGCTCCCTTGCCGAGACGTGCAAACGTCCGCTTTGCCCTCGCAAGCAGAAATCAGGCAGCCGACCGACATGGTCCGCGAAGGGCCAACAACGGACGTGACCAGACGCGTGAAGCACTAAGCGGCAAAGAGCACGCGACGAGGCCGCCGACAAGACGGCCTCGGTGATTGCGAGCGCCCGTGGTGGGTCTCACTTCGCTACGTCGGCACCCGCTTTTGCGACTTGGCCATCCTGAACTGATGTCCCGCCAGAGACGCCGATCGCCCCGACAATCTTGCCCTCCACATTAATGGGAATGCCGCCTTCCAGCGGTGATGCCCCACGGAGCGCCAATGAACGCAAACCGATGCCGCCCTGCGCCACCAAATCCTCGAACACTTTGCTAGGGCGCCTGTAGTTGATCGCGCTGAGTGCCTTGTCCTCAGCAGCCATAAGAGAACCATATTGGGTATTGTCGAGCTTGTGCAGCATCACCATGTGGCCCGTGCTGTCGAGGATGACGATGGCCATCGCCCAATTGTTCTTTACGGCCTCCGCTTCCGCGGCAGCCATTATTTTTTTGGCTGCCTCGAGCCCTACCGGCGCACCATAAGGCGTTATCGGAGGTGGGGATGGCGGCTGTTGAGCGCTGGCTGTTGCCGAGAGTATCACTGCAGCTACGATGGAAGCGACTAACGTCTTGCCCTGCGTCCTCATGTTGTTGTCCTCCCGATATCTGCTGGTCGGCATGGGCTGCCCCTGCACCAGACGTTTTCGACCGCAGGATTGCGCCAATCAGTACCAGAGTCCATTGGCCGGAGTGACCCGGCGCAAAAGAAAGGGCCTCTTTTCCTATTGCTGGTAACATTCCAGAGGCCGCCCCGATTGGCGGCCTCTGGAATGTGAGAGTTACAAGCAGTTAGTTCGGCACGCCATCAACCGCGAACGAGCGGAACTTCGCGTATTTTTCGCCGAGTTTTCGGTGCTCAATATACTCGGGGTTGGCCCGCCACGCCTTGATCTTCTCCATGCTATCCCAGACCTGAACGACAACGCGCTTCGGTGGATCGCCGTCAAATGCGGTTACCTTTCCGCCATCGGCAGTAGCGGCTCCTCCGATCGCCACAAAGCGACCGCCGGCTGCCTTAATGAGGGCTTGAGCCTTCGGGACATACTCCTTCGCATAGGCATCGGGGTTGGTTACATCGATTTCTGCGACGTAGTAGACGGGCGCCTTGGCCTGTGCGTGAAGACCTTCAACCGCAAGACCGCCGATAGCAACGCCAGCAAGCAATACCATTGCGATTTTGTAATTGGATCTCATGGCAATCCCTCCTGTTGTGCGATTTCAATTCAAAGACGGCCCCCTCAATTCGGGCAAGAGTTGCCCTAGACGTGAGTCCCCGTGGCGAGCTGAAGGTTCATGCAGTCGCACCGGAGTCCATCATGAAAATTCTCGCCGCAGCCAGCGTCTTGGACGGACTATGCGTTATAGCCAAACTGGCTGGGGAACGACTGCTTCGGTAGAGTCGAGGATGGGCGCGGTAGCTTGGGGGCCCCTTGGCCATCGCCCCGTTTCCCATCCCCGCTCATCAAACCGGACGTGCCGATTTCCGGCATCCGGCTTTCCGGCTGGCTTCACCGCGAGGCACGCGACGTGGCCGCTCGGGGCAAGCGTTGGAGGCACAGAACGCCGAGTTCTCGATGGATGACATCGAATATGAATCGGCGATTGCCGCGCCCTTGCACCTTGTGCCTTCGCGCGAGGAACCTGCGCACACGTTCAAAGACGTATTGGTCGACGCTACGGTATGCCTTGCTCCGCGAGCCGTAGCCAAAGTAGTTGGACCAGCCTCGCAGTGACCTGTTCAGCTTGTCACGTACTTCCGGCCATGGATCGATATTGCTTGGCACCAGAAGCTCGCCGACCCTTGTCTTGAGCCGCTGTACACTCTTCTTGGACGGGCTCGCGCCCAGATACCATTTCCCGTTCGCCTCAAACCAATGCACGCCGAACGAGTAGCCGAGGAAGTCGAAGCGTTCCTGTCGGGCATTTCTCAGCGAAGTTTTAGCCTCGTTGAGTGTCAGCCCAAGCTTGGTCATCACCGCCTTCGTCCACGCTAATGCCTCCACTGCGCGACCGCGGCTGAGGATAACGAAGTCGTCGGCATAGGAGATGACGTGAGCCTGGAACGCGTCGCCGCAGCCAGTC
>NZ_LUUB01000087.1 GCF_001641635.1 Bradyrhizobium centrolobii
GTAAGCGGTACGAGAGGGCCACGGACTTGGCGCGGACGGCCTACGCGCCACGCTTGAAGCGTATAGGCATCCAGAACTGCCGCAGGGCCTCGACGGCTGCTGGAATGTCGCGCCAGGCGTTTTGGACGATGGGCGGCGTTCCCAGCTTGTGCCGGGCCGGGGGCAGCAAGGGCCGACCGGCGTCATCGATGTAGTGGACCAGGATCGGTCGCAGCATAAGGTGTTCGGTTCCGTTCGGGGAGAGAAGCCGCGACCAGACGAGAAGCCGAAGCTTCATGACGGCGTAGAAGCCCATGCACCAGGGCTGCGGGTCGACTTCGCCGTCCTGCGATCGCACGAACAGTGGCTCGAAGCTCTCCGGTCTCGTCGACAGTGTCTCGCTGATCGCGTTGTGGCGCATCAGCGTGGCGGCGATCGCCGAGAACTCCTCGGTGTCGTGATTGAAGGCATCGGGATCGACGCCGAGGAGCGGGCACACCCATTCCTCCGAGGCCATCGAGACCGGCCCGGCGACGACAGCGGCCACTGCGCCGTCGAGCATGGAGAGCGACGTCGCCCGCGGATGCCGAAGCGTCGGCGACCTGGCGCGCTCGCTCATCCATTGTCCGAGCCGTTCGAACGACATGGCATAGTCCGCCATCGTCGTCTTGGCCGGTTTTCCTCGCCGTCGCTTCGGCTTCGTCATGCCACAGCCCGCTTGTCGGCTTCGCGTGCGGCCTTCCAGTTCCAGGCCAGAAGTTCGTGAAGCTGGTTGACCTTCGTGGCGCCACTCACTATCCGCTCGAGAACGTCGACGAGATAGGCCTCGGGGTCGAGGCCATTCAATTTGGCCGTGTTAAGAAGCGAAGAGAGTACCGCCCATGTCTCGCCCCCGCCCTCGTCACCACTGAACAACGAGTTCTTTTTCCCGATCGCAATTGGCCTGATCGATCGCTCGACGGTGTTGCTGTCTGGCTCGAGCCGCCCGTCATCCAGGAACGCCGTCAGGCCCTGCCAGCGTTCGAGCATGTAATCGATCGCCTTGATGAGCGTCGAGCGGCAGGAGATTCCGTCTTTCACCGCGACCAGACGGGCCTTCAACGCCTCCATCATCGGCTTCGTCTCGGCCTGTCGCGCCGCGCGGCGTTCTCCGGCGTCGAGACCGCGGATCCTCTCCTCGATCGCGTAGACGGCTGCGATGCGCTCGATGACCTCCGCGGCGAAGGGTGAGTTCGTCGTCTTGTGCACCCTCACGAAGTTGCGGCGCGCGTGAACGAGACAATACGCCAGCTGGATCTTGCCCGACATCTTCGCATCGCCCACCAGCGAGGCGTAGGCGGCATAGCCGTCGACTTGCAGCACGCCTTCGAAGCCGGCCAACTGCGCCACGATCTCCTTCTTGCCGCGACCGCCCGCGAACACATAGGCGACCGCAGGCGGTGCCGGACCCTTCCACGCCCGATCGTCCGTCGCATGCGCCCAGAACTGGCAGGTCCTCGTGCGGCCGCGTCCCGGGTCGAGCACCGGCATCGGCGTCTCATCGCAGAACAACCGCTCGAAGCCGTGCATGGTCTTCAGTTGCAGATCGTAGAGGCCCCTGACCAGCCACGCCGCGCTCCCCATCCAGCGCGCCAGCGTCTGACGGTCGACGACGACACCCTGGCCCGCCAGGATCTGCGTCTGGCGGTAGAGCGTCGATTGCCAGGCATATTTGGCCGCGGCGATATGCGCGATCAGCGCCGTCGTCACCATGCCGCCCTCGACGAGCCGCGCCGGTGCCGGGGCCTGGACGATCGGGCCCTCACAGGCGCGGCAGGCATATTTGGGACGGATCGTGCGGAGCACACGCAGCCACGCGGGAACCCGATCGAGCGCTTCGCTGCTCTCCTCGCCGATCCGATGCATCTGACCCGTGCAGCACGGGCAGAGCGTGGACGCCGGCTCGATCACCCGCTCGACCCGGGGCAGATGCGCCGGTAGCGCGCCGATGTTGCGCCTCGCTTTGCGCCGCTTCGGTCTCGACGCGTCCGGTTCGTCATCGTTGGCCGGAGGCTGCGCGCCGGCGGTCCGTTCCAGATCGAACGCGATCTGTTCGGCACAGACGATCGCCGAGCGCTCCGATCGCGAGCCGAAGATCAGGCTCTTCAACGTGGCGATCTCTGCGCGCAGATCGTCGTTCTCGCCTTCGAAAGCCAGCACCATCTCGGCGAGAGCCGCAGGGTCAGAGGGGAGATCTTCAGGGCGAAGCGCCATATCGCAGAGCTACACGAACACACCCGGACTCGCCAGCAAAACAAGACGATTCAGGCGACTTTCGTCGGCCGCTTCGTCACCTTCGGGACCACACGCGACCACTCCGCAAGACCTTCGATCAGCATCGCCAGTTGCGCCCCCGTCACCAGCATCGTACCCTCGCGAACAGGTGGCCAGGCGAAGCTCCCATTCTCGAGCCACTTCGTCGCTAGAACTATTCCAGAGCCGTCAAAAACGAGAAGCTTCAAACGATCCGATCGCTTCGATCGGAAGACGTAAACGTCGCCGCTGTAGGGTTTGCCGCCCAATCCCTCCGCCACCAGCGCGACCAGGCCATGAACGCCTTTGCGAAAGTCAATCGGCTGCGTCGCGACGAACACACGGATCATTGGACCGAACGTGATCATCGCATCGATCTCACCGCCGCCAGCACGCGCTCCAGCGTCGCGGCGTCGACGCCGACGGGCACGCGCACCGTCGCGCCCGCGATCATCACCTCGATCCGCTCGGCCGGACCCGCCAGAACGTGTGGCTTATCGATCACGTTCGGCCGCGCCTCGACGGCGTCATCGAGCCTGACCTGCACGAACTGCGGCCCTTCGCTCGACGCAAGCCGCGCATTGCGCCGCCACACACTGAGCAGTCCCCGGTTGACCCCGTTGCGCCGCGCCACCTCGGAAATGCTCGTCTCCGGATCGGCGCTCTCGGCCACGATCCGCGCCTTCTCTGCATCGCTCCAACTGCGCCGTCGCGTCTCCCCCGTGATCACTTCGATCCGCTGATAGGAGGCGGCGTCATGCCTGTCTTGATGTCTGTCTTGATGCATGGAGTCAGTGTCCCTCGCGCTGTCGAATCTAGGCGCGAGTCTCGCTCATGCCGTCCACCTAAACGAGGTGGGGTCGTCGTACCGCTATCGATCGATCGACAACGGCCACTGCAACGGGCGTGATCAACTCCGTCTGGCAACTGGGAAGCGCCATCGTGCCGAGCGTTGTCGGGCTGGTCTTTGCGGCGACAAACTCATTTTCAGCAGCCTTCGCCGTACTCGCGGCTGGTCCGCTGTTTGGAACTTTATGCATGTTGGGCGTACGAGACACCCGCCATGAAACCGACGCTATAGTTCGACGTGTGGCTTGATATCGATACGACAAGAAAGGGAAAATGCACCATGGCCGACCTAGTTGTGCTCTACAAGATGCCGACCGATCCTGCCGCTTTCGACAAATACTATTATGAGACCCACGTTCCGCTCGCCAAAAAGATGCCGGGCTTGCGGAAGTACACCGTCACCAAGGGACCGATCATGACCCCGGGCGGCCCGTCGCCGCTGCACCTGATCGCGACGCTGACCTTCGACAGCATGGCGGCGATCGGCGCTGCCCGCGCCAGCCCCGAGGGGCAGGCCGCCGCAGCCGACGTGGCGAAATTCGCGACCGGCGGCGCCGACGTGCACTTCGCGGAAACCGCTGTGGTGTGATGTCGAAGGGCTGCACGCATATCGCCGGCGTCCAGGACGTCGCGCCGAGCGCGCTCGGCGCGTGTTCTTTGCCGACAACACGCTATGGCGAAGCCTGTTCGGTCTCTTGTTCTGGGATGAGCTGTTTGAATCCGGGCAACTCCACAGCGGCTTCGACTGGATGCCGCAGTGCCTGAAAGACCGCAGCTTCAGCCGCAGCTTTGCCGCGACGTCCGACCACAAAAAGCGTCGCACGAGACCCATTTTGTTCTCGGCGATCATCCCGCGAAGATCTTGGAAAATAAGGATTTTCCTTTGGTGGGCGCACCAGGGCTCGAACCTGGGACCCGCTGATTAAGAGTCAGCTGCTCTACCAACTGAGCTATGCGCCCGAAAGGCGGTCAAAGCCTTGCGAGGCCGGTCGTTTAGCAAAGCAGTTCGGGGATGGCAAGCGATGCGGTGCAGGTTTTCCAAGGGTTCGTCCACAGGCCCTAAAATGCGAAAAGCCGCTGGATTCCAGCGGCTTCGCGAGGGTTAATTCCCGGGAAATCCCGGGCCGCTCAGAGGCGGCCCTCCCGGTCGCTGTCCGGCCCGCCGTCCCGGTCGTCGCCATGGAAGCGGTCCATCCCGCGTTCCATGCCACGTTCCATGAACCGATGGTGCCAACCTTCCCCACCGCCGAACGCGCCACCGTGGCGGGTGAGCACGGCGAGGCGCCGCTTCTGGCCCTCATCCAGCGTCTTGTAGAGCGGGTCGGCGGCATCGGCGATCTTCTTCAGGGCCGCGGAGGTGGCGCCCATGTCCTCGGCGCGCTGGCGTAGGCGGGCGACCGGATCCTCCGGCTTGTCGGCGTCACCGGGGCCGGCATTCATTCGCGCATTGGCGCGGTCGATGCGCAGCTTGGCGAACTCCCGCACGGCGCTCTCGACCGGCGGCCACAGCTTCTCCTGATCGGCATTCAGCTTCAGCCCGGCATGGACGGCGGCGATCCGCGCGTCGACGAAGGCGGCGCGATCTTCCGGGTTCATGCGCATGTGGCGCATGTGCTCTTGCATCCACGGACGATGATATTGGGCATAGACCGCGCTCGAGCCGGCGATGCTGAGCACGGCGATGGCGGCGATGGTGAACTTCCTCATGCGAACCTCCTTTGGAAGGATGCCGCTGAGGATGAGCGCCATCCGGCCCGCGCGCAACTTACAACTTGGACAGGGAGGCACCCTAGCGCGATGTAATTCGCAGTCAGAAATCATTAGCAACAATGACGAAGGGCTTCCACGCGGTCAGCGTGGAAGCCCTTTCATTCATGGTTCATTCACGCTAGTTCGTCGCGCTCTTCGCTTCCTTCTGGAATTCGTCAATCAGCGACTGGCCGACGCGGCTCGCGGCATCCTTGTAGACCGGCTCCATCGCCTTGCGCATCGCCTCGTCCTGCTCCGGCGTGAGCTTGATGATCTCGCTCTTGCCGCTCTTCTTGATCTCGGCGAGCGCGTCGTCGTTCTCCTTCTGCGACTGCGCGTTGTTGAAGTCGGTCGCTTCCTTCATCGCCTTGGTGAGCTGGTCGCGGATGTCGGCCGGCAGATCGTCCCAGAACTTCTTGTTCACGATCACGACGTAGCCGATGTAGCCGTGGTTGGTCTCGGTGATGTACTTCTGCACCTCGTGCATCTTCTGGGTGTAGATATTCGACCAGGTGTTCTCCTGCCCGTCGACCACGCCGGTCTGGAGCGCCTGATAAACTTCCGAGAACGCCATCACCTGCGGCAGCGAGCCGAGCGCCTTGAACTGCGCCTGGAGCACACGCGAGGACTGGATGCGGAACTTGACGCCCTGATAGTCGCTAGGGGTGACCAGCTTCTTGTTGGCGCTCATCTCCTTGAAGCCGTTGTCCCAATAGGCAAGGCCGGTGATGCCTTTGGGCTCGAGCAGCTTGAGCAGCTTGGCGCCGAGCGGGCCTTCCGTCACCTTCCGTAGCGTCTTCAGGTCGGGAAGGATGTAGGGCAGATCGAACACCTCGAACTCGCGGATGCCGAGCGGGCCGAATTTCGAGTTGGACGGCGCCAGCATCTGCACGCTGCCGAGCTGCAGCGCCTCGAGCTCTTCCTTGTCCTTGTAGAGCGACGAGTTCGGATAGACCTCGATCTTGACCTTGCCGCCGGTGTACTTCTCGGCGAGTTCCTTGAACTTCTCGGCCGCCTTGCCCTTCGGCGTATCGGTGGCGACGACATGGCTGAACTTGATGATGATCGGCGATTGCGCCAATGCCGGCCCGGCAAAGGCCAGCGCCACGATCGATGCCGCAGCCCAGATAACTTTTCGCATGCTTCCTCCCGCACGTCCTTGAGGGCACGGACCGCCGGCCCCGAGACTTGGACGCAGCATTATAGGGAAGCAGGCCTAGGCGCTATTGCCTGTTAGCAGGGGTCTCCTTGCAAAAATGCTGTATCCCGCGGGGCGATGGTCGTCCCGCCGGGGACCGCAAGCACACATGGCCGGGGCGAGCCCCGGCCATGACGTTGTTATTCGCGCGGCCTCAGCCGTGCAGCGCCGGAGCGAGCTGGGCCTGCTGCGCGACCGCCGGATCGGTGATGAGAGTGCCGCCGTGGCCGTCCGAGGACAGGGCGAAGTCGGCCGCGGTGTACTGGCCGAGCAGGCTCAGCGTTGCCGTGTGCGCACCGTCGGAGACCGTCAACGTGCCGCCGGAGTTGTCGCCGTTCTGCGAATAGGCGAGCGAGGTCACGCCGTCGCTGAACAGGATGTCGCCGAGATCGATGCTGTCGTTGGCCTGCCAGCCGGAGATCGATCCGGTGAGCGCGGATGACTGATCGAGCACCAGCGAGGCGTTGGGGCCGGCGAAGGCCACCCCATTCGCCGCACCGCCCGAATGGACATAAGCGAGCGCGCCCGAACCGATGGTGGTGCTGACCGCATTGCCGCCGGACTGCACGTGCTGCGTGCCGGCGAGGATCGTCGTCCCGGTCGCATCGCCGTACACATACTGCGTTCCGCCGTTGACGATGGTGGCGGTGGCGAGACCCCAATCGATCTGCTCGCCGCCGGCATTGACGACGGCACCGGTCGCACTGCCGTCGGCATAGATCGCCTGCTTGCTGCCATCATTGATGGTCGTGGTGATGGCGCTGCCGTGCAGATACTGGATGGCGCAGCCGCTGATCGTGGTCTGGATCACGACCGCGCCGTAGACCGCCTGGCTGCCGCCGTCCATGACCGTGCCGATCGCGGTCCCGCCGGCATAGACGTCCTGCTCGCCGCCGTGGATCGTGGTCGAGTTGGCCGCGCCGCCGCTCTCGACGATCTGCACGCCCGAATTGAGGGTCGTCAGGCTCGCCGTGCCGAACACGTATTGCTCGCCGCCGTTGAGCGTCGTGCTGATCGCCGTGCCCCAGTCGATCTGCATGCCGCCGGCATTGAGCGTGGTGCCGGTCGCGGCGCCGTCGGCATAGACGTTCTGCTCGCCGCCGTCGTTGACGATCGTGGTGGTGGCGCTGCCGTGGAGATGCTGGATCGCGCCGTCGCCGATCGTGGTCAGGCTCACCGCCCCGCCGTAAACCCCCTGGCTGCCGCCATCCATGATGGTGCCGGTCGCGACGCCGCCGGCATAGACGTCCTGCTCGCCGCCGACCGTAATCGTCGAGCCGCTGGCGGAGCCGCCAGCCTCGATCACCTGATCTCCCGAGACCGTCGAGCCCGAGGCCGAGCCGTAGACGTATTGCGTACCACCCGCAGCAATCGCCGCGCCGGCGGCCGACCCCATCAGGATCATCTTCGCGCCGCTCTCGACCGCGATGTCGGAATAGCCTGTCGCGTCCTGGATCCGCCAGGTGCCGCCCTGCACATCGAGCTTCTCGACATTGGTCACAGTGCCGAGCGTGCCGCCGCCATTGCCCGACAGAACCAGCGTATCCAGGCCGTCGCCGCCGTCGATCGTGCCAGTCAGAACCGAGCCGGCGACGAGCGTGATGGTGTCGTCACCCGCTCCCATCGCCACGTCGCCTCCGATCGTGCCGCTATTGGTGAGCGTATCGTTGCCGCCATCCATGGCGACGCTGCCGAAGATGCTCCCCGTATTGGCAATCGTGTCGCCATAGGTCCCGGTGATCGAGATCGCCTCGCCGTTGTCGCCGCGGATGGTGCCGTCGTTGATGATGGTCATGGCGCCGAACGCGCTGCCGTCGTTGCTGTCGTCGACGGTGATCGCGCGCTGATCGCTGACGATCAGGCCCCCCACCTCATTGTGGACGGTGCCGCCGCCGATCGCGAGCGCCTCGTTGAGGCCGTTGGCAGCAGCGACGAGTCCGACCGCCCCGATCGTCCCGAAATTGTCGATCGAGACGAGGCCGTCGACGTCGACGCCATCCGCATCGGCGCCATTGACCGACGTTCCGGTGATGGTGCCGCGGTTGGTCACGACCGTCGTCGTGTTGGCAGAGCTGTCCATGTTGATGCCGGAGCCGGCCTCGCCCGTGATCGTGCCGTCATTGGTGACGGTGATCGGCTGATCGCCGGTGATGCCGTGGCGCGCGCCGTCGATGACGCCGCCGGCGAAATTGTTGACGATCCCGCCGGTATTGACCGACTGGAAGTCGATCGCATCGTTGCCGGTTGAAGAGGCCGAGCCGTTGTGGCTGACGATCTGGCCGTAATTGTTGATGGTGGCATTGGCACCGGGCCGGATCGCGTCGGCATCGGCCGCCGAGATCATGCCGGTTGCCGCGTTGTTGATGACGGTGTGGACGCCGCTCGAGTTGATGTCGTCGAGGTCGAGCGCCTGACCGGCGTTGCTGCCGGTGCCGGTCGAGGCGATCGTGCCTTCATTGTTGACCGTGAAGGTGCCGCTCGTGCCCGAAACCAGGTTCGAGATCTTCACGGCATCCTTGGTGGCGGTGATGGTCGCGCCGGCCTCGTTGTGGATGGTGAAGCTGCCGCTCGCCGAGCCGCTGGTCGCGATCGCACGGCTGGTGCCGGTGATGGTGCCGAAATTGTCGAGCAGCGCACCGGGCGAGGTGCTGCCGCCGATCCAGGTGACCGGCGTCGAGGCCGACAGCGTCACGCCGCCGAGAACGGTGAGATGATCGTTGTTCGCCAGCGTGATCGGCGAAGACGAGTTGCTGGAGAGCACGGTGCCGTCGTCATTGGTGATGGTGCCGGTCGCGGTCGCCGTGCCGATCGTAACGGTCGCGCTGGGGTTGCTGGCGCCGGTCAGCGTCAGCGTGAAGCTCTCGTCGGGCTCAGGCGTGGTGTCGCCGGAGATCGTGATCGTGACGGTCGCCGAGGTCGCGCCGGCCGCGATGCTGCCGCTGAAGGTCGAGCCCGGCAGCGTGCCGCCGTAGTCGGCCGCATTGGTGGTGCCGGCCGCGAAGCTGCCGGAGAAGCTGATCGCGCCGGTGGTGCCGCCGGCGCGCACAATGGTGAAGGTCATCGTCTTGGTGCCGCTGTCGCCCTCGGCGACCGACACGCTCGACGGCGAGAACGAGATCGACTGCGCCGCCGGAGCCGCGACGGTGAAGGCAGTGGTCGGGAACGGCGCGTCCGGCGCGGTGCCGTCGGTGCTCTGGTCGCCGCTGCCGTTCTGGGTCACCCAGTTGGCGGTGTTGCCGATCGCGGCGAGGTAATCGGCGAAGCTGGCAAGGCCCGAACGCGGGCCGTTATAGCCGACGATATCGAGGCCGCCGGTGAAGCTGACCGCGGTCTGGCCGGCGACGAGGCCGGTGCCGGTCAGCGTGCCGTCGCTGGTGGAATAGCCGACATTGGAGATCGCGGCGAGGAAGGTCGGCGAGGTCGAGGAGCCGACATAGGCGTAGACAACCTCGCTGTCGTTGGAGAGGCCGGTGTTGTTGGCGTTGGTGAAGGTCACGCTGCCGGCGCTGGCGCCGAGCGTACCCTTGCCGATGTTGTTGATGTCGATGACGGTGCCGGCGGCGATCGCGCTCGTCGCGGTCCAGGCCATCGTGCTCTCGGCGCTGCTGCCGGTGGCGAAGCTGGTGCCGTTCCAGTTGCTGTCGGTGAAGTTGATCACCGTGCCCTGCGGGATGTCGGTCAAGGCAACGAAGGACAGGTTGTCGTTGCCGTCGCCATTGAACCCGGTGAAGGCGATGCAACCAGCGGTCAGTGACATTTCCAATTCTCCAGCAACGGGGCACGGCCCGTGACGCTGCCGGTTAATGGGGTGTTAACGTGACATGTTAATAACATATTTGTTGCGATACACGTTCACATAACCGATCGTGCGCCAAACGAAAACGCGGCGCCCGGAGGCGCCGCGTTTCCGCCGATCTGCCGTGAGGGCCGACGTCAGCTTGCCGCCGCCGTCGTCACCGTGTCGCGCTGGCGCTTCATAACGATCTTGTTGAGCGCGCCGAGATAGGCTTTTGCGGAGGCCACCAGCGTATCCGGGTCCGCCGCGCGCGCCGTCATCGAACGGCCGTCATGCGACAGGCGGACCGAGACCTCGGCCTGCGCGTCCGTGCCTTCGGTGACCGCGTGGACCTGATACAGCTCGAGCTTGGCCTCGTGCGGCACCAGGCGCTTGATGCAGTTGAACACTGCGTCCACCGGACCGTTGCCCTCGGCCTCCTCGATCCTGATCTGGCCGTCGACGTCGAGCTTCATGGTCGCGCGCTGCGGACCATGGGTGCCTGCGATCACGGTCAGCGAAGTCAGCTTGATGCGGTCGTGGGCCGCCGCCATCTCCTCGTCGATCAGCGCCTCGATGTCCTCGTCGTAGATGTCCTTCTTGCGGTCGGCCAAGGCCTTCATCCGCGTGAACGCATCTTCCAGCTGGTTGGGGCCGAGCTTGTAGCCCAGCTCCTCCAGCTTGTGCACGAAGGCATGGCGGCCGGAGTGCTTGCCCAGCACCAGCGAGGACTGCTTCAGGCCGACCATTTCGGGCCGCATGATCTCGTAGGTGGAGGCGTCCTTCAGCACGCCGTCCTGATGGATGCCGCTCTCATGCGCGAAGGCGTTTCGGCCGACGATCGCCTTGTTGTACTGCACCGGGAACGAAGTCGCCGCCGACACCACTTTCGAGGCGCGGGTGAGCTGCGTGGTGTCGATTTTATTCCAGTACGGGAATTTATCGTTGCGCACGTTGATCGCCATCACGATCTCTTCGAGCGCGGCGTTGCCGGCGCGCTCGCCGATGCCGTTGATGGTGCACTCGACCTGGCGCGCACCGCCGACGATGCCGGCCAGCGAGTTCGCAACGGCCATGCCGAGGTCGTTATGGCAGTGCACGGAGAACACCGCCTTGTCCGAGTTCGGTACGCGCTCGATCAGCGTCTTCATGAAGTGGGTGTATTCCTCCGGCACCGTGTAGCCGACGGTGTCGGGGATGTTCACCGTGGTGGCGCCGGCCTTGATGACGGCCTCGACGATGCGGCACAAAAAGTCCATCTCGCTGCGGGTGCCGTCCTCGGCCGACCATTCGACGTCGTCGATCTGGTTGCGGGCGCGCGCGACCATGGAGACCGAGGTCTCAACCACCTGCTCCGGGGTCTTGTTCAGCTTCACCCGCATATGCAGTGGCGAGGTCGCGATCACGGTGTGGACGCGGCCGCGCTTGGCGAACTTGACGGCTTCGGCGCAACGGTCGATGTCGGCGGGATGGGCCCGCGACAGGCCGGCGATCACCGCGTTCTTGGAACGGCGGGCGATTTCGCTGACCGCCTGGAAGTCGCCCTCGGAGGTGATGGGGAAGCCGGCCTCGATGACGTCGACCCCCATATCGTCCAGCAGCTCGGCGACCTCGAGCTTCTCCTCGAAGGTCATGGTGGCGCCGGGGCACTGCTCGCCGTCGCGCAGCGTGGTGTCGAAAATGATGACGCGGTCCTTCTCGGACTTGTTCACGGGGGCCATTGCAGATTTCCTTTTGAGCTTTCGCGCCGTTCAGTTCCTGGGCGCATGAGGTGTCCGGTGATCTCGTACAACCCCTGAGTGCCCAGGCGCGTGGCGCCCAGCCGGCCCTCAGGGGCAGGTAAGAAGAAGCCCGTCAATAAGGAGGGTGGGCAGGTGCGCGGCCGGGATCGTGGCGGCGGCCAGAGCCACCTCCCCCAAAATCCCATCGATTTGGCCGCGAATCAGCATTGCCAGACCCTTGTGAGCCCAGGAATCCTCGGCCAAAACCGTTGACGGTTCGTTGCCGGGTGGCTCAGTGCACCGTTTCTAGACGAGAAATAGCAGCAACTGCAACGCCAAAAAGATGGTCAGGGGGACTGACCTATGAGATTCCGGTATTGGTGGCAGCGTGTCCATGTCCAAACAGCCCTCGCGTTCTCGCGGCGCGGCTCGCCCGAGTTTTGCTCTCTTCTTGATGCCCCACGAGAAAAGGGCGCAGGGAAGACCGGGCGCCGGCTGGCACCCGCGGCCCGCTGTGCGATCAAATGCACACGCAAATGCACAACGGGAAAACAGGTGAAGCCGGAAAACGCCCGGCCTTCCCTGCGCAGTGGTTTGACGGCTTATGCCGCGCTCTCCCCGGAGCCGAATTCCTTCTGGCCTCCGTTACCCCGCAGAATGCACGGACATCGCCCCGGTTGAAGCAATGTCCGCCTCCGCAAAAGGCTTGACCGTAGCAACGACGGCCAGGACCACACGGTTTTGCCGTACGCAAGCGCACCCTGCTTCGCCAAGAGGCATCGCAGGGCGAGTGAGCGCCGTTCGTCATGCACGAAAAGTGATGCGCTCACGAGGTTCAACTCGCCCTGCACGCCACCGCCCGCATCGACGCCGCTCGCGTCCACCGCAGCCCGCCCACGATCCGTACGACTCGCGAACCGTCCCTTTCGTCGGGCGGGATGCGAGTTAATACTATAAATCCGAATTTCTGTAAAGGCGAATATCTTGCGGCCGATGGATTGACCCAGCGGCTGCGTGTTTTGCTTGCCGGGCAACGCAAGGAATTGTGGATGCGTGGCGCCGAAGCCCGCATGAGCGCAGCAATATGTGGGACCAGACGTCTCGGATATCGCTTCCGCCATCGCTCTTCGAGCTACGGCGGACGGGTCGTTCAGCCCGGCTACGGGCCTGAAGCGATTGGCAGCTATCTGGCGCGGCGGGCGCGAGCCCTGTTCTCCCAGCGGTCCAGCATCTGACCGAGTTCGCCGACCGCCGGAGGCGTGGCTTCATTGGTGTTGGCGGGCGCCGAGGCGTGCAGCCAGTCCGGCTGGGTGTAGTTACGCCAGCGGCGGGCTTCCGCACGCCGTTTGCGGGACACGTGTCCGCGCGTGAAATAGCCGGCCGCGAACGCGATCCCGATCAGTCCGACCAACACGACGAGACCCAGCACAATCAACTCCGGCTTTTGCCCCCGGCAAGTTCTGCCAGCATTACATGCGAGGTCAAGGCTTGACATGCGTCATACGAAATCCCGCTTGGCCTTTGGAACAGGGAAATTTTTGCTCGACTGCGCGGAACATTTTAAGGCCTTGGTGACGGCGCAAATTCGCACCCAAGCGCGTGGCGGCGGCCGATCGGCATGCATTCGAATGTGACCTGATTATGATCAGATATCGCGCCGAAGATGCGAACCCGGCTCTCGCAACCGGCCGCGGACCGCATTAACCTCAGGTCGTGCTGGGCCGGATCAACCGGCCAGTGAACATGACCGGGAGGACGCGATGACACGCCACGAGCAGCGTGACCAAGACGCTGCGCTTTCACGACGAACGCTTGTCCAGGGGCTCGCGCTCGGCGCGGCCGCCACCGTGGCCGGAGCAGGCTCCGCGCTGGCCCAGGCCGGCCCGGCCGCGCCGCCGACCACGATCACCACCCCGCCGCGCGATTTCGGCCCGGGCGGCGCGCCGACCACCTATTTCTGGGACCCCGACATCATCGCGGTCGATCCGTCCTTCAACGACCTCGCGCAGCCCAACACGGCGATCAAGCGGCTTTACACCGGCCTGTTGTGGGCCGAAGGCCCGGCATGGAGCGCGCAGGGCCGCTACCTCTTGTGGAGCGACATTCCCAACAACCGGCAGATGCGCTGGAGCGAGGACGACGGCCGCGTCAGCGTGTTTCGCTCACCTTCCAACAACTCCAACGGCAACTCCTTCGACTTCCAGGGCCGCCAACTCTCCTGCGAACACCTGACCCGGCGGGTGACGCGCTACGAGCACGACGGCACCGCCACCGTGCTTGCGGACTCCTACAACGGCAAGAAGCTGAACTCGCCGAACGATGTCGTCGCGCATCCCGACGGCAGCTACTGGTTCACCGATCCGCCCTATGGCGGTCAGCTCTATGAAGGCGAGCCCGACGGCGCGGGCGGCCCGAGCAACGCAGGCGGCAAGCTCAATCCGCGGATCGGGCAGCCGGCCGGCTTCGTGCCGGGCAAGCGCGAGCTGCCCACCAATTGCTATCGCATCGACCCCTCCGGCCGCGTCGATCTCGTCGTCAGCGAGGACCAGGTGCCCGATCCCAACGGCCTCTGCTTCTCGCCCGACTTCAAGAAGCTCTACGTCATCTCGACCGGCAAGGGCCCGGGCGACACCGGGCCGGGCGGCAAGGGCGAGATCTTCGTGTTCGACGTCGGCAGCGACAACAAGCTCTCCAACTTGAAGCGGTTTTCCGACTGCGTGATCGATGGCGTGAAGTGCGGACCGGACGGCGTGCGCTGCGACGTCAACGGCAATGTCTGGGCCTCCAGCAATGCCGGCCGCTCGGTCGGCTATAATGGCGTGACGGTGTGGTCGCCGGAGGGCAAGCTGCTCGGCCGCATCCGCCTGCCCGAGGTGTGCGGCAATCTCTGCTTCGGCGGCCCCAAGCGCAACCGCCTGTTCATGGCCGCGAGCCAATCGCTCTACGCCGTGTACACGGCAACGCAGGGCGCTGGGCCGGGCTGACGCTGCGCGAGCCGAATCACGATGCGGCGCCGGCGTGCCCAGCCGGCGCCGAATTGTTTTGGTAGTCCTCTCGATGCGTGAGGGACCATCAAGGAAGGAGCCATGCGCGTTATCATCTGCGGCGGCGGTGTGATCGGCGCCTGCACCGCTTATTTCCTCCGCCGCCGCGGCGTCGACGTCACCGTCGTGGAGCGGACGGAGGTGGCAGCGGCCGCCTCGGGCAAGGCCGGCGGATTCCTGGCGCTCGACTGGTGCGCCGGCACGCCGCTCGATGCGCTGGCGCGGCGCAGTTTTGCCCTTCATGCCCGGCTGGCGGATGAGATCGCAGGCGATTGGGGCTATCGTCGCATGAGTGCCTATAGCGGCCTTGTCGCGTCCGACACTGATGCGCGCCGCGATGCGCCGTGCGCGCTCGGCTGGCTCTCCAAGGGAGTCGTCATCGCGCATCGCCTCGGCACGACGGACACGACCGGGATCGTTCATCCCCGCAAGTTCACCTCAGCGGTGATGAACACCGCGCTTGTGCAAGGCGCCGAGCTTCGAGCCGGTCGCGTCACCGGCATTGTGCGCGATGCGAATGGCACGACCGCGAAAGGTGTCGAGATCGACGGCCGAGTCCTCGAGGCGGATGCCGTGGTGATCGCCATGGGGCCGTGGTCGCTGCTCGCCGCACAATGGATGAGTCTGCCTGCCGTCTACGGCCAGCGCAGTCCGAGCATCGTCTACGACACCGGCACGGACGTGCCGGCCGATGCCCTGTTTCTCGAATACGGAGAGGACGACGGCGCAGTCTCGATCGAGGTTTTCCCGCGGGCCGACGGCAGCACGCACGTCACCGCCTTCTCCGACGTCGCTCCGCTACCGCTGGATCCGGCAGCCGTAACGCCGGATCGGGACGCCATCGACCGCCTGCAGGCGATCTCCGAACGGCTGTCGCCCGTGTTTCGCGCCGACAGGATCATCGCGCGGCAGGCCTGCTTCCGCCCGGTCACGCAGGACGGCTTGCCGCTGATCGGCAAGGTGCCGGGAAGCGAAGGCCTCTACGTTGCGACCGGACACAATGTCTGGGGCATCCTCAATGCGCCTGCGACCGGCGAGGCGCTGGCGCAACTGATCGCGGACGGCGCGATGGGCGATGTCGACCTGTCGCCGTTCGATCCCGCCCGGCTCCGCCCGCTCGATCGGTCGCTGCTAAGGGCGCGCTGATCTACGCCGGCAATGGTCAGGGCGGCGCGGACTGGCCCGAGAACGCAGCTTCCGCTTCGTTGCGCAGCCGGTCCGGCGCTTCGAGATAGCGCGGCGAATAGTGAAACGTCGTCATCCGCTTAACACCCGCCGCTCGGGCGAGCTCGCCGGCCTGCGTGGCCGTCAGGTGACGGCGCGCTTTTGCGATCTCGACATCGTCGCCGGCGAAGGCCGCCTCGATGAAGAGATGATCGGCACCGCGCGCGAGCGCAATGATGCGCTCGGCATTATCAGGGGTGAAGGCGACGTCGGTCACGTACGCGACGCGCTGTCCGGGCGCGACCTTGAGCGCGTGCCGGATGAGCTCGCCGAGCCGGATGGTGCGGCCGTCGCCAACGTCAACCAGCATGTTCTCGTCCGCGCTGCTGCGGACCGCGCGCTTGGCCGCGTTGAGCCATGGACCGACCTGAAGGCCAAGCTCGGCAAGGCCAACGCTCCAGACATTGACCCGGCGCGTCTCCTGCAACGCAAAGCCGAGACAGGGCATGCCGTGATCGAGCGTGGCAGCCTCGATGCGCAGATCGCCATCATGAAACACGAGCCCCGGCGCGAGCGATGTCTCTCCGATCGACCTTGCGCAAAACTGATCTCGCGCAGAAAAGCGGGTCCAGCCGCCGAGCCGGCCATCGCAGAATTCGGCCGCCTCGATCACAAAGTCGGATGAAGTCTCATCGAGCAGATTCCAGCTATAGGCCGCGAGCTTGCCGGCGATGCCCGCGATGAGGCCGGGCGGCCCCGTCACGCGCAAACGGCCGGGCTGATGATGCCGGGCCCGCAGCAACTGATCGAAGCCGGCGAAGTGATCCATGTGCCGATGGCTCACGAAGACGTCGCTGATGCGAAGCAACTCGCGATTGGACAGGCCAGCGAGATCGCCGATGTCGAACAGCATCGCGCGGCGCCCGAACCTGAAGTCGAGCAACAGTCCGGGATCGGCGAACGGCTCGTTGACGAGGCGGCATTGAACCAGCTGGGCCATGCTTAGGGTCCAGACTCAATTGATCCAATAGGCGACGATGGCTGCGATGTGGACGGCAGCCAAGAAGTTTCTGGCGAGTTTATCGTAACGAGTTGCGACACGCCTGAAATCCTTGAGCCGGCAGAAGCAACGCTCGATAACATTGCGCCCTTTATAGATGCGCTTGCTGAAGTTGTGGAAGGTCACCCTGTTGGATTTGTTTGGAATGACGGGCTTGGCGCCACGATTGACGATTTCGGCGCGAAAGCCGTCGCCGTCGTAGCCTTTGTCCCCAATGAGGGCAGACATGGGCGGCGCGAGTTCCAAAAGGGCCGGCGCTGCGGCAATATCTGCGTCCTGGCCCGGAGTGAGATGAAATGCGCAGGGTTTGCAATCAGGGTCGCTCAGCGCGTGGATTTTCGTGGTCCGCCCGCCGCGCGAGCGGCCGATCGCCTGTTCATGTTCCCCCCTTTTCCGCCGCTCGCCGAGCGATGCGCCTTGATCGAGGTGGAGTCGATGGACAAAGTCACGCCATCCTTGCCGCAGCGGGCGAGCGCTTCAAAGATCGCCTGCCAATGTCCGCGCTTGGCCCAGCGATTGAACCGATTGTAGATCGTCGTGTAAGGACCAAAGTCGGGCGGGCAATCGCGCCAGCGCGCGCCACACTGAAGCATGTGGATGATACCGCTGATGATGCGTCGATCATCTTCGCGCTCCGGTCCGGTCTGGTTCGTTGGCAGATGCGGCTTTATCTGAGCCCACTGCTTGTCGTTGAGCCAGAACAGCCCCTTGCGCATCAAAGCCCCCGTGCCGAATCAGTTCGGGTGCAAGAGAATCAGAGCGCGCTAATTAGGTACAGACCCTA
>NZ_LUUB01000088.1 GCF_001641635.1 Bradyrhizobium centrolobii
GTAAGCGGTACGAGAGGGCCACGGACTTGGCGCGGACGGCCTACGCGCCACGCTTGAAGCGTATAGGCATCCAGAACTGCCGCAGGGCCTCGACGGCTGCTGGAATGTCGCGCCAGGCGTTTTGGACGATGGGCGGCGTTCCCAGCTTGTGCCGGGCCGGGGGCAGCAAGGGCCGACCGGCGTCATCGATGTAGTGGACCAGGATCGGTCGCAGCATAAGGTGTTCGGTTCCGTTCGGGGAGAGAAGCCGCGACCAGACGAGAAGCCGAAGCTTCATGACGGCGTAGAAGCCCATGCACCAGGGCTGCGGGTCGACTTCGCCGTCCTGCGATCGCACGAACAGTGGCTCGAAGCTCTCCGGTCTCGTCGACAGTGTCTCGCTGATCGCGTTGTGGCGCATCAGCGTGGCGGCGATCGCCGAGAACTCCTCGGTGTCGTGATTGAAGGCATCGGGATCGACGCCGAGGAGCGGGCACACCCATTCCTCCGAGGCCATCGAGACCGGCCCGGCGACGACAGCGGCCACTGCGCCGTCGAGCATGGAGAGCGACGTCGCCCGCGGATGCCGAAGCGTCGGCGACCTGGCGCGCTCGCTCATCCATTGTCCGAGCCGTTCGAACGACATGGCATAGTCCGCCATCGTCGTCTTGGCCGGTTTTCCTCGCCGTCGCTTCGGCTTCGTCATGCCACAGCCCGCTTGTCGGCTTCGCGTGCGGCCTTCCAGTTCCAGGCCAGAAGTTCGTGAAGCTGGTTGACCTTCGTGGCGCCACTCACTATCCGCTCGAGAACGTCGACGAGATAGGCCTCGGGGTCGAGGCCATTCAATTTGGCCGTGTTAAGAAGCGAAGAGAGTACCGCCCATGTCTCGCCCCCGCCCTCGTCACCACTGAACAACGAGTTCTTTTTCCCGATCGCAATTGGCCTGATCGATCGCTCGACGGTGTTGCTGTCTGGCTCGAGCCGCCCGTCATCCAGGAACGCCGTCAGGCCCTGCCAGCGTTCGAGCATGTAATCGATCGCCTTGATGAGCGTCGAGCGGCAGGAGATTCCGTCTTTCACCGCGACCAGACGGGCCTTCAACGCCTCCATCATCGGCTTCGTCTCGGCCTGTCGCGCCGCGCGGCGTTCTCCGGCGTCGAGACCGCGGATCCTCTCCTCGATCGCGTAGACGGCTGCGATGCGCTCGATGACCTCCGCGGCGAAGGGTGAGTTCGTCGTCTTGTGCACCCTCACGAAGTTGCGGCGCGCGTGAACGAGACAATACGCCAGCTGGATCTTGCCCGACATCTTCGCATCGCCCACCAGCGAGGCGTAGGCGGCATAGCCGTCGACTTGCAGCACGCCTTCGAAGCCGGCCAACTGCGCCACGATCTCCTTCTTGCCGCGACCGCCCGCGAACACATAGGCGACCGCAGGCGGTGCCGGACCCTTCCACGCCCGATCGTCCGTCGCATGCGCCCAGAACTGGCAGGTCCTCGTGCGGCCGCGTCCCGGGTCGAGCACCGGCATCGGCGTCTCATCGCAGAACAACCGCTCGAAGCCGTGCATGGTCTTCAGTTGCAGATCGTAGAGGCCCCTGACCAGCCACGCCGCGCTCCCCATCCAGCGCGCCAGCGTCTGACGGTCGACGACGACACCCTGGCCCGCCAGGATCTGCGTCTGGCGGTAGAGCGTCGATTGCCAGGCATATTTGGCCGCGGCGATATGCGCGATCAGCGCCGTCGTCACCATGCCGCCCTCGACGAGCCGCGCCGGTGCCGGGGCCTGGACGATCGGGCCCTCACAGGCGCGGCAGGCATATTTGGGACGGATCGTGCGGAGCACACGCAGCCACGCGGGAACCCGATCGAGCGCTTCGCTGCTCTCCTCGCCGATCCGATGCATCTGACCCGTGCAGCACGGGCAGAGCGTGGACGCCGGCTCGATCACCCGCTCGACCCGGGGCAGATGCGCCGGTAGCGCGCCGATGTTGCGCCTCGCTTTGCGCCGCTTCGGTCTCGACGCGTCCGGTTCGTCATCGTTGGCCGGAGGCTGCGCGCCGGCGGTCCGTTCCAGATCGAACGCGATCTGTTCGGCACAGACGATCGCCGAGCGCTCCGATCGCGAGCCGAAGATCAGGCTCTTCAACGTGGCGATCTCTGCGCGCAGATCGTCGTTCTCGCCTTCGAAAGCCAGCACCATCTCGGCGAGAGCCGCAGGGTCAGAGGGGAGATCTTCAGGGCGAAGCGCCATATCGCAGAGCTACACGAACACACCCGGACTCGCCAGCAAAACAAGACGATTCAGGCGACTTTCGTCGGCCGCTTCGTCACCTTCGGGACCACACGCGACCACTCCGCAAGACCTTCGATCAGCATCGCCAGTTGCGCCCCCGTCACCAGCATCGTACCCTCGCGAACAGGTGGCCAGGCGAAGCTCCCATTCTCGAGCCACTTCGTCGCTAGAACTATTCCAGAGCCGTCAAAAACGAGAAGCTTCAAACGATCCGATCGCTTCGATCGGAAGACGTAAACGTCGCCGCTGTAGGGTTTGCCGCCCAATCCCTCCGCCACCAGCGCGACCAGGCCATGAACGCCTTTGCGAAAGTCAATCGGCTGCGTCGCGACGAACACACGGATCATTGGACCGAACGTGATCATCGCATCGATCTCACCGCCGCCAGCACGCGCTCCAGCGTCGCGGCGTCGACGCCGACGGGCACGCGCACCGTCGCGCCCGCGATCATCACCTCGATCCGCTCGGCCGGACCCGCCAGAACGTGTGGCTTATCGATCACGTTCGGCCGCGCCTCGACGGCGTCATCGAGCCTGACCTGCACGAACTGCGGCCCTTCGCTCGACGCAAGCCGCGCATTGCGCCGCCACACACTGAGCAGTCCCCGGTTGACCCCGTTGCGCCGCGCCACCTCGGAAATGCTCGTCTCCGGATCGGCGCTCTCGGCCACGATCCGCGCCTTCTCTGCATCGCTCCAACTGCGCCGTCGCGTCTCCCCCGTGATCACTTCGATCCGCTGATAGGAGGCGGCGTCATGCCTGTCTTGATGTCTGTCTTGATGCATGGAGTCAGTGTCCCTCGCGCTGTCGAATCTAGGCGCGAGTCTCGCTCATGCCGTCCACCTAAACGAGGTGGGGTCGTCGTACCGCTATCGTTAAAACTGCGCGACCGCGAAGGCGATGTCGATCTTCCGGACGCGCTCGCGATAGAGCTCAAGGGCTGACTTGTCGAACGTCGTTGGCCGGCTAAGCGCAAGAGCCTTGAAGTCTGCAAGATCTTGAGCGACCGGGTGGCCGCCGTTCGAGGGCTTTCAGTGGCGCGAGCGCCACGGCCGGCCTGAGCGTGTGTTTCGCATGGTAGAAGCCAGCAGTCGCGAGGCCCGAGACCACCGGCCCGGCAATACGCCAGTCAGGGAAATCCATCATTTCCGGGCCTAATGCAGACGCAAGATCGGCTGCGGTTGAAGTCACCTTCTGGAACGGGCATTGGGTAAGCTGGATGCTGGCGGA
This sequence comes from Bradyrhizobium centrolobii, assembly GCF_001641635.1. Taxonomy (GTDB): domain Bacteria; phylum Pseudomonadota; class Alphaproteobacteria; order Rhizobiales; family Xanthobacteraceae; genus Bradyrhizobium; species Bradyrhizobium centrolobii. Next base: position 3,504 of record NZ_LUUB01000088.1, read on the forward strand.
CACAGCGCGCGTCCGTCAGCCCTTCGATCGAGCCACCATTCGCTATGATGAGACCGTTTCGCGGGCAGGTCCGGCGAGCTTGCAAAATCACTGAGAGTAGGAAAGCTGATCTTCCGTGACTACTCGCTCAATATTCCCTGTTTTGCTCCTGATGCGATATCTAAGACGACCGTCGGCCTCAATGGGCATACATTGAACGATGGTATAAATCATTGGTTGATTAGTTTCGGCTCGACCTTGTGGCCCTTGGGGCAGGTGCTGAACGTCCTCATTCAGCTTATAGGCATATGACATGTGTCTACCTTTGAAATTTGCGGTCATTCTAGCATAGACCGTGCTGCGATGCATTGCACCCCCTCCCAGTAAAGGCAAGAAGGGGAAGCGGGCGCGCTGCTCGTTTGGTGCATGAGTGCCTCAAACGCAGCAAGTCCGCTCGTCCATAAAGGCCGTGGCTTTTCATGGTCGTAGACGCAGCCAAATTTCGGCACTGGAATAAGTGTGATGCTCGGTCAACATGACGATGTCGACCACCCGCATTGATCGGGGCGGGTCGTAGATGAATTTGAGGTGCGACGCACGGGCGGCGAAGTCCGGCGCAACATCGAAGTCGCCAGACTCCAGCGCCGCAATCATCAGCCTTACTGAATCACGGTTGCTCAAGGGCGGACGCACCAGCGCGTCGATCAGCGCCTCAAGGGTCATCCCGTCTTGCAACATTAGCCGCGCCACGGCGTCGCCATGCGCCTGTCGCAGCGCATCAACTATCGAGCCAACAGCGTGCGGGTCGTGCATCGTTCCGGTTCGGCGGGGCCTGAGCCTCTGCGGGGAGAATACACCTGGAAGGGCAAGTCCCCGAAGCGATTGTGATGGAGGGGACTGGTCCCGATGATGCCTCGGCACTCCCCCGTGTTCAAGGCACAGCACGCAGCTCGCGTGCGGCTGCGACCATGTTAACGAGAGCGGGACGCACCTCCTCCCAGCGTCGCGTCTTCAGGCCACAATCAGGATTGATCCAGAGCTGGGAGTCTGAAATCCGTTCCCTTGCCAGGGTGAGCAGATTTTTCATCTCCAATACGTCCGGCACACGCGGCGAATGGATATCGTAGACACCCGGTCCGATTTCGTTAGGATATTTGTAGATCCTGAACGCATCGAGCAATTTCATTTTCGAGCGTGATGTCTCGATGGAAATGACGTCAGCGTCCATGGCGCCGATCGCATCGATGATGTCGTTGAACTCGGAGTAGCACATGTGGGTGTGGATCTGCGTCTCGTCGCGAACGCCCGACGAGCAGATGCGGAAGCTGTCCACGGCCCAATCGAGATAGATCTTCCATTCTGACTTGCGAAGAGGCAGTCCCTCGCGAAGCGCCGCCTCGTCGATCTGGATCATGCCTGCTCCCGCAGCTTCAAGGTCGTGAACCTCGTCTCGGATGGCGAGCGCGATTTGCCGGCATGCATCGCTTCGAGGAATATCGTCGCGGACGAAGGACCAGTTCAGAATGGTCACAGGTCCGGTCAGCATCGCCTTCATGGGCTTTTCCGTGAGCGATTGCGCGTACTGCCACCACTCGACCGTCATTGGCTTGGGTCGCGAGACATCGCCAAACAGGATTGGCGGCCGCACGTAGCGCGAACCATAGGACTGCACCCAGCCGTGGCTGGTGAAGGCGAAACCGCAAAACTGCTCGCCGAAATATTGCACCATGTCGTTGCGCTCGAACTCACCATGCACCAGCACGTCGAGGCCGATGTTCTCCTGCCAGCGGATCGCGCGAGCGGTCTCGTTCTGGAGGAACGTCTTGTAGGCGGCGTTGCTGAGCGTTCCACGGGTGTGTGCCGCGCGCGCATTCCGGACCGCCGTCGTCTGCGGGAACGAGCCGATTGTCGTCGTTGGAAACGCCGGCAAATTGAAACGCTGGTGTTGTGCCTCCGCACGCTTGGCAAACGGGCTGTTGCGGCGACGCCGGGTCGCATCGATTGCCGCGACGCGCTGCGCCACCTTCGCGTCGTGAATCCGGGGCGAATCCTTACGTGCGGCGGCGGCAACGTCAGATTCCTTCAGAGCCGCATCGCGCGACTGACGGCCGTCCGAGAGCGCCACTCCTAGCGTTGCTAATTCCTCGATCTTTTGGACGGCGAAGGCCAGCCAGCTCTTGATCTCGGGATCGAGCTTTTCTTCCAGGCCAAGATCGATCGGCACATGCAGGAGGGAGCAGGATGGCGCGATCTGCACGCGATCCCGCCCTAGCGCGGCGATCACGGGTTCGAGACGATCGAGAACGCGATTAAGATCCGCACGCCAGATGTTACGCCCGTCGATCACGCCGAGCGAGATCACGTGATTGCGGGGCAGGGCGGCGAGATCTGAAAATTGCTCTGGCGCGCGGACGAGATCGAAGTGCAGGCCCGCGACAGGAAGCCCGAAGGCAGTATCGCGGTTGCTGCCGAGCGCGCCGAAATAGCTCGCTAGCATGATCTTGATCTGCGGCACCGATTTTGCGATCTCGGCGTAGGCGGAGCGGAGCGCGGCCTGAGCAGCAGCGTCGAGATCGAGCACAAGGCAGGGTTCGTCGATCTGGACCCAGTCCGCGCCCCGCTTGGCAAGTTCGCGAAGGACATCGACATAGACCGGGAGCAACCGCTCCAGCAGTGAGAGCGGTTCGAAGTCCGGTTCCTTGCTCTTGGCGAGCTTGAGGAATGTGACGGGTCCGATCAACACCGGCCGCGTCTGATAGCCGAGCGACTTCGCCTCTTCGTATTCCTCAATCGGTTTGCGCGAGGCAAGGCTGAATTGCTGATCGCGTGTCAGCTCCGGGACCATGTAGTGGTAGTTGGTGTCGAACCACTTCGTCATTTCCTGCGCGGGTACGCCATGCGAGCGGTGCACATGTCGGCATGACGTTTCGGTTGCTTCACCGTCCGCGCCACGCGCCATGGCAAAATAGGTTGCAAGCGGCACCGGACCGCTTTTCCAGCCGTAGGCGTCGGGAATGGCACCGACCATCACGGACGTGTCGAGCACCTGGTCGTAAAACGAAAAATCGTTCGATGGAATCACGGTGACGCCGAGCCTTTTCTGCCGCGCCCAATTGGCAGCGCGTAGCGCCATGCCGGCCTCGATCAGCGAGGGTTCGTCCGATACGCCAGACCAAAAGCCCTCGAGCGCGAATTTCAGCTCGCGTCGTGGACCGATACGCGGTGTGCCGAGAGTTGCAACAGGAAGAGACAGAGACATAGCTTCAACCCCGTAGTAGGGGGCAGAGGCCGTGGCGGACGCATGCAGGCAAAGTCGCGCGAGCGACGGCTGCCTCGCGTACCACCGGGACACCCCGCCCGTGGACGAATATTTCGTCGGGGCAGGTCTCCTGGCTCGCGGGTCAATGTCGCTGTCCGGCCTTCCCGAAGCTGTATGGGCTTCAGTGACCTGAGTTGGACAGCGGCTCGCCGCTTACAGTTGCGGGGGCAGCGCCGGCATCGCACCGGCTTCCCTCTTAGCTCCGGATCAAGCGGGATCCGGAGAACCTCGACGGCTTTCGATTATCTGCAAGACGGCCGCGCCGTCAACCTCTCACATGTGCGCGTCTGAACGGCGATCCGGACAGTGGAGACGTCCGACAGTTTGGTGGCGGCGTAACGCTACTCGTCCTCAACTGTGCGTCTTCGAAACTCAATCGGCCCAAATTGGTAGGTGTGCAAGCGTCCGAACCGTCAGTAACACGTTCCCTGTTGGCTATCCTTCGTCGCTGCCGCTTTCCTTGCGCCATAGGTCGAGCATGAGCACGATCACGTCTCAGCATCTTGACTCCTGCGTCGTAACGACGCGAGCGGTCGGATTTTCTCCCGCTACGAATCTGACGTGCGGCAGCACGCAAAGGGCCGGCATCGCCATTCGGCTGGTCAAGTCGACTTTCCGCCAGAGACTCAAATGCGTGGTGAGCGAGGTTCCGTGTGGCATCTCAATAGCCTTTCCGGAGGCGACCGAGGCCGAAGTCATGGACGTTTGCGCCATTGCCGAGCAGAAACTGCAGCGGCTCCAACAGGAACCGCTCACGACGAAAATGGTCGAGGAGATTCTATCCGTCACTCCGGCAGAGCTTCGTTGTTGGACCAAGGAGGGCAGGATTCCACCGGTGGGGCGCGCCTTTTTCAGCCAGGGCAAGAAGCAGGTTGGCGTGTTCGTGTATGCGCCGGAGGTGATCTGCCAACTCGCCAAGCAGTCGGACCAGATTCCCGAATGGCGTCGTTCCGCCTGCAGTGCCCTTCCACAGAAAATCGTCGCTCGCGCGCCAATCGGCCGTTGACACTTTCGAATGAGTTTCGCTACATATAGGGGTCATGGTTCCACTGTTTCGCAAGATTTAGTGGCTAAGAGGGAAGCCGGTGAACTGCGTTCCGACGCGGAATTCCGGCGCTGCCCCCGCAACTGTCAGCAGCGAGCTGCTTCCGAACATCGTCACTGAGGTCATTAAAGGCCTCGGGAAGGCGGGAAGCATGCGACGACCTGCGAGCCAGGAGACCTGCCGCGACGACCTGAACGTCCACGGGCGGGGTGTCCCGGCGGTCGCTTGCATGCACCGTCCGGCACATGTCTGCCGGCGTTTCTGCGGCGCCCTCCTTTGCCCCGTTCGATCGCAACATGCATCACGGGGACCTTTGATGTCTTTGAACCTCCACGACGCGGAAATTGCTTCCGCTCCCATCATCCAGTTACGTCCGGACTCGCTCGCGGCGACCCCAAGCGAGCCCGCTATGCAGATCATCCGTCGCAACGGCAAGGTAACGCCATTCGATTCCTCCAAGATCGCGGTTGCGATGACGAAAGCGTTTCTCGCCGTGGAAGGCAACACAGGAGCCGCCTCGCGCCGCGTGCATGAGAGCGTCGAGCAATTGACGGCTGATGTCGTAGCTGCGCTGACGCGCCGAGCCGGGGAGGGGCGCACGTTTCACATCGAGGATGTGCAGGACCAGGTCGAACTCGCGCTGATGCGCAGCGAGAATCACAAGGTCGCGCGCGCCTACGTGCTCTACCGGGAGGAACGGGCGCGCAAGCGCGCCGAAGCCGAGGCTGCGGCTCCGAAGGCCATCTCAAGCCAGCCCTCGCTCCACATGCTCCGCGACGACGGCAGCAACGTGCCGGTCGATATGGCCCGCCTCACCGCTGTGATCGCGGAGGCCTGCAATGGATTAGACGCGACCGATCCTGCGGCTGTGCTCGTCGAGACCACACGCAACCTATATGACGGCATCAGCCGCAACGAGCTTGCGCTTGCGCCGATCATGGCCGCACGCTCCCTGGTGGAGCAGGAGCCTAACCACGCCTACGTTAGCGCGCGCCTGCTGCTGGACAAGCTGCGCGGTGAAGTTCTCACCTATGTGCATCGGCAGCCGATGGATGCGAGCCAGGCCGACATGGGCAGTCGCTACGCAGGCTACTTCCCGGTCTACATCAAGACCGGCATCGCCGCCGAACTGCTCGATCCCGAGCTGACCCGGTTCGACCTCAACAGAATCTCGGCGGCCCTGAAGCCGGAGCGCGATCTGCAATTCCAGTTCCTGGGCCTGCAGACGCTTTACGACCGTTACCTTCTTCACGTCTCGGGCAACCGTATCGAGCTGCCGCAAGCGTTCTTCATGCGGGTCGCTATGGGGCTTGCGCTCCGCGAGATCGACCGCGAGACCAAGGCGATCGAGTTTTACGATCTCCTGTCATCTTTCGACTTCATGGCGTCGACGCCGACGCTGTTCAATTCAGGCACGCCGCGTCCGCAGCTTTCATCTTGCTTCCTGACAACGGTAACCGACGAGCTCGACGGCATCTTCAAGTCGATCAAGGACAACGCGCTGCTCGCAAAATATTCGGGGGGCCTCGGCAACGACTGGACCCCGGTGCGAGGCCTGGGCGCGCACATTAAGGGCACCAACGGCGAAAGCCAGGGCGTGGTGCCGTTCCTCAAGGTCGCCAACGATACGGCGATCGCAGTCAATCAGGGCGGCAAGCGCAAGGGCGCGGTCTGCGCCTACCTTGAGACATGGCACCTGGACATCGAGGAGTTCCTCGATCTGCGCAAGAACACAGGCGATGATCGTCGCCGTACCCACGATATGAATACCGCGAACTGGGTCCCGGACCTGTTCATGCAGCGGGTCGAGGCCGACGGCGAATGGACTCTGTTCTCTCCAGACGAGGCGCCCGACCTGCACGATCTGTACGGAGAAGCGTTCAAGACCATCTACGAAGACTATGAGGCCAAGGCCAAGGCCGGCAAAATGCGGATCTTCAAGACCGTCCGCGCAAGCGACCTTTGGCGGCGCATGCTGACGATGCTGTTCGAGACCGGTCATCCCTGGATCACCTTCAAGGATCCCTGCAATCTCCGCTCCCCGCAACGGCACGCCGGCGTGATCCACTCTTCAAATCTTTGCACCGAAATCACGCTCAACACCGCAGCCGATGAAGTTGCCGTTTGCAACCTCGGTTCGATCAATCTGCTTGCCCATGTGGGACGGGAGGGCATCGATCATGCCAAGCTGCAGCGGACGGTCAAGACCGCGATGCGGATGCTCGACAACGTGATCGACGTCAATTTCTACACCATCCCGGAGGCCCGTCGCTCCAACATGCGGCACCGACCGGTCGGTCTCGGCCTGATGGGCTTCCAGGAGGCATTGCATGTCCAGGGCATCGCGATCGCATCGGAAGCGGCGGTCACCTTCGCCGACGTCAGCATGGAAGCTATCTCGTTCCATGCGATTGAGGCTTCATCCGATCTCGCGTCGGAGCGAGGGCCCTATGCCAGCTTCGAAGGCTCGCTATGGTCGAAAGGGATTCTGCCGATCGACTCCATCCAGCTCCTCGCTGACGCCCGCGGTGGGCTCGATCTCGACCGCTCCTCCAGGCTTGACTGGAACGGCCTGCGGCAGAAGGTCGTCGCACGCGGCATGCGCAATTCGAACGTGATGGCGATCGCGCCAACGGCAACGATCTCCAACATCTGTGGCGTGTCGCAGTCGATCGAGCCAAGCTACCAGAACCTGTTCGTCAAATCGAACATGTCCGGCGACTTCACGGTCGTGAATGAATTCCTGGTCCGCGATCTCAAGACGCGCGGGCTATGGGACGAGGTCATGGTATCCGATCTCAAATATTTCGACGGCAGTCTCGACCAGATCAATCGGGCGCTCAACCTCTACATCGCCAGTCCCTCGGGCAAGAAGCTCGACGCGCTCTACCGGCTGGCTTGGCGGCGCGGCCTCAAGACGACCTACTATTTGCGTTCGCGCAGCGCCACGCATGTCGAGAAATCGACGCTCAAGGGCACGGACGGCAAGCTCAACGCCGTGTCGGCAGCGGCAGTGGTTGCCCATGCCCCGATCGACATCCCTTCCGCAACGGCTCCCGAGTTCGACGGCATCAAGGCATGCCGGATCGAGGATCCGGAATGCGAAGCCTGCCAGTAAGGAGGACGACATGCTCGATTGGTCTGATACCGAAATGGCGGCCGCTTCGGTTGCCTCGGCACCCGCCCTTGTCACCGCGCCGCGTCCGGCAACCCAGCTCAAGCTAGAACCGGTTGACCCGACCGGGCTCGGCACCATCGACCGCACCGGCGGTCGGGTCTCGGTCGACGAGAAGCGGATGATCAACTGCCGTGCCGACGTCAACCAGCTTCTGCCGCTCAAATACAAATGGGCCTGGGAGAAGTACCTCGCTGCCTGCAACAATCATTGGATGCCGACCGAGGTCTCGATGCAGGCCGACATCGCGCTGTGGAAGTCGCGCGACGGCCTCACGGAGGACGAGCGGCGCGCGATCAAGCGCAATCTCGGCTTCTTCGCCGCCTCGGAATCGCTCGTCGCCAACAACATCGTGCTGGCGATTTACCGGCGCCTCACAAACCCGGAGTGCCGGCAGTATCTGTTGCGTCAGGCTTTTGAGGAGGCCGTCCACACGCATACCTTCCAATACATCGTCGAAAGCCTTGGCCTTGATGAGGGCGAGCTGTTCAATATGTATCGTGAGGTGCCCTCAATCACCGACAAGGCGGCGTGGGCGCTTAGGCACACACAGCATTTGGACGATCCATCTTTCCAAACGGGAACGCCGGAAGGGGGACAGGCTTTCCTGCGAGATCTCGTCGCGTTCTATGTGGTCTTCGAGGGAATGTGGTTCTACACTGGATTCGCGCAGATCCTGTCGCTCGGCCGGCGCAACAAGATGGTCGGCATCGCCGAGCAATATCAATACATCCTGCGCGACGAGAGCATCCACCTGAACTTCGGCATCGACGTAATCAACCAGATCAAGATCGAGAATCCGCATTTTTGGACGCCAGCGTTCCAGGAGGAGGTTCGCGGCATGATCCGGGAAGCTGCCGAGCTCGAGACCGCCTACGGGCGCGACACCATGCCGCGCGGATTTCTCGGGCTCAACGCCGGTCTGTGCGAACAATATATGCACTTCATCGCCAATCGCCGCTGTGCGCAGATCGGATTGGCAGCCGTCTTCGCAGAAACTGAAAACCCCTTTCCGTGGATGTCCGAGGCGATGGACCTCAAAAAGGAGAAGAACTTCTTCGAGACGCGCGTCATCGAGTATCAAAATGGAGGCGCGCTCGGCTGGGAATAGCGCTTCGCGGCAGGCTGCGCAGTCGTAGCGACGCTACTTCCTGGAAAACAGCCGCTTGAAGACATTGCAGCTTATAGCAAGTAGCTTCTCATCTTGAATAAATCTTGATGAGCTTGCTGGAGGGCGCACTATGAACCCACGGCGGGCTTCGAGGGTTCGCCAGGTTCGAGTTGATGAGAAAATCGCGCAGGCGGACTTCCCGAAATTTCATCGTCTGCCCCTAAAAGGCTGCGGCAAATCGCCATTGAAGCCAATTTAGCAAAAACGGACCGGACCGGTAGGTTCACGGACCGGAATCCCCACTACTCAACCGAGGTGCCGGACGATGCCGTGGGCAATCAGAAGTACCGTGCCGAGAGGGATCAGCACGCCAGCTAGCACCGCGACCAGCATGAGCACAAACCCCCGGTCCCGGCCGAAGGCTCGAACAACCGTCCAGGCAGGGCTGCTCGACAAAAAGCTTTCTGCGCGCAGAAAGGCCGCCGAACGCTCAGGCTACCGGCAGGACGCCGTCGCGGCCGACGGTCTTGCGCCGCCCAAGTGAGTGGCGCTCGCCGTCCAGCCGCGAGAGTGTCGATAGACAAAGAGAGCAGTTTGCAAAACGCACCTATAGGTTTGATGGCGTCTTGTCTGGTTAACTAATATAAGCGATTGAAATAACTATGAATTATGAGATTTCCGTCTGACCTGAGAAGATTGTTTGACAGGAAAGCCGACCTTGTGGCTGACTGTCCTCAGTCCTAGGACAGCGGACGGGGCGAATCGGATGAAGAGCCAGGACGTCGTCATATTGCTCAAGCTCGTGAGCCTGGAGCACGAAGAGCGAGAGGGGGGCGGGCATCCCCAAAGGTCGGATGTGCACCGTGAGGACCCCTTTTCAGTCCGCGGCTTAGAGGCCTCCCTTGGAATCAGCAAGACAGAAGTCAATGCCTCAATCAAGCGCAGTGTTTCTTCAGGTCTTGCGATCAAAGATCGCCATTCCGGCCGGCCAAGGCCTAACCGCCGCAACCTCTGCAATTTTATTGCCCACGGACTAAAGTTTGTTTTTCCGGCAAGGCCCGGCGCCATGACGCGAGGCATTCCTACCGCTTTTGCAGCTCCCTCATTGAAGAATCTGCTGATCAGCGCGGGCGAATACATCTATGTCTGGCCGTTCGCCAAAGGCAAAGCTATGGGACAATCAGTAGAGCCTCTATTTAAGAGCGTACCCGAAGCCGTCCAGAAAGATGACCGTCTGTATGAATATCTAGCCCTCGTTGATGCCATTCGGATTGGAAATCAAAGAGAAACCGGGCTGGCCGTTGAGCGCATTTCGGAAAGGCTTTTGAAAAATGACCAGCGTTAAGGGCCAATTGCTTGTTATGTTGGAAACCGTCGCCAAGGCGCTGGGCGACGACCTGCGGCAGCGGCTGGTCTTTGTTGGCGGATGCACGACAGCTCTTTTCATTACCGATGAGATTACGCTCGAAGGCGTACGGGCAACGGACGATGTGGATCTGATTGTTGATCTCGTCGGCCGTGCGCAATGGGCGCAACTACAAGAGCAATTGCGGCAAAAGGGATTTGCGGAATCTCCAGAGGACAATGTGATTTGCCGAATGCGCCTTGGCGACCTCAAGGTCGATTTTATGCCCGACGATGAAAGCATTCTCGGTTTTAGCAATCGCTGGTATGCCAAAGGCATCGAAACGGCGGTCAATCATCCTCTGACCGATACGATGACCATCAAACGCCTCACACCAGAACTGTTTCTGGCGACAAAGTTGGAGGCGTATCTCGGTCGCGGCAACAATGATCTCTTAGGAAGCCGCGATATGGAGGACATTCTTCTCGTCGTCGATGGTCGGGATGAGCTCGTCGCTGAAAATCAAGTCACGGACGATGATGTTCGCCGCTACATTGCCGAGCGGTTCAGAGCTTTGCTGAAGCATGGTGATTTTGATCATTTTCTGGCGGGCAATATCAGGGGGCCGGAAGGGCGCATCGATATTGTGCGGGAGCGCTTTGTCACCATAAGCCAGAGCGACGGCAGCAGCTAAAATGGAAATGCAGTTAGATTGGCGCAGTCAGCAAGGAACAAAGACCGGCTAACCGGGATTACGGGGGCGTCGGGATACGTCCCGATGGGGTGTCTGATCGCGAATCTTGCAGGAACTGGACCGGCACTCGTTCTACATGCCGGCGATTGTTTGCTAGGGCGACTGGTAGGAAAACTCTGATGCGTGCGGGCACAATTGATTGTGAAGAAAACACGGATTGAAGATCTGCCTCCCGAGTTGGTCGCGCCGCTCAGGATGACGAATGCCATCGTGCTCGCCTATCTCGCAGCCCTCGATTTCATTATCCGGGATACTCGCCGGGATCCGACCTGTCTTGACAATCAATTGCCGCCGAAGAGGGATCATGAGGCTGGATGTCGGATCCCATGCCGTAGCCGCGACATTCCCGCCGGACGACTTCGAAATCAAAGGGGGCGATCGCTCCAACGCGACGGTGATCGCGTCGTCTACAGCGGCAGCGCCCGACTGCCACCATTTTTCAAGCTGGAGGAGTTTTTGGATTTTCTGTACGAGTGAAACGACCGCTCGCTACCGGAACGATGAAAAGCAAGAGTCCAATTGGCCCATTCGACCTTCGAATTGACCGTAGCAAGCCAAAATTCCGAGCAGCCTCGCCAAGCGTGATGATTGCTGTCTCCGCTAGCATCAGCATCATTCTCCAGCGACAGGTCTCAAAGCTTGCAGCTCTGTTTCCAGCGGATCCTCCGGCTCTAACCGGAGGATCCGCTTGGTGTATGGCAGCGGCGTTCCAATGTTTGGCATTTGGCGCGAGCGATCAATCTCAATCAAACCTGTAGGAGGCCTGCAGGAACGTACCCCATCGTTCCATGCGATAGTTCGCAGGATAAGGCCCGGAGGTAACAGGAGAGGTGTACTGCTGTTTGGCTTGGGTCGAGAATTGCTCACTGTCTCTCGGACTCCACATTGCCCAATAACGGCCGCCGATGCCGACGCTGAAATTGCGAGTAATGAGGTAGGATAGAGCGCCTTCGATTTGCACCCCACCGCCACCGCTCCCGCGATGATCGATGTAGGTCGTCAAATCGCGCAGCAGATGGTTGTCGCGCCCCTGGAAGTCCGTCCACGGCAAGTAAGCAACATCGGCACTCACGCGCCAGCGATCGAGCAACATCGTCTCAGCACTGAAGCCGATACGCAGCGCATTCCAATCGGTGTCTTGACTGCCAACTGTCCTTTCGTCGCCCGGCGCCAGACATCGAAGGGAAGCTATCGTAACACATCCTTTCACGTCAGACTTCTCGCCGTAATAGGCCCAGCCGATAAATGCTCCGAGCCGGTAGGTGCTTCCCCGCAAGAAGTCGTAGCCGGCATCGGCCGTGTAGTACTCGAACTTGCCGTTCACACCCGAACTCGTATTGGTGTAGGCTAGGAAATTGGGCATCAACCCCCAATCTTCGTCATTCGCCTGTCCGCTGTTAAAGCGCCCGAATCCGATATTGCCCTTCAGGAAGATCCCCCAAGGGCTGTCGACGCGCTCGAACAACTCACCGGAAATCCCGTCTAGCTTGTGATAGGTGAGCCTTGACACAAGGTAGGGCGGACCATTTTCCCATTGAAATCTTCCTCGGCTCAACCAGAGTCGTGTGCCGCTTTCCAGCGACCAGCCGGCAGCGAAGGCAATCGGGGGCGTGCCGAAGATCGGATTTGTCGTGGAGAGCGGCGTATCGGACCACCCAGGCGTTCGCGGATCGGCGCCGAAATGGTAGTTCAGACCAATCTTGCTGATGTGATAGCTGCTGGCCAGGCGAGTGGCACTGGGTGGAATCGCAGCCAAGGGTGGATATTGTAGCGTCGGAGGGGTGACCACACGCGGTCCGCCGAACCTCAGATAATCATATTCCAGATTGACCGACCAGGCGGGCGTCAGCGCCTGCTCGATACCCGCCCCGAATACGCTTCCGACACGGCCATAGTCGAAACGGACTCCATTCTGCGGCGCCAATCCAAATGGGTAGATCTCGCTACGAAATTCGTTGCCGTTGACGACATCGCCACTATTGTGTTGCCAGGCTACGCCCCCCTTGAGATAGGCGAGCGTGTGGCCCTGCGAGCCAAACGCATAGCCGAGCCGGCCAGTCCCGGTGACGAAGAAGTCCGGGCCTGCCTTGCAGTTTGCGCTCACGACAATGCCGGAGACGGCAAGACAGGTGTTTGTACCGTCCGAGACGGTGTTACTCGCAGCCAATTCAAGGCCAAGAACCCAACGGTCCTTCTGCCAACTAGAGCCGATCTGGCCTCCCGCCAGGAATGCAGGAGTGCCGACGACGTCGCCGTAAATCGATGGACCATAGGGATCACTAAACGATGTCTGGCCATAACCCCCGCCGACATGGCCGCCGACATATCCTCCTGTCCAGCTCCACGGTGCCGGTATCACCTTCACTGCGGGCCTGAGATCGGCTGAGCTAACGGCACCGCTTACTACAAGCGCACTTCCTGCAGCTCCACAAAAGAGAAATCCAGATCGCATATCACCTCACGAACACAGCGCGCGCCGTCCCTCAATAGGCACGACGTTGTTGCCGTCTCTTTCACGCCGTCTGTGGTGTGCATGATCCAGGCCAGCGGGTGGGATGCTGATTGGCTTCCACTTTGCGAGCTCTCGATGTCGTCTTCACGACAACATCGGTGCTGTTGAAGCAAGCCGCCTGTCTGATGTCGGACACGAAGCGCGTGTGGAGGTCGTCAATTGTGTCCGATTGAATAGATGATGCGCCTTCCGAGCTGGATCGTCTCTTGCTCCGGTCTCTCGGCAACGTGTCATTAAACTTCCCAAGGCTTGAAAGGTTCGTGGCGAAGAATATTTTCGACTGTCTCAAAGCGCGCAAAAATTGACGCGTTTTCTGTGTCGTGCATCTGACGATTGAGCCCCGCATGCTTGAGGATGTGATGCCAAGCGCAAGAGCATACGCGTCCGCAACATCACAGAAGCTTCAAATCTCTGGTCATGAGGTGGACTGTGAAACGATCAGAAGCATTCCGTTCGCGAATAGGGCTAGGACTTGTCCGTCATTCCACGCGAATACGTGAAACTTGATGCCCTCCTTAATCTCGCTCGACACGAGAGTGCCAGCGCAGCCGAACATGAAAACAACGCCTGCGTAGCTTGAGCCCAACACGACATTTCCGAACTCCAAGTCAGTCACGTGACAATGGTCGGCCGGGAATGAGCGAGCGTTAACGGATCTGTACTCCGCCTCGAGATCGTCAGGAGCGGGATTGATGACTGCTGCGCTCGGCGGAGCGCTGGCTTGCGCAGGTCTAGGACCGTTCGGGCCCGGACGCACCAACAGCCAGGCCGAGAACGCGATCGCTATGATGCGCGGGATTGCTCGCCAGTTGATGGCGCAGGCCGTCGCGGCGAATGCGCAAGAGAGCTTCGACGAATGTAAGAGGCCGGCAGGGTTGATGCCGAGCGGGCGGCAGAGGCGCCCGCCATTCACGCCACAGACTTTACGCGAGACCGAGCTCTTCATTGGCATCAAAAACAACGGCTTCATCTCGCCTTGGTCTTGTTAGGAGGTAATTCAAGGCTGTCACTTGACACCGCAGTCGACGAACATTCGGTTTTAAATTGTCCCCTTGCCGGGCGCAGGACGGACGGGGCGGACTCGATGCCGTTCAGAGCGACGCCGAATCCGCCCCTACATCACCGAGGGGGGAGTAGTGATGCTGCCGAGAATAGAGCAAGTCGCGTGCCGGACTGAAAGAGACCGTTTCTGTAGGTGCGTCGAACTGTATCTGCCTGAAAGGCTTGAACCGCACGTTGCGTCAAGTTGTAGGGATTGTCTCAGACCTCGGCGCCGCGCGCCGCTCTCACGAGATCAGCTCCTTGGCAACCTGGGTGTCACCTGCGATGTGGTTTTTCTTCTTCCTTTCGCTGTCTTTCTTCGCTTTCGGGTTGGTCTTCGCCGTGAGTGCATGGGTCTCCAACCGGCAGCGGGAGCGTGATGTGCGTTACGCTCGCGCCGTCCGAACACTCAAGCGGCGCGCATCCTGACACCTTCATCGCGAGTGCACCTTGCTACTTCCATTTATGCTGCTGCTATGCATCGGGCAGCCCAACGTTGGACAGGTTATTGCCGACGCCCTTCCTTTGCGGCGTGACATGATCAGGCGTCGGTGCGGTTGCGAACAAAATGTTCGCCTCTCGCTCGACAAGTCTCGGTGCCCAATTCCCGCTCGCGACCGTGAGATGAAGCAGAACTTTCACAACGTCACCAACCTGTCGCCTGCTCGAATCTGCCATGCGACCTTCGGTCACTCTCCGATCCCGGCCCGTTCACGCGAGCGACACCTGCGCCCGGTTGGCTTTTGTCGCTGATACAACAACGATTCCTGCCGCAAGGATCTCTATTGTGGCCATCGGCGAGCACGCTCTTGCGCAGCGCTTTTGAGTTTTCTTCAGTCGCGCGATTTGAAGGCGCCAATCTCGTGATTTTGAAGCTCGCAAGCCCACACTGCCGGGCTCTCCTCCGCACTTTCGAACCGGATGCCGATTCTTGATTCACGCCAGATCTTCGCGCTCATCACGCCAGTTTTTCAGTAGCAAGCGAGGCGTAATCTTTCGCGGTGCTCGCCTCTTGAACCGTACCCAAGGTCAAGTTGTACACTACCAAAATTGGGGGGGCATCGAGCCTCAATGACGCCCGAGGATTGTGAATGCCTGCAATGGAAAACATTCGCTTAGCCCCAGTGGCAGACGCTCGATTCTTCGTCAGCTGCGGCAGCGGACATGTGTGTGCCTGCTCAATAACGATACGGCTCACGCTTCACCAGAAGAGACCAGTCCAGCTCGAGTGCCGCGCTCGAACATCGCGTCGCTCGATCACGACAGTGCGCCAGATCCGCGCCGATCCTCTCGTCGTAAGCCTCGATGAGACCGTTCAGCCGAGGTCTGCGCTGGAGTTGAATAAAATGCCGGTTGGATGTTCTCGCTTGATCTCCGGAGAGTGCACATCGATCGAACCTCACGGCCGGCGCACCAGGGCCGAAAGTCATTCGCCAAATAGACCAAAGTGATCCCCACTGATCGGACCATCACTTCTCAGAACTCATGCCCTTGGATGGAGAGACCACATGTCGGACGCAAGGATGCTAAGCGTGCTTTCGTCGCTTTCCCATGTGGCAAGACAGTTGGATGTTGCGCATTCCTCCCGACCGTCGGCGAATGGAAATTGCGTCAAACTCGACATGAACGAGAATCCATTCCCACTACCTGCGATCGTGAAGGAAAGTGCGATGGCGGCCCTTGAGCGGCACCATCTGTATCCGGAGAACGACAACATCGCCCTGAGAGAAGCAGCTGCCTGCGCATACGGCTTCTCTCCCGATCAGGTGATTGCCGGCAATGGCTCGTCGGAACTTCTGGGGCTCATCTATAAGGCCTTTCTTGTTCCAGGCGACACAGTCGCGATGTTGTCGCCCGGCTTCTCGTTCAACCGCAGGCTCGCGATGTTGCAGGATGCGCATTTTCTGGAAATTGGCTGGATTGAGAACAATTCGTTGCCGATCAACCGGCTGCTTTTTGGCCGCGCGGGAGTTGCCAAGTTCATCGTGCTGGCCAATCCGAATAACCCGACCGGGACATTCGTTCCGATCGCGGATATCGAAAGACTCGTCGCGCAATC
Source organism: Bradyrhizobium centrolobii (assembly GCF_001641635.1). Classification (GTDB taxonomy): domain Bacteria; phylum Pseudomonadota; class Alphaproteobacteria; order Rhizobiales; family Xanthobacteraceae; genus Bradyrhizobium; species Bradyrhizobium centrolobii. The sequence continues at coordinate 19,844 of NZ_LUUB01000088.1, forward strand.
GGAGCGACTGATTGTTCTTGATGAAGCCTATGTCGATTTTGCGCCTGATAATGCACTGCGTCTCGTCAATCGTTATCCGAATCTTCTGTTGCTGCGGACCTTCTCGAAAAGCTATGGCGTCGCGGGCGTTCGCGTCGGTTTCGGCTTCGGTCACCCCGAGCTTGTTGGCAGGCTTCGCACCATGCAGTCCCTCTTCAGCATGAACGTAATCAGTCAGGCGGTTGGCTTGAGTATTCTTGCTCATCGCGATGCGTATGCTGAGAACCGTCGGCATATTGTGCGCGAGAGAGAGCGAGTTGCACGCGCGCTGTCGGCGCATCGATTTGCGGTCCTACCGTCCGAAGCGAATTTCGTGTTGGCCCGTGTGCCCCCGGGACACGACGGCGCATGGTGGCAAGCCGCTTTGCAGGAGCGAAATGTTCTCGTGGCCTTTTTCCCCGAGGAGGGTCTTGAGAACTACATACGCATTTCGATCGGCACAAAGGTGCAGATGGAGGCGTTCTTGTCCGCCGTCAGCGACGTCTCAGTATCCCAAACATGAGACCAAGCCCACTTCTATCCAGCATTAATGAAGGGAGGTAACTGAGTGAGAAGCAGCTCTTATGCAAGGCCGGTAGTCGGCATATTCGATCACCTGGACGAGAACGGTTCGGATGTCGCTCAGCAATACGAGGATCGGCTGCGATTAGCCGAGGCGTGCGATCGGCTTGGCTTTTACGCTTATCATTTGGCGGAGCACCACTGTACTCCGCATGGTAGGAGTCCTTCTCCAAATCTGTTCTTGTCCAGCGTCGCGCAGCGTACCACCAATCTGCGTGTGGGCCCGCTCGTAACGCTCCTTAGTCTTCATCATCCGCTGCGCGCCTTTGAAGATGCCTGCATGCTCGATCATTTGAGCGGCGGTCGCCTGGAGCTCGGCATCGGACGCGGCACTCTCCCAATTGAATTGGGCTATTTCGGAGTGAGTGCCGATATGGTGCCGAGCCGGTACGCGGAAGCCAGCGAAATCCTTGTCGAAGCGATGCGAGGCGGAACGCTCTCCTACCAAGGCAAGCACTACCAGTTGAACGACGTTCCCTTGACGCTTGGACCCCGTCAGCGCCCGCACCCGCCGACCTGGATCGCCACGAATCAGCCCGAGGGGGCGGCATGGGCCGCTAAGGCCGGCGCAAACATCGCCAGCCTCGGGCCTTCCTCCGCTGTCCGAAAAGTAACGGACGCTTACCGTGCGCATCGAGCGAACGGCCAAGCGAATGATCAGGCGCCATTTCTTGGTTTGCTTCGTATGGTCGTTGCAGCGCAGTCTGACGCGGATGCTTACTCGCTTGGGGCGCGTGCGTACGAAAAGTGGCTCAAGAGCTTCAAGTTCCTTTACGATCGGAACGCCATCTCCACTCCGCCATACCTTCCGCTGACCTTTGATGCAGCACTCGAAAGTGAACTGTGCGTCGCAGGCACGGCTTCTTCGGTACGGCAGACGCTTCTCAGCCAGCTGGATGCGGCCGGTGCAAACTACCTGCTTTGTCAAATCGCATTTGGAGATCTGCCCCTGGATGCATCATTGAACACAGCAACTCTCCTTCAATCCGAACTCGCGGGTGAATGTCGTCATGCGTGAGGCTCGCCGGCCCCCATGTGGTGAGCTTGGCTTTACGGCCTCGGTTGACACTTCGTGACCCTGAACAGGGAAACGTTCATTGTGCAGCGCCGCTTTCGTTCGCCGAGATGCGTTGCCAAGCTCGAGACGAGCTGTCTGCGGCTCTCCTTTTTCGCGGCTCTAGGACCATGAACCGAGCGGCGTTAGATTGAACCGATGAAAAAGGTGATAGGCTTAGGGAGCCAAGGCGATCCTTCGGGACGATCCCCGCGCGTGCGGGGGAGCTTGCCATTGAGTTGTCCGTTCGCATATGCACCGGGACCATCCCCACCCGTGCGGGGAAACCTCTAGGCGTTGGAGATTTGAAATTGCTCACGATGTTAAACAACAGGATGAATCGAACCGTTCCGGTTCACTAGTTCATGGGATTGCGCGCCGACCGGGCAGCATCAGTGAGATCGTTTGATTGGAGATGTGTTCTTACGCAGGCGAATGTCAACGCACCCTCCTCAACCGAAAGGAGTCGACGGTCCACATAGACCGCCACGTCGATCGGCGTCCAGCAGTCTTGCTCCTTCAAGACCCTGACGGCTAAGCAACATAGCGTCATCGCGGCAGCGGTTTCAAGAGGAGCATGCCGAAGCCGAAGGCACGGTGCCGCCCCACCCCCCTAGCGAGTAGCGCATTGAACGCGATCGGATCGGTGACCGTCAACGCGCCTCCAAAGCAGGCATCGGGGCCGCCGCCTTTTTCACCGTGAACCCTGAGTTCGCGCTCGCGGTCGCGGCGCGTGATGGCCGAGCGGCGGAGCCAAATGATGCGCATCGTGTCGAGGGCTGCGCCGCCCTTTGCTAAATGAGCGGCCAACCAATCGGTGTAAACGGCCACACGCGAGGGCTTCTCGGCATCCGGACGTGCACGCGTCTGCTGGAGAAACACGTCGATTTCGCGCTTTCGATTTCTGTCGCCGTCTTTCGTCTGACGAACCACGGGACGCACGCGCAGTTCGAACCCGAGCCGCCGCCCGGCGACGAAGGAGTCAGGCATGACCTTTACAGCGAGCGAAGACACCCCGAGCGCGGAAGCGATGGCGGGGTCACAAAATTCGGCCACATGTCGATGCAATCCTTCTTCTGTCGCATGCGCATAGCCCAAAAGATACGGAGGGCGCTGGCCGTTCGGTTCAATTAAGCGGAACGGCTTCGGTGCGAGATGGCCGAAGGCAGCCACGAGCAGCACGTGCCACAGATAACCATCATCGCCGCCAGGTTTCAGGAGCTTTTCACGCGCTCCCCACTCCATTGCGCGCCCAATATCAGGATCAAGCCGAACCATAGAAAGGGCTCTCATGTGTCGGCTCCATCTCTCGCTTGAGTCGGGAGCGTCAATATCGCCACGGTTTCCTCTCCAGCGTGGATACCGGCGATCCAATCTCTGCGGCCTGTAAGATGGATAATGCTGCTTGCGCTAAGTGCATCGGCCTCACGCCGCGGGATCATGAAACGGCATCGGTCTAAGGCACCTTCGGCTGGGTGCATTGCCTGGAGTGCTGCCACACAAGTGTTCCCTTTGCGAATTCCTATAAGCAACGGAGCAGATGGTAGGCAGGGCTTCCTGCCGATGAATAGTGAGCGTGCGGGATGGTCCAGCGCGATCGCGAGATCATCGAGCGTGGGCGGCTCGTCAGGGGGGACAAGGCGCGCCGCCAGTGTCAACGCCGCATCGGCGCGATAGTGCCGAAGGCGGATGTGGGGGCTATCGTACGTTCTCTCGCCACCAGTGCGTCCCTCCGGTTTGCCTCGAGTTGTCCAGCTCTGATCTGTTCTTGAGAGCTGGGCGGTCTGAAAATCACGCAAGTCGTGACCGAGCCGATCGATACGCACACCAAAGACGAGCCGGTCCTGCAGCCGCTGATGCTTCGCTGTTTCATAGCGAGAATAGCCCAGCGCGTTGGCGAGAAGGCCAGTGAGCAAAGAAGCATCTGGAAAATCCCGTGTTGGACCGTTCGCGTCAATCGCCTCGCAGCCGAACGACATCAAGGGCGCCTCGAGCCGCAGCATAAGAAATGCCAGCATAAGACTCATGCCTTCACTGGCGTAGCAGCGACTATCTCGCCAGCGAACGCGGCAAGATCGTTCAGCGGCACGAGGGTTGACCCCGACAAATGGGCCTTGTCAATCGAGAGATGCCGCCGGGTCTCGTGTAATCCGTATGTCTGGTCGACGTTTTTGATGTGATCTGAAAGCGCAGCAATCGCCGTCCTCGATTGCGCCGTCACAGGCTTGCGAAAAGCATTTGCCAGTGTGCGCGGTTGTCGATGGCCAGCCTCAACCAGCATCATCTCAGCGTAACTATATGGTGCTGTGGAGCCCTTTTTGGCGCCGGGCGTAACCTTGGCAATGAGGTGAATTAGATGTTCGACGGCTTTGCCGCCAAGTACAGCGTCATCTCCGAGATTCGAGACTAGTAGAGGGATATCGACAACGACGTAGCCGTAGAACAGCCCCGCCGTCAGCTCTGTATCAAATAGGCCGGCTGTCCCGGCGTCCCCGGCTTCATGCGTCAGATCGTCGACCACCGTGAAATAATCACTCTCGGATGCTTCACTGTGGACGGTAAAAGCGTGGGCAACGTGAATCGCCGCATCTGTGTTAGCTTCGGGGTCGGATGTGACCATGCGGCCGAAGAGGGCCGCCTCAAGCCCTGCTTCAAGAACACTGCGCTCGCGAAGCGCAGCGAGATTGCCCTTTTGTGTTTTGAATAGTTTCTTTACGGCCTCTTCGGCCGCTTTCGATTCGTGAGCAGCTTTGCCAATCTCAATTGCTTTGGCGCAAAGGTATCTAATCTCGGGCTCACCGAGGAGTAGGGCTTGGCGTTTGGACCGCTCACCGGCCTTACTGCCATACAGCTGTTCGGCCATTGCAGTAATTGTTGCGGCGATCACGTCGGCCGTCCCGGCATTGGCCTGCTGCATAGCAGGAAGAATACGTCGCTCCGGCGTTTCCCTTGAACGAACGGCCATATCAGGTCCGATGCGCCGCAACGCCCATTCATCGTCTACTGTCCTCCAATGCCGCTTCAGACACTGCGACGACACGCGTGTGCGCATCGCATCGCCGAAGGGCAGCCGTTTGGCCAAGCCGTTATCGTCCCGGTTGAGCAGTGTTGCCGGATAAGATGTGAGCCAGTGAATTTGCAGGAACCGGGCCTCGAGCATGATAAAGCTTCACCTATCGTCTTCGGAAGTGCCTATTCGCCGGCGTGGCTGCTCAGCTCGTTTGTTGCCTCTCCCTCATTTCTGCGCGGAACTCTTCGAGTGGAGCGCCAAAACTCGCGAGCGATGGCGATCCGCACCGAGTCGGTCTCGTTGACATATTCAGGAAGGCTCTCCATTAGAAGCAGTCGCCCGAGATCGAGATAAGGAAGCGCCTCGGCATCACGAGCGAGGCGGCGAGCGAGACGCCGAGCAAGATCCCTGAATGAAGCCCCCCGCGCGGCGAGAAACATTGACAGGCGCAAATCGCTCACGCCCGTATCGGCCATAGCTCTTCCGAGGCCCCAAGGCCTCAGGCCATCCGGCCGCAGTGCCATGATGGCGGCGACTGCCGCGAAGCGACGAACCATATCCACTTCCGATCCCGGAGCGCTGATCTGCACGCAGCCGCGACCGAGAAATTGATGTGGGACACAGCTCGTCAATAGCCGAAAAAAGGCCGAGTTTTCGGGGCGGTCAGGATCAACCCGCTTGAGCGCCGCAAGCTCACCGCGGGCCCCTCGCTTCACGAGCACGTTAAACCCTTTTCTCAGGGCATGGAGTGGCCCGTCCACCTGATAAGAACGGTCCTCGAATCGAGAACGGCTCGGCGGATCGACATTGTTGCGAGCAGCTTCTGTCGGCCCGAGCGCATCAATCATGCGTCATCTCCATGGAAAAGTGTTTGCGAAAACCGAACTCAATGGCATCCTCGGCAGCGCCTTCGGCCTGGTAGCGGCGGATGCCCGAGCGCGGCGTTGCACCTTTTGCTGCTTCCAACTGTAGAACGGCAAGCTCCTTGAGCGTGTAAATCCATTGGCGGCGCGCTGTTCGCTTCGCTGTGCCATCAGGCGCGGCGAGCTCATCGAATAGGGCGTCGAAGAAGTTGCGGTCCACGCCGCGATCAAACGCAGCAAGAAAAGGCGCCGCCTTGGTTTCGCATGCCGCGTGCGGGAACTTCAGTTCGTCGGGAGCGCGCTGGAACAAAACATAGAGTGCAGTCAGCAACACTCTCGCCCGGATCGTTGCGGCATCCTGGATGCGTTCCTTGACCAAGCTGGCAAGCGCATGCGCGCGCGTCCCGAGAAATGGCAGAGCAGACGTCGGCACAACAATGCGACGTTCGTGAAAGCCGTCCGTACCGCCTTGTTCACGGGCAGTTGCCGTGAGAACAAGGCTGTGGTCCAGTGTGCCGTCTGCCTGCCGCCATTGCTGGAGGAGGGCAGCTTTGTACTGCTGAGGGTCAAGCAGATCGGCGACACGCTTGTAGTGGAATCCGCCGCCATCAACCGTGAGCACCTTCGCGATAGTTTCCCGCTGGTCGACTGGCGTCCACGGGTCGCCCGTTACGCCATTCGTGTTCTTAGGAAAGGCAATCCGCGCCGCTTGGCTGCGCCCGCGAAGTGCAACAATGCGGGCGTTCTCTCGGATCAGCCTCACTCGCCGGCACACTTCGACATAGAACGGATCTAACTGCTTCGGGGCAATCGCCGAGACGCCATCCCACGGTTCTAGCCACACGAGACCGATTCCGTTTACCGCCGCGAACCCCGAATTCTCGTCGAGAACCTCACGACGCGCCTGTAAGAGGCGATTGATGTCGCGTCGGACCCGCGCGCCCAAGCGGTTACTCGGCGCAAGACCTACAAATGGTCGCGAGGCGTAGCCGCCATTCATGCGGCTGATGCCGTAGTTTCCAGCGCCAAGGTATCCTTGCGTAGTCTGCAACGTCAGCAGTGCGTAAAACCAATGTTCGGGCGTGGCGATCGCCATGCGCTGTGCTTTAACGTCGTGATTTTTTGAAGTGACGAGTATGTCGAGCGAATCGGGCGTTTGTTCGCGCTCTCTTAGGGGCGCGACCGTTCCTTCTGGAATTGGCGGTTGAAGGAACCCAGGCTTGGAGAGATCCTCGACAATGAGGCTCCAAGGCTCATCGTGGGTGAACTTGTAAGTGAGGGCGCGCAACAAATGCGTCCAAACCGAGGCGTCGAGAGAGGGATCAGTAGTCGTCCCTTCCAGGAGCGCGAGTGCACCGACCTGCACGAGGAACGCATGTAACGCCTGCCGCTGATGAGGTCGAACAGCGGGCATGTCCTCGACATCGTCCCTCATTAACGCGGAGTAGAGCGCCGGGAGCGAGAGAGTCGCTTGCCCCGTGCAGATTGTCGTCGTGAAAATCGGTTCTTCGATGCAGTTCAGGGACATGAAGCGAAAGATCAAGAGCACTGCGGGGAGTGGCACGACGTTGCTGTACTACTGACATGCCCCATTTCTTGCTGATCGTGTCCAGTCCGTCTCGGTGCATTCTAGAATCTGACATTACGTACGAGTCAATCCCTTGGACGGCCCCGCATACGAAGAATGCCGGCTTATCGAGGAGCACTCAGCCATAGACGGTAATCGATCTTGGCCAGAAACACCTTTTCAGATGTGCGCCGAGCACCAACCGAAGTGCGAGGTCATTGCGACCACGTTCTTCGGCGGTCCACGCAAGTCACTTTGCGCTAGCCGGACGGGAGGCTCGACGAAGCCCTGCCGCTCTCGCCGGAGATCGCCGTAAGCTAGCGCCAATCTTCGGCATCAACGCGCTGGTTCGGGACAGAGCTGATCGAGCGCTGTCTCGCGCTCTCGAAAGCGCGAAAGTCTGCAGAAACGCGTACCCGACTTCATCCAAAGTGCAGATATCTACCATCACAACAATCGATTTTACCTCTCTCGAGGGACGAGGCATAGCAAGACGCCGGCTTGAAGAAACATGGCCAACTCAGGAGGGTGGTCGATCGGTGTCCTGAGTATCTTGTGGCCATGTTCTTCGGCGGTCTGCAAGTACGTCGCGGTGGCTCGAGGCGAGGAGCTTCGCGGCGTACTTTAGTTGGCCGCCAGCGACAAAGTTTCCGTGGGTCGAGCTTTCGGTCGAATTGCTTCGATTATGTTCGGCGCCATTTCGTTCGGAATAGGTGTCGGCCCTCACGGCCTCAAGTTAACGGCGAATGCCCTCGCCGTAGTCTGATCGTCGGCAGTCCTCCCTCAGCCGACGAAAGCCGGTGCGACGTGTAGCAGCGTCGCTCCTCCCTAGACTGACTTCTGCCCGGCCGCCGCAAGGAGGCCGGGCTTTTTTTTGTGTAGAGTACGAGCCCTAGCTTGAAAGTCCTCTATCCCGCGTGATGAGGAAAGATGAGCAGCGCATGCATCAGGGCTGTCAAAACGGACAAGCGCGACACGCACTACACCTCGGCAACATAGCGAGCGCGGCAACCATCACTGCCAAATGTAGGATTTGCGACCGTTGTCGGATCCGCGACACGCCAGCTTTGATAAAGCGCGTTGGGAATCAAGCTCCCCTAGTTTGGCACGAGTTTTGAAAAACAAAAAAACGGAGTCCTCGTCTGTACAGATCCTAAAGGTAGCCCCGGGTGGCCGCTCACCACATTGTCGCAGTTCAGTTCACCGCAAACCGCGGTGTGCCTTTCGTATCGTTGGCAGCGTGCCACCCAATTCGTGGTCGCGCACGATCTTGCGAGCCTGATCGGCCCCTCGGCGATCGGTCCGCGTCAAAACCGTTGCGCGATGCTGGCGATCGAGCATTTCCGGCATCCCGGCCGCATGCCGTCTCCCCGCTGTGGGCTCGAGGATTTCGCGAGACTGAAGGCCGCGCGGGCAGCGACAGCCCGGATGCACTGATCAAGCGACCAATTGCCTTCATCGGTGGACCATTGGTCGTAGATACACGCTCAATTCCAGATATAGGCCGCAGACCCGAGGTCGCTCGCCGAGGGCAATCGCGCGAGGCTGCATCCCCGACTCTCGCGAATTCAGTGTGGGAAAGAGAGCCCTTCTCTCGACAAAACAGGCGTCGCTGGTCCGCCGATGCAACCAGGGAAGCATCATTACCATGCACGAGATAGTCCACAAAAAGCCGCTATCGGCTTCGCAGCCTCGCCATGGCCTCGCTGTCGAGCTCGGTCAAACCGCCAAGCTCGCCTGGCCGATGGCGCTGACCCAGCTTGCACAGGTCGCGATGATGGCGACCGATCTTGCCTTTATCGGGCGCATCGGGCCTGAGGCGCTCGCCGCGGCCGCGCTGGGTGTCACGCTCTACATCATCAGTTGCACCTTCGGCGCGGGCTTGCTGGCGCCCATCGGGCCCTTGACCGCACAGGCGATTGGCGCGGCCAACTTCGCTGTCGTACCGCGCGCGCTGCGCATGGGCCTGTGGCTGGCATTGTTTCTATCGGTCCCGATCATCGCGATTGCCGTGCGGGGAGAGCAAATTCTGCTCGCTCTTGGTCAGGGGCCAGACGCGGCGCGGCTCGCCCAACAGTACCTGCTCGGACTTGCCTGGGGCGTGGTGCCGGCGCTCTGGCTTCACGCCATCCGCAACTTCATGGCCGCGGCGGGCAGACCGGAACCGATCCTGTGGATTACGCTTGCGGCTATCCCCGTCAACGCCGTGCTCGTGTATCTCTTGGTCTTCGGCAAATTCGGCTTGCCGCGGCTGGAGCTGTTTGGGGTCGGGCTTGGGAGCACGCTCGTGAATTGCGGGACGTTCCTGGCCGCCGTGTGTGTTGCGACAATGTGCCGCCCTTTCCGGGACTATCGGGTGCTCGCGCATGTGTGGCGCTTCGACCGGCTGTTCATGCGGCAGATGATCGTGATTGGCACCCCGATCTCGATCGCTCTCGTCATGCAATATGGGGTATTCGCGGCCGGCGCACTTCTGGCGGGCCGGATCGGGACCAGCGCGCTTGCTGCTCATCAGATCGCGATGCAAGTCGCAACAATACTGTACACGGTGCCGCTCGGCATCAGCATGGCGGCCGCCGTGCGGGTTGGTCATGCTGTTGGTCGCAAAGACGGTCCCAGCATCAAACGCGCAGGACTGGCCGCGATCGTGCTCGGCTTCTTGATCGCTGCACTGCTGACCATCGGGGTCGTCGCTGCTCGTTTTCAGATCGCAGAGCTGTTTCTGGACAAATCGGCCGCAGATGCCGACGCGACGATCGGACTGGCTACGACGCTTCTTCTGGTGACCGCAGGGTTTTTTGCGGCCGATGCGACGCAAATCATTGCGGCGGGTGGACTGCGCGGATTGAAGGACACGCGGATGCCACTTCTGTTCGCAGTCCTCGCTTACTGGCTGATCGGGTTCTCGTTTAGCTATGCATTTGGATTGATGATGGGCCTTGGTGCGATCGGCATCTGGATCGGCTTATCGGTTGGCTCAGCCACCTACGCGGGGCTGCTTGTCATACGTTTTCAGCTCTTGGCAACGAGGTTTTCCGTTCTTGCGCCGCCTCCGGATCGAGTGAATCACCGCTATTCGACAGGCACCAATTCCCAAACGCGAGCGACCTGAATGTTTAGCCTCCATTTGTATTGGAGCGCGCCGTCTTTTCGTTAGAGAGAGCTGCGGTCAGGTGGTCTTGTGCCGTAACTGAGCCTCATCGCCACGCCCAGATACAGGCCGCGGCTAGGATTTACGAGCGTGAGAGACATCTCGTGGTTTCGCATGGCGCCCCATGCGCGCTGCTTCCTGTAACATGACCTTCCGCATCCAGATGCTTGCCGGATCGTTGTTATGCAAAGCAGGCCATTGAACCGCCTCGGTAAAGGCCGGCAGCGGCAGCGGAAGATCGACGATCCGCAGCCGCATCGTGGTCGCGAAGTGCCTTGCCAGCCGTGATTGCATTGTCGCGATGCGCTCGGTGCCGAGTAACAGCGGCGGGATCAAGCTGAAGCTCGGCACGGTCACCTCGATCTGCCTTTTGTGACCGTGCTCAAGCAGGAGCCATTCCTCGATCGAAGGCTTGTGTGTGCGCCCGAACTTGGCCGCAACGTGCCCCATCGACATGTATCGCTCGAAGGTAAGCTTCCGCGACAGCTGCTTGTTCGTATGACAGCCCACGCACACCAGCGTCTCCTCGAAGAGCTTCGCTCTAGGGTGGTCGTTTGACATATATATTTCCGGAAAGATCAGGAAATCGACCTCGCCGCGCCGAAGCGGCTCGTCCGGCTGGTCGTCAAACTGAATGAGCTCGAACGAGATGCCGGGTGCCTCGCGCGCGACACGCGCGAGGACCGGTCTGATGAATAGCATGACCATGAAATCCGACAGGACGATCCGAAAGCGGCGGTCCGATTTGGCCGGGTCGAACGTGTCACGTGAGGCAATTGAGAGGCGGATGTGCAGCAATGCTTCGCGCGTGGGGACGGCCAGCGCTTCGGCCAGCGGGGTCGGAATGAGCTCACGCCCCCTCATCGTGAACAGATCGTCGCGGAAATAGGCACGCAATCTGGCGACGGCCGCGCTCATGGCGGGCTGGCTCAGATGGATGCCGCGTGCCGCCGCAGTGAGGCTGCGCTCGGTCATCAGCGCATCGAGCGCGACGAGGAGGTTCAGATCGAGACCTTTGAAGCGCATGCCGTATCCACACCGTGAATACTATCGAGAAAATTAAATCCGTTTTACCAATATTCTGTCGATCTGGTCGAGCAGCTTCCAAGAGTGGGGCCCGCTGCAACTGGCAGGCGGCGGGCGATTGGCCGTGGCACTGCTTCAATGGGCGTCTCAAAGCGGAGGTCGACCTCTGGCCATCGCACATCAAGGCCTCAACCCGCGCCGTCGATCAGTCTGGCGATCTGGTGGTTTCGCTGCCGAAAAGCGCCGGTAAGACATGTATTGCCAAGCTATGCATCTGAGCTTGCCTCGCCGACGGCAAGCGGGTGGTTTTCGTCACTCCGCATGCTGGAAACGTCTATTCGTAAATTGCGAAACGTCGACTTTCAGGAAGGGGCGATCAGGTTCCTTGACGCGTGGAGCCGGTCATGACTTCTCCGGGAGGCGCCTAGGGGGAGGCAAAATCTCGAACGCTAAGCTATTGATAAAATTTGTTATTGCTGTTGCCTGGCGCCGGTTTTCCTGATCGACACAACGGCATGGCAAATTCACTGACGGGTATGTCCTGTGCTCGTTGTGGTAGTGTCAATCAACCGATGTACATTATTGGGCTGTTTCCTCAACGTAGCTCCTTATCGAATTTCGATGGTGGGGGAACATTGACAAATACAAGGAATTCCTTATATGCTTGTTTCGTTCGAGGATCCCCAATTGGGAGATGCGGCTGATGAATTGGAACAGCTTGGGCACAATTTTGCTTGCGAGGTCCTGCTCTACTTGCAGAAAGTCCACTGCGGATCGGTGGATAGCAGGGATCTCTCGCCCTTTTATACGTACAGAGGTGTTGAGATGTTCCAGGCTGTGTCAGCGAACAAGTTTGTCATTTTCGCTGTTGAATTCGACGATATTGACGACGTCACCGTGACGCTGATGCTCGCGGGTGAGCATGGTGTGCCCATGTCTGCCGGCGGGTCTTCCTGGAATGGTAACGACTATAGTGTCTTGAAAACCGGAATTTTGAATGCGCGAGCTTCAGTCTGGTTTGTATGAAGAGCGGAGGTTGCAATGGTCAAACTCAAAGTCGAAAAAAGTCAGGAACGTAGACCGCGCGCCGTCGCTGAGGTTAGCAGCAAGACAGGGGGGCGTTCGCTTGCCGATCTTGTCGAAAGGATTGAACGTGCTGATGCAAACCTTGGAGCTGAAAAGAAGCTGTCGAGTGCGGCAATGCGTGCCGGCGAATTCGTTCGCGCGATGCGTAAGGATGCTGGACTTTCACAATCCCAATTGGCGGACAAGTTGTGCGTAAGCCAGGCCCGAATTAGTGAAATTGAATCGGGAGTTGGAATCCAAGGACCAACTTGGGATTTGATGGAGCGAATTTCAGTCGCATGCGGGAAAACGCTCGGTGTTGCAGCGTCGAGTGACGATCTGGAACTCGCGGCTCACATGCCTATGGCTGTGTAGGCCTGATTCGCAGGTGAGGCCTAAAACAGATGGCGTACTCCTGGTGGGACGCACTCAAGGACGTTCTGGGCGCCGCGAGTCCAATACTCATTGCCGTGCCGTGGCTGAGGGATTTCTGGCTGCGTCGTCGGAGATTGAAGGTCGAGCAAGTCGAGGCAACTGGGCGCTTGAGCCAATTGAAAGTGTCTATCGAAGGAGCAATTAAGGAGAAAATCGACTCGCCAAAGGCGGCCGATTTTGTGTGGACTATTCTTGGCCTCGTGCTCATCTTCATAAGCTTCTTGATTGCCTTTATTCGAGGTCTTGCTGATCTTTTTGAAGCATCAACCTGAGTCCCGTGTATCAGGTGTCGAGGCCCGCGTTCGACGTCGAACAAAATAAGCCGTCATTAAGAGTCCGGCCCAGAATGAGACGAAGGCCACCGTCGGATCGAGGCGTCGGTGGGGTCGCCGTCAAGGTGCCGCCATTGAGCGCAGCCGCCTGCGTCGGGCACGGGGACGATGCCATGGCCGACCGGTGGGAGTCGCGTCGATGTCCAGCCAAGCGACCGCCCGCGCTGTACCAACGTTGTGAGGGACACCAACCATCATGATGTCGCGCAGTCGACCACATTAACGGTTTGGGACCCCATATCACTTCAGAAGAGGCGCAACTACGAAGCCGGTGCCTGCGGACATGTCTTTTGGACTTTTGCAGGCGGTGACTCAAAAAAAGACGTTTGGGGACACGTCGAGTATCAATATTATTGCAGCGGGACCTTGCGCTCGGGCCCCATCTATGCGGTCGAGCAATCTGCATTGTGTCCACCGAGACAGTGAGCATGGCGTCTTACGTCCGGGAACAAATGGACTGCCGCTGCGATGCGGGCAGTCTGAGGCCGAGTACTACGTTGCAAAGGCCTTGGCCGCCGGCATGACACCAGACGCGGTGTTCGAGACGATCACGCGGGATTTCGACCGGCAGTCGATTTTCCGGAAGGAGCAATCCACCGTGGCTGCGGCGGCATTGTATCATCTGACAAGTGATGACGCCGTGATGACGCGACTGCGCGGGCTCTTTGACAAGATCCGGGATTACCCGTGCCGCCGCTGAAATCACCTCGAGCGCGCATTGCTGCGCCTGACACTCAAGCACTTGTGCTGTCTATCTATCCGCAGATGCGGCACCCATCTGCTTGCGCGCGTGCGGCTTCCGCCGCATCGGGCTCTCATGAACCGAGCCGCTTCGCGTCTCGGTAGGGTAGGCGTGGAACACCTCCGCGGAGGATGTCCCTACGCCTCCCCCCAAACCGTGCGGGCACCTTTGCGATGCACACGGCTTTCCATATGCGTATACTCTCGATTGGAAACGGCCACCCGGCACGACGGGCACAGGACGATCGTCTTGCGCCGCCAGCCGGACCGTTTCCAGACTATCAGCGACCCACTCTGCAGGTCTCGAACGCGGCGGAGGTGATGCATCTCGAATGGTCCTGTCGCGCCGCCACATGCTTCGCATCGGCGAGCATGCAGCCGGTCGATTAGGTCATTCGAGTTTATGACCCACCACGCGCCTCTTGTGAGATCGTCAATTCCTTGACTTATCCAAAAGGTTCGCGTGAGGTGCTTCAGTCTCCACAGTTTGATCGTGCGAAGCTTGCCTCGGACTACAGAGGACACCTCGTAATCCGACCCTTTCCACAGACGGGCCATGATTTGTGCCCTCGTCGTTCGATGGCGCAACGCCAGCGTCTTGATGAGGCTGCGGAACACAACGAGCTCCAGCACTCCCAAGGCACGTTTGTTGTCATCGGCAAACGAGTAATAGTTGGCAAAACCACGGAACTCCGAGTTATAGGCGAGCACGGTCGCGGTGTCGCTGGTGACCAAGAACTGCTCACGAGCACGGCCGGTCTTCCTGGCGAGGTCGCCATACCCATGCCGTTTGCAGAACTCGGTTATCCGCTTGCGTGGCACACGCAGACTGATGTTGCCGGTAGTCGGCCGACGCGTAACGCGCCATGTCCGTGCTGCCGGTCCCTTGCGGTTGGACTTTCGTCCACCCCCGTAGGACGTGTACGCCGCGATGCGGTAGCCGAGGAAGGTCACTCCCTTTGAAGCGGCCTGAATCCCACTCTTCTCAGGCGAGATCGCGAGCTTCAGCGTCTCTGTCAAGAATCGCTCAACAGAGGCCATGGTCTCACGAGCCTCCTCCTTGCTGCCGATGATGCCGATCAGGAAGTCGTCGGCGTATCGACAGTAGCGGAGCCTTTTGAAATTGGGATCCATGGGATCGACGGAAGGTAGTTTCCGTCTCTCCTTATTGATGGCTTTGATCTCTGCCAATGCGGCATTGATCTCGGCCAGCTCCGCGCCGTTGGCGCGCAGCCGCTCAATCTTCCGGCGGAGGCCCAGGACGCGCCTTTGCAACGCCGCATAGGGCGGGAATGCGCGTCGGTCGCGGCCTCTATCGAATCCCGCCCTCATTGTCTGCATGTGCTGATCCAGCTCGTGCAGATAGATGTTGGCGAGCAAGGGCGATACGACTCCGCCCTGTGGTGTACCGCTGTATGTGCGTCCATAGACCCAATCTTCCATGTAACCCGCTTTCAGCATTCCTTCGATCAGACCGATGAATCTGTCATCATCGATCCGCTTCTTGAGAAGCCTGAGCAGGACGTCATGGTCGATGTTGTCAAAGAACCCACGCACATCCACTTCGATCAGCCACTTGCAACCCGTCCAAGTCTTCTTGACGAGATTTAAAGCGGTGTGACAGGACCGCCTCGGGCGGAACCCATGCGACTCACCGAGGAACACAGGTTCATAGATTGCTTCGAGGATGGTCCTGACCGCCTCCTGAACGAGTCGGTCTTCCACCGTGGGAATTCCCAGCGGTCGTGTCTTGCCGTTGCCCTTCGGGATATAAACCCGTCGGACAGGTCGGAAGCGATATGTGCCCTCTGCCACGCGACGGGCGAGGTCGGCGAGCTTCGCCAGCGACATGCCGTCGAAGGTCTTGCCGTCAACACCAGGCGTCAAGGCTCCCTTATTTTGGGAGACCTTTTCGTAGGCCCGCTCAAAGAGAAATGGAGATCTCATCAGGCGGTGAAGGCCATTGATCCGCTTGCCCGACCGCGACAAGGTCGGAAGTGATTCAATTCTCCTCTGGATGGTAGCGGCCTGCATCAGCAGAACCTCTCCGTCGAAGAATCTCTTCTACGCATACTGCAAATGCCGTTTTTAGCGGCATCGTCCTTCCCCCGATCGGAGGCGCTTTCGATCCGGTCACCCGGCCTTATACGCATGATCGTCCGCCTTGCGGCGGCTGTCCCGGCCGTTACGCCAGGCATTTGGGTACTACGACGGCTCCGTCGCCATACAGGCTCGCGAACGAACCTGCTGCAGGCGATCCCGTAGTTGCGTGTGTGGGGAGTTGCGGTGTGTTTAGGTGTCCCATTTGCTTCCTTGACCCTCCGATGGAGGTCGTCCCACGCGGACTGGTGGCAGATCGCACTGGCCGGTGCGTTTTGCCCCGCGTGGCGTAGCGTGTCAGCCGCGTTCGCTACCGCCAACCCTTTAGCGACTGGAAACTGGGATTCAGGCAATACAGCTTTCACCGTGCACACCTTACTCTGTGCTCTCCACCGGGCTGCGGCGCCCGATTTCGAGACGTTTCCCGACATGCTCTGGTCCCGTTCCTCTTTCGAGGTCTCAGTCGTTTCCGACACCGGTAAGTCGGGCAAGTAAGAGCCAAACCAGTAGGCTCCATTCTTTCGAACACTCCCTTCTTCTTCACGCCACAACGGCGCACGCCC
>NZ_LUUB01000089.1 GCF_001641635.1 Bradyrhizobium centrolobii
GATAGCGGTACGACGACCCCACCTCGTTTAGGTGGACGGCATGAGCGAGACTCGCGCCTAGATTCGACAGCGCGAGGGACACTGACTCCATGCATCAAGACAGACATCAAGACAGGCATGACGCCGCCTCCTATCAGCGGATCGAAGTGATCACGGGGGAGACGCGACGGCGCAGTTGGAGCGATGCAGAGAAGGCGCGGATCGTGGCCGAGAGCGCCGATCCGGAGACGAGCATTTCCGAGGTGGCGCGGCGCAACGGGGTCAACCGGGGACTGCTCAGTGTGTGGCGGCGCAATGCGCGGCTTGCGTCGAGCGAAGGGCCGCAGTTCGTGCAGGTCAGGCTCGATGACGCCGTCGAGGCGCGGCCGAACGTGATCGATAAGCCACACGTTCTGGCGGGTCCGGCCGAGCGGATCGAGGTGATGATCGCGGGCGCGACGGTGCGCGTGCCCGTCGGCGTCGACGCCGCGACGCTGGAGCGCGTGCTGGCGGCGGTGAGATCGATGCGATGATCACGTTCGGTCCAATGATCCGTGTGTTCGTCGCGACGCAGCCGATTGACTTTCGCAAAGGCGTTCATGGCCTGGTCGCGCTGGTGGCGGAGGGATTGGGCGGCAAACCCTACAGCGGCGACGTTTACGTCTTCCGATCGAAGCGATCGGATCGTTTGAAGCTTCTCGTTTTTGACGGCTCTGGAATAGTTCTAGCGACGAAGTGGCTCGAGAATGGGAGCTTCGCCTGGCCACCTGTTCGCGAGGGTACGATGCTGGTGACGGGGGCGCAACTGGCGATGCTGATCGAAGGTCTTGCGGAGTGGTCGCGTGTGGTCCCGAAGGTGACGAAGCGGCCGACGAAAGTCGCCTGAATCGTCTTGTTTTGCTGGCGAGTCCGGGTGTGTTCGTGTAGCTCTGCGATATGGCGCTTCGCCCTGAAGATCTCCCCTCTGACCCTGCGGCTCTCGCCGAGATGGTGCTGGCTTTCGAAGGCGAGAACGACGATCTGCGCGCAGAGATCGCCACGTTGAAGAGCCTGATCTTCGGCTCGCGATCGGAGCGCTCGGCGATCGTCTGTGCCGAACAGATCGCGTTCGATCTGGAACGGACCGCCGGCGCGCAGCCTCCGGCCAACGATGACGAACCGGACGCGTCGAGACCGAAGCGGCGCAAAGCGAGGCGCAACATCGGCGCGCTACCGGCGCATCTGCCCCGGGTCGAGCGGGTGATCGAGCCGGCGTCCACGCTCTGCCCGTGCTGCACGGGTCAGATGCATCGGATCGGCGAGGAGAGCAGCGAAGCGCTCGATCGGGTTCCCGCGTGGCTGCGTGTGCTCCGCACGATCCGTCCCAAATATGCCTGCCGCGCCTGTGAGGGCCCGATCGTCCAGGCCCCGGCACCGGCGCGGCTCGTCGAGGGCGGCATGGTGACGACGGCGCTGATCGCGCATATCGCCGCGGCCAAATATGCCTGGCAATCGACGCTCTACCGCCAGACGCAGATCCTGGCGGGCCAGGGTGTCGTCGTCGACCGTCAGACGCTGGCGCGCTGGATGGGGAGCGCGGCGTGGCTGGTCAGGGGCCTCTACGATCTGCAACTGAAGACCATGCACGGCTTCGAGCGGTTGTTCTGCGATGAGACGCCGATGCCGGTGCTCGACCCGGGACGCGGCCGCACGAGGACCTGCCAGTTCTGGGCGCATGCGACGGACGATCGGGCGTGGAAGGGTCCGGCACCGCCTGCGGTCGCCTATGTGTTCGCGGGCGGTCGCGGCAAGAAGGAGATCGTGGCGCAGTTGGCCGGCTTCGAAGGCGTGCTGCAAGTCGACGGCTATGCCGCCTACGCCTCGCTGGTGGGCGATGCGAAGATGTCGGGCAAGATCCAGCTGGCGTATTGTCTCGTTCACGCGCGCCGCAACTTCGTGAGGGTGCACAAGACGACGAACTCACCCTTCGCCGCGGAGGTCATCGAGCGCATCGCAGCCGTCTACGCGATCGAGGAGAGGATCCGCGGTCTCGACGCCGGAGAACGCCGCGCGGCGCGACAGGCCGAGACGAAGCCGATGATGGAGGCGTTGAAGGCCCGTCTGGTCGCGGTGAAAGACGGAATCTCCTGCCGCTCGACGCTCATCAAGGCGATCGATTACATGCTCGAACGCTGGCAGGGCCTGACGGCGTTCCTGGATGACGGGCGGCTCGAGCCAGACAGCAACACCGTCGAGCGATCGATCAGGCCAATTGCGATCGGGAAAAAGAACTCGTTGTTCAGTGGTGACGAGGGCGGGGGCGAGACATGGGCGGTACTCTCTTCGCTTCTTAACACGGCCAAATTGAATGGCCTCGACCCCGAGGCCTATCTCGTCGACGTTCTCGAGCGGATAGTGAGTGGCGCCACGAAGGTCAACCAGCTTCACGAACTTCTGGCCTGGAACTGGAAGGCCGCACGCGAAGCCGACAAGCGGGCTGTGGCATGACGAAGCCGAAGCGACGGCGAGGAAAACCGGCCAAGACGACGATGGCGGACTATGCCATGTCGTTCGAACGGCTCGGACAATGGATGAGCGAGCGCGCCAGGTCGCCGACGCTTCGGCATCCGCGGGCGACGTCGCTCTCCATGCTCGACGGCGCAGTGGCCGCTGTCGTCGCCGGGCCGGTCTCGATGGCCTCGGAGGAATGGGTGTGCCCGCTCCTCGGCGTCGATCCCGATGCCTTCAATCACGACACCGAGGAGTTCTCGGCGATCGCCGCCACGCTGATGCGCCACAACGCGATCAGCGAGACACTGTCGACGAGACCGGAGAGCTTCGAGCCACTGTTCGTGCGATCGCAGGACGGCGAAGTCGACCCGCAGCCCTGGTGCATGGGCTTCTACGCCGTCATGAAGCTTCGGCTTCTCGTCTGGTCGCGGCTTCTCTCCCCGAACGGAACCGAACACCTTATGCTGCGACCGATCCTGGTCCACTACATCGATGACGCCGGTCGGCCCTTGCTGCCCCCGGCCCGGCACAAGCTGGGAACGCCGCCCATCGTCCAAAACGCCTGGCGCGACATTCCAGCAGCCGTCGAGGCCCTGCGGCAGTTCTGGATGCCTATACGCTTCAAGCGTGGCGCGTAGGCCGTCCGCGCCAAGTCCGTGGCCCTCTCGTACCGCTTACCTTGCGCCTCATGATGACGCCCCTCGTTGTCGAAGAGAGCCCTTCGCGTTCAGCGCGCTCAGGTCACCAGGTACTGCAAGCGAGACGTCGTCGAGCAACTCAAGTGCCTCATCCGAGCGCTTGCGGGCCAGCAAGGCCTGAGCAAGAGCGATCACCGCGTCAAGGTTGCCCGGTTGTTGCTTCAACGCGGCACGCAAAGTCTCCTCGTCAACATCGCGACCGAGGGCATGCACAATGCGCTCGCTCATAGCAGGATCGATATCCTCGGCGCCCAATAACTCTGATGTTGGCGTCTTCCGCACTGAAGGTGCCGACTTTTCCCGGTCAGCGCATCCATCGAGCGGCAGAATGGCAAGAACAGCGAAGAGGGCTGCATACTGGCTCAATTGAGTCTGGACCCTCGCTGACGGCGAGCTGACGCGGCGGCGTTAAGCGCACCGCCTTTACGCGAAAGGGCCAGCGCTATCGCGATCGGGCCAACTGAGGCGCCTCATGTGACGCTGGTTGCGACCTGGCGCTAGCGGTGTCGGTCTTGCCGTCGAGCGCGAGCGACAGATTGAGGTTGTTACGCAACATCTGATTTTCTGGCTCTATGGCGAGCGCTTGCCGATATAGTGCTTGTGCTTCGTCATGACGCCCCTCGTTATCGAGGATAACGCCCTTGGCGTTCAACGCGCGCAAATCACCGGGGACTGCAAGCAGGACTTTGTCGAGTACCTCAAGCGCCTCATCCAGGCGCTTCTGAGCCAGCAGCGCCTGCGCAAGACTGATCGCAGCATCGACATTGCCAGGTTCTTGCTTCAGCGCGTCGCGCAGAGTCTCCTCGTCGACGTCTCGACCGACGGCGCGCGCAATGCGTTCGCGCATAGCTGGATCGACATCCCTGGCGCCGAGCAACTCTGGGGACGGCGACTGCTGTACTGAAGGAACTGACTTATCCCAGCCAGCGCAACCTCCGACCAGCAGAAGAATGGCCAGTATAGGCAGGAGAGCAGAGCGCGAAGCCGGACGAGGTGGATACAACCGTGGTGCCGCCGTTTTCTTAAGCGAATTCATTCCGTCCATCTCTCGATCGGCTGCTAAGCGCCGTTAGGCGGTTGCAGGAATGATGCTATGATGTTGCTTGGGCTGAGCGTTATCCTTCACGGCTGTGAGTTTGACGGATCCGACCGGCTGGATTGCAAAATCGGAGGCGAGATCCTGATAGGACAGAACAGCGAGATCGATCCTGTTCCGAGTGAGAAAGCCGCGTACGAAGCGCCGGACATCCATTGAACCGAGGATGACAGGCTGAGTCCGACCGGCAGCTATGCGCGAATGTATCTGACGCATTTGTGACAGGAGCATCTCGCTGTGCCGGTCCTCCAGAGCCAGATAGGGTCCGACGGCGGTATCGCGCACTGCGCTGCGCACGATATCTTCAGTTTCACGTTCGATGATAAAAGCGGGCACAACACGGTGCGCGTTAGCGTAGCGATGACAGATCTGTCGCCTGAGACCGGAGCGAACATATTCGGTCAGCAGAACAACGTTTTTCTCACGCTCGCTCCATTCGGCCAAGGCCTCCAGGACCAGGCGGGTGTTGCGGATCGGGATGCCCTCATCAAGTAGGCGGCGGAGCACATCGGCGATCCGGGGAATTGACGTCGTGCGCAGCACCTCCTTCACCAGATCGGCATATTCCTGCTCCATCCGGCCCAGCAATTGGCGCGTCTCCTGAATGCCTATCAAGCGCTGTGCATGGCGAGTCAATGCCGAATGGACGCACAAGGCGAGGAGTTCGCTCGCACGGTGATGTCCAATGCCGGCGGCCCTGAGGGCCGATGCATGGCTTTGTTCGATCCAGATCCGATTCGTGTCTCGGTCATGCCGAAATGGGATACCGCTCAATTCAAGGTTCGCCAGGTCGTCGGTGAGCGAGAGTTGCGTCGGGTCAACCGAACCTTGTTCGACCGGCACCCCCTCAACATCTACCCTGAATTGCGACTGAGGCAACTGCTGATCGACTTGGACAGGGATACGAGGAATGGTGATGCCAAGATCGGCGGATACCAGGTCCGATACGCGTGCGATCTGCTGTTGCAAATCCTCCTTGTCGATCGCCCGTGTCAGGCTCGGTGCAAGGAACAATGCGATCGGAAGTGCCTCCGCAGGCAGGGTTTGCTTGTGAGGCTGTGCTGGAGCCATAGCAGCCACATTGGCGCCTGCCTTGGCGCCTTGCACAGCATCTTTGACAAAACTCGCCGCGGTAAACACTGCAGCCAGGACGAGAAAGACGGGCAGAGGGAAGCCTGGGATGAGGCCCATTAAAACTAACACGCAGGCGGCCAGCCGTAACGCGCGCGTACTGGCCGTGAGCTGGTTAACGATGTCGGTACCTAGGTTGAGTCCAAAAGGCCCATTTACACGAGTAACAATGGTTGCGGCCGTTATAGATAGCAGCAGCGCCGGAATCTGCGAGATTAGCGCATCACCTATGGTCAGCAGCGTATATTGATGCAGGGCCTCATCCAGGGACATGCCCTTGGAGAGCAGGCCAATGGTGATCCCGCCTAGCATGTTGATGCAGATGACCACTAGCCCGGCGATGGCATCGCCCTTCACGAATTTCATGGCGCCGTCCATCGCGCCATAGAGTTGGCTTTCTCTCTCCAGTGCAGAGCGCCGGCTCCGGGCTTCGTTCTGAGTGATATGGCCGTTGCGCAGCTCCGCGTCGATCGCCATCTGCTTGCCCGGCAGAGCGTCGAGCGTGAAGCGCGCCGCCACCTCTGCGACCCGTTCGGCGCCCTTGGCGAGAACCATGAACTGCACCATGGTCACGATCAGAAATATGACGATGCCGACGGCAATATTTCCTGATATCACGAAATCGCCGAATGTGTGAATGATGCTGCCAGCATCCGCCTCAGCCAAAATCAGCCGGGTCGTTGCGATGGTCAGCGCCAGACGAAATACCGTCGAGATTAGGATGACGCCTGGTAGGGACGAAAAATCAAGCGGGGTGCTGAGATACAGGGCAACCATCAACAGCAAAACAGCAAAGCCCAGATTGAATCCGATCAGCGTGTCAATCGCCAGGATTGGGATCGGCACGATCATCATTCCGATCGCCAGAAGCAGCATCAACGCCACCATCAAATCCGGGTGGGCCGGCGTGCGCGCGATGAAATTACGCAAGGCGTTGGTCATGGTGCCCCTTCTTGTGGGACGGGGACTGTGCTGTCACGCAACGAAACATAACTTTGGAAAACCTCGCGCGCCTCGTCCATACGGTCGACCCGCCGCAGGGCGTGGCTGCGCAACAGAGTCAAGGGCAGGCGCGAAGCTGGCTGCGTATCAAGTGTGTCCAGTCTATCCAAAACCGCGATTGCTTCATCGCCGAGGCCCTCTGAGATGAGAGCATAGGCGAGAATGCGCAGTATGCCGACGTCTTGCGAATTGTCGTCGGTGACAAGCCGCAACAGAGAAAGACTTTGTGCGCTCTGCCCACACGCAAGATGAACATAGGAAAGTGCGCAGAGCAAATCGCGCTCCTGCTCGGAGATCAGCGAGATATCGCCGGATTTGGCAATAGCGGTAGGCTGGATAGGGTTAGAAAGCAGCGCTCCGTCGCAGACGACCATTGCTAGCCTTTGATCAAGCTGTTCCGATTCTGCCGCAGCTGGATCAGCCACCCAAGCTCCTGCTGCAGAACGACGATACCTTCACGCGCCACCGTCCCCTCAGTCGCAGCCGATAGCACGTCTGCCAAGCGTTCCAGAAGAACACCATGCTTCTCTGCACACAGCACCTCCGGGTGACGCAGGTGTGGCGTGACGAACGAGAGCAGGCCACGTGCGAGATTGTCTCCGTAAAGTGGTGAAGCCAGTTGCGCGCGGTCGATCTCATTGGTGCCGGCGCGCGTCTCGTTGAGACCGACGCGCGTGACTGCTTCGATTCGCGGAACCTCCGGCACGGCCTCGATCGCGGCGCCGTCGCGCAGATCCTGCGTGTGCGTGTCCCACCAGGTGGATGCCTTTGTCTTGCCGCCATTCGCATGAGCACCATCGACCTCCATGTTATTGACACGACGGACGGATGGCTCGATTGCTGGCACGCTGTCGTCGATATCGAACCTATGTAAAGAGGTGCCTGGCCCGACAGCATGTTGGGGCATTTTGGTCATGACGTTCTTCTCGCCTATCTTCCGGGTCTGGAAACTCTAAAAGGAGATGGCAGCAAGGCGGCCGTTCCGGCTCAGCAGCACACGTCTCTCTTCAATTCGATCGAGCGTCCATCCATCACTCAACAAGGCGCCGACAAAATACTTTTGCCCACCGACAAGAAGATAGGGCGGGGTTCCGCGCCAAACAGCTTCAATTGCAATTGAAGATGGCGCCTTCTCCTCCTTGACGGCCACTCCGTTGACCAACGTTAGCGTGCCATGAGTGCGATGATCGAACCATTGCTGGACCTCCTGCCATCTGGCGGCCAAGGCGGGCGGAACCGCGCCTTCAGCGGTCACAATACCCAATCCGGAATTGACCTTGATATTGAGCAGGCCGGCTCTATCGACTTCCTCTTGCAGGAGTTCGGCCGCTGAGTGGATGATACGATCATCAGGACGGTTGACGGTCAGCTTGGGTCCAAGTTCGACGCCATGCGACGAAGCGATGCTCGGTGCACCGGCGCTGGCGTTGTCGAAGAACACGGCTGAGAATGTTCCGATGCCGAGAAGGCCGAGTAACACGATGGCGACTGTTAAGAGCGAGACACGCGACGGGCCAATCGAACCGGCTGGGGCTGAATCCTGAACAGTCCAGCGAATCGACATTGTGCCCGCTCGAATGACGATAGGAAGAGGAAAAACAACGCGCTCGCCTGCTGCAATATTGCCCTTGTCCTCTATACTAATTCCGGTTGAAAGGACCTCGATCTCGATCGAATTGCAAAGCAGGGTGACGCGAAGATGATGCGGTTCAAGGCCTTGTTCGACGAAGACAATATCGGCATCGAGACCAGAACCGATGAGGCTCGTTCCCATAGCCGCTTTCCTGCTCAATCCGCAATAAAGTCCCGATAGCACTTCGAAATGGAGGGAAGGGGCTTCATCCACGGATAACCTCCTGAACAAAGTCAGGAGCCGCACGGCAGTTGCCGTGCGGCTCGTTCCGAGTTTTATTCACGGCGCCGCCGGTACGGTATACGCGTGGCGGTCGAAGCGTCCTGCTTGCAGCATTACTGCACGCGCTCGTCGGCCACCTTCTTGATGGACTGGAGCTGGGTCGTAACGACGCGCTCCGTCACGCTCCGCTCCGCAGCCTCTTCGCTAACAGCCGTCAGAGCAGCGAGTTGCTTCTGGAACTCGGCTTGCCCTGCGGCTTCGGAACCCGCCGTTATACCCGCATTCACGGCTCCGCCAAGCGCACCACCCACAGCCCCAGTACCAGAAGCACCAATTCTACCAGGCATATCGTTTCACCCTTCTGTTCGAATTGTCCCGTCATTAACGGGCCATGTCTCCTGACGTCGGACCATCCGACGTCAGGCATTCTCGTCTGTTTCGGCCATGGCATCGTCGAATTCCGCCATGGCATCGTTCGTAAATTGCATTGCGATCGAGCTGAGAGCCGCTTCAAAGGCTTGGCGTTGAGCGTCGGCCTGCGAGGTGCTGCTAGAATCAACCGCACCATGCTCACGATTGTCTGCGCCACCCGGCCGCGAGTGGTCGGGATGCGGAGCGGGCGCGTGCGGCCGGTGTCCGTCAGTATTTCCATGAGGCCCGCGCGCCAGGGACGATCCAATGCCGCCAATCCCGTTTCCAATTGCTCCGACCATGGCTGCCCTTCGTTCATGTCCACTATGGTCAATCAGGCGGCAATGCCGTCTAGAGATCCACACTCTCATGCTAGGAGCGGTAGCTTTCGAGAAGCTGACGAGCTTTGGAAAAAGTCATACTAAGCCGATGGAAGCCGCAGTGAGATATCCACGAGACTCGGCCCAGGTGGTCCGCTAAAGACAAGCTGGTAGGCTTCGAGCCGGGGCAAGACGGTCTCGATAGGCGCGCCGGCACAGTGTGAATCCGAATGGGCGGTTTCACTGAAAACTCTATCAGGTCCGTAGACCTTCGGCGGTGAGGAAAATGATGCCGGCGCGGGATTGACGGAGGCTTCGATCAGCTTCGCAAGCTGCAACAGTTGTTGAGCGCGAAGCGGATGGAGATCGAAATCCTGTGAAGGCCTCTAGTCGCGGCCAATCAAACTGGACTGCTCGACGTCACTGCCGACCAGGCTTGCGACACTCTTGGCGTCGCGCGCTCGAGCGTCGCACCAAAGCTTGCGCTGCGGGCGGATCGGCAGGATGGGCACGAATCGCTGGCGCAAGTGTGCCTGTCAGGCCACGTTCTAAGACAACTGCGTTGTGCCGACCTGACCGGGAACGCCTGCGGCCTGCACAGGGGCGGCCTCAAGCCGCGTCTTCACATTGTTCAAATAGTTCTCCGCATAGGATTGCGCCGCCGAAATGGGCAGGTTGACCCCGGCGTTTACGGCCTCCTCCATCGCCTTCTTTGCCAGCCCGTTGCGCATCGCGAGTTTGACCTCGGGGCCAGTGATACAGCCTACCGCTTGCGCCGCGACATTGAGCCCAGCTTCTTCCAGCGCCTTCTTCATATTGCCTCCGCTAATGGCGGTGTGGAGAAGATTCGCTGCTTGCGACTCGAACTCGAGCCCCATTGATGCGAGATCCGCCAGTTCTCCGAGGCCCGGAATGAAGCTGAGCACCCCCACGGCCGTCGCGGCCCAGTCGAGCACCTTTGAGCCCAGCTTGAGCACGTCGTCGACCGCGTGCATGAGGGCGCCGCCGTTCGTCTTCGGAGACTTGATTGCGGGCTGGTCCGCCACGCCCATCATCATTTCGGCAGCGGCGTCCTGTTCGGCCGCGGTTTGGGGGGCGTGGGCCTTCGTCTGCTGAACGGTATGGTTCGCACCCGACATGTTGCCGTAGAAGTGCGTAAAGTCGTTGTTGCTGATGTTGCCGGAATCGACCGTATGGCCGCCGCCGAAATCGAAGAACTTGTGATGAGTCGTGTAGCCCGTAATCGAATTGTTTAGCAAACCAAACAACAGGGGATCCGAGAGCAGCTGCGACGCTGCTTGCTTTACCTTCGGGGCGAGACTCTTGTCGTCGGCCATGCTCGCCAGCTTGTCCCGGGTCAGATCGCCGCTTCCAAAAAAGGCGCTCTGGTTCTTGTTGATCGTGTCGAGCGTATCGAGCTCAGTTTGCGTCAGGCCCATCGACGATGAAGCGACTTGAAGGAAATCCTCCTTGTGGACTTTATCTATCGCACCGCCGTACAACTGCTTCCAGTCCTGCGGATGATCGAGGAAGTATTGAGCCGCCGCGATGACCTGAGGCGGGCATTTGCCGGTTTTGGCGTTGCCGTCGACGATCTGCTTGAAATCAACTAGGCTCAGGTTCTTTGGCAGGTTGTCGGAATAGCGGTAAAGCTCGCGCAATGCATCGTTCAACGTCATGACCGACAGTTGCCCGTTGCTAGTACCGTCGGACGGAACGTAGTTCTGCTCGTAGTTTTGCGCCTGCCGCTCCTGAAATGCGGCAACCTGCGAGTGATGGTCGGAGAACCCGGATAGATCCTTCGCCTTGATCTTGCCGCCGCAGCAGCCATCGCCCTGAGAGCCGATCGCATAGAAGAGCTCCGGGTCCTGCTGCAATCCTTCGATCGCCGCCTTCAGATCTGGCGGCGTGGAGGGATCGTTGGCCTTGTCCGCCAATGAGTGCCAACTGAGCGGGCACTGGTCCTTGTGACGGTTCAGCACTGCTACGATCTGTAACTCGGTGTCGCTCAGTGTGCCCCCGTTCCATGTGATCCTCGAGCTTGGCACAGGGGCGGGTGCGACAACCGGGGATTCAATTGCAGATGATGGTTGCGGATCCTGCTCCAATGCGTCGATCGCCGCCTTCACATCCGCCGGCAGAAGGTCCAGCGCGTGCTGCTCAAGTCCTTCCAATTCTTTCGCCGCTGACTTCGCCGTCGTCGGCAACACATCCTGCGGCACGAAGAGAGTGCTGGTCTTGTCTTCCAGCGAATAATCGGACAGCATCGCCTCGAAGGTCGAAAATGCGCTTTGCTCAGACTGATGCGCTGTCTGCGCGGAAGGTCCGAGCGCCGACCAGGCCGCGGGAGATAGCGTGGACTCAGACGCATTCGAGGTGGTGGGTAGCGAAAGATTGCTAAGCGACATTTGCATCCTCGGATATGAGATTAAAGACCACCACAAGAGCGTCCTCTGGTCCACGACGAACAAGAAGCGATACCTGATGGATGTGTTGAACGAGCCGGAGCGCCGCCGGTCGGGCGCAAAGATATGGCGCCCTCCATGCGTCTGCTTGCTCCGTCAATCAGGCGCTCCCACGTTTATTTCGATCACGGTCAATGGCAGCGCCGTCTGAAGATCCACGCTCCTATGCTAGGAGAGTTAGCTTTCGAGAAGCTGACGAGTTTCAGAAGAGGGCTACAATGAACTGTGCCTATTCACCGATCGTTGCGACATGTGGGATGACGCCGTCGCCGGAATAAATCGCTTCGTAAGTCGGCGTGGCTTCGCCAGCGATCCCGAGTAGAGAGCGGAAGGCGTTCAACGGATAGAATCACCGATTGAAGCGGAAGGTGAACTCGTGGAGGTCGGCTTGCACATGCTATCGGCTGACGGTGGGGCCGATCAGCCAGGCCGTCAAGTTGGCGAACACCAGATGAGCGATCGGCAGGTGCTCCTCGGCGACTCGCAGGTTACCCCGTTCCGCAACCGCAGATAGTCATTCCTGAGCTCGGTGAGATCTACGTACCCCGCCAATGTCCGTGATGATCTTCGCTCCAGTCGCGACGGCTTGTTCAACAAAGCTGGATAGCGATTCGGCGCTGCAGTCAGGAATGATCGCGAGCCTATCCGCCCGGAGCAGCATCCGTTGACGTCTTTGTTGGGTTTGCTCAAGCGACTTGATCTTCTCCCCCGCGACTAGTGGGAAATCGGCCGACGTCCTGGTGACGGGCAGCCTGGCTGGAACGGGACGAAACAAAAATCGGGCGTATGATTTCTGCTGACGTTTCTGTCTACACTCAAACATGCGGAGAGGCCGACGCTCGAGGAGCGATCCAAACCCTCACCATCGAGACCTTCGGAGAATGGAAACTTGGGAGAATTGAGACTTGGGAGGTCGCGCGCGTTTGCTGCGGCAGGCGAGAGGGGAGCCCGCTACGTCTTGTCGAAGCGTGCCAGAGCCGGGAGTTGCCTCGCCACTGGGCTCTTTGCCAATGCAATCGGGCTGTTCAGAGACGATGTGAGTGACGATGTCGGCCCGTTCTGAACCATTGTGGTCGTCGCCGCGCCGGCGCCAACGATTCCGGTACCATATCATTGGGCCGTTACATCCGTGGTCTTTACTTGATCAGATCTTTGAGAGTACGCGGTCATTGATTGACCGCGTACAATGATCCTGGCGGCCGACCAGATAGTTGACTCTGGCCAGAACGGTGCGTCGCCAAGTGCTCCTGCCGTCGGCGCGTCCTGAAGTCAATTCGTGGGTCGGGCAAGCTCCTGCCATGAGCTCAGCTGCGGAACGCCTACTCGGCGGGCGGACCCTCACTCGTGTATCCAGGCCAAGAGCTTGAGGCCAGCTCCGGTTGGATATGAATATGGTTTACATCTCGCCATTCAGCCCTGTGGGGCACCCCGTAGATGGAGAACATTGTCGGTGAGCCCTCGGTCGGCAGGCACCCGGCGTTCCTTAGCATGTTAATCTGGGCGCCCGAGGCTGTCTGGGGGATGAAGACCCAGGTGTCGAAGACGCGTCGTCCGTTTTGGTCGATCAGATGTCCGAGTTCCGGTGGAGCAGCTGCGGCGGGCGACGATGGCCTGGCTTGCGATGGCCCGGCTTCATTCATCGGGGCATTTCGATCATGATGGATGAGCTGAACGTCATCGTCCCCCCTGGCCCCAACTCGGCCGTGTAGCGCTCACCGCGGATCATGTAGCTCATCCTCGGCTCGTCCGAGTCCGGTGCGAGGCCCAAGTGACGCAGTCTGCTGACCATTCCGTCCGGGGCGGGTTGGGTGCGGTGGGAAAAGTTACTGGGAACGGCGTGTGAGACATCATACACCTCTGAACCGCCGACCGCGGCGGACGTCTCACCAGCCCTCGACGATGGCCCGGGGGCGGCCGCAGCCGGCGTACGATCAGCCTCCCAACCAAAGTGTGGCGAATAGGCGTGCCCCTCGGTCAAATAAGGTGAAAAGGGATGCCCGGTGTCCAGATATGGCGAATAGGGATGGCTTTGCGGCACGGGCGCCCCCCGGCTTGTGGCAAAGTAGGAGCAGGTTGCAAGTCGCTCAGCTGCTGCTCAAAGCCCGTGGCATCAACCGGCGCGTGAGATGGTGAGCCGTCCCGTGGGGTCGTGTTTAGTGAGTTGATTCGGTTGAAATCCATCCTGTTCCTCCTTGATGCGGCAGATGTGCGTCGACCTCTTGCATCGAGCAGAGAGCCCGTTACGAACGCTTCTCGTCGAGCTGTAGCCTGCAAGCTACCGCCAAAATGGCGCCAATCCCGTTTCCGATCGCCGTGCAGACATCAACGCTCTCATGCTAGGAGGGTTAGCTTTCGAGAAGCTGACGAGCATCAAAAGGATTTGCAAACATTCCGCTACGCTCAATCGTCATCTCTGGGCTGGACCAGGTTCCTGCACGATGCTGTCATGACGCGGCACGTCGGAAGAATAGGAGCCTTCCGGTCGCCCATCACGAGTGACCATGGTCGAGGAGCCACGAAACAACATCAGCACCGATTCGGGCGGCGGCTTCTCGGCGATGGCGGCGCGTGGCCGAGCCTGCGCCTCCGCCACAAGGCCGTGAAGCGTCTGGTCCACGAGTGCAATGAAGCGCGGCGGGCCAGAAGCCAGAACGAGGCCATTTCCCGGTGCCGGTCTCACGACATAACGCTCGTCGGAGATGTTGAGCGCATCAAGGGCTGCTTTGAACTCATCGAAGCCGATCGGCGTCAACACGAGCAGCCGACTTTGCGCTTCGTGTGCGGCGGAGACGTAAAGCACGAGCCCATCGTAGTACCACTGAAGGTTATAGAGATTGGTCAAACGGTCAAGGAACTCGCGCGGCGCCAGATCCGGCAATCGTCCGCGAATCCGGCCCTTCACCTCGGCGCTGATGTTGACTCTGATATTGAGGTTGTTGCCGAATTCCTGGAGAGCTGCAGAGAGCTCCTGATCCAAAACGGTGTAGCTAAAAGGTGTTGCTGGCAGCGACAGCGGAGCGCCGAGAGCCGCCTGTAGTCCGGTGGAGACGAAAACTCCGGCGCACAGAACTCTCTTGAACATGTCCGAGATCATGGATCGCATGAGCATTTCGCTCTCTTTGGCCTGACATACAAAGATTGAGATTCGCATCAACTTGGAAGTCAAACGTGATCTTAAGATGACGCTGTTCGTGGCGAGCTCGTCAGCTTTTCGTCAGCTCTCTTCCTTACGATATCGGCTCGTTAACGGACAATGAGCTGCTAGCCTCATCACGCATTGAAGAGAGTAACGAGTCTTTCCCTGATGTTAGGTGCTGCGCCGATCTTTCCCAATCTAAATGACGGTCCGTCCTGGGCTCGTGCGCCGACCGTGGTCGGCGAGCACCAGTTTCAGCAGGCTCTTATGCAGGCGGCTCCCACTCAAGACGTTGCATCCCCAGCGGCAGATCGAGGTGTCTTTACTCCTCCTCCGGCGTCGGAGATTCAGCGTGCAACGGCGGATGCTACGCCACTGGGCGAGCGCATCCTCCAGACCCTTTCCATGACCTATCGGAGCAACACAGTTGTTTCTCCCGTCGTCCGCAGTGCAGAGGTCCTTCCGAAGGAAGTCGCACCTGGGCCGGCGGAGTGGCCCCTTTCGCAGTCTGGCGGCGTTAGGGCCAGTATCGCGGACAAGCCGGTCGTGGTGGACACTTTCGAGCCGATGATGGCCGATCTGCGGGATGTCTACAACAGTGTCATTCGGGTTTCGCTTGTCTCGAAGAGTACCAGCAGCGTCAGCTCCTCTCTGAATAAACTGCTCTCAGCGGGTTGAATGACGTTGATGCGTGGTTCGATGCGTGGCGAAATCGGCCACGACCACCCATCCAGTCGGTGGTTTTTTGTTTTTGCTGTGCTCCCGCTGCTGCTCCTGACCGGCTGCAAGGCTGATCTCTACAGTAAAGTTCAGGAGCGCGAGGCGAATGAGATGCTCGCGCTCCTCCTTGACAAGGGGGTCGATGCGATTCGCCTCGTTGCCAAGGACGGGACAAGCACCATTCAGGTCGAAGAGAAGCAGCTAGCACTGTCAATCAACCTGCTGAATGCAGAGGGGCTACCGCGCCAGACTTTCAAAAATCTCGGCGAAGTTTTCAAAGGATCGGGCCTCATTGCCTCGCCGACCGAAGAGCGCGCCCGTTACGTTTATGCCTTGAGCGAAGAGCTGTCCCGCACGATCAGCGATATTGACGGCGTCCTCTCTGCGCGTGTCCATGTCGTTTTGCCGAAGAACGATTTGCTGCGACTGGACGCTACGCCATCCTCGGCATCGGTTTTCATCCGGCATGACTCCAATGCAAATCTCTCAGTCCTGCTCCCGCAGATCAAGATGCTCGTCGCCAACAGCATCGAAGGGTTGTCCTACGACAAGGTGGCGGTGGTTTTCGTGCCTGTTGAACGGGCTTCGCCTGAGCAGGGGCAGGGGCCCGCGGCAGTTACTGGTCTGGCTCAATCAACCAAATCCATTTCGGCACCATTGCTTACCGTCGGCGTGGGGGGCGCCGGCGTCGTGGTCGGGGTGCTATGCTGCCTGTTACTGAACACTCGTCTGCATCAGCGGGCGCAATCATCGCGCGAACTGACTAAGGGCAGCGGGCTCTCGGGGCTGTCCGCTATCAAGGCCCTTGGCAAAAAGCTCATGTCGAACGCGGCATAGGCGGAGTGCGAATGTCGATACAGATGCGATCCACTGAATCTCATCGTTCGCTCAAATCGCTTTCTGAGGGTCTGAGCGAGCTAACTGCCTCGATTCATCTGACCCGTCTTTCCGCTCGACTTGACCCAGCGCTGTCCACGGCGACGTTGGTTCGGCTGCAGATGAACCCCAGACTGCAGGTAAGATTGGCCGAATTGCTGCTTGGCAATGAAATGAGCTTCAACGCATGCGTCTGGGGGGACGACCTTCTGCTCGGACACAATCCGCATCGGGCAGCTCTCCTCGCGGGCAGTATTTGGCATGCACGTTCGTTGCTAAAGCTTGTTTCAAAGGATGACCTCTCAACTCTGATCGGAGTTATTGGCGCAGAAGCGCATGCTTTCGGTATTCGACATTTGGCCAATGCGATCGCAGCCACGTCTATTGCCGATCCTGAGCAGCTCTCGCAGCGGATAGAGCACGATGGACATGCCTGTCTCGGCGCTTGGCTCAACGAAGCTTCAGCGCTGGAGCGTACCCGCGTGCTTCTACGCTTGCCTATTGGAACAGCCGCCGAGAATTATGCGGCCGAACACCACAATGCCGCTGGCCCATTGCTTTCCTTGGTTGTGACCCATTTGGCGACGGAGACGTCCACCATATGACAGCGAATGACCCAGCATCTGCCGTCGCTCCCCAGATTCGCCCGCTCGGATCACTAATACCCGCCGCTGAGCTCGAGATCTGGTGCGATGCCGCACAAGCGCGCGCCGTGGCAGTGAGGCATTTGCAGCGGGCTCGCAGCTGGGCACACACGGCTTATCGACAGGAGCGGGCACGCGGCCGTGCCGAGGGCTTGAAGACGGGCGGCGAGGAAATGGCACGGTTGATTGCGCAGGCTGCCTGCGAAGTGGCACGGCAAAAAGCCGTTCTGGAGCAGGAATTGCCAGAGCTTGTGATGGAGATCGTGAGCGACTTGGTAGGCGCCTTTGATCCCGGCGAGATGTTGGTAAGGACCATTCGTCATGCGATCGACCGCAAATATGCTGGCGCGAAAATTTCCCTTCGCGTATCTCCCGTACAAGCCGACGCGACTGCGCGCGAATTCACTGCCTATGACGGGCGGGAGGGCCGGCCGCAGGTACGGATTGAACCGGATCCGGCGCTGCCATCTGGGCAATGTGTGCTGTGGAGTGAATTTGGCAATGTCGATCTAGGATTAGCCTCGCAGCTCCGTGCGCTTCGCCTCGGCCTTGGTTTATCTTCTGAGGAGGGCAGACCATGACCCCGCCGTTACCAAGGCCTGGCAATGGAGGCAGTGCTCTGCACGCCGCGCTTTCAACTCTGAAATCTACAGCAAAAAATATCGATACGCGTGCCGTCCACGGACGGATCACGCGGGCCGTCGGCACGTTGCTCCATGCCGTCTTGCCGGACGCTCGTGTTGGGGAGCTTTGTCTGTTGCGGGATCCCCGCACCCGGTGGTCGCTCGAGGCGGAGGTGATCGGCCTGTTGCCCGATGGTGTGTTGCTCACGCCGATCGGCGACGTGGCGGGCCTGTCTAGCCGCGTAGAAGTGATCGCGACCGGACGAATGCATGAAGTGCCAGTCGGCTCCGATTTGCTTGGTCGGGTGATCGACAGTTTCGGCCGTCCAATCGACGGTAAAGGCGCAGTCAAAACTGTCGAAACACGTCCGCTGCGCGGTAGGGCCCCAAACCCAATGACCAGGCGCAATATCGATCAGCCCTTCCCACTCGGCATCCGTGTCTTGGATGGCCTTCTCACATGTGGCGAGGGCCAGCGGATCGGCATCTATGGAGACCCCGGCTGTGGCAAGTCGACGTTATTGTCGCAGATCGTAAAAGGCGCGGCCGCCGATGTCACCGTCGTCGCGCTGATAGGCGAACGTGGGCGTGAAGTACGTGAATTCATCGAGCAGCATCTTGGCGAGGCAGCTCTTCGCCGCACGGTCGTTATCGTAGAGACCTCGGATCGCTCGGCCATGGAGCGGGCGCAATGCGCTTACATGGCAACCGCGCTCGCAGAATATTTTCGGGAGCAAGGATTGCGCGTCGTTTTGATGATGGATTCGTTGACGCGCTTTAGCCGCGCCATGCGCGAGATCGGCCTTGCTGCAGGAGAGCCGCCGACACGGCGGGGCTTTCCTCCCTCTGTTTTCGCCATGCTGCCTGGTCTACTCGAGCGTGCCGGCATGGGTGAGCGCGGCTCAATCACGGCCTTCTATACCGTGCTCGTCGAAGGTGACGGCACGGGCGATCCAATCGCCGAAGAAACCCGCGGCATTCTGGATGGTCATGTCGTTCTCTCACGCCTTCTCGCGGCGCGAGAGCACTTTCCTGCTATCGATGTGCTGTCGAGCCGCAGTCGCATAATGGATACGGTCGTATCTGTGTCGCACCGCAAGTCGGCAGCCATCTTCCGTGATCTACTCTCGCACCACGCCGAAGCCGATTTCTTGATTAAGGTCGGCGAATATAAGCAAGGTAGCGATCCGATGACTGACCGTGCCATCGCTTCGATCGAGGATCTGCGAAAGTTCTTGCGCCAAGGCCAAAATGAGGCGTCCAGTTTTGAGGAAACCATCACATGGATGTCGCGTCTGACCGCATGAATCGCGATCACGCTTCGAAATTGCGGGTTGTGAAGGATATGCGAGAGCGTAGCGCGCTTCGTGAGTTGTCCAACATGCAAGCCAAGCGCCGCGCCGCAGTCCTGGCCGTGGAGCAGGCGCTCCAGGAGCTTGCAAGCGCCAAGGAATATCGCGCAAGGGTCGAGGCGGCGCTTTACGAGCAACTGGTATCGTTCGATGCCTTGTCCGTCGCCGAACTTGACTGTCGGCGTCACCTCGTCCTTGACCGGCTCGCAGCCAAGATCGATTCGACACGCCAGACGATCGATGATGGGCAACGAGCTCAAGCGCAGGCCGAGGCAGCGGTCTCCGAGAAGCGGGCCCACTGGACGAAATGTTCGACGGCAACACACAAATGGGAACAGATCGAGCGCGATGTTATGCGCGCGGCCGATACCGATTCGGAGGTCGCAGCCGAGATGGAGGCCGATGATGAGGTCGTGCTTCGGTCTCGGGGCTTCCGTCCCCAGCTAGCAGGCGCCTCAATCTGATGGTTGGTTCTCTTGAGGTCGCGCGAACGTGCCGTCTTGTAGAAACGCCTCCGGTACGTCTTGGGGGTGGGCACGCCCCATTCAAGCCGGCACTAACTCTGTCCCGCGACGTCGTTTCGTGGCTCAACGAGATTGCCGCCGTCCGCATGCCTTTGCCGACCCGGCTTGGCGATAGGCCGCTATCCGTGCAAATGAAGCGGGTCGTCTGGCAGCAGGAGCCTTCTGCCATACCGATGCTTGACTGCTTTTGGGGCGTCGGAGAGGAGACCATGGTCTTGTCGCTGCCCCGTCCGCTGGTGGAGGGGCTGATTTCGACACTCCAGAGTGGCCTTACCCTCCCTTCCGAGCCAAGTTGCTCGCTCGTTCTCGAATCTGCACTTGAACCGTTGCTAACTGGACTGGAGATCCGGACACAGCAAAATGTGCAGCTTATCCGTGTGGGGCAAGCGACCAGGCCTGGTCCTTATCTGGAATTCGAGATCACCTACGGCGCGTCGAAGGGCAAAGCTCGCCTGTTCCTATTCTCGCCCCTTGACGGTCCGGTACCGCCCGCGTTCCGCGCGTTAGGCGAGGTGCTCGGACAGGTACCGCGACAAAGGAGCAAGCTCTTCACCGAACTGCCAATTATAGTTGCGGCAGAGATCGGCTCGCTCCGCGCTACGGCCGCTCTTCTTCGCGAAGCACGAGCAGGCGATGCTTTGTTGCCGGACGTTATACCCTTTGCGCGCGGTCAGATGTTCCTCACTGCGGGCCGCTTATCGGCCGCGGCTGATTTTGTGAGCGATCGCCTGATCCTGCGCGGGCCATTCCGGCTGCAGCCGTACCCTCTGGAGTGTGCATACATGACGACACAATCCGAATCGCAGCAACCTCCATCGGAGGCAGATCTCGACGATCTCGAGATCACGCTTGTCTTCGAATGCGGCCGCTGGTCGATCGCGCTGGGAGCATTGCGGAATATCGGCGAAGGCCATGTGTTCGAACTTAATCGACCGGTCGACGGCCCAGTTGATATCGTTGCTAACGGCCGGCGAATCGGTCGTGGCGACATCATCCGTATCGGCGATGAACTGGGCGTCAGACTCCGTGGCAGGTTGGCGGGCAATGACTGACATCCAGCCGGCAATCCTGCCGCTTCTTGCGGTTACAGCCGGCCTCGGCTTGCTGGCGTTCGCCGTCGTTACAACCACCGCATTTGTAAAGATATCCGTCGTTCTCTTCCTCGTTCGCAATGCCCTTGGGACCCAGTCGGTACCGCCGAACATCGTTCTATACGGCGCGGCATTGATCCTTACCGTCTTTGTCAGCGCGCCAGTCATTGAGCAGATCTATACGCGCATGACCGGCCCGCAACTCCACTACAAAACGTTGGATGATTGGATGGCCGCCGCTAAGGAGGGGCGCGAGCCGCTGCGCGAACACCTCAAGAAGTTCACCAGTGAAGAGCAGCGGCAGCTTTTCCTATCCTCGACCGAACACGTCTGGTCCGAAGAAATGCGGGGCAACGCCACAGCTGATGATTTTGTCATTCTTGTACCATCTTTTCTAATCTCGGAACTCAAGCGTGCCTTCGAAATCGGGTTTCTACTTTATCTTCCCTTTATCACCATCGATCTTATCGTAACGACAATTTTGATGGCGATGGGCATGTCGATGGTGTCCCCAACCGTGATATCTGTTCCCTTCAAGCTCTTTCTATTCGTCGCCATCGACGGTTGGTCGCGACTCATGCACGGCCTAGTACTGAGTTACACAACACCGGGAGGTTGAGCATGAACGAAGCCAGCATTGTCGCAAACATGGGCCAATCACTCGTAATTTTCATGATCTGGGTTCTTCCACCGCTCACCGCTGCGGTCATTGTCGGATTGGGCATCGGCATCATCCAGGCTGCGACACAGCTGCAGGATCAAACCTTGCCACTGACTGTGAAGCTTCTGGTCGTTGTCGCGGTGATCGCTCTATTTGCTCCAGTGCTGAGCGCCCCGCTCATCGAACAAGCCGAGCAGATTTTCACCGAGTTTCCCGCACTCACAGCGAGATAGTCGCATACCGCAGATCTAAGGCGTGTCACCTGCTGAGACCCAAGGTCTGACCCATGGCGCCATCGAGCTCCTTATTGCGGCGGGCCTTGGTGCGGCGCGCGCTGTCGGCATTATGTTGGTTCTTCCCGTATTTTCGCGGCCGCACATCAGCGGGCTGATCCGCGGCTGCTTCGCAATTGCGATCGTACTACCGTACGTGGCGCAAATCAGCGCCGGCCTGCAGGCGCTAGATTCGGATACACGTCTCATCAGGGTCGCGCTCCTGGGTTTCAAAGAGGTGCTCGTCGGCCTATTGCTCGGTATTTTGCTCAGTATCCCACTATGGAGCATCCAAGCGGTCGGCGACACCATCGACATGCAACGCGGCATCACCAGTCAGGTCGCATCGAACGACCCCGCGACGCATAGCCAAGCTTCCGCGACGGGACTTTTGCTCGGCATCACTGCGGACACGATCTTCGTTCTATCCGGAGGTCTGCAGACTATGATCAGTGCTCTTTATGGAAGCTATCTGATCTGGCCCATATATCGGATGCTGCCTGGCCTGACCGTGCAAGGGGCAATAGAATTTTTAGAAGTCCTCGACCATATCATGCACACGACGCTACTGGTCTCTGGACCCGTACTGGCCTTCTTACTTCTCATTGACATATCAGTCATGATGCTTGGGCGCTTTGCGCCGCAAATCAAGCTGAACGATCTCGGCCCGAACATCAAGAATATCGCCTTCGGGATCATCATGGTCTCCTACACCGTCTATCTCATTGAATACATGAAATCGGAGATCATTCTGTCGGACGGCGTGGTCGAGTGGTTTGAGAAGCTTCTGAAATGAACGAGACGACCGAAGAGAAGGAGCTCCCTCCCACTCCCAAGAAGCTTCGCGATGCACGCAAGAAGGGGCAGAGCCCGCGTACCGCGGATTTCGTGAGTGCGGTCAGCGCTTGCGTCGGTCTCGGCTGCCTCTGGCTAAGAGCTGGCCTCATTAAGGACGAGTGGCATCAAGCGATACGACTGGTCGATAAGCTGCAGCGTCAGCCGTTTCACATCGCGGTCGAACGGGCGCTGGGCGGTTTGATCGAACTTGCTGTGGCGACCGTTGGCCCATTCCTCGGCACTACGGTCGGCGCTGCCATTTTAGCCGGGTTCCTGGCCAATGGTGGACTAACCTTCTCTTTCGAGCCGCTCAAACCAAACTTGGAGAAAATGGATCCCATCAAAGGGCTGAAGCGGATCGCGACTATGCGTTCGCTAATCGAACTCGGGAAGACGCTAGTTAAGATATTCGTTCTTGGTGCGAGCCTCCTTCTCACCATCATCGGCAGTTGGAAGGCGCTGGTGCACTTACCGGCCTGCGGTATGGACTGTTTCGGCGTTGTCTTTACGGAGGTCAAACTGCTGATCGGGATTGCTGTGGGTGCTTTTCTGATCGGGGGATTGACCGATCTCCTGATCCAACGCTGGTTGTTTTTACGCGACATGCGTATGACAAAGACGGAGGCAAAGCGCGAGTCCAAGGAAATGCAAGGTAATCCGGAGGTGAAACGTGAACACCGTCGGCTCCGTGAGCAAGCGGCGAATGAGCCTCCGCTCGGCATTCATCGCGCCACATTGATCTTGGTGGGGCAGGCGATGTTGGTCGGACTCCGCTACGTTCGCGGCGAGACCGGCGTGCCAGTCTTGGTTTGCCGCGGCGAGGGAGAAGCTGCATCAGTGCTGCTTGCCAAGGCACGTACGCTGCGCCTCTGCATTGTCCAGGACCACGTCCTGACGCGTCAGCTCATCCACAACGCCAAGCTGGGGAATGCTGTTCCTGCTCAGCATTTCGAGGCGGTCGCGAGAGCGCTCTATACCACCGGCCTTGCCTAGATCACAGTTCGAATGAAGCCGCATTCGCATCATCGAAAGAGGCGTTGTTATTATCGGGACGGCTGTGCATCGGTGGTGCCCATTGGGGTGGCTTGTGACGATGCCCTGCTGTTAGTTCCTCGTTCCAAGTTGCTGTTGTCACCGGTCCCGAAGGTCCTGTATGTTGCAACGGGATGGGCCGCGCGGTCGGAGTTGCTCGGCCCGACAGCCTCATTGTCAAGCAAGTCGCGCGGATCGTTGATCATGACCCCCAGATTGTTGCGGATCGAACAGCCAAGCGTCTGGTCGAAAGAATTGTCGTTAACTGAAGGGCCAACGATCGAAAGCGATGGACAGACCGGAGGGTGTGCCTGATAGACAATCGCCTCGATTCTCACGGTGAACGCGTCGTTCTGATCGATGCTGGGGCCGTAGAGGCGGATATTGGGCGCGTCGACGCCCATTGCGCGCGCTTGACTAGCAACCTGCGCTCCGAGCTGGGGAGAGCCGATGATGTTGAGATGAAGGGCATCACGCCGACCGTGACTGGTACTCGCAATGAAATCCCGCAGACGATACCGCTCGGCACCGCGAAGGCTCTCTAACAGCAAGATGTTCTTCTCCTGCTGGATCAGGATCGCCTGTGCAGTCGGCTCGACATAGTTTGGTGCAGTGCTTGTGCAGCCGCCCACACTCGCCGTCAGAGCGATCAAGCACAAGGGTCGCAAAGTCATTCGGCGTTCCTCATTTGATGATAAATCCGGCACCCGTCGCGCCTGGCACGTCGGTGCGGGGAGCACCACGACCTCGCGGCGGACTTGCTAGCGTGTTCGTCAGAGTGCGCTCTACGTCTGAGGGCGGCCCGACGCGGTCAGTGGGGGCACTCATCTTGCTCAGGTTCGATGCCGGCCGCACGACATAAGGCGTGACGATGATAACGAGCTCCGTCTCCTCCTTTTGAAATGAGGACGAGCGAAACAGCGCGCCGAGGATCGGTACATCGCCGAGCCAAGGAAACCTAGCAATATCAGTGTTGAAGTTCCGTCTTATCAGTCCACCGATTGCAAAGCTTTGACCGCTGGCGAGCTCGACCACGGTGTTGGCACGGCGCGTGGAGAGAGCAGGCACGGACATGCCATTGATGCTGACCGCGCCCTGTGTCGATAATTCGCTCACCTCAGGCTTTACGCGGATGTTGATTTGATTGTTGCTTAGAACGGTCGGGATGAACTCCAGGCTGATGCCGAATTGGCGGAATTCTACCGACACTTGCCGGTTCTCCTGCAAGACCGGAATGGGAAATTCGCCGCCGGCCAAAAAGCTGGCGGATTCACCTGACATCGCGGTGAGATTCGGTTCAGCGAGTACGGAAGCAAGGTGCTCGTTGGCGAGCGCATCGAGAACCGCGCCGACGCCGATATTACCAGCGCCAAATCCGATTCCTACCTTACCGCCGCCGTTAGGCGTGTTGGAACTACAGCCACTGCCGCTGAGCAAGCCGACGCTGAAGGCGCCGTTTTGACCGAAAGCGCAAAGGTTGATGTCGAGCTTCTTCATCGCGCTTCGGGAGAGCTCCGCGACGCGCACGCTAAGATTGACCTGCAGCGACCCGGCCACCAGGATCTTATTGATGACCGTCGCGCCGGCACCGAGAAATTGCTGAGTTACTCTCATCGCGGTATCCACGACCTCGGCGTTGGGCGCTGTACCGCCAAGGATCGCGCCGGCCGGCGTGTAGCTGACCTTGATCGGATAGTCGCCGACCTGGGCCTTCAACATGGCACGCAGATCCTCGATTGGTTGCGCGACGACAACACGCAATTCGACGAGAGCCTCTCCGTTGTCATTCAAGGCGAACAGACTTGTCCGCCCGGATTTCTTGCCAAAGACGAAGATCGTTGTGTTCTTGGGCGCCTGATAGTCCGCGATCGTCGGGTCGGCAACAAAGATGCTCGCCGCCGGCCCGGGCAGATGAATTGTCTTGCCTAGCGAGGAGGAGAGGTTCAGCGTGCCGCTGACTTTGCCAGTAGCCGCATGCGGCGATCCCTGTCTATTGTCCGGCTCCGTCTGGGCTGCAGCAGCAGTTGGCGATAGAAGAATCACCGCGCATAGGAGATAGGAAAAACAACGAAGAACGATTGACCAGGGGGAGGTAACGGCGTTCGACTCTGGATCGTCGCCAGAACGACTATTAGGAACGACCTTCAAGGCAGGCTTTGCTTTCAAGTGCGATTGACTAGGCTGCCGATGCAGCGCCATTCAATTCAAGGATATATCCGATGCCCCGCGCAGTCTTGATCTTTAACGTTGCGCCGGATTGACTCAAATGTCCGCGCAAACGATAGATTCCAACTTCAAGCGCATTGGTCGAGACCTCGTCGTCGAACGCATAGAGGCTATCCTCCAGTGAGGCACGTGACACGGTGCGGCCTGCGCGGCTGAGCAGATGCTCAAGAATGCACACCTCGCGGCGCGCGATCTTTAGCGGCCGACCACCAACGGAAACTTGGCGGCCGATCGGATCGAAATTGAGGTTGCCAAATGTAACGACGGGGGTGGTCATTTGCGTTGATCGCCGGAGAACGGCGCGCATCCGGGCGATGAGTTCATCGGTAGACACGGGTTTGGGCAGGAAGTCGTCCGCACCACCGTTGAAAATTGCGATCCGCCTGCCAAGATCGTTGAGGCTACTCATCATGATAGCCGGCATCGAATGTCCGTCGCGCCTCAATTGCTTCAGCCAATCTAAGCCGCTTCCATCCGGAAGCGCCAACTCGAGAAGGAGAATATCATAGCAAGCGCAGCCAAACGCGGCCGCCGCTTCATCCAAAGTAGCTGTCACATCAACTGCGAAACCACAATCCAAGAGCTGTCCTTGGACGGCGTGCGCAAAGTCCGCATGATGATCGACCAGTAGGATTCGCATTTCTCCGCCTCTTATCAAGTCACGCTAAGCCACAACGGTCATCACCGCCGAATATGAGCCGCGCCAATTGAACAGTCCCGTTTCCACATAGATGTCGGAAGCCGGGATCAGATCAGCACACAAGGGCGGGATAACGACCAACTTGATCCGATCCGGTGTTCGCCGATTGGCGCTTTCAATGGCCTGCTGTCGATCAAATACGTCCTTTCCGACGGCCGTTGCGACCTTTGTAGCGGTACGTAGATCGCGATCAGGGCAAGGAAGTCCTGGCCATGGCAGCTCATCGCGCATCTGTGCGCCAGTCGCGGCGACGCTTCCGATCGTCGGACCGGCCATGGCGATATCAATGTCTGCAGCAGGCGCAGTGGAAACCAAAGTACAAGACAGATGGCTGCACTCGCAGCTGACCGACAAGAGACATCGACATTAGGAGCTCTCGATGTTGGCCTTGAAGCCGCGGCTAACCCTGGTGTGGCATCGACGATCTGGTGCATCGCTCAGTCATGAAAAGATGCGAGTTTGCCGGCGCGGAGGAAGGTGATCGTACCCTTAGGTGGCCGATGATCGGTCGCTAACTCAAGCCGAAACAAACACTGCGCTGCGGCTACACGAAGGGAACCTCGATGGACGGTGAGCTACAAGTCGCACGCCGGCAAGCCCGACATAAAGTCATGTCGAGTACGC
This sequence comes from Bradyrhizobium centrolobii, assembly GCF_001641635.1. GTDB lineage: Bacteria > Pseudomonadota > Alphaproteobacteria > Rhizobiales > Xanthobacteraceae > Bradyrhizobium > Bradyrhizobium centrolobii. The sequence continues at coordinate 26,766 of NZ_LUUB01000089.1, forward strand.
CCCGATGCTACGGCCCATCGCGGATATCGGACCATTGGCGGTCCGGTTCGGCAGCGGTGTCCTGGCGCATGTGGGTTGGGCTCCTTCGTCGCCGGCACGGCGAAACGATCGGATGTCGAACTTCGACTAAGATTCCCTTCTCGTCCGGCAAGGGTGACGCGAACACAGCGGGCCCTGATCTCGAACTGCTCATCCGTTTCCGCTTCCAAGGAACGGCGGTCGCGCTTTCTCCGGCCCAGAGAACAGGTCGATGACGGGGCTCCTGGAAGCACTGGACGAACTTCAGTTCAATGGAATCCAGCGGTGCGAGATTAAGAGCTTCAGATGTTCGCAATTCTGGTTCCCTGTCTGGAAGGCACCACTTCGTTTAGTATCCTACAATCTAGCGTTACGTGCGATTCAAGCCCCCTCGATGGCCCGTCGTATTGAATGTACAAAGGTTGAGAACAATCATCGCCATTTCTCAACGCTGCTTGCGCGAAACAGAGAGTGCATTAACGGGCGCTGAGTTACACGGTTCCGTTTCATCTATATAAGGTGATGAAACGCGACAGTACCATCACAGCCCTTCGTTCCAGGGTATCCTTTGAATTGCGGGGCGCGAGTTCTTCATCAAAAACCGCCCTTGAAGCGAGATCTCATTTGCCCGTTGGCTGGAAGGATGCTGTCGCCTATGCTCGATGTGCTACTCGTCGTATTTCGTCACCTCCGCTCTTCGCGTAGACGGCAAGTGCGTAGGTGGGCGCGTGTCGGCTCAATTGTGGATCATCTTGCACGGGCGAGCCACAAGAGCAATTTTGTATCAGAAGCAGAAGGGATCAAATTGCTTGTTCTCCAACGAAGTGGCTCTGGATGGAGAGGCGCGATCGCGCCGTTGCGCTATCCTTTCACGAGCTGCGTACTGCCTCTTACCGGAGCTCGCAAATCTCTCACTATCGACACATATCAGTGGAGACGTCTGAAATCTCCAGACTATCGAGCCCTTCGCAGTTGGTTGGATGTTACGACGTCACGGTCTAGCGTCCGCGCGCAAAAGGAAGGCGCTCTGATACTTTCGATGTCGCCACTGGAACGGATGCTTCGAGGCTGACACAGCGTGCCTAGTGCACCAAGAGTTCCAAAGATTAAAGGCTACGCATTCCTCTGCACCGGGGCTGGATGATGACCGGCATTAGTCGACCTGGGAAGTCGCACATTTCGGACGTTAGAGCCGACGGCACTGAGGGCGCGGAGGGCTCTGCCGCTGAATCAGGTCTTGGCCCCGGAGAAGGCCGTCGATCGTTCAGTTCTGTCCTGGAGCGAATGCGCTCTGAGCCTCGAGATTTAGAGTCGTCCTCGTCGGCCGTGAAGAACCTTCCAAGCCATTGAGCGTGAGTCAAATTTTGGAGCGGAGCGAGTTTTGAGATTGCAAGCTATCGGGCTTTGAGGGCGCAAAAGCTTGCAATTTCATTTTCAGGATTGAACGAAGCCGCTGGCGCGGCATTGAGTTTGTTGCTGGAGTGGGGAGTGCCAGTAACCTTCCTCACTCTCGGCAGGCGGTGGTTCGAATCAATAGACACCGTGCGGTTGGATCGACAACGATGGCGACCAACAACATCGCGACACATCCAAGGGACGATGCCGGGGCGACTTTCCGCAACGCCGTCGCACCCGTTGAAGGCCGCTGTCGGGGTCCTCGCGCCAAGGTTGTCACGAGTGACTTTTCCGCCACGCCTAACCCATTGACAGCACATACGCTCAACAACCTACTTTCCCCAATTAGCAACATTCGTGCCATATCGCGCAAGTTGTGCACGCGTTTGCGCCTGGCGATCGTCGACGATTATCGGCGTTGAAGCTCGCCCGTTGCTCGGGCGTGGCAGCGGTTCGTTCAATCCGGCTTCTATGAGGTCGCACGCCCGACCGAGCGCGCGGCTCCGCGCCTGCCTTGCGACCTCACAGAACCCTCAAGATTCCGTCGAATCGCGCGTCGTGATTCCGTGGTGGCATCGGAGGGGACGATGAAGCCAAAGGAACGACGCGACAGCGGGCAGGCCGATCTTCTGCGTTCCCGGCTGGACGCGATCATCGATATGGGCCACCCGCTTGTGAAGCTTTCGCGGACGATCGACTGGTCGTTCCTCGAGCAGCGGCTCGGGGCGGTCTATGAGGACAAGCCGGGCCGGCCGCCGCTGCCGACGCGGCTAATGGCCGGATTGGCCATTCTCAAGCACACCTACGACCTCTCCGACGAGGTGTTGTGCGAGCGCTGGGTGGAAAACCCCTATTACCAGTTCTTCTGCGGCGAAGAGTTCTTCCAGCACCGCCTGGTGTTCGATCGCTCCTCGCTGACGCGCTGGCGCCAGCGCATGGGCGAGGAGAAGCTGCAAGCCCTGCTCCAGGAGAGCCTTGCAGTCGCCACCAAGACCGAGGCGATCAAGCCGTCCGATCTCAATCGCGTCATCATCGACACCACGGTGCAGCCTAAGAACGTGATGTTCCCGACCGACGCGCGACTTCTGAACCGCGCCCGCGAGATCCTGGTGCGGCTCGCCAAGGGCGCCGGCATCAAGCTGCGTCAGTCCTATGGGCGGGTCGGCAAGTTCGCGCTGATCAAGCACCAGCGCTATGCCCATGCCAAGCAGTTCAAGCGCGCCCGCCGGGCCTTGAAGACGCTCCGAACCTATCTCGGTCGCGTCATCCGCGACATTGTCCGCAAGCTTGAAGGCAACGTCGACGTGCTCCATGAGATCGCGCTCGGCCGCATGCTGGCGCTGGCGCGACGGGTGCTTGGCCAGAAGCAGCACCAGCGTGGACCGAAGGTCTACTCGCTGCACGCCCCGGAGGTGGAGTGCATCGGCAAGGGCAAGGCGCACCGGCCCTACGAGTTAATGGCATGGACCACGCCCGCTCTCAGCGGCAACGTGGAGCCCGGCGGGGCAGCAGCAGGAGCGCAAGCCATGTCGAATACGAACATTGTCACAATCGGTATCGATCTCGGGAAGAACACATTCCATGTCGTTGGCCTCGATGCCACAGGCGCAATCACGCTACGCAAAAAGCGGTCGAGAAATCAGCTTGACCAGTCGCTGGGCAATGTTCCGCGTTGCCTGATCGGAATGGAGGCGTGTGCAGGCGCACATCATCTGGGGCGCAAGCTCGAGAAATTAGGTCACCAAGTACGGCTCTTGCCGGCACAGTACGTCAAACCATACCTCAAGGGTCACAAGAATGATTTTCGGGATGCTGAAGCGATCGCCGAGGCCGCTCAGCGGCCGACAATGCGGTTCGTCCCACTGAAGTCGGCCGAACAACTTGATTTACAGGCACTCCACAGAGTTCGCAGTCGACTGGTGACGCAGAGAACGGCGGTCATCAATCAAATCCGGGGCTTTTTGCTTGAGCGAGGGCTACCAGTGCGGCAGGGAGCGGCAGCACTCCGATTGGCGCTCCCCCAAATCCTCTCGATGCCTTCGGAAAGCCTGTCGCCTCAGGTGGTTCGGCTCATCCAGGACTTGGCCGAGGACTGGCGCTATCTCGACCGTCGCGTCGCGTTAGTCACCAAGGAGATCAACAAGCTCGCGGAGCAAGATGCGCATTGTCGCCGCCTGATGAGTGCGCCAGGCATCGGGCCGATCATCTCAAGCGCGATGATCGCCGCGATCGGAACTGGTGATGCGTTCCAGAAGGGCCGCGACTTTGCGGCATGGCTTGGTCTGGTACCGAAACAAATCTCGACCGGTGATCGAACCATTCTCGGTCGCATATCAAGACGCGGCAACCGTTATCTACGAACATTGTTCATTCAGGGAGCCAGAGCCGTACTGCTGAGGCGCCAAACCTGGGCCAGGCACGGCTTCGGAGCCTGGCTGGAGGCAGCATCGAAGCGGCTCCACTCGAATGTACTGGTTGTCGCCCTGGCCGCAAAACTCGCGCGCATGGCCTGGAGCATGCTCGCAAAAGGCCGTGACTACGAAGCGAGTTTCCTGGGCCACACTGCATAGGACGCCCGACCCGGGAAGGAAGACTCACGATCCAATCGGAATAGCACACCATCCCGCCGAGGTTTGCGAGACGGAAAGGACGAATGGAGAAACGGTTCCACCGACACTTCTGAAGCCTGGTTCGACGCCATGGCCCTTCTTGAGGCCGGCGAGTTATTGAGGACAGAAGTGCGCGGATATCCATAATGGCTCGGGGCGACAGCCTCAAATCGAAGCCGGATAGATTGGCGCAAACCGCTTATCCTTTGTCGATTCCTCTTGCAACGCGGGCGTGGTCCATAGAT
>NZ_LUUB01000090.1:0-108417 GCF_001641635.1 Bradyrhizobium centrolobii
GCTCGAGTACATCTGGCTCGACGGATATACGCCGACTCCGAATTTGCGCGGCAAGACTCAGATCAAGGAATTCGCGTCGTTCCCGACGCTCGAGCAGCTTCCGCTCTGGGGCTTCGATGGCTCCTCCACGCAGCAGGCCGAAGGCCACAGCTCGGATTGCGTGCTGAAGCCGGTCGCGGTCTTCCCGGACGGCGCCCGCACCAACGGCGTGCTGGTGATGTGCGAAGTCATGATGCCCGATGGCAAGACCCCGCATCCGTCGAACAAGCGCGCCACCATCCTCGATGACGCCGGCGCCTGGTTCGGCTTCGAGCAGGAGTACTTCTTCTACAAGGACGGCCGTCCGCTCGGCTTCCCGACCGCCGGCTATCCGGCGCCGCAGGGCCCGTACTACACCGGCGTCGGCTACTCGAACGTCGGCGACGTCGCCCGCAAGATCGTCGAAGAGCATCTCGACCTCTGCCTCGCGGCCGGCATCAACCATGAAGGCATCAACGCGGAAGTCGCGAAGGGCCAGTGGGAATTCCAGATCTTCGGCAAGGGCTCCAAGACCGCTGCCGACCAGATGTGGATGGCCCGCTACCTGATGCTGCGCCTCACCGAGAAGTACGGCATCGACATCGAATTCCACTGCAAGCCGCTCGGCGACACCGACTGGAACGGCTCCGGCATGCACGCCAACTTCTCGACCGCCTACATGCGCGAAGTCGGCGGCAAGGAGTACTTCGAGGCGCTGATGGCGGCCTTCGAGAAGAACCTGATGGACCACATCGCCGTCTACGGCCCGGACAACGACAAGCGTCTGACCGGCAAGCACGAGACCGCGCCCTGGAACAAGTTCAGCTATGGCGTGGCCGACCGCGGTGCCTCGATCCGCGTTCCGCACTCCTTCGTCAACAACGGCTACAAGGGCTATCTGGAAGACCGCCGTCCGAACTCGCAGGGCGACCCATACCAGATCGCTTCGCAGATCCTGAAGACGATCTCGTCCGTGCCGACCGGCGCCAAGGTCGCGGCCTGAGCGAGGGTCGCTGCCGCCGAACGTGATCCGCCGGATTGCCTAGTCCGAACTGGATCAGATTTGGCAGCCGTCGGCGCGCTGACGATTGAGCCCGTCTCGGGCTTTAGAGACCGAATCGACGATGCAAGGAGAATATTCATGCTGCCCTCGTTACGCCGAGTGGTCCAGGCTTCAGCGAATATCAATGCAATGTTTCCGAACTGTCCCAGCTCGGAGATCGCGAGCGGGCCGACATCGGCTTGGATCGCTCGGTTATTCCGCGCATCGCGGCTGGCAATTCCAACGGCAGCTCCCTTTACGGGATAACCCGACGCCTCGTGGCGGGGGCCTAATCAGAGCGCCCCTCGGCATCCATCAAGCCAGCCACGGCCGCGTCGGTCTTGCGAAAACAAGGAATAAGCAACCATGAAGCTCAATGAACAAGCGTCATCGATTGCACCCCGCACCGATGCCGCGCGGCAGGCCGTGCTGGTCCTGGAGGACGGCACGGTGTTTCGCGGGAAGGGCCTCGGCGCCTTCGGTCAAACCCTTGGAGAAGTGTGCTTCAACACCTCGATGACCGGATATCAGGAGATCCTCACCGATCCATCCTACGCTGGCCAGATCATCACCTTCACCTTCCCGCACATCGGGAACGTCGGCACCAACGAGGAAGACACGGAGTGTCGTCTGCCCCGGTGTCGTGGCCTCGTGTTGCGCGAGGACGTGACGTCCCCCGCCAACTGGCGTGCCCGGGGCTCCTTGGACCGATGGCTCGACGACCGCAATCTCATCGGGATCGCCGGAGTCGACACGCGCCGGCTTGTCACCCGCATCCGCGATCGGGGGGCGCTCAGGGGCTGCCTCGCCTTTGCTCCCGACGGCGGTTACGACGTTGCGCATCTGCGGAGGGCTGCGATGCACTGGCCCGGTCTTGAAGGCGCCGACTTGACCGGCGAGGTGTCATGCGTCGAGCCGTATGAATGGACCGAGCCCCCGTGGCCGATCAACGCCGGCTCCGGCCAGGCTCAATTTCCGGACTGTCATGTCGTCTGCGTGGACTACGGTGCCAAGCGTAACATTCTGCGTAGCCTTGCTGGTCTCGGTTGTCGCGTCACCGTCGTCCCGGCGCGCTCTTCGGCCGCGTCGATTCTCGCATTGCGACCCAACGGAATAGTTCTTTGCAACGGTCCTGGCGATCCGTTAGCGACCAGCGTCTTCGCCGTGCCAGTCATCCGCGAACTGCTCACCTCGGGGCTGCCGATTTTTGGCATTTGCCTCGGGCACCAGTTGCTGGCTCTGGCTCTTGGCGCTCGCACCGTGAAGATGCACCTCGGTCATCGCGGCGGCAACCATCCCGTTCAGGATCTCGAATGTCGTCGCGTCGAAATCACGTGTCAGAACCACGGCTTCGTTGTGGCGCGGGAGTCCCTGCCCGCGGAATTGGAAGAAACCCACACATCATTGTTCGACGGGACCCTCGAAGGGCTGCGCGTGAAGGACCGACCAGTCTTCTCCGTGCAGTTCCACCCTGAGGCCAGCCCCGGACCGCAGGACAGTCATCCTCTGTTCGAGCGGTTTACGAATCTGATGCGTCAGTAGGAGACAGCCAACATGCCGAAGCGAACCGACATTCGCTCCATAATTGTGCTTGGCGCTGGGCCGATCGTGATCGGACAGGCCTGCGAATTCGACTATTCCGGCGTTCAAGCCTGCAAGGCACTGAAGGACGAGGGCTACCGGGTAATCCTGGTGAACTCCAATCCAGCCACCATCATGACGGATCCCGAGCTGGCTCATTCCACATATATCGAGCCGCTCACACCGGAAGTCGTGGAGCGCATCATCGAAAAGGAACGTCCCGATGCGCTGCTACCAACACTAGGCGGCCAAACAGGACTCAACTTGGCCATGGAGTTGGCGCGTACGGGCGTGCTCGACCGGCATTGCGTCGAAATGATCGGCGCCGACACGGACGTCATCGAGAAGGCAGAGTCCCGCCAGCGTTTCCGCGAGGCCATGGAGCGCATCGGCATCGCGTGCCCGCGCGGGCAACTCGTCTGTTCTGTCGATGAAGCTGTTGCGGCCCTCGAACACGTCGGCCTGCCGGCAATCATCCGCCCCTCCTTCACCTTAGGCGGCGAAGGCGGCGGCATCGCAACCACGCGCGCCGAGTTGCTGGAGAGGGTCGAGCGCGGCCTCGCCCTCTCACCTGTCGCCGAGGTCCTCGTAGAGGAATCGCTGCTTGGCTGGAAGGAGTACGAGATGGAGGTGGTGCGCGACCACGCCGACAACTGCATCATCGTGTGCTCGATCGAGAACGTCGACCCGATGGGCGTCCACACCGGTGACTCGATCACGGTCGCGCCGGCCCTCACGCTGACCGACAAGGAGTACCAGCGGCTGCGCAACGCCTCCATCGCTTGTCTGCGTGAGATCGGCGTCGACACCGGCGGCTCCAATGTGCAGTTTGCAATCCATCCCGAGACTGGACGAACGGTGATCATCGAGATGAACCCCCGCGTCTCCAGGTCGTCCGCCCTGGCATCGAAGGCTACCGGGTTTCCAATCGCGAAGATTGCAGCCAAGCTGGCTGTCGGCTACCGCCTGGACGAACTTAAGAACGACATCACCCAGGTCACGCCGGCCTCCTTCGAGCCGACGATCGACTACGTCGTCACCAAGATACCCCGATTCACTTTCGAAAAATTTCCTGAGGCCGAGGCGGCGCTCACCACCTCGATGAAATCGGTAGGCGAGGTGATGGCTATTGGGCGCTCCTTCAAGGAGTCGCTGCAAAAGGCGCTGCGCTCGCTTGAGATCGGCCTGACGGGCCTCGATGAGATCGAGATTGCAGGCGCGTGTCGCGCCGACGGGTCGGTCGACGAGGCGCGGGTGTGCGATGCCCTCTGCCAGCGCTCGCCGAACAACCTCCTGCTAATCGCCCAGGCCCTTCGCCTGGGCATCTCAGTAGATACCATCCACTGCGCTTCGCGGATAGATCGCTGGTTCCTGCGTCAGATCGCCGATCTCGTGGCGATGGAGGACGAGGTGCGCGCACGGGGCCTGCCGGGTGATCGGGATGCGATTGCCGAGCTCAAGCGTGCCGGCTTCTCGGACGCTCGGCTGGCAAAGTTGGCTGGAGTAACTCCAGGAGTGATAAGGGCTCAGCGCGAGGAGTACGCCATCCATCCTGTCTTCAAACGCGTTGATACCTGCGGGGCGGAATTCCAGGCTTTCGCTCCGTATTTCTACTCGACCTACGAGTACGAGTTCGATGATCCCGCGAGCTGCGAGGCGAACCCCAGCAGCTGTGAGAAGGTGCTCATTCTCGGCGGAGGCCCGAACCGCATCGGTCAGGGCATTGAGTTCGACTACTGCTGCGTGCACGCGGCCTACGCCCTGGCCGAAGCCGGGTACGAGACAATTATGGTGAACTGCAACCCGGAAACCGTCTCGACGGACTACGACACTTCTCATCGCCTGTACTTTGAGCCCCTTACAGCAGAGGACGTCATCGAGATTGCGCAGAGAGAGGCCTCCTGCGGCCGCTTGCGGGGAGCGATTGTTCAGTTCGGGGGCCAGACCCCGCTCAAGCTCGCCGCGGTTCTGAAACAGGTTGGCATTCCGATCCTCGGCACGCCACCCGACGTCATCGACCTGGCTGAGGACAGGCAGCGCTTCCAGGCGCTATTGCACGAGCTTGGTCTCAAGCAGCCTGCGAATGGGACGGCCACCACAGTGGCAGAGGCCGAAGCCGTGGCAGAGCGCATAGGCTACCCCGTTCTGTTGCGGCCTTCCTACGTCCTCGGTGGACGGGCCATGCAGCTCGTGCAGGATGTCGGCGCGCTGCGCCGCTGCATGATTGAGGCGCCCCAGGTCTCCGGACCAAATCCAGTCCTCATCGACAAATTCTTGGAGGGCGCCATCGAGGTGGACGTGGACGCCATCGCCGATGGTATGGACGCTTACATCGCCGGCGTGATGCAACAGGTCGAGGAAGCGGGCGTGCATTCCGGTGACTCGGCCTGCGCCCTGCCGGCCTTCTCCCTGCGACCGGAGATCGAAGTCGAGTTGCGCCGGCAAACTCGCCTGATGGCTCGCCGTCTCGGAGTCGTCGGCCTGATGAACGTGCAGTATGCCATCCAGGGCGACGACATCTACGTGCTTGAGGTCAATCCGCGCGCCAGCCGAACCGTCCCCTTTGTCGCCAAGGCGACGTCGGTGCCCGTCGCCAAGGTGGCGGCTCGCGTCATCGCCGGCGAGCCGCTGGCGCGCTTCGGGCTCACCGAGCCCCGACTCGAGCACGTAGCGGTCAAAGAGGCGGTGCTCCCCTTCGCCCGTTTCCCCGGCAGCGACGTGATCCTCGGCCCGGAGATGAAATCGACCGGTGAGTCCATGGGCATCGATCAGGATTTTGCCACGGCCTACCTGAAAGCCCAGCTTGGAGCGGGAGTCCGCCTGCCGCGCTCCGGGAGCGTCCTGCTGTCCGTACGGGACGCCGATAAGCCCGGTGTCGTCGAGGCGGCTCGCCGCCTCGCGCGTCTCGGCTTTCATCTTCTGGCCACGCACGGAACGGCTGAGTTCGTGCGTCGCGCCGGGATCGCGGTCAATACCGTGGCAAAAGTCGAGGAGGGCTTCCCCAATGTCGTCGACCTGGTCGATCAGGGCGAGATCCAGCTTCTGATCGACACCGCTCTGTGGGCAGGCGAGATCTCGGGTGGGCGCTTGCTGCGGACGCGGGCGCTGCAGCGCCGGATTCCCTACTGTTCGCGGCTTAGCATCGCTCGGGCCGTGGTGGATGCCATCGAGCGTCAGCAGGACTGGAATCTTAGCGTACGCCCCCTGCAATCATATGCACAGCCGCTGTCGCCACTGAAGCTCTTCATTCGCCAGCCGCTCACCCAAGCAGGCGACGAGAGCATGAGGATTGTGGAAGGCGTGCTTCGGATCGTGGAGGAGATCGGCCGGTTCGAGTACCTCACCGACAGCAGGGCGCTGTGCGACCAGACCTTCCGGGAGCACTTCGAACAAAGGCAAGGGCTGCCCTTCAATGCGACGAGCTTCCGCCGATATCGGTTGAGCCAGCTCCGCCGTGCTGATGCCTTCCTTTATATCCGTACGGCGATGAGCGAAAGCGGGGCATTCGAGGTCTCGTACAACGTTTTTGCTGAGCCGCGCGCGCCGATGTTCTTCGCCGTGTGGAAACATGCGCCGATCAAGACGACGCTCTTACGCGAGCTTGAAGAAGTGTGTGACGTAACCTATCGCGAGTTCGAGGATCCAGAGGAGCTGCGCAGCGACCTTCAGAACTTCTTTCGCCGTATTGCAAAAGCCAGGTCTTCCGCGCCACAGCAGCTTGGTGCACGACAGCGGTTCGCACCGCGAACAGCTAAACACGTGGAGGATCCGATCTGCCAGCGTTAGCAGGTCGATCCTTACCGTTTGAGTTTAACGCTGCGCGCGGTTGCGACGACGCGCATCTTCAATTGGCTGGTGGCAAGTAAGGAAACAAAGCAATGACAAGGAAGCTCGCTCTCACCGTATCGGTCATCGTGCTCGTTGTCTCCTCGGACGTGGTCGATGCCCTGGCTGCAAATGTTCACCCGCATAGATCCAGTGAGCTTGTCTCTGGGCAAGCAGTACGCAGTCTTAACTCTTTCAATTCAGATGCGTCTACCTCAGCGGCCACACCAAACGCGCACCGCTATCACGGTGGACCAAAGCCGAACGACTGAGCCGGCGGTGCCATGATCGCGGCAAGAAGTCCCCGGACGCACTAGGGGATTCCTGTATCAGGTGAGCCGCTTCAATCTCGAATCATCATGTTGACATATTGCGGGTCAACGCGTGGATCCCCCGCAACTGCGCGCTGGGCAATGTCATGCAAAACCAGCTGCAGCGTTGTAGATGTAACGCGATTGTGGGTTATCGAAATGCCGGTCGGCAAACCTGTCCATTCACTGGCACGCTCGTCGGCAGAACGGTACCTACCAAGCAAACGGAGAACTATCTCACGAATTTCGTCGAGTTAGCTTCTCCTTTTGGCGAGACGACCGGAACTGACGCAAATGCATGGCGTCGGCGCTGACGAAAACTTTATGCTTCGCGCAGCATTTCCTGGAGGCGCCGCGCCAGGTCTGCAAGGCGAAAAGGTTTGTGAATGATCGGAAACTCATCCGCCGCATCATGTCGTTGCAATGCATCTCTCGCGTAGCCCGAGGTGAGCAGGATCTTGATGTCTGCCCTCAGTCGCCTCGCTTCGCGGGCGAGTTCAATTCCGCTCATACCGTGTGGCATCACGATATCGCTAAACAGGAGTTCAAATTCCTGGCCACTCGCAAGCATTCGAAGCGCCTCTGCGCCGTTCTGGGCACAAAAGACCTGATAGCCGTAGGTGGTCAGCATTTCCGACGTGACTTTCAGAATATCCTCGTTGTCGTCGACCAAAAGGATTCGCTCCGAACCTGTCGGTATGACCTGGGGCTGCCTGGTTTCCTCCTCCACATCTGGTTTTTGCATCGCTTTAGGCAGGTACAGAACGATCGTCGTTCCCACTCCAGGTGCGCTTTCAACGGTAATGTGCCCTCCGGACTGTCGGACGAAGCCATAGACCATGCTAAGGCCGAGCCCCGTCCCCTTGCCGACCTCCTTGGTCGTGAAGAAGGGCTCAAACACCCGATCCCGCACTTCGGGGGGCATCCCGCACCCGGTGTCGGCGACCGACAGCCTCACGTACGGTCCGGCCGAGCACCCAGCAATGGTGCCCTCCTCTGCTACGATATTCCGGGTCTCGATCTCGATCACACCTCCATCCGGCATGGCATCGCGCGCATTCAGCACAAGGTTGAGGAGAGCCGTTTCCAGCAGTGACGGATCAACGTAGCACAGCCACAATCGATCATCCGTCCGCAGCGTGACCTCACACCCCGCCCCGACGGCCTGGCTAATAATTCCCTGGAATCCGCAAATGAGCTGGTTGGCGTTCACCAGCTTTGGGATCAATGTCTGCCGCCGTGAAAAAGCGAGGAGCTGCGCCGTCAGTTTTGCTCCCCGGTCAATGGCTCGCCGCGCCGCCGCGGCGGACTTCCGGATCTTGCCAACGTCGGTGGCCGCCTCGACAAGTTCGAGGTTCCCGGACACGACTGTGAGCAGGTTGTTGAAGTCGTGCGCAACACCGCCAGTGAGTTGGCCGACGGACTCCATTTTCTGGCTCTGCTGGAACTGTTCCTCAATCAGGCGCCGCGCCTCCAACGCATGCTTGTGCTCGGTGATGTCTCGGACGAAGATTGCCAAGCCTTGGCTGGAGGGAAACGCATTGATCGCGTACCAGATATTTCGGCGCGCGCAGAACGCTTCAACGAAGACCGGATGTTGCTCCGCCTCCTGAATCTGGCGCAAGACTTCCATGTCGGGGTCGTCTCGAAACAGCTCGGACAGCGGCATGCCGATGATATCGCGGCCCTCGGCTACCCGCGCCCAGGCCGGCCCGTTGAGATAGCTGATGCGCCAGTCCCAATCGATGATGAGCACGCTGTCGTTCGTGCTCTCGAAGATGGTCGTGATGCGAGCGGCGGCTTCCTCTGCTGTCTCCTTCGCCTTTGACAATTCCTGCTCGCGGTACTCCAACGCATCGGCCATGGTGTTGAACGCGTCGGCTACCCGCGCGATTTCTGAACTTCCGCGGATGTCCACACGTCGCCCAAATTCACCGAGCCGCCATTGGTTTGCGGCATCGACCAACTTCCCAAGCGGGCGATGGATGAACTGCCGGGCGCCCAATGAGGTCAATATCAACACCAGCGCGGTGCTCAGGACGATCAAGAAGATGTCGCGCAGCGTTTTACGCTCGATCTCGTCGAACGCCCGCGCCTTGTCGAGGCCAAAGCTGACGACCAGTCTCCCGGAGTCACCCTGCATGGCCGAGTAGCCTTCGATCCGCTCAACGCCGTCGATGTCGACGATATCTACGGTGCCGCCGTCGTCCATCGTCGGATATTTGTTACCGTGCATCCTTGTACCGACGAACCGGTCGTTATCGGGATAGCGGGCGAGATAAGTGCCGTTGCGGTCCTTGACGGCAAGCGCAGCACCCTCCGGAACACCCTTTCGGGCAATATAGTCGGCGAGCCAATCCAGGCCGAGACTTGCAATGATGACACCGCCCATATTCCCATTGTCATCGTAGAACGGCAGTGCGAACGGGATGATTTTTCGGCCGGTAAGCAGACCTATCGAGAATTCTCCGACCGTGAATGCACCGGTGGTTCGGGCACTTGCGAAGTAGGCGCGCCTGGAGAGGTCAACCTGTTTGTGATTGGGTGCTGTGTGGCAGAAAGTGAGGCCATTCAAGTCGGTAACGATAAGGGTGATGAATGCCGGAAATCGCGGCTTCATCGCAGCCAGGTATGCATTGCACCCCAGGCCGTCCTTCGCCTTGATCGACGGGAGTTCTGATATCGCGATCAGGACCTGACGAATTCCCTGCACGATTTGTTGCTGGTCTGCCGCAGCGAGCTTGGCCGAGTTGAACGCCTGGTTCTGCACCTCGACCTGGCGCGTGCAGCGGCGGTCGAATTCATTGTACGCCTGGATCGCGATCGCCGGCAAAAGCGCGACAGCCACGAGCAAAAATAACCTTGACAGGAGAGTCACTTCCGAGACGGTCCAGCGTTATGTTCGCTCGCCGGAGGAAGGTGCCGCGCTGTCCCTCCAACGACGAAAGGATATCGGTGCGCTCAGGCTCATCGCAATCCCTTGGCTAGGTAGAAACGGTGATAGGTGCATGGACCATGTTGCGGCTCGGTGTCATCGGCAGAAAACTTCGTTACAGGCGTAGCGTGCCGGGGCAGACACTTTTCCGCCAAGAGCGATTGGAGTCTGGAAATCGTGGGAGATGCGGTCAGCCGGAAGATAAAACAGCGCGATCACCGCGCCGCCCCGGACCGCAGATTCATAGAACTGCAAATATCGCAGCTGCGAATGAGCAGCATTCAAGCCCAAACTGGAATACCTCGGCCTCGTTTACTCTTACTCTCTGCTGCAAGGCAGCGACCTCAACATCCACACCATCTACAGCGCATTTGTCCGCGAGAGCAGAGACGTGCGCGTAGCATAGCTAGCCGCGCAAGGTATCCGGCGGACCCAAGCACGAACTGAATGCGGGACCCAGAACAAGGCCTCTCTGAACGAGTCCTTCAGGCGAGGCGTCGCTGGTGATGCGGTCCGATCCGTTTTGTGGCGGCAATGGGAAGACGATGATTTCCGGCGTAACCGGATTCCCGCTTTAAGTGACCAAACTGTCGCAACGAGAGTCCATTTTTGCCCCTTCAGAACTTACGAAGTTCCAGGATGGATGCAGGTTCTTTCGACGCTTCCCTTCCAGCCACATCCTCATTTCCTCCGATCCGGAGCAAGAGCTAGTTCCGTCATGTTGAACCGATTTCCCAACAACGACCGGAGCCAGCGTCAGCTCACCGGCACGGCAACGCTGTGCAACTCCCGGAGAGATGAGCTTGATATCCGACGAGCGGTTCGCGCGCTCGCCAAGCTCGACGACCACACCTTGCGCGACATGGGCATTCGAGATCGCTCTCTGATCGAGCTCACTGTCCGGTTTTGCCGCCAGTGCTGATTGCGAAGTCGGTTTTCGGCGTCGGTGCGTGCTGATCGAATTCCACGACCGCAAAAGTCGACCGCGCCTTGAGGCTGCGATCGCCAAAAATCGGAATCAACAACCGCGACCTGCGGACCTTCGCGACCACCTTGGAAACCAGCGAGGCATTGGCGCTCCGCGGTGGCGCTCGCTATTGATCCGCCTGAAACTCCGCTGATCGGGACTCACATCGTGCCGAGCGGGGGCGATCCAGGCGCCCCGGCGAAGCCGCGACCGCCATCGTCGGCCCGCGATAACGAAAGCGATCTTTGCAGCGGCACCGCATTAGGCGATTGCCGATCCCGACCAGCATAGAGAATGCAGACTGGTCGCCCCGTCGTCGGAGAAATGAAATCGACGAATGGACCGAACGTCCGGCCGCTCTTTGCGCGGGCGAGGAGCCTAAGCGGTGCGGACCTGTCGCCGCAAACGGCAAAGAGTCCCGCACGTCCACATGCCTCCTTATCGAGGACGACGAAGCCGTCCGTGACTTGGTGACGAATTATCTCGAGGATCATGACATCCGCGTGATCTGCGCATCCCGGCCGTCCGAGGCGGCATCAATGCTCGAGCGCAGCCAACCCGATCTGATCGTACTCGATTTGCGGCTCGGACAAGAAGCTGGCCTCGATCAGCTCCGTGAAATCCGTGCGCAATCAGATATACCCATCATCGTCACCACAGGGCATCTAAGGGACGAGATCGACCGAGTCGTCGGGCTGTAGCTTGGAGCTGACGACTACATCACCAAGCCATTTAGCCTGACAGAATTGTTGGCCCGCATCCGCGCCGTCCTGAGGCGTCGGGAAGCGGGACAGGCCATATCGCAACGGGAGAGCAAAAGAGGCAGCCTTCGTTTCGGGAGTTGACGGCTCGACCGCAGGACGCGCCGCCTCACCAATTCGAGCAGCGAGCAGGTCGCGCTCACCAAGGGCGAATATGCGTTGTTGGTCGCATTCCTCGATGCGCCGCAACGGCCACTGTCGCGGGAATATCTGCTGCAGGCTATCCGTGTCCACGAAGACGTATTCGACCGCAGTATCGACGTGCAAGTCATGCGCCTGTGCCGCAAGCTCAAGGACAGCGCGGACACCCCCTCGATCACGCGCACCGGGCACGGCGTCGGCTAAGTCTTCGCGCTTCCAGTCGAAGTCTCGTGATACGACGCCTTAAGCCTTAGCTGTCGATTGATTTTGACGCCGGCGACAGAATCGAACAGGCAGCCATTACGCTCGAAGGACTCGCCACGATCGGACTCGCAATTAAGCGCCAAATCAGTTCGCGCTTGCCGTCTGCGGCTACTGGCCCGCGGGCACTACCATCGCCTTGGTCTTGCGCAGCGCGTCCATCACTTCTCGACCCAGTTTCAGATGCGCATCCACCAATTTCGGCGGAGTCAATGCCATCCACGTGTCGAGAGAGACGTCGACGAAGTAACGGCCCTTGAACGTTTCGAGAAATCGAAGTGGGCCCGCACCTGTATTCTCGAGGTAGTGGCCCATCGCGACCGGGACGTAACCGACGTCGCCAGCATTGAGATCGAATGTAGGCGCCTGACCTTGGCCGGCAAACACACCCATGCGAGCCTGGCCCTCGATGACGTAGAGCCACTCGTCCCCGTGGGGATGCCAGTGTAGCTCGCGCAATCCACCCGGATTTAACTCGATCAGTGCCGCGGCGGTCGTGGTGTTGATCGAAAACAAACGGGAATCGTTGATCCGCACCGTTCCGCCCTTCGTTCGAATCGGCTCCTGCGCCGTCAGCCGCCACGTGTAGCTTGTCTCCACAGGGGTTGCGCCCGAAATGCTGTCGGAACTGAGCGGCCCCGGCAATGGAGCCGGGAAAATATAGCGCTCGCTTTCCTTCGGGGTGTGGCCAAACAACGAGGCTGGCACCCCGAAATTCTTCCCGAGCACTTCGTTCGGTGTGTGCTTGAACCAGTCGTTGATCATGAAGGTGTTGTCTTCGTCGAAGTCGCCGTCGTCGAACACGAGAAGGAATTCGCAACCGTCCGGACCGAGGCCCTGGATCGAATGCGGGGTTCCGGACGGAAAGAACCAAAGGTCGCCCACACCGACATCATCGACGACGTAACGACCATCAGGATCGACCGCCGTGATGCGCGCTGTTCCGTAAAGCATGTAGGCCCATTCGGAAGCCTTGTGCCAATGCATCTCGCGCACGCCACCGGCATTCAGTCGCATGTTCACACCAGCAAGTGTCGTAGCGACGCCCAACTCACGTCGGGTCACCTGGCGGGTCCAGCCCGCTGTCTCCAATCGCACATGGGCGTCGGAAAACGAGAAACGCAGGTTCGGCAAGGAGCCGTGATCGGTCGAAGGCGGCGAGAGGATATCCGGATTCTGCTGGTCGCGCATCAGATTCCGCGGGCCGGGATCGGGGCCGCCGTGACCTGGCCGCTGTGGCTGAGGGATGGCGTCTGCAGATTGCGCCTGCCCGATACCGGTTGTCGTTAGGAGGCCTCCGGCAGCGGTTGTTGCCAGCAGTTTACGACGAGAAATGGAATCCATGGTTCGTATCCAGCGGTTCGAGATTACTAATCATGGTCGTCGTTGAGACGTGCGTCTGAGGTCCTCGACATCACGAGATCGATGCAACAGCGACCAGAATTCGTCAGTTGCGACCCCCGGTATGGTGTACCCTTGCGAGCACCGGCGGAAGTGAAACGATTTCAGTCGCAGGATGAGCGTGCTGCAATTCGAACGGTCGACGTCTCGCCATACCGGCGCGGCAATCAGGAAGGCGCACGACAGGACAATCAAATACGGATACTGGTCGTGCGCGATGCTCGTGCCGGGAATCGGAGCCTCGATATCCTAAAACCACCGGCGGCATTGAATCATCGTGCGGCCTTCGCCGCTTGTTTCAACCTCGCCCAGCCGCAGCAAGAGGTTATCCCGCTCACTCACCGCCTGCTCCCACTCGCATTTCGCCGTGGAGCGGCCTGTTAGTTGCGCTGCCGTTTGACGAAGGGACGTTTCAACATGGGCGCTGCCGGCGTGGGCAGTCTGCATGTCCTTTGTTTTGTGAATCATATACGGAAATAAAATCGGCCTCTTTCATTTGAAGCGCGCGCTTAGGCCGCTTTGTGCGACCGGCAACATCGCCGTCATCGCGGTCGGTGTCATCCTAGTACTACGAGGAAAGTCGTGAAGGCATCGGTCCGCTCCATGAGTTGCGTTGTTATTCAAGTGTGAGACAGGATGCAGCCCGGCCGCGGTGACACCCCGCTTATCATGTCGGAGAGACTCGTCATAACGACTGCCTTCCCTAGATTGAACCATGTTTGCTTCTCAACCTGCGAATCGTCGCGCATCGTTACGGTTGCTGTCGCACCGGACACGAGCGGGATGCCAGGCGGTACTTTGTCGATGGCGATTCTGACAGGGACGCGTTGCGCCAGCCGTACCCACGTGTAGACCGGGTCAACATTGGGGAGACCCTGAGCACCGGTCGCCGCGTTGGACACGCTAACACCTCGAGTGATCGTCGTCACATGGCCTTCGATGGGCGTCGAATAACCCATCAACTTGACCTCGGCACGATCCCCGACGCACACCCGCGCCAGCTTGGTCTCCTCGAAGTAGCCGTCCACCCAGAAGCTGTCGGAATCGACTATCGATATGTTGCTGACCCCCGCGTGCGCGTAGTCGCCCACTCGCAGCAGAAGATTCGTGACGTAGCCGTTGACCGGGCTATGGACCTCTGTTCGCTTCAGATTGATATCAGCCTGGGCGACCTGTTCGCGCGCCGCGTCGACTGAGGCTTTCGCCTGTATGGCGTTGCCTTGGAACACTTGCTGCTCTTCCGGTGTGGTCGCCAGATCCGATAGCCGTTGCCGCCGTTCTGACTGCAACTGCTTCACGTGCAGGTCGGCTTCCCTTTCCTCCAACAACGCCTTGCTCGTGCGCAATGTAACGTCGAAATCAAAGGGCTCGATCTGATAAAGGATGTCTCCCTTGTGGACGAATTGGTTGTCGGTGATCCGCAGCTGCGTGATTTGACCGGACACTAGAGGAGCGATGCTTGCGACTTGGACGCGGACGCTGCCATCGCGCGTCCAAGGTGTAGCAACATACAGGTCCCACACCACGATTGATACGAGCACCGCTACCAGAAGGATCCCCAAGGTCGCAAGTCTCCGCGAAATCGATCGCAGAAACTGCGCGGCGGCTCTTCCCTTGGCGAGCGGCTTGGCGGGGACGGGGAGCTCCTGCTCGTGGGACGGAGGCTGGTCGGGTTTCGCGCGCGCAATCGGCCTGAGTTCGGGCAACGTGTCGGTTTGGGTCGCCCCCAAGGAGGAAGCTGACTGCTGTTCTTCTCGATCGAACGTCTGGTCTTGACTGGCGGCGTGCATGAAGTCTCCTTCAGAAAAGCAAGACGAGCAGCCCCAGAATGGTCACGTAGAGACTGAGTTCGGCAATTGCCGCGTTGCTGAAGATCCGGGAAAATCCAACGAAACGCAGAAAAGGCCTGATCAGGAGCAAGGCCAACAGAGCTGCCATCGCATAGGCGATGAACGGCGCAACCAAAACGCCGCCGATGACCCATTCGCGGAAGGTATGCGTCATCACGCGGCCTCGTCGAGATGAGCGCGCCGTCTGGACACTGCCTCGATGTGGTAGCTCGCGCTCATGAGCGCAGCACAGAGATCGGCCACGCGTGGATCTGATGGCGACACGTTGCACAACGCCTGGGACACGTCGCGAAGTGACTGCGGCTCCCGCTTGTTCAACGTCAGGCGTACATCTTCAACCAGCTCAGCCAAGGGTCCATCGGCGAGCACCTTCAGCTTGTCGTCGCACAAACGGATGATCGAGGATTGGTCGAAATAGGAAAGCATCTCCTCGACCGTCACCAGGTTACTCGGAGCAGTCCCACCAGCGGACAGGAACTGACCGATCCGGACAGCGTCACGAAACATATGCTCTTCGGGCTCATATCTCCGATCCCGGGCCGGTACTCCAGTGAACTCTTGGCGAGCGGACAACAATAACCAGCGTCTCCGCCGGTCTCCCGAGACTGGAGGAACAAGGAATTGCGTCGCCAACAACAAGCCGGTAGCGACACAAGTGAAAAGAAAGGAGACGATGTACGACTGTGCGTCGTAGGCCTGCGGATTGCTCGGCGCGAATATTGACACGGCGAATATGAGGATCAGTCGACCGAGAGCCGACACCATGCGGTTTGGCGATGTTACCAGAAGTGCGGCGCCGATCACGAGGGGAGCAAGTCCGATTGCAAGCAACGGGAAGTCGTCGACGCCGTCGAGGACGACGAACTCGAGAAGCCCAGCCAGAATACCGGCAATGGGTGCCGCAACCAGCGCCAGGGCGGTCGTCACGCGCGAACTGGGCGTCATCGCCCCGAGGCCGACCACCGTGCCGATAAGGGCAAGGGAACTGCTTGTTGCAGGCCAGCCCGCATACGCAAGGAACATCCCCGCCAACGCAATCCAGATCGCGGCCCGAATGCCCGCCTCAACGGCAGCTCGATGGGATCGATAGATCAGCGCACGCCAATGCCATGGAGGACGTTTGTCAGTGCGCAGGGCGGCAAGATTCTGTCGAACTTGCTCGTCTCTTCTTAGCAACTCTTTGAGTGTCCAGGCCAGGGGGGACGCCGCACCTGCGTCCTTCCGCGTGTCGGAGCGCCACACGACCGTCGGCGGCTTGCTTACGTTGCGTTCAAGCGCGCGCACTATCCTCTCAGATGTTGCCCCGTCAGCGATCACCGGGAGCACATTGAGGCTTCGCGCTGCATGGAGCTCCGCCACAAGCGCAGCCGCCGCGTTATGGCCTGCTACGCTTCTAACTGGGCCGCCGCTGGACTCAAACGCCAGGCTCGCTATTTCCGGCCGTCGCGCCGCTATTTCAGCCAGCAGTGTAGCGGACGTTGTTGGCTGCGTAGCCTGACCAAGAATCGTCGCTTTCGCGTAGTGGCCAATTCGGCGACGGATATCAGCCAATTGTGCTGCAAGCTTCGTATGACGCTCAGGCGCCGATAGCAGGTCATCGGCAATCGCAATGGATACAATTCCGATGAAGATTGCCGCGCCGCGCGCCATGCCCGCCTCGAACACGTGCCCTGGATTGTCGATTTGCTGGATCGCAAGCAACGCCACCGTGTAGCCCGACAGGACCGCTGCGTAGGCACGATTGCCGTCGAGCAATCCTGAGACGTACACACACAGGCCCATCCAGCCGGCATAGGCTATCAGGAGAAGATCCCGCGTCTGGGAGAAAAGCCCTGTTATGGCAATGGAAGCTGCAACGCCGATGATAGTTGCGATCACACGAAAGACTGCCTTCTCCAAGGCCTGGCCGCGAGTTGGTTCCGCGATGATTGCAACCGTTATTATCGCCGTCGTCGGCGCTTCGAGCTGAAGCCAGAAGCTCAAATACAATGCAACGATCGCCGCTATCCAGATCCGGATAGCAAAAGCCCAGGAACCAAGTGGAAAACCGAACGGAAGGAAGCCTCTTTGGTTAGGTAGCGCCAAGAAACGCGAATCTCCGCCTGACACGTCTGCTGCTCGTCTGCTCATCAGACTTCTCCATTCCAAGATCGCGCAGCATCGAGGGGGCGTCTCTTTTTTGCGATACTCTTGCAGCGAAGCAATTTCGCGTACCACATTCGGCGTTCAGCTTGCTTGCCTTAGATGCTAAGCCGCCCGCCCTCCGCGAGGAAAATGAAACTACTTCAGCTGCTCGATGCGTCTCCTGCAGTTAGAGTTTTGCGCCGGGCCTGCAGTTCGACAATCGAGGGGCGATGGCGTCGGCGACAGACAGTTCCACGGCTATCAGGGGCGCGACCGTTCGCAGTATTTTGATGAGGCTTTCGCAGTTATTGCCGGATCAGCCAGCCGCTCACGACCGGCTCGCCACTCATAATCGTGAGGTCACGGGCCCGCGTTGCAGTTTGTTGGATCGCCTGAAGGCCTGGTGACGACTATCCACCTCGGCCCACATTGGATGAGGCGTTATCGAGCCACCGCCGCGTCGCTTCGTCGCTCCAGCCGGGAACCGCAAAGCGCGCCGGCGGGGTCACACCTGTGCGGGGAGGAGCGACGGTAGTTTGGCGAGTACGGAGATGACGCGCCGTTGCGGCATTCGCAGAAGCGCATAGGGTGACCAATAGGCTCAGGATCATGGCAGAACGCATACGCAATTGCTCCAAATGACTTACTTTGGTTCTTATGGTGCGCTGGCCGTACCGCCCCAGGAAATAAACGACGTCCCGGCGCTCGACGAGCTAAGTAGCGCGCGGCGCTGGCTTTCATCGCTCAATTATGTTCACGGCCCCCGGGAAAAAGGCGAGTATCGCTGTCCAGCCTGCGACAGCTCGTTAGAAATTTTCGATGGTGGTAAGCTGATTACTATCGGCTCACAATCGAGCCTTGCATTAGAGCCATACGCGACTAAGGCCGCCTTGGTTCGCTCATGGCCCGCGAACTGCTCAGCTAGTATGGTTTGGAAACTTTCGTACCATTTGGTGACGCTTTCGCAGCAAACGCTGGACTGTCCACCTATAAGTTTGCGCTTGACAGGGGAAGCGCCGCGCGAATGTAATATACTATAACTTATATTAGCGGCGAATGCCGCCGATTACATCGAACATGAGGAAACGCGTTGGGCCATCGAGGCCCGCGCACACAACCGAGGACGCCGATGGCAGAGCGACTCAAGGTTCACGTCGATCCCGACAAATGCCAGGGCCACGCGCGCTGCAAGGCGCTGGCGCCGGAACTGTTCGAGCTCGACGAATACGGCAACGCCCATGAGGCCGGCGACGGCACCGTTCCGGCTGGCCTGGAAGACAAGGCCTGGCTTGCCAAATCCAACTGTCCGGAAATCGCGATCGACGTAATCGAGGAATAGCGCGCATTTCGTGCCGCGCGTGCCTTCAGCGAACACCAGCGTGAGGATTCCCTGAGATGTCCGACGTCAGCCAACCTGCCGCCCATCCGCCCGTCACCGACTGGCTCAACGATTTCGATCACACCGATCCGCAGTGGACGGAGGATCCCTTTCCTATCTGGAACGAGCTGCGCGCCGCAAGCCCGGTCGTGCACACCAAGCGCTTTCTCGGCTGCTATCTGCCGACCACCTATGAGGCCGTGCGCGAGATCGCCAACGATCCCGAGCATTTCTCCTCGCGCCGCATCATCGTCCGCGACGCGCGGCCCGAGGTGACCCAGAACGCCGCGCCGCCGATCACCTCTGATCCGCCGGTGCACAAGCCGGCCAAGCAATTGCTGCTGCCGCCGTTCACGCCGGACGCGATGAAGAAGCTCGAGCCGCGGGTTCGCGCCATCTGCAACGAGCTGATCGACGGCTTCATCGCCGAGAAGCAGGTGGACGCGGCAGCGCGCTACACCAAGCACATCCCGGTGCGCGCGATCGCCCATATGCTCGGCATTCCCGAAAGCGACAGTGACCTCTTCATCAACTGGATCCACATGATCCTGGAGCTCGGCATCAAGGACGAGAACCTGCTGCTCCAGGCGGTCCACGAGATGAGCGACTATTTCAGGACGCACATCGAGGAGCGCAGGAAAAACCCGACCGATGATCTGATCTCCTATCTGATGAATGCCAGGGGCAAGGACGGCCAGCCGCTGGAGGAACCACACGTGCTGGGCTCGCTGCGCCTGCTGCTGATCGCCGGCATCGACACCACCTGGAGCGCGATCGGCTCCTCGCTCTGGCACCTCGCCCGCACGCCAGCCGACCGCGAGCGCCTGGTCGCCGAGCCGGAGTTGGTGCCGACGGCTGTCGAAGAATTCCTGCGCGCCTATTCCCCGGTGACGATGGCGCGCGAGGTGGTCAAGGAGACCACAGTCTCGGGCTGCCCGGTCAAGCCGGGCAACATGGTGCTGCTGTCCTTCCCGGCCGCCAACCGCGATCCCAAGATGTTCCCGGACGCTGACAAAGTCGTGATCGACCGGCGGGAAAACCGCCATGCGGCCTTCGGCCTTGGCATCCACCGCTGCGTCGGTTCCAACCTCGCGCGGATGGAGATGCAGGTTGCGCTGGAGGAATGGCTGAAGCGAATTCCTGACTTCCGGCTCGACCCGGCGGGGTCCGTGACCTGGTCGCAGGGCACGGTGAGAGGCCCCCGCCAGTTGCCATTTCTGCTTGGAAAGGCGATGTAGGCCCCTCCAAAAGCAAAGCGGAGAGGCCGGATATGACAGACCAAGCAATCAGACCGGCCTCCGAGCATTTTGACGTCGCCGACGCCGAGCGGCGGATCAAGGCGATCTTCATCGGCTCGATCGGCAATCTCGTCGAATGGTATGACTTTTACGCCTATACGGCGTTCGCTCTGTATTTCGCCCCGGCCTTCTTCCCCGGCAACGATCCCGTCGTCCAGCAGTTGAACGCCGCCGTCGTGTTCGCGGCGACCTTTCTGATGCGCCCGCTCGGCGGCTGGTTCTTCGGCTATCTCGCCGACCATTTCGGCCGGCGCCTGTCGCTGACGCTGTCGGTCGTCTTCATGTGCTTCGGCTCGCTGATCATCGCACTGACGCCGACCTACGCCACGATCGGCTTCGCCGCGCCGGTGATCCTGGCGCTGGCCCGCGTGATCGAGGGCCTGAGCCTTGGCGGCGAATACGGCGCCAGCGCGACTTATCTGAGCGAAGTCGCCGATCCCAGGCGTCGCGGCTTTTATTCGAGCTTTCAGTACGTCACCCTGATCGGCGGCCAGCTCACCGCGATCATCGTGCTGCTGCTGCTGCAAAAGGTCTTCCTCACGCCGGACGAGCTGAAGGCCTGGGGCTGGCGCATCCCGTTCGCGATCGGCGCGATGCTCGCGATCTTTGCCGCGGTGATGCGGCGCGGCCTGCATGAGACCGAAGCGTTCGAGGAAGCCAAGAGGGTGGTGAAGCCCACCGGCTCGATCACCAACCTGCTGAAATATCCGCGCGAGCTGCTGCTCGTGATGGGCCTGACCGCCGGCGGCACCGCGGCGTTCTACACCTTCACCACCTACATGCAGACCTTCGTCAAGCTCTCGGTGGGGCTGACTGAGGACCAGACCACCTTCGTGATCTTCGGCACGCTGATCTTCGCGACCATCCTGCAGCCGATCTATGGCGCGATCTCCGACAAAATCGGCCGCAAGCCGCTGCTGATTTTCTTCGGTGTCGCCGGCACGCTCGCGACCGTGCCGCTGCTGATGGCGCTAAAGGAGACCAAGTCGCCGTTCATGGCGTTCATCCTGATCTGCGCCGCCTGGCTGTTCGTCGCCGGCTACACCTCAATCAACGCAGTGGTCAAGGCTGAGCTGTTCCCGACCAATGTCCGCGCCCTCGGCGTCGGCCTGCCCTATGCGATCACCGTCTCGATCTTCGGTGGCACCGCACCGGCGATCGCGCTCTATTTCAAGAGCATCTGGCATGAGGAATGGTTCTACTTCTACCTCAGCGGCATCATCTGCATCTCGCTGATCATCTATGCTACTATGCGCGACACCAAGCATGCTTCTGCGATGCATCGCCACGAGTAGCTCATGGCCGACGACAACGAGCCGCCGCCCGACAGCAAGCTGACGCGCACCAAGGAGAGATGGGCGCGCGAGGGCCGTTTCCTCACCGGCCGGATCACGCGCACGGAAGACCGGCGGCTGCCGCCCGGCCAGCACCTCACCAAGGACTGGCCGGTGCTCGATCTCGGGGTCGTGCCGCCGGTTTCGCGCGAGCGCTGGCGGCTCGACGTCTATGGCGCGGTCGAGACTCCTGTGTTCTGGACCTTTGCGGAGTTCGCGGCGCAGAAGCAGGCGCAGTTCACCTCCGACATCCACTGCGTGACGACCTGGTCACGCTATGACAACGAATGGGAAGGGCTCGCCACGCGCGAGTTGCTCGCGGCCTGCCAGCCGCGCGACGACGCACGCTTCGTGGTGCTGCACTCCTATGACGGCTACACCACCAATCTCGCGCTGGACGATTTTGCCGCGGAGGACGCCCTGCTCGCCCATAGCTGGTCGGGCCGACCGCTGACGGACGAGCACGGCGGCCCGGTGCGGCTGGTCGTGCCGCATCTCTATTTCTGGAAGAGCGCCAAATGGCTCCAGGCCATCGAGTTCCTGACCGAGGACGCGCCGGGCTTCTGGGAAGTCCGCGGTTATCATAACCGCGGCGATCCCTGGGCCGAACAGCGCTATTCGGGCGATTAGAGTTCACCAGAACAGGGGGAAAGCCCATGGCTACGGAACGCTTTCAATTCCAGGGCGAAGGCGGCTATCAGCTTGCGGCCGCGCTGGATCTGCCGGACGGCGAGCCGGCGGCCTACGCGCTGTTCGCGCATTGCTTCACCTGCGGCAAGGATACGCTGGCGGCCAAGCGCATCTCGGTGGCACTCGCCGCCAAGGGCATCGCGGTGCTGCGCTTCGACTTCACCGGGCTCGGCTCTAGCGAAGGCGATTTTGCCAATTCGACATTCTCCTCCAACGTCGCCGATCTCGTCCACGCGGCCGATCACTTGCGCAAAAGCCACAAAGCGCCGTCGATCCTGATGGGGCACAGCCTCGGCGGTGCCGCGATCCTGGCGGCGGCCGGAAAGATTCCGGAGGCGAAAGCAGTCGCAACCATTGCCGCCCCCTCCGATCCCGCCCACGTCACCGGCCTGTTCAGGGACCACATCGACGCGATCCGCACGCAGGGCGAGGTCGAAGTGTCGCTCGCGGGACGCCCGTTCCGGATCAAGCGCGAATTCCTCGATGATATCGTCGAGCACGAACTGATGAAGAACGTCACCGGCCTGCACAAGGCGCTGCTGGTGATGCACTCGCCGGTTGACGATACCGTCGGGATCGACAATGCGACGAATATCTTCGTCGCGGCGAAGCACCCCAAGAGCTTCGTCTCGCTCGACCACGCCGACCACCTGCTGACGAAACCGGCGGACGCACTCTATGCGGCTGACGTGATCACTGCCTGGGCGAGTCGTTACATCGACACGGCCAAGCCTGCGAAGGCGATGGGTCTTGCCGAGGCGCCGCGCCAGGTAGTGGTGCAGGAGACGCGCAAGAGCAAGTTCAACCAGCTCATCTCCGTCGGGCCGCACCGCCTGGTGGCGGACGAGCCGGTTGCCGCCGGAGGCGAGGATGCCGGCCCCGGGCCCTATGATTTCCTGCTCGCCGGCCTCGGCGCCTGCACCTCCATGACCATGCGCCTCTATGCCGACCGCAAGTCGCTGCCGCTCGACCGCGTCACCGTCACGCTGAAACATTCCAAGATCTATGCAAAGGATTGCGCGGAGTGTGAGACGCGCGAAGGCATGCTCGACCAGATCGATCGCGTGATCGCAATGGAGGGCGCGCTCGACGCTGAGCAGCGCAAGAAGCTGATGGAGATCGCCGACAAGTGTCCGGTTCACCGGACGCTGACCTCGGAGATCCGGATCGTGACCAGGGCGGCGGACTGAAGACGACCGCGCTAGAAGCAGGACGCCATCGTCCGCACGGCCGCGCTGATCTCGCTCTCGCGCCACGCGGCGAAGCCAAGCAGCAAGCCGTGATCGCGCGGCCGGTCGAGCGACAGGCTCGACAAGGCTCGCGTCTCGATTCCGGCGGCGACCAGCCGTTTGACCGCCACCCGATCTGCGCTGCCGCGCGTCAGACGCGCAACGAGCTGGATGCCGCCCGACGGCACCTCGACCTCGAGAACGCCGCCCAGACGGCGTTCCATCTCACCGACGAGATGATCGCGGCGCACATGATAGAGGCGGCGCATCCGGCGGAGATGCGCGCGAAAGTGCCCGTCGCCGATGAATTCGGCCAGCGCCTCCTGGATGTGGCTGGCTGCGATCAGCCCCATGTGCCGCTGCGCGATCTCCAGCGTGTCACGCAGGGCCGGCGGCGCGACGAGGTATCCGAGCCGGATGTCGGAGGTCATCGCCTTCGAAAAGGTGCCGACGTAGAACACGCGGCCGTGGGCATCTAGTCCCTGCAAGGACGGCACCGGCCGGCTGTCATAGTGGAATTCGCCGTCGTAATCGTCTTCCACGATCCAGGTCCGTCCCGGCCGGCTTGCGGCGAGAAAGTCGGTGCGACGGGCAAGCGACATTAATCGCCCGGTCGGATGCTGGTGCGACGGCGTCATGAAGACAAGCTTTGGCGCTGCAGTTCCGACCACGCGCTGCATACCCTGCTCGTCCAGTCCCACGCCAATCACGCGCGCGCCGGATGCGCGGAAGGCGGCCGCAGCTCCCGAATAGCCGGGATCTTCGACCCAGACGTCGTCACCGGGCGTGATGACGGTGGCAGCAATCAAGGTCAGCGCGGCCTGCGCGCTGGGCAGGATCATGATCTGCTCCGCCGCTGCACGAACGCCCCTGCTGTCTCCGAGGTACTGCGCCAGCGCCTCGCGCAGATGCGGCCGGTTGACCGGTCCGAGCTCGCGTTTCGCTGCACGCACGGCGCTGCGGCGCAGACAGCGCGCCCAGATCTCGTTCGGAAACTCTCGGGCATCGCCGTGCCCCGGACGCAATGGACTCAGCGGAGCCAGATAAGACATCGGCCAGTCCGCCTGCTTGAGCTTCGACGCCCAGGGAGACAGCCGCGGCTTGCCGGGCCGAAGACGCGACGTGGTGGCACCCGCCCGCTCGATGCGTTCGCCGCCATCTATCGTCACCACCGGACGCCGGCCACGTGACGCCTCAAGGTATCCCTCGGCTGCAAGCTGCTCGAACGCGTAGGTGACGGTGTTGCGCGAGACGCCGAGATCACTCGCAAACCGACGGCTCGACGGCAGCGCGCCTCCCTTGCTGATGCGACCGCTCGCGATCAGGCGTCGCAGTTGGCTCGTCAACTGAGCCACCAGCCCCTCGTCGTCGGATCGCTTCAGCTCGATCAGTCCGGCGATCATTTCCGCGAAAACTGGCACCTTAGTCCTTTCCAATCTGGCACTTTTTCAGGTGCCAGCCTGGATGCTATCTGCCGAGCAAGACTGCTTCAAGGATCTTGCAATGAACGCCTCCCTGTCACCCCGCGCGGCCATCGGTCTGTTCCTGATCGTTGTCCTCGCCTGGGGCGTAAACTGGTCGGTGACGAAGCAGCTGGTGCAGTTCGTTCCGCCGCTGTGGAGCGCGGCGATCCGGAGCTGGATCGCGCTTATCGGCCTGTTCGTGATACTGCGTGCGAGCAACAATCTCGTCATACCGGAGCGACACGACGTCCCCGTGATCCTCAGCGTGGCGCTGCTGCACATGACGCTGTTCTCGACGCTGGCGGCTGCGGGCCTGCGCTTCATCCCCGCCAGTAAGGGGATCGTGCTCGGCTACACGACGCCGCTCTGGGTCGCGCTCGCTGCACCCCTAATCGGAAAGGACACGTTGACCGCGCCGAAGGTCGGCGGCGCATTACTGGGCCTGGCCGGCCTTGCCGTGATCCTGAACCCGTCCTCGATCGACTGGACGAACGCCAACGTCGTGCTCGGCGCCGGCATGGTCATTCTCGCCGCCATCTGTTGGGCCGCGAACATCATCTATCTTCGCTCGCATCGCTGGATCGCGTCCCCGCTGCAGCTCCTGATCTGGCAGGTGCTCGTGGCAACGATGGTGTTGTCGGTCACCGCGACGATCACGGACGGCCTGCCACACGCCGAGTGGTCGTGGCGGCTCGTGTGGCTGTTCCTGTATTCGGGCCTGATCGGAACGGCGCTGGCCTATTGGGCGATGTCGATGGTCAACAAGAGCATCTCGGCCTTGACCACGTCGCTCGGCACCACGGCGACACCTATCGTCGGCATCGCCAGCGCCGCGATTCTGCTGGGTGAGCCCATCGACATCAGTCTTGCCGTCGCGGCCGCGCTGATCGTCGCCGGCATCGGCCTCGCGACGCTGGTCGACCGGCCGTTGCGCGCTCAGGCCACCGCGAGAGGTTGAACGCGCAGCCCGCCGCGCAGGCCTGCGGTGGTGCCGAGCAGGATGCCGGCAACCGCAACGAATGACGCCAGCGCAAGGGTGGACATGCCGGTGAGCCCCTGCCCGATCGAGCAGCCGAACGCCATCACGCCACCGATGCCCATCAGCGCCGCGCCGCTGCCTGAGCGCAGCATGTGGCGCGGCGAGGAATAGCCCTCGAGCTTGAAGCGGCCCGTGGCAAGCGCCGTGACCAAGCTACCGGCCAACACGCCGGCGACCGTCGCGATGCCGAAGTTCAACGTCAGGCCGGTCGAGAGCATGGCGTATTGCAACGCGTCCGCGATCGGTGCGATGAAGGTGAGCGAGGTCACCGGGACCGGGTTGAAGTCATCAGCGCCGAGATAGCCGGTGACGAACCAGCCGCCGGCAACGAGGAGACCGACGATGATGCCGGCCGCGATCTGTCCCGGCGATCGCCGGAAACCGGCGTGGACGAATGCAAAGAGGATCAGGGCAACGACGATTGCCGCGGCAGCCAGCGTGCGCGAGACGGCTTCGCCGAGGCCGAGCGTCGCCAGCAGGGACGGCAGCGAGTTCGCGTTCACTGTGCCCTGCGAGGCCTGAACGAGCGCGATGCGCGCCGGCGCGATCAGGCCCTTGAGCGTCATCTGCGCGGCGACGGCAAGCACGATCACGACGACGAACGAGCGGAGATTGCCCCGGCCGAGCAGCACCAGCGCCCGCGAGCCGCAGCCGTTCGACAGCACCATGCCGTAGCCGAACAGAAGGCCGCCGAGGAACAGCACCGGCGCCGAAAACGTCTGTTGCAGATAGATCGACTTGCCGAGATCGACCGTGCCGCCGACGGCAAGGATCTGGCTCGCGGCAATCGCCACCGCGATCGCCAGCGCATAGGTGCGCACCAGCCGCCCGTCCCCCTCCGCCAGCCACCCTCGCATGCTGCTCATCAGGCAGAAGCCGCTGAGCAGGCCGACGGCGCCGTAGATCAGGCCGATGGCGAGGCCGGCAAGGATGACGAGTTGAGCGGTTGTCTCCATGGTCACGGCTTCAGAATCACGCGATCCCGCGAAGAGCCGGCGACGGCCGTATACGCCTCCCTGGCGCGTTCCAGCGGATAGATCGCATTCGCCCTGATCGGGAACGGCTTCAGGTGACCGCTCGCAAAACCGGGGCCGAGATCGCGCAGCACCGCGCCGGTTGCCACCGAGGACAGGCCGAGCGTGTCGATGCCGACATAGGTGTGCTGGCCACGATAGAACTCGAGGATATTGAATTGCACGATGCGGTCGATCGCGGCGATCAGAATCTGGCGACCACGGAGCGCCAGCGACTTGTGGGCGGCCTGGAAATAGGGATCACCGACCGTGTTGAAGACGATATCGGCGCCCTTGCCGCCCGTCACATCGCGCACGCGCGCCGCGACGTCGATGGCGGAGGCGTCGATCACCTCGATGGGCGCGTTGCTGTGGCCTTCATAGACCTCTGCCTTGCGCACTACGCCGATGACGCGCCCGCCCTGCCAGGTCGCGATCTGCACCGCGGCCTGCCCGACCTTGCCGTTGACGCCGAACACCAGCACGGTCTCGCCGCTCTTCGGCACGCCCGCGCGACGAAAGCCCTCCATGGCGGTGACGAAGGGCACGCCGATGCCGGCCGCCTCCTCCCATGACACCGTCTTCGGCTTTTCCACCACCGCATCGGCCTCGACGATGAGATGGCTGGCATGGGTACCGTCGCGGCGGATGCCGAGGTCGCCGGAGGAGCCGAACACCTCGCGGCCGGCGGCTCCGGCCGGACCATCGATCACCACCCCGGCATAGTCGCGGCCGGGTGTGCGCGGGAACACGGCATAGGGCATCAGCCCGGTTGCGGCCTTCACGTCAGACGGGTTGACGGCCGCGGCCTTCACCTCGATCAGGACGTCATTGGCACCACGGGCCAGCGTATGACGCTCGACAGCCGGCGCGATGGCCGCTGCGTTCTCAGCCCTGGCATTTAGGCGCACGCAACGCGCTTCGACGGCTTTGGGATCGGCTGACATCGAAAAACCCACGATTTTCTCGCGGGCCTTGTCGCCCCTGTCGGGACCCAAGTCAACCTGCCGCTCCTCATCTTGAGGAGCCGCGGAAGCGGCGTCTCGAAGAGTGCGCCCACTGCGGCATCCGGGGCCTTCATGGTTCTCGCGGCGATGCGAAGCATCGTCCGCTAGACGGCGCTCACGCGCCTCCTCACCACGAGGGGATGGACCGTCAATCCTTCGGCCGCTTGTCGTAGACCCGCTTGGCCTTGCCAAGCGAGCGTTCCAGCGTGGCCGGCGCCACCGCCTGCACCTTCGCCGTAACGCCAATGGTATTCTTGATGTGGGTCGAGATGCGGTCGGCATGGTCGAGGAGCCCGCGGCCGTCCCAGCTTTCGGGCCGCGCCTCGGCGATGATGGTCAACTCGTCCATGCGACCCTCGCGGGTCAGCTCCAGGATGAAGTGGCCGCCACACCAGTCGGTCGCGAGCAGCACCTCCTCGATCTGGGTCGGGAACAGGTTGACACCGCGCAGAATGATCATGTCGTCCGAGCGCCCCGTCACCTTCTCCATGCGCCGCATGCCGGGACGCGCCGTACCCGGCAGCAGCCGCGTCAGGTCGCGGGTGCGATAGCGGATCACCGGAAAGGCTTCCTTGGTGAGCGAGGTGAAGACCAGTTCGCCCTTCGCGCCGTCCGGCAGAACCGCGCCGGTCTCGGGATCGATCACCTCGGGATAGAAATGATCCTCCCAGATGTGCAGGCCGTCCTTGGTCTCGATGCATTCCTGCGCAACGCCGGGGCCGATCACCTCGGACAGGCCATAGATGTCGGTTGCATCCATATCGAAGGCATCTTCGATCTCGCCGCGCATGGCATTGGTCCAGGGCTCGGCGCCGAAAATGCCAACCTTGAGCGAGCATTGCCGCGGATCGAGTTTTTGCCGCTTGAACTCATCGAGGATCGCCAGCATGTAGCTCGGCGTCACCGTGATGATGTCGGGGCGGAAGTCGTTGATCAGCTGCACCTGCCGTTCGGTCATGCCGCCCGAGATCGGTACCACCGTACATCCGAGCTTTTCCGCGCCGTAGTGCACGCCCAACCCGCCGGTGAAGAGACCGTAGCCATAGGCGTTGTGGATGATCATGCCGGTGCGGCCGCCGGCGGCGCGGATCGAGCGCGCCATCACCTCTGACCAGGTGTCGATGTCGCGCTGCGTATAACCCACCACGATCGGCTTGCCCGTCGTGCCCGAGGAGGCATGCACACGCACCAGCTTTTCGCGCGGCACAGCAAACATGTTGAAAGGATAGTTGTCGCGCAGGTCCGTCTTCACCGTGAAGGGAAACTTTGCGAGATCGGATAGCTGTCGAAAGTCGGACGGATGCACGCCAGCCTTGTCGAAGGCTCTACGGTAATGCGCGACGTTGTCGTAGGCGTGTTTCAGCGACCAGGCCAGGCGCTGCGTCTGCAGCGCCGTGATCTCGTCGCGTGATGCGCGCTCATGCGCGTCCATCTCCGGACTATAGGTGTTGCCACCTTCCGTGAGCCTCGTCAGAGCCATCCTCGTTTCCCCGCATTGGGTTGTTCTTTTGTTTGTTGGTCTTTGATCTTGCGTCGGCAGCCACGTGCCGGGAATGACACGCGAATGCCCGCGGAATTCCGCGATGACGGTATCACCGGCGGTGACGCGCACGTCATAGATGCCGGAGCGGCCGCCACGGGTGACCTCGCGCGCCTTCGCAATGAGCCGATCGCCGAGCTTTCCGGGCTTGATGAAGGTGATCTGCCCTTGCGCCGCAACCACACGCTCATTGTGCGAGTTGCAGGCAAACGCGAAGGCCGAGTCGGCCAGCGTGAAGATGAAGCCGCCATGCGCGATGCGCTGACCGTTGACCATGTCGGGCCGCACCGTCATCGCAAGCGTCGCAAAGCCGGGACCGATCTCGACGATCTCCATGCCGAGGCCCTTCGAGGCATCGTCCTCCGCCCACATCGCATCGGCGCAGGCGCGGGCCACGTCTTCGGGCGACAGGGCTGCTTTGACGTTCACGCACACCTCCCGGCTGGACGTTTTCCCATGATGTTCTGCTGCTTGGCGAGAACTGTCAAACGTGGTCGTAATCGACCACGACACGCGCCGACGACGGCTTCGCCTGGCAGGTCAGAACGAAGCCCGCCTTCAGCTCCCAGGGCTCCAGCGAATAGTTGATGTCCATCGGCGCCTCGCCTTCGATCAGCTTGGCACGGCAAGTGGAGCACATGCCGCCCTTGCAGGCGAAGGGCAGGTCGACGCCGGCGCGCAGCGCAGCATCGAGGATGGCCTCGTCTTCGGCGACAGGAACATCGCGGCGCTTGCCATCGATGATCAGCGAGGCGATCGCCTTCGGCGGCGCGTCCGCCGCAACGATCTTCTTCGGCCGCGGCTTGCCGCCGAATTCGGAGACGAAGCGTTCGACATGGATGTCGTCCTCGGCGACGCCGAGATCGCGGCAGGTCGCCTCGATCTCCTCGCTCATGCCCAGGGGACCGCAGATAAAGACATGATCGACGCTTGCAGCCGGCACCAGGGAGCGCAGCAGCACCCTCACCTTCTCCCCGTCGAGCCGGCCGTGCAGGATCGGGATGTCCTGCTCCTCGCCCGAGATAACGTGGAAGATCGAGAGCCGATCGATGAAGCGGTCCTTGAGCTCCTCGAGCGCCTCGAGGAACATGATGTTGTCGGTCGCACGGTTGCCGTAGAACAGGAAGAAGCGGCTGTTCGGCTCGCGCGCCAGCACGCCCTTGATGATCGAGAGGATTGGCGTGATGCCGGAGCCGGCCGCGAAGCCGACATGGATGCGCGCCGTGTCGGCCGGCGGGATCGCGCCGAAGCGGCCGGTCGGCGTCATCACGTCGAGCTCGTCGCCGCATTTCAACTCGTCGGCGGCCCAGTTCGAGAATGCGCCGCCGTCGACCTTCTTCACGGCGATGCGGATCTCGCCGTCGTCGGGACCAGAGCAGATCGAATAGGAGCGACGCACCTCCTCGCCGTCGAGGGTGGTACGGAGCGTGAGGTATTGGCCGGGCGTGAACGCATAATCGCTCGCGAGTTCGCCCGGAATGATGAAGGTCATTGATACGGCGTCCGACGCTTCGCGGCGTAGGTCGTTGACGGCCAGGCGGTGGAAACGGGGCGCAGCTGCAGACATGATGTACACTCTAAGTTCGGCTCTCCGTCGTCATTGCGAGCATCCCTCCGCGGAGATAGTCTGGATTGCTTCCCTGCGCTCGCAATGACGATTGGGCCGGCATCGTACTTCTCAATGACACTTGAAGTAATCAAACGGTTCGCGGCAGGCCTTGCAGCGCCACAGCGCCTTGCAGGAGGTCGAGCCGAATTCGGACAGCAGCTCGGTCTCGCCGGAGCCGCACTGCGGGCACGCGACCGCCTGTTCGCCGAACAGCGCGCGGCGAGAGCTGGAGGCTTGCGGCGGCGCGATGCCATAGGCGCGCAGCTTGCGGCGCCCCTCCTCGCTCATCCAGTCTGTGGTCCAGGCCGGCGACAGCACGGTGCGCACCTTTGGGCGATGGAAACCGGCGCGTTCCAGCGCAAGTTCGATTTCCAGCGCGATCATGTTCATGGCAGGGCAGCCCGAATAGGTCGGGGTGATCGAAATTTCGATCTCAGTGCCATTAAGCGCGACGTCGCGCAGCACGCCGAGATCGGCGATGGTCAGCACCGGAATTTCCGGATCGACCACGCTCGCCGCCGCATCCCAGGCGCGCCGGCGCAACTCGGTGTCGCTGTCGAGCGCGGTCACCATGTCAGCCCCGGGAAGGTGCGCTGCATCGACTGCAGCTCGCTGAGGAGATGGCCGAGATGCTCGCTGTGCCGACCCGCGCGGCCGCCCTGCTGCATCCAGTTGTTTTGCGGCAATGTGAGCGTCGCCTCGCTGATGACGCCGGTCACCGTCTTCAGCCAGCGATCTCGCAGGCTGGCCGGATCGACGGCGGCGCCGGCATCGATCAGGCCGCGCTCGCTGTCGTCGACGGCAAACATCTCGCCGGTGAAGGCCCAGAGGTGATCGACCGCCCCTTGCGCGCGGGCATGGCTCTCTTCCGTGCCGTCACCGAGCCGGATGATCCATTCCGAGGAATGGCGCAGATGATACGCACTCTCCTTCTCCGACTTGGCCGCAATCGCAGCCAGCGTCGCATCGCGCGAACCCATCATCGCGCGCCAGTAAAGATCGGCAAAGGCGGAATAGAAGAACTGCCGCACCAGCGTCTGGGCGAAGTCGCCGTTCGGCTGCTCGACCAGCAGCAGGTTGCGGTACTGCCTGACGTCGCGCAGGTAGGCGAACTTGTCCTCGTCGTTGTCCCTACCTTCGACCTTGGCCGCGTAGCTGTAGAGCTCGCGCGCCTGGCCGATGAGATCGAGCGCAATGTTGGAGAGCGCCATGTCCTCTTCCAGCATCGGCGCATGCCCGCACCATTCCGGCAGCCGATGGCCGAGGATCAGCGCATCGTCGGCGCGGCGCAGTGTATAAAGCACCAGCGGCGTTTCGGAGATCTGGATGTTGGCGACGGGCATCACATGTGCCCCACCTCTTCAGGCACTTCGTAAAACGTCGGGTGCCGGTAGATCTTCGATTCCGCCGGCTCGAACATCATGCCCTTCTCGGCAGGATCGCTCGCGGTGATCGCGGTCGACGGCACGACCCAGATCGAGAGGCCCTCGCCGCGGCGAGTGTAGATATCGCGCGCGGCCTGCAAGGCCATGGTGGCGTCGCTCGCGTGCAGCGAGCCGACATGCTTGTGCGCGAGCCCGTTGCGGCTGCGAATGAAGACTTCCCACAGCGGCGTGTTCGGCGTGGCCATCGTGATCTCCCTACTCCGCAGCTTGGGCGGTCTGACGATGCTGGCGCTTCGCGGCATAAGCGGCGGCAGCCTCGCGCACCCAGGCACCCTCGTCGTGCGCCTTGCGGCGCGCGGCGATGCGGTCGCGGTTGCACGGGCCGTTGCCGGCGAGCACCTGCTTGAATTCGGTCCAGTCAATCTCGCTGTAGCGCCAGTGGCCGTCGGCGTCCTGGGTCATGCCGGGATCGGGAATCGTGAGGCCGAGATATTGCGCCTGCGGCACGGTGGCATCGACGAACTTCTGGCGCAGCTCGTCATTGGAGAAGCGCTTGATCTTCCACTTCGTCGAGGTGTCGCTATGCTGGCTGACGCCGTCCGGCGGGCCGAACATCATCAGCACCGGCCACCACCAGCGGTTCAGCGCGTCCTGCGCCATCGCCTTCTGCTCCTCGGAGCCGCGGCACAGCGTCAGCATGATCTCGTAGCCCTGGCGCTGGTGGAAGGACTCTTCCTTGCAGACGCGGATCATCGCGCGCGCGTAAGGGCCATAGGAGCAGCGGCACAGCGGAATCTGGTTCATGATCG
Source organism: Bradyrhizobium centrolobii (assembly GCF_001641635.1). GTDB lineage: Bacteria > Pseudomonadota > Alphaproteobacteria > Rhizobiales > Xanthobacteraceae > Bradyrhizobium > Bradyrhizobium centrolobii. The sequence goes on from NZ_LUUB01000090.1 coordinate 33,012, forward strand.
CGGCGCCGTCGACCAGCCAGCCAATGGTGCCGATGTCCGCCCAGGTCAGCGTCGGATAGTTGAAGATGGAGGAGTATTTCGCCTTGCCTGCGAGCATGGCGTCGACCAGTTCCTCGCGCGAGGACCCGAGCGTCTCCGCCGCGGCGTAGAGATAGAGCCCGTGGCCGCACTCGTCCTGCACTTTTGCCAGTAGCGCGGCCTTGCGGCGCAGTGTCGGTGCGCGGGTGATCCAGTTGCCTTCGGGCAGCATGCCGACGATTTCGGAATGGGCGTGCTGGGAGATCTGCCGGGTGAGCGTCTTGCGATAGGCCGCCGGCATCCAGTCGTTCGGCTCGATGCGCTCCTCGGCATCGACGCGAGCCTGGAATTGCGCAGCCCTTGCCGCGTCCTCAAGGCCGCGATCGTCGGCCTCGCCCGTGTTCAGCGCCTGCGTATACATGCGCATCCTCCCGTTTGATTGGGAGGCAATATATAACAAAAATCAGATCATGCAAGATATTTCTGTAACATAAAAATCAGACGCCGAACCGCAGCGCGAGCAGCTTCCGCGCGGCCGGGAGCGGCCCTTTCTCATTGGTTCCATGGCTATCAAGCCATTGTTCAGACGGGAGGAGCAGCGCGCGGTAGATCTCGCCGCAGAGCTCGCGGGCGGCCCTGCCCGGCCAATCCGTCGGCAGCAGGCTGTCCGGCAGCAGCGGATCGCGCAGCACGACGCGGCGATAGTAGTGGATCAGCAGGATGCGCGCGGTGAAGGCGTCGGCATCGGACAAATCCGTGCCGCGGCGAAACGCGGCGTGCAGCGGCTCGAACATCCTCATGAATTTGAGATAGGCGTCAGCCGTGCGATCGAGCGGCCAACTCGCGCTGAGCAATCGGCGTCCGCTGTCATCCTCGGCGGAGACCTCGAGGCGAATGGCGCCGGTAGCTTCCTCAGGCACGGGCACGCCTGACGGAGCGACCCATACGCCCGGGAGCGGGCTGCCGAAGCCAGCATTGCGCAGCGCCTCGCGCGAGGCGTCGCGGTCTTCGCCATTGCCGATCAGCAGCAGCTCGAAGCGTCCGGTCCAGTCCGACGGCGGCGGATCGTAGATGTGGCGCGTCGCGGCCTCAAAAGTCTGGCGGCCTTTTTCGGCGAGTCGATAGAAGCTGTTGCGGCCGACCTTTTCGCGCGTCAGCCAGCCGTCAGCCGCAAGCCGCGACATCGCGGTGCGCACTACGCCGCTGTCAATGTCGAGACCTTCGAAGAATTCGAGCAGCGTGCCGAGCCACACCGAGCCGCCGCGCGGCACGATGGCGTCGCCGAACACGGTGATGACGATGGAGCCAGTGCGCGACGGCTCGCGCTTGAGCTGATCGATGATGCGGGAAAGCGGATGCGCCATGGGGCATGGCATAGCGCGTTTGGTGCGGGCGGGACAATGGACGGGCGACGCGGCCTATTCGCCCTCTCCCCGTTCTTACGAGGTCGCGACGAGCTTCGCTCGCGCTGAGAGGGTTGGGGTGAGGGGCTGCATCCGCAAATTTGGTGACAGACGGACTCCCCCTCACCCGGATTGCATCTTCGATGCAATCCGGCCTCTTCCCGCAAGCGGGGAGAGGCGAAGAAAGCAATCACCGATGCGGATCGGGATAGGCCAGGCTGCGCCAGCCGCTGCGGTCGAACGGTTGCCACCCGCCTTCCTTCTGCGCGAGGCGATCGGCCACCGCGTAGACGACGGCGGGATGGTGACCCATGCCGCAATGGCTGCTCTCGACCTCGATGCTCTCGGTCTGCGCAGACGACTTCTCCATGCAGCCCTGCCAGGCGCAGACGCCGTCGGTGCGACTGAAGATGGCGGTGGTCGGCACCGGCGGCGGGACGGCGAGTTCGCCGCCGAAGCGCGGGTCGACTTCGTCGGCCTTGCGGCCGCTCGCCCATTCGTAGACGCGCCAGGCATTGGTCGAACGTGGATCGCCCGCGAACGGGCTGCCGAGCGTGATCACCTGGCGCACGCGTTCCGGCATCATCTTGGCAAGTTGCCGCGCATAGAGGCCGCCGAGGCTCCAGCCGACCAGGCTGATCTTGCGGCCGTGGGTGTCGCTCAGCTCCTCGACGAGATCGACCATGGCATGCTGCACGCCGGGACGCAGGCCGTAGTTACGACCCTGGCGCCAGCCGCTGACGGCATAGCCCTTGCTCTTCAGGAAGGCGCGCAGCGGGCGCGTCGAGACGTCGGATGCAACCAGGCCCGGCAGCACCAGCACCGGATGGCCGTCACCGCGCGGCGCGAGGCTGAGCAGCGGCAGCGCGCCGAGGAATGCGCCGAGCTCGTGGATCGCACGTCCCTCCAGAAACATCAGGGTGCGGGACGGCGGGCGCAGCGTCTGGGCAGTAGCGGTCATCAATGTTTCCCCTGGCAAGAATCCTTGGAAGGAACGCCTGCCGACACGCCGGCAAAATGGACGTGAATTCCAGTACGCCGGCTTCTTGAACGTTCCGCAGCGCAACATGAACCAGCTAGGCGGCCGGTTCCTGACATTCAAGCGGGAGAGGCGGCAGGCGACAATAGGTCCGCGCGTTAATGCTAACGGGCGTGACGCGAAAGTCACAACAATCGCAGCAGGAATTCCGCGGTGTAGAGGGCGAGCCCGGCGAGGCCGCCGATCAGCGAGCCGTTGAAGCGGATGTATTGCAGGTCGCGGCCAATGTTGATTTCGATCAGCGAAATCAGCTGCGTCATATTCCACGCCTTGACCTGGTCGGAGATGAAGGTCGAGACGCCGCTCTTCTGGTCGGCGACGAAGCTGCGCAGCACCGTCACCAGGCCCTTGTTGATCTCGGCGCGCAGCTCGGAATCGCCGGCAAGCGCTTCGCCGGCGGCGACGAACATGCCGGCGAGATGGTGCTGAAGCACCTGTGTCTCGCCGCTCGCGCTGCGCTCGATGAAGGCGCGCGTGTTGGCCCACACCGTGCGCGCGAGGTCGGCGAGCTCGGGGCGCGCCAGCAGATCGCGTTTCAGCCCGTCGATGCGATCGATATAGGTCTGGTCGGTGCCGAGTCGATCGACGAAGGTCAGCACCATCCGGTTGAACTCGCCGCGGAACGGATGTTTGGGATCGCTGCGCACCTCGTTGAAGAAGGCGGTCGCAGACGCCACAATCTTGTTCACCAGGAACTTGTCGGCGCGATAGAGCCTGAGCAGGGTCGGCAGCTCCGCGCGCACCTTCTCGCGGATCATCGCCATGGTCTCCTTCTGCGTCAGCGTATCGTGCATCACGCGCAGGAGATCGTCGAACAGCACCTGGTGTCGTCCCTCCGCGACAAAGCCGCGCAGCGTGCCGGCGGCAAGTGGCGCGAGGTCGATCGCCTGCAATTGCGAGGACAAGCGGCGGATGATGAAGGTCATCAGACCGGAGCTTTCCGTCGCCGAGAAGGCCTCTGGCAACAGGCGCAGCGCAAAGCGTGCGAGATCGTCGCTGCGCTTGCGGTCGCGCAGCCAGTCCGCGACGAAGGAGCCGAAATCAATCTCCTTCAGCTTGGCCTCGACCGGACCAGCCTCGAGGAAATGCACCTGGATGAATTCGCCGAGCTTGTCGGCGATGCGGGCCTGGTTGCTCTGGATGATCGCGGTGTGCGGGATCGGCAGGCCGAGCGGCCGCTTGAACAGCGCGACCACGGCATACCAGTCGGCAAGCCCGCCGATTGTCGCGGCTTCCGCGAACGCGGCGATGAAGCCGAACACCGGATGCACGTTCAATAGCGACTTTGCGGCCACGAACAAGAGAAGCGTCGAGGCCAGCACCAGCGTCGCCAGCGCCTTGACGCGGCGCAGCTCAGCCGCGCGTTCGGCATCGCCCGGGGCATCGAAGGAAAAGGTGCCGACTGTCTTCATTGTGACACCACAGTACCCGTCATTGCGAGCGAAGCGAAGCAATCCAGAATCGTTCCGCGGAAAGGCCCTGGATTGCTTCGTCGCTTCGCAGTGACGGGAGCGGCAAAAAAAGGCCCGCCGAAGCGGGCCTTAAAAATTCAGTTTCTCAACTCAATGCACAAATCACGCGGTCTTGGTGTAGACCTTGGCGAAATTGTCCTGCGCGGCCTTCGCGCCGTTGGCGGCGAGCTTGCCGAGATAGTCGGAGGTCGCCTTGGCGCGCGAGACGAGCACTTCGCCGCGGGCACGGAGCAGACCGGACTGGATCTCGACGGCTTCGCTGATCGACTTGGCCGACGCGAGCTTGTCGATGCCGGAGAAGAACGCCTCGGCGTCCTCATAGATGGCCTGCTGAATGTTGCGGCTGATCTTGCCGGCCTCGGTGACGGATTCGGTCACCGCGTTCTCGATGGCGGCGGTCACCCGCTCGGAGCCAGCGAAAACCTCGGCAGCACGGTCCTTGGCAGTGTTGGCAGTCTTCTTGACGAACTCGCGGGCAGCCTCAGGAACTTCCAGGTTCTGGATGTTCTTGAACGCGTCCTTGAAGCCCTCGAAAGCGGCGTTCGTTTCAGTGGTCATGGGGTCTCTCCATCCTCAATTGTCTGAGCTATGGGCTCACCCCGTCCGGATTGGCCCGGGGCACGGCTTATATGGCATAGTTAATTGTGCGATGCAATATTCATATTGCAGTGCGATATCACGAAATCATGAGCAGCCTTAATGGGAGGCATCGTGATGCTTCCCCAGCCATTTCCGGGAACCAGTGCCGGAGGCAGTCTGGTGCTGGTCGGCGCTCTCTTAGTGCTGGACGGCACTCTGTTAGTGCTGGACGGCGCCTGGCAGCCCGTAGGCCTCCATCTGTGCCTGAACCTGCGCGATGTTGTGCCCGAGCACGACGATATCATGGGTCTTGCCGTCGACGTCGCGGACATGGTCGCGCAGCAACGCCTCAGCCTTGAAGCCGAGGCTTTCGAACAGCGCGATCGCCGCCTGCTGGTCGACCGTCATCTGGACGGAAAGCTTCTCGAGGCCGGCGCCGAGCGCGAGCGCAAAGGTCTCCTGCGAGAGCGCCCGACCGACCCCCTTCCCGCGCACGTCGAGCGAGACCACCATGCGGATCTCTCCGACATGGGGCGACCAGGAGTGCGGATCGCGCACCAGGGTGCCGCAGCCGACGACCTTGCCGTCCTTCACTGCGAGCAGGCTCGTGATCGCGCCACGCTCGATCTCCTTGACCCAGGCCGAGAGCACCTTCGGCTCGCTGATGTTGCGCGGCAGGAACAACAGGTCATGCGTCGGCAACGCCTTTCCGAAGGCGAGCACCGCAGGCGCGTCCGCCCGCGACATTAGGCGGAACTCAATATCGCCGGCATCCGTCTTGACGTGACGCGGATAGGAACGCTGCTCACTCATGTCGATCTCTTCCCCAGCCAGGAGTCCAGTTTCGGCCACAGCCGCTTGACCGCATTGGCGCCGGCGACGAGGGAGACGTGACCGCCCTTCAGCATCACCTCCTCCTTGTCCTCGGATCCGATTTTCTCGATCAGGTGCTTTGCGGCGTCATAGGGCACGATGTGGTCATACTCGGCGACCGCATGCAGGATCGGCACCTTGATGTTCTCCAGCTTCGCCGCGCGACCGCCGACCGACATGGTGTCGTTGAACAGCCTGTTGTCCCACATCAGGTCCTTGGTGATGGCGCGGAAATATTCGCCGGCCAGCGGCAGCGTGTCGGTCGCCCAGCGGTCGAACATCCGGTAGGACTTCACGAATTCGTCGTTCCAGATGTTTTCCCAGAGCTGGATCTGGCTCACGGTACGCGAGGCCGGGCGCAGCATCTCGAACGACGACAGGATCATCTCCGGCGGCACGTTGCCGACGCTGTCGACGAGGCGATCGACATCGAAATAGCGGCGGTCGGCGAAGTTGGAGAACAGCTTCATCTCGCGGAAATCTATCGGCGTCGTAAAGCAGATCAGGTTCTTCATCGGCCCGTCATTGACGATCGAGCCGTAGAGCAGCGACAGCACTGCACCGAAGCAATAGCCGACGACGGAAACGTCCTTTTCGCCCGAATCCAGCTGCACGCGGCGAACGCAATCCGGGATGAAATCGAGGACATAGTCCTCCATCCGAAGGTTCTTCTCCTCCGGCCGCGGCGCGGTCCAGTCCAGCATGTAGACATCGTAGCCGCGCTTGAGCAGGAACTCGATGAAACTCTGGCCCGGCACGAGGTCGAGGATGTAGCCGCGGTTGGTGGTCGCCATCACGATCAGCACAGGCACGCGGTAGATCTCGTCCGACATCGGACGATAGTGATAGAGGCTCATCGTGCCGCGCGAATGCAGCACGTCCTTCGGCGTCGAGCCGAGCGTCGGACCGGAGGTCGAGAAATATTCGACGCCCTTGATGCTGCGCATGATGGCGCGCTGCACCTCGGACTGGATGCGCTCCGGGATCTCTGCAAAATCAGGTCCCGTCGGCGCGTTCATTTTTGCCCTCCGCCTTCAGAGGGCGGACGCTTGGTCCGCGGCGGTCGCGGCGCGGCACCGATCTGCGAGCCGCTCGAAGCGGCCGACATCTGGCTCAGCATCGACTTGATCTCGCCGAGCTGCCCTTCGATGGATTGCAGGCGCTCAGCGATGCCGGTCATCTGCTCGCGGCTCGGCAGGTTCATCGAGAGAAGGTATTTCTCCATGAGATCGCCGAACTGCTTCTGAGCACCTGCAGCAACACCGCCGGCCCGGTTCATGGCCTGCGAGAATTCGGGTGTCTCCATCGCCTTGGTGGCAAACGAGTTGAAGCCTTTCTCCATCTCGCCAATCATCTTTTGCCACAAGGCGACCGGATCGTTGATCTTGTCGGTCATCGGCGTCCTCCAGGTCACGAGGGCTTTTGCGCCCTTCTTTTCCCGCCATACCACACCGTTGCGACGAGCCGGTCAACGGGTAAGCGGCGACCTGGTGTCGCGCGCACGGCTTCTTTGCAGCGACGAACCGTGCGATACAACGCTTGCTCACAGCAAGAGGAACACGCCCGTGAATGCCTCCGCCCATCAGCCGCCGCAGACCGTCCGCGCCAACGGCATCGACATCTGCTACGAGATTTTCGGCAACGACAACGCCGAGCCTCTGCTGCTGATCATGGGGCTGGGCGCCCAGATGATCCACTGGGATGACGGGTTCTGCGAGCAGCTCGCCGCGCGCGACTTTCGCGTGATCCGCTTCGACAATCGCGACATCGGCAAGTCCAGCCATCTGAGCGGCGGCAAGCGGCTGACGCCGTTCGAACTCTTGAAGCTGCGCTTCCTGAAGATTCCCGTGGCCGCGACCTACAGGCTGATCGACATGGCAAAGGACACAGTCGGCCTGATGGACGCGCTCGGCATCAAGTCGGCGCATCTGGTCGGCGCCTCCATGGGCGGCATGATCGCCCAGGAAGCCACGCTGTCATTTCCGCAGCGCGTGCGCTCGCTCACCTCGATCATGTCGACCACGGGCAATCCGCGCGTGCCGCCGCCAACCCGGGAGGCCGCCGCAATGCTGATGGCGCCGCCGCCGCGTAGCAAGGAGGAGTTCATCGTCCGCTTCGGCCAGACCTGGAAGGTGTTGCGCGCCGGTTCCTTTCCCGAAGAAGAGGCGCTCGATCCTGGCCGCGCCGAGCGCGTGTTCGCGCGCGGGCTCAATCCTGCCGGTGTCGGCCGGCAACTCCGCGCAGTGCTCGCCTCCGGAAGCCGCAAGGAGCGGCTGTACGGCGTCAAGACGCCGGCGCTGGTGATCCACGGCACCGTCGATCCGCTGGTGCGGCCCGAAGGCGGCAAGGACACGGCGGCGTCGATCCCTGGCGCAAAGCTCCTGATGATCGACGGCATGGGCCACGCGCTGCCGATGCGATTTTGGCCTGAGATCATCGACGCCATCGACAAGCATGCGCATGGCGCGGCGGCGAAGGCGGCGTAGGACGACGTGACCGGTCTCCTCGCGGTGACTATGTGAGCTGGCGGATACTCTCTTACCGCACGCCGGGGCGAAAGCTATACAGGCCTCCCTTAATCGCAAGAGACAGAGGCTGCGGCCTCTTGGAGTTCACCATGCATTTCATCTTCCGGCCAGGCGCGATGATCGCCGCTTCAATCCTCATGCTGTCCGTCGCAAGCGGCAGCGCGACTGCCGGTGACGCGCAAGAGGAAGCCAATCGCAACACCGTGCTCGCCTTCTACGAGAAGGGTCTCAATCAAAAGGACGCCGATGCTGCTCTCGCCTATGTCGGCGATCGCTACGTCCAGCACAATCCAAATGCCGCCGACGGCCCGGACGGTTTCCGAAAATTCATCGGCTTCCTGCGCGAGAAATTTCCGAACTCGCACAGCGAGATCAAGCGCACGTTCGTGGACGGCGACTATGTCATTCTGCACGTTAACGCGGTTCGCGTGCCCGGCACCAAAGGCAATGCGATTGTCGATATCTTCAAGCTGGAGAACGGCAAGATCGTCGAGCACTGGGACGTCGTTCAGGCCATTCCCGACAATCCTGCCAACAACAACACGATGTTCTGAAGGATAGGATGGTGGGTGGCGCGAATGGCGCGGCGGTGAAGGCGGCCTAACTCTTCCGCGCAATCCAGATCACATGGCGCGCGCCACCACCTTTTCCGGTGGCGCGGATGTTGACTTCGTTGACCTCGAAGCCCGCGGCACGAAGACGGCGTGAAAATTTCGGATGCCGCCCGGACGACCAGATTGCGAGCACCCCGCCCCGCCGCAGCGCGGTGTGGGCTATTCTCAACCCGGCGTCATCGTACAAGGCGTCATTGGCCTTGCGGGTGAGGCCTTCCGGACCATTATCGACGTCAAGCAGGATCGCATCGAACCTGAGCGGATGTCGTTCGATCAACTGCGCAACATCCACTTCACGTATATCAACGCGGGGGTCACTGAGACTGTCGCCGAAAATCTCGGCCATCGGACCTCGCGCCCATGCCACCACCGCAGGGACCAGTTCGGCCACTACGATCTGCGCCTTGCTTCCGAGCACAGCGAGCGCCGCACGCAGCGTGAAGCCCATGCCCAGACCGCCGATGAGGATAACTGGCTTGGCGACCTTCTCGATCTGCTTGGCTGCGAGCGTGGCGAGCGCGGCCTCGGAGCCCGACAGGCGGCTGTTCATCAGCTCGTTGGTGCCGAGCATGATGGAAAACTCCTTGCCGCGGCGCATCAGGCGAAGCTCGCCATCGGAGCCGGGGATCGGAGCGTTATCGATTTTTTCCCAGGGAATCATGCCTGAGGTTTAGCACGATCGGGCCGGCGGTCACCCGCCCGCCCAGACGTCGAGCACATAGCGGTTCCCTGCGCCCAGCCCCTCGATCCAGCGCGCGCCGGCGGCCGCATCGCTGCCGCTCGTCTCGCGATAGATCGCGACGAGCGCGGCCTTCACATCCGGCTCCATCTTGCCGCCATCGCCGCAGACATAGATGATCGCACCCTGCTCGATCAGGGCCCACACCTTGTCCTTCTGCGCGGCGAGCAGGTGCTGCACATAGGTCTTCGGCCCGTCTGCGCGCGAGAACGCGGTGAAGAGCTCGGTGACGCCGCTGGCCTCGAGCGCTTTCAATTCGTCCCGATAGAGATAGTCTTGCTCGGGATGACGGCAGCCAAAGAACAGCATCGCCGGGCCCAACGTCGCGCCCTTGGCCTTGCGCGCGGCGCGCTCCTGAAGGAAGCCGCGGAACGGCGCAAGTCCCGTGCCGGGGCCGATCATGATGATCGGCGCGGATGCATCATCCGGCAGGCGGAAGCCGGCCTTGGTCTCGCGCACCGTCGCGTAGATCGTGTCGCCGGCGCGGCGATCGCTGAGATAGTTCGAGCAGATGCCCTTGTACAGGCCGCGGCCCGAGGCCGCAGGCCCGCCCACCACGCCGACGGTGACGCTGCATCGCGCAGGATCGACCGACGGCGAGGACGAGATCGAATAATAGCGCGGCGCGAGCAGCGACAACATCTCGAGATAGGCGTGGAACGGCAGCTCACAGGCCGGATGCTCGATCAGCAGATCGAACACCGATTTGCGCTTGGCCAGGATCTCGGCACGGTAACGCTCCCCAGCCTCGGCCTCATCGCCAACGAAGGCCAGCAGCTTCGGCTTGGTCACCGGGCAGCGCGTATGCTCCGACATGATCTGGATCTGCTTGCGCGTTGCGACCTGCTGAAGCTCGACGAAATCGGTGAGGAGCTGGCCGACCGAGACGCTCTCGCCGACCGGCAATTGCGCGCGGCGGCCCTCGGCGACTTGCAACCTGACCTGGTCAGCCGGCAGAAAGCCGAACCGGCGGGCCACCGCATCGACGAGCGCCGCATCGTTGCGCGGCACCACGCTGAGATGGTCGCCGACGCGATAAGTCACACCCTGCGGCAACTGCACCTCGATATGCCGCGTCGAGCGCTCCGACGGATTGGAGCCGCTCCTGTTCTGAAGCTCGTCGTTGACCAGCACCTTCATCGCGACAGTGCCGCCGAGCGCTGCGACCGCATTGACCGCGCCGGGCGCAACGGGCTCGATCTTGTAAAGCGGCTCGTCGTCGGCACTGCGGCTGAAGTTCTGGGTCAGCCCCCATTCTTTCATCGCCGCTGGCGCGGCGGCCGCGAACCATTTTTCGAACTGGCCGTCGAGATCGCTTCGCGCATCGCCCTCGCCGCGGCTATAGAGGCTGCGCGCGCCGCGGGCCGCGAGCTGCTCATCGATGAAGCGGGGCACGGATTGATAGGTCGCAGCCCAGTCGCTGTTGCCGCAGCCGAACACGGCATAGCGCACCTTGGACAGCGCCCCCTTCGGGGCGTCGCCATACAGCCATTTGACGAACTGCGTCGCGTTATCCGGCGGTGCGCCATTGTAGGAGGCACAGAAGATCAGCACGCCGCCCTCCTCAGGCAGCTTGTCGGCATAATCGTCGAGCGGTGCGAGCTTGCTGGCAAAGCCGTTGACCTCAGCGAGGTCGGCTACACGCGCCGCCAACTCCTCGGCGGTGCCGAGATTGGAGCCGTAGAGCACGAGCAGCGGCGTATTGTGCCCAGGGCGTGTCGTGGCGCGCGGCGCAGCCGTGCCAGCACTTGTCGTCGCGGCCACAGGGCCACCATAGCCCCCCCGCTCGCGATCGGCACGCGGGCGGACCTTGATCTTGAACCCTTCCGGCTTGATCGTCAGCGTCTCCTTCAGATGCATCTGATAGCGCTGATGATCGATCAGCCTGAAGCGCTGGAGGATCATACCGAGCGCGAGCGCGGCCTCGTGCATGGCGAAGCCGCGGCCGATGCAGGCGCGCTGGCCGTTGCCAAAAGGCTTCCAGGCGTTGATCGGCCGCTTGGCCTCCGCCTCGCGGCTGAAATTCTCGGGATCGAACGCATCCGGATTATGACCCCAGACACTGGGATCGCGATGCAGCGCGGTCACGAGGATCGTGGTGAAGGTGCCCTTCTTCAGCCTGTACTTGCCGCCACCGATGGTCTCGTCGTTCAGCGGCGAGATGCCATAGGCCGGCGCCGGCGGCCACAGCCGCAGCGCCTCCTTCAGAATCTGCGTGATGTAGGTGAGCTGCGTGACCTGCTGATAGGTCGGCTTGGCGTTGACGTCGGGGCCGAACACGCGATCGACCTCGTCATAGGCGTTCTTCAGGATCTCGGGGTGCTTGAGCAGCGCGTAGATCGTGTAGGACAGAAGGCCGCTGGTGGTCTCGTGGCCCGCGATCAGGAAAGTGTTGATCTGGTAGCGGATGTTGACGTCGTCGAGCTGCTCGCCGGTCGAGCGGTCGACGCCGGTCATCATCGCGGCGAGCATGTCCTTCTTGTCGTCGACGGCCTCCGCGCTCTTGCGCCGCTCGGCGATGATCTCGTCGACCATCTTGTTCATGAAGGCGACGTCTTCAGTGAGCGTCTTGCGCCGCTTCTGCATCCAGAGCTGCTCGAACGGCAAGCCGCGGGTCATCATGATGGTTTCGAGCGAGCGCACCAGCGACTCGACGAAGGGATGGTAGTCGCGCCGGTAGAACGAATTGAAGCGGTAATCGAAGCCGCACAGCCCGATCGTATCCAGCGTCAGCGCGGTCATGTCATGGACGACGTCGATCTCGTCGTCGGCGTTGAGCCGCTCCCACTTCTTCACGAGTTGCTCGGCGATGTCGACCATGCTCGGATGATAGGACTGCATGGCGCGGTTGCCGAAGGGCTGAAGCAGGATGTTGTGCGCCTTGCTCCAGTTCGGCTCCTTGGTGTCGGCCGTGAACAGGCCGTCGCCGCCAACCGCGCGCACGCGGCGCAACGCGCCGCGCACCGTCTTGTCGAACCGCTTTTCATCGGAGAGCTCGTCGACGAGATCATGGCCGGAGACGACGACAATCGGCGAACCCATCATGTCGAGCCAGAAGATCGGCCCAAGCTCCTTGGCAAGCCGCGTCAGGTGCTGCACGGGCGCGGCCGAGTCCAGCGACAGCATGTTGCCGACCACCGGCTTTGTCGGCGGATGCGGAATCGGGTCCAGACGGTTCTTGGACGACATGTAACTGCGCTTCCCCCTGATCGCGTCATTCCGGAGCGATGCGCAGCATCGAACCCGGAATCTCGAGGTTCCGGGTCTGGTCCTTCGGACCATCCCGGAACGACGTTAGCAACTCACACAGACGACTGTGTCGTCACCCAAACCGCCTTCTACGCCATTCGATCAGCTTGGCGCTGACCTCTTCCGGCTTCTCCTGCTGCGTCCAATGGCCGCTGTCCTTCACCAGGTACTTCTCCAGGTCCGGCACCAGCTTCTCCATGCCGTCGGCCGCCGAGGGCGGCAGCACGGCGTCATTCTCGGCCATGACCATCAGCGACGGCACATGCACGTGATGATCCAATCCCTCGGAGCGCTGCCAATTGCGGGTGTAGTTGCGATACCAGTTAATGCCTCCGGTGAAGCCGGTCCTGGTGAAGGTGTCGACGAACACCTTTTTCTCCTCCGCCGACAGGATCGGCGTGCGCGGATCATGCTGGGCGTCGTAATTCGCAATCATCTGCGGAAAAGCCAGGTTGATCCGGGGCGAAGCCCCGATGCCGGCAATCGGCTCTTCGGCTGGCGCTCCTGCGGGCCGCGCAACCGGCATGCGCATGAAGGCATCGAAGGTCTCTTCGACGCGGCTGCCGAAGATCCTGTCCGGCTCGCGCGCGGGGTCCTGGAACTGCACGATGTACATCTGATCGCCGAAGCGCTTGCGCAATAGCGCGATCGGATCAGCCGGCGCGCGGTCCCAATGCGGCGTGTTGACACCGACGACGCCGGCGACGCGCGAGGGGTGCCGCAGCGGCATCTGCCAGACGACAAAGCCGCCCCAGTCGTGGCCGACGAAGATCGCCTTGTCGATCCCGAGATGATCGAGAAGTCCGACGAGATCGCCGGTCAGATGCTCGAGGTCGTAATCCTCGACCAGCTCGGGCCGGTCGGTCGCACCATAGCCGCGCTGGTCCGGCGCGATCACCCGGATCCCGGCATCGCTCAGCGCCTTGATCTGGTGGCGCCAGGAGAAGGCCAGCTCGGGCCAGCCATGACACAGCACCATGGGCGGCGTGTCGGCGGCCGGGCCCGCCTCGTAATAGCCCATGCGAATTCCGTTCGTCTGCACGAACTTGAGCGGCGGCATCTCAATCATTGCAAGCTTCCTATTCGGCCGCGCCCTTGATATCGGCCGCCGGCGGCGCGTAGGCGGCCTCCAACGCGGCGAACTCCTCCGGCAGCATGTCGCACATCACCTGCACATGCGGAATGATGTTGGCGCCGACGATGAAGCCGAAATCGAGCTGGTCGCGGTAGCTCTGCACGGTGATGTTGAGCGCCTGACCGTGCGTCGAGATCGACACCGGGAAGATGTGCAGGAGCTCGGCACCGGCGGCATAGAGCGTCTGCCGCGGCCCCGGCACGTTGGAGACCGTGATGTTGGCGGCCGGCGGCAACACGTCAGAGAGATTCGAGCGGCTGTAGAGCAAGGCCAGGATCTGCACCATGATCGGCGCGCCCAGCATCGAGATGTTGGAGACCTGCGGCATCAGGGCGCGCAAGGGATGCGACATCTCCTTGGCCTTGGTCGATTGCGCGATGATTGCTTCCAGCCGCGCCTTGGGATTGTCGATGTTTGTCGCGATCGAGCAGATCATACCGAAGACCTGGTTGTTGGCTTCAGTGTTGCCCTCCTCGCGCAGCGAAATTGGCACGGCCGCAGTCATCGATTTCGCCGGCAGCGTGCCGTACTGCTGCAGGTAGCGGCGGACCACGCCGGAAGCGAGCGCCAGCACCACGTCGTTGAGCTTGCCGCCGGCCTGCTTTGCGAGCGCCTTGGCCCGCGACAGCGAAATCGACACGCCGGCGAAGCTTCGCTCCGACGAGATGGTCTTGTTGAGCATGGTCGGCGGCGACACCATGCTGGCGAGGCTCTCGCGCGACTTCGGATCGGCGATCTTACCGATCACATCGGACACGCTCTTGAGCACGGTCGGGATGTTGCCGGCAAAGCGCACCGCGCTCTCGATCTGGTACATCGCATTGTCGAACAGGATCGAGCCGATGTCGCTCTTGCCGGTGCGCGGCAGTTGCAGGTTTTTCGCGGCCAGCGAGGCGTCGAGCGGCTGGCTGAAGAGCTGCTGGTAGGAATCGAGCAGGTTCGCCGCGATATCGCGCGGCTCCTGCCCGGGCTTCGCGCCACCCGTCGGCGGATCGACTTTCCGCGGGATCGGCGATATATCGTAGATCATGTTGGTCAGCGCCGCGCCGGCACCGCCGTCGATGGCGGCATGGTGCATCTTGGAATAGAGCCCGACCTCGTTGTTCTTCATGCCCTCGAACACGTAGAACTCCCAGAGCGGACGGGCACGGTTGAGGAGTTTTGCGTGCATCCAGCCGACAATGCGCTCGAGCGTGGCGCGATCACGCGGCTCCGGCAGGCTGGCGCGGAAGATATGGCGGTCGATGTCGAACTGGTCGTCCTCGACCCAGGTGGGATGATCGATATCGAGCGGCGCCGTCTCCAGCCGTGCTTTCAGGATCGGCGCAATGTGCAGGCGCGAGACGATCATCGCCTTGAAGTCTTCGAAGAAGTCGCGCTCGTAGTCGTCAGGCAGGCGAAAGATCGCCATGCTGCCGACATGCATCGGCATTTCCGGCGTTTCCAGATAGAGAAACGACGCGTCCAGCGACGACAGCTTCTTACCGTCAGCCATAGTTCCCTCCCGCCGATTTGACGGGCGCCTTTGATCAGCGCTTCTCGTCAGGCCGATACTGCTGTTCCGGCGGGGCATATGCAATGGCAAACGGCCCTTCCCGGTCAAATGGCCAGAACTCCCCCTCCGGTTGTGCCAGGCGGTCCGCCACGGCCCAGAGGGCGGCCGGGTTCACCCCAAGGCCGATGTGGCTGGCCAGGTACACCTCGATGTTCTCGGCATGCTCGGACGGACGCAACAGACAGGTCCGCCAGTTCACGACGCCATCGGCGCGCGAATAGATCGAGCTTGCCGGCACCGGCAGATCGCCGGCGATCGCCGCGCGCAGCTCGGCAAAATCCTCGACGCGCTCGCCGGACAGCGATTCATAGAGCCGCGTGGCATTGGTTGCCCGCACGTCGTTGGCAAAGGGGCTGCCGAGCGTGACCACGTAGCGGACCATCTCGGGCGCCTGGAGCGCCAGGTCGCGCGCATAGACGCCGCCGAGACTCCATCCGACCAGGCTGACCTTGCGCCCGGTCGCAGCATGGATCTCGGCGAGACGGGTGCGCAACGCCTCCCGCATCCGCGCCAAGCCGCCGAGATTGCGGCCCATCCGCCAGGCATGCGTATCGTAGCCGAGCTCGCTCAGATAGCGCCGCATCGGCATCATCGAGAGGTCGCTGGCGAGAAAGCCCGGCAGCGCCAGCACCGGGTGGCCGTCGCCCCGCGGCGCGCGCATCAGGACGGGCGACAGCAGGACGCTGGCGTTGAATTCGAACAGCCCCCGCGCTTCGGCGAACAGCAGCCCGAGGCCCGGCGGACGAAGCCGGCCTGACGCCTGCGCTCCGTCCCGCTCAAGCGGCATTATCTCTTGTCGCTGCTGCGCGTGCCGCCGAGACCGGCCATCGCGACGAACATGTCCTGAAACCGCTCGGCGAGCTTCGGGTCGAAGGTGAACCAGCTCTGGATCAGCGATTCTGGCGAGACTTTCTCGATGTTGCTCAGCACCTGCTGCTGCAACTTGTCCATCACCGCCGTCTGCATCGGCGCCACGTCGGGCAATCCGAAGAACTGGCGGGCCTCGAGGGGGGTGCAGTCGATTTCGATGTTAACTTTCATGTCCCCTCCTAAAGTAGCGGATTCGAGCGACCTGACACAGTATCGCCGCGACTTGGCGTACGACGCAAGCGACCTGTCGCAGGCGGCGGGCCACCGGTTTCGGCAATCGGCGGATATGGTCAATCAAATCGCGCCGCACGAACGCATCCGCGTCGGCGGGCGCGGACGACCGAGGACCCCGACGGCCGGCCGGGGCCGCTTCCCTCCGCCATTCTGGGACTTCACTGGCCGAAAGTCGAATGTCGATCGCAGCCGGCCGCCCATTTCATTGTCGGTCAGCATTGCTGCACAGCGGCGCAACTTGGCGCGTTCCTTGCTGGAATGGCGCTTGCACGGCTCAGCAACTCTGGGCAACATGGATCAGTAAACCCGCCGAACAATCAAAAATCACCGGCGTGGCATTGGAGAGGGTCAGGGATGTCAGTAGGTCGTAGTCTGTTTGCGGCGGCGCTCGCCGGTATGCTTGCGTTGACGCTCTCGCCGGCGTCGAGCCAGACGCTGCGTTACGCCAACCAGGGCGAGCTCAAGTCGCTCGATCCCTACACGCTGAACGAAAGCACCACCCACGCCCATCTCGGTCACGTCTATGAGGGCCTGGTCGAGCGCGACAAGGACCTAAAAATCATTCCGGCTCTGGCCGAAAGCTGGGAAACGCCGGAGCCAACCCGCTGGCGCTTCCATTTGCGCAAAGGCGTCAAATTCCACAACGGCGACCCCTTCACCGCCGACGACGTGGTGTTCTCCGCCGAACGCGTGCGCGCGCAGGGCTCCAACCTGCTGAACCGCCTCCCCGCCGATGCCAAGGTCGTCAAGGTTGACGACTACACTGTCGATTTCATCCTCAGTTCGCCCAATCCCATCCTCATAGGGCAATGGGACGTCTGGTACATCATGGACAAAAAATGGGCGGAGGCGAACAACGCGGTGGCACCGACGCCGGCCGCGGCCACGACCCCGAGCTATGCTTCACTGCACGCCAACGGCACCGGGCCTTTCATGATCGAGAGCCACCAGCCCGGCGTGAAAACCGTGTTCAAGGCCAATCCGAACTACTGGAAGAAGCCGGAACATAACCTCAAGGAGATCGTCTTCACGCCAATCGCATCCGATGCAACGCGCGTAGCCGCGCTGTTGTCCGGCGAGGTCGACGTGATCGAGCCGGTTCCGATCCAGGACATCCAGCGCGTCAATGCCAGCCCCGTTGCGACGGTGCTCTCCGGGCCGGAACTCCGCACGATCTTTATCGGCATGGACCAGTCGCGCGACGAGCTTCTGTTCTCGAACGTCAAGGGCAAGAACCCGTTCAAGGACATCCGCGTCCGCGAGGCCTTCTACAAGGCGATCGACGTCGAGCTGATCAAGAACCGCGTCATGCGCGGACTCTCCACTCCGTCCGCCCTGATGATCGCACCAGAACTCTATCCGCTGTCAAAGGAGTTCACGCGACCGAAATTCGATCTCGAGGGAGCCAAGAAGCTGTTGACTGAGGCAGGCTATCCCGATGGCTTCGAGGTCACCATGGATTGCCCGAACGATCGCTATGTCAATGACGCCGCGATCTGTCAGGCCGTGGTCGGCATGCTCGCGCGCATCGGCGTCAAGGTGAACCTGCTGGCGCAGCCCAAAGCGCAGTATTTCGCCAAGGTGTTGAAGCCCGGCGGCTACAAGACGTCCTTCTTCCTCCTGGGCTGGACGCCGGCCACGATGGATTCCCAAAATGTGCTGCACGACATCATGGGCTGTCGTGACGATCCGAAGGATCCCAACCGCGGCGAAGCCAATCTCGGCGGCTACTGCAACAAGCAGCTCGACGAGCTCACGGACAAGATTCTGGTAGAACCCGACATGACCAAGCGCAATCTGCTGATCAAGGAGGCTTTCGAGATCGGCAACAAGGACTGGGCCTACATCCCGCTGCATCAGCAGGCGCTGGCATGGGGTGTGTCCAAGAAAGTGAAACTGGTTCAGCGCGCGGACAACCAGGTTCTGCTCTACTGGGCCACCAAACAGGAAGAGTGAGTATCGAGAGGTTGTGGAGTCCCGGAAGCCTTGGCTTTCGGGACTTGTCATTTCGCACCTCACGCAAATGATGCGCACGTCTGAAGAGACGTGAAAGGACCATATGCTCGCTTTCACCCTTCGCAGGGCAATCCAGGCCATCGGCGTCATGATCGCCGTCGGGATCATCTCGTTCTCTATGTTCCGCTTTGCCGGCGATCCCGTGAACCAGATGGTGTCGATGGACACCTCGGGCGCCGAACGTGCCGCAATCCGCAAGTCACTCGGGCTCGACGATCCCGTGATCGTGCAGTTCGGCCATTATGTCGCCAATGCCGCGCAGTTCAAATTCGGTGTCTCCTACCAGTTCCGGCTACCCGTATCGCAGCTCCTGTTGGAACGGATGCCGGCGACGCTGGAGCTGGCGATCTGCGCCAGCATCTTCGCGATGGTCTGCGGCATCCTGATGGGGGTCTATTCGGCGCTCCGCCGCGACACCTGGCTCGCCCATGCGTTCCAGGCAATCTCCCTAATCGGCGTCTCGCTACCGACCTTCCTGATCGGCATCCTCCTGATCTACCTGTTTTCGGTGACGCTCGGCTGGCTGCCCTCGTTCGGACGCGGCGAGGTGGTGCGGATCGGCTGGTGGACGACGGGCCTTCTGACGCTGTCGGGCCTGAAGGCGCTGATCATGCCCTCAATCACGCTCGGCCTGTTCCAGATGACGCTGATCATGCGGTTGGTGCGCGCCGAGATGCTGGAAGTGATGCGCACCGACTACATCCGCTTCGCCCGTGCCCGCGGGCTGACCACCCGGGCGATCCATTTCGGTCACGCGCTGCGGAACACGCTCGTTCCCGTCATCACCGTTGCCGGCCTGCAGTTTGGCTCAGTCATTGCATTCGCGATCATCACCGAGACCGTATTCCAATGGCCGGGAATGGGGCTGTTGTTCGTGCAGGCCGTGCAGAATGTCGATATCCCGATCATGGCGGCCTATCTGATGATGGTGTCCCTGATCTTCGTCACCATCAATCTCGCGGTTGATATCCTCTACACCATCGTCGATCCGCGCCTGCGCTCGACGGTAAGCCGGGCACACTGAGATGAGCGAGGCAGTCGTCCGGCACAAGGTCGAAGATCGCGGCTCGCGCGCCGCCTCCCCCGGCTGGTTCAGGCGCACGCTCGACAGCGACCTGTTCTACTCGTTCCGGCGCTCCAAAATCACCATGATCGCGGCAGGCGTAACGCTGCTGTTCTTCCTGCTCGCGATCTTCGCGTCAGCGCTTGCCGTGCAAAATCCGTTCGATCCGGCCCAGCTCCAGCTGATGAATTCGCGCATCTCCCCGCTGTGGACCGCCGACGGCCAGAGCCCGTTCCTGCTCGGCACCGACGAGCAGGGCCGCGACGTGTTCTCCGCGATCCTCTACGGCCTGCGTATCTCGCTCGTCGTCGGCGTGCTCGGGGTCCTCTTCTCCGGCGCACTCGGCATCCTGCTCGGACTGACGGCCGGTTATTTCGGCGGCGCCGTCGACGGGCTGATCATGCGCGTCGCCGACGTGCAGCTCTCCTTCCCGGCGATCCTGATCGCGCTGCTGATCAACGGCATCGCAAAATCGGTGCTCGGCAACAGGCTCGACGAAATGAGCATGCTGGGCGTGCTGGTGCTCGCAATCGGACTGAGCTTCTGGGTGCAATATGCCCGCACGGTGCGCGGCTCGGTGATGGTCGAGAAGAACAAGGACTATGTTGCCGCCGCGCAATTGATCGGCCTTCCCGCGCCGGTCATCATGCTGCGGCACGTGCTGCCGAACACGATGGGGCCGATCCTCGTCATCGCCACCATCAACCTCGCGCTCGCCATCATCACCGAGGCAACGCTCTCCTTCCTCGGCTCGGGCATGCCCGAGACCATGCCGTCACTCGGCACACTTATCCGCATCGGCAACAACTATCTGTTTGCAGGCGAATGGTGGATCGTCGCGTTCCCCGGGCTGGCGCTCGCCGCGCTGATCCTGTCCATCAACCTGCTCGGCGATTGGCTGCGCGACGCGCTCAACCCGAAACTCAGATGAAGACGCCGCGTCCATGACCGAACCCGTCCTCTCCGTCCGCAATCTTCAGGTGGAGTTCGCCTCCCGCCGCGGCACGCTGCGCGCGATCGACGGCGTCTCCTTCGACATCGCCAAGGGCGAGGTGCTGGGCGTGGTCGGCGAATCCGGCGCCGGCAAATCCGTCACCGGGCTCTCGGTGATAGGCCTGATCGACCCGCCCGGCCGCATTGCAGGCGGCGAGATCCGCCTGTCCGGCCTACGCATCGACAATCTGCCACCGGAGGAGATGCGCCGAATCCGCGGCAAGCGCATCGGCATGATCTTCCAGGATCCCCTCACCTCGCTCAATCCGCTGTACCGGATCGGCGACCAGATCGTGGAGACGATCAGAACCCATCTCAATCTCTCCGAGCAGGCCGCCCGCCGCCGCGCCATCGAGTTGCTCGCCGAGGTCGGCATCCCCGCGCCGGAGAAACGCATCGACGGCTATCCCCATGAATTCTCCGGCGGCATGCGCCAGCGCGTGGTGATTGCGCTCGCGATCTGCGCCGAGCCGGAGCTGATCATCGCGGACGAGCCGACCACAGCGCTCGATGTCTCCGTACAGGCGCAGATCATCTCGCTGATCAAGCGACTCGGGCGCGACCACGGCACCGCCGTGATGCTGGTGACACACGACATGGGCGTGATCGCGGAAACTTCCGACCGCGTTGCGGTGATGTATGCTGGCCGCGTTGCCGAGATCGGCCCGGTCCAGGACGTCGTGAAGAATCCGCTGCACCCCTATGCCAAGGGCCTGATGGGCGCGATCCCGACACTTGCGGGCGACGACAAGCGCCTGGTGCAGATTCCCGGCTCCATGCCGCGCCTGTCAGCGATCCCGCGCGGCTGCTCATTCAATCCTCGTTGCGCGTTCGCCTTCGATCGCTGTCGCGTCGAGCGGCCCGAACCGCTGCCGCGTGGCGCGCAGTCCGTCGCGTGCCACCTCTATGACAGCGTTCCGACGGAGAGCGCGGCATGAGCGCCCCCTTCGTCCAGGTCAGGAATTTGCGCCGCGTGTTCGACGTCTCGAAGCCGTGGCTCAACCGCGTGCTGGAAGGCGGGCATCTCGAATACCTCAAGGCCGTCGACAGCGTCACCTTCGATATCAGGAAGGGCGAGACCTTTGCGCTGGTCGGCGAATCCGGCTCGGGCAAGACCACCGTGGCGCGAATGGTCGTCGGCCTGCTGCCGCCGAGTTCCGGCAATGTGCTGATCGACGGCGTCTCGATGACCGACCCGCGGCAGGCGCCGGCGCGCCGCAGGCTGCGCCGCCGCATCCAGATGATCTTCCAGGACCCGTATGCGAGCCTGAACCCGCGCTTCCGGGTCGATGCCATCATCGCCGAGCCGATCCGTGCCTTCGACCTGATCCAGGGCGAGCGTGACATCCAGGCTCGCGTCGGTGAACTCCTCAGCCTCGTGGGCCTGCACCCCGACGACCGGCTGAAATATCCGCACGAATTCTCCGGGGGTCAGCGCCAGCGGATCGCGATTGCGCGGGCACTCGCCTCCGACGCCGAGTTCATCGTCTGCGACGAGCCGACCTCGGCGCTCGACGTCTCCGTGCAGGCGCAGATCCTGAACCTGATGCGCGACCTTCAGGACAAGTTCGGGCTGACCTACATGTTCATCAGCCACAACCTCGCCGTGGTCCGCCACATGGCGAGCCGCGTCGGCGTGATGTATCTCGGTCGCATCGTCGAGATCGCGGAGGGACGCGAGCTGTTCGCCCGCCCGCGCATGCCCTACACCAAGATGCTCTTGGGCGCCGTACCCGATCTCGCGATGAGCGGCCGTCAGCGCGTTCCGGTCAAGGGTGATATCCCGAACCCGATCGATCCGCCGCCCGGCTGCGCCTTCAACCCGCGCTGCCCGCTGGCGTTCGATCTCTGCCGCAAGGAAACCCCGGAACTGATCGACGGTGTCGCCTGTCACGCGGTAAACACCGCGCCGGTGCCGGCGTGACGCGCGCGTGCCATGCAGTCTGTGCATTTGGCAATGGGGCTTCGCCTGTGATCAATTCCGCGCGCCGCAACTGAGGTAACGAAGTCCCATGGCCAGCAACATCAATCCCGATCGCTTCACGACCAGGCCCGAAATCGAAGGCACCTTCGGGGTCGTCGCCACCACGCACTGGATCGCGACCGCCGTGGGCATGGCCACACTGGAAAAAGGCGGCAATGCGTTCGATGCCGGTGTCGCCACCGCCTTCACGCTCCAGGTGGTCGAGCCGCATCTGAATGGCCCCGGCGGCGACGTGCCGGTCATCGTGCACGACGTGAAGCGCGGCCGCACTGAGGTGATCTGCGGCCAGGGGCCGGCGCCGGCGCGCGCAACCATCGCCCACTACCAGAGCGAGGGCCTCGACATGGTGCCCGGCACCGGCCTGCTCGCAGCCTGCGTGCCCGGCACGTTCGAAACCTGGATGATGCTGCTGCGCGACTATGGCACGCTGCGGGTGAGGGACGTGCTGGAGCCCGCCATTTCCTATGCGCGCGACGGCTATCCGCTGGTCGAACGGGCCTGCGCCACGATCCAGACCGTTGAGCAATTATTCCGCAAGCACTGGCCGACTTCGGCTGCGGTCTACCTGCCGAACGGCGAGGTGCCGAAGCCCGGCACGCTCTTCACCAACAAGACGCTGGCGGCGACTTACGCGCGGATCCTGAGCGAAGCCGAGAGCGGCGGCGGTGGCCGCGAGGCCGAGATCGAGCGCGCGCGAAAGGCCTGGTCGCAGGGCTTTGTCGCCGAAGCCATCGACAAGTTCTGCCGCACCCAGGAAGTGATGGACGTCAGCGGCTCGCCGCATCGCGGCGTGCTGTCGGCCGACGACATGGCGCGCTGGCAGCCGACGATCGAGGCGCCGCTCACCTACGACTATGGCCGCTACACCGTCTGCAAGGCCGGCGTCTGGAGCCAGGGTCCGGTGACGCTCCAACAGCTCGCGCTGTTAAAGGGCTTTGCGCTGGACGGCCTCGACCCGACCGGGCCGGAATTCATCCATCTCCAGATCGAATGCGCCAAGCTCGCTTTTGCCGACCGCGAAAAATTCTACGGCGATCCCAAGTTCAACGAGATCCCGATCGCGACCCTGCTGTCGGATGCCTATAACGACGAGCGCCGGAAGCTCGTCACCGACACGGCCTCGCTCGACTTCCGGCCTGGCTCGGTCGAGGGCTTTGGCGGCGTGGTCAAGCTGCGCCGCGCCGAAGGTCAGCGCGAAGCGGTCGGTGCGCTCGGTGCCGGCGAGCCAACGGTGGGGCGCTTCGGCGAGGTGCGCGGCGACACCGTGCATTTCGACATCATCGACAAGGCCGGCAACATGGTGTCCTCGACGCCGTCGGGCGGCTGGCTGCAGTCGTCACCGGTGATTCCGGAGCTCGGCTTCTGCCTCGGCAGCCGTGCCCAGATGTTCTGGCTGGAGGAAGGCCATCCCGCCTCGCTCGCGCCTGGCAAGCGGCCGCGGACCACGCTCTCGCCGACCATGGCGCTGCGCGACGGCGAGCCGTACCTCGCCTGGGGCTCGCCGGGCGGCGATCAGCAGGATCAATGGATCACCCAGTTCTTCCTGCGGCACGTCCACTGCAATCTCAATCTCCAGGAGGCGATTGACGCGCCGGCCTGGCATTCCGAGCACTTCCCGATCTCGTTCTGGCCGCGCACCGCGCGCCCCGGCGTGCTCGTGGTCGAGAACCGCGTGCCCAAGGCGACGATGGAGAATTTGCGCGAACGCGGACATATCGTGGAGGTTGGGCCCGACTGGTCCGAAGGCCGCCTCACGGCGGCGTCGCGCGTCGGGGTGCGCCGCCGTGCGGCCGCTAATCCGCGCGGCATGCAGGGCTACGCGGCGGGACGCTGACGGACAACACATGACCTGGTCGATCATCGCGCGCGATACCACCACCAGCCAGTTCGGCATCGTCGTTGCGACACGCTTCTTCGCCGTCGGCGCCTGCGTGCCTTTCATTGCCGCCGGTCTCGGCGCAATCGCCACGCAAGCCTTCGTCAATCCCTATTACGGCATCGATGGTGTCAAGCTGTTGCGCGAAGGGCTTAACGCACACGACGTGCTCGCCGCCTTGCTCGCAACCGACGACGGCCGGGAGAGCCGCCAGGTTCACGTCATGGATGCCAGCGGCGAGATCGCGGCCCACACGGGCCGCGACTGCGTCGACTGGTGTGGACACGCGGCGGGAAGCGGTTTCTCCGTTGCCGGCAACATGCTCGCCGGCCCCGACGTGCTCAGCGAGACGGCAAAGACCTATATCGCCAATGACCGCCTGTCCTTTCCGCGCCGCCTGCTCGCGGCGATGCGCGCCGGCGAGGCCGCTGGTGGCGACAAGCGCGGCAAGCAATCCGCCGCGCTCCTGATCCACGGCGAAGAGGAATGGCCGGCGCTGGATCTGCGGGTCGACGATCATCCTGATCCGCTCGGCGAGCTCGAACGGCTCGAGCAGGTCAGCCACGAGGTCTGGGTGCATTTCCGCGACTCCCTGCCGACGCGGCAGAACCCGGCTGGCAACACCGACCGCAGCGTCATCGACGCCCGCATCGCCGCTGCACGCGCAAAAGCCCAATGAGCGCGGCCCCGCTGATCGAGATCGAGGGCCTGCGCGTCCGTTTCCACGGCGACGATGGCCGCATCACCCATGCGGTCGACAGCGTCGACCTCAGCGTCGCCAACGGCGCGACGCTCGGCCTGGTCGGCGAATCCGGCTGCGGCAAGAGCGTGACGTCGCTCGCGATCATGGGACTGCTGCCGAAGCAAAGCGCGGAGGTCACCGGAGCGATCCGCTTCGACGGCTTCGACCTGTTGCGGGCCCCGGACCAGACCCTGCGCGACCTGCGCGGCAACCGGCTCGCGATGATCTTCCAGGAGCCGATGACCTCGCTCAATCCGAGCTTCACCATTGGTGACCAGATCATCGAGACGATCCTGCGTCACCGCGGCGGATCCCGCAGGAGCGCGCGCGAGCGGGCCATCACGCTGCTGCGCCGTGTCCACATCCCTTCGCCGGAGCGGCGGATCGACGAGTACCCCCACAAGCTATCCGGTGGCATGCGCCAGCGCGTGATGATCGCAATGGCGCTCGCCTGCGATCCAAGGCTGCTGATCGCCGACGAGCCGACCACGGCGCTCGACGTCACCTTGCAGGCCCAGATCCTGGAGCTCATGCGCGAACTGAAGGCGGCAAGCGGCGCGGCCATCATCCTGATCACACATGACCTCGGCGTCGTAGCCGAGGTCTGCGACGAGGTGGCGGTGATGTATGCAGGCGAGATCGTCGAGCGCGCACCGGTCGACGAATTGTTCGCCTCACCCCAGCATCCCTACACCGTCGGCCTGCTCGGCTCGATCCCGCGGCTCGACCACCGCGCCGAGCAGCTCGCGACGATTGAAGGCATGGTGCCGAACATGGCGCANCCCGCCTGCGGGCTGCCGCTTCGCCGCACGCTGTCCCTTCGTCCGCGAGGTCTGCACCGAGGCGCCACCACCACTTGTCGAGGTCACCCCCGGCCACCTCTCCCGCTGCATCCGCGCGCCACTCGAACTCCTGGTGTCGTGATGGCGCTGCTCGAGGTCGAAAACCTGGTCAAGCATTTCGTCGCCAAACGTTCGCTGTTCGGCCAGCCGAAAGCCATGGTCAAGGCGGTCGACGGCGTCAGCTTCACGCTCGAGGCCGGCAAGACGCTCGCCCTCGTCGGCGAATCCGGTTGCGGCAAGTCGACGGTCAGCCGCCTTGTGCTGCGGCTGATCGAGCCCGACGCCGGCTCCGTCCGCTTCGACGGCCGCGATCTGCTCTCCCTCGATGCCGGCGCCTTACGCGCGTTCCGCCGCCAGGCACAGATCATCTTTCAGGACCCTTACGCTTCCCTCAACCCGCGCATGACGGTCGGCCAGATCCTCACGGAGCCGCTGACCTTGCATGATCTTGTGCCGCCGCCGCAACGGCGCGCACGTGTCGATGAGCTATTGCGGCTGGTCGGGCTGGAGCCGCGGCTGGCGCGGCGCTATCCGCACGAATTCTCCGGCGGCCAGCGGCAGCGCATCGCCATTGCCCGTGCGCTCGCGGTCGAGCCGAAGCTGATCATCTGCGATGAGCCGGTCTCCGCGCTGGACGTCTCGATCCGCTCGCAGATCCTCAACCTTCTGCGCGAGCTCCAGGACCGGCTCGGGCTTGCCTATATCTTCGTCTCGCATGATCTCGCGGTGGTCAAGCACATCGCCGACCGTGTCGCGGTGATGAATCTCGGCCAGATCGTCGAAACGGCGGAGGCGGATGCGCTGTTCGCTGCGCCGCGCCATCCCTATAGCCGGGCGCTGCTGTCCGCGATCCCCGTGCCGCAACCCCGCGCCAAGCGAACGACGGTCCTACTGGAGGGCGAGATCCCCAGCGCGCTCAATCCACCGTCAGGTTGCCGCTTCCACACTCGCTGCCCTTACGTGATCGCGCGCTGCCGCACCGAGCCGCCGGAACTGGTGGCTGACGGCACGGGCCACGCCACCGCCTGTCACCGCGTCGCCGAGCTGCCGTCCCCCGATGCCATCCTGCCGGTCGCGGGCGGCTTTTCGCCGGCACTGACAAAATTGCTCGCGGCTTTCAGCCAAAAGGCGGAAGGCGCTGCCCCCTCCGGTGTTGGTATACAGGGTGCAACGCCTACAACGACGTAGCCGCAGCAATGGGGACTGTCCGATGAAGACTCTTCGCCTCGCCACAACAGCCGCCGCTTTCGTACTGTCGTTTGCGGCAGCCGCCCAGGCCCAGACTACCCTGCGTATCGGCCTTGCCGAGGACCCCGACGTCCTCGATCCGACCATGGCGCGCACCTATGTCGGACGCATCGTGTTCTCCGCATTCTGCGACAAGCTGTTCGATATCGACGAGAAGCTCAACATCGTGCCGCAGCTCGCGCTGTCGAGCGAGACCGCCGATGACGGCAAGGCCCTCGTCATCAAGCTCAGGCCCGGCGTGAAATTCCATGACGGCGAGCCCTTCGATGCCGAAGCCGCGAAATTCTCGCTTGAACGGCACCTGACGTTCCCCGGCTCCTTCCGCAAGCCCGAGCTTGCCTCGGTCGATCATGTCGATGTGGTCGATTCCCTCACCATCAAACTGGCGCTGAAGGCGCCGTTCTCGCCTCTGCTCGCGCAGCTCACCGATCGTGCCGGCATGATGGTATCGCCCAAGGCCGCGAAGGCGGCCGGCGACAAATTCGGCCTGCATCCGGTCTGCGCCGGTCCTTACAAATTTGTTGAGCGCGTGCAGCAGGACCGCATCGTGTTCGAGAAATTCACCGACTACTGGAACAAGGACAACGTCTTTATCGACCGCATCGTGTTCCAGCCGATCGTCGACGCCACCGTGCGGCTGGCGAATCTGAAATCGGGCGGGCTCGACCTGATCGAACGCGTGCTCGCTACCGATCTCAAGGAGGTGCGCGCGGATTCGCGGCTGAAGGTCGCAACCGCGATCGAGCTCGGCTATCAGGGCGTCACGCTCAACATCGGCAAGGACAAAGCCAAAGGTCCCCTCAGCCAGTCCGCAAAAATTCGGCAGGCGCTCGATCGAGCGATCGACCGTGACGCAATCAACCAGGTCGTGTTCAACGGCGAGTTCCAGCCTGGCAATCAATGGGTCAATCCGGGCCATCCCTACTATCAGAAGTCGCTTCCGCTGCGTGCCCGCAATGTGGAGAAGGCCAAGGCGCTACTGAAGGAAGCCGGCGTTACGCCGCCGGTCAGCGTCGACTTCCTGGTGCCGAAAGGCGCCGAGACGGAAACGCCGGCCCAGGTGATCCAGTCGATGGCCGCGGAGGCCGGATTTGATCTGAAGATCCGTCTCACCGAATTCGCAACGGGCCTCAAGCAGGCCGAGGCCGGCGATTACCAGGCCTATATGCTTGCCTGGAGCGGACGTGTCGATCCCGACGGCAATAGCTACGTCTTCCTCCACAGCGACGCCCCGCAGAATTACAGCGGGTGGAACAACGCGCAGGCTGACCAGGCCTTGGATGAAGCCAGGCTGGTCACCGACCCGGCAAAGCGCAAGGCCATCTACGAACGCCTCGCGAACCTGGTCCAGGACGAGGAGCCAATCCTCTATCTCTACCACCGCCGTATCATCATCGCGCATACGACCAAGCTCGAAGGCTACAAACAGATGCCCGACGGCCTCGTGCGCGTGATCGGGCTCAAGCTGAAGTGACGTTGAGAGGATGCTGAACTTCCTCGCCCGGCGTCTTGCCCAGATCGTACCGACGCTGTTCTTTGTCTCCGTTCTGATCTTCTCGCTCCAGCAATTGCTGCCGGGCGATCCCGCGCTGGTGATGGCGGGCGAAGAGCGCGATCCAGCAGTGATCGAGCAAATCCGCCATCAATACCGGCTCGACCAGCCGATTCCGGTGCAATACGCCTACTGGGTCGGCGGCGTGCTCAGGGGCGATTTCGGCGAGTCGCTGCGCAATAAGATGCCGGTGCGCGAGCTGATCGCGCAGAAGCTTCCCGTCACGCTGCAGCTCGGCTCCATGGCGATCCTGATCGCGGTCCTGATCGGCATTCCCGCTGGCATCGTCGCCGCGGTGAAGAAAGGCACCGCCTGGGACTATGGCGCGAACCTGTTCGCGCTGTGGGGCATCTCGACGCCGAATTTCTGGCTCGGCATCATGCTGATCTTCCTGTTCTCGATCGAGCTCGGCTGGCTGCCGGCCTCGGGCTACGTGTCGCTGACGGAGAACTGGCGCGCGAGCATTGCCGCTACCATCATGCCCGCCTTCGTGCTCGGCAACGCGATTGCCGCGATCCTGATGCGGCATACCCGCAGCGCCATGCTGCAGGTGCTGGAAAGCGACTATGTCCGCACCGCGCGCGCGAAGGGACTACTGGAGCGCTCCGTGATCCTCAAGCACGCGATGCGCAACGCGCTGACACCGGTGATCACGCTCGGCGCGCTGGAGCTCGGCACGCTATTATCCGGCGCCGTGCTGACCGAGCAGATCTTTTCCATTCCCGGCTTCGGTAAGCTGATCGTGGATGCCGTCTTCAACCGCGACTACGCCGTCGTGCAGGGCGTGGTGCTGGTGACGGCGACGATCTACATCACGCTCAACCTGATTGCCGACATCGCCTATATCCTCGTCAATCCGCGGCTGAGGGGCTAGGCCATGACCGACGCCGCGCTCACGGCCAGCCCCGCCGCCGAGACCAGCGAGCTGGAGAGCCCTGCGCGCCGGGCACGTCGGCGCCTGTTCAAGCGCAAAGCCGCGGTCGCAGGCCTCATCGTGCTCTGCTTCTTCATCGCCCTTGCGCTGTTTGCACCGCTGATCGTGCCCTACGATCCCATCGCGACGAGTTGGGGCCTGGTCCGAAAGCCGCCCACGGCGCTGCACTGGTTCGGCACCGACGAGCTCGGCCGCGATATCTTGAGCCGGGTCGTCTACGGCGCACGCACATCGCTGCTCGCGGGCCTGATCTCGGTCGCGATCGCGCTCGGCATCGGCGTGCCGCTTGGTCTTCTCGCCGGCTATCGTGGCGGCTTCATTGATGCGCTGATCAGCCGCATCACGGACGCAATGCTAGCCTGCCCGTTCCTGATCCTCGCGATCGCGCTCGCGGCATTCCTTGGGCCCAGCCTCGGCAACGCCATGATCGCCATCGGCATCTCGGCGACGCCGGTGTTCATCCGCCTGACCCGCGGCCAGGTCCTGAGTGTCAAGGCCGAGGACTATGTCGAAGCGGCGCGTGCGCTCGGCAATCCGCCCTGGCGGATTGCCTTCGCTCATATCCTGCCGAACATCCTTCCGGCGCTGCTGGTGCAGGCGACGCTCTCGATCGCCGCTGCGATCATCGCCGAGGCTGCGCTGTCGTTCCTCGGCCTCGGCCAGCAGCCGCCGGCGCCGTCCTGGGGCAGCATGCTCAACGCCGCGCAACGCTTCCTGACGCAAGCGCCCTGGATGGCGATCTGGCCGGGCCTCGCAATCTTCCTGGTGGTGCTATCACTGAACCTGCTGGGCGACGGCCTGCGTGACGCGCTCGATCCACGCCAGCGCTAGAGCAAGATGAAATCTGATTAGATTGCTGCCAGGCGGAGAACTCGGTTCACCTCTCCCGTAGGGAGAGGTCGGATCGCATCGAGAGATGCGATCCGGGTGAGGGGTTACAGCCTCACCGAACGCTGCGGCCCCTCACCCGGATTGCTTCGCAATCCGACCTCTCCCCGCTGGGGAGAGGTGAAACCGAGGTCCTGACCGGCTACATGGGTAACAGAATAGACCGACGACATGGGTAACAGGTCAACTGATCGGCGAGGAGGACCTTGCCGATGGGGTGGATGGAGACCTGTGCCGTGGATGAACGGATGCGGTTCATGCTTGCGATCGAGAGGGGTGACGAAACGATTGCGTCGGCATGTCGGCGTTTCAACATCAGCCGAAAGACCGGCTATAAGTGGCTTGGACGTTATCGCGAGGCGGGGTTTGCGGGGCTGCTGGACCAATCGCGAGCGCCGCTGCATCATCCTCGGGCGATCAGTGGGAGGATCGCCGAGCGCTGCCTTGAGGTGCGGCGGGCGCATCCAACCTGGGGACCGGTGAAGGTGCGAGCTCGTCTGGAACGCCGCTGGCCGGGGACGGATTGGCCTGCAGCAAGCACAATCGGAGCGCTGTTTGACCGCGAGGGCCTGACGGTGAAGCGCAAGATGCGCCGGCGCAGTCCGCCGTCGAGCGCACCCTTTGCCCATTGTGAGGCTGCCAACGACGTCTGGTGTATCGACTTCAAGGGCTGGTTCTTGACCGGGGACGGCAAGCGCTGTGAGCCGCTGACACTGACTGATGCCCATAGCCGCTATCTTCTACGCTGTCAGGCCTTGCCTCGCGCGGACACCGAGCACGTCTGGCCGGTGCTCGATGCGGCATTCCGTGAGTTCGGGCTGCCGTATCACATGCGCTCGGACAACGGCTCGCCGTTCGCTTCGCGGGGTGCCGGCGGCCTGTCGAGGTTATCCGTGCTGTTGATCAAGGCTGGCGTAACGCCGGAGCGCATAGCTCCCGGCAAGCCGCAGCAGAACGGCCGCCACGAGCGCATGCATCTGACCTTGTTGCAGGAGGTTGCCAGCCCGCCGGCGCGCAGCATGCGCGAGCAGCTCAAGCGCCTGCGGGAGTTCCAGCGGCTGTACAACGACGAGCGTCCTCACCAGGCGCTCGAGAACGCCACGCCGGCCGATTGCTATCAGGCTTCCACGCGCCGGTTCGATGGCATCCTGCGCGAGCCGGAATATGACGATGACCACGAGGTGCGCCGCGTCCGTCACAACGGCGAGATCAAGCTGAACGGCAACATGATCTACATCAGCGCAGCTTTGGTTGGCGAACCGATCGTCCTTGCCGAGAACGAGGATGGTTGGACCGTCAGCTATGGACCGATCGTGCTCGGGACCATCGCGCACGGTGACGACCGGTTACAGCAACCAAAACGCAAGGGCTGTGGACTTGTGGGCAACGCTGCGCGTTCCCCACAGGGTCCACAGCCCCAACAGCAACAGACCTGAACGAAACGAGAATTGTGTTACCCATGTCGTCGGTTTGAACTGTTACCTATGTTGCCGGTTGCACACCGAGACGGTCGATCAGACCTAATCTCATCACGCACTAGATCACGACCTCGCGCATCACGCGCCGGCAGTCCATCTCATATTCGAGATCGACCACCGGCGGACGCGCGAAGTGCCAAGTGAGGCCCGAGCGCAGCGCGCCGCGGCGGACCAGCTCGTCCGCCAGCGCGTGATGGAAATCGTGCACTGAATAAGCCTGTACGCCCGTGGTGTCCTTCCAGCCGAAACCGAAGGCGGTCAACCGGGTTTCCATCTGTGACGTCGTGAAGCGCACCTTCTCCCGCAGGCCCTCCGGGCTGAGGTCACGGTAGCGCACGGTGCGTTCGACATAGCTGCCGCTGCCCTCGCGTGCTTCGGCCCCACCCGCGATCACGAAGGTCGGCGTCTTCGACCCCGTCGGCCTCGTGAAGGAGAATGCATAGAATGACGGCTCGGACGGCGGATCGATCTCGGGACAGACGTTGCTGCGCGCCACCGGATTGGTCGTTCCGTCGAAGATGCCCCATTCGGAGAGCGTCTTCACGTAGTGCAGGTTGAACGCGCGAAAGCCCTCTTCGCTGAACGCTGCCGGCGAGCGCAGCTCGCAGGCGCAGAAGGCAGTCAGCGGACGCCCGGTGTCCTGGATAAACTTCGCTGCGCGCGCAAATCCTTCAGCCAGCGGCACCAGCCGATCGAACCGGACCCGCTCGATCTCATAGCCATCATCTGCCGCGGCGCCGGCCGAATACTGGAATACGGACGGAATGAAACGATAATTACCGGCAGAGAATTCGCGCGTCATGTCCAACTCCTATTCCAGTTGCATGCGGACGCCCTTGGCGCCGTTGAGCAGGCGCTTGAGATGAAGGCCGGCCAGGGGATCGCCGGCATGCACGCCGATCAGTGCGGCGAAGGCGGGCATGGCCGCAGAATCGCCTGCCTCCAGCTTGGCAAAGGCCTCCGAATATTGCGCCGTTGCCGGCGCTTCGAATCTTGCCGGCGGCAGCGGCTCGAATGCACGCAGGGGCTCGCTGCGCCCGCGCAACATCAGATCGCCCACGGGGCGTCCCTGAAAATTCTCGGCACTCCCAGCAACACTCGCACTGACGCAAATCCGCGTGCCCAGATACTTGTTGGCGGCTTCCAGCCGCGCCGCGATATTAATCGTATCGCCATAGGCGGTGTAGTCGAAGAAGCGATTGCCGCCGAAATTGCCGACCAGTGCGGGGCCGGAATGGACGCCGATGCGGGTCGTTCCGAAATTCACACCCTTCGTCTTCTGGCGAGCGCAAAAATCCTCAGCCCAGGCGTCGAGATCATGGGCACAGGCGACCGCTCGCGTCGCATAATCCGGCTGGTCGCCGGGCGCGTTGAACAGCACCTGGATCGCGTCGCCGATGATCTTGGCAACCGTTCCCTCATGCGCGAAGACGACCTCGGCCATTCCACCGACATATTCGTTGAGGAGCGCCCCGAGCGCCTCGGGTGGTGCACTCTCGATCAGTGACGTGAAGCCGGTGATGTCGGTGAAGATGGTCGCGACCTCGCGCCACTGCACCTCCATCCCGTCGCCCTCGCCGCTTGCCGCCAGTCGTTTGGCAAGCTCCGGCGAGAAATGGCGCGACAGGGCAGCATGAGCCCGCTCTGCCTCCATCTGACGCCGCCGCACCTCCCGCAGCATCTCGATATGGCGGAGGGTCTTCTCGATCGTCGTCTCAAGGTCGACGAAGTCGATCGGCTTGGTGAGGAAATCAAATGCACCGCGGTTCATGGCGGTGCGGATGTTGCTCATGTCCCCATAGGCGGAAAGGATGATGGTCGACTTCTTGTCCTCGGCTTCCTGGAGCTTTTGCAACAGCGACAGCCCGTCCATCCGCGGCATGTTGATGTCGGAGACGACCATGTCGACATGCGGATGCTGCGCGATCGACTCCAGGGCCTCGACGCCGTCGCGCGCGAACATGAAGTTGACCAGCCCCTCGCGAAGCTGCCTGCGGAATTTTTGCAGGACCAGTGCCTCGAGGTCGGGCTCGTCGTCGACGAAGAGGATGGTCGCCGTCATGCCGCCTGCTCGAGCCGCGTGTCGATCTCCTGGCGCAGCTGCGCGAAGTCGATCGGCTTGGTGAGGAGCCCGACGGCGCCCCGCTCGATCGCCTTCCTGTGCGTCTCGGCGTCGCCATAAGCCGTGATCATGATGACGGGAACGTGCGGATATTCGGCCCGCACCTTCGGCAGCATGTCGAGTCCGCTCATGCCGGGCATGTTGATGTCGGACAGGATCAGGATCAACGCGGGATCGCGGACCTCGGCGGCGCGCCTGAGCGCATCGGGCGCGGAGGGAGCAAACTCCATCTGGAAGCGGCCGGCGCGCAGGTCGCGCCGGAACTGCTGACGGAACAGCGCCTCGACGTCGGGCTCGTCATCGACGACCAGGATATAAACGTTCAAGTCTTGCCTCCGGTAGTGCCTTCCGCTGCCAGCGTGCGCGGCAGCGTGATGATGAACTCGGTAAATACACCGGGCTCGGTATTCACGTCGATCGTTCCGCCATGCTGCTTCACGACGATGTCATGACTCATGGAAAGGCCAAGCCCGGTGCCCTCGCCGGCCGGCTTGGTGGTGAAGAAAGGATTGAACATCTTCTCCTTCACCTCGGGCGGAATCCCGGTGCCGTTGTCGCGGATCCGGATCTCGACCCCGCTGCCGAGATTCCTGGTCGTCGCGCTCAAGGTCGGCTCGAAGCCGTCCCCGGCGCTCTCCTTGCGTTTGGCAGCAGCATAGAATCCATTCGAGATCAGATTGAGCAGGACGCGCGTGATCTCCTGCGGATAGATGTCGACCGCACTGGCCGCCGGATTCAGATCGCGCTTCAGCGTGACGTTGAAGCTCGGCTTTTCGGCGCGCGCGCCGTGATAGGCCAGATTGAGGCTCTCCTCGACGATCGCGTTGATGTCGACGAGACGATGCTCGCCCGAGCCTTCGCGCGAATGCAACAGCATATTCCTGACGATGGAATCGGCGCGCTTGCCGTGCTGCACGACCTTATCGAGATTGCTCTTGAGCATGCGGGTCAGCTCGTCGACGTCCTCCCTCGTCTTGCCGTCCAGCGAAGCCGATCGCAGGGCCTCGTTGAGCTCATCGATCAGCTCCGTCGACACCGAGGAGAAGTTATTGACGAAGTTGAGCGGGTTCTTGATCTCGTGGGCAATGCCAGCGGTGAGCTGGCCGAGCGAGGCGAGCTTCTCGGTCTGGATCAGGCGGTCCTGTGCGGCGCGCAAATCGTTGAGGGACTGGCTGAGTTCGGCCGTCCGTTGCGCGACTTTCTTTTCCAAGTCGGCATAGGATTCCTGCAAACGCGCGCCCATGTCGTTGAACTGGTCGGCGAGCCCTTCGAGCTCGTCGCCGGTCCTGATCGAGATGCGCTGGGAGAAATCGCCGCCGCCGATGCGCTCGGCGCCGCTGCGCAGCGCCTGGATCGGGCCGACCATGCGGCGCGCGAGAAAGATCCCGGCGAGCACGGCGAAGATCGACGCCACGAGCAGCACGATCGCGAGCCGCTCCAACGAGGCATGGAGGGCTGCATAGGCCTCCTCGACCGGCAGCTCGACGAACATGGTCCAGCCGAGCGGCGCGATCGGCGCCGACGCCGTCAGAACCTTCTGTCCCTGGATGTTGGTCGCTTCCTGAAGCGAATCCGGCGTGACGCCGCCGCCGGCTTGCGCAGCGCGCACCTGCGCGAGCCCCGACATGTCGGTGTTGCGCAGAACGAGGCTGATATCGGGATGCGCGATCAGGCGCCCCTCCGGACCGACCACATAGGCATGGCCGTGCTCGCCGACCTTGATCTGCGAGACCACGTCCCAGATCAGCTTGAGATTCACCTCCGCGATGCTGACGCCGGCATCCTTGCGCGCGCCGGCCAGCGCCAGCGTCATGTAGGGCTCGGACTCCCGGCGAAAATAGACCGGCCCGTAATAGACCTTGTGGGCGACGGCCTCGGTGAATTTCGGATCGATCGAGAGATCCACCCCGCTGTCGATCGCGTCCATCGCGAGCCGCGAGACGCGCAGGCGCTCCTTGCCGGTCGCATCCACCTGGGCGAGCTCGGTGATGGCGGGTACCTGGCGAAGGAGCCGCAGCGCATCGAACCGGCGCTGCTCGATCGAGCCCGCCGACCACGGCAGCTGGATGGTCCAGCCAAGCTGGCTCTCGATCTCCTTGACGAACTGGCCGATCTTGGCCGCCGCCGCCTCGGCCTGCTCGTGCTGCACCCGGATCAGCGATGCCTTGTGCTCGCGATAATAGAAGAAGACCTCGAAGAGGCCGTTGGCGAGCAGCGCGATGGCGACGACGGCCACGAACAGCGCGACATATTTGGTGAACAGCCGCGTGCGGATCCCCGGCCGCGGTCCGGCCTCCGAACCGACGCCGTCCGGCGCTGCACTGGGCAGCGTCCGGGCCTGCGGGGTGTCGGGATGGAGGGAAATGCTCATCCCGGCAAACCTAGCAAGAAGGCCGGACCTTGTCTCTCGCAGGCGCGGGAAAAGACGTCCAACGCGGGGCACCGCGGAATCACCCCTGCTGCCGACCACAGAAAAAGGGCGGCAACGGTGTCAGCCGATGCCGCCCTTTTGGTTCAGTTGGCCTTCTGTGTCAGGTCGGCCGCAGCGCCTTGGAGCCGAGGTCCATGGCCTCGATCTGCTTGTTGCGCTCCGATTCGGCCTCCTTGCTGTGATCGGTCGCCAGCACGACGTAGACCGCCGGCAGCACGAACAGCGTGAACAGCGTGCCGATCGACATACCGGCCACGACCACGAGGCCGATCGAGAAGCGGCTGGCCGCGCCGGCGCCGGTCGCCGTCAGCAGCGGGATCAGGCCGGTGACCATCGCCGCCGTCGTCATCAGGATCGGACGCAAGCGGATGCGGGCCGACATTTCGATCGCCGAGCGGCGGTCGAGCCGTTCCCTGATCTGGAGCTCGTTGGCGAACTCCACCATCAGGATGCCGTGCTTGGTGATCAGGCCGACCAGGGTGAGCAGACCGACCTGGGTGTAGATGTTCATGGTCGCGACGCCGAAGAACAGCGGGATCAGGGCGCCGACGATCGCCATCGGCACCGAGATCATGATCACCAGCGGGTCACGCAAGCTCTCGAACTGCGCCGCCAGCACCAGGAAGATGATGATCAGCGCGAAACCGAAGGTGATCGCGAGCTGGTTGCCTTCCTGCACGTACTGCCTGCTGTCGGCGAGATAGTCGTGGCTGAAGCCCTGCGGCAGCTTCTTGGCTTCGCTTTCGAGGAAGTCCACCGCCTGACCGATGGTCACGCCAGGCATCGGCACGGCCGAGAACGTCGCCGAATTGAGCTGATTGTAGTGCGTCAGCGAATTCGGGTCGGTGGTGGTCTGGATCGAGACCACGGTCGACAGAGGGAGCTGCGCACCCGTGTTGGTGGTTACATAATAGCCACCGAGCGATTCCGGCGAGAGCCGCTTGCCACGGGGCACCTGCGGGATCACCTGGTAGGAGCGGCCCTCCAGATTGAAGCGATTGATGTAGTTGCCGCCGAGCAGCACCGCCAGCGTGCTGCCGAGGTTCTGCATGTTGACGCCGAGGTCCTGAGCCTTGGTGCGATCGATCGTCACCTTCACGTTCGGCTGGTTGAAGGCAAGATCGCTGTCGGAGACGATGAACATGCCGCTCTTGCGCGCAGCGTCCTTCAGCTTCTCCATCTGCTCATAGACGGTCTGGAATCCCGCGGTGGAGTTGATAACCATCTGCACCGGCAGGCCGCCTGGCCCGCCCGGCAGCGGCGGCAGGTTGAAGGCGAACGCCTGCACGCCCTCGATCTTGGACAGCTCCGCCTGCACCAGCGGCTTCAGCGCGATCGACGACCGCTTGCGCTCGTCCCACGGCTTCAGCAGCATGCCGGCAATGCCGCCCTGCGGGCCGTTGATGCCGTTCAGCACGAAGCGCAGATCGGTCTCGGAGAATTTCTGGAATTCCTTGTCGAGCTTGTCGCCATAGAAATCGAGATAGTCGATGTTGGCGTATTTCGGCGCCTTGGTCACCGCGAACACGATGCCCTGATCTTCCTCGGGCGCCAGCTCCTTCGACGTGTGCATGTACAGGAAGCCGACGAGCCCGAGGATCGTCAGCGCGAAGAGTCCCGTCACCGCCTTGTAGTCGAGCGAGCGGTCGAGCTTGCGGCCGTACCAGCGCGTTACTGCGCCGAACACCTTGTTGACGAGCTTGGCGAAGCGGCCTTCTTCGGTGTTCTTCAGCAGCACCGAGCACATCATCGGCGACAGCGTCAGCGCGATCACGCCGGATACAATCACCGAGCCGGCGAGCGTGAAGGCAAACTCGCGGAACAGCGAGCCGGTGAGGCCGCCGAGGAAGCCGATCGGCGCGTACACCGCGGCGAGCGTGATGGTCATGGAGATGACGGGACCGACGATCTCACGCGCGCCTTGCAGCGCCGCCTGGACCGGCGTCTTGCCCTCCTCCAGATGGCGGTGGATGTTCTCCACCACGACGATGGCGTCGTCGACCACGAGGCCGATCGCGAGCACCATCGCAAGCAGGGTCAGCAGGTTGAAGCTGAAGCCCAGCGCCAGCATCAGCGTGCAGACGCCGATCATGGACAGCGGAATGGTGACGACGGGAATGATGACCGAGCGGAGCGAGGCCAGGAACAGGAAGATCACCACGATGACGATGATCACGGCTTCGCCCAGCGTCTTCTCGACCTCGTCGATCGACGACTGGATGAACTTGGTCGAGTCGTAGGCGACCTTCATCTTCATCGACGGCGGCAGGTTGCGCTCGAGCTCGGGGAACAGCGCGCGCACGCCCTTGACCAGCGTCAGCGGGTTGCCTTGCGGGGTTGCCTGCACGCCGATGAAGATCGCGTGCTCGCCGTTGAAGGCGACGCTCGCGTCCGTGCTCTGCGCGGCAAGTTCGACGGTTGCGATGTCCTCCATGCGCACGAAGCCGCCGTCCTTGGCCTTGACGATCATCTTCTTGAACTGGTTGACGTCGGTGAGACCCGTATTCGTCGAGACGTTCGAGACGATGAGAAAGCCTTTGGTCTGGCCCGCCGCAGACTGGAAGTTGTTCGCGGTGATCGCAGCCGCAACATCGGCCGGCGACACGTTGCGGCCGGCCATCTTCACGGGATCAAGCCACAGCCGCATCGCGAAGGTCTGGCCGCCGAGAATGTCAGCGGAGGCGACGCCGTCGACGGTCGACAGCACCGGCTGCACCACGCGCGTCAGATAGTCCGAGATCGCCGAGCCCGACAGTTCCTCGGACGAGAAGCCGAGATACATCACGGCCGTGGTCTGGCCCGTGGTCTTGGTGACGATCGGGTCGTTGGATTCCTTCGGGATCAGGTACTTGACCGAGTTGGTCTTGGCGAGCACCTCGGTGAGCGCCTGGTTCGGGTCGAAATTGAGCTTGATGTAGACCTGGATCGTCGAGGTGCCGAGCACCGAGGACGAGGTGATGTAGTCGACGCCTTCGGCGGAGGCGACCGCCTGCTCGATCGGCGTGGTGATGAAGCCCTGGATCAGGTCCGCGGACGCACCGGGATAGACGGTCGTGATGTTGATGACCGTGTTCGAAAGCTTCGGATATTGCCGGATCGGCAGCACCATCGCTGCGCGCAGACCGATCAGCAGGATCAGCAGGCTGACGACGACCGATAGAACCGGGCGCTTGATGAAAATATCGGTAAAGGCCATCGCGGCGATCTCGATTTCTTTGTCTCAAGAAGCATGATCCGGCCGGGCCGGATCATGCGAATGTAATGTCAGTAGCGCGGCGGCTGCGCCGGGATCGGCGGCGGCGGGTCGGTCGAAATCGACACCGCGGCACCCGATTGCAGCTTGAGCTGGCCGACGGCGACGACCTTGTCACCCGCCTTCACGCCCTTGAGGATCTCAACACGGCCATCGCCCCGATTGCCGGTCTGCACGAAGGTGCGGACCGCGCTCAGGCTGGTCTTGCCGTCCTCTTCCTTCTTCTCGGTGATCACGAACACCGCGTCGCCATAGAGCGTGTAGTCGACCGCCGTCTCCGGCACGGTGATCACCGCCGGCTTGTCCGGCAGCACGACCGTGGTGGTCACGAACATGCCGGGCTTCAGGATCTTCTCCGGATTGGCGATCGTCGCCTGCACCCGAATGTTGCGGGTGTCGGTCGAGATCTGCGGCTCGATCGTCGTGATCTTGCCGTCGAAGGTGCGGCCTGGATAGGCGTCGACCCTCAACCGGACGGGCTGGCCGACCTTGAGATTGCCCGAGTCCTTTTCCGTCACCGTGAAGTTGGCCCACAGCTCCGACAGATCGGTCAGCGAGACGATGGCCGTGCCAGCGGTCAGATA
Organism: Bradyrhizobium centrolobii; assembly: GCF_001641635.1. Classification (GTDB taxonomy): domain Bacteria; phylum Pseudomonadota; class Alphaproteobacteria; order Rhizobiales; family Xanthobacteraceae; genus Bradyrhizobium; species Bradyrhizobium centrolobii. The sequence continues at coordinate 73,326 of NZ_LUUB01000090.1, forward strand.
CTGTCCGACCTCGACCTTGCGGACGCCGAGATCGCCGGAGAACGGCGCGCGCACCAGCTTCTGCGAGATCAGCGCCTCGGTTTTGGCGATGCCGGCCAGCGCCTGGTCGTAGGCGGCCTGAGCGGAATCGACAGTCGCCTGCGGACCGAACTGGCGCGACGCCAGCTGCTTGGCACGGTCGAGCGAAAGCTGCGCGACGGTCGCCTGCGCCTTGAAGTTGGCGAGGTCACCCTGCTCCGGTGCATCGAACAGCTGCACCAGCGGCATGCCTTCCTCGACATGCGCGCCCGGCTCGAACTTGATCTCGGTGACGCGGCCGTTGACGTCAGCAGTGACGTTGACCTGGTGCACGGCGGCGAGTTCGCCCACCGCGGTCAACAGATTCGGCACCACCTCTGACTTCGCCTCCGCCGCGCTGACGGCGACCGGCGGCGGCTTGTTGTTGGCGAAGAACTGCTTGATCATCTGGCCCCGGAACGAGTTGAACCAGACGAGGCCACCGACCAGCGCGCCCAGCAGCACGCCGACGATGAGAAACCAGCGCACCGGCTTGACCGGACGCTTGGCAGCCTTGTTGTCGATCGGTTCGCCCGAAATCTTGTGTTCGGCTACGATGTTCATGTCATGCACTTTCTGCAATCGCCGTCTTGCCGGCACCCGGCGCCAATGCGCGGTCCAGATGCGAAGCAATTGCGGCGTCGTTAAGTCCTATACCCCTCAGGAGAAACTCACAGAGCTGCCGTTCGAGATCGTTCGCCTTGCCGTAAGCGAGACAGGGCGTGGCCGGCAGCCTGGTCAGCGCAGCCGTCATCACCGAATGATGCGCAAACCAGAACAGGTTGAGCGGCTCGCCGGCGAAAGGCCGTGCGTCGCCTGCGGCAACTGCACGCTCGAGCGAGGCGACGAAGACCGTTCCGATCAGCTTCTCGATCTTGGCATATAGCAGGCGAGCGAATTCGCCATCATCCAGGTGACTCGTGGCCATCAGTCGCAGGCGCTGCGCCTCCTCCTGGTCGGGGCCGTCGGCAATCTCGAGGAAATGCTGGACCATGCCGCGGATCAGCTCGACCAGGGCAGCGGTCGACGGCTCCCGCTCGAGCAGCTCCATCAGCGCCGGATCGGCCTCGCATTCGTCGCTCAGGATTTCGGCATAGAGCGCCGCCTTGGAGGGGAAATGCTTGAACAACAGCGCTTCGGAAATGGCAGCAGCGGCCGCCACGCTCTTCGTCGTGGTGCCGTTATAGCCGTGACGGGCAAAGCAACGTTTGGCTGCGCCGAGGATCAACTGACGCCTCAGGTCGCTCGTCATGCGTAATGAGCTCATGCTAGTGAGTAACCACTCACCCACGCAAAAGTCAAGCCAAATGCTGCGACGCAACCTAAATGGGTTGTAGATTCAATGGAAAATTTGCCCGACGGCCATCGCCCGCCGACACGGCAGGGCCGGCAGGTCCTCTTCGGGGCAGATTGATTCGAGAGGGCTAGATCGGCTGGAAGCCGAGGTCGCCGCGGATCCGGTTGACGATGTAGGTCCCGTCCCGGCTTGGCAAAATCCGCTCAACGTTGGCGCTGTCGATCTTCACATTGGCAAATTTCGGTCCGGCGGAGACATCATGGACGGCTCTCGCAAGGGCCTCCACCTCGGCCATGGTCGAGATCGCCCGGCTGTCCGGGATGCCGCAGGCCCTGGCGACGCCGACGAGGTCGGCGGCCGCGGAGGTGTGGCTGGTCTGGCCGCCGGTCTCGCCATAGCACTCGTTGTCGAGCACCACGATCGAAAGGTTGGACGGCTTCTGGAGGCCGATGGTGGCAAGGCTGCCCATGCCCATCAGCATCTCGCCGTCGCCGGTGATCACCAGGACCGGCAGTTTCGGCTGCGCCAGCGCGAGCCCGAGCCCGATCATCGCTGCGCCGCCCATGCCGCCCCACAGGTAGAAGTTGCGCGCGTGATCGCCTGCGGCGGTGATGTCGTTGGTGGAGGCCCCCAGGCCGCCGATCGCAACGACATCCTTGCGGTTGGCAAGCAGCGCGGACACCACCTGGCGGCGGTCAAGAAGATTGGCCTTGCTCATTTGGTGAAAACCTTGGCGCCGATCAGGCGCTGCGACAACAGGACGGCGGTCGGCGTGAGGGCATTATAGGCCTGCGCGGCGGCGGCTTCGAGCACCGCCGGCACTTCGGCCGCGTTCGAGGCCCGCAGCACCTTGACGCCCGAAAGTTCGAAGACGCCCTGCGTGGTCGATCCCATCGGCACCTGCCATGGATTGAACTCGCCCCACTCGCCACGCATGGTCACGAGCGTGAGGAACGGGAAGCGCAGGATCGGGATCAGCGACAGCATGTTGATGCAGTTGCCGACCCCGCTCGACTGCATCAGCAGCGCGCCGCGCTGTCCGCCGGCCCAGGCGCCGGCCAGCAGCGCCACGCCCTCCTCCTCCGTCGTCAGCGGAATGCCACGCATCGTGGACGAGGCCAGCACGCGCTGGATCAGCTTCGAGTGGCCGGCGTCGGGCACGTAAGGCACCTGACGGACGTCGAAGCGTTGCAATGTCGCGAAAATATCGTCGGGCCAAAGAGTGCTCGATTCGGGGGCCGTGTCGGCAGCATCAGCGCGGGCGTGCATTTTCCTGTCCGGTCGGCTAGCAAATCGTGGCACGACTGTAGACGGTGAGCCGCATCGCTCGAAAGTGCGAAAATGGCATATCGGTCTCAACCGGCGAGTATGGCGGCATGAACGCAGATGCGAGAGAACTGGCGGCCAATTTCGATCTGGAGAAGCTGACGCCCGAATTCTACGACAATCCCTACCCGACTTATCGTGCACTGCGGGAGAACGAGCCGGTCAAGCGCCTGCCGAACGGCACCGTGTTCCTGACCCGGTACGACGACCTCGTCGCCACCTACAAGAACACAAAGTCCTTCAGTTCGGACAAGAAGCGCGAGTTCGCACCGAAATATGGCGACTCCCTGCTCTACGAGCACCACACCACGAGCCTCGTTTTCAACGATCCGCCTTCTCACACCCGGGTGCGGCGCCTGATCATGGGCGCGCTTTCGCCGCGCGCGATCGCCGGCATGGAGCCTGACCTGATCAAACTGATCGACGGCCTGCTCGACGCCATCGCCGCCAAGGGCCATAGCGAGCTGATCGACGACTTTGCTGCTTCCATCCCCATCGAGGTCATCGGCAATCTGCTCGACGTTCCCCACGACGAGCGCAAGCCGCTCCGCGACTGGTCGCTGGCGATCCTGGGAGCGCTCGAACCGGTCGTGTCGACTGAGGCCGCGGCGCGCGGCAACAAGGCGGTGAAGGACTTCCTTGCCTATCTCGAGACGCTGGTTGCCCGCCGTCGCCAGAAGCCCGGCAATCCCGAGCGCGACGTGCTGACGCGCCTGATCCAGGGCGAGGAGAACGGCGAGCGGCTGACCGAGAAGGAATTGCTGCACAACTGCATCTTCCTGCTCAATGCCGGGCACGAGACCACCACCAATCTGATCGGTAACGGCCTGGTGGCGCTGCATCGGAACCCGGATCAGAAGCAGCGGTTGATCGACAACCCCGAGCTGATCAAGACCGCGGTGGAGGAGATGCTGCGCTATGAGAGCTCGAACCAGCTCGGCAATCGCATGACCACGGAGCGGGTCGAACTCGGCGGCATCATGCTCGATGCGGGCACCTCGATCACGCTGTGCATCGGTGCGGCCAACCGCGATCCCGCGCAGTTTCCGGATCCCGAGAGTTTCGACGTTGCGCGCACGCCGAACCGGCATCTCGCCTTCGCCACCGGGGCGCATCAATGCGCCGGCATGGCGCTGGCGCGGCTCGAAGGCGCCATCGCGATCTCGCGCTTCCTGGCGCGCTTCCCGAACTATGGCCTGAGCGGCCAGCCGGTGCGGGGCGGACGGGTGCGGTTCCGCGGCTTCCTGAGCGTACCCTGCTCCATCGGCTGAGCATTTTTGAACGAGCTCCGCATTGTCGGTTAGAATGCGCGCTACCCATGAGCTGGAGTGACGAAGGATGAGTAGTCCGCCAGTCGATGATTTCATCGCGAGAGAGGCGCGCTTCGGCGCCCGCAATTACGAGCCGCTTGGTGTTGTCCTGTCGCGCGGCGAAGGCGTGTTCGTTTGGGACACCCAAGGCAACCGCTATCTGGATTGCCTGTCCGCTTATTCGGCGCTCAACCAGGGCCACTGCCACCCGAAAATCCTGGCCGCGATGGTCGAACAGGCCGGCCGACTAACCCTGACCTCGCGCGCATTCCACAACGACCAGCTCGCTCCCTTCTACGAAGAGATCGCGGAGCTGACCGGCTCGCACAAGGTGCTGCCGATGAACAGCGGGGCCGAGGCGGTGGAGAGCGCGATCAAATCCGTGCGCAAATGGGGCTATGAGGTGAAGGGGGTGCCCGACGGGCAAGCCGAGATCATCGTCTGCGCCAACAATTTCCATGGACGCACCCTCGGTGTCGTCGGCTTCTCGACGGATGCGGCCACGCGCGAACATTTCGGACCTTTCGCGCCGGGCTTCAGGATCATTCCCTTCGGCGATCTCGCCGCGCTGGAAGCGGCGATCACGCCGAACACTGTCGCCTTCCTGGTCGAGCCGATCCAGGGCGAAGCCGGCGTCATCATTCCACCGGCAGGCTATTTCACGGGGGTGCGCGAGCTCTGCACCGCGCACGAGGTGATGCTGATCCTCGACGAGATCCAGACCGGGCTCGGCCGCACCGGCAAGCTGCTTGCGGAACAGCACGAGGGCATCGAGGCGGATGTGACATTGCTCGGCAAAGCTTTGTCCGGCGGCTTCTATCCCGTCTCGGCCGTGCTTTCCAACAACGAGGTCCTCGGCACGCTGAAACCGGGTCAGCATGGCTCGACGTTTGGCGGCAACCCGCTCGCCTGTGCGGTGGCGCGGGCGGCGCTCCGCGTTCTCGTCGAGGAAGGAATGATCGAGAACGCTGCGGTGCAGGGTGAGCGCTTCCTGCAAGGCCTCGGAAGCATTCGCGCCAACACCGTCCGCGAGGTGCGCGGACGCGGGCTGATGCTGGCTGTCGAGCTCAATCCCGAGGCCGGACGTGCGCGACGCTACTGCGAGGCGCTGCAGCTCGAAGGCATTCTCGCCAAGGATACCCACGAGCACACGATCCGCTTCGCCCCGCCGCTTGTCATCACCAGCGACCAAGTCGACTGGGCGCTGGAGCGGATCGCGGCCATCCTTACGCAGGATTTGACGTAAGGCCTGCCTGCGTCGGAATACCGCAATGCCGGGCGGCGGCCGAACGATTTCGTCACCTCCGCGTTGAACAGTTGCGGGCGACTGGGACTAGCGTGGAGTTGCTATCATGCTTCCGCGGGGCGTGTGCTTTTCGGCGTTTTTGGTTGGCGTCTCGATGCTCGCGGCGGGCGTCGGCGCGTCCGCCCAGGACCACCATGGAAGGGGTGGACCACCGGGACCGGCTGCACGACCGGCAGCGCCACCGGCGATGGCCCGTCCGGCGGCGCCGCCAGCCATGGCGCGCCCCGCCGCGCCGGCATTCCATCCACCGGCAATGCCGCAGCGACCGGCGATGGCGCCACATCCGGCGCCGCACATCGCCTCACCGCCGCCGCGTCCGACCCCACACTTCGCTGCACCACCGCCGCGAGCTGCCCCGCACGTGGCGGCACCGCGGCCTGAATTCCATCGGGCGCCGGCAGCAGCGCAGCGTCCGGCCATGGCACCGCGGCCGACGCCGCATATCGCAGCCCCCTCACGCCCCAGCGCGCCGCCGGCAGTGAGCGAGCGGCAGGAACGGCCGCGCGAGACGCTGTCGCGCCAATCCACGGAACGCCAGGGCCGCATCGACCGCTTGCAGCAGCGCGTGCAGCAATTGCAGTCGCAAAAGCCCGCAGAAGGCGCAAGGGCTCAACGCGAGCAGCAACGGTTGCTGCAGTCGCAGAGCCGGCTGCTTGAGCGCGAGCAGCGAGTGCAACAGCGCGAGCAGCACGTCGACCAGCGGCAGCGCGAGATGCTTACGCGCCAGACCACAGAACGTCAGACGCGCATCGATCGGCTGCAACAGCGCGTGCAGCAATTGCAGTCGCAGAAGCCGGAGGGCCGGCGGGCGCAACGTACAGAGGAGCGGGCGTTGCAGACACAGAACCGCCTGCTGCAGCGCGAGCAGAGCATGCAACAGCGGGATCAGGCGCGCCTGCAGCGGTTGGGACCTGAGCCGACGACAGTTGGGCGAGCCGCCACTGCCGCCGCGCAGGCCGCCGAGCGCGGGCGATTTGCGGAGCGTTTCCGTGAGCACGCCACTCCGCAAAGCCAAGCGGCACTCATCACCCGCCAGAGCGGCTGGGCTCCCCGGCAGGCCTGGCGGCACCGTCATCCTGCGGTCTTCGTGGCGTGGCTTGGGCCGGTGTTCTGGCCGTATGCCTATTCCGATATTTTTGACTACACGTTCTGGTCCTACGCGTACGATCCCGGCTATTGGGCCTATGCCTACGATGACTTCGTCGACACCGTGTTCTGGGGCGGGGATGGCGGCTATTCCGCCTATGCCAGCATCAACCCGTATGACTATCCGCAAGCCGGTGGCAGCTACCGCGCGCGCCGGGGCGCCAGCGTAAGCCAGCAGACGCTACGGCAATTGTGTGACGCTCCGGACAAGGGCGTGACCGCCTGGCCGATCGCGTCGATCGCGCAGGCAGTACGGCCGACACCCGAGCAGCGCACCCTGCTCGATGACTTGAAGGCTGCGGCGGCTAAAGCTGCCGCCGTGTTCAAGGACTCCTGCAATGATTCATATGCGCTGACGCCACCCGGCCGCCTGCGCGCGATGACGGCACGCGTCAGCGTCACGCTTGAGGCGGTGAAAATCGTGCGGCCGGCGCTCGAACGATTCTATGGTTCACTCAACGATGAGCAGCAGGCGCGTTTCAACGCGCTCGGCCCCAATATCGGCGAGCGCCCGCAACAGCAGCCGCAGCAGCAGGAAGCGAACGCTCGGTCCGAAAGCTGCGGCGATCCGAAATCCAGCCTGACGCAGCTGCCGATCGAACGGATCGAGGCGGTGGTACATCCGGCGGGCAAGCAAAAGGAAGCGCTCGAACGCTTAGGCGACGCGACCAAGCAAGCGGTTCAGGCCCTGCAGGCTGCCTGCCCGGATGACGTGCCGCTGACGCCAGTCGGGCGGCTCGAAGCGATGCAGAAGCGGCTCGAAGCCATGCTGGAGGCAGCCAATCGGGTGCAGCCGGCATTGGACGAGTTCTATGCAACGCTGAGCAGCGAGCAGAAGGCCCGCTTCAACACGCTGCCGCAGACGGCAAGCCAGTGACCGCCACCAGCGTTGCTTGAGTACCGATCCTAAACCACGCTCCGGTGCCGATCGATGCAGGTGCGCAGCACCTCGTCCATCGGCTTGCACCACCAGTCGTTGGAGAAGATCTCGATCTCCGAATAGCCGGTATAGCCCTGCGCTTCGACCGCGGCGCGCACCGACTTGATGTCGATGACACCGTCGCCCATCATGCCGCGGTCGTTGAGGATGTCCTTGGTCGGCACCAGCCAGTCGCAGACATGGAAGGCCAGCAGGCGATCCTTGCCGGCGCGCGCGATCTGGCCCATCAGCTCCGGGTCCCACCAGATGTGATAGACGTCGAGCGCGACACCGAGCATGCCGCTGCGGCCGGGATCGAGCCGGTCGCAGATGTCGAGCGCCTGTTTTGTGGTGTTCACGCAGGCGCGGTCCCCGGCATAGGCCGGATGCAGCGGCTCGATCGCCAGCGGCATTTTCGCCTGCCTGGCGTAGTCGAGCATTTCGGCCAGCGCTTCCTCGACTTGCACGCGCGCCGCGGCAAGGTCCTTTGAGGCCGCGCTGCCCGGCCGCGAATATTGCGGCAAGCCGCCGACGACCAGCACGATGCAGGATGCGCCCAGCGCCTTGGCTTCATCAACACAGCGCCGATTATCGTCACGCATTTCGGCTCGGTGCGCAACGTCAGAGGTAAACATGCCACCGCGGCAATAGCCCGAGAGGTCGAGCCCGGCATCGCGCACCGCGCGCGCGGCCCGGTCGAGACCGACGGTCGCGACCTGGTCGCGCCAGGGATCGATGGCGCGGATACCGTGCTTTGCACAGGCTTCGATGATCTGAACGAGGTCACCCTGCTTGCGGACAGTCGCCGTGTTCAGCGACAGCCAGCGATGGTCAGACGAAAAGTCACGCATCAGGATTCGAGTCCGTGCGAGGCCAGCACGGTCTTCATCCGCTGCGTCGCGAGTTCGGGATTGGCGAGCAGGCCGGCATGATCGGCCAGGCGGAACAGCTCGGCCAGATGCAGCATCGAGCGCGCGCTCTCCTGACCGCCGACCATGGTGAAGTGATCCTGGTGGCCGTTGAGATAAGCCATGAACACCACGCCGGTCTTGTAGAACCGCGTCGGCGCCCTGAAGATGTGGCGCGACAGCGGCACGGTCGGTCCCAACACGTCGTGGAAGCCGGCATCGTCGCCTGCCGCAAGCCGTGACAGCGCGTAAGAGGCCGCCGGCGCTATGGCATCGAAGATGCCGAGCAGCGCGTGCGAAAAGCCTTGGCTATCGCCCGCGATCAGCTCCGCATAGTTGAAGTCGTCGCCGGTGTACATCTTTATGCGCTTGTCGAGGCGACGGCGCATGTCGATCTCGCGCTGCTTGTCGAGCAGTGAGACCTTGACGCCATCGACCTTGGCGGCGTTGCCGTTGATGATGGCAACCGCCGTGTCCATCGCCTTGTCGAGATCCTTGGTTCCCCAATATCCCGTCAGCGCCGGGTCGAACATGTCGCCGAGCCAGTGAATGATCACGGGCTCGCGGACCTGCGAGAGCACGCGGTCATAGACTTTTGCGTAATCGTCGGCGCTGCGGCCGAGCTTGGCCAGCGCGCGCGAGGCCATCAGGATGATGCGGCCGCCGACTTTCTCGACCGCCGAGAGCTGCTCTTCATAGGCGCGGGTCACGTCGTCGAGGCTTTTGGCATCGTCGACCGCAAGATGATCGGTGCCTGCCCCGGAGAACACCAGTGCGTTACGCCGCTTGGCGGCCGCGACCGAGCGCGTGATCAGCTCCAGCGAGGTCGGCCAGTCCAGACCCATGCCGCGCTGCGCCGTGTCCATGGCTTCCGCCACACCGAGACCGAGGTCCCAGACGTGCTCGCGGAAGGCGATGGTCTTGTCCCAATCGACAGACGCCGAGAGCCAGGGATCGCTGTCGGCGAAGGGATCGGCGACCGTGTGCACGGCCGAGAACGCGACGCGGTTCAGCGTGCCCTCGAGCTTCGCCGGAAAGCTCCGCGAGGCCGCAAGCCGGTAGGTCTCGATCGAGCGGTCGGCCTTCGGCAGCTTCAGCGACAATGACGACATCGGCAGGACGGGCTTGTTCATCTTTCCCTCCTCAGACCTTGATCGGCGCAACGTCGATCCAGCGCCGCTCCTTCCAGCTCTTCAGCGCACATTCGGCGAGTTGCACCCCCTTGGCGCCTTCGAGCAACGTGAACTTGTACGGCGCATCTTCGTAAACGTGGCGGATGAACATCTCCCACTGCTCCTTGAAGCCGTTGTCGTAAGAGACGTTGTCGGGCAGCTTCTGCCAGTCGCCATAGAAATCGTGCAGCCGCTTCTCGTCGGGATTCCACACCGGCCGGGGCGTCGCCTGCCGCGCCTGGATCATGCAGTCCGAAAGACCTGCGACAGCCGAGCCGAGCGTGCCGTCGACCTGGAAGGTGACGAGGTCGTCGCGATAGACCCGCGTCACCCAGGACATGTTGATGTGGGCGATGATGCCGCCCTTGAGCTGGAACGTCGCGTAGGCGGAATCGTCAGCAGTCGCCTTGTACTTCTGGCCCTGCTCGTCAAAGCGCTCTGGAATGTCGGTGTTGCCGATGCAGACCACGCTCTCGACGTCGCCGAAGAGATTGTCGAGCACGTAGCGCCAGTGGCAGACCATGTCCAGGATGATGCCGCCGCCGTCTTCGCTGCGGTAGTTCCAGGACGGCCGCTGCGCCTCCTGCCAGCCGCCTTCGAACACCCAGTAGCCGAACTCGCCACGCACCGAGAGGATGCGACCGAAGAAACCGGAGTCGCGCAGGAAGGCGATCTTCTTCAGACCTGGCAGAAACAACTTGTCCTGCACCGTGCCGTGCTTGACGCCCTTCGCGTTGGCGAGCTTGACGACCTCGACCGCCTCCTCGAAGTTGGTCGCGATCGGCTTCTCGCAATAGACATGCTTGCCGGCGTTGATCGCGCGGGACAGAAGGCCGGGCCGCGCCTGCGTGGTCGCAGCGTCAAAGAACATGGTGTCGCTCTTGTCGGCGAGCGCCGCGTCGAGGTCGGTCGTCCACCGCGTGATGTTGAACTGCTTGGCGAGCCGCTCGACCTTGTCGGCGCTCCGGCCGACCAGGATCGGATCGGGCATCACGCGATCGCCGTTCCTCAGCTTCACACCGCCCTGGTCACGGATCGCGACGATCGAGCGGATCAGATGCTGGTTGAGCCCCATGCGGCCGGTGACGCCGTTCATGATGAGGCCGAGGCGTTGCGTGGTCATGCCAATTGCTCCTGAAGTGATGTTGGCTGTTCAAGCGGGCGTAGTGCCGACCAGTCCGGATAGACCGACGTCGCAAAGCCCGTTGCGGTCAGCGATCCCGTCAGGAGATCGCCGTTGTGAATGGAAAGGCGGATGTCTTGGCCGGCATCAGCATAGAGATCGGGATGCGCGGCCGCGAAGGCTTGGGCTTCGGCGGCGGGCGCCTCACCGAAGCCGTCGACATAGTGATGGCCGTTGCGCTCGGCATGCGTGACGCCGATCAGGGCGCCGAGCGCCAGATCCTGTTGCACGGCAAGGCCGGCCTGGCAGGTCAGGTCCTCGCCGGTCACGAAGAACCTTTCTCCGCCCACGCTCCATTTCGCAGCACGGGTGGCGTTGACGATGGACTTGTAGAGACCCTTGCAGGATTTCGAGGAAATTCCGCAATAGCCCAGCGCGCGCGCGGCCGGGAAGGCATCGTAGGAATCATCGGCCTCGTCGATGATGAAGCCGCGCGCCGCGAGCGAGTCGAGCGGGGACTGCCGGGTGATATCGCGCGGCATCGGCTGTTCGACATAGAGCAGACGCGACGAGATCGATCGAAGCTCGGGTGCGTGATCGAGCCGGTCGATCAGCGTGCGCAAGGCGACGAGATCGGCGTATTGCTCGTTCGCGTCGAGGGTCACCTGGTAGTCATGCCCCAGCGTGTCGAGTTCCTTACCGATACGCGTCAGCCTTGCCGCATCGGCGGACGGATCGCCCGACAGTTTCAATTTGAAGTAGCGTGCGCCGGCATTCTCGTGCGTATCGGCGACACCGCCCTCGCCCTCAACGATGTCGTCGAGACCCACGGTGTGGCGTACCGCGACGCGCGGCAGCGGCTTCCGTTGCGCGAGAAACTGCCCGATCTCCGCATCGTTCAGATCGGGCGAAAGGCGCGCATCGATGCCGGCGATGTTGTCGGCCATTCCATCGAAGAAATTCGTATCGGCGCCGCGCAGCAGCGCATCGAGGATCGCCTTGTCAATCTCAGCCGGACCATACGCAGCAGCAAGCGGCGGAATGTTCTCCTTCGCGCAGGCCGCAACCTGCGCGCCGATGCATGCGGCATGCAGCCCGAAGGTCGTGTCAAAATTTGTCTGCGCAAGATAGAGGCCACGCGCGATCGCGAGCGAGCGGCGCAGCCCATCGACTGTCTGCGCCGGCGACAGCTCGGGCCGTTTGTCGAACCATTTCGGCACCAGCAGCTCGGCGCTGGCGCCGACTGCGATCCCCTTGCCTTCGACCTCGATCTCCACCCGCACAAAGAGCTGCGGGGTCGCATGGATCGTGATGGCGCCGAAGCGGAACGGCCGCGCGAATCGCACGGGCCGCTCAAAGAATGCGATGTCTCGCAGCTTCTGGCGCACAGGCATGGCTTCAGTCCAGCGAGCCCTGTGAGAAGAAGTGCTTGCGGATGCGTTGCACGAGCTCGGTGAAGACCGGATCGGCCATCACGTCGAGCGAGCGCGGACGCGGCAGCGGCACGTCGTAGATCGCGGCGACCGCACCGGGCCGCTCGGTCATGACCAGCACGCGGTCGGCGAGGAACACGGCCTCCGGAATCGAATGCGTGATCAGGAGCACCGTCTTCTTCGTCTCGCGCTGAATCCGCATCAGCTCGACATTCATGCGCTCGCGCGTCAAAGCGTCGAGCGCACCGAACGGCTCGTCCATTAGCATGATCTTGGGATCATGCACCAGCGCGCGGCAGATCGAGGCGCGCTGCTGCATTCCGCCGGAGAGCTGCCAGGGCAGCTTCTTCTCGAAGCCTTCGAGCCCGACCAGCTTCAACAGCTCCTTGGCGCGGGCGAGATATTTGTCCCGCGGCAACCGCTTCATATCGATCGGCAGCATCACGTTGGAGATGATGTTGCGCCACGGCAGCAGCAGCGCGTTCTGGAAGACGATGCCGACATTGCCGTGCGGCGTCGTCACCTTCTCGCCCTCGACCAGGATCTCGCCGGTCGTCGGTGGCAGCAATCCCGAGATCAGCTTGAGCAGCGTGGACTTGCCGCAGCCGGACGGGCCGACCACGACGAAGAACTCGCCGTCGTTGATGTGGAAATCGAGCGGCCGCAGCGACGGCACATCGCCGTCGCGCGTCCGATAGGTCTTCGACACGGCGGACAGCTTGATGCCCGACGCGTCGCTGTCGGCCCGGTCGCTCACCAGTCGCAGATGTGCGGCCGGTTGCACGTCATCACTCGGTCTTGTCGCTGGTTTCACGAGTTGCCCTTCGGCAGGTAGTCGTTGGTGTAGAAGGCCTTCGGGTTCTCCTTGGCCTTGGCATCGAGCCCGCCATATTCGACCATCAGATTGACGGAGTCGGTCATGTTCTGGTCCGTGACCTGGAACGGCCGCTTGCTCTTGGTCTCCGCCGTCCGGTACAGCGGGATGGTCAGCTCAAACCCCTGCGTCAGCGTGTCGATCCTGCCGCCCTTGGGGTTGGTATCGAGGATCGACTGCGCCGCCGCCTTCGGATCCTTCTCGGCGGCTTCCACCGCCTTGGTCGTCGCCGACATGAAGCGGCGGACCAGGTCCGCATTGGCCTTCACATAGTCGGAGTTGGCGATGATGCCGGAGGAAACCAGGTTGATGCCGTAGTCGGCGAACTTGATCAGATAGACGTCCTTGCCGGTGGCGTCCTTGATCTTCATCGACTGGTCCATGACGTAGCCGAGCAGGAGATCAGCCTGACCGTTGATGACGGCGTTGAGCTTGGTCTGGCCGTCGCCGGCTACGGTATGGAAGTCGCTTTCCTTCAGACCGGTCTTCTTCAGGAACAGCGGCCAGATCTGCGTCATGGAGTCGGCGGGCGTGATCGCGACCGTCTTGCCCTTGATGTCCTCGGGCTTCTTGATGTTCTTGTCGGCAAAACCCATGGCGGACATCGGGCTGGTCTGGAGCAGCACGCCGGTCGCGATCACGGGCGCGCCCTTGATCGCGGCGCGCATCATGGTGGGAACGTCGACATAGCCGAAATCGGCGGTCTTGGCGGCGACGGCCTGCGTGGTCGCGGCCGAGCCGCGGCCTTCCTGAATCTCGATATCGATGCCTTCGGCGGCGTAGATGCCCTTGGCCTTGCCGTAATAGAACGGCGCGTGCTCGCCATAGACGTACCAGTTCAGCATCAGCACGACCTTGTCGGCCGCCTGCGCCGGCGCAACCCAAAGCGCCATCAGCGCCGCCGAGACAGCCCCTATCCACCGCTTCATTACTGCTCTCCCTTTTGTCCTTGTTGCTTCGGCCGTTGGTGGCCGTTCGTTGCTTCGTTTATGAGGCGAAAATCACGTCGTCGCGCTGGCTGACATGCCAGGGAATGATCAGCTTCTCGATCCGGTCCACGATCCAGAAAAGAATGACGCCGAGCAGCGCGAGGATCACGAGGGCTGCGAACATCGTCGGCAGATCGAAGGTTCCAATCGAGCGCTGCATCACATAGCCGATGCCGGAATTGGAGCCGACGAACTCGCCGACGACGGCGCCGACCACGGCAAGCGTCACCGACACTTTGAGGCCCGAGAAGATCGCGGGCAGCGCATGCGGCAGGTTCACAGCGAGGAACACCTGCAACCGGCTGCCCTGCATGGCGCGGGCAAGATCGACCATATCGGGGTCGACCGACTTGAAGCCCTGCACGGCCGAGACCACCACCGGGAAGAAGCCGAGCAGGAAGGCGGAAATCACCTTCGGCACGATGCCGAAGCCGAACCAGACCACGAACAGCGGCGCGATCGCGATCTTCGGCACGGACTGCGAGAACACCAGCAGCGGATAAACGTAGCTCTCCACTGTCTTCGACCCCGCAATCAGCATCGCCACGGGAATGCCGAACAGCGCGGAGAGCACGAAGCCGCAAACGGTCGCATAGGTCGTCGGCCAGGATTGGCGCAGCAGTTCCGGCCAATCGGTGCGCAGCACGGCCACGACGTCGGCCGGAGCCGGAATCTGATAGGCGGGGATATTGAACAGCCGGATCGCGAGATCCCAGGCCACGATGATGAAGACCAGGAACAACAGCGGCCGCACCCAGGCCGCATTCAGCATCTTGGACACCGCACTTTGCGGCTTCGGCTCAGCCACGTCTCGCTCCCGGCATTCTTCCTTCGTTCGGGCGAGAAATTAACCCGTTGGATAAATACTGTCCAGCGGTTTCCCCTGTGACGTTTTGCGCAGTGGTTCCAGTCGTTTTGGGTGGCGTTCAGATTAGTAAGGGCAGCCGCACCGCATCTTCGGTGTCATTCCCCGCGAAAGCGGGGAATCCAGTACGCCGCGGCTTCTCCGTATCGCGTCGCCACCTCTGGAATACTGGATCGCCCGATCAAAGTCGGGCGTTGACGGCTGAGATCGCGGAAACGGCAGACGATCCGTCCGCCAGTACGCGAATTGCGCCGCTAAGCCGTCTGCGCAACCGCGGCGCGCGACTTCGGCGCCTTGACGATCTCGAGCAGCTCAGCGGACCGCCCCGTCAGCGCGGCCAGCACGAGGCCGACCATGTGGGCAAGCCGCTCATCCTTGGCATCCTTGGCGAGCAGGTCGCGGCCGAAGATCACGCTCAGCGTGGCCGAGTTCGAGAGATAGAAGAAGCACAGCGCCGCGATCGAGATGTAGAGCTGCACGGGATCGACCGCGACCTGGAAATCGCGGCTGTCGACACCGCGCCGCACCACCGTGCGGATCATCTCGACGAACGGCGAATGCATCGACTTGACCTTGGTCGAGCGTTTCAGGTGCTTTGCCCGCGCGAGGTTCTCGGTCTGCAGCAGCGACAGGAATTCAGGATTGCGCAGGAAATAGTTCCAGGTGAATTCGATCAGCCGTCTGATCGCCTCGGGCGGATCGAGATGTTCGAGATCGAGCCCCCGCTCCTCGCTGCGGATCTTGTCGTAGGCGCCTTCGAGCACCGCGAGATAGAGATCGTCCTTGTTGCCGACGTGGTAGTAGAGCATGCGCTTGTTGGCGCCGGCCTTGGCCGCGATGCGATCGACGCGCGCACCGGCAAGCCCGTGGGCCGAAAACTCCTGCTTGGCCGCCTCGAGAATGCGCAGCCGCATCCCTTCGGGATCACGCTGCCATCTCAGATTTCGCTTTGCCTTCGCCAAACCGGGTGCTCGCTGGGTGCTCTCACAACGTCATGTAACACGCGCGCGACGGTTTGAGAATGATGACAGCCTCTCCAGGGCGATCCAATGTCCTCCGGGCAGCAGGACACGACGTCGCTTGTTTCGTCATTCCGGGGCGCGCCCTCTTGGGCGCGAGCCCGGAATCCATCGTGCGGCAGGGTGAGTGGACGAATGGATTCCGGGCTCGTCGCTCCGCGACGCCCCGGAATGACGGAGAGAGGTGTTCGCCGCCTCAATATCGTCATTGCAATGACGAGCGGAGAGATGGCCCTCAATCCGCCGGCTTCGGCGAGCGCTCCAGCAGGATCGTCTGAATCCCGCAGGTGCGGTTCCTGACCGTCATCACCCGCGTGCCCGGCTTGCGGCCGTTGCGCACCTCGGTCACGTCGAGCCCAGCCACGATCAGACGGGCGCGCGTGGCCTCGATATCGGCCACCCGCCAGCTCAGGCCCCACAGCCTGTCGCGCGTGAGGTCACCGCCGGCGACTGGCCTCCGCACCACCTCGACGACGAGGTCGCCGCAGCGGAAGAACATGAGCTGGCCCCAATCCTGGTGCGAGCGGTCGAGTGCCAGGTCGAGTCCGAGACGCGCGCCGTAGAGTGAAGCGGCACGCTCGGAGTCCTCGGTCGTGACGACGACGTGGTCGAGCGCATCGATCGGCGCGACGTCGGTCGCTGCCGACAGCGGACGCTCCTCGGCGAGTTCGAGGAAGAACATGCGCACGCCGCGCGTCAGCTCGGTCGCGGCCCGCGTGCGCTTCCAGTGCAGGACCGCGCCGGTCTCCGTATCGCTGCTTTCGACCTCGGCGACCGGGTCCGGCTTCAGCGCCACCCGCTCCAGCCGCCGGTACATCTTGCCCATGTCTGCGACACGAAAGCACAGGCTCGCAAGCACGCCCTCGTGGTCATCCAGCAGCGCGCGCATGCGATCGGCCGTCACGTTGAAGCCGCTCGGCGCCATCAGCTCGATCGTCATGTTGGCGAGCGTGAACAGCACCCGGTCGGCGCCCTCGCCGGAATTCTGCCAGGCTGGCGCCCGCCCGAGCAGCGTCTGATAGGCCGCCTTGGCCGCACCTATATCCTTGACCAGAGCGACGACGTGATCGAGGCCGGTGATCATTTTCCCTCCCCTCCGACATGCCTGGAACTGCAAATCGATCCGGCGCGGCGGCTCCCCTTGGGCATTGCGTTGGCCCCGTCATGGTCGTATTCCGGCCCCATGCTGACCTCAAGCGCTTCGGTGGCAGTTTTGCGAATAATTTCAGCGTCCCCCGAGCGGAACCGGTGCTAGAGTAAGCCGCCGGTCGGGACCACCCAGCGCATCACGGAAATCCAATGCAGGCTCTCTTCATCGGACAGACCTATATCGACGTCGTCTTCATCACCGACCACATGCCGACCGGCGACGAGAAGCACGTGGCCTCGGACTACGCAGTCTCTTTCGGCGGCAACGCGGTCACGGCGGCGTTCTGCTGTGCCAAGCTCGGCATCGTGCCGGACCTGATCGCCACCGTCGCCAATGACTGGCTGGGCCGCATGTTCCAGGACATGTGCGCAAAGTACGCGATCTCACTGCACGGGCGGAAGGTGAACACGTCCTCGCTGTCCTTCATCATGCCCAAGGACGGCAAGCGGGCCATCGTCCGCTGCCGCGACGACTCCCACATCCACCCCTTCCCGATCCTCAATCTCGGCAATTGCCGCGCGCTGCATATCGACGGCCATCAGCCGGATGCCGCAATCCACTACGCCAAGGTGTGCCGTGAGGCCGGCATCCTGACTTCACTCGACGGCGGCGGCCTGCGGACCAACACGCATGAGCTCTTGGAATTCGTCGACGTCGCAATCGTCGCCGAGCGCCTCTGCGAGCAGATGGACCTGACGCCGGATCAGATGCTGGACTATTTGAAGGGCCGCGGCTGCAAGATCGGCGGCGTCACGATGGGCGAGAAGGGCCTGCTCTGGTACAACGAGACCGGTACCGTCGAGACCATGCCGGCGATGCCGATCCCGCGTGAGCGCGTGCTCGACACCAACGGCGCCGGCGATGTTTTCCACGGGGCCTATATCTATTCCTACCTCGCCCATCCCGGCAAAAGCTGGCGCGAGCATTTCGACTTCGCCCGTGCCGCCTCGGCCTTCAAGATCCAGCGCCTCGGCAACGAGGCCGGCTTACCGACCCTTGTCGACATCGCGAAAGTCAGGCACGAGTTCGAAGTCAGGGTCTAGGCTTCAGAAGGGCATATCATGGGGCGCGTCTTCGTCGCCGGCAGCATCAACATGGATGTGGTGGCGACGGCCGATCGCCATCCCAGGGTCGGCGAGACCGTCGCCGGCCGGCAGGTGCTGTATTTCCCTGGCGGCAAGGGCGCAAACCAGGCCGTTGCGGCGTCGCGGCTCGGCGCCCGGACCACGCTGATCGGCCGGCTGGGGAAGGATTCCTTCGGAGCGGAGCTGAGGGCCTTCCTCGGCGATCAGGGCATCGATCTCGGCTACGTCCAGGAGACGGCTGAAGCGCATACCGGCACGGCGATCATCACGGTGGCGGAGGCCGACAACACCATCGTCGTCATTCCCGGGACCAATGCGCTGGTCAGCGCGGACGATGTCAGCGTCGTGCCTCTGCTGAAGGGCGATGTCGCGGTCAGCCAGTTCGAGATTCCTCTGCCCACGATTGCCGCGTTCTTCCGGCGAGCACGATCGGCACAGGCGACCACGCTGCTCAACCCGGCGCCGGCGCAAACATTCGGCCGCGAGTTGCTCGATCTCGTCGACATTCTCGTGCTCAACGAAACCGAGCTCGGCTTCCTCGCAGGCGTCGAGCTGTCGGAAGGCGATGAGGCGGCGCGCATGATGGACGTCGCGCGGCGGCTGCGGGCGCGCGAGGACCAGACGATCTGCGTGACGCTGGGCAAGCGAGGCGTGCTCGCACTTGCGGGGCTCGAGGAGATCGTCGTGTCAGGCCGCGTGGTGAAGGCGGTCGACACGACCGGCGCCGGCGACTGCTTCGTTGGCGCGCTCGCGGCGCAACTCGCCGATGGCATAGAGTTGCACGCAGCGCTCGCCTTCGCCAACGCCGCCGCCTCGATTTCGGTACAGCGGATGGGGGCAGGCCCGTCGATGCCGACCGCGGCAGAGGTGACCGCGGTCTTGTAGGTGCCTCTTCGCCTCTCCCCGCCTGCGGGGACAGGCCGGAATTCGCGCATCGCGCGGATTCCGGGTGAGGGGACTCTCCGCGAGTCCAACTGTCACTGTTGTCGCGGAAGCAGCCCCTCACCCCAACCCTCTCCCGTAAGAACGGGGACAGGGAGCGGCGGCGCCGCGATCACGCCAGCGCGCTCTTCAGATCAAAACTCTCATCCGCGGCCTTCTCCGGCGCGAGCGAGCGGTCCATGCCGAGCAGGCGGCGGCCGAACATGTGATCACCGGCGCGGTTGATGGATTCGATGCCGAGCAGCTTGTCGCCCTTGTAGCAGAAGGCCGAGAACGCCTTGCCGGTGGGGTCGCCGCGCAGCACGACGCGGTCATAGCCGGTGGTGAGGCCTGCGATCTGGAGCTTGTCATCACCCTGGTCGCTCCAGAACCAGGGATGACCGTCGTAGGGCTTGCTGTCGCCTGTCAGCCGTGCCGCCACGCACCGGGCGTGATCCGTTGCATTCTGCACCGACTCCAGCCGTAGCGATCCACCGAAGCGCGGGCTTGCGAACAGCGCGCAATCGCCGATTGCCGAAATATTGGGATCGGACGTCAGCAGATGCTCGTCGACGATAATGCCGGACGCGACCGGCAGCCCCGCCTCCGCCGCGAGCTCGATGTTCGGCAGCACGCCGACGCCGACCACGACGAGGTCGGCCGGCAAGTGGCGGCCGTCGCTGAGGCTGACGCCGGTGACCTTGCCGCCCTCCGCCTCGATGCTGGTTGCCTGCACCCCGAGATGAATACGGATGCCGGCCTCGCGATGCCGCGCTTGAAAATAATCCGAGACCTCCGCCGTCACCGCCCGTGCCATGACGCGCGGGGCGAGCTCGATCACGTCGACCCCGAGCCCTTTGATCCGCGCGGTGGAGGCGAATTCCAATCCGATGAAGCCTGCGCCGATGATCACGGCCCGCTTTTTCGACGGAACGATCTTTCGCAGCGCCTCACTCTCATCGAGAATACGCAGATACTTCACGTCGGGCAGATTTGCATTCGGTAGATCGAGCAGCCGGTTGCGCGCGCCCGT
This sequence comes from Bradyrhizobium centrolobii, assembly GCF_001641635.1. Lineage (GTDB taxonomy): Bacteria > Pseudomonadota > Alphaproteobacteria > Rhizobiales > Xanthobacteraceae > Bradyrhizobium > Bradyrhizobium centrolobii. Next base: position 93,259 of record NZ_LUUB01000090.1, read on the forward strand.
GGCGAGCACGAGGTGGCCATAGTCGAGCATCTCGCCCGACGCGAGCAGGACCTTGCGCTTCGCCCGGTCGATCGACACCGCGCGGCCCGCGATCAGCTCGATCTTCTGGTCGTGATAAAACTTCTCCGGCCGGAACATCAGGCTCTCCGGCCCGGCAGAGCCCTTGATGTAGGCTTTGGACAAAGGCGGCCGCTGATAGGGCAGATGCGCCTCGTCGTTGATGAGGCAGACGCGGCCGGAGAAGCCCGCCTGACGCAGGGATGCCGCGAGCTGGTAGCCGCCATGGCCCGAACCGACAATGATCACCGGACCATCCGTCATTGGAACAGCCCTCTTCCCAAGACACGAGCGTTAGCCATGTCGTCCCCTCTCTCGCTGATTTTGGCTTGCTGGCCTCGCCCGGAGGAGCCGGCGCTCGTGTCCGTCCCTAAACGAAGGCAGCCCCATTTGATCCTATCGTTCCGGGTTGCGCAAGGGCGCCGGGACGACACGCGGAAGCCATGGTCGGGGATTGTCACCCCTCGCCTTCTGCGATTTAGTTGTGCAAACGACCTCATGCCGGGGATTTTCGAAATGTCAGCTCCCGTCTCCCAACCCGATGACGCCGCCCTGCTGCGGATCGACGGCCCGATCGCGACCATCACGCTCAACCGTCCTGCCGCGTTCAACTCGATCAACCTCGCGATTGCGCAGAAGCTCGAGCAGCTCGCAACCTACATCGAAGGCGCCGACGAGATCAGGGTCGTAGTGATCGAAGGCGAAGGCCGCGCCTTCTGTGCCGGCGGCGATCTGCAGACGATCGGCGCTGCGGCCGAAGCGAACACGGTGACGCCGGTCGTCGGTGAACTGCTGAAACATTATCACGCCTTCATCGAAACCATCCGGCGCATGCCAAAGCTCTCGCTGTCCAGCGTTCACGGTTCGGCGGCTGGCGCCGGCATGGGTCTCGCCTTCGTCACCGATCTCTGCATTGCCGCCGAGGATGCCCGCTTCACGCCGGCCTATGCCAAGATCGGCGTCTCGCCGGACGGCGGCAGCACGGTCGGTATCGTCGGCACGGTTGGTTCGCGCCGCGCGCTGCAGATCTTCCTGTCCGAAGACAATTTTACCGCGCAGCAGGCCTATGAATGGGGCCTGGTCGCGAAGCTCGTTCCCGCGACCGAGCTGAAGGCTGCGACTCGGCAGCTCGCCGAGCGCCTGGCGCAGAACCCTCCGGCGGCGGTCGCCGGCACCAAGTCGCTGGTCTACCAGGCTGCGACCACGCCGGTGAAGCAGCAGCTCGACGCGGAGGAGCACAAGATCATCATGGCGATGAACACGGAGGAGTTTCGCGTCGCCGTGAAGAAGTTCACCAGCAAAGGCAAGTAGCCGCAGAACTCACTGCGGACAGATATAGCCTGTGCCCGCAGGCGACTTGAAGCAGCCGACCGACTCCGGCAGCACATGCCGCGGCAGCCACAGCACCACGCTCGGGAAGTAGATCGCGAATGCGATGGTGGCGAAGAACACGACATAGATCGGCAGGGCCGCGCGCAGCGCCTTGGCGAAGCTGATGCCGACGAATTTCGATGCCATCAGCAAAACCAGTCCGTAAGGCGGCGTGATCAGGCCGAAGGCGAGCGTCGCGATCAGCACGACGCCCATATGCACGCCATTGATGTCGCCCGCCTCCGTCAGCGCGTTGACGAGCGGCATGAAGATGATGATGGTCGGCACCGGTTCGATGAAATCGCCGACCACGGTGAAGAGCAGCACCATCAACAACATGATGAGATGCGGATCGTTGCCGGCAATTGAGGTGATCCATTCCGCGATGTAGTTCGCGCCGCGCAAATAGGCGAGCATCCAGCCGAAGGCGTTGGCAGCGCCGATCGTGATCAGCGGCAGCGAGAAGATCAGGCCGGCAAGGCAGAAGTCGTACGGGATCTTTTTGAAGTGGCCGCGATTGAGTGCGGGGATCACGACCAGGATGATCCAGGCCACGGCGACGACGCCGGCTTCCGTCGGTGTGAACCAGCCGGTGAGGATGCCGCCGAGCAGGATGACCGGGATCATCAACGGCAGCGCCGCGTCGCCGGCAGCGAACACCACCTGCCGCAACGGCGCGCGCGGCTTGCGCAGGCCCGACGGGCCGAAGAAATAGCAGTAGATCATCAGGCCGAAGCCGATCATCAGGCCCGGCACCACGCCCGCCATGAACAGGCCGGCGATCGAGACGTTGCCGACCGCACCATAGACCACGGCCGTGATGCTCGGCGGCACCAGCGCCGCAATTGTCGAGGCGGAGGCGATGATGGCGGCGATGAAGGCGGGCTCATAGCCCTCGCGCTTCATCGGGCCGCCCAGCGCGCGGCTCATCACGGCGACGTCAGCAGTGGTCGAACCCGACATCTCCGAGAAGAACATGCTGAAGACAACCACGACCTGCGACAGGCCGCCCCTGATGTGCCCGACCAGCGACACCGACAGGTTCGCGATCCGCACCACCACGTTCGCCGAGCTCATGAGCTCGCCGACGAGGAGGAAGAACGGGATCGCCAGCAGCGCTTCTGAATCGACGCCGTCAAAGATCTTCTGGATGATCGCGGCGAGCGACACGTCCGACAGGATCGCGCCGATGAACACGCCGGCCATCAGCGAGAACGGCACGGGCACACCGAGATAGCCGAAGAACAGGAAGCAGAACGACATCAACACCAGGACAACGGGTGCGCTCACGGCTGCACCCTCATCTGCGCGTCAGTCGCGGCCGCGGAATGTGCCGCATCCTCGTCCGGCGGCTCGGGATGATCAAAACCGTTGCGCAGGCCGTTGACGAGCTGTTCGATGGTGAAGAGGCCGATCAGGACGCCCGACAGCGGAATGATCGCGTAGAGCGAGGCGATCGGCGTGCCCGACGGCAGGCGGAAGCTGCCGAAGCCGCGGAGATAGTTCTGATAGCCGTACCAGATCAGGCAGAAGGCGACGCCGAGAACGACGATTCGAATAATGACTTCCACGATCAGTCGCGGCGTGCCGTGCATCGCCTCGGAGATCGCAGTGAGATAGAGGTGGTCGTTGCGCCGGGTCGCCGCCGCCGTGCCGATGAAGATCGCATAGATGAACAGCGTCGAGGTAACTTCCTGGAGCCACAGCCAGGGATGGCCGATCGTGCGGGTGACGATGTCGGCCGTCACCGACAGCGAGAAGCCGAAGCACAACACGCCGCAGAGAAGCATGAGCGCAAGCTCGAGCCAGTCGAGCGCGCGCCATTTGAGGTGACGCTGGCGTTCCAGGACCAGTTTGTCGGCGATGGCCATTAACTTCCCCGTCGTCCCGGCGAAAGCTGGGACCCATAACCCCAGGCTCGCGTGGCGAAAGCAAGCTGACAGCCGCTGTGCCATAAGCGCCGCCGCGGAGTATGGGTCCCGGCTTTCGCCGGGACGACGCGTGGAAGCGGCTGCAACCGCGGCCTAATTGACCGACCGGATCAGGTTCTTGATCTTCTCGGCATGCGAGCCGAGCTCCTTGGCGAGCTTGTCGAGATAGGGATCGGCGATCGTCGTAAAGCTCTTCTTGTCGACGTCCTGGACCACCTTGACGCCCATCTTCTTCAGCTTCTCGGCCGCGGTCCGCTCGAGCTCGAACGCCTTCTGCGGCTCCTTGGAGGAGATCTCGTTCGCCGCCGTCAGCACCCACTGCTTCTGCTCGGCCGTCAGGCTCTGCCAGAGCTTGTCGGAGACGAACACCAGCGCGTTGTTGGCCTCGTGCTCGGTGATGTTCAGGACCGGCGCGACCTCGTAGTGTTTGTTGACGAGGTAGACGTTGATGCTGTTCTCGGCGGCGTCGACCACGCCGGTCTGCAGCGAGGTGTAGACGCTGCCGAACGGCATATGCACGGTCTGGGCGCCGTAGGCCGGGAACATGGTGTCCTCGGTCGCGGTCGCCTGCACGCGGACCTTCAACCCCTTGATGTCGCCGACATTGTGGATCTCCTTCTTGGAGTACATGTGACGGACGCCCTGCGATCCGGTCGCGATCACATGAAGGCCCTGCGTGGTCTCGTCGATCATCGTCTTGAGGGCTTCGAACACGCGGGGATCGGCGAGCCCCTTGATCACGTGGTTCTCGTCGCGGAACAGGAAGTGCAGCGACATCACGCCGGCCTGCGGCGAGATCGTTGCGGTGTTGGCCGAGGAGATGATCGCGAATTCGATGTCGCCCGCCTTCACGAGCTGGAGCAGTTGCGGTTCCTGCCCGAGCTGTGCGCCGGGATACTGATCGATGATCATCGTCCCCTTGCTCAATTCCTTGAGCTTGTCGGCGAAGAGGTCACCCGCGATGGAATAGCCGGTATTGCGCGGCTGGTCATAGGCGAAGCGATAATGCTTCACCTCCTGTGCCGCGGCCCCAGTGACGAACAGGACGGCGGCCAACGCCGCCAACCCACGCATGGATCGTGCAATCATCGTTTCCCCCTGTTTTTATCGCCCGCCGCTTTAGCGGTCTGAGCTACGTGTCGGGTGGTTGGTCACCCCTTCCCAGTTCCTTGCCCAGTCCTCTGCATGAAATCGAAGTCGCAGCCCTCGTCGGCCTGCAAGATGGTCTTATTGAACAGCCAGGCGTAGCCGCGCCTGGCCTCGTCCGGCGCAGCGGGCGCTTTCAACCCAGCGCGGCGCCGTTCCAGCTCGGCGGCGTCGACCAGCAACTCGATGCTGCGCTTGGCAACGTCCAGCCGGATCATGTCGCCGTTCTTCACCAGCGCCAGCGGTCCGCCGACGGCGGATTCCGGCGTGATGTGCAGCACGATGGTGCCGAACGCCGTGCCGCTCATGCGCGCGTCCGAGATGCGCACCATGTCCTTGGTGCCGCCACGCGCGAGCTTCTTCGGGATCGGCAGATATCCCGCTTCGGGCATGCCGGGCGCCCCCTTGGGGCCGGCATTGCGAAGCACCAGCACGTCATCGGCGTTCACATCGAGATCGGGATCGTCGACCCGCAGGGTCATGTCCTCGACGGATTCGAACACCACGGCGCGCCCGGTGTGCTGCAACAGCTTCGGGCTCGCAGCCGATTGCTTGATGACCGCGCCGCGCGGCGCCAGGTTGCCGTGCAGGACGGCGAGGCCGCCTTCCGGCTTGATCGGGTTGTCGCGCGAGCGGATCGCGTCCTGGCCGGGCACCTCTTCCGCATTCGCCACGACGTCGCGCACCGTCTGTCCCGTAATGGTCTTCGCGTCGAGATCAACGAGATCGCCGAGCTGCGCCAGGAGTTTCGGCACGCCGCCGGCGTGATGGAAATGCTCCATATAGTGCTCGCCGGACGGTTTCAGGTCGACCAGCACCGGAACCTCGCGGCCGAGCTTGTCGAAGGCGTCGAGATCGAGCCGGTGCGGCGAGCGATGCGCCATCGCGGTCAGATGGATCAGGCCATTGGTCGAGCCGCCGATCGCCTGGAGCACGACCTGCGCATTTTTGAAGGAGGCCGGCGTCAGCAATTCGCTCGGCTTCGGCCCCTTGGTCTTGGCCATCTCCGCGGCGACCTTGCCGCTGGCTTCTGCGAGGCGAAAACGCTCGGCATGCGGCGCCGGAATGGTCGCGCTCATCGGCAGCGAGAGGCCGAGCGCCTCGATCATGCAGGCCATGGTCGAGGCCGTGCCCATCACCATGCAGGTGCCGACCGACGGCGCGAGACGGCCGTTCACCGCCTCGATCTCGGCATCGTCGATATCGCCGGCGCGATACTTGGCCCACAGCCTGCGGCAGTCGGTGCAGGCGCCCAGCACCTCGCCCTTGTGATGGCCGACCACCATCGGACCCACGGGAATGACGACAGTCGGCAGGTCGGCGCTGATCGCCGCCATCACCTGCGCAGGCAACGTCTTGTCGCAGCCGCCGATCACGATCACCGCGTCCATCGGCTGGGCACGGATCATCTCCTCGGTGTCCATCGCCATCAGGTTGCGCAGGTACATCGAGGTCGGATGCGCAAAGCTCTCGGCGATCGAGATGGTCGGGAACACGAACGGCATCGCGCCCGACAGCATCACGCCGCGCTTCGCGGCCTCGATGATCTGCGGCACGTTGCCGTGGCAGGGATTGTAGTCGCTATAGGTGTTGGTGATGCCGACGATGGGACGCTCGAGCGCGTCGTCGGAATAGCCCATGGCCTTGATGAAGGCCTTGCGCAGGAACAGCGAGAAGCCGGCATCGCCATAGCTCGTCAGCCCTTTGCGCAAGCCACTCGTCATCATGCCACTCCATTCCGCTCTGCCATTGTCGTACAGGCTGCCCCCTTATTGTCAATAAGATAGGCATCTGCACTGGCAATTTCAGGAGAAGACCAGCGTCGAACGCTCCAGATTATTGACAATCTGCATGTTCCCTGCTCCACAGGGGCGGCTGGACCGGAGAGGCTGGAGGGAATGCAGCACATTCGCACCGCTGATGCCGTGACGGTTCGGCGCGAGGACCCGGACGATATCGTCGCGCGGCTCGAGGAGGACATCATCTTCGGCCGCCTTGCGCCGGCCGCGCGCCTCACCGAGGACGCGCTGATGGCGCGCTACGGCACCTCGCGGCACTTCGTGCGCCAGGCGCTGGTCGAGGCAGAGCGGCGCGGCATCGTTCGGCGCGAGAAAAACGTCGGCGCCACCGTGCGGTTCTATTCGGCCGAGGAGGTCCGGCAGATCTACGAGGTGCGGGAAATGCTGACCCGGCAAGCCGCACTGATGATCCCCCTGCCCGCGCCGCAGAGCCTGATCGACGAGCTGACCGTGTTGCAGCGGCAATATTGCGCTAGGGCCGAGTTGCAGGATCTGCGCGGCATTCACGAGACCAACGACGCCTTTCACGTCGCGCTGTTTGCTGCCTGCGGCAATCCCTATCTGGTGCGCTCGCTCCAGGACTACATGAACCTGACGCTGCCGATGCGTGCGAAGAATCTCGCCGACCACGAGGGGCTGGCGCTGTCGAAGCGCCAGCACGAGCTGATGATTGAGCTGTTGAAGGGACGCGATAGCTGGGCCTTAGCCCAGCTCTGCGTCGATCATATGCAGTTCAGCAAGTCGGACTACCTTGCGCGGATCGCCGACGACGAGACCAGGCGCTAGGCAGGTCGTGTGCTCACTTGGCCGACGCCGAGGGAACACTGTGGACGGAGCAGCATACGTTTAATGCCGCTCACGGATGGGCCAAGATCGCGAAGGCACTGTTCTAATTGCTCGCAGGCGGCGTAGGCTTCACTGATTTTTTCGGCACGCGCTTTTTTGGTCTCGGGCCACCAGCATCGTCCCCATGGCAAGGCCAAGCATCTCTGAACGCCTCGAGAGCAAGGGTAATCCCCGGTTCATTCAGTCGATCCGGATTGTTGTCAATGTATTGAAGAAGGATCTTGGCACTTTCCAAGATACTGCCTTGCGCGGGGGGGCATGCACGCACCTCAGCCGGCAGGTTTGGTGCAAAGAGCATCGCGGTCTCGATCATTCCCTCGCATGAGCCGGCAGACCGGGCGTCGCCCTGATCACGAAACGATTTCTGAACAAGTAGCTCGCAAGATTTCTGCGCGTCGGTTCCTTTATCGACGATCGTGCCGCTGCCCTCCCTTCCAATGAGCAAGAGGGCTAGGCCGGCAAGAATGATATAGACCCGCATTGGTGTCCCCCGAATACCGGCGCAAAAACGGCGTCGATCAGTGCACTGGCGATCAATGCACTGATGCCACAAATTTCGATCCCGCGCGTCCCTTGCGCGAGATTTTGATGGACTACAGACAGATTCTGGAGAGCGTCTATCAACCTGCCGCCTACGCGAGCCGCATTGATCGATTGATGTCAATGCTCGACCGTTCGAGGCACATCAACAACCGCCTGTCGATGACCTCGTTTTCCAGGACGAGCGCCAGAGAATGTACCATCGGGTCGTTACGGCCATTGCTCAAGCGAAACGCTTCATCTTGGCTAACCTTCCTCAACTGCGCCAAACGACTCGTCACCGGCACGCATCGCGATCGCCTTGATCGCGGGCTATGCGCAGGGTCCTCCAACCGATCGACGGCTGTTTGGCCGCTTTGGACGGTCGATATAGCGCCGCACTTTCTCGGATGACGCCGCTCACTGAATTCGTGGAAAATAGTGGGGCCCTGTCGAGACGGCTGATCAGGAAAGCTGGATGAGCTCAATACCGAGGAACCTAGCCTCGACCGGGTTCGAGGTGCACCATTTTTCGCCCCCCGTTCAGCTCCCTGAGTCGGTTTACGTATTCCTCAGGCTTTAGCAGATGGAACGGAGCGTTGAGGCCCATAAAAGTCGCTATGCGGCCGATAAAAGCAGTGCAGTTGGCCGTTGCCGCGTTCCACAGCGGCGAGGTCTCCTGCTGGTGCTTGATATAAGCAAAGACCTTCTTGGCATCGGCCTCATCCAAATAGACGCGATAGCTGGCCGTCAAATATTGCTCGTCAAGATCACCATAGGTCGCCCCTGTCTCAGAGGGCACAAACATGATGTGTCCCAAGATGTAAGGCACCTCGTCGCCGGCCGGCGCCAGACCAGCGACCTCGACCTGCTTTTCGCTCGTCTTTCCGTACCAGACGAATGCATGACCGTACGTTGATGCCGTGCGGGCACGAAAATCAACGTAGTAGGGACCTAGGGCAGCAGCTCTTCGAACTGGCTTTGCATCTGACGTGGCCGGCGGGGCACTCGGCGTAACCGCGGCCATGCTCTCCGCAGGCTTCGTCGCCGAATTAGGGAGAGCGTCCCGTTGCTGATGGTCGGCACGCGCCTCGATTGGTTGCGCGCTACTGATCCCGGCCCCCAAGCCCACAAAGGCCGCCAGCAAGGCGGCCTTTGCAAGAAGCTCCAGACCCGGACGCTTCCGAATCATTCCCGCCATCTTCGAATCCTCTTGGATCCAAGATCCGATGCCACAGGTAGTCAGCTACCCCAAACGAACTCCGCTGGGGTACGAACAGATATTCAGATCAACCTTTGGTCACCAACGGGGCCGGGGCTGCGACCGGGTATTTGCCCACGGGGCTCTTACCGACGGGGTATTTGCCGACGGGATATTTGCCAACCGGCGCGGGCGCGGCGGCAACAGGCTGAGGCCGTGGCAGGTCGGCAGCAACTGCTGTTCCTACGAAAGCCAAAGAAGCGATACCAAGGACTACGAATCTCAACATCGGGTTTCTCACCATGATTCGGGTGGGTTGGAATTCACCTGACACGCGTAAAAATAACCCGACGCTCGCCACGACGGCAATGAATAGACCGAGGAGTCGGCAGCCCCGACAGCCGTTTTTTGCCATATGTTGCGAAAATGGCACGCGAATTGAAGCTTTTGGTTCCAGGTCGACTTCGTGATCCTACAGATCAAGACGTGCCGGTACCTGCTTCAGAGTATCCGCGGGAAGACCCGACCGGTCCGCGCCATATACTCGCGATAGCTGTCGCCAAACGTCTGCAGCATCATTCGCTCTTCTCTTGCGACGCGGCCAAAGAACAAGGTCCCGAAGCCGACCAGGCCCGCGATACCGGCAATCCAATTCGGCAGCAGCAATGCCTGGGCGATGGCCCACAGCCAAAATGCCGAATACATCGGGTGTCGAACTCTCCGGTAAATCCCTTCCGTCACGAGTTCATGGTTCTCCCGCACGTCGAGACTTATCGACCAATTCCGGCCGAGTGCACGGTGAGTCAGGTGAAACACGCCCAGAGCCGCGATCGCAAAGAGAGATCCCACCCAAGCCAACCAGGGATAAAAGCTGTAAGCTGCGAAACGAGGTATTCCTGTCGCTACGTAGACGAGCGGCACAAGTCCTAGTCCCGAAAGAGATATGAGCAGGAGCGCAGTTTCCAGGGGGCCACGAGCGCTCCACACAATCCTCGCACGGCGGGAACGCCGCGCGTACTTATAGCGTATGAGGTACCAGCCGATCGCCAATGCGACGAAAACGACTTTCGAAATGGTGGGCGTCATTTGAATTAGGCTGCCGCGCCCGGATTACCTGGTAGTTCGCTTTCCGACAGCGGCGCGTTCGCAATCAGTCCTCCGTCGTCAGCGATCATCGACACGGCGCCATCCGGGGCGAGCGTCTGGGATTTGGCTGAAATCGGTCCGCACGTGAGCATAAAGTAATCGTACGATGTTCGCTTGTCATTTCCACTGACGAACTGGCAGTGCACACGGAAGAAATTGAACCGGATGCGTTGATATATGTCGTCGTCAAGCATTCGACTAAGTTTCACGACCCTGACGGTCGCCTCGTTTTCTGTCGACAGGCCCATTTCGGCCATTGGCCGGCTTTTGTAAAAGTTCAACACGTCGATGAGAGCCTGATAGTCGCCCCAGAAGATCGCGCGCGACTTGGCGACGCGTTCCACCGTCGAACGAAAGCGCATTGCCTTCGGGTGCAGACCGATCTTGAGTATGGATGACCCAACGCTCAAGAACGTGACGGGAATTTTGTTCCGACCGAGCGCAGGGTCCAGCTTCAAGGCGCGATCAAGCAGATCAACCGCAAGTACGGCGCCAAGACTGTGCCCTATGACCAAAATTTCGTCTGCGGCAGAGTTGCTCGCCGCAACCACGAGCTCGGCGGCCAACCTGTCCAGCCTTTGCTCGATTTCCGAATTACCGCATCGAATATACTCGCGAGAAAAAATCCAATCGTCGAACAAGTCGCCCAGGTGCAGCCAGCGCCACGGCCCCGCCAAAACGGCCGCGAACCCGAAGAGACCGCCACCGGCAGCAATGGGAATTGATCCCGTGATCTTGAATGCAAACACGCCAATCAAGAAGGCGGCCGCGATGAGCAATCCGAACGTGACCAATGGATAGAGAAAGAAAAGTGCGTAGCGCCAGTTGCTCAGCAAGTAACGCCAAAGAGTGCCGGCCAAAACGAAATCCAGAAACGCAAGAATGCCGACGGAAATGCGTGAGCCAATGCTTCGACGCCCGAAGGCCTCGATTACGTCGTGCCATCGGACCAGACGGTAATCGGTTTCGACGAGCCAATCGGGGCCGGTCGTCGTCACATTCCATTGGATCTGGTCGACGGTATCATGCGAACCGTCGACGGCCGCTTTCACTGACCAGGTACGTTGGAACCTGGCAATCTCGCGCACAAAGCGTCGTTGCGCGGTGACATGCGACGTGATTGGATCATAGCCGCCGATATGGAATACCAGCCGCTTCGCTACAGGCTTTCCGGACATGGTCTTACCCGCGCCTATCCGCGGATTCATCGTGCTACTCGCTGTCCACGCGTCAATCGACCTGTAATCAAATGACAGAACGTTTGACGCCAAGGGTTGTCAAGAGAGAATCGACCAGTTATTGGGGAACATGTGTCGATTTATTTTGCCATGCGTAACCCGAACCGCTCGAGCAATAGCGTCGATCGGTGCCGCCATGATTATCGGGTTGTCCAGCACGGCGCCCTCTCAAGCACAGGACGAGATATCGTCTGGAGAGAGATGTCTTGCGGCAAATTTGGATGTCTCGCTGGGCGCACAATTGCCCCGCACGGCGGCGCGTTTGAGATCCGGTGAGCCGTTAAAGATTGTCGCGATCGGCTCATCGTCGACAGTAGGACTCTGGGTGCTTAGGTCCGCGGCCACATATCCGGAGGTGATGCGCCGAGAGCTCTCGAGGCTTAGATCGAACGCCAACATCAGCGTCATCAACAGCGGTCGAATCGGCGACACGATTCCCAACAACATCGCACGCTTCGAGCGTGATGTTTTCGCCCACGCACCTGATCTCGTTATCTGGCAATTGGGCACCAATGACGTCGCCTGGGGTGGGCGGCCGGACCAAGGGCTCAAGAGGAGCGTTCTTGAAGGGGTAAGGGCACTTAAGGCAGGGTCGGCGGATGTCGTGCTGATGGATCTGCAATATGCGCCGCAGGTGCTCGCTTCCGCTAGCTACCCGACGATGGAGGGCATCATCGCCGATGTCGCGAAGCAGGAACGGGTCGGGCTATTCTCTCGTTTTGCGCTGATGCGGAATTCGATCAATGCCGGAGTTGCGCAAAGCGCGCTGGTATCGTGGGACGGATTGCACAACACCGCCGATGGTTATGATTGCATTGGACGAGCCCTCGCCCGAGCCATCTCAACGAGTGCACGTTGAGAGGCCCTAGCTCAGGCGAATCGAAGGCCGCGGCTTCGCATGAGTTTGGGCCCCGGCCGGGACAGCGGCGCCGAGCGTGCTGATGCCCGCGAACGCGAACAAAGACCAATTCTCCGCCACAATCACCGCAGTTCTCGCAGCGGTGACAGCAATTCGCGCCGACGCTGTCAGGAGGTGCGCTCATGCACCATTATGCCAGCCAACTTGTTGACCTGTTACTGGTGCTCGTCGCCGCGTGGATGGCGCCAGCCACCATTTTTGTTATCTACGCCTACTTCGCTCGTCTTAAGAACCCGGTCAGCGAATCGGTCTTTGGACGTGCGGTCATCATTTCCTTGTTCATTATAACCACGTCGATTTGGCTCCCGATCATTGTGGCCGCCATAGTCCTATCGCTGATCGGTCATTTGTGGTCCCGCTTCAGGGTAAAACCACGCAAGTAGCTGGAGATTGCTAGAGGCGCAAAAGGTGCGGTCGAATTGGAGCGGCACCTCACAAGAACAGAAAAGGGAAGCAAAGCAATGCCTGCGTTTCTCCTGGTTCTGACGATGGCTGCAATCAATGTTGCAACAATCGCCGCGGCCGCAGAGTGGCGACCGCAATTTCTCTCAGTGTGCCGAAGCGGTTGCGCGCAGCAAGGTGGCTTTTCAACGGACGCTTGCTTGCAAATTTGCAACTGCATTGCCTCCGAAATGGAAGCGAACTTTGGTGACGAGGCTCTCGGCTCCATGAGTACCCCGAGCGCTGATCAACTGCGTCGGACCAACGAAATCAGAGAGCTCTGCGTCCGTCGAGTACTAGGGGTTAGACCTAGTACCATTGGCACAGTGGTTGCGTATCGACGGGGTCGAACAGTCTTCCGCGGGCATCGGCAGTTCGCAGATCGACAGCATGAAGAACGCCGCGTGGGGATGTCGCACACCCGCTCCAGCTTCCCGTTCAGTTTGAAATCATGAGGGGGTGTGTCTTGCACCTGGACGAGGATGACGAACGCACCGCCCAGCATCTTCGCAACATATTCCCGACTGTCGCTGATCACCGGGGAGAAGCACGCGACGGTAATCGTTACCTCACTGCACAAAACGATCGACGGCTTCCGGTTCTGGGCGCTTAGCGGACAGACATCGACTAATGGGTGTTGTCCGCTTTGAGCTCCGAACCGGACGCCGACCGGGCGCACCTGTGTCTCGGATTTGCGAATCCGAACGCTAACGCTTGGTCCAGTCGATGATCCGGGTCGGGTCGGCATCGAACTCGATGCTGCAGAACGTGCCGCCCTGGTAGTAATCGCCGACCGGATCCGGCTTCAGCTTGGCCTGCTCGGCCATCGCGTGCTGCCAGAAATCCTCGGCGCGGCCCGTGGGGCGATAGCCGAATTCATAGGCGCGGTGATTGTCCCACCAGGCGCGCTCGTTGAAGGAAGCCCCGTAGAACACCTCGAAATGGATGTCGGGGTGCTCGAGGCCGATGCGGCAGAGCTGCACGAGGTCCTCCGGCTTGAGCCAGATCGCAAGCCGGCGCTGGTCGAGCGGCTTGTCGCCGAAATTGCCGATACGGATGCAGGTGACCTTCAGCCCGTGCTTGTCGGCATAGAGCGCCCCGACCGCTTCGCCGAACACCTTGCTGACGCCGTAGCGTCCGTCCGGGCGCGGGGTGACGTCGGTGCCGATCTTGTGGTGCCGGGGATAGAATCCGACCGCGTGGTTCGACGAGGCGAACACCACGCGCTTGACGCCTTTCTTGCGCGCCGCCTCGAACAGGTTGTAGCCGCCGATGATGTTGGCCTGGAGGATATCGTCCCAGGCGCCTTCGACCGAATAGCCGCCGAAATGCAGGATGCCGTCCACGCCCTCGCAGATCGCTTCGCATTGCGCGAGATCGGACAGGTCGGCCGCCTTGAACTTTTCGTTCGCGCCGAGATCGGCGGGCGGCTTGATGTCGCTGAGCAGGAGGTCCGGATAGATCGGCGGGAGCAACTTTCGCAAGCTCGAGCCGATTCCGCCTGAAGCTCCAGTCATCAAAATACGCGGCATTTCTTCCCTCGTCGGTAGCGACCGATTTGCGGTCGTAGGTCTCTAATGATAGCAGATTTGGGCAGAGGGAACGCAATAACGAGAACTGCACATGAGCGATGCATCGTCCCAAACCCAAGAAAGGCCTCAAGGTTGGCGGCCGGCCACCTATTACCCCGATCCGGCGATTCATGCACTCGATCCCCGCTTCGAAAAATACTGGCTGAAGCTCTCGGCCGTGGAGCGGCTTGCGACCGGCCTGCGCTGGGCCGAGGGTCCGGTGTGGTTCGGCGACGGGCGCTATCTTCTGTGCAGCGACATCCCGAACCAGCGCATCATCAAATGGGAGGAGGAGACCGGGGCCGTCAGCGTCTTCCGCAAGCCCTCCAATTTCGCCAACGGCAACACGCGCGACCGCCAGGGTCGGCTGATCACCTGCGAGCATGGCGGCCGGCGCGTGGTGCGCACCGAATATGACGGCGAGATCACGGTGCTGATGGATTCCTTTGGCGGCAAGCGGCTGAACTCGCCGAACGACGTGGTTGTGAAGTCCGACGGCTCGATCTGGTTCACCGATCCCACCTTCGGCCTGCTCGGCAATTACGAGGGCTACAAGGCCGAGTCCGAGATCGACCCGAACGTCTATCGGCTCGATCCGGCGACCCGCAAGGCGACCATCGTCGCCGAGGGCGTGCTGGGACCGAACGGGCTGTGCTTCTCGCCGGACGAGAAGATCCTCTACGTCGTTGAATCGCGCGGGGTACCGAACCGCAAGATTCTCGCCTATGACGTCTCGCCGGACGGCACCACGATCTCCAACAAGCGCGTCTTCATCGATGCAGCTCCGGGCACGCCGGACGGGATGCGCTGCGACATCGACGGCAACCTCTGGTGCGGCTGGGGCATGGGCGATCCCGAGCTCGACGGCGTCGTGGTGTTCGCGCCCGACGGCGTCATGATCGGCCGCATCGCGCTGCCCGAACGCTGCGCCAACCTCTGCTTCGGCGGTGTCAAGCGCAACCGCCTGTTCATGG
>NZ_LUUB01000090.1:108451-259062 GCF_001641635.1 Bradyrhizobium centrolobii
GGCGGGTAGTCTCTCCGCTTCGTCATTCCGGGGCGCGCCGTCTTCGGCGCGAGCCCGGAATCCATCGTGCGACAGAGTCGGTCGACGAATGGATTCCGGGCTCGTCGCTTTCGCGACGCCCCGGAATGACGGGGAGACGCGGATTTCTGGATTGCTTCGCTTCGCTCGCAATGACGACGCCACAACGAAAAACGCCGGAGCGGTTTCCCGCTCCGGCGCCATTTTCGTTCAGGCGATGAGGCTTACGCCGCGTTGAAGCCGGCAACGGCCTTCACTTCGAGGAAGTCCTCGAGGCCGTACTTGCCCCACTCGCGGCCGTTGCCCGACTGCTTGTAGCCGCCGAACGGCGCGGTCCGGTCGTTGGGCACGCCCTGGAGGTTGACGTTGCCGGCGCGGATCTGGCGCGCGACCTTCTTGGCGTTCTCGACCGTGTCGGCCGTGACGTAGCCCGCAAGACCATAGGGCGTGTCGTTGGCGATACGCACGGCGTCTGCTTCATCCTTGGCGCCGATGATGGTGAGCACCGGTCCGAAGATCTCCTCGCGGGCGATCGTCATCTCGTTGGTGACGTCGGCGAAGATGGTCGGACGGACATAGAAGCCCTTGTTGACGCCCTCGGGCAGGCCCGGGCCACCGGCGACGAGCGTTGCGCCCTCGTCGATGCCTTTCTTGATCAGCGCCTGGATCTTGTCCCACTGGCCACGGTTGACGACGGGACCGATGGTGGTGCCTTCGCCGCGCGGATCGCCGGCCTTGGTCTTGTCGGCCACCGCCTTCGCGATCGCAGCGACTTCCTTCATCTTCGACAGCGGCACGATCATGCGCGAGGGCGCGTTGCAGGACTGGCCGGAGTTGTTGAACATGTGCATCACGCCCCCGGTCACCGCCTTCTGCAGGTCGGCGCCCTCGAGGATGACGTTCGGCGACTTGCCGCCGAGCTCCTGGCTGACGCGCTTCACCGTCGGAGCTGCGCGCTTCGCCACATCGATGCCGGCGCGAGTGGAGCCGGTGAACGAGATCATGTCGATGTCCGGATGCTCGCTCATGGCGGCGCCGACCTCGGGGCCGAGACCGTTGACGAGGTTGAACACGCCCTTGGGCACGCCGGCTTCATGGAGGATCTCGGCGAAGATCAGCGCCGAGGTCGGCGTGAACTCGGACGGCTTCAGGATCATGGTACAGCCGGCGGCGAGCGCAGGCGCCACCTTGCAGGCGATCTGGTTGAGCGGCCAGTTCCAGGGCGTGATCATGCCGACCACGCCGACCGGCTCGCGCAGCACCATGGCGGTGCCGGCCGGTTCCTCGAAGTGATAGTTCTTGAGCACGTCGAGCGTGGTCATGAGGTGGCCGAGGCCTGCGCCGGCCTGGAGCTTCTCCGCCATCGGCAGCGGCGCGCCCATCTCGTCGGAGACGGCAGCGCCGATCTCCTTGAGGCGACCCTTGTAGATCTCGATGACCTTGGAGAGCAGCGCGACGCGCTCCTCGCGGCTGGTCTGGGAGTAAGTCTGGAACGCGCGCTTGGCGGCGGCAACGGCCTTGTCAACGTCGGCCTTGGAGCCGAGCGCAACCTCATACATCGCCTCTTCCGTCGCCGGATTGACGACCGGAGTTGACTTCTTGACGGCGGGATCGACCCAGGCGCCGTCGATGTAGAATTGCATGCGATTGACCATCTTTGACCTCTTCCTGGGGGGCATGGTGGGGGCGTTTCGGCAGGCATCCTTGCACGAAAGCGCCAGCAGTTGAACCCGCCATATGCGGGGCCAGCGTTGCGGCGGACGGGGCGGAATATGGGACGCATCGCGAACTGAGGCAAGCGCGGCCATGGGTCCCGGCTCAGCGTCGCGACATTTCATGCCGCGCCGCGTCCGGGACGCGAAATTGTACCGAGCGAATTACTCTCGTGCCCCGGACGCAGCGCAGCGCATCTTCAGCGGTGCGCTGCAGAGCCGGGGCCCATGCGACCGATCACACCGCCATCTTGCGATGGAGCACCGGCGCGCCGGTGGTGAGGCTTTCGGCCGCATCGATGATGGCGTTGGCATCGATGCCGTAGTGGCGGTAGAGGTCGGCGATCGCGCCGGTCTGGCCGAATTGCTCGACACCGAGCGCCTCGACGCGATGGCCGCGAACGCTGCCGAGCCAGCCGAGCGCGACCGGGTGGCCGTCGATCACGGTCACGATGCCGCAGTCGCGCGGCAGCGGCGCCAGCAGTTTTTCGATGTGGCTGAGGTGCTGTACGCCGCGACGATCACGCCGCAATTTCCGCGCGGCGGTCCAGCCCGCATGCAAGCGGTCCGCCGACGTAATCGCGAGCAGGCCGATATCGCGCCGGCTCTCGCCGATGAAGCCGGTCGCCTCGATCGCCTCCGGTGCGATCGCGCCGGTATAGGCAATCACCACTTCGGCATTCGGCCCCGGCTTGCGCAGCCAGTAGGCGCCGTCGGTGATGCTCTTCTCGAGTTCCGGCGTCATGATCCGTTGCGCCTGCTCGATGCTCCGCGTCGAGAGCCGCAAGTAAACCGAGCCGCCCTCGCCCGCCTCGCGCTGCATGTGGCCAAAGCCCCAGCCCATGATCACGGCGAGCTCGTCGACGAAGGCCGGCTCAAACGAGGCGAGCCCGTCCTGCGCCATGCCGATCAGGGGCGTCGCGATCGACTGGTGCGCGCCGCCTTCGGGCGCGAGCGTGATGCCCGAGGGCGTCGCCGCCACCATGAAGCGCGCATCCTGGTAGCAGGCGTAGTTCAGCGCATCGAGCCCACGCTCGATGAAGGGATCGTAGAGCGTGCCGACCGGCAGCAGCCGCTCACCGTTGATCTGATGCGACAGGCCGAGCGCGGAGAGCATGATGAACAGGTTCATCTCGGCAATGCCAAGCTCGAGATGCTGGCCCTTGGGCGAGGCATCCCAATTGTAGGTCGAGGGGATTTTCTCGCTGCGGAATAAGTCCGCCTTCTCGGCGCGCGCAAACAGGCCGCGCCGGTTCACCCAGGGGCCGAGATTGGTCGAGACGGTCACGTCAGGCGACGTCGTCACGATGCGCTTGGCGAGTTCGCTGTCGCCGCGCGCGATCTCGTTCAGCACGAGCCCAAAGCCCTGCTGGGTCGACATCTGCGGCGACGGCTTGAAGGTGAGCTGGGCCGGCACCTCGACGGCGGACGCGGTGAGCCGGCGGCCGTCCCGGTTGAACGGCACACGCGCGAGGAACGCTTCGAGCTCGGCAGCATCCTGTGTGAGGCCTTCGAACTTGTCCCATTCGTGTCCGGGTCGGATGTTCTGGCTGGAGCGCCACTTCTCCATCTGCGCGACCGTCATGAGGCCGGCATGGTTGTCCTTGTGGCCCTGGAACGGCAGTCCGACGCCCTTGATGGTGTAGGCGATGAAGCAGACCGGGCGATCGTGGTCGATGGATTCGAAGGCCTCCAGCATGCTCGCCATGTCGTGGCCGCCGAGGTTCGACATCAGCGCCAAGAGCTCGTCGTCGCTGCGACGGTCGATCAGCTTCGTGATCGGGCCCTGATCGCCGATCTCGTCGTGCAGGTGCTTGCGGAAGCCCGCGCCGCCCTGGAAACACAGCGCCGCATAGAGCGCGTTCGGGCAGTTGTCGATCCAGCGCTTCAAGGCCTCGCCGCCGGGCTCGGCGAAGGCTTCGCGCATCAGGCGGCCATACTTCACGATCACCACGTCCCAGCCGAAGTTGCGGAACATGGTCTCGAATTTTTCCCAGAGACCTTCGCGCACGACGGCATCAAGCGACTGGCGGTTGTAGTCGACCACCCACCAGGTGTTGCGCAGGCCGTGCTTCCAGCCCTCCGCAAGAGCCTCGAAGATGTTGCCCTCGTCCATCTCGGCATCGCCGACCAGCGCGATCATCCGCCCTTCGCGGCGGTTCTTCATCCAGCCATGCGATTTGACGTAGTCCTGCACCAGCGAGGCGAACAGCGTCTGCGCGACACCGAGGCCGACAGAGCCGGTCGAGAAGTCGACGTCGTCGATATCCTTGGTGCGCGAGGGATAGGACTGCGCGCCCTTGAAGCCGCGAAAATTCTCCAGCTTCTCGCGCGTCTGCCGACTGAACAGATACTGGATTGCGTGGAACACCGGGCTCGCATGCGGCTTCACCGCGACGCGATCCTCAGGTTTCAGCACCGAGAAATAAAGCGCCGACATGATGGTGGCGAGCGAGGCGGACGAGGCCTGATGGCCGCCGACCTTGAGGCCGTCCGCGTTCGGGCGGATGTGGTTGGCGTGATGGATGGTCCACGACGACAGCCACAGCACCTTGCGGCTCAGTGCGGACAGGGTTTCGAGGCGGGCGGAATCAACGGGCATGGCAATGCTCCCGGAACTAAGATCCCGATGATACGCCCGCGAACGGCGCCAAACTTCTCAATTTTTCGCGCCATACCCGGCAGTATTGGGATATTTTACCAATGAAAGGCCATCCATGACAGGTTTCATCCCAATGCCCGACCTCGACGCCATCGACCGCAAGATCCTCGCGCTGCTCCAGTCCGACAGCCGCCTGACGATGCAGGAGCTCGCCGACAAGGTCGGACTCTCGGTCTCGCCTTGTCATCGCCGGGTCAAGCTTCTGGAAGAGCGCGGCGTCATCACGCGCTACATCGCGACCGTGGACCAGAAGGCGCTGGGCTTGCACGTCAGCGTCTTCATCTCGATCAAGCTGGCGCGGCAGAAGGAGGAGGACCTCAACCGCTTTGCGCGCGCGATCTCGAAATGGGACGAGGTGCTGGAATGCTATCTGATGACCGGGAACCGCGATTACCTGCTGCGCGTCGTCGCCGCTGATCTCTCCTCCTATGAGGCGTTCCTGAAGAACAAGCTGACCCGCCTCGACGGCATCGCCTCGATCGAGTCGAGCTTTGCCCTGAGCCAGGTCAAATATTCGATCGCCCTGCCGGTGTGAGGCCGATCCGGGCCGTTTCGGGGCCAATTCCCCTGACAAGCGGCGCCCTCCGGCCACCGGTGTCACATTAGCGCAATAAACCCCGCCGATGGTCGGGATGAGAGGCACGTGAGCCGAGAGAAAAGACCCATGACTGCATCTGACCGCACCTCTGACACCGCCAAGCGCGAGCGCATGATTCAGGAGATGGCCGACGATCTCGACGAGGAGCTAGAGATGGAGCTCGACGACGCCCGTCTCGACGAGCTGCTGGACGAAGCCGACGCGCCCGGCCCGACGGTCGATCGCAAGCTGTACTTCAGGGAATTGCTTCGGCTCCAGGGCGAGCTGGTCAAGCTCCAGGACTGGGTGCAGACCGAGAAAAAGAAGGTCGTGGTCCTGTTTGAGGGCCGCGATTCCGCCGGCAAGGGCGGCGTCATCAAGCGCATCACCCAGCGCCTCAATCCCCGCATCTGCCGGGTCGCCGCGCTCCCGGCGCCGAGCGAGCGCGAGCGCACGCAATGGTATTTCCAGCGCTATGTGGCGCATCTGCCGGCCGGCGGTGAGATGGTGCTGTTCGACCGGAGCTGGTACAACCGCGCCGGCGTCGAGCGCGTGATGGGCTTCTGCACCGAAGAGCAGTACCAGGAATTCTTTAAGTCGGTGCCGGAGTTCGAGCGGATGCTGATCCGCTCCGGCATCATCCTGGTCAAGTACTGGTTCTCAATCACCGACGACGAGCAGCAGTTTCGCTTCACCATGCGCATCAAGGATCCGCTGAAGCAGTGGAAGCTGAGCCCGATGGATGTCGAGGCGCGCACCCGCTGGGAGCAGTACACCAAGGCCAAGGAGACGATGCTGGAGTATACGCACCTGCCGGACTCGCCGTGGTGGATCGTCGACGCCGTGGACAAGAAGCGCGCGCGGCTCAACTGCATTTCGCATCTGCTCGACCAGATCCCGTACCAGGAGGTCTCGCGCGTGCCGGTGGTGTTGCCGCCGCGCGTCCGCAACCCCGACTATCAGCGCGGGCCGATCCCGCCGGAGATGTACGTACCTGCGAAGTATTGACGGCGCCCGNCCGCCGCGTTTGCCGGCGGGCCGGCTTGCCGATGAGGAAAGCGAGATGCCCGTGCCGAGCGATCTCAGCGTGAACCGGGACGCCTCGTCGCGCCGCCGCAACCGCCTCAGTCCGTGGCTCGCGCTTGCGACCGTCCTCTCGGCCCTGACGGTCGCGCTCGCGCTCGCCTATTGGGCGTGGCAGCCGGCGACGCTACGCATTGCCGTCGGGCCGCCGGGCAGCGACGACCAGACGCTCGTACTCGCAATGGCCAGAGCGTTCGACGCGAAGGGCGGGCCGGTGCGGCTCACCCCGATCGAGACCGACGGACCGCTGCAAAGCCTCAACCTGCTCGGCGGCGGCAAGACCGATCTCGCGGTGACGCGCGGCGATCTCACCATGCCGCCGGAGACCAATTCGGTCGCGATCCTGCGGCGGAATTTCGTAGTGCTGTGGGCGCCGACGGGCCGCAAGGGCGCGGCCAAGTCGAAGGTCACCGAGATCGCGGCCCTCAGCGGGCGCCGTATCGGCGTGGTCGGCCTTGGCGATGCCAATCTCAACCTATTGCGCGTGATCCTCTCCGAGTCCGGCGTCAATCCGCAGAAGGTCTCGGCCGTCCAGTTCGGCACCGACAGTATCGCGGAGATGACCCAGGACACCACGCTCGACGCCTTCATGATGGTGGGCGCGCTCGACGCCAAGGTCATCGCGGACACGATCGCGGCGACCGCACGCCTGCGCGGTGAACCCAAATTCCTCGCCGTCGATGTCTCCGAGGCCATCGCCGAGCGGCATCCGCTCTACGAGTCCGAGGAAATCCCCGCGGGTGCATTTGCCGGCGCGCCGCAGCGTCCCGACGACAAGATCGAGACCATCGCCGTCAATCACCTGATCGTGGCGCCGAGCGCGCTTTCCGAGGATACGGTCGCGGCTTTCACGCGCGAGCTGTTTGCGATCCGGCAGTCGCTTACGAAGGATTTGCCCAGCGCCAGCCGCATACAGAAGCCCGACACCGACAAGGATGCCGCTCTGCCGGCCCATCCTGGCGCTGCCGCCTATATCGACGGCAACGAGCGCAGCTTCATGGACAAGTACAGCGACTACATCTGGGGCGCGGTGCTCCTGCTCTCCGGCCTCGGCTCCGTCGCCGCGTGGCTGCGCCATTATCTGAGGCGCGAGGAGCGCAGTCTCAATGCACTGCATCGCGACCGCCTGCTCACGGCGATCTCGAGCGTGCGCGAAACCACGTCGCTGGACGATCTCGCTTCCATGCAGAGCTCGGCTGACGACATCCTGCGCGAAACGCTGGCCTGTCACGAAGACGGCGCCATCGAGGACGGCGACCTTACCGCCTTCGGTCTCGTACTAGCGCAATTCCACCAGGCGATCGTCGACCGCCGGGCTGTAATCGGCCGGACAGGCGCTGCCGACACGCCGGCGAAATCCGATGGCGCTGTGCTTCAACCCTTCCCTATCTCCACGGCTGCACGATGATCTTGGTGTGCGCCTCGGGATTGGCGAGATCGGCAAACGCCCTGGCGACGCCGTCGATGCCGACCTCGGCCGTCACCATCGCGGCGGCGTCCACTTGTCCTTCCGCGATCAGGCGCAGCGAGCTTGCGAACTCATCCGGCGTGTAGCCGAGCACGTACTGGACGTTGAGCTCCTTCATGATGCCGAGCATCGGCTCGCTTCTGTCGGTTTCCATGCAGACGCCAACCACGACGATCCTCGCATCGCGCGGGGCGCCCTCGAACACCTGCTGCAACAGGCCGGGCACGCCGACGCATTCGAAGATCAGCGCGGGCTTCAGCGCCGGCAGCATCGCCTGCAAGGGCGGCCGCGCCGCCTTCTCCGCGTCCGACATCTGCGCGTACTCGGCCCAGGTCGCATAGGGCTGCGACGCCTTGGGATCGACGACGATGTCGGCGCCGAGCTTTGCCGCGAGTGCACGCCGCGCCGGCGAATAGTCGGCGGCGACGATCGGATGCAGGCCCCTGATCTTCAGAGCGGCGATGACCGCGAGCCCGACCGGCCCGCAGCCGATGACGAGCGGCACCTCGCCGCCACGAATATTCGCCTTCGCCACGGCGTGAACGCCGACCGCGAGCGGCTCGGTCAACGCGGCACGCTCGGGCGCGAGACCATTGGGCACCTCCAGCAGCAGCGCCTCGCTGAGCAACATCGCTTCGGCATAACCGCCGATATTGTCGTTGGAGTAGCCGATGCCCTCGATGCCCTGCGGCGTCAGCAGCGCCGGCAGCGAGCACACGCGCGCACCACGCTTCAGCTTGCGTTCCGTGCCCGGACCGTAGTCGACGATCTCGCAGCAGAACTCATGGCCGAACACGACGTCGCGGGAAAGGTCCATCGGCTTGCGCCCCACCTTCTTCGCCATCTCCACCATGCGGTGGGCGTGCTGGCGCGCGTGCAGGTCGGAACCGCAGATGCCACAGGCGAGCGTCTTGACCAGCACCTGGCCGGCGCCCGGCTTCGGCTCCGGCATCCGGTCGACAACAATCTCACCGTTCCTGAATATCGCGGCCCGCATCCGGCTCCTCCCTTGTTGTTGGAGCCGTTGATAGCACGAAGCCCGGTTCGGAATATTGCGTCAGGGGTTCGGGGAACGCTCTTCCAGCACCAGGAGCTGAGCGCGGCGGATGCGCTCGCGATGAGCGATGTAGAGACCACTGGCAACGATGAAGCCCGCGCCGGTGACGGTCCAGACGTCGGGCACTTCGCCGAACAGGAAGAAGCCGAGAATGCTGACCCAGAGCAGCTGCGTGTAGGAGAATGGCGCGAGCACCGAGGCATCGCCATAGCGATAGGCGAGCACGATGATCCACTGGCCGACGGTGGACGCGACGCCGATCACGATGCCGAGCCCGATGGCGGTCCAGCTCGGCGTCACCCAGACGAACGGCACCATCGCGGTGAGGATCGCAAGCCCCGTGAGCGCCGAATAGGCCATCGTGGTGAGGACGGCTTCCCGCCCGCTCATCATGCGCGTCAGGATCAGCGCGGCGGCCCAGCAGAACGCCGAGACGATCGGGAAAAAGGCGGCGACGTGAAACGCGATCGAGCCCGGTCGCAGGATGATCATCACGCCCATCAGGCCGATCGCAGTCGCGATCCAGCGGCGCAAGCCGACCTTCTCGCTCAGGAAGACGATCGACAGCGCAGTGACGAACAGCGGCGAGACGAAGCCGGTGGCGGAGGCTTCCGCGATGGGCAAGAAGCGCAGACCGGTGATGAAGAACAGCGAGGAGCCGAGCAGTGCCGCGCCGCGCATCAGTTGCAGTCCGAGCCGTTCGGTGTGCATCGCATGGAGCGGCGAGCCCGGCAGCATCACCGGCGTGAACATCAGCGCGAAGGTCAGAAAGCGGATCCAGGTGATCTCGATCGACGGCAGACTCGACGACAGGTATTTCGCGGTGACATCTGAGCAGCCGAGGAACACCGTCGACAACAGCACCAGCGCGATGCCCTTGAAGGGATGGTCGACGCGCGCGGGTGCGCGGCGGCCGGCCTGCTTCTTCTCGGGCATGGGCACGGAAACACTGTCGAGCCTTGCGGCTGCGGCGGGCGGCGGGGTCACGGCTGGAACTCGGGAAAAATGCGAATCGAGTACGCTGGTAAAAAACGCCAATTGCGCCGCGTTCACAACTTCCGAAAACAGGATGCCGATATGCGCTGGCGGGCGCGCGCGCCAACGCTCCATTAATAATAGGCGTTTGTGCATTACAGCATGGGCAGGCTGCGCGGCTTTGGACCGCGCGGAAAAGCCGCATCCAGCGCTGTAATCTCGTCTTTCGTCAGCACGAGATCGCCAGCCGCCGCATTTTCGCCGGCATGTTCCGCCGATGACGCTTTCGGGATCGCGAACACCGTAGTTGCACGGGTGAGGAAGCTCAGCGCGACCTGGCGCGGCGTGGCGCGACGCGCTTCTGCGATACGCGCGAGCACGGTGCCGCCCTTGCTGCTGGACGCGGGGAAATCGTCATGGCCGAACGGCGAATATGCGACCACCGCGACGCCATGCCGCTCGCACCAGGGGATCACCGTGTGCTCGATCGCGCGCTCCCTCAGATGATAGAGCACCTGGTTGCAGGCGATCCTGCCTTCACCGGCAACGTCGAGCATCTCGTCGAGATCGTCGGCGTCGAAATTGGAGACGCCCCAGGACTTGATCTTGCCGGCCTTCACCAGATCCTCGAACGCCGCGACGGTGTCTTCGAATGGATAGGAGCCGCGCCAGTGCAGCAGGTAGCAATCGAGCCGGTCGGTCTTCAGCCGCTTCAATGAGCGCTCGCAGGCCGTGATGGTGCCGCGGCGCGAGGCGTTGCTCGGCAGCACTTTCGAGACCAGGAACACCTCGTCGCGGCGACCTGCGATCGCGTCGGCAATGACGAGCTCGGCGTCGCCATACATCTCGGCGGTGTCGATGTGCGTCATGCCGAGATCGAGCCCGCGCTGAAGCGCCGCGACCGCGCGCTTGCGGTCGCCGTGGTCGAGATACCAGGTGCCCTGCCCGATGACGGAGACGTTGGTGCCGGTCTGGCCGAAGGGATTCTTGTTCATGTTTGCTCCGACTGATGCAAGCAAAGGAGGCTGCGCATTTACTCCCTCTCCCCGTCCTTACGGGGAGAGGGTTGGGGTGAGGGGCTGGTTCCGCGATGATGGTGGCAGTTGGACTCGCGGAAGCTCCCCCTCACCCGCATTCGCGCTTCGCGCAATTGCGGCCTCTCCCCGCAGGCGGGGAGAGGCGAAGAGCGCGCGCGGATCGAGCTTCATTACACAACTGCGATTGCGCGTTACAGGTCACCGATATCCGCGACCAGCACGCCGCCGGTGGCGGACTCCGTGATGTAGAGGCGATCCTTCTTTGCGCCACCGATCGCGACGTTGGTGCAATTCGGCCCCCGACACGATTTGATCCGCGCGATCATTTCGCCATTGGGCGCAAACACGAAGACGTGGCCGAGCGAGGCATGGCCGACGAACAGGCGGCCTTTTGCGTCCATCGTCATGCCGTCGGGGCCGCTGGTGCCGAACAGCGAGCAGAAACGCCCCACTTTCGAGACGCTGCCGTCCTTCATGAACGGCAGTCGCCACACCGCATTGTCGCGCGTCATGGCGACGAACAACACGGTTTCGCTCGGATCGAGCACGAGCCCGTTCGGGCTGATGCCGGTGTCGATGAGGCAATCGAGCCGGCCGCTCGGCGCCAGCCTATAGACGCGGCCGCTCGGATCGTGCAGGCCGGTCTGGCCCTGATCGGTGAAATAGATGTCGCCGTTCGAGGCGAGATGGAGATCATTGCAGCCGCGGAACGATTCCGAATTACGCGCGGTCAAGACCGGCGTGATGCGCCCTGCCCCGGCGTCGAGCTGCATGATGCCGTGCATGTAGTCGGCCACCAGGACGCGGCCGTCGGCCGCGATCTTCAGCCCGTTCGGCCACCCCTCATATTCGATCACGAGCGACCATTCGCCATCGGCAGCGATACGGAAGATGCGGCCGAAGGGAATGTCGACGATGTAGAGATTGCCGGCTGCATCGAAGGACGGACCTTCGATGAAGGAGTCGGTCGGCACACCGGGCCGGTTGGCGTCGGCCCAATCAGTCCGCACGCCCTTGCGGCGGAACTTGTCGGGCATGGTGGAGAAGATCTGCGTTTCGATCAGGCGCGGCGGCGTTTCCAGGTACATCATGGTTGTTGTTATGTGTGTTGGGCAGGCGCGATGCGCGACAGCATAGGCCACAATGCCGGGCCCGTCGATTGGGGCAGATGTCATGGCAGGAATGGCGTCAAGCCGGCGCCACGTACTCGGCCGTCGTCCCGGCGAAGGCCGGGAACCATAACCACAGGGAGGAGTTTGGCGGCGACTCGTCGCTCGGTAGTCCGACCGCGCACAATCGAGAGATTCCGCGGTATGGGTCCCGGCCTGCGCCGGGACGACGCTGTGGAGACAGTGTACAACCGTATCAACACCGTCATTGCGAGCGCAGCGAGGCAATCCAGACTATCACCGCGATGGGGCTCTGGATTGCTTCGCGGAGCCTGTCATCGGACCGCGCTTCGCGCGTACCCTTGGCTCGCAATGACGATGGGAAGGAGGCGCGCCTAACTCGCTGCGCCCGCGAGCTTCGCTTGCTTCGCGGGAGCGCTTTCCGTGGCCGCGATCAACCGCTTCAACTCCGGGATGCAGGAGCCGCAATTGGTGCCGGCCTTGAGCTTTGCGCCGATCTCGGCCGCCGTGCGCGCGCCTGCCGCAATCGTATCGCAGATCGTGCCGCGGCCGACGCCGAAGCAGGCGCAGACCACGGGTCCGGTCGAGGCGACGCCCTCGGTGGACTTCCCGGATAGGAGCAGGCGGCGCTGCTCGTCGGTGACGCTGGCTGCAGCGAACACGCTCTTCACCACTTCCCAGTCGCCGGCATCATGCGCCGGGCCGACGAACAGGCAGGTCTCGATCCGCTCGCCCGCGAACGAGGCCGCACGATAGACGCCGCCGCCGAAGTCACAATACTCGGCGACATCCTCGCCGGCGACGCCGTCGAGCCAGGCCGGCCAGCGCGCAAGATCGGCATTGTCGGCGAACAGATAGCCGAAGCCGCCGGCAACCGTCACACGCGTCCACCACAGATGCGGTGGCAGCTCGAGCTGCCTGCGCGAGAGGACGAAGCCGCGGAAGACGTATTCGTACGGCGCGATCGCGGCCGGCGTGGCCTTCGATTCCGGCTGGCCCGAGAACGGATCGCTGAACGACTGCACCAGCGCGCCGACGCGGCCGTGCGAGGCGTTCATCGCGCTCCAGTGGATCGGCGCGAACAAGGTGCCGCGCTGCTGGCGCTCGCTGACGACGGTCTTCAGGATGCACTGGCCGTAATCGGTGCTGATGCGGGCGAAGCCGTCATGGACGATACCGTATTTGCCGGCGTCGTCGGGATGGATCTCGACGAACGGCTCGGGCAGGTGCGCGCCCAGCCGCTGGCTGAGGCCCGTACGCGTCATGGTGTGCCACTGGTCGCGGATGCGTCCGGTGTTGAGCCGTAGCGGGCGCGACGGGCTGGTCTCGCCGCGCAGCAACGGCACCTCGGGCGCGACGAAGCGGCCCTTGCCGTCATTGGTGAAGAAGCCGCCGCGCGCGAAGAAGCGCTCGCCGGGAGCCTGGCCTTCGCGCGCCGGCCATTGCACGGGCGTGAGCGCATTGAAGTCCTCGTCGGAGAGCGATTTCAGCGCGCCGATGTCGAAATCGCGGCTGCCATCGTTCTCGAAGGCCGAGAGCGCGGCGTGCTCGCGGAAGATGTCGGCTGCCGATTTGTAGCTGAAGCTGTCGCCGAAGCCGAGGCGCTTGGCAACCTCGCTCAGGATCCACCAATCGGGCCGGGCCTCGCCGGGCGCCGGCAGGAAGGAGCGCTGGCGCGAGATGCGCCGCTCGGAATTGGTCACCGTGCCCGACTTCTCGCCCCAGGCGAGCGCGGGCAGCAGCACGTGAGGGCCGGCCTCGACCGTGTCATTGGACAGCACGTTCTCGGAGACCACGAACAGCTCGAGCTTCTTCAGCGCTTCGCGCACGACATCGGCGCCGGGAAGCGACACTGCGGGATTGGTGCCCATCACCCACAACGCCTTGACCTCGCCGCGGTTGATGGCCTCGAACAGCTGCACCGCCTTCAAGCCCTCATGGGTGGCGATGCGCGGCGCCGTCCAGAACCGCCGCACGCGGTCGATGTCGGGCGGCGTGAAGTTCATATGCGCGGCGAGCTGGTTGGCGAGCCCGCCGACCTCGCGGCCCCCCATCGCGTTGGGCTGGCCGGTGAGCGAAAACGGCGAGGCGCCCACCTTGCCGATGCGACCCGTGGCGAGATGGCAGTTGAGGATGGCGTTGACCTTGTCGGTGCCCTGCGCCGACTGGTTGACGCCCTGCGAATAGAGCGTCACGACACGCGGCGTGTCGCGGAACATCTGGAAGAAGGTCGCGACGTCCTGTTCGGACAGGCCGGTCGCGAGCGCGGTCGCGGTGACGCTGCCGGCGATGCCTCGCGCGCGTGCCAGCGCGTCGTCGAAGCCGCTCGTGTTCTGCGCGATGTAATCCGCATCCAGCGCGCCGCTGTCGGCGAGATGGACGAACAGGCCGGAGAACAGCGCGGCGTCGGTGCCGGGCTTCAGGCCCAGGAACAGATCGACGTCGCTCGCGGTATCGGTGCGGCGCGGGTCGATCACGATCATGCGCGCGCCGCGCTCCTGCCTGTTCCTGAGCATGCGCTGGAACAGCACCGGGTGGCACCAGGCGGCATTCGAGCCGACAAACACCAGGAGATCGGCCTGGTCGAGATCCTCGTAACAGCCGGGCACGGTGTCGGCGCCGAAGGCGCGGCGATGGCCGGCGACGGACGACGACATGCAGAGCCGCGAATTGGTGTCGACATTCGCCGTGCCGACAAACCCCTTCATCAGCTTGTTGGCGACGTAATAGTCCTCGGTCAGGAGCTGTCCGGAAAGATAGAACGCGACCGCGTCCGCGCCGTCGCGCGCGACGATGTGCTGCATGCGGTGGGCGACATGATCGAGCGCGTCGCTCCAGGCGACGCGTTCGAGCACGCCCTTGCAGCGGATCATCGGATAGAGCAGCCGGCTTTCGAGCCCGATGGTCTCGCCGAGCGCGGAGCCTTTAGAACACAACCGGCCGAAATTGGCGGGATGCTCGGGGTCGCCCGCGATCGCCGCGCCGCCGCTGCCGTCGGGCGTCGCCAGCACGCCGCAGCCGACGCCACAATAGGGGCAGGTCGTTCGTGTGGTGCGGAGCGTCGGATCGATCGCCGTCATCATCAGGCCGCCTTATCAAGCCGCTTTGGAGGGACGCGCGACCGCGCGGCCGAACATCATGTCGGTGCGGATGGCCGCGATCTTCTCGCACGTACGGATCAGCTCGAGATACCAGAGCGCATCGACGGTATCGCCGATCAGCACGGCGCCGGTCAGCCGGCCGTCGGCGATCACAAGCTTCTTGTAGGTGCCGCGCTTCACGTCAGAGAGCACGAGGCTCTCGCTGCCCTCGCCGCCGATGAAGTCGCCGGCGGAGAACACGCTGACGCCAGACACCTTCAGATTGGTCGAGACCACGCTGCCCTGATAGGCGGCAGGCCGATCGGCGAGATGTCGCGCCAGCACCCGCGCCTGCTCATAGGCCGGCTCGACCAGGCCGTAGCAGATGCCGCGATGCTCGGCGCATTCGCCGAGTGCGAAAATGTCGGACGAAGCGGTCTGCATCACGTCGTTGACGACGATGCCGCGGTTCACCGCGATGCCCGCCTCCTTGGCCAGCGCGATGTTGGGCCTGATGCCGGCCGCGAAAATCACGGCGTCGGCCTCGATGCGGCTGCCGTCGGCGAGCTCGACGGCCTCGACATGCCCCTCGCCATGGATGCGGGCGGTCGAGGCGTTGAGCAGGACGCGGACGCCCTTGCGCTCGACCAACGTCTTGAGCAGGTCGGCGGCGGGCAGATCGAGCTGGCGCTCCATCAGCCGGTCCATCAGATGCAGGAGCGTCACCGGCGCCCCGGCCTTGGCGAGGCCATAGGCCGCCTCGAGGCCGAGCAGGCCGCCGCCGATCACGACGACGCGCTTCCTGCCCGCAGCCAGCGTCAGCAGCAGATCGACATCGCGGCTGTCGCGAAAGGTGTGCACGCCGGCAAGATCGGCGCCGGGCACGTTCAGCCGCAGCGGCGTCGAGCCGGTGGCGAGCACGAGCTTTGAATATTCCATGCTCTCTTCGCCGGCGATCTTGAGCTCGCGGCGGCCGGTGTCGATCTCCGTGACGCGATAGCCGTAACGCACCGTGACGCCGCGATTGCGCCACCAGTCGGCCGGCCTGAGCTCGATCTCGTGCGAACCGGTCTCGCCGGCAAGCACCGATGAGAGCAGCACACGGTTGTAAGCGAGCCGCGGTTCCTCGCCGATCACGGCGATGGCGTAGCGGCCGAGCGCGGTCTTGGCGAGCTCATCGACCAGACGCGCGGCCGCCATACCGTTACCGACGATGACGAGCGGTTCACTCACGAGACATCTCCTATTCTGCGGCCTGCGCCTGCGCGCCGTAGGCCTCCGAGATCATGAAGCCGGACAGCACGCCGTAGGCGTCGGTCCAGGCCTTCGCGACATCCGGCGTCCAGGCCTCGCCGAGGCCTTTCTCCAGCGTCCACAGCAAGGTCGCGCCGACCACGGGGTAGTGTTCCGCCTTGGCGCCGTAAGCGACGTGGCGCTTGGCGAGCACGGAGGCCGCGGGAAGCATCGAGTCCAGGTTCGACAAACCGCTCACCACGGCGGCAAGCATGCCCATAAGCTTCTTGCGCTGCTCTGTCATGTCCTCGGGAAACATCGCACGCACGGATGGCGCGACCTCGAACAGGCGATCGTAGAACAGCACCGCGGCCGCTTCGGAAATCGGCGCAACCTTGGAAAAGCTCTGCTGGACGAGGGTAATCTGTTCGGGTGTCATGATGTTCTTCTGCCTGTTTCGGTTTGTCTTTGTCCGCGCCGTTGCGGAAAAAGTTCATGGGTCAAACGTCATCAGTGGGGCTTCTCCCCGCGTACGGGGAGAAGCGAGATTCATACCAACCTCAGACCCGCGCCTCGGCGAGGCTCGGCGCGCCTTCTCGCTGCGGGCCGCGACGCAGGTAGAACCACCAGGTCAACCCGAGACAGGAGGCGTAGAAGGCGAGATAGATCGCGAGCGCGAGCTGCGGTCCGCCGGTCATGGCGATCGACTTGCCGAAGCCGCTCGGGATCAGGTAGCCGCCGACGGCGCCGATCGCGCCGATGAAGCCGACCGCCGCACCGCTCTCGATGCTCGCCGTCTTCAGCGCAAGCGCGCGCGCCGCATCGCCTTTGCCGCGCACCTTGAACAGGTTCTCCTCGCGGAAGATCGAGGGGATCATGCGGTAGGTCGAGCCGTTGCCGATGCCGGTCGTCACGAACAGGATCAGGAACATCGACAGGAAGCCGATGAAATCCTTGTTCCCGACGAAGTAGAGCACGCCGATCGTGGCCGCCGCCATCGCGATGAAATTCCAGAAGGTGATGATGGAGCCGCCGACCTTGTCGGCGAGCCATCCGCCGAAGGGTCGCGCCAGCGAGCCGACCAGCGGCCCCAGGAACGCGATCGAGATCGTCATCGCCGGGAATTGCGTCTTGATCAGCAGCGGAAACGCCGCGGAGTAGCCGATGAAGGATCCGAACGTGCCGATATAGAGGTACGCCATGATCCAGGTGTGCTTGCGCTTGACGATCGCGAGCTGGTTCTTCACCGACGACTTGGCCGAGGTGAGGTTGTTCATGAAGAACACGGCGCCGAACACCGCGATCGCGATCGGCAGCACCCACATCAGGCCGGCGTTCTGCAGGAAGATGCCGTCGACGGGCGTCGCCTGGAACAGGTTGATGACGCCGAGCGTCATCAGGATTGGGGTCAGGAGCTGGACGCTGGAGACGCCGATATTGCCGCCGGCCGCGTTCAGACCGAGCGCCGATCCCTTCATCCGGTCCGGGAAGAAGAAGGAGATGTTGGTCATGCTGGAGGCGAAGTTGCCGCCGCCGAGGCCCGCGGTCGAGGCGACCAGCAGCATCAGCCAGAACGGCGTGTCGGGCTGGCTCACGAAATAGGCTAGCGACAGCGTCGGGATGAACAGCACCGCCGCGCTGAAGATGGTCCAGTTGCGGCCGCCGAAAGTCGTGACCGCGAAGGTATAGGGAAAGCGCATCAACGCGCCGATCAGGCCGGGAACGGCGACGAGCTGAAACAGCTGGTCGGTGGTGTAGTGGAAGCCCGCTTGCGGCAGCTTGGTGGTGACGATGCTCCAGATCAGCCAGACCGAGAAGCCGATATGCTCGGCCACGATCGACCAGATCAGGTTGCGTCGCGCGATAGTCTTGCCAGTCGCATTCCAGAACGCCTCGTCTTCGGGGCGCCAGTCTGAAATCCACGTCGGATTTCCAGTCGGATTCGTCGTCATTGATAATCCCTTCTAGGCTCACCGCTGCGTCGTTGCAGGCTCGGCCTCCAGCCATGGAGGCGTGCTCCGAGGCTTCACCCCGGTGGCGAGTTCACGATGCTGATTGATGATGTTGAGGGACGTCGTCGTTGGCGTCACAAATTGACACTTCAATTTCCGTGCCAACTGCGCGCTATCTGGAAATACAGGGATTTCAGCGCGTTATTCGCATTGCCCGAAATATTTGCAGGCCTGTTTCGCACGCTAATTTTGCGATTCGCTCAATCCTTGTGCGCCGCACAAGGATTGAGCGGGATGTCGATTATTTAGGCGCAGGCACTTCGCGCGTTAAACTTTGGTTTACGCGGCCTCAACGAAGCGATGACGCTCGTAGAGGAATTCGAGCACGCGCTGCCGGCACTTCAGATAGGCGGCGTTGGTTGCGAGCTCGAGCCGGTTGCGCGGACGCGCGAGCGGCACGTCGAGGACCTCGCCGATGCGCGCGGACGGGCCGTTGGTCATCATCACGATGCGGTCGGACAGCAGCACGGCCTCGTCGACGTCGTGGGTGATCATCAGGATGGTGTTGCCGAGCTTCTGATGCAGCGCCATCACCGAATCCTGCAGATGCGCGCGCGTCAACGCGTCGAGCGCGCCGAAGGGCTCGTCGAGCAGCAACACCTTCGGCTCCATGGCGAGCGCACGGGCAATGCCGACGCGCTGCTTCATGCCACCGGAGATCTCCGAGGGACGCTTGTCCTTGGCATGGGCCATCTGCACGAGGTTGAGATTGTGCATGACCCAGGCGTCGCGCTCGGCCCGCGTCTTGGTTTTCGCGAAGACCTTGTCGACGCCGAGCTTGACGTTCTCGTAGACGGTGAGCCATGGCAACAGGCTGTGGTTCTGGAACACCACGGCGCGGTCGGGCCCCGGCGAGTTCACCTCGCGGTTCTCAAGCAGCACGCCGCCGGTGGTGGCACGGGTCAGACCCGCGATGATGTTGAGCAGGGTCGACTTGCCGCAGCCGGAATGGCCGATGATCGAGACGTATTCGCCCTTCTCGATTGTGAGGTTGATCTCCTTCAGCACCTCGGTCGTGGCATTGCCGCGGGTGAAGGTCTTGTCGATGTGGTCGAGCTTCAGATAGGCGGTCATATGCTCCTCTCCTTCAGTTCTGCGCGGTGCCGCGGGTGACGATCTTGCCGAGGCCCGCGATCAGGCGGTCGAGCACGAAGCCGACGATGCCGACATAGAACAGCGCCAGGATGATCTCGCTGATGTGCGAGGAGTTCCAGGCGTCCCAGATGAAGAAGCCGATGCCGACGCCGCCGATCAGCATTTCGGCCGCGACGATCGCGAGCCACGACAGGCCAATGCCGATGCGAAGCCCCGTGAAGATGTAGGGCGCGGCCGCCGGGATCATGATCTTGGCGAAGAACTCGAGCGGATTGAGCTGCACCACCGCCGCGACGTTGCGATAGTCCTGCGGGATGTTGCGGATGCCGACCGCGGTGTTGATGATGATCGGCCAGATCGAGGTGATGAAGATGACGAAGATCGCCGACGGCTGGCCGTCGCGGAAGGCCGCGAGCGACAGCGGCAGCCAGGCGAGCGGCGGAATCGTGCGCAGCACCTGGAACAGCGGATCGAGCCCGCGCATCGCCCAGACCGACTGCCCGACCAGCACGCCGAGCGCAATGCCGGCGATTGCGGAGAGCGAATAGCCGAAGGCGACGCGCTGGAGACTGGCGGAGAGATGCCAGAACAGGCCCTTGTCGATGCCGCCATGGTCGAAGAACGGATCGAAGATCAATTCGTGGGTGTCCTTGAACACCTTCGACGGCGGCGGCAGGGTCGAGCCGGCGCGGCGGCAGACGAGCTCCCACACAAGCATCAATAGCGCGAGCACCACCAGCGGCGGGATCACGCGCACGGCGGTCTCCCTCGCCATCCGCGCGTAAGTCTCGCTACGCGGCGGACGCTTCGGCGTCATCGCGACGACCGGCGCGGCGGCGCCTGCAGGCGTCGCCGTGTCAATGTCCATCTTCGTGGCAGGCATGTTCATCGCAATCTCTCTCCGGCTTCCCAAGACGATGCGGCTGCCTGACGGCGGCCGCAGGCTCCATCAGACTTCGACGCGCTTGATCGCGAGCGACTTCAGATAGGCAGCCGGATTTTCGGGATCGAACACCTTGCCGTCGAAGAAGGTCTCCTTGCCGCGCGAGGTGGAGGCCGGGATGTCGGAGGCTGAGACGCCCAGTGTCTTGGCCGCGTCCTTCCAGAGGTCCTCGCGGTTGACCTTGGCGATCAGCGCCTTGCTGTCGAAGCCAGGCTCATACTTGCCCCAGCGGATGTCCTCCGTCATGAACCAGAGATCATGGCTCTGGAACGGATAGGAGGCATGGTCACGCCAATACTTCATGATGTGTGGCGAGTTCTCGACCACCTTGCCGGTGCCGTAGTCGAACTTGCCCTTGGCGCGATCGGCGATGTCCTCGACCGGACAGTTGATCCACTGCCGCTTCGCCATGATCGTGGCGAGCTCTTCCTTGTTCTCCATCTTGTCGGCCCATTGCTGGGCTTCGAGCACGGCCATCAGGATCGCTTTCGTCGCCTTTGGATATTTGTCGACGAACGCGGCGCGCATGCCGAGCGATTTTTCAGGATGCTTGCTCCAGATCTCGCCGGTGTTGACGGCGGTATAGCCGATGCCCTGGTCAACCAACTGTCCGGGCCAGGGCTCACCGACGCAGAAGGCGTCCATGGTGCCGACCTTCATGTTGGCCACCATCTGCGGGGGCGGCACGGTGATGGTCTCGACGTCCTTGTCGGGATCGATGCCGCCGGCGGCGAGCCAATACCGCACCCAGAGATCGTGCGTACCACCCGGGAAGGTCATCGCGACCTTGGCCGACTTGCCTTCGGCCTTCTTCTTCTCGAACGCGGTCTTGAGCGGCGTTGAATCGACGCCGATCTTGAGCTCGGCATATTCCTTGGCGACCGAGATGCACTGCGCATCGAGGTTGAGCCGCGCCAGGATGTACATCGGCGTCGGCTGGTTGTTCTGCGTCACTTTGCCGGCGGAGATCAGATACGGCATCGGCGTGAGGATATGCGCACCGTCGATGCCGTTGCCTTCCGAACCGAGCACGAGATTGTCGCGCGTGGTGCCCCACGAGGCCTGCTTCTGCACGTCGACGTCAGGCACGCCGTGTTTGGCGAACAGGCCCTTATCCTTGGCGACGAACAGCGGACCAGCGTCGCTCAGCGCGATGAAGCCGAGCTTGGCACCCTTGACCTCGGGGCCTGCGTCCTGCGCGAACGCACCGGCGGGGAAATTCAGCTTGGCGGCGGCGAGAAGTGCGGCGGTGCTGCCGGTCGCCTCCAACAATTGACGGCGGCTCAGGCCACCCTCCGAGGGCCGGCGAATGCGCTTGGTCATGGGTCGTGTCGTCCTTTGCGTCGTTGCAGGAAATGATTGCGTCAGTGCACACGAGCCCACTTGTCCGGTGACGCCGCCGTTGGCGCATGCGAACGCATGACGGGAGAGACCCCCGTCGCGGTGGCGTCGGCAAATTCGGATGAGAAGTCTCGCGGGACGGCTTCAATGGCGTCGGCACAAACTATTCAAGCTTTGTGCCAAGCCGAACGGCGCGAATACTACATATATATCAATGGATTATAGCAGTGGAACAGGTTGTCGCAGGTCGCATTTCCGCATGCGGAATTTGCGGCCAGCCCAATTCTTGTGCGCCGCACATAAACTAGGCAGGAGCTCGGATTGCCGTTGTCAGGCGTGTTCCTCGACCTTCACTCCGAGCGGTTTCGGGGCCTGGCCACCGCCCGGCTTGAGGTGGAATTCGTAACTCATCAGATGCCAGCGCCCGTTGGCCCTGGTGCCGTCGGGCATCGCCGGATCGTCACGCGGCTCGACCTTGGCGACGAGGTCGTCCTTGACCCCGAACACCACGTCGGAATCGAGATATTTGTCGCCGCCGATGAAGACGTGGGTGATCAGCGGCTCAAAACCCTTTGCATTCACCAGGAAATGCACATGCGCCGGGCGCATCGGATGGCGCTTGGTCTGCATGATCATCTCGCCGACCGGGCCATCGGTCGGGATCGGATAGCTGCACGGCAGGATGGTGCGGAAGAAGAAGCGGCCGTCGCTATCGGTGACGAAGCGCGCCCGCGCCGAGGCGCCGACCTCGTCATAGTTCGGCTTCTGTGAATCGTAGAAGCCGTCGTCATCCGCATGCCAGACGTCGACGGGGACGCCCACGAGCGGCTTGCCGTCAAGATCCGTGACGCGGCTTTGCACGAACATCTTCTCGCCGGTCAGATTGTGCGGCGAGATATCGGTGCCGTGCGCCGTCACCTTGTGCTCGCCGACATAGAAGGGACCGAGCACGGTGGTCTGGGTGGCGCCCTCGCGGTCGCGATGGTTGACGGCGTCGACCAGCATGGAGACGCCGAGCACGTCGGACAGGAGGATGAATTCCTGGCGCGTGTCGGTGCATTTCTGACCGGTGCGGGTCAGGAAGTCGACCGCGTATTCCCATTCCTCGAAGGTGAGACCGGTCTTGCTCACGTAATCGTGCAGCGATTTCACCAGTTCCTGAAGCAGGAATTTCGCGCGCGGGTTCGGCGTGTTGTCGAAGCTTTTGACGACGGCTTCGGTGAGTTCGGTCTCGTTGAACTGAGTCATAGGCTGTCTGCCCTCGTTTTTTCTCGTTAGCCCCGGCGGGCTCCCTGGCGTTCCGGCAGACAGCCTACACCAGCGGACCCCGCCGCGTTAAGCGCGACCGGCTTGGAATGGGGCCGCCATTTCGGCTATCAACGTCTGACAAAACTGCCCGGAGGAACTGATGCTCGCCCCCACCCCCGCCTCGCCCGAATCCGTCGGCATGTCCAAGGCCGCGCTCGACCGCGTCGATGCGCATCTGAAGAACCGGTACATCGATGCCGGCCGTTTCCCGGGGACGCACCTGCTGGTCTATCGTCGCGGCAAGGTCGCGCACAGCTCGGTCCAGGGCTTTGCCGACGTCGAGCGCAAGGTGCCGGTCAAGGACGACACCATCTACCGCATCTATTCCATGACCAAGCCGCTCACCAGCGTAGCCTTCATGATGCTGGTCGAGGAAGGCCTCGTCGCGATCGACGAGCCCGTCGCCAAATACATTCCGGAGTGGAAGGACCTCGGCGTGTTCGTCGCCGGCACCTCGCCGGCCTTCCTGACCCGGCCGCCGTCCCGGCCGATGCTGATCGTCGACCTGCTGCGCCACACCGCGGGCCTCACCTACGGCTTCCAGCAGCGCTCCAATGTCGATGCCGCCTACCGCGCCGAGAAGATCGGCGAGGTGGAGAAGTCCGGCACGCTCCAGACCATGATCGAGGGGCTGGCAAAAATCCCGCTTGAGTTCTCGCCGGGCGACTCCTGGAATTACTCGGTCGCCACCGACGTGATCGGCTATCTCATCGGCAAGATCTCTGGAATTCCCTTCGAGCAGTTCCTGAGACAGCGCATCCTCGATCCGCTCGGCATGACCGACACCGATTTCCACGTGCCGGCCTCCAAGGCGCATCGCTTCGCTGCCTGCTATTCCGCCGATCCTGGTGGCGGCATGACCTTCCATGCCGGCCAGCGCCGCCAGGGCCTGACGCTCCAGGACGATCCGGCGACGAGCTCGTTCCTGACGCCGCCCTCCTTCATCTCCGGCGGCGGCGGACTGTGCTCGACGGTCGCCGACTATCTCACCTTCTGCCGCGCGCTCCTGAACGGCGGCGAACTCGGCGGCGTCAGGTTGATCGGGCCGAAGACGCTGGCGCTGATGACGACCAACCACATTCCGGGCAACCGCCACCTGCCCGAGGTGTCGCGCTCGCTGTTTTCCGAAGCGACCTACAACGGCATCGGCTTCGGCCTCGGCTTCGCCGTGACCATGCGCCCGGCCGAGACGCTGATCGCCGGCAGCCCCGGCGAATATAATTGGGGCGGCGCGGCCACGACCTCGTTCTGGGTCGATCCGGCAGAGGAGCTGGTCA
The DNA here is from genome assembly GCF_001641635.1 of Bradyrhizobium centrolobii. Lineage (GTDB taxonomy): Bacteria > Pseudomonadota > Alphaproteobacteria > Rhizobiales > Xanthobacteraceae > Bradyrhizobium > Bradyrhizobium centrolobii. The sequence goes on from NZ_LUUB01000090.1 coordinate 132,460, forward strand.
CGATCTTCATGACGCAGGTGCTGCCGTCGAGCGCTTATCCGATCCGCCGCGAGCTGCGCAGCATGGTCTACGCCGCGATCACCGAGAGCAATCTATAGCCCCATGGCTCACGGAACCGGTCTTGGCGCTTCAGCGCCGAGGCCGTTTCGCGCACGCTCCAAACCCGGCAAATGACCTAGCCTTCGGTTCGGTCCTCCCAGTCGTCCCACTTCACGTCGTTGATTTCGAGATAACGAGAAACGGCGACCCCGATGGTTGGGAAGAAGTAATTTTCGCCAAGCTGCGCGAACAGGCCAAATCTTTTCAGCTTGTCCTTTACCGGATCCTTGAGCTCGGCAAAGCACAGCTCGATACCCTGCGCGTGCAGCGCCTGATCCAGTTCGGCAACGACGTCGCAGGCCGTGACGTCCACACTGGTCACCGGCTCAGCCGCAACGACCAGCCAGCGTACGGGTGTGGGCGATGCGGCCACGGCATCCATGACACGTTCCCTGAAGAATTCAGCGTTGGCGAAGAACAGCGGCGCGTCCCACCGAAACAGGACCAGTCCGGGGACACGTCGCGCATCCGGATATCTCGTGATGTCGTGATAGCCTTTGACGCCGTCGGCGCGCCCCAACACGGCGGAGTGAGGGCGCCAACCGTCCCAGAGAAACTCAGCGATGGCGATTGCGATCGCCAGACCTATTCCTGGAATCACCCCGAGCACTGCAACGCCGACAAAGCAGACGATCGCCAACCAGAATTCCCAGCGCTGAATGCGATAGATTCGCTTGAGGTCGACGACCTCAACCAAGCCGATCGCCGAGGCGATGACCACGGCGGCCAATGCCGGGCTGGGCAAATGCCGAAGGAGATTTGGTGCGACCAGCAGGAGCGCCGCGATGGCAAGCGCGCCGACGACGCTGGTGAGTTGGGTCCGAGCGCCGGCGGCTTCCGCAACGGGTGTACGCGAGCTGCTGCTGCTGATCGAGAACCCCTGAAAAAATCCGGTCGCCAGATTGGCGGCGCCGAGCCCCACCAGTTCCTGGTTGGGATCGACCGGCGCTCCCAATCGTGCGGCATAGGCACGTGACAACACACTGGTATCGGCAAACGACACCAGCGCGATGGCACAACCGCCGATCAGCACCGGGACCAGATCGCCGTAGCTGATCCAGGGAACGACGAAACCCGGCAGCCCCTGAGGAAGAGAACCCACGACCTTCAAGCCATAAGTTCCTCCAAGATCCAGCACACCGGCAACGACCGTCGCCCCGACAACCGCGATCAGGATGCCCGGGAGCCGCTTGCTGTTCTTGAGAAGCAGGATCACGATCAACGTGGCGAGCCCGATCCCGAACGCGACCCAGTTTGTCCGTCCTTCGAGGATTGCACCGCCGATCGCCCCTAGGCTCCGCAACGGTCCTTCGCTCTTGATAGAGAAGCCGAGGAGCGTCGGCAGTTGGCTGATCAAGACGGTCAACGCTATTCCGTTCATATAGCCGCAGCGGATCGGCTTGGAGAGAAGCTCGGTGACAAAGCCCAGGCGCGCCAGACCCGCCAGAATGCATACGATCCCCGAAACGATCGCCATCATGCCGGCGAGCGTCGCGGCCCGCAGGGGATCGCCGCCGGCCAACGGAGTGACAACGCCGAGGATGATCCCCACGAGAGCCGAGTCCGGGCCCAGGACGAGTATGCGGCTTGGGCCGAACAACGCGTAGACCAGGAGCGGCACGATCGTTGCGTAAAGACCGTAGATGCCAGGCAGGCCCGATGCCACCGCGTAGGCGATTCCAACCGGAACCAGCATGGTCGCCAGGACGACCCCCGCGAAGATATCGTGCGGAAGCCACGCCGCCTCATATCGACGGAGCGTGTCCAACCCTGGCAGCCAGCGGATCCAATGCTTCATTGGCGGTCACTCCCAAACCCGGATCGGGCTTGCCAGCCGAGCGTCACGAGTTGGCCGTGATTGGCGGACTGGAATCCACTATAGGTCCACTATGGGCGATATGCGGCTGACATGTTGAAGCATGGCGCAGCGATCGAGCAATCTGCTGGCGCTTTTGCACTGCAACTTGTGCATCGTCCGCGCGATCAAAATGCGGGGTGGCACAATCGCCGCGCTGCTCTATGCTCCGCCCTCCGGCGCCGCCGCGCCGGAGCAAGGGTATCCGCGTTTGCCAAAGTTCACCCTGCCGGTCCGGCTAGCTCTTCTGGTCGCTGGAACGACGCTGCCGCTGATCGTCTTCGCCGTCGGCCTCGCCTACTACAACTACCACCAGGATCGCAGCGATGCGACGCGGCGGGTGCTGGAGACGGTCCGCAGCATGCGCCTCGTGCTCGACGCCGAGGTACAGCGGATGACGGGCGGATTGCAGGTGCTCGCACTCAGCGATTCCTTGCGCAGCGGCGACTTCGACAGCTTCCGGCGCATGGCGGAGGGCTTCATCAGCCAGTACGGCAAAGACAGCATCCTACTCCTCGCCGACAGGTCCGGGCGCCAGGTCTTTTCGACGGTGACGGCCGACACCGCGAGCCTGCCACGGCGCAACAATCACGAGATCGTCGAGCGGGTGTTCGCGAGCAAGACGCCGCAATATTCCGATCTGTTCGTCGGCTCGACCAAGAATCGCCCGATCGTGACCGTCGAAGTGCCCGTTCTGCGCAACGGCGAGGTCGTCTATACGCTCTCGTTCAGCCCGCCGCTCGACATCTTTCAGCGGCTGGTCGAACAGCAGCGGCCCGACGACCAGTGGACGGTCTCGCTTCTGGACACCAAGGGCATCGTGTTCGCGCGCACGCCCAATCCGGCCGAGACGTTCGGCAAGCAAGCCTCTCCGTCGCTCTACGACGCGATGTTTCGCGCGCCGGAGGCCGCGCTCCACACGATCTCGCTCGACGGCATCGCGCTGGCATCCGCTTATACGCGATCGCGACTGACCGGCTGGACGATCGCCGCCGGCGTCGCCGAGAGCTCCCTGATCGCACCGCTGTGGCGCAACATCGCGATCACCAGCCTGATCGGCGGCGTGCTGCTCCTGACCGGCCTGACCTTCGCGGTGCGGATGGCGACCACGATCGCGCGCGGCGAGATGCTGCACAACCTTCTGATCGAGGAGCTCAATCACCGCGTCAAGAACACGCTGGCGCTGATGCAGGCGATCGCGGTGCAGACCTTCCGCAGCGCGAGCCGTGACGAGCGGACGAAGTTCGAGGGACGGCTCGGCGCGCTCGCCGAGGCGCATAATCTGCTGAGCCAGGAGAAGTGGCAGGGCTCGGAGCTGAAGGACGTGATCGGACGCGTGCTCCAGCCCTTCCTGCCCTCGGCTCCCGAACGCATCCGGATGGCCGGCCCCGTGGTGCCGCTGTCGCCGCGCCTCGCCGTGGTGCTGTCGATGATCGTGCACGAGATCGCCACCAACGCCGCCAAATACGGCGCGCTGTCCAGCGACACCGGCAGGGTGACGCTGGACTGGGAGGTCACCGCTGAAATGCCGAAGCCGCGGCTGCGGCTGATCTGGACCGAGGCCGGCGGCCCGCCGGTGACAGCGCCAGTGCAGCGCGGCTTCGGCTCACGCCTGATCGAGCGCAGCGCGCGCGACCAGCTCGGCGGCGAGGCAACCGTCGATTTCCTGCCGCGCGGCGTCGTCTACACCGTCAGCTGCTCGCTGGACGAGGCACGCTGAAACGAACCGACACGACGGAGATGACATGAAGATCACCAACGTTCGCACACACATCCTCGAAGCCAAGCTGTCGCAGCCCTTTGCCTATTCGCGGGCCTGGTATGATACGCGCACCGCGATGCTGGTCGAGATCGAGACCGATGAGGGGCTGACCGGATGGGGCGAATGCTATGGGCCGGCGCGGATGACCGCGGCCGTCGTGCAGAACGTCGCGCCATGGCTGATCGGCGAGGATCCGCTGCGCACCGACGTGCTGTGGCAGACCATCTATACACGCTTGCGCGATCACGGCCAGAAAGGCGTCGTTATCCAGGGGCTGAGCGGCATCGACATCGCGCTGTGGGACATCAAGGGCAAGCGGTTTGGCGTGCCCGTTCACCGACTCCTCGGCGGCGCGGCACGCCAGGAGGTGCAGGCCTATGCGACCGGGCTCTACCGGCGCAAATCAGGCGACCCGCTAAAATATCTGCCGGAGGAAGCGGCCGGATATGCCGCCGAGGGATTCGGCGCGGTGAAGCTGAAGGTCGGCTTCGGCATCGCGGAGGATGCCGCCGTCACGCGCGCGGTGCGCGAGGCGATCGGCCCTGACGTCGCGCTGATGATCGATGCGAACCATGCCTATGACGCGGTTGCCGCGATCCGGCTCGGCCGCCTGATCGAACGCTACAACATCGGGTGGTTCGAGGAGCCTGTTCCGCCGGAGGATGTGGCGGGCTACCGCGCGGTGAAATCCGCACTCGCCATTCCCATCGCGGGAGGCGAATGCGAGTTCACCCGCTTCGGCTTCCGCGATCTGTTCGCCTCCCATGCGCTCGACATCGCCCAGCCCGACACCTGCGCGGCCGGTGGCTTGAGCGAATGCAAGAAGATCGCCGACATGAGCGAGGCGTTCGGCATCCGCTACAACCCGCATGTCTGGGGCACCGGCATGGCGATCGCGGCATCGCTCCAGCTGCTCGCGGTGCTCCCCTCGCACACGCCGGCCTCGCTGGCACCGCTCGAGCCCCTGCTCGAATTCGACCGCACCGAGCATCCGATCCGGCAGGCGATCCTGACGCAGCCGATCGAGCATGAGAGGGGCGTCGTGCGCGTCCCTGACGGTCCCGGCCTCGGGATCGAGATCGACCGCAAGGCGCTCGCGCGCTTTGCGGTGAGCTCGTCGGCGTAGGCCTCCTGGAGATCACGAGAGCCCGGGGGCGCCTTTCGGGCCAGGCCTCATCGCTGTCTGAACGGCATAGGTGCCCGGCCCATAAGTCCCGATGAGGGCAAGAGCGCCAAGCAAACCGAGATTCTTCAGGAAGTTAATGGTTTGCATGACGACCTGTGCTTCCGGTGCCGCCCAGAAATTGTGGAACATCAGCGTGGCGGCGATCGTGAACAGCAACAGGACGACGGCCGCCTGGCGTGCGAACAGGCCAAGCAGCAGGGCCGTGCCGCATCCGAGCTCGACCGCGACTGCGCCCACAGCGAGGACGACGCCAAGTCCATCCGCGCCGCCGGGAAGCCGGCCGGCGGTTACGGAAAATGCCAGCACCTTGCCGATGCCGCTGTAGAGAAACAGCGGCGCGATCGCAACGCGCGCGAACAGAAGCACCCAAGCGTCGGGTAGGCTCGCAGTCTCAACGGAACGAGCGGATGTCGGCATTTCGGATCTCCTCTGGTGAAGCCTGGTCAATGAAAGCCGCGTGCGGCCGGCGGTTGTTCATCGATGCACGCGTCATCACTCCGCGGGCGCAACATCGGCGCTCGGAAGACGATTTGCTGTGGCCATGCCAAGCGATCCGATCGCCAGCGCGCCGATGATGGACGCGCCACCAATTGCCCAGAACACAGCGTCGGGACCACCGGTGACCTGCTGCAAGAGACCGATGACATAGGGGCCGAGAATCGCGCCCACGCGGCCGATGCCCAATTCCATCCCCACGCCGCTGGCGCGGAAGCAGGTCTCGTAGGCTCCGGCAGTGAAGTTGTTGAGGACGTGCTGCGCGCCGATGATGCAGAAGCCGGCAATAGCAACGATGGCGAGATTGATGCCGTGACCGCTGACGAAGACGAGCGCCAGCACCGCGATCCCACCGCTCAGCCACCACGTCGCGAGGTAGCGCGGCGTCAGCGCAAAATTGCGGTCGGCCAGCATCGCAAGCGCCAGACCACCGACGAAGGACATCGCCTGCATCAGGGCGCCGAAGCCGAACGAAGCCGCAAAGGTCTCGCCGCGCTTCAGCATGACCGTTGGAATCCAGCCCGTGAGCCCGAAGATCGCGAACAGGCTGAGGAACGCCGTGATCCAGATGGTCAGGGAGACACGGCGATAGCGCGGGCTCAGCAAAGCGCCAATCGTGCTCTGCGGCACCTTGCTGTCGGCCGGCGCGAAGGTCGCATTCTGATAGACGGCCGCCCGCTCCGGCCGCAGTCGCGCGAGCAATGCGCGCAGCTCCTCGACGCGCGACCTGGCCGCCAGGAACCGCGGGCTCTCGGGCAGAATGGCATGGGCCACGAAGGTCAGGGGAATCGACAGCGCGCCGACGTAGTAGAGGATCTGCCAGCCATAATGCGGCGTCAGGAACACGCCGACGAGACCGGCGCAGACGCCTCCGAGCGACCAGCCCAGCGTCACGCCCCAGAGCGAGAACGTGTTGCTGGCGCGCTTTGGCGCAAGCTCGTTGATGAAGGTCGTGCCCAGCGGCAGCAGCACGCCGAGGCCGAGCCCGGTGACGAAGCGCAAGGCGCAGTAGCTCCAGAAATCGTTCGCCAGCAGCGCGGTCAGCAGTGTGAAGATGTTGACGATCCAGAGGCCCGCGAGCAGCGTGCCGCGCCGGCCAAGGCGGTCAGCGATGCCGCCGTGACCGATCGCACCGATCAGGAAGCCGACGAGACCCGAGCTCACCAGGAGACCCGCCTGGCTTGGCGCGAGCCCCCAGGGCTGAGCCACGTAATGGATGACATAGGCCGGATTGAAGGTGTCATAGCCGTCGAACAGCGTGATGAGCGTGATCAGGATGCCGAGCAGCTTGTGGAACGGGCCGATCGGAGCGCCGGACAATTCCTCATGCACGTCGATTTCGGACGAGAAGCTCACGGGTTTCCTCCATTGCAACTGATGACGTCTTCTGCTCTGCGGCAGATTGGATTGATGCGTCGCCGAGCCCGAACAGGGCGCGCGCGTTGTCGCGGCCGATCTTGAGGCGGTCGCCTTCGGAGATCGCAGCCGTGTCGAACCAGTCGGCGGCGTGATCGATGTTCTCGAACGGCCAGTCGGTGGAGAAGAGGATGCGATCGGCGCCGATCTCGAGCATCGCGTCGATCAGCGCCTGGGTGCGGAAATTGCCCGACGTGGTGATGTAGAAATTCTCGCGGAAATAGTCGGCGATCTTGCGCCGCGCCGGATAGGCGTTCTGGGTCCGCATCCACTTGTTGTGATTGTCGACGCGCCACATCGAGTACGGCAGCCCCTCCCCCATGTGACCGAGGATGATCTGCAGCCGCGGATGCGCATCGAACAGGCCGCAGCCCATCAGGCGCAAGGCGTGCACCGCGGTTTCCTGCCCGAATGCCCAGGTCGGGCCCAACAGCCAGCGATGCCCCTCGTAAATGGCTGCGTCCTTCGCAAGCGGATTGCGCGGGTGCAGATAAAAGGGGACGCCGAGACGCTCGACCTCCGACCAGAACGGCCAGAACTCCTTGCGATCGTAATAGAGAGCGTGATCGGTGCCGGCGAGTTCGCTGAAGCCGTTGACGAGCGCGCCGCGAAATCCAAGCGCGCTGGCGCAACGATCGAGCTCGCGCGCGGCCGCGTCGGGATCCTGCATTGGCAGCGCCGCGAGACCCTGGAAACGATCGGGGCGTCTTGCGACCTGCTCGGCGAGAAAGTCGTTGGCACGACGCGACAAATCCACTGCGCGATTGCGGTCGGAAAGCGCCTGGACCGCCGGTGCATTCAGTGACAGCAGCATCATCTCGATGCCATGGGCATCCATCTCCGCGAGCCGCCGGTCGTGGATGTCGAGCAGCCGCGCCTTGAGCTCGACCCAGTCCTCGGCCGGCGCGAAGCCCGCGCTGTCGTGGACGGTCCCCTCCATCGCGAAATGCTCTTCGAGCGCAATCTTGCCCTGCATGGCGTAGTTCCTTCGGCTTTGCTTTCGGCGTTGACAAAGCAGAGCACTGAGCGCAAATACTTGTCAATGAGAAAGTTGCATTTGCAAATGATTGGTATGCAAATATTGCCCATGCGAAGGTTGGCGCTTATCCCGGGCGGAGTTCTCCCGCCAGGACCCAAGCCCATGTATCGATTTTCGAATTCGCTCCCCTATCTGCTTGCCAGGCTCGGCGTGCGCATGGGCGATCTCTTCGCGCGCGTGATCCGCCACGAGAAGTTGACGCTTCCGATGTACCGCGTGCTCGCCGCACTGTCCGAGCAAGGCCACCCGTTGCGGCTCGGAGAGATCGCCGAGCTGACTTCGGCCGATGTGTCCACCCTGTCACGCATCGTCGCGGAGATGAGCCGCGCGGGCCTGCTCACGCGCGACCGGCCCGAGAACGACCAGCGCAGCCTCCAGGTCGCCCTGACGCCCAAAGGCGCCGAGCTGGCGGCACGGCTGATGCCGCTCGCCGCCTACTATGAAGAGGTCGCAACCGGCAGCATGTCCGCCAAGGAAGCGGCGGAGCTCAAGCGCGTGCTGGTCGAGCTCTACAAGAACATCGATCGGCTCGAGCAGGAAGTCGAAGCCGGATCGATCAAGGTCGCGCCGCCGGCGCGGCCGAAAGACGTCCGTGAGGAGCGGCTTGAGGCGAAGGGCAAGACGGGTCAGCCGCGCGGAAAGACATCACGCAAATAGGGAAACGACCAAGGAGAGGCCATGCGACAGGAACCCATCATCATTGCAGGCGGCGGCATCGGCGGGCTTGCAGCCGCCATCGCGCTGGCGCGGAAGGGTTTCCAGGTCACGGTCCTCGAACGGGCGTCGCGCTATCAGGAGATCGGCGCCGGCATTCAGCTCGGCCCCAACGCATTTCACGCCTTCGACCGTCTCGATCTCGGCAACGCGGCGCGCTCGATCGCCGTCTTCATCGACCAGCTCCGGCTGATGGATGCGATCTCGGCGGAGGAGATCACCAACATCGATCTGACCAGCTATTTCCGCCGGCGTTTTGGCAATCCATATGCCGTGGTTCATCGCGGCGATCTTCATGGCATTTTCGTCCGCGCTTGCGAGGCGCACCCCAATGTCACCTTACGGACTGATTGTGACGTGGTCGGATATGATCAGAATGGCCCGCGGGCCACCGCCCTGCTCAAGTCCGGCGAGCGTGTCACCGGGTGTCTGCTGGTCGGCGCGGACGGGCTCCGCTCCCGCATTCGCCAACAGATGGTCGGTGACGGCGCGCCGCGGATCGCCGGCCACACCACCTATCGTTCGGTCATCCCGACCGAGCAGATGCCGGAGGATCTGCGCTGGAACGCTGCGACGCTATGGGCCGGTGCCAAATGCCATCTCGTGCATTACCCGCTTTCGGGCTGGAAGGTGTTCAATCTCGCGATCACCTGCCACAACGACCCGGCGGAGGCTTTCGCCGCCCGGCCCGTGACCCATGAGGAGGTCCTTGAAGGTTTCGGGGACGTGCATCCCCGCGCCAAGGCGATCATTCATCACGGAAAGGACTGGAAGGCCTGGGTAACCAGCGATCGCGATCCGACCGATCGCTGGATCGACGGGCGCGTCGTTCTCCTCGGCGACGCCGCGCATCCGATGCTGCAATATTTTGCGCAAGGCGCCTGCATGGCACTGGAGGACGCGGTTTGCCTCGCCGAAGAGCTCGACCAGGCGCAGGGCGACATCGGGCACGCGCTGGAGCGATATAGAAATGCCCGCCTACTGCGCACCGCGCGGGTCCAGCTCCAGGCCCGGGAACTCGGCGACCACGTCTACCACCCGGCCGGCGTCCACGCGCTCTTGCGCAATCAGCTCATTCGCGAGACCAGCCTGGAGCGCTTCTGCGAGAATCTGGCCTGGCTCTATCAGGACCCGTTCTCCGAACGGTCGTCGGACGTCGCAAGAAAGATCACGCAGACCTGAGACGGAACGGCGCGATCGGCAAGCGTGGCGCTAGCCGATCGTCTGCAGCACCGGGAACGTCTCGAGCAGCCAGATGCTCACATTCGAGACTGCGCCGGTGAGAAATGCGATGCCGGTGATCACCATCAATACGCCCATGGCGCGCTCGACATTGGCGAGCTGCCCCTTCATGCGCGCGAACAGTTTTGAGAACTGCTCGATCATCAAAGCGGCGATCAGGAAGGGAATGCCGAGGCCGGCGGAATAGACCGCGAGCAGGCCCGCCCCCTTCGTCACCGTCGCCTCGGCCGCGGCGATCGAGAGGATGGCGGCGAGGATCGGGCCGATGCAGGGCGTCCAGCCGAAGGCGAAGGCGAGCCCCATGACGTAGGCGCCCCAGAGCCCGACGGGTTTCGGGATCGGCAACCGGCCTTCGCGCATCAACAGGCCGATGCGCGTCAGCCCGAGGAAATGCAGACCCATCACGATAATGACGACGCCGGCGAGGATCGAGAGCTCGGCCGACCAGGCCCGGATCAGCCCGCCGACCAGCGAGGCGCTGGCACCCAGCGCGACGAAGATCGTCGAGAAGCCGAGAACGAACAGCAGCGCCGACATCATGACGGCCCGCTTGGAGGCCGATGCCGGCTCCTCGCTTTCGACATGCTCGATCGTGGCGCCGGTGAGATAGATCAGATAGGGCGGAACCAGGGGCAGAACGCAAGGGGAGAGAAAGCTGACGAGGCCGGCTATCAGCGCCGCCGGAATCGAAACATTTTGCATGATGCAGTCGGAGCCATTTCGGGCCCCTGGCAGCGCGCGAGGACTGCGCGAGGCCGGAGCCGGACCGGCTCTGGTGTAGCCGATACCGGGGAATGCGCAACAGAGGCGCAGGCAAACCAAGGCTCCTCCCGATGCCGTCTGTGATCACAGATGCGGCATCGGGACGCGCACAAATCTCGCAAAAGCGGATTCGGCGGCGCGGCTACTTCACCACGCGGAGCAGCGGACGCCGGGGCTGGTCCTGCGTCTGCTTGGAAGGGGGCGGCGGTTCGCTTGCAGCGCCCCGCAGCATTTCGTCGCACAATGCCCGAAGGTCGGCATTGTCAATTCCTTTAAGTCTCATCCGCACATCGAGGATGACGATGGACAGCAGCTCGGCCGACTCGCGGCTATTGCTCTCGTTGAGAACCCTGCGGCACTCCTCGAGCGTCTCCAGCACCGACTGCAATTGTTCGTCTAAATGCGACACTGGCGTTCTTTCCGTTCGTTCGGCCTGCGAGAAGTGATTGCAACGTTCCCCTCGGCCCCCATATCGGGGCGAAGATAGCACGGGGAATTTACGCCTCCGAACACGAATTCAGCGCATTCCCGGCCCGAAACCGCGGTTCTGTCCAGGAACGAGACACCGGGTGATCGGCGAAGGGCGCGGCGCTGAACAGTAAAATGCCTGGCCCGGGACGAACGATCCGTGCTGCAAGACCGCACTGGCCGTCGCGCGAGGTCCATCCCGTCGGACGAATCCGCTATCCTCGCCGCCATCTCAAGGCTCGCAACGGAACGCACGCGATACCCCTCTTCCGGGCGACAGTTTGCCCGATTCCCAGCCCAGGCGCACCCCAATACCACTTGTGGTGTAGTAAAGATGGCGTTCAAAAGTCGCCGTTCCTCAACCCGTCGTGGTTGTGGTTTGCGCGAGATTCTGCCAGTTTAGCGGGCCGAAAGGACTTGTATGCACCTCTTGGCGGAAAGGGGCGTTCCACTGGAGGAACGCCAGAAAACAAACCTCAGCGGCCTCTCGGATTGGGACGCGGCGCGCATATTCCTTGAAGTCGTCCGCTGCGGCAGCTTCCGCTCGGCAGCCGAGCGTTTGTCGCTATCGATCAACGCCGTGCGGCGGCGAATCGACGATTTCGAACGCCAGACAGGCACCACCCTCTTCACCCGCGACGTCCACGGTACGCATCTGACCGACGAAGGCGCGCTGGTGGTCTCCGCTGTCGAGCGGATGGAGGCGGCCACCTTCGACGTTTTGCGCGCCAGCGATTCGAAGGCCAATGCGCTGTCCGGCGAGGTGCGCGTCGCCGTCACCGAAGGGCTTGGGACATTCTGGCTCGCTCCGCGGCTCGTCGAATTTCAGCAGACCTATCCCAGGATCCTGGTCGACCTGCATTGCGCGATGCGTTCGGCCGACGTCTCCCGCCACGAGGCCGACGTCGCCATCCATCTGTCGCGTCCCTCCGCGCTCGACATCAAGCTGGTGCGGCTCGGCCGAATGCATCTGATGTTCTGGGCCGCGAAGAAATATGTCGAGAAACATGGCGCGCCGCAGACGGCGGCGGAATTGATCAAGCACCGCTTGGTGCTGCAATTCGCCGACCAGCTCGCCGCCAAGGAAACTTTTGAGAGCTTCTTCCCGGGCGTTCCTGAACGTGACCTTCTGGTCATGAAGACCAACGTCTCAAGCGCCAACTACTGGGCTGTCGCGAATGGCGCCGGAATCGGCGTATTCCCGAGCTACGCCATTGCGCTTGGCGGGAAGTTGACGCCACTGGAGGTCGAGCTGAACAGACCGCTGGATATCTGGTTGTCCTACCACCCCGGTAGCGGCCGGATTCCGAGAGTGCGGCACATGATTGACTGGCTGATCGACGCTTTCAATCCGGCACGCTTCCCGTGGTTTAAGGACGAATTCGTGCATCCGCATGAATTCAAGGACTTGTATATGGGCGAACCCCTGACCCAGCTCTTCGGGGGATTTTCAACCGAAGAACGGTGAGAACAAGATGAAAGCAGCGGCAAAGAGAATGAAGCAGCGCAGTGCCGGCAAGCCGGACATCGAGCTTGGCAAACGGATTCGTCTGCGGCGCGTCGAGATGAAAATCTCGCAGGCCGAGCTGGGCGAGAAGCTCGGCGTCAGCTTCCAGCAGGTCCAGAAATACGAGAAGGGCGTCAATCGCGTCGGTGCGGCTCGGCTTCAGCAAATCGCCTCCGCTCTCGATGTGCCCGTTACCTTCTTCTATGACGGCGACAACAAGGCGCGCGAGGTCGAGAGCCTGCTCTTCCTCGACAGCGCCTTCAGCCTCCGGCTGCTGCGCGCCTACAGCAAGATCAAGGATCAGACGGTGCAGCGTCAGCTCGTCTCGCTGATGGAATCGATCGCGGCGAACGAAGCCTGAGAGCGATCAGAGGTCTGGCCGTCATGGCCGACGTTCAATCCGCCGCGTCGCGGGGGCGCGGCCGGATTGAACGAGACCTTGGACCGCGCGCATGACGCGCGCGGCGTTTGCCTTTGCGGGGCGGCCTGACCGTCCCTTTTTTCTGGCATTTGCTCCAATCGCATCGCGGTTTCCGCGAACCCATTCAGGATCTGCCGCGACCTAATCGAGAGACCCAGCGTCACGAACGCCTGGGCGCTCGAGGGGCCACGCTTAATCGGACCGCAACCCTGATGCCCTAGCCTGCCGGCGCCTTCGCTGCCCGGGGGCGCCGGCATCGGCGGGNCTTCGCGAGCCCCGTCCGGGCCTCGTCCTCATGGGGAAGACCAGACATGTCGAAGCGCCACGCCGTGATCGTTGCCATGGGCCTGTTCGCGAGCGCCTCGGCGTTTGCGCAAACCGAGACCACCGGCCAGGCCGGTCCCAAGCCGGCGCCCCCGGCCGGCACGATGCCCGCGGCGGCAAACCCGGCCCACGCAGCCGCGCCGAAAACCGCCGCCTCGGTGCCTGCTTCGACGCCGGAGAGCCGCTCGGCGGCGGCACTCGCAATCTCGCATGAGCCAACCTATGACGAAGGCACCGCACAGCGGATCAAGGATGCGGCGCTCAGCTATTCCGACCTCGCGGTCCGCGGCGGCTGGCCGACGATCCCTGCTGATGCGAAATTCGCCCTCGGCGTCCAGGGCGCCAGCGATGACTTGCTGCGCAAGCGGCTGATCGTCTCCGGCGACCTCGCCGCCGACAAGGCGAGCGGCGCCTTCGACCAAAATCTCGCCGACGCCGTGAAACGCTTCCAGGCTCGTCACGGCCTCGCCCCAACCGGCATGATGACGCCGCGCACGATCGCGGCGATGAACGTGCCGGTGCAGAAGCGCATCCGCCAGTTGGAGGCTTCGCTGGAGCGGCTCGAGAACATCAACTTTGCCTTCGGCCCGCGCTACGTCGTGGTCAATATCCCCGCAGCCTTCGCCGAAGCGGTCGAGAACGACGTGGTGGTGCGGCGCTATCGCGTCATCGTCGGCAAGACCGAGAAGCCCTCGCCGACGCTGACCGCGTCGATTACCGGCGTCGTCCTCAATCCGACCTGGACAGTGCCCTCCTCGATCGCCAAGAGCGAAATCTCCGCGCATATGCGCAAGGATCCCGCCTACCTGTCGCGCATGCACATGGAGGTGCTCGACGGCCACGACAACCCGATCGATCCGCATTCGGTCGACTGGTCGGGCACGCACACGCCGAATTTCACGGTGCGCCAGCAGAATGGCACCTGGAACGCGCTCGGCGCGGTCAAGATCGACATGCCGAACTCCTATTCGGTCTACATGCACGATACCAACCAGCGCAATCTGTTCAGCGACGACTACCGCTTCGACTCCCACGGCTGCTCGCGCGTCGACAACGTGCGCGACCTCGCCGCCTGGCTCCTGAAGGACCAGCCGAAATGGACCCGCGCCGAGATCGACGCGGCGATCGCCACCGGGCAGCACCAGGAGGTAGCCATGGCGAAGAAGGTGCCGGTGGCCTGGATCTATCTGACGGCGTGGATGGCCAAGGACCAGACCATCCAGTTCCGCAACGACGTCTATAACCAGGACGAGCAATTGCTGGAGGCGACCGCCGAAGAGGCGGCGTTCTTTGGCAACGCCGCCAATCATCCGCTGACCGCGCACATGGCGCAGTAGGATGGCGCAGTAGGCATGCAATCGCGGCACAGGCGGATGCAAAGCCCTCCGCCCTGCCGCGGTTGACCCTGACATCGCGTCAGTCGCACATTGCGTCCTGTCAACGACAAGCGGGTGCGTGATGCCGGACCAACCCAACTCGACTGACACCTCCTACGCCGACGGCAAGATCCTCAAGCACGCCGCAGACGGCGTCGGCGTGATCACCTTCAACAATCCCGACAAGCGCAACGCGATGTCGCTGGAGATGTGGGAGGGATTTGGCGAAGCGCTGGCGAGCTTGCGTGACGATGATGCGGTGCGCGTCGTGATCCTGCGCGGCGCCGGCGGCAAGGCCTTTGTGTCGGGCGCCGACATCAGCCAGTTCGAGAAGACCCGCCACAACGCAGCCGCCTCAGAAGAGTACGCCAAGCGCAGTGCTGCGCAGCGCGCCCTGCTTGCCGACTACCCCAAGCCGACGATCGCCTGCATCCAGGGCTTTTGCCTCGGCGGCGGCATGCAGGTCGCGATGCTCGCCGACATTCGCATCGCCGCGCACAGCAGCCAGTTCGGCATTCCCGCGGCAAAGCTCGGCATCGCCTATGGCTATGACGGGTTGCGGAATCTGGTATCGCTGGTCGGTCCGTCCTGGGCGCGGCTGCTGATGTACACGGGCATGCGCATCGATGCCGCGGAAGCGCTGCGCATCGGGCTGATCGAGCGGATGATCCCGGACGATCAGCTCTGGGGCGAGACCATGGCGATCGCGGAAACGATCTCCGGCAACGCGCCGCTCGCGATCAAGGCGGCGAAGATCACCATCGCGCAGGTGCTGAAGGACGAGAGCCTGCGCGACATGGATGCGATCAAGGCGATCGGCAATGCCTGCATGGACTCTGCGGATTTCCGCGAGGGCCGGCAGGCCTTCATGGAGAAGCGCAAGCCGCAGTTCCAGGGGCGCTGAAACTGAACCGGCATTCAGGAAGATTAAATTCCTCGCTGCCCCGCGCTGCAACAGCAACTAATTGATCTCGCGCAAGTTCTTCCGTCACCAACGAGGAGGGATTGCGATGAAACTCAAGTTTGCTGTTCTTGGTCTGGCTGCCATGGGCGGTGCTGCGCTCGTGTCAGGGCAGGCTCTGGCGGCGATGCCGAACGGCATTCCACAGGCCGATCGAATCGCAAGCGGCCCGGCTGCGAATGTCGATCAGGTGCGCTGGGTGTGTAACCCCTGGGGCCGCTGCGCGTGGCGTCCGAACTACTACGGCGCATATGCCTATGGCGGTCCGGGGTGGCGATGGCGTCATCCGGGATGGCGATGGCGTCACCCGGGGTGGCGGTGGGGTTACTGATGAGCGAAAGAGGGGGCCAACGCCCCCTTCTTTCGTGTGACGCGAAGCTCGACTAGATCGCCGCGAGCACGGCTTTCGCGATATCGGCTGTGCCGTTGCTGCCGCCGAACTCCATGGGCCTGATGCCGCCGGCATAGGCCTGATCCACCGCGCGCTCGATTTTCTCGCCGGCCTCGGCCGCGCTCTCGACACCATGCTTGTCGGCAAGCCAGTCGAGCATCATCGCGGCCGACAGGATCATGCCGGTGGGATTGGCCTTGCCCTGCCCCATGATATCGGGTGCCGTGCCGTGGCACGGCTGGAACACGGCGTAGCGGTCGCCGATGTCGGCCGACGGCGCCATGCCGAGGCCGCCGATCAGGCTCGCGGTGATGTCCGAGACGATGTCGCCGAACATGTTCTCCATCACCATGACGTCGAAATCCCAGGGACGCTTGACCAGCATCGCCGAGCAGGCATCGACATAGAGCCGGTCCGTCTTCACCTCCGGATGATTCTTGGCGATCTCGTCGAAGATGCCGCGGAAGAAGGCAAAGGCCTTGAACACGTTCGCCTTGTCGACGCAGGCGAGCGCGCCCGACTTGCCGCGCGCCTTGCGCCGCTCGGCCAGCCGGAACGAGAACTCGAACAGGCGTTCGGAGGTCCTGCGCGTGATCACCATGGTCTCGCGCGCATCCTCATGCGTGACGACGCCCTTGCCCATCGAGGCGAACAGGCCTTCGGTCGACTCCCTGATCACGACGAGATCGATGCCGCGCTGATCGGCGCCGACGATCGGGCTCGGCACGCCCGGAATGAGCCGCGCCGGGCGGACGCCAGCATAGAGATCGAAGATGAAGCGCAGCTCGATCTGCGGCGCGATCTCGGTGTTATCGGGATAGCGAACCGACGGCAGGCCGCAGGCCCCGAGCAGGATCGCATCCGCCTCCTCGCAGAGCTTGATCGTGGAGTCCGGCATCGACTTGCCGGTCGCGAGATAATTGTTGGCGCCGGCCGGCGCATCGGTGAAGCGAAAGCTCAAGCCGGACTTCTGTTCGATCTTGCGCAGCACCTCGATCGCCGGCGCCATGACCTCGGGACCGATGCCGTCGCCGGCGAGCACGGCAATGTGGAAAGCGTTGTTTGCGGACATGGGGGTTCCTACTCGAAGGAAAAGAGGCTCATCATTGCGAGGAGCGAAGCGACGAAGCAATCCAGACTGTCTCCGCGGATGGATTTCTGGATTGCTTCGCTTCGCTCTCGCAATGACGGAGGAGAGAGCGTTCGTTACGGCGTCAGCACGGTGCGCCCGACCACCGCGCCCTGCTGCAACTGCACGAGCGCTTCATTGGCCTTGGCGAGCGGCATCGGTGTCACCGGGATCGGCGGCACCTTTTTGCTGCGGACGAGATCGAGCAGTTCCTGCGTCTCGCGCAAATTGCCGACATAGCTGCCCTGGATCGTCACCGCCTTGATCGGAATCAGCGGCAGCGCCCAGGTCGCGCCGCCGCCGAACAGGCCGACGATCACGAGCTTGCCGCCTTTGGTCAGGCAATCAAAGCCAAGCTGCGTGGTGGCGGCATTGCCGACGAGGTCGATCACGGCGCGGATCGGACCGCCCGCCTTCTTGGCAAGCTGCTCCAGCGCATCCGGCGCCTTGGGATCGACGGTGGCGAGCGCGCCTGCCTTCTCCGCCGCCTCGCGCTTCCTCGCGTCGATGTCGACCATGATCGCGCCTTTGCCGCCCATCGCCTTTAAGAGCGACAGCGCCATCAGGCCGAGACCGCCGGCGCCGAACATCACGATCGGCGTGTCGAAATGCTGCTCGACTTTCTTCAGCGCGCTGTAGGTGGTGACGCCCGAGCAGGCATAGGGCGCGGTCGTCACGGGATCGAGGCCTTTGAGATTGAGCAGATAGCGCGGATGCGGCACCAGCATGTGGTCGGCATAGCCGCCGTCGCAATAGACGCCGAGCGAGCGCGGCGTCAGGCACATGTTCTCTTCGCCGGCAAGGCAGGTCGCGCATTTGCCGCAACCGATCCAGGGATAGACGAGGCCGACATCGCCGAGCCTCAGATCGCCCTGGTCGGTCGGCTTCACGTCCGGTCCGAAGGCCAAGACTTCGCCGACAGTCTCGTGGCCCATGGTCAGCGGCAGGTTGATGCCGCGGTCCTTGAGCGACAGCGGCTTACGGCCGTGGCCGAGATCATAGCCACCTTCCCAGATGTGCAGGTCGCTGTGGCAGACGCCGGCCGCCTTGACCTTGATCAGCACCTGCGTGCCCTGCGGCTCCGGCGTCGGCTGGTCGAACTCCTTCAGCGGCGCCTTGAAATCGGCAACCTTGAAACTCTTCATGAGCGTCTCCCGCATGCTTCTTGTTGTCGCCGCCAGCATGCCACGGCCGGCCCAGCGAGACAAACTCGGACCTGCCTTAGTTTACGCCGACGGATGATGGCAAGCGACCGCGCGCAGGGGCGCATCGCGTTTCCCCGCGACGATGTCCTTCAACCCTCCGCGGCCGTTTTGCCCGACGGAATTGGCGCATCATCGGCAAGGCCAACCTCCGCGCGCACCGCGGGCGTGTGCTCGCCGAGCACGGCCATCGTGTTGCCGGGCGACGTGTCGGCGCCCGACATCCGGAACGGCAGGTTGAGGACCTGGAAAGAGCCGCCTTCGTCCTCTACGGCAGACAATGCGTTTCGATGCTCAAGCTGCGGATCGCGCAGCGCCTCGGCCACCGTGCGATAGGCCGACGCCGGCACGCCGGCCTCACCGAGCGCGGCAAGGCACGCATCGCTCGTGAGCTGCCGCGACCACCTCTCGACGCCGTCCATCATGTCAGCCCAGTTGTCGCGCCGCGCGCCATAGGTGGAGAAGCGCGGGTCCAATATCCATTCCGGCCGGCCAATCACGCTCATCAGCGCCTGAAATGTCTTCTCGCTGGCGACGGTGATCATGACGTAGCCGTTCGCCGTCTCGGTCGGGCCGAACATCGGACGCGGCGGCGGCTTCACCGCGAATTGCGAGCTCTGCAACTCGATCACCGTCAGCGTCAGCATCGATTCCAGCATGGAGACGTCGATGTGCTGGCCGAGACCGGTGGCCGTGCGCTGATACAGCGCCGCGGCGATCGCCCCGAAGCCGTAGGTGCCGGTGACGACGTCGGCATGGTAGATGCCGCAATAATCGGGACGGTTGCGGCCGGGCTGATAGGCGAGATGCGCCATGTCGTAGCCGGAAGCTGCATGGATCACCGGCGCATAGGCCGGCAGCTCGGCGGAGGGGCCGGTCTGGCCGTAGCCGGAGATCGAGCAGTAGATCAGCTTCGGATTGAACGGGCGCAGGCTGTCGAAGTCGAGACGCAGGCGGCGCATCACGCCGGGACGGAAATTCTCGACCAGGATGTCAGCGGTTGCGGCCAGCCGGCGCACCGCCTCGTTGCCGTCCTCCGACTTCAGGTCGAGCACGATGCTCTTCTTGCCGACATTGAGCTGGCCGAACACGGTGCTGCAGCCCTTGCGCAGCGGAGGCCGGGTCCGCATCGTCTCGCCGCCATCGGTCTCGATCTTGATCACCTCGGCGCCCATGTCGGCGAGCATCCGCGCGCAATGGGGACCGGCGATGGTGGTCGAAAAATCCAGGACTCGCAGACCGGCAAAGGCCTTTGTCGTCGTCCTCTCATGCTTATCTGCTAGCTGCATCCTTGGAGGCCCTCAGGAACAATGGGGTGTTCTTCTTGGTTGGTGGGCCGACCCTAGATGGCGGCGGCGCGGTAGGAAAGTCTTTACCGAGCGGCCGCGTCTTGCGGGCGGGCTTAGGAATGCTGGGATAACTGGACCCGTTCTTGCATAGCAACATACAGAGGGCAATCATTCTTGAGGGTCTTATTCGTCACCACGGAAATGGACGACTTCGTCCGCGTCGGCGGACTTGGCGCTGTTTCGGCTGCCCTCCCCCGAGCTCTTCGACCCTTCGCCGATATCCGCATCATGCTGCCCGGCTATCGCGACATCATCGAACAACTCACGCATATTCAGGTCGTTGGCCGCTGTCCGCCATTCGCGGAGATGCCGGCCTGTTCGCTCGGCCGCGCCTCGACCAAGGACGGCCTGCCCGTCTATGTGCTGTTGTGCTCACAGCTCTACGACCGGCCCGGCAACCCCTATGGGGACGAGTCCGGGCGCGACTGGCCGGACAACGACATCCGCTTCGCGCGCCTTGCTTCGGCGGCCGCTGAGCTGGCCGCAGGCAGCCTGGACAAGAATTGGGCAGCAGACCTGTTGCATGCCAATGACTGGCAGGCTTCGCTCGCGCCGGCCTATCTCGCCTGGCGCGGTGCCAAGATCCCGTCGATCCTGACCATCCACAACCTCGCCTATCAGGGACTCTTCCCGAAGGACTCGCTGCGGCGGATCGGTGCACCGGAAAGCTCCTTCCACATCGACGGCGTCGAGTTCTACGACCAGCTCTCCTTCCTCAAGGCCGGGCTCGTCTATGCCTCGCATCTCACGACCGTCAGCGGCACCTATGCGCGGGAGATCACCACGCCCGAATTCGGCTGTGGCCTGGAAGGCCTGTTGCGCCTCCGCTCCGATGCCGCCGAACTCACCGGTATCCTGAACGGCATCGACGAGAGCTGGGACCCGCGCTCCTGCGCACAGCTCGCCCAGCAGTTCGGGGCCGGCGACTGGGTCGGCAAGAAGGCCAATGCGGACTATGTGCGCAAGCAGTTCGGGCTCGCAGTGTCGCGGGGACCGATGTTCGGCATCGTCGCGCGCCTGGTGCATCAGAAGGGCATCGACCTCGTGCTGTCGGCGGCCGACGAGATCATCGATTCAGGCGGGCAGATCGTGGTGACCGGCTCCGGCGAGCCGGCGCTCGAGCAGGCGCTGATCGATGCGCATCGGCGGCGCCCGGACGCCATCGGCGTCGTCATCGGCTTCAATGACGCCCGGGCGCGGCGGATCTTTGCCGGCAGCGATTTCACGCTGATGCCGTCGCGCTTCGAGCCGTGCGGGCTGAGCCAGATGTACGCCCAGCGCTTCGGCTCGCTGCCGATCGGCCATCAGACCGGCGGGCTGGCCGAGACCATCACCGACGGCGAGACCGGCTTTTTGTTCTCAAAACCCTCGCATGAGTCCTTCCTCGGCGGCATCCGCCGGGCGTTCTCGACCTTCATGGCACATGACCAGCTCGACTCCATGCGCCGCAGCGCCATGGCGCGGTCGTTCTCCTGGAGTATCTCGGCCGGCTGCTACAGCGCGCTTTATCGGAAGTTGGCGTCGGCCTGAGCCTCTACCTGCCGTGGTCATTCATTTGCGGGCGTCCGATCCACGCCCGGTTCAGACACCGGATCATCCAGTCGGGTTGCGATTGACCCCTTAGCCGCGCCTGCGCTTCCTGGTAGGGACCGACATAACGCAGCCGATTGGGCAATCTCGGATAGACGCGCCGTATCCATGTCAGCGCGCGGTCGGCGGCCCTGGCGTCCCGCTCGTCGAGCGCAAAGCCGAAGCCTGCGCGCAATCGCTCTGGCAGCATGCTCACAGTGAGAGCACGATACCATCGTGGTGGCCGCAACCACGGACGCGCTCCGCCAAGGATCTGCGTGGCGATCTCGCGCGCCGCCGCGCTGACGGTCAACGTCTCCGACTGCGCCATCTGCGCGTTATACGCTGCGAAGCCGGTCCAGTCCGCCGGAAGATCATCCGGCGTTAGCCCAAACAGAGCAGCGAACACCTTGCTCTCGGCCCAGTAACGTTCGCGGTCCTCGAAGGAAAACGGCGGCAGAACCAGATCATGGGCCATGAGCGCGGTCTCGACCAGCGTCGCATGAACCCAGCGCAGCGCTGGGACGTCGTTGGCGCAATAGCTCGAGCCTGCCGCGAACGGACCGACCGCCTCGGGCATGTGGCCGACGATCATGGTATGACGCCGATGCAGCTGCCGGGCCGAGAGGAACGCCCTGTCGAGTGAGCCGAACACCATGGCAAACATGATGTCGAACGTGCGATGGAAGCGGCCGATCGGATCGGCAAACGTCCGGGAGTGCTCGGCGATGGCGGCAGCGACCCAGGGATGCGCCAGTTGAAGCAGCAACGCGCGGCCCGCGCCGAGAAAGATGACGGCTTCGCGGTCAATCCGCCAAGTCACCGAGGTCGGGCCGAACACGCCTGCGGTCGACCCCGCGGCATCAGCCCGGACGAGATCGAGCGCAGCCTCCAGATCTTTCTCAGCGATCATTGCAAGCCCTTCGACGCAAACGCGCCAAGGATAGACCAGACCCGGGGTCGCGCGAAATCGTCATTGCGTGAAGCGACGAGTAGCCCGGCCATCACTCTGCCGCCAACGACATCTCCTCCATATGCTCGTGCAGCACGACGCCTGACAGCGGATCGAATTCCCCAATCCACGGCGCGCGCGCAAGCACCGCGCTGGTGTGCGCATAACCGGCATCCCAGCGCTGCGTGATGCCTGAGGGGCTGAAGTCGATGTCCTTGGTGTGGGTCTCGCGATCGAGTTGCGGCGCCAGCAGGCGCACCACATGCATGCGCGTCGGACAGCCATAGCTCATCAGCTCACGCACGGCCGGATCGTCACGCTCGCTCTCGGGCAGTCGCGCCGCGAGCTGGTTGATGACGTGGCGCAGACGATGCGCCTGTTGTTGGCGGGCGATATGGCTGGCGATCCGGCTGGAATACTGCACGTCCTTGTGCCGGTTCAGCACCTCCGCCATCGTCGTCGGCTCGGTGCCGACGGGATTCCACAGATGTACCGCGAAGATCAGCGAGTCCTTGCGCGGGTTGTCGTCGAAGACGGCCTCGGTCGGCGTGTTCGACAGAATGCCGCCGTCCCAATACAGCTCGCCGTCGATGCGCACCGCCGGAAAGGCCGGCGGTAGCGCGCCCGAAGCCATGACGTGCTTGACTGTCAGATCGCCGTCGCGGCTGTCGAAATAGCGCATCCGGCTGGTCCGGACGTGAGCTGCACCGACCGTGAGGCGCGGCGCGCAGCGATTGACCAGGCTGAAATCGACGAGCTCGACAAGCGTCTTCTCCAGCGGCGCCGTCGAATAGAAGCCGGCGTGATCCGCGCCGAGCGGATAGGAATCGCCGGCATGCGCCAGCGGATTGGGCCGGAAGAAGCCGGGAATACCATTGGCAATCGTCGACCAATAAGCAAGTTTCTCATTGAAGCCCGGGAACGCCGTCCGCGGATTCCAGATCGGACTCTGCTCCATCCGCTTCCAGAACTCCTTCAGCCGCGACAGCCGGTTCTGCGGCTCGTTGCCGGCGATTAGACTGGCGTTGATCGCTCCGATCGAGGTGCCGATGATCCAGTCCGGCTCGATGCCGGCCTCGTGCAACGCATGGTAGACGCCGGCCTGGTAGGAGCCGAGCGCGCCACCGCCCTGGAGCACCAGGACGACCTGGCCCGGCAGGTCCCCTGACCTGATGCTTTGAATGGTGCTCTGCATGTGTCGCCTCCCGTCAGGCTCGACGCCGCTCAAATTACGCCGGCGCGGCGCTATTGTTACGCCCTGCCCTTCTGCGGGACGGACGGACACAACGCAAATGCCCGTTGGCTTCCGAAACCATGCGCGGACGCTATTGCCGCCAGGGTGTCATTCCCCACTCCGATCGGCTAGATTCCGGGCCGGTTTTGCTGGGAGCCGATCCATGGAAATGCATCAGGTCCGCTATTTCCTCGCGGTGGCGCAGCTACTGAATTTCACGCGCGCAGCCGAAGAATGCAACGTGACGCAGCCCTCGCTGACGCGCGCGATCAAGCAGCTCGAGGCCGAGCTCGGCGGCGACCTGTTCCGCCGCGAACGGCCGGCGGCGCAATTGACTGAGCTCGGCCAGCGCATGCATCCGCTCCTGAAGCAGTGCTACGATGCGGCCGTCGGCGCACGCTCGCTCGCCTCCTCGTTCAAGAGCGGAGAGATCGGCGCGCTGCGCATAGCGCTGACGCATTCGGTCGATCTCACCCTTCTCATTCCCCATCTCAAGCAGATCAAGCGACAGTTCAACCGGCTCGAACTCCGCTTTCTGCGGGGCACGAGCCGCGAGATCAGCGATTTCCTCAGGAAGGGCGAGGCCGAGCTCGGTATCGCCGCCGATATCGATGAGGCCTGGGAGCGCCTCGACGTCTGGCCATTGTTCACCGAGACATTCGAGCTCGTCGTCAACAGGGAGCATCGACTGGCCGATCGCAGCACCATCGAGCTCGACGACCTGCGCTCCGAGCAATTGCTCAGCCGAACCTTCTGCGAGCATTCCCGGCGCATCTCCGCGAGTCTGCGCGAACACGGGATCGACGTCGATCATGGCCACGAGATTGCGAGCGAGCACGATCTGATCGAGCTGGTGGAAGCCGATATCGGCGTCGCCATGGTGCCGCACACCTCGCCCGTGCCGGAAAGCCTGAAGCGGACGTCGGTGACCGGGCTCGATGCCCGCCGCACCGTCAACCTCTATGGCGTCGCCGGCCGGCAGCGCACGGCGGTGGCCAACGCCGTCATGCGCCTGCTGCGCGGCGCGGACTGGCGGGCGATTGCGGGGTAGCTCTACCGACGCAAAGGCGGTGTCTACGCTCCCTCGCCCCGCTTGCGGGGAGAGGGTTGGGGTGAGGGGGAGTCTCCACGGGGACGGTGACAGTAGGACTCGCGGAGAGCCCCCCTCACCCGGATTGCATCTTCGATGCAATCCGACCTCTCCCCGCAAGCGGGGAGAGGCGAAGATCAGTGCTCGCGGCTCGCGCTCTCCAGCGCCGCGAGCAGGTCGTCGATCTCCATGCGCTTGCGGAAATCAGGATCGACGAAGCGGGCCTTCACGATCCCGTCGCGGCCGACGACGAACACGGCCGGGATCGGCAGCATCCAGCCATCGTTGCCGTGGAACTTTGCCATGTCATGATAGGACAACAGCCGCTGGATCTCTGTGCCGAGCCAAATCGCCAGGTTGAGCGACAGCGCGTAGCCGTTGTCCAGATCCGTCAGCACCGGGAACGGCGCACCCGAGTCAGCCCTGAATTTTTCGGTGAACTCCTGGGTCTCCGGCATGATCGCGACGATCTGCGCGCCCATCGCCTTGATCCGGGCCTCGGCTTGGATCACCGCCCGCACATTGAGGCGGCAATAGGGGCACCAATGGCCGCGGAAGAACGTGACTGCAACCGGTCCCCGCGCCAGCAGCGTGGGCAGAGTGACCAGCCGTCCGCTCTCGTCAGGCAACATGAACGGCGGCATCACCTCGCCCGGACGCGGCGCGTTTTCGCCGCCGCCATTCTCGTTCAGCCTCACCACGAGGCGATCGACCGCCTCACCATAGGCCGGAAAGATCTCGCGCCCGGCAGCCGCATAGGCGCGGAGCTGTTCGTTCAGCGTGCCTTCCATGTCGCGGCAGCGCTGGAAGGCGAGCTTGAGCCGTTCGGCATCGGTTGGTGAAAGGGATGTCATGTTCCACTCCGGCACCAAGACTTGAGGGTATTATTTTTACGTTCGGGCCGCCCTGCAAGGGGGCGGCCGTCGCGCGAGGGCCGGCTCAGTTCACGTAGAAATTGCCGGTCGGATCGAGCCGCCCAGGCGTGTAGTACAGCGCGCCGTTGTCCATGAAGAAGACGGTGTTTTCAGGCACTTTCTTCGCGTTCTTCATCATCGCCTCGTGGTTCCTCTCGGGCGAGGCCGTGGCCATCGCCGACATCTTGCCGGGCCCGCCATAGACATAGGCCATTCCGGCCTTGAAATCCCAGGCAGCCTCCGAGAAGGCCGATGTGGCGATCACCGCGAACGCGGCAGTGGCGATCAGGGTCTTGGACAGTTTCGTCATGGATGCTCCTCCGGATTGACGTCAACGCCCGCCAATCGGGCGCCCTGCCATCGAACGCCGGAAGCGCCACAAGCGGAAATGCCGATCCCCGATCGGTTCGATAGCCGCCGCCTATCAAGATAGCGCGGAGCTATCGCAGCGAGAGCGAGACGGCATTTCCGCGGAGGCGCGGCTTTGGCGAAGCTGATGCCATTGCCGGCAATCGATGAGCCCCGGCGAGCAACAAGGGAGACTATCCATGTTCACGCATCTCACATCGTCGCGCGCAGTCTGGGCAGGCCTTGCCGTCGCCGGCGCGCTCGTGGTCTCGGCGCAAGCAGCCCTCGCCGGCGAATGCCCGGCCGACAAGATCAAGCCGAATGCACGCCAGATGGTCGACTACAAGCCCGTGGGCGTCACCGATGTGACGCTCGGCTCGATCGACCTGGCAAAGCAGCCCGCCAACATCAGGGATCGCGAGCTGCGCTTCCGCAAGCTGACCATCGAGCCCGGCGGCATCGTACCCTGGCACAGCCATGACGACCGCCCTGCCCTGATCTTCGTACAGCAGGGCGAGATCGTCGAATACGCCTCCAACTGCATTGACCCGATCGTGCACAAGGCTGGCGATCTCCGCCCCGAGGTCTACGGCACCTCGCACTGGTGGAAGAATCTCGGCAGGGAGACCGTCATTCTCTACGTCGGCGACGTCCGCAGGGATCCTCACGACCACAATATGTGACGAGCCTTTGCTGCCCCGTCATTCCGGGGCGCGAAGCGAACCCGGAATGACGTCCAGCCATTTCAAGAGACGCAGTCATGACCGATCTGTCCGCGCGCATGCAGCTGACCCGAATGGCGATGTCCGGCCACTCACCCGGCATCGTGCTCCGCTCTCTCGTGATCGGCCTGACCGCTTTCCTCACCGTGGTCGACCTGTTCGCCACGCAGGCGATCCTCCCCTCGCTGACGCGGCACTACGGCGTGACACCGGCGGCAATGGGCTTTGCCGTCAATGCCAGCACTTTCGGCATGGCGATCGCCAGCCTCGCAGTCGGCCTTTTCAGCCCGCGCATCGATCGAAGGGTCGGCATTCTCTTGAGCCTGACTTTGCTTGCCATTCCTACTAGCCTGCTCGCGTGGGCGCCCAATCTCGTTGTCTTCACCGGCTTGCGCATCATCCAGGGCCTTTGCATGGCCTCTGCCTTCGCGCTGACGCTCGCGTACCTCGGCGAGCAGTGCAGTGCGATGGACGCCGGCGGCGCCTTCGCCGCCTACATTACCGGCAATGTCGCAAGCAATCTGGTCGGCCGGCTGATGTCGGCTGCGCTCGTCGACAGCTTGGGCCTCGCCTGGAACTTCTATGTCTTCGCCGCGCTCAACCTCGCGGGAGCAGTGCTGGTCTACTTCACCATCGTGCGCGTCGAGCCGATGCAGGCGATGGCGCCGACGACATCCCCGCTCGAGGTCGCATCGGCGCACTGGCGCAATCCGCGGCTGCGCGCGGCTTACGGTCTTGGCTTCTGCATCCTCTTCGCCTTCATCGGCACCTTCACGTTCGTCAATTTCGTGCTGGTGCGGCCGCCGCTGTCGCTGGGCATGATGGACCTGGGTCTGGTGTATCTGGTTTTCCTGCCATCGATCGTCACCACCCTGCTCGCCGGCCGCGCCGTCGCGCGGATTGGAACGCGCCCGACCATCTGGGCCGCGCTTTGCGTCGCCGCAATTGGCCTGCCTCTGATGCTGACGGTGCATCTTGCCACTGTCCTGGCGGGCATGGTGCTGGTTGGTGTCGGCACCTTCTTTGCCCAGGCGGCCGCGACCGGCTTCGTCGGGCAGGCAGCCGGCCAAAACCGTGGCGTCGCCAGCGGGACCTATCTAGCCTGCTATTTCTGCGGCGGCCTCGCCGGCACTGCCGTGCTCGGCCGACTGTTCGATTCCTCGGGATGGCCTGCATGCGTTGCCGGTATCGGAGCGGCACTCGCGATTGCGGCGCTCCTGACGTCTGCGCTTAAGCGCGAATTCTAGCGCTTGGCCTGCGCCTCCTGCGGCGGATCGTCGTCGGCGATCGCACGCCAGGCAGCGCCGTCGAGGTCTTCGTACTGGCCGCTCTTCAGTGACCAGAGGAACGCAGCGAGACCTGCCAGTCCGAGCGCCAGCGCCAGCGGGACCAGGATGACCAAAATCTCCATCACACGCTCTCCCCCGACGCGCTGCGGGCCCGCAGCGAATTCAGCATGACCAGGATCGACGATCCGCTCATGGCGGCCGCCGCGATCAGGGGCGTGACGACGCCGCTGATCGCGATCGGCACCGCAAGGACGTTGTAGCCGATCGCAAGCCAGAGGTTTTGCCGCATCAGGTGCAGCGCCTTGCGCGACAAGTCGATCGCAGCGACGACCGGCGCCAGCGGCCTGCCGAGGAAGACGAGATCGGCGGTCGACTGGCTGAGATGCGCGGCCGAGATCGGCGACATCGAGACATGCGCCGCCGCCAGCGAGGGCGCATCATTCATGCCGTCGCCGACCATCAGCACCTTCGCGCTGCGCCGCTTGAGCTCCTCGATCCGTGCGATCTTGTCGGCCGGCGTGACGCCGGCGCGCCATTCGGCGATGTCGAGCGCGTGGGCCGCCGCCTTCACCGCCGGCTCGCGGTCGCCGGAGAGGATCTCGATACCGACATTGCGCGCCTTCAGCGCCGCGATCACCGCCCGCGCATCCGGACGCAGGCCCTGGCGGACCGAGAGAATAAATTTCTCGCTGGCCTTGCTGAAGGCCACGATGGAGGCCTCGGGATCGAGATTGGCGCCGATCAATGCCTCGGCGCCACAGAAGGACGGACGTCCCAGGCGGATCTCGACGCCGTCGATCGTCGCGCGTACGCCCTGCCCGGCTTCCTCGACTGCATCGACGATCGGCGACTTCGCGCCGGACGCCTGCGCGACCGCGGCGGCCACGGGATGATGGCTCGATAGCGCGAGCCGGCCGGCGAGCTTGAGGATATCGGCGGGAATGTCGGCTGCGTTCGTTACTTCAAGATCCGGCAGCGTCAGCGTGCCGGTCTTGTCGAAGATGACGTGATCGGCCTCGGCCATGCGCTCGATGGCATCCCCGGAATTGAGCAGCACGCCGGACTTGAACATCGCGCCCGAGGCCACCGTCTGCACGGTCGGGATCGCGAGGCCCAGCGCGCAGGGACAGGTGATGATCAGCACGGCAACGCCCGTCACGATCGCATCATGCCAGCTCACACCCGCAAGCACCCAGCCGAGAATGGTGAGGAGCGCGGTCGCATGCACCACCGGCGCATAGAGCCGCGAGGCGCGGTCGGCGAGCCGCATGTAGCGCGAGCGCGCCTGGAGCGCGTTGTCGAGCAGCCGCGTGATCTCCGCAAGCAGCGTCGCCTCGGACGCCGCCGAGACCCGCACCCGCAGCGTGCCGGAGATGTTCATCGATCCCGCATAGACCGGCGTGCCCGGCCCGGCCGTGACATAAAGCGTCTCGCCGGTGATCAGGCTCTGGTCGATCTCGGAACGCCCCTCGATCACGGCGCCGTCGACCGCGCAGCGCTCGCCGGGCCGCAGCAGCACGATGTCGCCGGGATGGATCGCCGCCACCGGCACCTGCGAGATCTCGTCAGGCCCGACGAACTTCGCGGCCGTCTCCGCCTTCAGTGCGGCGAGATTGCCGGCGACCGCGCGCGTCCGCCTCCGCATGTTCTGGTCGAGGAAGCGGCCGACCAGGAGGAAGGTGAGTAGCATGATCGCCGCATCGAAATAAGCGTGATCGGCGTGATGGATGGTCTCGACCACGGACATGCCGAGCGCAAGGCACACCCCGATCGAGATCGGCACGTCCATGTTGGTGGTCTTCGCCGCCAGCGCGCGCCAGGCCGAGCGGAAGAACGGCTGGCCGGCATAGGCCGCCGCCGGCAGGGCGATCAGCGCCGACAGCCAGTGGAAGAAGTCGCGCTGTTCGGGCAGCATGTCCGAGACGTTGCCGGACCACACCGGGATCGACAGCATCATCACGTTCATGGTGGCAAACGCCGCCACGCCGAGGCAGCGCAGCAGGAAGCGCGATTCCGCAACCTCGGTCGCCTCCGCGCTCTCCGTCTCGTAAGGATATGCCTTGTAGCCGAGCTCCTCGAGGCGATCGATGAAGCGCCCCGGATCGAGCGTGCCCTCCTTCCATTCCAGCGCGACGCGGCGGTCAGTGAGGTTCACCCGCGCCAGCGTGACGTCGGGAATGGCCGATAGTCCGCGCTCGATCCTGGCCATGCAGCCGGCGCAGTGAACGCCCTCGACCGCGAGATCGATGTGCTGCAGCCCGTGGCCCGCGGCGCGGACATAATGTGAGAAATCCCGCGTCACCTGCATGGCGCGCCCCTTCAGTGCAGGATCACGCGGTTGCGCGATAGGAAGACGCGCATCCCCCGCGCCTCGCCCTCGATCACCAGATCCCACTGGCCCGGCGCGACGGAAGCGGCGTCGCCGCGATAGATGCCGATGCCGGCCTCGGATAGCCCGACGGCAAGATCGGCCCGCTTGTCGGTCGGCCGTTCCAGGCGACCGCCGAATTTCAATCCGCTCATCGGCTGACCTGCCGCATCGCGCGCCTCGACCTGGAGTGTGGCGCCGCCATCGGCACGCCGCTCGATATGCGCGTTGATCTGCCATTTTCGCGCGGCCTGTTGCTGGGCGGCAGAGATTTCCCTGTCATAGGTGAGACCGGCCGCATAGGGGCTATCCACATCGGTACCGGGAAGCGTCGCGATCGCAAGTTTCATCATGGTCACGTTGACCCCGATCACGACGCCGAAGAAGGCGACCAGCATCAGGAAGACCTTGGTTCCGGTCAGCGGCTTCGGTGCGGATGCCATGGTGAACTCCGGGACTCTCTCAAGGCGAGACGAAATTGTCGGTGGTGCTGGCGACCTCGCCGAGCCCGATATCGGTAACGTGGAAGCGGACCGGGATAGACTTCTCCGGATTGCTCTCCGCCGGCGCGGTGACGAGCAGCCGCAGCTCGCTGGTGGAGTCACGGGGGATCACGACCATCGGCCGGTCCGGCGTCACCGAATCGACGCCGACGACGTGGATCGTGGCATTGACCGGGCCGTCTGCGTCGATCGCGACGACGCGATCATAACCGCTCTTGTTCAAGAGCCGGACCGTATAGGCATTGCGGATCGATCCGTCGCTGAGCCTGACCGCGATCGGATTGCGGTCATGCAGGACGTTGACGTCGAGCAGGCTGCGCGTCGCAAGCGTATAGAGCATGATGCCGCCGACGGCCGCGATCACGGCGCTGTAGATGATGGTGCGAGGCCGGAGGATGCGATAGATCGGCGCCTTTCCTTCCTGGCGGCGCTGGATGTTGATGTCGTTGTCGTAGCCGATCAGGCGGGTCGGCCGGCCGATCTTCCTCATCACATTGTCGCAGGCATCGATGCAGAGCCCGCACTGGATGCATTCGAGCTGCGGCCCGTTGCGGATGTCGATCCCGGTCGGGCAGACCGCGACGCACTGATAACAGTCGACGCAGTCACCGACATGCTCGCCGAGCGCGCGCAGCTCGGCGGCCTTCTTGACCGAGGTGCGCTTCTCGCCGCGATCATAGCGGTAGGTGACGTTGAGCGCCCATTCATCGGTGAGCGCCGCCTGGATGCGCGGCCACGGGCACATGTAGGTGCAGACCTGCTCGCGCATGAAGCCGGCCAGCACATAGGTTGTCGCGGTGAGGATACCGATCCAGATGTAGGCAATCATCGGCGCCTGGAAGGTGACGAGCTCCTTCACCAGCGTCGGCGCGTCGTTGAAATAGAGCACCCAGGCACCGCCGGTCCACCATGCGACCAGGAGCCAGATGGAATGCTTGAGCACGATCTCGGAGATGCGCTCCAGCTTCATCGGATCGGACAACTTGTCCTTCCTCATGCGCTCGCGCCGGTCGCCCTCGATCAGGCGCTCGACGGCATAGAACAGATCGGTCCAGACCGTCTGCGGACAGAGATAGCCGCACCAGATGCGGCCGCCGACGGAGTTCACCAGGAACAGCGCCACCGCGGCGACGATCAACAGGCCCGTGAAGTAATAGACCTCCTGTGGCCACAGCTCGATGAAGAAGAAGTAGAAGCGGCTGTTCGGAAGGTCGATCAGCACCGCCTGACTCGGAGCGCCGAGGCCACGATTCCAGCGCACGAAGGGCAGGAAGTAGTAGACGCCGAGGCAGAACGTCATCAGGCCCCATTTGATCCGGCGGAAGGTGCCGGAGACGCTCTGCGGATAGACCTTCTTGCGGGCGGCGTAGAGAGGCCCGTAATCGTCGTCCGATGTGAGCTCGTTCGGGTTCACGGTCTTGTTCATCGCTGAAAGCTTTTCGAGAGGTGCGATCGAACCTAGAGCGAGGGGCGGTGCGTCACTTGATCCAGCGCAAACGGGGGCGTTTTTCTCCGCCCCCGTCGATCGTCGATCGCTATTTTCCGCCGCCCAGCGAGTGGACATAGACCGCCATCGCCTTGATGGTGGCGGGATCGAGCCGCCCTTCCCAGGCCGGCATGACACCGGCGCGGCCCTGGCTGATGGTCTCGATCAGAGTCGCCTCGTCCGAGCCATAGAGCCAGATCTTGTCGGTCAGGTTCGGCGCGCCCAGCTCCGGATTGCCCTTGCCGCCGTCGCCATGGCAGGCGGCGCAGTTCTCGGCGAAGATCTTTTCACCCTTGGCGGCGTCATAGCCCTTGCGGGTCGAGAGGCCCGACAGCGAGCGCACATAATTGGCCACGGTGACGATCTCGTCCGGCTTCAGCACGCCGTCCTTGCCGAAGGCGAGCATCTGCCCCTCATGCGTCTTGGCATGGCCGGAGCGCGCGCCGTACTGGATGGTCTGCATGATCTGGTCGAGCGTGCCGCCCCACAGCCAGTCGTCGTCGTTCAGGTTCGGGAAGCCCTTCGCGCCGGCGGCGCCGCTGCCGTGACACGGCGCGCAGTTGTCGCCGAACACGGTCTTGCCCTTGGCGCGGGCGAGCGCAAGCAGCGCCGGATCCTTCTCGATGTCGGCGAGCGAGGCCGCGCCGAGCGCCGCCATCTTGTCACCCCTGATCTTCTCGAGATTGGCGAGCTCGACCGCGACGTCGGCACGCGACGAGTAGCCGAACAGCCCGGTGGTATTGCCTTGGATCAGCGGCCAGGCCGGATAGACGATCCAGTAGCCGATCGCCCAGACGATGGTGAGATAGAAAGAGATCACCCACCAGCGCGGCAGCGGCGTGTTGAGCTCCTTGATGCCGTCCCACTCGTGTCCGGTGGTGGACTTGCCGGAGACGGAATCGATGTCGCTGTGATCGGTCATGGTCTCTTACTCCTCGCGCAACGGCAGCCGCGCCGCTTCGTCGAAAGCGGTCTTGTTGCGAGGCCAGAATGCGTAGACGATGATCGCGAGGAAGATCGCGACGAAGACCGGCGTCCAGATCGTCGTCACGAGCTCGGACGCAAGGTTATGGACTGTCAGAATCGCTTTCATCGGTGATGCCTTCTCAGCGAAGATTGGCTTTCTCGTTGTAGAGCTTGAAGTCGACCAGCGTACCGAGCATCTGGAGGTAGGCGATCAGCGCGTCCATCTCGGTCGGCGTGCCGGCCTTGCCGTCGAAGTTGCGCACCGCCGCCTTGGCGTAGCGCTTGCCGAAGGCGTCGGTGCCGGCATTGTCCGGATCGGCCTGGGCCTTGAGGTCGGACGCGGCGTTTGCGATCTGATCGTCCGTGTAGGGGACGCCGACGGCCCTCAGCGTACGCATGTGATCGGCGATCGAAGCCGGATCGACCTCGGTTTGGCCAAGGAACGGATAGCCCGGCATCACCGACTGCGGCACGATCGCGCGCGGATTGGTCAGATGGGTGACGTGCCAGTCGTCGGAATATTTGGCGCCGACGCGGGCGAGGTCCGGACCGGTGCGCTTCGAGCCCCACTGGAACGGGTGGTCGAACATGCTCTCGGCGGCGAGCGAGAAGTGTCCGTAGCGCTCGACCTCGTCACGCAAGGGCCGGATCATTTGCGAATGGCAGAGATAGCAGCCCTCGCGGACGTAGATGTTGCGGCCGGCGAGCTCGAGCGGCGTGTAGGGCCTGACGCCGTCCACCACCTCGATCGTGCTCTTGAGGTAGAACAGCGGGGTGATCTCGACGAGACCGCCGATCGCTATCACCAGCAGAATGCCGACGACCAGGATGATCGAGTTCTTTTCGAAGACTTGGTGGCGTGTCCAGAACGACATGGTCGAGCTCCTCATTCCGCCGGCTGAAGAGCGACGGGCATCTGGACTTCGGCCTCGCCGACGCGAACGGTCATCCAGAGATTGTAGGCCATGATCAGCGAGCCGATCAGGAACAGCGCGCCGCCGGCTGCGCGGATGATGTAGAAGGGATGCATCGCCTCGACGGTCTCGATGAAGGAGTATTCGAGGAAGCCGAGCGAGGTGTAGGCACGCCACATCAGGCCCTGGAGGATGCCGGACACCCACATCGCCGAGATATAGAGGACGATGCCGAGCGTCGCGATCCAGAAGTGCCAGTTGACGAGCTTCAGGCTGTAGAGTCCCTTGCGATTCCAGGCCCACGGCACCATGCAGTAGAGCGCGCCGAAGGAGACGAAGCCGACCCAGCCGAGCGCACCGGAATGCACGTGGCCGATGGTCCAGTCGGTGTAGTGGCTGAGCGAGTTGACGACCTTGATCGACATCATCGGGCCCTCGAAGGTCGACATGCCGTAGAAGGCGACAGAGACGACGAGCATGCGCAGCACAGGGTCGGTGCGCAGCTTGTCCCACGCGCCCGACAGCGTCATCAGGCCGTTGATCATGCCGCCCCAGGAGGGCATCCACAGCATGATCGAGAAGGTCATGCCCAGCGTCTGCGTCCAGTCCGGCAACGCCGTGTAGTGCAGATGGTGGGGACCGGCCCAGATATAGAGGAAGATCAGCGCCCAGAAGTGGATGATCGACAGCCGGTAGGAATAGATCGGCCGTTCGGCGCGCTTCGGGATGAAGTAGTACATGATGGCGAGGAAGCCCGCGGTCAGGAAGAAGCCGACCGCGTTGTGGCCGTACCACCACTGGAACATGGCGTCCTGGATGCCGCCCCAGGCGACATAGGACTTCGAGCCGAACACGGAGACAGGAAGCGCCGGATTGTTGCCGAGATGCAGCACCGCGATCGTCACGATGAAGGCGAGATAGAACCAGTTCGCGACGAAGATGTGCGGCTCCTTGCGCTTGATGATCGTCGCGAGGAAGACGAGCAGGTAGACCACCCAGACGATGGTCAGCCAGAGATCCGCATACCATTCCGGCTCGGCATATTCCTTGGACTGGGTGACGCCGAGCAGATAGCCGGTGCCGGCGACCAGGATGAAGAAGTTGTAGCCGAGCACGACGAACCAGGGCGCGAGGTCGCCGGCAAGGCGCACGCGGCACGACTTCTGCACCACATAGAAGGACGAGGCGATCAGCACGTTGCCGCCGAAGGCGAAGATCACCGCGGAGGTGTGCAGCGGACGCAGCCGACCGAAGCTGGTCCACGGCAGATCGAAGTTCAGCCAGGGCCAGGCCAGTTGCGAGGCGATGATGAGGCCGACCAGGAAGCCGGCGATGCCCCAAAACATCGCCATGAAGGAAGAGAACTTGATCGGGCCCATATTGTAGTTGGGACGGCCATTGATCTCCGCCGGCGGCAACGCCGCCGGACGCTCGAAGTAGCGGTTGATGATGAAGAAGACCGCAGCCAGGCTCGCGACCGCGCTGAGCGCGGCATGGAAGGCGAACGGCGCATCGAGCGCCTTGGCTGAGGCGATCACGCAGAGAAAGGCGGTGACCGCGAACAACGCCGCCAGGCCGCTTTCACCGATGGTCATGGATTTCAACGTGGAGGGCTGGCTCATGCGGATTCTCTCTGAAAGAACACGCAGCCACAAACCACATTCATCCTCGCGGCGAATTGATTGAAATCAAGCCGGCGGATTTCTGCTCGGCGCTTGCTCATCAGACGGCGATACGCTGGCACCGGGCTTCACGCGCAAAAATGCTCCGTGAAACTACGGAGCGCAGAATCGGGGAATTTGAGCGCGCCTTCAGTCGCGCGCGGTCGCCTTGAGCGCCGCGATGACGTCCTCGCGGGCGATGATGCCCACCAGCTTCTGGGCGCTGTCGAGAACTATAATGCTCCTGATCCGGTGCTCGACCATGATCTGGAGGACACGGGTCAAGCGGGTGTCGGGGCTCACATAGATGAATTCCGGCGTCATGACGTCGCCGACCTTGCGGTTCATCAGGTCGTGATAGCGCGGCACCATCTGGCTCGGCGTGAAGGCAAAGCACTTCAGGATGTCGAACTTGGTGACGATACCGACAACCTGCCCGTCGTCCTCGACCGGATAGCTGTTGAAATCGTCGCGTTCGAACATCTCGCTGAGCTCGAGCATGTCGAGATCGCGTTTAACCGTCGTGACCTTGCGCGTCATGTACCCGTCGACAGTCTGTTCAAGGAATTTGTACATGGCGCGTCCTCATCGATTCGACGTCTGCTCAGTGCGACAGCAGTACGCAGCGGGCGGATTGCGTGACCAGGTATTCGGTGACGCCGCCGAGGACCAGCTCACTGAACCGCGAGTGACCGTAGGCACCCGCGACGATCAGGCCGGCTCCGACATCGCCAGCAACATTCCCCAATTGCTCGGCTGCGCTTTGGTTCCGGGCCAATTCGGAGACGCGCGCGGTCGCGGTGATACCGTGCCGGGCGAGCCAGGCGGTCACGTCAGTGACCCGCGTCATCGCGGCCGAGCGGCCGTCGCGCTCGGGAATTTCGACGACCACGACATCCCTGGCCTTGCGCAGCATCGGCAGCGCGTCGGCGAGCGCCCGCCGCGCCTCCGGCGCATCCTTCCACGCCACGAGCACGCTGCGCAGATCGAGCCAGTTGTCCTTGTCGGGCACGACCAGGACGGGCCGGCCGGCCTGCATCACCAGATCCTTGGGGCTTGCGAGCGCGAAGGCGTCGGAGAAGGCAGGGCTCTGCCCGCCGCTGACGATGATGTCGGCGCAACGCGCCTGCGCCACGACAAACCGCGCCGGAAAATCCATGGTGCTGCGCCACTCCACGTGTCCGCCGCGATTTCTGGTTGCGGTACGAAATTTCGCCTCGAGTTCGGCAAGGCGCCGCTTGATCGACGCACCGCCCTGATCGATCAGGCGCTGCGCCTCGGCGCCATCTGTGAAGTAGAGCGGCGGAGGGAACTGCGCGGCTGCGACCCCGACGACCGCCGCCTCGAAACGTTCGGCGAGTTCGCCCGCAACCTGAAGACGCGCGTCGTTGGGCTGATCGAGCGCCAGGCTGACCATCACGGTCGCGTATGTCATCGAAACTCTCCGGGCAATGACCTGCCGCGAAATCTAGCCCCGCCGACGCGAGGCAGGATGAGATAGATCAAACTGCGCCGCCAAGCCGCGGGAAATCCGCCAATGGAATCAGACATCCGAACTTGCCTCCGGCCCGGCCTTGGGCGAAATTGCCCCCTCGTTCGCGGCACCGGAACCGGCCGCAGGAGAATGGGAGCAACAGATTGTCGCCGACCCGCGTAGCGCATCCGCCAGACGACGGTCGGGGCGAGCATTTCCGGGTTCGGATCGAAGGGTTCGGCGTAGGCACCTGGGATCTCGACCTCACGACGCGGGAATTGGACTGGTCGGATGCCGCCAGGACGCTGCTCGGCATCGCGCGGGACCAGCCGGCGAGCTACGAGCTCTTCCTGTCACGCCTGGAGCCCAAGGACCGCGAGCGGGTGGAGAGCGCGATCAAGCGCGTCTCCGAGCGTGGTGGCGGCCTCGATGTGTCCTTCAGGGTCGGGGGCGCATCCGGCAGCGGGCAATGGATCCGGGCGCGGGCGGGACTGATCCGCGACGAGGCCGGCGTCGCCCGTCATCTCAGCGGCATCTTCCTCGATGTCGACCAGGAGAAGCAGGTCGAGGAGGCGCTCCGCACCCGCGAGACCCATCTCCGCTCGATCCTCCATACCATTCCCGATGCCATGATCGTGATCGACGGCCATGGCATGATCCAGCTTTTCAGCACCGCCGCCGAGCGCCTGTTCGGTTGGCCCGAACATGAAGCGATCGGCCAGAACGTCAGCATCCTGATGCCGGAGCCGGACCGCTCGCGTCACGACAGCTATATCGAGCGCTACCGCAACACCGGCGATCCGCACATCATCGGCATCGGCCGCATCGTGACCGGCAGGCGCCGCGACGGGACCACCTTTCCGATCCACCTGTCGATCGGCGAGATGCAATCCGGCGGCGAGCCCTATTTCACCGGCTTCGTCCGTGACCTCACCGAGCATCAGCAGACCCAGGCACGGCTCCAGGAATTGCAATCCGAGCTCGTTCACGTCTCGCGGCTGAGCGCCATGGGCGAGATGGCGTC
Organism: Bradyrhizobium centrolobii; assembly: GCF_001641635.1. GTDB lineage: Bacteria > Pseudomonadota > Alphaproteobacteria > Rhizobiales > Xanthobacteraceae > Bradyrhizobium > Bradyrhizobium centrolobii. Next base: position 170,672 of record NZ_LUUB01000090.1, read on the forward strand.
CGCGCTCGCGCACGAGCTCAACCAGCCGCTGGCCGCGATCAGCAATTACATGAAGGGCTCCCGACGCCTGTTGGCCGGCAGCAGCGATCCGAACGCGCCGAAGGTCGAGAGCGCGCTGGACCGCGCTGCCGAACAGGCGCTGCGCGCCGGCCAGATCATTCGTCGGCTGCGCGACTTCGTCTCCCGCGGCGAATCCGAGAAGCGGGTCGAGAGCCTTTCCAAGCTGATCGAGGAAGCCGGCGCCCTCGGGCTTGCAGGCGCGCGCGAGCAGAACGTGCAGCTCCGCTTCACCCTCGATCCGAACGCCGATCTCGTGCTCGCCGACCGGGTGCAGATCCAGCAGGTCCTGGTCAATCTGTTCCGCAACGCGCTGGAAGCGATGGCGCAGTCGCCGCGGCGCGAGCTGGTCGTGACCAACGCCCGCATCACCGACGACATGATCGAGGTGGACGTGTCCGACACCGGCTCCGGCTTCCAGGACGACATCATTCCCAATCTGTTCCAGACGTTCTTCACGACCAAAGAAACCGGCATGGGCGTGGGACTGTCGATCAGCCGCTCGATCATCGAGGCTCACGGCGGCCGCATGTGGGCCGAGAGCAATGCATCGGGCGGCGCGACATTCCGCTTCACCCTGCCGGCAGCCGACGAGAATTGATCCATGACGACCAAGGGAACTGTCTACGTCATCGACGACGACGAAGCGGTGCGGGACTCGCTGAACTTCCTTCTGGACTCCTCGGGCTTCAGCGTCACGCTGTTCGACAGCGCGCAGGATTTTCTTGACGCCCTGCCCGGCCTTGCCTTCGGCTGCGTCGTATCCGACGTGCGCATGCCAGGCCTTGACGGGATCGAGCTCCTGAAACGGATGAAGGCGCAGAACAGCCCGTTTCCGATCCTGATCATGACCGGCCATGGCGACGTGACGCTCGCGGTCGAGGCGATGAAGCTCGGTGCGGTCGACTTCATCGAGAAGCCGTTCGAGGACGACCGCCTCACCACCATGATCGAATCGGCGATCCGCCAGGCCGAGCCTGCGGCCAAGAACGAGGCCATCGCGCAGGACATCGCCGCCCGCGTCGCTGCCTTGAGCCCGCGCGAGCGCCAGGTCATGGACGGGCTGATCGCGGGCCTCTCCAACAAGCTGATCGCGCGCGAATACGACATCAGCCCGCGCACCATCGAAGTGTACCGAGCCAATGTGATGACCAAGATGCAGGCCAACAGCCTCTCGGAGCTGGTGCGGCTGGCGATGCGCGCGGGCCTGATCAAGGATTGAGGCAGGTCAAAATCCTCCCGTCAGGCTGTGGTAGCCAAGCGGCATGATTGAGATCGGCCCGCACCAAGAGCGGCTCTCCTCCGCCGCAAAGCCGATGGTCTTTGTAGTCGATGACGATGCCGCCGTCCTCGGATCCCTGCGGTTCCTGCTGGAAACCGACGGCTTTGCCGTGCGGACCTTCCGGAGCGGCACGGCGCTGCTCAATGCCGCTGGCGCGTCGGGAGCGGACTGCTACGTGATCGACTACAAGATGCCGGACATCAACGGCATCGAGCTCGCCGGCCGCTTGCACAAATCGGATGACGCCCCGCCGGTGATCCTGATCACGGGCTATCCGGACGAGAACATCTCGGCGCGGGCTGCCGCGGTCGGGGTGAAGGACGTGCTGTTGAAGCCCCTTCTCGACGAGAGCCTGATCAAACGGATCCGCCGGGCCATCCAGGACAAACACAGAAGTTGACCTACGGGATTCTACCTAGGTAGACCTCCCTAAGATATCGCTCGAATTTTCCTGACGCTCAATCCAGCGTAGCAATGAGCCATCACAACGGAGATGGCACAGATGCTTACCCAGTCGCTCAACGCAAAGGCGATCAACACCCAGATCAGCGGCGGCAAGGTTGGCCCTGCCGTTCATCCCGTTTCCGACCAGTTTGGCGCGATCACCGGCCATGTCGGCCTCGTCGCCACCGAATTCTCCTACCACAAGGACGAGGAGATCTATGGCGAGGACGAGCCGGCCGAATATGTCTACCAGGTCGTTTCCGGCGCCGTGCGCAGCTACAAGCTGCTCTCCGACGGCCGCCGCCAGATCGGCGCCTTCCATCTTCCCGGCGACGTGTTCGGCCTCGAATCCGGCGCCACCCACCGACTCGCGGCCGAGGCCATCATCGACACCACCGTGCGCCTGGTGAAGCGCGCAAGCCTCGAAAAGGCAGCCGGCACCGACGTCCAGGTCGCCCGCAAGCTCTGGACCATGACTGCGTCCGAACTGCGTCACGCCGAGGACCACATGCTGCTGCTCGGCCGCAAGACCGCCATGGAGCGCGTCGCCACCTTCCTGCTGGAAATGGACCGGCGCCTCGCCGTCGCCGGCATGATGGCGCTACCGATGTGCCGCCGCGACATCGGCGACTATCTCGGCCTCACGCTCGAGACAGTGTCGCGCGCGCTGTCCCAGCTTCATGCGCAGGGCATTCTCGGTTTCTCCGGTGCGCGCCAGATCGTGCTGCGCAACCGCCAGCGCCTGCACAATCTCGACGCCTGATCCGTTTCTCCCTGCTGACTTGGCCGGCCGAATGCGTTCGGCCGGCCCTTTCTTTTCCGGCGATCATATCGCTCTGCGCCTTGTTTCCGGCATCACCAACAAGATCAGCAGGAAGCCTGTCGCGGCAACGCTGGAAAGCCCAATGAAGGCGGTGGCGTTACCGAACTTGTCGCTGATGAAGCCGCCGAGCACCGTGCTCAGGGATGCACCGATGCCGGTCGCGGTGCCGACGATGCCTTGAGCTAGGTTGAAATGGCCACTGCCGAAGGCAACGTCAGCAACGATCAGCGGAATCATCACCGCGAACACCGCGGCGGTGATGCCGTCGAACACCTGCACCAGCACGACCAGATAGGGATCGCGCACGGTCGCGAACAACAGGCCGCGGATCGTCAGCGCGCCGAAGCCGATCAGGAGCAGTGGCCGCCGGCCCCAGCCCTGCGCCTTGCGCCCGACGGTGGGTGACAGCAGCGCCACGATCGCTTGCGGCACGATGATGCAGGCGGCGACGAGGATCGTCGCCCACTGGCTCGACCGCGCCGTCACTGCGCTTGCCATCAACGGCAGCATCGCAGCATTCGCAAGCTGCAACAGCATCACGCTCAGCGCGAACACCAGGAGCGGCCGCTGCCGCACCAGATGCCACACATTGGTGTCGCCGCGATCGGCTGCCTCGCGCGGCATCTCGCCGTGACAGCGTGCAATGTCGACCTCTTCCTCGCGGATGCGCGACAACGCGATCAGGGTCGGGATTGCGAGCAGGAACGTGACCAGGAACACCGAGCGGCTCGACAGGAGATAGCCGGCCGTGCCCATCACCGCGGCGGCGACGCCGTTGCCGAGGGATGCAAAGCGGGCGTTGCGGCCGAGCCGCTCGCCGATGGCGAGCGGGCCGACCAGGCCGAGGCTGATCGCCGCGATCGCGGGCCCCAGCACGCAGCTCGCGGCCGCGTGCAGCGTCGCAGCCGTCACCACCACCGGAAAGATCGGCATCGCCGCATAGGCCAGCGCGCAGAAGCCGATCGTCACGATCGCGAGTGCTGCGACCAGCCGCTCGGACTTCGCGGCGTCGATGATCGCCCCACCCGGCATCTGCCCGATCAGCCCGACGATCCCGCCGATTGACAGCACGAGGCCGATCTCGACCTGGGTCCATTTCTGCGTCGTCAGATAGACCGCGATGAAGGGACCGAACCCGGTCTGCACGTCGGCAAGGAAGAAGATGAACCAGTCGAGTCCGCGCAGGCTCTGACGCGACGGCGCCGGAAGACCGACCGGTGCCGGCGCGGTGCCGACTTGTCCGGCGCGGCCACCACGATCGTCAACGACATCCTTCGGCTTCTTCGACAAGAGCACAGGCGATCGGCCCTCCCCGCACCTCACGGAATTGCTTGCAGCGGCTGCAGGCTGCCGGACGCGCCGAGCACGACCATCGGCGTGTCCTCCTTGAACTCCGGCGCGGCCGCAACCTGCGCCTTGGTCAGTTCCAGCGTAATGCTGCCCTTCTTGGTGGCGATCTTGCCGAAACGCAGCGCATTCCAGTCCACCACGATCTTGCGGCTGCCGACGCCGAGGAAGCCACCGAAATCGATCACGGCGGCGCGGACGTGGCCGTCGCGATCGACGATGACGTCGACGATACGACCCATGTCCTCGTCCGCCGCGCTGCGCACGTCACGGCCGAGCACGCCATGGGCGTCGCTCGCTCCGATAATGGTCACCGACGGTGGCGGCGCGGCGTCCTTCGGCGTGACCGTTACCGTTGATGCCGGCGGCTGTACCACCGGCGACGGCGCATTCGGTTCACTCTGGGCCGCGGGTTGCTCCTCCGCGGCTCGCGAGGCTGCGACCGCCAAACCCGCAACGATCGCCATGCTCAGGATCACTCGCCCGACGGTACGCATACATACACCCTCCTTGCGGCGCGCCTGCTAGCGCGCCAGCACGATCGATACCTGGATCTGGCCGCGCGTGCGCAGCACCTCCAGCGCGACGTCGTCGCCGTGGCGGCTGACGCGCAGATCGACGCTCGAATCGCCCAACCGCAGTTCGCGCAGGATCACCTCGTTCAGGAACGCCGGCAGGTGCGGATTGCGCAGCCGGATCTCGCCGCGCGCGACATCGAACTCGATGCCAAGCGCCGCTTCCAGCAGCGTGAACGGGGTGGCGCTCGCCCAGGCCTGCGGCGCGCAGGCAACCGGATAGAGTGTCGGGCCGCGCCGCTTCTCGCGCCGAAAGCCGCAGAACAATTCCGGCAGCCGGCGCAGGTCCATATAGGTCGCGGCGTCGAACAGCCCCTTGAAGACATGCGCCACCGAATGCTTGAGCCCGTACCGCGCGAGCCCGAGCGCGATCAGCGCGTTGTCATGCGGCCAGACCGAGCCGTCGTGATAGGACATCGGGTTGTAGCGCACCTCGCCTCGCGCGACCGTGCGGATGCCCCAGCCGGAGAAGAAATGCGGCTGCATCAAGTCGGCCGCGACCCGCTTGGCGCGATCCTCGCGGATCATGCTGCTGAACAGGAGCTGCCCGGCATTGGAGGTCCGCACCTTGCACGGACGCTTCTTGCCGTCGAGTGCGAGCGCATAGGTGCCGAGTTCCTCGCACCAGAACGCGTTCTCGAAACGCTCGGCCAGTGCCTTGGCTTCCGCCTCGAGCTGCCTCACGCGTTCCGGCTTGCCGAGCCGCAGCGCGCAGCGCGCGGCGAGCTGCTTGGCGGCAAAGACGTAGCCCTGCACCTCGGCCAGCGCAATATATCCTTCCGCGAGCTGGCCGTCGGCATGGAAGATCGCGTCGTATGAGTCCTTCCAGCCCTGGTTGGCAAGCCCCTGCTCGGAGGCGCGCTGATATTCGACGAAACCGTCCTGATCGGGATCGCCGGGGCCATCAATCCAGGCCAGCCCCGCCTCGATCGCAGGCCACAGCTCGATCAGCGTCTCCTCATCGCCGGTGCGCTCGAAATAACGCCCGGCAAGCAGGACGAACAATGCGGTCGAATCCACGCTGCCGTAATATTGCGCGAACGGCACCTCGCGCAGCGCAGCCATCTCGCCGCCCCGCATCTCATGCAGGATCTTTCCGGGCGCCGCGTCGGCCAGCGGATCGACCAACTTCGCCTGGAAATGCGCAAGCCGTCGCAAGACGCCTTTCGCGACCCGCGGATCGACCCACAGCATCTGAAGCGCCGTGATCAAGCCGTCGCGGCCGAAGGTCGTCGAATACCAGGGAATGCCGGCATAGGGATAGCGGCCCTGCGGCGTCTCCGTCATCAGCATGTTGAGGTCGGCCATCGCCTGGCACAGCACCTCGTTGAAGATGTTGTTGGAGGTTTCGATGCTGGCCGCGCCGATCGTCGAATGGCGCATCTCGCGGCGGTGGGCAAGCAGACCCTTGAAGAAGCGCGCCGGCTTCTGCGTTATCGGCCGGTTGCAGGACACGGCCACGAACAGCGATTTTGCCTCATGTGGATCCAGCTCGAGCTGCCAGGTGGCGGCATTCACCGAGAGCCGGGTCGGGCGCGGATCGAAATGCAGGCCGGTGGTGCGCTCGGTCTCATCGAGGCCGCGATATTCGAACAGGACGTCGGTGGGCCCGAGCAGCCGGCTCGAGCCGATCCCACGGCGTGGACGCCGCTCACCTCGGACCTCGAACAGATCGGCGAAATCATTGTCGAACAGCAGCGTCAGCTGGAAGCTGGCGCGCTGCTCGCCATGGTTTTGTACGCCGATGCGCTGGTACGCCGTACCGCGCCACAGAAAGATCGTGCGCACGATGTGCAGCAGATCCTTTTGCAGCACGATGCGGCCCTGGCGATAGATGTCGGGATTGGTGAGGTCGACCGTCAGCCCCGAATTATCGTCGCGCAAATTCGAGCCGAGCAGCAGCGGTTGCAGATCGTCGAGCACGAGCTCGAGGCGCGCCAGATAGCGGGTGTCGCAATGAAACAGCCCGTCGGGGCCGCCGGCGGAAGCCCCGATGTCACCATGGCTGTCGAGCACGATGAAGGTGTCGTCATGCTTGAGCGAGCGCCGCGGCCGCGCCGCGGGTCCCGTCATCGGAATGTAAAATGCCTGCTCCGCGACGGCTTCCACGGTCCGCGACACGGAGACGATCTGGGTTACGGCTTCGGCCGACATGAACTGCTCCCCTGCGCCTTACTTCGAAACGCAACCGACGCGAACACGACTCTTGGATCTACGCGGCGAATTTCGCGAGCCGGCTCATCTCCTGCGTCACCAGCTCACGATACGGCCCGTGGCTCTGCATCAGGCGATCCGGCGCTCCGTCCTCGATGATCTTGCCGGCCTTCAGCACGACAACGCGATCGAAGTTGCGCAGCGTCGCGAGGCGATGCGCGATCGCGACGACGGTGCGTCCGCGCATCAGCCGTGTCAATGCCTCGCGGATCGCCTCCTCGGACTCGCTGTCGAGCGCCGCGGTCGCCTCGTCCAGCAGCAGGATCGGCGCATCCTTCAGGAAGGCGCGGGCAATCGCGATGCGCTGCCGCTGGCCGCCGGACATCTTGACCCCGCGGTCGCCAACCATGGTGTCGAGACCTTCCGGCAGGCTCTCGACGAAATCGCAGCGCGCCGCGATCGCCGCGCGCAGCACCTCGTCGTCCGTCGCGTTCGGCCGACCGTAGCGGATGTTCTCTCGGATCGAGCGGTGGAACAGCGAGATGTCCTGGGGCACGACCGAGATGGACTCGCGTAGGCTCTGTTGCGTCACCATGGAAATGTCCTGGCCATCGACGGTCACGCTGCCTTCGTCGACATCGTAGAATCGCTGAAGCAGCGTGAACAGGGTCGACTTGCCGCCACCGGACTGGCCGACGAGACCGACACGCTGACCGGGCTGCAGACGCAGGCTGAAACGCTCGAAGATCTTCTCCCCGCCGGGGTAGCCGAAGGTGACATTATTAAATGCGATCGCGGCACCGTTCTTGACCAGCGGCTCGGCCTCGGGGTGATCACGCAATTCATGCGGTACCAAAAGCGTCGCGATCGCCTCGGTCAACCGCGCCACGTGCTGGGTGACGTCGACCAATGCCACGGCGAGATCGCGCGTCGCATTCAGGATGGACAGACCCAGCGTGCAGACCAGCACGACGTCGCCGGTGGTCGCCTCGCCCTTCTGCCAGAGCGTGATCGCCCAGGCCATGAGCGCGACAGTCAAGACGACGGTCACGCCGGCGTGAGTGAGCCGAAGCTTCTCGAGATAGCGCAGGCTGCGACCCCGCGCGGTGAGTTCCCGGTTCACGGTGGCATCGAAGCGCTCGTGCTCGTGACCGATGCCACAGAAGGCCCGCACAAGCGGCATGTTGCTGATGACATCGATCATCTCGCCGTCCACGACCGCAGCCTTGTCGGCGAAGTCATCATGCAGGGGCTTGCCGGCCGCCGCGAGATGGAACATCGCGATCACCATGCCACCGGCAATCGCGATCAGTCCTGCTGCCATATAAGGGCTCACGGTTCCGATCAGCAGGATTGCCGCAATTGTGGCGATGCAAGGCGGCAACACATTCCAGACGAACATGTTCTCCACTGTGAACACGGCGTTCGATGTTGCGGTGATGCGGCTCGTCAGCATACCCGGCATGCGATCCGAGAAATAGGCGGGCGCGTGGCCAGTCAGATGCCGGAAAATGTCACGTCGCAAGTCGCCGGTGACGCGGACGAAGGTAAAGCTCGCTGTCCAGCTCGCGATCCGCCACAGGAAGTTGTCTGCGGCAATCAGCGACATGAGTAAAATGAATGCCAGCCATACGCTACCGCCATGTGACGGCCCCGCGGAGAGGCTGTCGACCAACGACTTGACGCCATATTGGGTGCCCACCGAGCACGCAACGGCTGCAACGACGGCGGTGAGGATCACCAGATGCGACGCGAGCCGGCGGCGAAGATAGCGTAAGACAAAGGAAAACGGCCTGCGCGCATATGCAGAAAGGTGATCCATGTGATTGCAACCCCGTCGTGATGATTTCGATTTTTGTTACTGGTCGACTGAACTTCGGCCGGCTGGCCTCGGTTCCGTCCCAATGCCATCACGACATGCGGATAAGGACGATCTGAGAAGAGGAGATGGCAGTATCGAGACGAGCACCGATGTGTCGAATAAGTAACGTTTGCCGTAAGGAACTTCGCAACTGCGGGAACGTTCCCTTCGCTGGCATTGCCGGTGCCGAAAATGCTGGGGGCTTTTCAACGTCCATGATCGCATAGAGGAGATGGTGAGATGCGCATCGCGCAGGTAGCTCCGTTGACGGAGGCTGTTCCACCCAAGCTGTATGGCGGCACCGAGCGGGTGGTGCACTGGTTGACGGAAGAGTTGGTGGCCCTTGGACACGACGTGACGCTGTTCGCCAGCGGCGACTCGCGGACGTCGGGCAAGCTGGATGCGCTCTGGCCGAGGGCGCTCCGCCTCGACGGCTCCGTGCGCGATCCCAATGCGCTGCATATGGTGATGCTGGAGCGCGTGCGGCAGAAATGTGACGACGAGGAGTTCGACTTTCTCCACTTCCATCTCGACTATTATCCATGGTCGTTGTTCTACCGCCAGCCGACGCCTTTCGTGACCACGCTGCACGGCCGGCTCGACCTCCCCGAGCATCAGCCGGTCTTCAACACCTTCTCCAAGATCCCGGTGATCTCGATCTCCAACGCGCAGCGCCGCCCGGTGCCACAGGCGAACTGGGTGACGACGATTCACCACGGCCTGCCGGAGAATCTGCTGACACCGAAGCCGGCGAAGCAGGAATATCTCGCCGTGCTCGGCCGCATCGCGCCGGAGAAAGGCGTCGATCGCGCCATCAAGATCGCGACCCATTGCGGTATCCCGCTGAAGATCGCGGCCAAGGTCGATCGTGCCGATCAGGACTATTATGACGAGCTGATCCGCCCCATGATCGAGAACAATCCGCTGGTGGAGTTCATCGGCGAGATCAGCGATCACGAGAAGTCGGAATTTTTGAGCGGCGCACTCGGGCTGCTGCTGCCGATCGACTGGCCGGAGCCGTTCGGGCTCGTGATGGTCGAAGCAATGGCCTGCGGAACGCCGGTCGTCGCCTTCAACCGCGGCTCGGTGCCGGAGATCATCGACGAGGGCCTGACCGGCTTCGTCGTCGAAGACGTCCTCAGCGCGGCCGGCGTCGTCAATCGCCTTCCGCAGTTGAACCGCGCAGCGATCCGCAAGCGGTTCGAAACACGCTTCACGGCGCGGCGGATGGCATTGGACTATCTCGCGTCGTATCGCAGCCTGACCGAGACACAAGCGCCGCGGATCAAGCTGGTGAGCAGCGCGGAGTAGCCGCCGAAATCTCAGGTGTCGTCCCGGACAAGCGAAGCGCAGATCCGGGACCCATAGCCAGGATGATGTTTGGCGAAGACCGACAACCCCGATCTCACGCCACAACATCTCCATGGGGTTATCGGTCCCGGCCTTCGCCGGGACGACACTCGAGTGCGTTGCTGCTTCAACGCGTCATTGCCTGGATCTGGTTCGCTCGCGATGACAGCGAGAACGTGGTGGCGACCCTACGTCACCACTGCCCGCTTCGGCTCGACGATCTCGAACATGCGCGGGAATTCGTCCATCAGGCCCATCAGCTCGGCGAGCCGCATCGGGTTGCCGGCGAGCTTGACCTTGCCGGCGGCCACCGCTTCCGGGAAGCTCGTCTGCTTGGCGATGACCTCGTCGAGAGTCGAGCGCGCCAGCGTGAAGCTGGCGTCCGCTCCTTCCATCTGCACGCCTTCGGTATAGGTGAGCGCGGAGTTCTCCAGGTTGAGCACGAACGTCTCGCCGGTGTCAGAAAAGCTCCAGTTCAAGACGATGCGCTTGCCCTCGGCCTTGGGACCGTTGAGGCGGATGCCGAGCACGTCCCAGAGCTGCTCGGTGCGGAGCGCCGCGAGCGTCTCGCGCGGCATCGGCGGGCGCGGCGGCGTCTTCGGCATGCCCTGACGCAATTCCTGGGCGCCGAACAGATAGGCGTTGCGCCAGGTCGAGCTCTCCGCGGCGTAACCGAGCTGCTCGAGCGTATCAGCCAGCAGCGCACGGGCCGCCTGGTTGTTCGGCTCGGCGAAGACGAGATGGCCGAGCGCCTGCGCCACGAAGCGGAATTCGCCCTTGTCAAAATCCTTGCGCGCCCGCGCGAGCATGGCGTCGGCGCCGCCCATATACTCGACATATTTCCTGCCCGGCGGCAGCGGATCGAGATTGACCGGGTTGGCGTCGTACCAGCCGAGATATTTCTGATAGATCGCCTTCACATTGTGCCGGATGTGGCCGTAATAGCCGCGCCCGTGCCAGGCGCCTTCCAGGCTCTTCGGGAGCTGAATGGTTTCGGCGATCTCGGCCGCGGTCAGGCCGTGATTCATCAGGCGGATGGTCTGGTCGTGCGCGAATTTGTAAAGATCGCGCTGCTGCCGGATCATGGTGTCGATGCGCTCACGCCCCCACACCGGCCAGTGATGCTGGCCGCACATCGCCTCCGCCTTGCCGCCCCACAGCCGCTGCGCTTCGTTGAGGTATTTCGACCAGGCCAGCGCATCGCGCACATCGGCGCCGCGGAACGGCAAGAGATTGTGGAAATTGTGCGTGCAGTTCTCGGCGAGGTTCAAAAGCTTGTAGCGCGGGATGAAGAAATGCATCTCCGCCGGCGCTTCGCTGTTGGGCGCCATCTGGAATTCGAACTCGACGCCGTCGATGACGCGCTTGTCGCCGGTCGCCATGATCAGGTCTGTGGGGCGCAACAGCGCGACCGAGCCCGCCGCCATCGACTTGCCAAGCCCGCAGTCGACCTGCCCGCGCGGACCCTTGGCGAGGAAGGGGCCGAACTGGTACTGCGCACGGCGCAGCATCGCGGGACCCGCGATGATGTTCTCGGAGACGGCATGCTCCATGAACAGGTTCGGCGCGATGATCGGGACGCGGCCCGTGGCGAGCGCGTCCTCCTCCAATACGCCGCGCGCACCGCCCCAGTGGTCGGTGTGGGTATGGGTGAAGATGACGGCCGCGACCGGTCGCATGCCGCGGTGCCTGAAGTAGAGCTCCAGCGCGGCGCGCGCGCCTTCGATCGAGGTCAGGGTGTCGACCACGATGACGCCGCTGTCGCCCTCGATCAGCGTCATGTTGGCGATGTCGAGCCCGCGCACCTGGTAGACTCCGGGCACCACCTCGAACAGCCCATGATGCATGTTGAGGCGCGACTGCCGCCACAGGCTCGGATTGACCGTCGGCGGCGCCTGTTCGGCGGACAGGAAGCCGTAGGGCTCGAGGCTCCAGACCGTCCGCCCTTGCGGGTTTGTGATCTTCGCGTTCTCGGTCGTGCCGAGGAAGCCGCGCGCGGCATCGTCGAAATCCCGCGTGTCGGAAAACGGCAGCGCGTTCAGCATCGCCTCTTGCTGCGCGATGACGGACGGCGTTGCGTCTTTCGGCTCGCTGCTGGAGATCTCTGTCATCGGGCTGGCTCCCTCTGTGATCTGGTTGGGAGCCATCTAAACGCATCTCGCAGCCGATTGCCATTGGGGCGCCGCGGCGGGGGACCGAACTATGGAGACGCTCTCTTCCTTCTCCCCTTGTGGGACAAGGTGGCGCGAAGCGCCGGATGAGGGGTCTCTCTCGCCAATCCAACTGCGCGACGGTCACTCGCGGAGAGAGACCCCTCACCCGGCTTCGCTTTCGCGAAGCCACCCTCTCCCACAAGTGGAGAGGGTGAATGGCCGCGCGGCTCGCGCTTAGAGCATGCCGAGCACCCGCGGCAGCCAGAGCGTCAGTTCGGGCCAGTAGGTCACGACGACGAGGAAGCCGAGCATGGTGACGAGCCATGGCATCACCGCAACCGCGAGATCGGTGATGCGCATTCGCGCGATCATCGATGCGACGTAAAGGTTCAACCCGACAGGGGGGTGGCAGAGGCCGACCTCCATGTTGACGTCGATGACGATGCCGAAATGCACGAGGTCGATGCCGAGCTTCTTGGCCGCTGGAGCCAGAATCGGCGCCATGATCAGGATGATCGAGTTCGGCTCCATGAAGTTGCCGGCGAGCAGCAACAGCACGTTGACCACCAGCAGGAAGCCGACCCAGCCGAGGTTCTGCGCCGCGATCCAGTCCGCCAGCGTCGCCGGCAGGTTCTCGTTGGAGAGCACGAAGGAGAACAGCACCGCGTTGGTGACGATGTAGAGCAGCATCGCGCTGGTGTTGGCGGCACGAAGCAGTACGCGCGGCACGTCCTTCATGCCGATCGCCTTGTAGACGAACACCGAGATGAAGAAGGAGTAGACCGCGGCCATCGCGGCCGCCTCGGTCGCGGTGAACAGGCCGCTATAGATGCCGCCGATGATGATGACGACCAGCATCAATCCCCAGATGCTCTCGCGGAAGGTGCGCACCGTCTCACCCCAGCTCGCCTTGGGCAGGCGCGGATAGTCACGCTGGCGCGCGAGCCACCAGGTCACGATGCACAGCATCGTGGTCAGCAGCATGCCGGGCAGAAGGCCCGCGACGAACAGCGCGCCGATCGAGGTGTTGGTGGAGACCGCGTACACGATCTTCGGGATCGAGGGCAGCATCAGGATGCCAAGCGAGCCGGCCACCGTGATGATGCCGGCGCCGAAACGCATGGGGTATCCATGTCGGACCATTTCCGGCAGCACGATCGCGCCGATCGCGGCAACGGTCGCGACACTCGAGCCGCATACCAGCGCGAACATCGCGCAGGCAACGATGCCGGCGAGGCCCAGGCCGCCATGCCAGTGACCGATCAGCGAGGTCGCGAAATTGATCATGCGCCGGGCGACGCCGCCATGGGTCAGGAAATTGCCCGCCAGGATGAAGAACGGGATCGCCATGATCTCGAAGCTCTCGATGCCCGTGAAGAGCTTCATCGAGACCGCCTCGATCGGCACCGTCGTCAGCGTGAACAGGAACGTCATCACGGTCAGACCGAGCGCGATCGAGACCGGGATGCCCGTCAGCATCAGGGCGATCAGCAGCGCGAAGACGGTGGCGGCGCGCATCCAGTGCGGCAGCACGATCACGCCGGACTTTTCGGCAAGACAAAGCGCGAAGATCAGGATCGGCGCGAGAATCAGGATCACGCCGAGCGGCGAGATTTTTCGCGCAGCTGCCTTCGTCGCGGCGCCGGCGGGCTGCGGATGCAGCGCGGGCGAAGCATCGGCCTCCACGCCCTCGACATGGGTCTCGTCATGATGCGGCAGCTCGCCGGTCCGGAAGTAGGCCCAGGCGACCTGGAGGAAGCGGAAGCACATCAACCCGGAGCCGAGCGGGATCGCCAGATAGACGAGCCACATCGGCGCTTCGAGGTCGTTCGACTGCTGTCCGGTGTGGAACATCTCGCCGACGAAGGAGGCACCGAAGGCCGCGATCATGCCGGTGAAGATCGCGCCGCAGAGCAGCGCGAACAGGATCACCTGCTTGCGGGAATATTCGGGGAGACGGTTGACGAGGAGATCGACGCCGACATGGATGCCGGTGCGCACGCCATAGGCCGCGCCGAACTTCGCCATCCAGATGAACATGTAGATGCAGAGTTCCTGCGCCCAGGACAGGTCGAGCTCGGACAGGAAGGTGAATACGGCTTTCGACAGCGCCGCGAGCCAGGTCAGCCCGTGCGCAGTGGCCCATCTCGAGAGCGCGATCGACTCGCCGGCGCCGTAGCGGTGCACCACGGCAATGAAGATCAGGCCGGTTGCAGCCGCAATGAGCGTCGCGATCAGCCATTCCTCGAGGTGATCGAGCGCACGATTTAGCACGCGAAGCAAATCAAGTCCCCCCTATCAGAGCGAAACGGCCGGGAGTGCGTTCACTCCCGACCGTTCTTGTTGTTGTTCTACGCCAGGCCGCGTCAGTTCATCTTGACGTCGAGTTCCTTGGCAACGAGATCGAGCACCTCCTGCCCGACCCGACCCTTGGCCCATTTATAGGTCGGCTGCATCGCTTCCTGCCACGCCTTGCGGTCGGCGTCAGTCAAATAATGCAGCGTTGTCTTGCCCGACTTCTTGATCTCGGCCAGCGCGTCCTCGTTCTCCTTGCGCGCGATCGAGTTGGTGTAGTCGGTCGCATCCGCCATCGCCTTTTCGAGCTGGGTGCGGATGTCCGGCGGCAGGCCGGACCAGAATTTCGAATTGACGATCACGGCGTATTGCAGGTGCGCGTGATAGGATACGGTGATGTCCTTCTGCACCTCGAAGAATTTCTGCGTCAGGTAGTTCGACGGCGTGTTCTCGCAGCCGTCGACGACGCCGGTCTGCAAGGCCTGATAGACTTCGGAGAAGGCCATGATCTGCGGGATCGAACCCATCAGACGGAAATACTGGTCAGCGATCTTCGAGCCGGAGATGCGGAACTTCAGTCCCTGGAAATCGGACGGCTTCGTCAGCGGACGATTGGAGGAGACCATGTGGAAGCCGTTGTCCCAATAGGCCAGCCCCGTGATGCCCTTGGCTTCGAGCTTCTGGAACAGCCACTTGCCAACCGTGCCCTTCATCGCACTGGCATAGGTCTCGTCGTCCTTGAACAGCCAGGGCAGGTCGAGCGCCTCGAACTCCTTGACGCCGAGCGGCGCAAATTTCGCGGTCGAAGGTGCGAGCATCTGGACGGAGCCGAGTTGAAGCGCCTCGATCTCCTCCTTGTCCTTGTAGAGCGAGGAGTTCGGATAGACCTCGATCCTGACCTTGCCGTCGGTGTACTTCTCGGCGAGTTCCTTGAACTTCAGCGCCCCCTTCCCCTTCGGGGTATCGTTGGCGACGACGTGGCTGAACTTGATGACGATAGGACTCTGGGCCAGGACGGCGGCAGGGGCCAAGACCAGCGCGGCCGCTGCGACCGCGAGAAGCAGTTTGCGCATAGTTCCTCCCAACAACCTCAAAACCGGTTCTTTTTTTGTTTTCCGGTTTCAGTAGTGGCAGCAATCCGCCACCCGAACAACTAGACCTAAGCCCAATTTGCCGCAGCCAAGCCGTATCGGCGGACGTTGTATATGCAACTCAGCGCCCGCTCTAGCCCCGAGGGGCGAGCGCTTATGTCGCATCGCGGCAGTGCAATTAGCTCTTGCGCTGGGCCACCATGAAGAGACGCCGGAACGGAAACAGCGTCTGTCCCGCCCCATTCTTCGGGTAGGCCTTGGCCACCCGCTCGCCATAGGCCGCCTCGAAAGCGGCCTTCTCTTCGCCCTGCAACACGTCGAGATAACGCGTCAGCCAGGTCCCCTTGGTCCATTCCTTTACGGGATTGTCACCTTCGAGCACCTGGAGATGTTCGGTCTCCCAGATGTCGATATTGGCCGACATCGGAGCAAGAAGATTGTGATAGAAGCCCGGCCCCTCGACCGGCGGCGGGGTCACGAGATGCTCGACCTTGGCCCGCCAGGGGCCATTCAGGGCGGTCTCGCCGATCAGGACATGCGAGGGCGCGGTAAAGTTGCGAGGCATCTGCACAGCAAGCATGCCGCCCGGCGCGACCCTGTCCATCACCGATGGGAAGAGTGCCGCATGATTGGGCAGCCAGTGCAGTGCGGCATTGGAATAGATCAGATCATACTGCTTCGCCGGGCGCCATTGGCCGAGATCCTCATGTGACCAGACCACGTCCGGCGCCGCTTGGCGGCCGGCCGCGACCATCTCGGCCGAACCTTCGACGCCGGTGACCGTCGCATTCGGCCAGCGCTCCTTGATCAGCTTGGTGACATTGCCCGCACCGGCCCCGAGGTCGGCAATCTCGCGCACGGCAAAATCCGGAATCCGCATCAACAGGTCGACCGCGGGCCGGAGCCTGTGACCGGAGAACTTCAGATATTGCTGCGGATCCCAGACCATCGCTTAGAGCCTTTTCTTTTTCGTGTTTCCTTCGCCGTGGCTCTTCGTTACCACTGCTCGTCCCGATCGGGCAAATGCCCCCGTCAGGACAGGGCAGGAAACGAACAGCAACAAGCAAGAAGCAACCAAGAGAGCGTTGACCATGGATCTCGGGCTCAAGTCGAAAACCGCCGTCGTGACCGGCGCAAGCATCGGCATCGGACGCGCCATCGCCAAGGGATTGGCTGCGGAAGGCGTGCGCATCGTCGCGGTGGCGCGGCGGACGGACCTGCTCGCCCAGCTGGTGCAGGAGGTCGGCGGCGGGCTCATCACTCCGTTCGAGCAGGACGTGATGGCGAACGACGCCGCGGAGAAGATTGCAGCCTTTGCGGTGAAGGAGCTCGGCCATGTCGACATCCTCGTCAACAATGCTGGTGGCAGCCGCCCGTTGCCGGTCGACGCGCCCGACAGCAAATGGGACGAGGCGATCGCGCTGAACTTCACCAGCTATCGCCGCATCGCGCATGCGCTCCTGCCGCAGATGGTGGAGCGCAAATGGGGCCGCATCATCAACATCACCGGCAAGTCCGAGCCCGAAGGGCTGAACGCCGCGTTCGCGGCCAAGGCTGCCGTGCACGCCTGGGCCAAGGGCCTGTCGCGCGAGATCGGCGAACACGGCATCACCATCAACTGCATACCGCCCGGCCGCATCATGAGCGAGCAGATCCGCCGCAACTATCCGCCGGACTATCGCGAGCGCTTCGCGGAGGAGGAAATCCCGGTCGGCTATTGGGGCGAGCCGGAAGATCTCGCGGCGCTCGCGGTATTCCTGGCCTCGCCGGTGGCGCGGTACATCACGGGCACGGTGATCCCGGTGGATGGGGGCTTGCGGCGGTATCAGTTCTAGGGCGTGGCCTGTTAAATCCGATCAGCCCGCGAAAGCATGCCATGTCCGCTCCGCCCCCGCGAGCGGACAGCGTCAGCTCGGCCTAACGAGTCGGCGGAGGGCCGATAGGCAACGTTCGCGAGATGAAAGAAGCCGCCAACCGAGCCGACCTCAATCGCCCCAGACAATTTGTCCGCACAGGCATCGAAACAGGCGAAGCGTCCTACCGTCGCGGGAATCGAGTATCTCGATGAAGAGGTGAAGCTTGGCAGCACATCTCGCACAAAATACCTGCTTGCTCTCTGGGGCCTCGTTGCCTACGCGCTCATCTGAATCCGCGCGATCCATGGTTTGTCCCCCGGCTGTGTGCGCCCCCGGCCGCCAAGGTGCATCGCGTTTGTGACCTGCCACCTGATTCGGCGCATTACACTTTGTTACTTTTGCGAATTACGACAAACGTCGACGGACCAAGTCTGAATGCAGTCGGGACGAATTCATGGCCGCACGATGGAGAGTGTGGGGCGCCACGGAACATTGGAACTCGGGCGCTGAGTCAACACCAGTGACACCTCGCGGCTGCGTTCGGCGCGCGCAAGGGATACAGTGCTGTGATTGGGTTTCTGCCTTGCCCCGTATCAGGAGGAAAAGATGCGGTTGCCAGTTGCACTCTCTATCGCGCTGATTCCGGTCACATCGGTCATTGCGCGTGAGCAGGATCAGACCGTGTCCGTTGGACCATGGACGATTGCAACTTCTTTCAAAGCGGGGAAGTTTGACAGGTGCACGATGAGCCGGTCCGCTAATGATCTCGATATAGCGTTTGCAAGATCTAATGACGGCTTGCTCCTGCTTCTCGATTCATCGAAATGGAAGCTCGAGAGAGGCAAGACGTACGATGTGACGCTCGTTGCGGGTCCGCAATTGGTCCAGGCAAAAGCGTTAGCGGAAGCCAAGAGCGTAACGATCGCTCTTTCGGACCGCCCGCTCGGCGAGAGAGTGCGCACGGCCAATATTCTCGAAGTGAGAGGAGAAGGAGCGACTTTGAAGGTACCGCTCGACGGAAGCACGGCGGCCCTTGAACGCCTGGAATCATGTTTTGCGAAAAACAGCCGCGCCGGAGTTGAGAGCAACCCGTTCGTCGCCCCCAGTCGAAAGCCTTAGCACTTGACCCGGAGCTAACCGGCAGCCGCATCGGCCGAGCGGTGAGCTCCATCGATTCTTGCGCAAACGCTTAGGTCACCTTTGGATCAGGAGCGCCGGTAAAAGCGACCGCGGACTCATGTCCGTTGGATCGGCACTTCGCGGCAAATGATCGTCAATCCCGATGCAGCTGTGCGCGCTTTCTCAAACCAGACGACTTAGTGTGCACCCGGTTATCGGCTGACATCTTCCAAGAGACCGCGCACCGCATCCATCTCCCTGCCGAAGCCTGTCCAATCCCCAGACCTCAACCGCTCCATGGCCCGGTTGTAATGATCCAGCGCCTCCTGGGCACGCCTTTGCGAGCCTTCGCTTGGCGTTTCCGCTGCAGCGCCGCGCTTTGCCGGCGCGGCCCCGTTTTCCACGAAGAGCGCCGACAGCGTCTCTGCAAGCGTTTCCTTCATGACGACATGCTCACCATAGGCGGCGATGACTCGCTTAAGCTCCGGCAGATGTCCTTGCTCAGCCCGCAAATACAGCGGCGACACATAGAGGATCGAATTCTCGATCGGGATCACGAGCAGGTTTCCCCGAACCACCCGCGAACCCATCTGGTTCCAAAGCGATATCTGCTGGGAGATCTCCGTGTTCTGATGGATTCGTGCCTCGATCTGGAACGGCCCGTAAACCAGCTTCTCCTTAGGAAATTCGTAGACGATCAGCTTACCGTAATCGGGCTCATCACAGCGCGCGGCGAGCCATGCGATCATATTGTCACGGCGGCTCGGCACCATGGGAATCATGATGAAGAACTCGGCTTGCGTTTCCCCGGGCAGCCGCATGATGATGTAGTAAGGGGCCATCGGAGCAACGCCGTCCAGTGAAGAGACGCCGTCTCCGGCCGGCTGGCGCGGAAATTGCCAAAGATCCTCGCGGTTATAGAAAACGTCGGCAGCTTCCATGTGGTAGGCTTGGTACAGCTTCGCCTGAATCAGGAAGAGATCTTCGGGATAGCGAATGTGCTTTTGCAGATCGGGCGGCATGACCGCGAACGCCTTGAATAATCCCGGAAAGATGCGCTGATACGTGGCTGCAATCGCGTCCCCCGGATCCACCAGGTAAAAATCGACGGTGCCGTTGTAGGCGTCGATTACGACTTTCACCGAATTGCGGATGTAGTTGAGGTCGAGGCCGGGCGCAGGCTGCGCGTAGGGGAAGTAGTCGCTCGTCGTATAGGCGTCCTGTATCCAGAACATCCGGCCCTCGCTGATGACCAGATATGGGTCGCGATCGAGGGTAAGAAACGGGGCAATGGTACGGACCCGATCCCGGATATTGCGCCGAATCAATATTCGGCTTCCGTCGGCGATGTAGTCTGTAAGCAGTAGGTTCACGTCGTTGAAATAGTCGGTGAAGATCAGCCTCCGGACCATCCCGGACAGCGGGATGCCGCCGGAACCGTCATAGGATGCGTAGACGTTGTCCCTTCCTTTCGGATGGTCGAATTCCGGCACGGTTCCGTTGACGATGACGTAGTCACTACTCTCTGCCCCATAATAGATACGCGGCTCGCGCACTTCGGGGCCCCCGTGCGCAACCGGAGGAATATCGCGCAAATAGAAAAGCGGAAGCCCTTCTCCGCTCTTCTGCGTTACCGGACTCATCACCGCGCCATTGCCATGGGTGAACAATACGTGACGATTGACCCATGTCTGTGCGTTGGGTGGCAGCAGCGAGGAATTGAGCTCGCGCGCCGAGATCATCACGCTCTGGTAGGTGCCGCCAAGCCAGTAGCGGTCGACGTCGAGGTCGCGCAATTTGTAATAGGTGCGAATCTCCTGCAGCTGGGCGTAGGTATCGGCTAGTGGTTGCCAGTCCCACAACCTTATATTGTCAATTGTCGCCTTGTTGGTCTCGAGTGTCTTGAAGGTCAGGTTCTGTTCGGCAGGAAATGGCTTCGGCGTAATCCTATTGAGATTGTAGGCCTCGCGGGTCAGCGCGATGTTGCGCTGGATGTAGGGCCGCTCCCACTCCAGCTCGTTCGGTCTGACGTAGAATCGCTGGAACAATCCGGGGATCACGCCCGAGAGCAGGAAGGCGCCACCGAACAGCAGCACAATCGCGGCAGCGGGGAGCCGATAGGTGCGCACCCAAATGTTCGCCCACGCGGCGAGGGCTGCGATGGTAGAAATCGCGATCAGCAACCAAAGGACCGGCAGCTCCACGTGGATGTCGGTGTAGCTCGCGCCGACCACGACGCCATTGTCCCCGAACAGCAGAAGGTAGCGATCGAGACCGTAGGACCATGCCTTCACGGCAAAGAATAACCCGAGAAGCGCTGAGCCGTGTGCGATCGCTATCGGGGATATCGACCGTCGCTGGGCCTGGTACTCGATATCACCATGCACCCAGTAGATAAGTCCGGCGAGCAATGCGCTCATGAAAAGTGTGAGCAACGCCCAATTCTTGATTGCGATCCAGGCAGGCAGAGAAAAGAGATAGAACCCAATATCCTTCTCGTACAACGGATCGTTGGCGCCGTAGGGCACCTGATAAAGGAACTGCAGGATGGTGCTCCAGTTGCCGGCCTCCGCCCATGCGATAGGCAGAGCGACGAGCCCGGCAGTGGCGGCGATGATCCTGGGCCACGGTAGCCGATCGCGCATGAATTCGAACGGATCGGGCTGCGTTGCAGTCGCCGCAAGCTTCCAGGCGAAGCCGGCAGGAAGCCGGCTCCGCCGGGCCTGCTTGAGTGCAAGCCGCGCGGTCGCCCACAACACGACAGCGGTCGTAAAGAAAACGACGAAGAAGACTCCGGCTTTCGCGCCGATCGTCGTCCAAAACACCTGGGGGTAGCCGATCGACGAGAACCACATCCAGTCGACCAGAAAATCGGCCACGAGCCCGAGCAGGATGAGGCTGATAGCGGCGACGATGGCAATGATGATCAGCCCCACCACGGCGCTTCGCCCTGGTGCTTTCCGTTCGGGGCCGGTAATCCCGATCGTCATCCGCATACTATAGCAGAACCACAAACGTGGTGGCGCCTGTCAGGGAGCGCGCGCTTCCTTTTTTACCCCGGCCTTCCTACGTTAGAGGCGATGCGCGCAGCAGGCTGCGCGCCGAGAGCGGCCGTGTCGCGGCGAGCCGAGTTTCATGACGGTCGAAGCGACATGTGAGGCAGGCGCCGTAGGCGACCGCGGCGTCGGCGTTGATGGCTGGAGAAGTCTCCCACGGGTCAAAAGGCGAGATGCCCAGGTCGCCTGCGCGAGCCTCCTCCCCCCCCGGAAGGGGACATCGCGCATTTATGACTAACGCCCAGTCTTCTCCCGGATCGCCGCCACGATAGTATCGTGCTGGTGTTTTGCCCGACGTGTCAACGTCGTCGCGGTGCAAAATGTCACCGCGACGCAACTCGAAAGCCCCCCGGCTGGCAAGGCCATTTCTACTTTGCATGGGGTTGTTTTCGAGTTTTTTTATTCTGAGCTCCCATGGGCAGGCGGAAGCAGGCGAGAAGCGGCTCACTTCGCCTGCAATATCTCCGCGATCGCGGCGCCCGCCGCGATCGTGCCGAGCCTGCCGCCCACATCTCGCGTCGCCCTGCCCTCCGCGATCGCCTTGGCCACGGCCCCCTCGATCGCGCTTGCCGCCTCCTCGTAACGCACAGCACCACTCTTCTCGCCGTGCCAGGCCAGCAGCAGCGCGGTCGACTGGATCAGCGAGACCGGGTTGGCGACGTCCTGCCCAGCGATGTCAGGCGCCGAGCCGTGCGCGGCCTGCGCCATGGCATGGCGGTCGCCGACATTGAGCGAGCCGCCGAGGCCGAGGCTGCCGGACAGCTCCGCAGTGAGGTCCGAGAGGATGTCGCCGAACATGTTGGTGGCAACGACGACATCGAATCTGTCAGGGTTGCGCACGACATGCGCCATCATCGCGTCGACCAAAACGTCGTCGACTTCGAGGCCTGGATACGCCCTCGCCGCCTCCCGGCAGATCGCCAAGAACATCCCGTCGCCGATCTTGAGCACATTGGCCTTGTGCACGATGGTCAGATGCTTCCGCCGCTTCATCGCCAGCCGGCAGGCGGCGTGCGCGATGCGCTCGCAGCACGATCGCGTGATCCGGCGCAGCGAGATCACGACATCGGGCGTGACCAGCATCTCGCCATTGCCCTGCTCCATGTTGCGGTCGGCATAGAAGCCCTCGGTGTTCTCGCGCACCACGACGAGATCGAAATCTCCGAGCCGGCCAGGCCTGCCGGCATAAGTGCGCGCAGGCCTGACATTGGCGAAGAGGTCGAGGCTCTTGCGGAAGTAGCGCGACGGATTGATCTCGCCGCGCGCCTCGTCCTTGAAGTCGAAGGTCGCGGTGGGCCCGAGGATCAACCCGTCGGCGGCGCGCACCACATCGAGAAGTCCGGGCTGCACGGTCGCGCCGAACTGCTTGAGGCTGGCGTGGCCAATGGGATGCTCCTCCAGCCTCAGATTGAGCTGGAAGCGTTCGGACGCCACGCGCAGCACCCCCGTGGTCGCGGCCGTGATCTCGGGTCCAATGCCGTCACCCGGCAGCACGACAATATGCATCTATCATCCCCTCAAGTCCGACGTCCGATCATACGCCATGGCGCGCGGCGATCGCCCGATCTGCGTGCATACACCGCATGCACGCATATGCCTGTGGCAAGCCGCCGGGCCGTAGTACATGCGGCAAGCACCATTGACGCCATGCCGCCGGAGAAAAGCGCGAGGCAATGACAATCACGTTACCTGCGGCTGCGCGCGAGCCCGATCACCCCATCGCCGACGGCCTGCCGGCCGAGCGCCGGCGCTGGGCGATTGCCGCGATCTTCACCGCGCTGGCAATGGCCTCGCTCGACACAGCGATCGCCAACGTCGCCCTGCCCGCCATCGCCGCCGACCTGCATGTCAGCCCGGAGCAGTCGGTCTGGGTGGTCAATGTCTACCAGATCGCGCTGGTGGCGACGCTTCTGCCGCTCGGCGCGCTCGGCGAGATCGTCGGGCACCAGCGCATCTATCTCGGCGGCCTCGTGCTGTTCACCATCGCTTCGCTGCTCTGCGCGGTGGCGTGGTCGCTGCCGAGCCTCCTGGTGGCGCGGACGCTGCAAGGGCTGGGCGCGAGCGGGATCATGAGCGTCAACACGGCGCTGGTGCGCTACGTCTATCCCGGCCGGATGCAGGGTCGCGGCTTCGGCCATAACGCCCTCGTGGTCGCGACCGCCTTCACCTTCGGGCCGTCGATCGCCTCCGCGATCCTGGCGATCGGCCCGTGGCCGTGGCTGTTCGCCGTCAACATCCCGTTCGGCCTCGTCGCGATCGGCATCGGCTTTACGATGCTGCCGAAGACGCCGCGGGCGGATCACGGTTTTGACTTTCTCGGCGCGATCCTCGCCGCGATCTGCCTCGGCCTGTTCATCACGGGTATCGGCAGTGCGGCGCATAATCTGTCGCCTGCCCTCGTCGCGGTCGAGCTGGTCACTGCCCTCGTGCTCGGCTTCGTCCTGACGCGCCGTCATGCCGACCATCCTGCGCCGATGCTGCCGATCGACCTGTTCAGCCGGCCGATGTTCGCGCTGTCGGCTGCAACGGCGGTCTGCTCTTTCGCCGTGCAGGGCCTCGCCTTCGTATCCCTGCCCTTCTATTTCGAGGATGTGCTCGGCCGCTCGCAGGTCGAGACCGGCTTCTTCATGACGCCATGGCCGCTGGTGGTCGGCATCATGGCGCCGATCGCAGGCCGCCTGTCCGATCGCCATGCGGTCGGACTGCTCGGCGGCATCGGCCTCGTGCTGCTCGGCATCGGCATGGCGCTGCTCGCCCTGCTGCCGGCCAATCCAAGCATTCTCAACATCATCTGGCGGATGGTGATCTGCGGCATGGGCTTTGGCTTCTTCCAGGCGCCCAACATGAAGGCCGTGATGGGTAGCGCACCGCCGCACCGGAGCGGCAGCGCCTCGGGTATCGTCGCGACCGCACGCCTGACCGGCCAGACCACGGGTGCGGCGCTCGCCGCGCTCTGCTTCGCGCTCGCCGGCCACAACGGCGCAACGGTGGCGCTGGCGCTCGGCGCGGGCTTTGCCGGGCTCGGCAGCGTCATGAGCTTCCTGCGGCTGGCGGTGAAATAGCGCGCCGGCAGCACGCCAAACACCGCCGGTTGTTTGGAGATCAGGCCAGGTTTCAGGCCGTTCTCGCGTCGGCGGTCGCCGCATTCGCCATTGGCCCATCCAGCGCGGCCAAGCGAGCATCGATGGCATCGATGACCTTGCGCGAGAACGGCCCAAGATGCGCATAGGCTGCGATCATCTGCACGGCGATTCGTGCCGACGACGTGTCGCGTTTGGCGCAACTGAGAAAGGTTTGCCAAAGCGGTCCACGTGCCTCGGGGATTGCGGTGACCACACGGTGGACGGTCTCCATCGCCCCGATGTTCGCGCGGATGTCGCCCTCGGCCAGTTCCGGGCGCTGCCTCGAACGGTCGAGCAGCGTCATCAGGCGGTCGACGCGACTCGCATAGGCCGCCGGGCTGTAGACGTGTTCCAGCACCTGCTTGTAATCCATCAGGATGTCGCGCAACGGGCGTACCGGATCGAAGTTGATCCCGCTCGTGCACTGATCGCCGAGGATGGTCGGCGCCCGATCGTGTCCCGGATGCAGCCGGCCTTCGCGTTCCAGGCGGCGCGTGAGCTGCGTGTTCGGCAAGGCATAGAGCAGGCCGACCATGCAGACGGGAATGGCGGCCTCCTCGATGAAGTCGATCATCGCCTCCGCCATCGAAACCTTCTCGCTGTCGAAGCCCACGATGAAGCCCGCAGTGACAAGCATGCCGGCGCTGTAGATCTTGTGGATGCTCTCGGCGATGTTGCGCCTCGTGTTCTGCTTCTTCCGCATCGCGACCAGGGTCGCCGGATCCGGGCTTTCGATGCCGACGAAGATGCCGAAGAAATTGGCAGCGGCCATCATCTCCAGCAGTTCCGGATCGTCAGCCAGATTGACCGAAGCCTCGGTCGAAAATTCGAAGGGATAGCCGTGGGCGCGCTGCCATTCGGCGAGCTGGGGAAGGAACTGGCGGAGCGACTTCTTGTTGCCGATAAAATTGTCGTCGACGAAGTCGAGATGGCCGCGGTAGCCCATTCGGTAGAGCGTATCGAGCTCGACAAACATCTGCGCGCTCGTCTTGGTCCGAGGGACGCGTCCGTAGAGCTCGATGATGTCGCAGAACTCGCAGGTAAACGGACAGCCGCGGGAATACTGCACACCGAGATAGAGATAGTCCTCGAATTTGAGCAGGTCAAAGCGCGGCACCGGCGTTTTGGTGACGTCGGCCTGGAATTTCGGCGCGGTGAAAACGCCTGACCGCGCACCGCTGTCCCAGGCCTCGATGAACGCGTCGATGACGCCCTCGGCCTCGCCGAGCACCCGGAAGTCGGCCCGTTCGTAAATATGGGGACTTGACGTGGGATCAGGACCGCCGACCACCACCGGCTTACCCGCGGCACGGCACAGCTCGATCAGGCGCAGCGTGTCGGCCTGTTGCGGCATCATTCCGCCGGTGAAGACGACGTCCGCCCAGGCGAGATCGTCGTCGCCGAAATCCGCCGTGTTGCAGTCGATGAGACGGACGGTCCAGCTCTCCGGCAGCATCGCCGCGACGGTGATGAGGCCCAGGGGAGCCGCGGGGCGTCGGACCCCCATCAGCTTGCAGGACTCGCCAAAACTCCAGAAGGACTCCGCAGTGAAGAGCGGATAGAGCATCAGCACGTTGCAAGAGCGCGACACGTTTATGGAACTCCTTGTTGCTTCGTCCCAGTGTATCAGAGCGGTTCCGTCTTGCACCCCGGCAAAAAGGACAAACTGTCGCCCGTCCCCACGCCGGAGTCCGCCGGACGTCGTCCCAAGCCAAGCCCTGGGGTCCCAACCACTCAGAACTGACACGTCAGGCGAAATTTGGACAGTCCGTCGCAACACCGCCCGATCCGTAATCTTCCCGGCGACCGCGAGAATCTTCGGTAGCCTGCCCTCAGACTGTTGATTTGAACCGTTCCAATTTGCCGGACAGATTGTTCCCCTGAGTCCAATCGGTGGATTGGGCCAATCAGGGGACTGCGATGGCAAACCTTACAATCAACGGAAAAACCTTCACTCTCGACGTCGAGCCGGATACCCCGCTACTCTGGGCGATCCGCGAGAATGCCGGCCTGACCGGCACAAAATATGGTTGCGGCATCGCACAATGCGGCGCCTGCACCGTTCACATCGACGGCGTCGCCACCCGCTCCTGCGGCGTCTCCGTCAGCGAGGCCGAGGGCAAGCGCATCACCACCATCGAGGGGCTGGCGGCCGGCGGCACGCTGCACAAGGTGCAGGAAGCCTGGATCGCCCAGGACGTTCCGCAATGCGGCTATTGCCAGAGCGGCATGATCATGGCGGTGGCGGCGCTTCTGAACGAGAAGCCGAAGCCGACCGATGCCGACATCGACGAGGCCATCACCAATATCTGCCGCTGCGGCACCTTCCAGCAGGTGCGCGAGGCGATCCACACGATCGCAAGCGCATAAGGAGCCGCCCCATGAACAAGCACGTCTTGCCCCAAATGAATCGCCGCGCCTTCGTGATCGGCACTGCGGCTGCGGGCGCCGGCCTCGCGCTCGGCCTCGATATTCCGTTCGGCGGCCCCGCCGTGGTCCGCGCGGCCGACGGCTCGCCCGAGATCAATGCCTGGGTCGTGGTCAGGCCCGACGACACCGTCGTAATCCGCGTCGCCCGCTCCGAGATGGGCCAGGGCTCGCTGACCGGCCTCGCGCAGCTCGTCGCCGAGGAGCTGGAATGCGACTGGACCAAGGTCACGACCGAATTCCCCTCGCCCGGACAGAACGTCGCCCGCAAGCGCGTCTGGGGCGACTACTCGACCGGCGGCAGCCGCGGCATCCGCACCTCGCAGGACTATGTGCGCAAGGGCGGCGCCACCGCCCGCATGATGCTGATCCAGGCCGCGGCCAATGATTGGAAGGTGCCGGCCTCCGAATGCACGGCGGCCAACAGTGTCATCACCCATACGCCGTCGGGCCGGACCACGACCTACGGCAAGGTCGCCGAGGCTGCGGCAAAGCTGACGCCGCCGGCCGACGTCAAGCTGAAGGACCCGAAGGACTGGCGCCTCGTCGGCAAAGGCGTGAAGCGGCTCGACACGCCGGACAAGGTCACCGGCACGACCGTCTATGGCATCGACGTCAAGCTGCCCGGCATGCTGAATGCCGCGATCAAGGACTGCCCGGTCACCGGTGGCAAGCTGAAGAGCTATGACGAAGCCAAGATCGCCGGCATGAAGGGCGTGAAGAAGATCGTGAAGGTCGGCGACAGCGCGGTCGCGGTCGTGGCCGACACCTTCTGGCACGCCAAGAGCGCTCTCGATGCGCTGCCGATCGTCTGGGACGAAGGCGAGAACGCAAAGGTCTCCAGCGCCACGATCGCGAAATGGCTGGCGGAAGGCCTCGACAGCGGCCCGGCCTATGTCGGCAATTCGAATGGCGACGCCAAGGCCGCGCTCGCGGGCGCGGCCAAGACGATCGAAGCCGTCTACAACTATCCCTACCAGAACCACGCCACGATGGAGCCGATGAACGCGACTGCGCTCTACACGGCCGACAAGTGCGAGGTCTGGTGCGGAACGCAGAATGGCGAAGCGGCCCTCGCCGCCGTGCTGGAAGCCTCCGAGCTTCCGGCCGACAAGTGCGACGTCCACAAGCTGATGCTTGGCGGCGGCTTCGGCCGGCGCGGCCAGACCGACTATGTCCGGCAGGCCGTGCTGATCGCCAAGCAAATGCCGGGCACGCCGATCAAGCTGTTGTGGACGCGCGAAGAGGACATGACGCACGGCCGCTACCATCCGATCACGCAATGCAAGCTGACCGCCGGCTTCGATGCCAGCAACAACCTGACGTCGCTGCACATGCGGATCTCCGGCCAGTCGATCCTTGCGAGCCTTCGGCCGGAAGCGCTGGTCAACGGCATGGACACGGCGACTTTTGCCGGCCTCAATGCCAAGGGCGATGCACCGTTCGGATACTCGGTGCCCAACCTGCTGATCGAGCACTCGATGCGCAACCCGCACATCATTCCGGGGTTCTGGCGCGGCGTGAACGTCAACCAGAATGCGATCTATATCGAATGCTTCATGGATGAGCTGGCGCACGCCGCGAACGAGGATCCCCTGGAGTTCCGGCGCAGGCTGATGAAGGACCACCCCAAGCATCTGGCGGTGCTGGAGGCCGTGGCCGAGAAGATCGGCTGGGACAAACCGGCGCCGCAAGGCGTCTTCCGCGGGCTCGCTCACTTCGCGTCCTACGGCAGCTATGTCGCGGCGGCCGCGGAAATCTCGGTGACCGACGGCACCAAGATCAAGGTGCATCGCATCGTCGCGGCGACCGATCCCGGCTATGCCGTCAATCCGGCGCAGATCGAGCGCCAGATCGCGGGCTCCTTCGTGTACGGCCTGAGCGGGCTGTTCTACGGGGGCTGCACCGTGAAGGACGGCGCGATCGTCGAGACCAACTTCGACACCTACGACTCCATGCGCATCGCCGCGATGCCGAAGGTCGAATCGATCGTGATGCCGAGTGGCGGATTCTGGGGCGGCGTCGGCGAGCCGACGATCGGCGTTGCGGGACCTGCGGTGCTCAACGCCTATTTCGCGGCGACGGGCAAGCGTATCCGCTCGGTGCCGCTGCGCGACCAGAACATCACTTTCGCCTGAGAGACCGGCTGCGGCGGCACAAGAGAGCCGCCGCAGCCTTTATCTGGATCATGCTCATGACGACGCGCCCGGTGACACGGCGGAACGCCGCGTTCGGCATCGCTGCGGCGGCCGCAGCACTGGCGCGGCCGTCGATTTCGCGCGCGCAGTCCGCGGGCCGCGTGGTCGTGGTTGGCGGCGGTTTTGGTGGCGCAGCCTGCTCCCGGGCGCTGAAGCGGGCCAATGCGGCGCTCCAGGTCACGCTGATCGAACCGAACGAGGTGTTCACCGCATGCCCGTTCAGCAACGAGGTGCTCGCAGGACTGCGCGGGATTGAGCTGCAGCAATTCGGCTATGACAGGCTCGCCTCCGAGGGCGTCACCGTCATCAATCAGGCCGCAACGAAGATCGACCCGCAGCAACGAAGCGTCGTGGTGGCCGACGGCACCTCGTTTCCCTACGATCACCTCGTGCTCTCGCCCGGCATCGACTTCCACTTCGAGGCCCTGCCTGGCTACGACGACGCGTCGGAAAAGATGCCGCACGCCTGGAAAGCCGGCGCGCAGACGCTGCTGCTGCGCAGGCAGTTGGAGGCGATGGAGGATGGCGGCGTGGTGGCCATAGCAATCCCGGCCAATCCGTCCCGCTGCCCGCCCGCTCCTTACGAGCGCGCCAGCCTGATCGCGCATTTTCTGAAGACGAAGAAGCCGCGCTCGAAAGTCCTGATCCTCGATGCCAAGGACAATTTCTCCCAGCAGCGGCTGTTCGAGAAGGCATGGAAGGAGCTTTATGGCGACATGATCGAGCGCGTGGCGCTGTCGCAAGGCGGCCGCGTGACATCAGTCGATCCCTCCACCAGGACCATCGTCACCGAATTCGGCAACTACACCCCTGACGTCGCCAACGTCATTCCGCCGCAGCGTGCCGGGCACATTGCCGAGATTGCGGGCGCAGCGGATGCGACCGGCTGGTGCCCGATCGATCCCGTGACCTTCGAATCGAAACTCGCGCCCGCCATTCACGTCGTCGGCGATGCCTGCCTTGGCGGCGGCATTCCGAAATCGGCATCCGCCGCGAGCGCGCAAGGCAAGGCTTGCGCAGCCGTAATCGTCAACCTGCTTGCAGGCCGCACGCCGGAGACGCCACGGCTCACCGGCGTCTGCTACAACACCGTCGCACCCGGCTATGGCTTCTCACTCGCCGGCAACTACCAACCGAAGGGCGACATCTTTGCCGAGGTCGAGGGCGGTGCCACGAGCCCGGTCGATGCGCCGCGCGAACTGCGCGCCCGCGAGGCGGCCGAGGCCGAGCGCTGGTTTCAAACCATCACGGCGGATACTTTTGGCTAGATCGCTGATCCATATCGCCGCACTGGTCGTCGTCGCGGGTCTTACGTTCGCCGCCGGCGCGACCGCGGAAGAGCCCGCGCCCTACAAGATCGTCGGCGACGGCATTCCGGAATCGCTCACCGGTGCGCCGGGCGACGCGGCGCGCGGGCGCGCGCTGGTGCTCGCGCGCGGCACGACCTGCATCCTCTGCCATTCCGGGCCCTTCCCGGAGACGCGGTTCCAGGGCGATCTCGCACCTGACCTCACGGGCGCCGGGAACCGTTGGTCGGTGAGCCAGTTGCGGCTTCGTCTGGTCGATGCGTCGCACTTCAACCCGCAGACCATCATGCCGTCCTATTATCGCACTGACGGGCTCGTTCGCGTCGGACGCAATTTCACCGGCAGGCCGATCCTGTCAGCCACGGAGATCGAGGATATCGTGGCCTTTCTTGCAACGCTTCGGGACTAGGGCAATCCATGCGAACCACGCGACGACAATTCCTCAGTCTTGCCGGAAGTGTCACGGCCGCCGGGACGATCCCGATCGTCACGCTGCGGCCGATCGACGCGACGCCCGCGATGCTCAACACCGCGATCCGCAACGTCGTCGGCGAAGCGCCGATCCGCACCGGCAAGGTGAAGCTCGACATTCCGCCGCTGGTCGAGAACGGCAACACCGTGCCGATGACGGTCAGCGTCGCAAGCCCGTTGACGGCGGCCGACTACGTCAAGAGCATCCATGTCTTCAACGAGAAGAACCCGCAGCCGAACATCGGCAATTTCCATCTCGGCCCCTGGTCCGGCCGTGCTCAGGTCTCGACCCGGATCCGGCTCGCCGACAGCCAGAAGGTGGTCGCAATCGCCCGCCTCTCCGACGATTCCTTCTGGCAGGTAGCCGCCGACGTGGTCGTGACGCTCGCCGCCTGCACCGAGGAGGTGAACTGATGGCCGCAGCCCTCATCAACGTTCCGGCACGAGCGAAGCGCGGCGACGTCATCGAGATCCGCACGCTGACCTCGCACATCATGGAGACCGGCTTTCGCCACACCGCGGCCGGTGATCTCGTCCCCCGTGACATCATCACCAGCTTCACCTGCCGCTACAACGGCATCGAGATCTTCCACGCCGATCTCTATCCGGCGATCGCGGCCAATCCTTACCTGTCGTTCTTCACGGTCGCAAAGGAGAGCGGCAAGTTCGAGTTCGAGTGGATCGGCGACAACGGCTATTCGTCCACCGCGTCGGCATCGATCACGGTCGAATGAGCCATTGGCGTGCGATAGTTGTGGCGGCGCTGCTCGCCACGGCCCCTGCCCTGCGCGCCGGCGAAGTTCCGCTGGAGGCGCGCCGCTCCGGCTATTCCTTCATGGGGCCCGAGACGCGCGCTATGCAGGATGACGACACCGCGAATCCCGGCATGCTGTTCGTGCTCGACGGCGAGTCGCTGTGGACGAAGAAGGTGGGCGTCGCCGACAAGGCTTGCGCGGACTGCCATGGCGATGCACGGAGCAGCATGAAGGGTGTCGCGGCGCGCTATCCCGCTTTCGACAAAACACAGGGGCGTCCCGTCACGCTCGACCAGCGCATCAATCTCTGCCGCGCCGATCACCAGCAGGCAACGCCACTGCCCTACGAGAGCCGCGACCTGCTGGCGCTATCGGCCTTCGTCGCCCACCAGTCGCGCGGCTTGGCGATCACGGCCGGCGACGATCCTCAGCTAAAACCCTTCGTTGCGCAGGGCCGCGACCTGTTCAGGCAGCGCGAGGGCCAGCTCAACCTCGCCTGCACCAACTGCCACGACGACAACTTCGACAAGCGCCTCGCGGGCGCGCCGATCACGCAAGCGCAGCCGACCGGCTATCCGCTCTATCGCCTGGAGTGGCAGACGTTGGGATCGCTCGAGCGCCGGCTGCGCAGCTGCATGACCGGCGTCCGCGCCCAGGCCTATGATTACGGCTCGCCCGAGCTGGTCGCGCTCG
This sequence comes from Bradyrhizobium centrolobii, assembly GCF_001641635.1. Lineage (GTDB taxonomy): Bacteria > Pseudomonadota > Alphaproteobacteria > Rhizobiales > Xanthobacteraceae > Bradyrhizobium > Bradyrhizobium centrolobii. Next base: position 203,108 of record NZ_LUUB01000090.1, read on the forward strand.
AGCTCTATCTGATGTCACGGGCACGCGGCCTGCCCATGGAAACGCCGGCCGTGCGTCCCTGATCCGTAGATTAGGACTAGGCAGCCGTGGCACGGTCGCTAGTATCCCTCCCAAAGATAATGAATCAGAGGGAGGGACTAAGGTGGCCAACCACAAAATCTCGCGCCGTACGCTTTTTACAGGCACCGCCGCGGCTGGCGCGCTCAGCCTGACCGGACTGCCAGCGCGCGCCGAGGTCAACTGGAAGAAATACGCCGGGACCAAGCTGGAGGTGATCCTCGCCAAGGGTCCCCGCGGCGACAACCTGCAAAAATACATCAAGGAGTTCACCGACCTCACCGGCATCCAGGTCGAATCCGAGCAGATCCCGGAGCAGCAGCAGCGGCAGAAGGTCGTGATCGAGCTCACCTCGGGACGACCGAGCTTCGACGTCGTGCATCTCAGCTACCACGTGCAGAAGCGGCAGTTCGAAAAAGCCGGCTGGCTCTCCGACATGACGTCCTACATGAAGGATCCGACGCTGACCGCGCCCGATCTCGTCGAGAGTGACTTCTCGGCCGCCGGCCTGCAATACGCCAAGAACGACAAGGGCCAGATGCTGTCGCTGCCGTGGTCGGTCGACTATTTCATTCTCTATTACAACAAGGAGCTCTTCCAGAAGAAGGGCGTCGCGGTGCCCAAGACCCTCGACGAGATGGTCGCGGCCGCCGAGAAGCTCACCGATACCAAGGAAGGTATCTACGGCTTCGTCGGACGCGGCTTGCGCAATGCCAACATGACGTTGTGGACCAACTTCTTCCTCAACTATGGCGGCGAATTCCTCGACGCCAAGGGCAATATCCTGACCGATGGTCCGGAGGCGATCGAGGCAACAAAACTCTACCAGACGCTGCTGACGAAAGTCGCTCCGCCCGGAGTCGCCGGCTTCAACTGGATGGAGTCGATGGCCTCGTTCACGCAAGGACGCTCGGCGATGTGGATCGACGGCGTCGGCTGGGCGCCGCCGCTGGAGGATCCGGCCGCTTCGCGCGTGGTCGGCAAGGTCGGCTACACCGTCGTCCCCGCTGGACCGAAGGGGCAGTATTCGGCCACCTATGGCGACGGCATCGGCATTGCAGCCGCGAGCAAGAACAAGGAAGCCGCCTATCTGCTCTGCCAGTGGGTGGTCTCGAAGCAGCAGGGTGCACGGCTGTTGCAGGCCGGCGGCGGCGTGCCGTTCCGCAATTCGATCCTGAACGATCCCGAGATCCAGAAGGGCGTGAAGATGCCCAAGGAGTGGCTGCAATCGGTGATCGATTCCGCCAAGATCAGCAAGCTGGGCCTGCCCGTGGTCATCCCGGTCGCCGAATTCCGCGATATCGTCGGCGCAGCGCTCACCTCGACCCTGTCCGGCGCCGATCCTGCGACTGAGCTGAAGAAGGCAAACGATCAGTACCGGCCGATCCTGGAGCGCAGCGAAAAAGCGTGAGTGCGTTGACACAATCGACTCCGGCCGCGGCTCACACCAAGACCGCGCCGGAGAAACAATGGCGACCGCCGTCCTACTGGCCGTTCGTGGTGCCGGCGCTGGTCGTTGTGCTCGCCATCATCATCTTCCCGTGGGTCTTCACCATCTGGATGAGCCTGAACGAGTGGAAGGTCGGCTCGCCGACCATTTTCGTCGGGCCCTCAAACTATCTGCGCCTGACGACCGATCCCCGTTTCATCGAGGCCGTCGGACATACACTGGTCTACACCGTGCTCTCGGTGGTGCTGCCACTGCTGCTCGGTACGCTCGCGGCCGTGGTCTTTCACCAGAAATTCGCCGGGCGCGGTTTCCTGCGCGGCGTGTTCATCATGCCCATGATGGCGACGCCGGTGGCGATCGCGCTGGTCTGGACCATGATGTTCCATCCGCAGCTTGGCGTGCTCAACTACCTCTTGTCACTGGTCGGCATTCCACCGCAGCTCTGGGTGTTTCACCCCGCGACCGTGATCCCCTCGCTGGTGCTGGTCGAGACCTGGCAATGGACGCCGCTCGTGATGCTGATTGTGCTGGGCGGCCTCGCCGCGATCCCGACCGAGCCCTACGAGAGCGCACAGATCGACGGCGCCAGTTTCTGGCAGGTGTTCCGCTTCATCACGCTGCCGCTGATCATGCCGTTTCTGTTCATCGCGGGCATGATCCGCATGATCGACGCGGTGAAGAGCTTCGATATCATCTTCGCGATCACGCAAGGCGGGCCAGGCTCCGCGTCGGAGACGATCAATATCTACCTCTACAGCGTCGCCTTCACCTATTACGACCTCGGCTATGGCTCGGCGATCGCGGTGGTGTTCTTCCTGCTGATCGTATTGCTCGCGGCCGTCATGCTGTATTTCCGCCAGCGCATGCTGTGGACCGAAATCGGGAGCGGCGCATGAACCTGCGCAGCATCCTCGGCAGGATCGGGCTGTGGTTCGCGGTGCTCGTCATCGTCTCGCCGGCGATCCTGTTCTTCCTCTGGATGGTTTCGCTCTCGCTCAAATTCGAAGTCGATAACGCCGCCTATCCGCCGGTGTTCATCCCCGAGCATTTCGCCTGGAAGAACTATGCCGACGTGCTCGCCTCCAACCGCTTCCTGACCTATTTCGTCAACAGCCTGATCGTGACCGGCAGCGCGACCGCGCTAGCACTGCTCGTCGGCGTCCCCGCCGGCTACGGCATCGCGCGGATGGCCGCGCACAAATCCGCGATCGTGATCCTGATCGCTCGCATCACTCCGGGCTTATCCTATCTCATCCCGCTGTTCCTCCTGTTTCAGTGGCTGGGATTACTCGGCACGCTGGTGCCGCAGATCATCATCCACCTGGTGGTGACGGTGCCGATCGTGATCTGGATCATGATCGGCTATTTCGAGACCACGCCGCTGGAGCTGGAAGAAGCAGCACTCATCGACGGCGCCACGCGCTGGCAGGTCTTTCGCCACGTCGCCTTGCCGATCGCCCGTCCGGGAATCGCGGTCGCCTTCATCCTGGCCGTGATCTTCTCCTGGAACAATTTCGTCTTCGGCATCGTGCTGGCGGGACGCGAGACGCGCACCCTGCCCGTTGCCGTCTACAACATGATCTCGTTCGACCAGCTGAGCTGGGGTCCGCTCGCCGCCGCCGCGCTGATCGTCACCTTCCCGGTGCTGCTGCTCACGGTGCTCGCCCAGCGGCAGATCGTCGCCGGGCTGACGGCGGGGGCTGTGAAAGGCGGGTGAACTCGAGACCCTCATCCTGAGGAGCGCGCTTGCGCGCGTCTCAAGATGGCGCTCGCGCGCCTCCTCACCATGAGGGTCAGGTTATTCCGCCGGTGCTGGCGACATCTCCGGATGCGAAGCATAGTGCTCGCTGGTGCCGAGACGGCCGAGCGCGAACAGGCCGGCCGCCATCACCGCGTAGGACAGCGCCACCGCGGGCGTGACCCCGAAGCCGCCGCCGATGCCGACGGCCTCGCCATGCATGAAGCCGAAATAAGTGAGGACCGCACCGACCAGCGCGAAGCTCGATGCCTTCTCGAAGTCGCGCTCGATAATGAAGACGCCGATCGCACCGAGAATGAGACCGGCGAGGATGGAGCCGCCGCCCATCACCTCGAGGCCGTGATAGAACACGCCCTGCTGCGGCAGCGCGGCGACCGCGGCGGTCTTGACCGCGTCGGCCTTGTCGGCAGCCATTCCGCCGACCGTCGCCGCCGCCGTCATGGTCGAGGTCAGCATCGTGTCGATCTGCAGCTTGGCCCAGGCCGCCAAATGCGGCGTCAACGCCAGCACGATCGCGGGCGCGTGCTTGACCGGCGTGGTCTGGAACGCCTGCGCGCCGATCAGCATGCCGATGTACAGCAGAATCGGCGAGATCGCGACGACCGGCACGAGCGCCAGCAGCACCGAGATGATGCCGAACCACGCCAGCACGACCACCATGATGCCGGTTGCGGCGGAGTAGCCGATGCGGCCGCCCATCGCCTTCCAGCCGGGATGGCCGATATAGACGGCGTTGATGAAGGGATTGCCCATCAGGCAGCCGATCAGGCTGACGACGCCGTCGGCGGTCAGCACCCGCGTGGTCGGATATTCGTCGCCGGCGGCTTCCGCGCTCTCGACATTGTCCATGGCCTCGACGAGATCATAGATGCCGAAGGGAATGGCGGTGACGAGGATGACGCCGAGGAACTCGAAACCGGAGAAGACGTAGCCCACGGCGGGAAGCGGCACCGAGAAGCCGAAATTGGCGAAGGCATCGCCGACGCCCTTCAGGCTCAGCCCGCCAAGGCCGAGGCCAAACAGGTTCGAGCCCCAGGCGATGATCATGCCGACTGCGATGGCGACAAGGCCTGCGGGAATGCCGCGCGGATATTTTACGCCACCGAACCAGCTCACCAAAATGATGGCGAAGCAGACGAGGCCGATCTGCGGCGTCATGTACATTTCCAGTGCCGGCCGCATCGAGATGAAGGTGACGGAGACGCCGGCAAGCGTGCCGAGCAGCGCGGCGCGCGGCGTGATCCTGCGAATGAATGGCGCGATGAAGCCGCCGATCATCAAAATAAAGCTCTGGAAGAACACCCAGACCAGGCCCGCCGACCAACCCTTCAAGGGATCGCCGGTCTTGAGCGTGATCGGCAGCATGATCACGAAGGTGACGATGAACATGTGCGGCACGCTGACGCCCGATGGCAGCGCGCAGACGTCGCTGCGGCCGGTTTTGTGCGCCAAGCGGTAGGCGAGAAACGCGTAATAGAAGGTCGACAGGCACATCATCAGCCCGAGCGCGGGCAGGATGCGGCCGAACACGAGGCTGTCAGGCATCTTCAGCACGAAGCGCAAGAGGCCCGTGAGCACCAGCATGTTGACGAGGATGTTGGTGCCGAAGCCGAAAAACGCGTTCCAGTCGCCCGATGTCCATAGCGCCGGCTTGAACTCGGACTTATCGATCTCAGATTTGCCGGCCGTCCCCGTCAATGTGCTCATGGTGATCCCCTAAATGCTCGAAGTCTTCAACGCCTCCAGTACTGCGGCCGAGTCCGCGACCCAGCCGAAGATGCCGCCCTGGGCCTTGATCATCTTCAGGCCCATCTCGTGAAATTCTGGGAAGTAGGATGCGCAGCCATCCGAGATGACGACGCAGCGATAGCCGCGGTCATTGGCTTCGCGCACGGTGGTGTTGACGCACACTTCGGTGGTGACGCCGCACACCAGGAGATTCTCGATGCCGTATTTCTCCAGGACATCACTGAGCTCTGTGGCGTAGAACGCGCCCTTGCCGGGCTTGTCGATCACGACCTCGCTGTCGAGTGGATAGAGCTCGGGGATGATGTCGTGGCCGGCCTCGCCGCGGATCAGGATGCGGCCCATCGGGCCGGGATCGCCGATGCGCAAGGACGGCGCGCCGCGCTCGACCTTCGCAGGCGGCGCGTCGGAGAGATCGGGCAAGTGCCCCTCGCGGGTGTGGATGACGAGCATGCCCGTGTCGCGCGCAGCGGCAAGGACCGCGCCGATCGGCTTCACCGCGCGCGCGAGCTGACTGACGTCGTTGCCAAGCGTTTCGCCGAAGCCTCCGGGCTCCATGAAGTCGCGCTGCATGTCGATGATGAGAAGCGCGGTGCTGGCCCAGTCGAGCTTGATCGCCTCGGGCTCGGCGCTGATGACGCCCAGTGTTGGCTTGGTTGAGTTCAACATGACGCAGGCCCCGCGAGAACTCTCTTTGCCAGGAGTTCTGCAAGCGCCGTGCCATTGTGTACAATTGCGGTTACGCGCGGACTTCGACGGAATTCGCTGCACGCTCAGAAGGTTACGCCGAGAATGGACGGCTGCTTATTCCCTGTGCGACGGCTTTGCGACGGGCATTTGCTTAAAGGATGAGCGGGGAGCGATGCTCGCTCCGCCTGTCATTCCGGGGCGCGACGAAGTCGAGAGCCCGGAATCCATCAGGCCGCAACACCAGAGGTGAAATGGATTCCGGGCTCGACGCTTCGCGTCGCCCCGGAATGACGGCGGTGGCGCCTACCGCCCAGCTCCATACAGCTTCCGATGCTCCTCCTCATACGGCGCGTAGGAATCCTTGATCGTCGCCATGTTGAGCAGCATGGTCGCCAACATCGTGTTCGCCTTGTCGAACACGCGCGTCTTGATCCAGGCGCTTTCGGTGCGGCGGCTGCCGGAGAGCGCGACTACCTCGCGCTCGACCTCGTACTCCTGATCGACGAAGAGCGGGCCCTTCAACAGCCTGATCTCCTGGTCGGCGAACAGGCCGACGGCCGGTCCCTTGGCCGGCAGCGGATCGTCCTTGGAGCGGTACTGGAACATCACGCTCAGCATCTCCATCGGGATGATGGCCTTGCGCCACGGATTGTCCACGCCCGAATAATACGGCGAGTTCTCGGTGATGACAGCGAGCTTCTGCCGCAGCGAGAACGGATAGAGGTCGCCCATGTTCTGGTCGAACGCCATGCGCACCGTCTGCCGCTTGCTCGTCTGCGCCACCTTTACGTCGCGCAGGAGCACGGGATCGGCGAGCGGCTTGAGCTCGCTGAGGCGCGTCTCCAGCGCAGTCGGAACCGGCGGATCGCCGACGGAGGCTGAGCCGCACAGCACTTCCGTGCCGTCGCGCTTGATCATCTGGACCTGGCACTGGCTCGTGCCGGGCAGCGGCTTCGACAGGATCGCCTGCACCTCCTCGCCCTCGAAGCAGGCGTTGCGGTAATGCGCGGAGAGGCAGCCGGTCTCGAACCAGGCGTGTCCCTACAGCTGCGCGCCGAGGGGGGCGAACTGGCTGAAATGCGTCGGGCCTTCGATGGTGCCGCCCTTGAAGCCGAGCTTCTGCGCGGTGGCATCGTCATGGATCGAAGCATGCGCATCGTAGACCTGCGCCTGGAGCATCTGGCGCGGCTGGCGCCACGGCCCGGTCAGGGCGTCGGATGTCTCGGTGATTTCGGTGTCGAACGCGTTTGCATCCATGGTGTCCTCCACAGGAAGCCATGACTAGCAGGAGCGCCACGGATGCGGCCAGCGATATTGACTTCGCTGATGCATGCTTTTGACTGTCACAATTCGCTTCGCGCAGCCGCTATCCCCTCCCGCAGCGCAAACCCCACGCCGAACAAGAGATGAGGACTTCCGAAATGACGCTGTTGCAGGTCGAGCTGGAGGATAAATACCGGCTCGAATCGAAGCGGATCTACCTGTCCGGCACGCAGGCCCTGGTTCGATTGCCTATGTTGCAGCGCGAACGCGACCGGCTTCAGGGCCTCAACACCGGCGGGTTCATCTCGGGTTATCGCGGTTCCCCGCTCGGCATGTACGACCATGCGCTGTGGCGCGCAAAATCCTTTCTTCAGCAGCATGACATCGCCTTCGTGCCCGGCCTGAACGAGGACCTCGCTGCGACCGCCGTGTGGGGCAGCCAGCAGGTCGGCCTGTTCCCCGGCGCCAAGGTCGATGGCGTGTTCGGCATGTGGTACGGCAAAGGCCCCGGCGTCGACCGCTCGGTTGATGCGCTGAAGCATGCGAATTCGGCCGGCACTTCGCGGCATGGCGGCGTGCTGGCGCTCGCCGGCGACGATCACGGCTGCCAGTCCTCGACGCTCGCCCATCAGAGCGAGCAGGTGTTCGCGGCAGCGCTGATCCCCGTGATCAACCCGTCGACACTCCAGGACTATCTCGACCTCGGCCTCTACGGCTTCGCGCTGTCGCGCTTCTCCGGCTGCTGGGTCGGCTTCAAGGCGATCGGCGAGACCGTGGAGAGCTCGGCCTCGATCTACAGCGATCCCGCCCGTATCCAGATCAAGCTGCCCGACGATTTCGAGATGCCGCCCGGCGGGCTCAACATCCGCTGGCCCGACCCGCCGCTGGAAGCGGAGAAGCGCCTGTTCGGCCCGAAGATGGCGGCGGTGCAGGCCTTTGCCCGCGCCAACCAGCTCGACCGCATCGTGCTGGATTCAAAACCCGCGCGGCTCGGCATCCTCGCCACCGGCAAGGCCTATCTCGATCTGCGCCAGGCCCTCGCCGATCTCGGCATCAGCGACAAGGACGCGCAGGATCTCGGTCTTCGCATCTACAAGGTCGCGATGACCTGGCCGCTGGAAGAGAGCGGCGCGCGGCGCTTTGCCGAAGGTCTTCAGGACGTGCTGGTGGTCGAGGAGAAGCGCGGCTTCATCGAAGACCAGCTCATGCGCATCCTCTACAATGTGGATGCCGCAAGGCGCCCGACCGTCACCGGAAAGCGCGACGAACGCGGCGCGCCGCTATTACCTAGCGAGGGCGAGCTGACGCCGACCATCGTCGCGTCCGCGCTGGTGGCGCGGCTGCGCCGGCTCGGTCATCAGAGCCCGATGCTGGAGCAACGGCTGGCGCGGCTCGAAGCGTTCGAGAATCCCGTCACCACCAGCACCCCGATCAAGCTGGCGCGCACGCCGTTCTTCTGCTCGGGCTGCCCGCATAACTCTTCAACTAAGGTGCCCGAGGGCAGCCGTGCCATGGCCGGCATCGGCTGCCACGGCATGGCCCTGAGCATGCCGAGCCGCCGCACCGACCTGATCTCGCATATGGGCGCCGAAGGCGTGAACTGGATCGGACAGTCGCCCTTCACCAGCGAGCAGCACATCTTCCAGAACCTCGGCGACGGCACCTATACGCATTCGGGTCTGCTGGCGCTTCGCGCGGCCTCGGCCGCGGGCATCAACATCACCTACAAGCTCCTCTACAACGACGCCGTCGCGATGACCGGCGGCCAGCCGGCCGAGGGCAGCTTCAACGTCGCCCAGATCGCGCACCAGGTGTGGGCCGAGGGCGTCAAGCGGCTTGCGATCGTCTCGGACGATCCGAGCAAGTACCCGCAAGGCAACTACTTCCCGCAGGGCGCGACCATCCATCACCGCCGCGAGCTCGACCAGGTGCAGCGCGAATTGCGCGACATCAAGGGCCTCACGGTCATCATCTACGACCAGACCTGTGCGGCGGAGAAGCGCCGCCGCCGCAAGCGCGGGACCTATCCCGATCCGCAAAAGCGCGCCTTCATCAATGAGCTCGTCTGCGAAGGCTGCGGCGATTGCTCGCAAGCCTCCAATTGCGTCTCGGTGCAGCCGCTGGAGACCGAGTTCGGCCGCAAGCGCCAGATCGACCAGTCGAACTGCAACAAGGACTTTTCCTGCGTCGAAGGTTTTTGCCCGAGTTTTGTGACTGTGCATGGTGGCACGCTGAAGCGCATCAAGACGTCGGCGGTCGATTCCGGACAATTATTCGCCGACCTGCCGCTGCCGCCCGCGCGTGAACTCGATGGGCCCTACAACATCCTCGTCACCGGCATCGGCGGCACCGGCGTCATCACCATCGGCGCGCTGCTCGGCATGGCCGCGCATGTCGACGGCAAAGGTTGCTCGGCGCTGGATTTCACCGGCCTGTCGCAGAAGAACGGCGCCGTGATGAGTCACGTGCGCATCGCGCCGAAGCCGGAGGACATCTCCGCGGTCCGCATCACCACCGGCGGCGCCGACGTCATCCTCGGCTGTGACATGATCGTCTCGGCTGGCCCCACCGCCCTCAGCCGCGCCGAGCGCGGGGTGACGAAGGCCTATATCAACGCCGACCTGCAGCCGACCGCGAGCTTCGTGCAAAACCCCGACCTCGATTTCGAGATGGGCGCGATGCAGACCGTGTTGCGCGACGCGATCGGCGACAAGAACCTCGACATCGTCGACGCCACCGGCATTGCCGCGGCGCTGATGGGCGACTCGATCGCGACCAATCCGTTCATGCTCGGCTTTGCCTTCCAGAAGGGCGCGATCCCGCTGTCGCTGGAGGCGCTTCTGCGGGCTATCGAGATCAACGGCGCCGCGGTCGAGATGAACAAGCTCGCCTTCACCTGGGGCCGCCTCGCCGCGCACGACATGTCGCGGGTGCGCAGCGTGCTCCAGTTCAAGAGCCGGGCGCCGGCACCGACGAAGTCGCTCGACGAGGTCATCGCGACACGCGCGGAGTTCTTGACCAACTATCAGGACAAGGCCTACGCCGCCCGCTATCTCGCAGCCGTTGCCAGGGTGCGCAAGGCGGAAACGGCCGCATCGCCCGCATCCACCGAACTCACCGAAGCGGTGGCAAAGAACCTCTTCAAGCTGATGGCCTACAAGGATGAATACGAAGTCGCGCGGCTCTATACCGACGGCGGCTTCGCCAAGAAGCTGTCGGAGAAGTTCGACGGCGATTTCACGCTGAAGTTCTACCTCGCCCCGCCGATCTTCGCGAAGCGCGACAAGGCGACCGGCCGCCTTCAGAAGCAGGAGTTCGGTGGCTGGATGATCCACGCCTTCCGCATGCTTTCGAAGTTGAAGTTCCTGCGCGGCACCGCGCTCGATCCGTTCGGCCGCACCGAGGAGCGCAAGACCGAACGGAAGCTGATCGAGGATTATCTTGCGATGATCGATCATCGCTTCGCGGGGTTGAAGGCCGAGCAGATCCCGCTGCTGGCGAGGCTCGCGCGCATGCCCGAGACCATCCGCGGTTTCGGACATGTGAAGGAGGCCAACGTCAAGCAGGCAGAGGCCGAGAAGGTGCGGCTGGAAGCTGAACTCGAAAATAGCCGCTTTGCGGCGGCTGCGGAGTAGCGGTTAGGCGCAAGCCCCTCCGCGCGTCATTGCGAGGAGCGAAGCGACGAAGCAATCAAGACTGTCTCCGCGGAAACATTTCTGGATTGCTTCGCTGCGCTCGCAATGACGAGATTGTGGGATGAGCGCGCCGCACTCTCAGTCGTCATCGCCCGGCTTGACCGGGCGATCCAGTATTCCAGAGGCAGCGTCGAATACGAGAAGCTGCGGCGTACTGGATGCCCCGCCTGCGCGGGGCATGACAGCGAAGAGGATGGCTAGACCGGCGCCGTTGCGGCGCTTGCCGTCGTCATCACACCGCTCTCCGCCAGATGCCGCCCCGCGATGTACCCGAACGTCAGCGCCGGCCCGAGCGTGATTCCCGGGCCCGGATAGTTGCCGTTCATGATCGAGCCCATGTCGTTACCGCAGGCGTAGAGGCCCGCGATCGGCGTGCCGTCCTCGCGCAGCACGCGCGCCTGCGCATCGACCTTCATGCCGATGGCCGTGCCGAGATCGGCCGGATAGATGCGCATTGCAAAGAACGGCGCACGGACCATCGGCGCCACGCAGGGATTGGGCTTGTGGCCGATATCGCCGAGGTGGCGCTGATAGATGGTGCTGCCGCGGCCGAATTCAGGATCGCGGCCGTCCTTCGCATCGGCGTTGTAGTTCGCGAGCGTCGCAGCGAGTGCAGACGGCTTGATGCCGATCTTCGCCGCGAACTGCTCGATGTGCGCGGCCTCGATCAATTCGCCGCTCGTCACATAGCGCCGATAATTGCGCGTGAACGGCTTGATGCGGCCGAGGCCGTAGCTCCACAAAAATTGGCGGTCGCAGATCAGGTAGAAGGGTCGATCCGGCTCGCCATTGCCATCGCGCAGCATGGCGAGCACAAACTCGTGGTAGGACAGCGCTTCATTGACGAAACGCCGGCCGGCCGCGTTCACGGCAATCACGCCGGGCTTGGCGCGGTCGGTCACCGTGTGCGGGAACACGCCGCGGCTGCCGTCGGCGCGCCGGAACAGCGAGGCCGGCACCCAATAGGCCGGGCTCGTCGCCTCCGCATTCAGCGCGGCGCCGGTTGCGGTCGCGAGGCGAAGCCCGTCGCCCGTGGCGGAGGTATTTGTCGCCGAGACAAAGCCCGCTGCTGCCGGGAAGAAGTGCTTGCGCAAGGTGGCATCGTGCGAGAAGCCCCCGGTCGCGAGCACAACGCCACGGCGCGTCGCGATCAGGCGGTCGCGGGAGCCGTGGCGGACGACCACGCCGGCGACGCGCTCGCCCTGCATCGACAAATCCTCGACGTCAGCGCTGAAGAGGATTTCAACCTGCCGCGCCAGCAGCGAAGCGTACAGTCGCCCGGCGAGCGCGTTGCCGAGATGCAGCGTCGTGCCGCGCGGCGAGCGCAGCCGCTGCAAGGCGTATTCCGAAACGAGCCGCGCCGCGCGCAAGGTCGAATGCAGCGATTTTCCGACCCGGCGCAGATGCGGGATGTCGAGCCGATTGACCATCATCCCGCCGAACAGTGTGAACTCCGGCAGCGGTGGCCGTAGTCGGGCGAAGCTTGCACCCAGCCGCGTCCCATCGAAGGCGACCGGCTCGAGCACGCGCCCGCCGGGCGTGGCGCCCAGCCGCTCCGGATAATAGTCGGGATAGGCCTTCACCGGCTGGAGCCGCACCTCGGTGTTCGCCTCGAGATAGGCGACGGCCTCCGGCCCCCGCGCGAGGAAAGCGGCACGCAAGCCGGCATTGGCGGGTTCAGGCACCGTGCTCGACAGATACTGGACGGCGTCCGTGATGCTGTCGGACAGCCCCGCCCCTTTCATCTTGGGATTGGCAGGGATCCAGACCATGCCGCCCGACCAGGCGGTGGTGCCACCGACGAAGGCGGTCTTCTCGATCACCAGCACGCGCAGGCCTTCGGCGGCGGCAACGGCCGCTGCGGTCATGCCGCCGGCGCCGGCGCCGATGACAATGACGTCGTAGGTCTCATGCGCCGGCATCATGCGGCAGAGTTCCGGGAGCGAGGCATGTCCCTGTCATACCTTGTCCAGGTGGAGACAGGCTATAGCGCGATGCCGCTTCACCTCTCCCCAGCGGGGAGAGGTGAAGTGCGTCGTAAGCGCGCACAAAGCCAACCAAAGTTCAGCGCGCCGGCTTGCGCTCGACCGGATCGATGTCGATCGCCCGTAGGCGGCCGAGCCGCAGCACGTCCATGGCAAGCCGCCGGCCGATCCGGTCGCGGTCGAGCACCCGGATCAGATCGTCGACGCCGTTGATCTCGACGCCGTCGAGCCTGATCACGACGTCGCCGGGCAGCAGGCCCGCCTTCGCCGCCGGGCCGTCCGGCTCGATCTGCATCAGCAGCGCGCCCATCTTGTTCTCGACGCTGGCCAGCACCGCGTGCCGCCGCGGGATCGGCGCAGTCTGTCCGGCGACGCCGATATAGGCACGGCGGACATAGCCGTGGCGGATGATCTCCGACAGCACGAACTTCGCGGTGTTGCTGGCGACCGCGAAGCAGATGCCCTGCGCGCCGCTGATGATGGCGGTGTTGATGCCGATCACCTCGGAATTCGACGACACCAGCGGCCCGCCGGAATTGCCGGGGTTGAGCGCAGCATCGGTCTGGATCACGTCCTCGATCGTGCGTCCGCTGACCGAGCGGATCGAGCGCCCGAGTGCCGAGACCACGCCGGCCGTCACGGTCGATTCGAAGCCGAGCGGATTGCCGATCGCAATCACGAGCTGGCCGCGCCGCAAAGTCTTGGAATTGCCGAGCGCGGCATAGGGCAAATCGCGGACGCCGTTGGCCCGCAGCAGCGCAAGGTCGGTGTCGGGGTCGACGCCGAGCACCCGGGCGTCGCCAACATGGCCCTCGACGTCCCGCAGCCGGATCTCCTTGGAGGCTCCGACCACGTGGCTGTTGGTGAGGACGAGGCCGTCCGGCGAGATCACGATGCCCGAGCCGAGCCCGCCGCGCTCGCGGCCGTTCGGCACCTTTGGCCCGGTCTCGACCCGCACGACGGCAGGGCCGACGCGGTCGGTCACGTCGATCACGGCATTGGAGTAGGCGTCCAGCAGGACCCGGTCATTGTCCGGGGCAGCCGCTGTGGTTCGCGATGACAGGCCGTCATCGGCGATATCTGAGGTAAAATCCAACATGGCGAGAATCCTTGAGGCTCACACAGATGGTGGCCTGTTCCCTCTCGCGCAAGTGGTCCGCTTGGGTCGCAGGCTGGGCTGCTAGGGCGCCCGCCTGAGGCTTGTAGGCCTTGCCCTGACCGGATTGAGCAGCGACCAATCGCCGTCCTCCAGCACATGGCCCTTGGGGAACGGCGCGCGCAGTTCGAGCCCGAGCGAGCGCAGCACGCGGTCGTCGCGGTAGTAGCATTGCAGCACCACGCGGACGAGGGTCGCGGCGGCGGCTCCGCCCGAGCTGCGAAACTCCTGCGCGACCGCATCGCGCCTCGCCGCATCAAGCTCGGCGANNTGGCCGGCCAGCCGCGCCAGATGGTCCAGCGCCTGACACACCAGCGCCGTGTCGCGGCCAAGCGTCGCCAACATGTCGGCCTGGATTGCAGGATCGTCGGCGCCGGGCACCTTGTACTCGTCGCTGGCCGGAATGATCATCGCCGCGACGGTGCGGAGATCGTCGCGTTGGGCGCGCGTGAGTTGATTGTCTGCGGACATAACGGCCTCAGTCGAACAAATTGGCGAGGCGCTGCTTCATCTGGTCGGCGACGTAGAGCGCGATGGCCTGGATGGTCGAGGTCGGGTTGACCCCGCCCGAGGTGACGAAGACGCTGCCGTCGACGATGAAGAGGTTCTTCACGTCGTGCGAGCGGCCCCATTCGTTGACCACGGAGCGCTCGGGGTTGGTGCCCATCCGCGCGGTACCGAGCAGGTGCCAGCCGCCCCACGGGATCGGCGAATTGATGCAGATATCGGTCGCACCGGCGGTTTCGAGAACCTCGCGGCCGCGGGCGAGCGCATGCTCCATCATCTTCCGGCTGTTCTCGCTGATCGTGTAGTCGATCCGCGGCGCGGGAATGCCGTGGCTGTCCTTCAGCACCGGATCGAGCGTGACGCAATTGTGCTCCTCCGGCAGGTCCTCGCAGATCGCGGAGACGCCGAGCCGGTGGCCGTTGAGCTTGCGGAAGACGCGGTGGTGATCGGCGCCCCACGGCAGAATGCCCTTCTGCTCGCTCACGACGGCCTCGAACACCGGCCCTGCGCCGCGCACGAATTGGATGCCGTAGCCGCGCACGAAGCCGCGCGACAAATCTGTGTCGTAGAATTCCTTGCTCCACAGGCAGGTCGGCGGCGCGCGATTGGAATCGGTCGGCTCGTTCACGTAGCCGTAGATCTGCGCGTAAGGGTGGAACATCAGGTTCTTGCCGACCAGGCCCGACGAATTGGCGAGACCGTTCGGGAAGCGCCCCGACGCGGAGTTCAGCAAGAGCCGCGGCGTGCCAACGCCATTGCAGGCGATGACGACGACATGCGCGGGCTGAAACTGCTCGACGCCATCCTTGTCGTAATAGACCACGCCCGAGGCCATGCCGTTCTCGTCGGTCGTGATCTCGCGCACCCGGCAATGGATGCGCAGCTCGACGCCGGCGCGGATTGCGTGCGGCCAGTAGGTGATGTCGGTCGAGGATTTGGCGCCTTGCGCGCAGGCCGGCGTGCAATGGCCGAGATTGATGCAGCGCGCCCGGCCCTCATAGTCCATCGTCGCGACCGTGGTGTCCGACGGCCACCAGTGCCAGCCGAGCTTGTTCATGGCCTTGCCGATGAGCGGGCCGGACAGCCCGAGCGGCTGCGGCGGCATCGGCGGATGCGTCAGCGGCGACAGCGGATCGCCTGACAGGCCGGACGTGCCCATGATCCGGTCGTTCTCCTCAAAGAACGGCTCCAGCATGTCGTAGTCGATCGGCCAGTCGTCGGCGACGCCGTCGAGCGTCTTCACCCTGAAATCGGACGGATGCAGTCGCGGCCAGTGCGCGGTGTACATCACCGTCGAGCCGCCGACCGCGTTGTAGTTGACGACCTTGATCGGCGAATTGTCGTCGTTGATGGGATAGTCCTCGGGCCGGCCGCGGACGTTCGGACTGCTCGACCACTCGCCGTAGAATTTTGCCTCCCAGTCCCTGCCCGTGCTCGGATATTCCGCGGGGTTCATCCAGCCGCCCTGCTCCAGGCAGAGAATGTGCATCTTGGTCTCGGCCAGCGACCAGGCGACGGCGGCGCCCGAAGCGCCCGCGCCGATGATCAGGACGTCCACGGGGTCTTTCATCGAAACATTGTCCTCCCGCCCTCGCCGCTTCCCGGGCGATTCGGCCTTTCGCAGCTTGTTTGCAGCCGCAAACGATAGGGGCAGAGTAGCCGGCGAGTAAAGGTGTGGCGCGCGAATGTCCCACTTCGCACAGCGCAGACCATTGGTGTTGCCATGTCTGGATGCTAGGAACGAGGAGCAAGAGCAATCGATAGCGAGACCGCATGTCCTTCCAAAATTCCTTTGCCGCCGCCCGCGCTTTCGCGTTTGTTTTATTTTTCGCTCTGTCGGGATTTCTGGCCACCTCCGGACCAGGCCTCGCGCTGACCGCCACGGCGACCGTGCGGGATGCCAACTCCATCCAGCTTGGCGACGTGACCTACCGGCTCGATGGCGTCGACGCGCCGGAACTGGACCAGGTCTGCATCGACGATCACGCCGATCCCTGGACCTGCGGGCTGGAGGCCCGCGACCAGCTGACGAAGCTGATCGGCGGCCGGACCGTTCGCTGCGACGACGTCGGGCCGGAGAAACATTTTGGCAAACGGCACCGCGCGATCTGCACGGCCGAGGGCGACAAGGTCACGTTGAACGAGCAACTGGTCCGGCTCGGCTTTGCCATCGCGCGCGAGCCCATCAAGGCCAACGTCAAGCCGGCGGCGGCCGACGCCAAGACGGCCTCGGCCGGCATCTGGAAGGGCTGCTTTGTTGCACCGCAAGAATTCCGCGCCGGCAAGAAGGACGGCCAGCTTCTGGGGGCCGCCTGCCGCCCCGATCGCGACAAGGAGATTCGTGCGGTGCTGTTTCCGGAGGAGCTGACGATGCCGCCGAGTTGCAGCATCAAGGGCAAGCTCGCGGTGCGCGCCCGCGTCACCGGCAATATCGGCATCTATCATTTGCGGGGCTGCCCGAGCTATCCGGCGACGACGAAACCGGACCGCTGGTTCTGCTCGGAGGACGACGCGCAGGCAGCCGGCTTCCGCAAGGCGTATAATTGCCGCCGGCCGAACTGAGAGGGTCGCCTCACGCAGGTGTGAGCGGTAGCCGAAGACAGTATTGATCCGGAATTGAACCCTATTGGCAGTTTCTGCATCTCATAAGAGTGCGGTAGCACTTGGTGCTAGCGCTTCCTTGGCAGCAATCCGGCTCCGGCCCGATTGTTTTTGCTTGGGCGTTTCCTCCCTAGACTTGGGCCGCTTGTTCATCACAAGCGGCTCTTTTTCTTCCCTGCGCTAGCTGCGCATCTGCATGATCTGGTCCATCGGCGGCATGTTCTGATTCAGATGCGCCATGATCCAGACCGTTCCGCCAACGACCAGGAAGACGATCAGGAGGCCGAAGGCGAGGGCCAGCACGTTGTTGGTGTTGTCCGGGCCCGTCGTGATGTGCAGGAAGAACACGAGATGAACGCCCATCTGCGCGATCGCGAGCACGATCAGCGCGACGGGAATGGAAGGCTGCCAGACCAGGTCTGTACCGGCGATGAAGAACGACATCGCCGTCAGAAGCAGCGCCAGGACGAGGCCGACGACATAGCCGATGATCCGCTCGCCGACACTGTGTTGTTCTTCCTCGCCCGGTGCGAGGTCGTGTTGGACCGGCATGTGCGTCTGATCGCTCATACGCTACTCCCAAGCAGGTAGACGACGGAGAAGACCGCGACCCAGATGATGTCGAGCGCGTGCCAGAACAGCGCAAAGCACATCATCCGGCGCAGGATGTCGGCGCGAAAGCCCTTGGCGAAGACCTGCGCCATCATGGTGAGCAGCCACAGCACGCCGGCAGAGACGTGCAGGCCGTGGCATCCGACGAGCGAGAAGAACGCGGTCAGGAATGCGCTGCGCGACGGCCCGTAACCACGGGACACGAGATTGGCGAATTCACGGAACTCAATGGTCAGGAACACGAGCCCCAGCAAGCAGGTCACGGCCATGCCTAGGTAGAACCAGAACCGGTTGCGCACATCGGCCGCAATGCTCGCCATGCCGCAGGTGAAGCTCGACAGCAGCAGGCAGACCGTCTCGATCGCTACGTTCCTATGCTCGAAAATCTCTGAGCCTTTCGGGCCATCGGCGGTCTGGCCCACCAGCACCGCATAGGCCGCGAAGAAGCAGGAGAACATCACGATATCGGAGAGCAGGAAGACCCAGAAGCCGTACGCCGTCACGATGCGTTTTGATGCCGGCCCGGGATGCTCGATGGCACGGCCGATATGGTGAGGATCGGCGCGCCCTCGGCCGACAGTTGCGGTCATCGACATCAGATCGACCCCGCCATGCTGACGAGACTGCGCCGTTCCTCCAGATTGACGCCGTCGATGCGAGCGACCTCTGCGGCAGGAATGACGTATTCGTCATGGTCGCGCCAGGCGAACACGACGAAGGTCGCGAACGCGCCGAGGCCGCCCAAAATCACCATCCACCAGATGTGCCAGATCAGCGCGAAGCCCATGATGGTGGCGAAGAACGCGCAGACGAATCCGGTCGGCGAGTTCTTCGGCATCTCGATGTCCTGATATTCCGGCTCGGGATGATGCCCGAGCAATTGCTGCTTGGCGTGGGTCTTCAGGTCCCAATAAGCGTCCTCGCCGCGCACGTCGGGATGGAAGGCGAAATTGAAAACGGGCGGCGGCGACGATGTTGCCCATTCCAGTGAGCGGCCGTCCCAGGGATCGCCGGTACGGTCGCGCAAGGCTTCGCGGTTGCGAATGCTGACCACGAGCTGCATGACCTGGCAGATGACGCCGATCGACAGCACCGCCATGCCGATCGCCGCCACGAACATCCATGGCCGCCAGGCCGCGACGTCGTAATGCTGCAAGCGCCGCGTCATGCCCAGCATGCCCGCGATATAGAGCGGCATGAAAGTGATGTAGAAGCCGGTGAAGGTGAACCAGAAAGCCAGCTTGCCCCAGCGTTCATCGAGGCGGAAGCCGAAGGCCTTCGGAAACCAGTATTCGAAGCCAGCAAAGGCACCGAACAGTACGCCGCCGATGATGACGTTGTGGAAGTGCGCCACCAGGAACATGCTGTTGTGGAGGAGGAAGTCGGCAGGCGGCACCGCAACGAGCACGCCCGTCAACCCACCGATGATGAAGGTGACCATGAAGCCGACGGCCCACAGCATCGGCGTCGCGAAGCGGATGCGGCCGCCATACATCGTGAACAGCCAGTTGTAGATCTTCACTCCAGTCGGCACCGCGATGATCATGCTGGCGATGCCGAAGATGGCGTTGACGTCGGGACCCGCGCCCATCGTGAAGAAGTGATGCAGCCAGACCATGAAGGAGATGACGCAGATCGCCATGGTGGCGAGCACCATCGAGCGATAGCCGAACAGCGCCTTGCCAGAGAAGGTCGACACCACCTCGGAAAAGATGCCAAAGGCCGGCAGCACGAGGATGTAGACCTCCGGATGTCCCCAGGCCCAGATCAGGTTCATGAACATCATGACGTTGCCGCCGGCCTCGTTGGTGAAGAAGTGGAAGCCGAGATAGCGGTCGAGCAGCAGCATCGCGAGCGTGGCCGTGAGGATCGGGAAGGCTGCGACGATCAGCAGGTTCGAGGCCAGCGTCGTCCAGCAGAACATCGGCATGCGCAGATAGTTCATGCCTCTGGTGCGCAGCTTCAGCACGGTGGTCACGAGGTTGATGCCGGCCACCAGCGTGCCGATGCCGGATATCTGGAGCGACCAGGCATAGTAGTCGACGCCGACGCCCGGCGAATAGGTCAGCCCCGACAGCGGCGGAAAGGCGAGCCAGCCGGTACGCGAGAATTCGCCGACCACAAGCGAGACATTGACCAGCAGCGCCCCTGTCGCGGTCAACCAGAAGCCGACCGAATTGAGCGTCGGAAACGCGACGTCGCGCACGCCAAGCTGAAGCGGCACGACCAGGTTCATCAGCCCGATCACGAACGGCATCGCCACGAAGAAGATCATGATGGTGCCGTGGGCCGAGAAGATCTGGTTGTAATGCTCCGGCGGAAGGTAGCCCTGCGACTGGTAGGCGATCGCCTGCTGAACCCGCATCATGATGGCGTCGCTGCCGCCGCGCAGCAGCATCACCGAGGCCAGCAGCACATACATGACGCCGATGCGCTTGTGATCGACGCTGGTGATCCATTCGTGCCAAAGATAGGGCAGATGCCCTTTCACCACGACCCAGGTCAGCACACCCAGGATCGCGACCAGCACCATCGCGCCCGCGACAAGAGGGATCGGCTGGTCGAACGGGATCGCTGACCAATCGAGCTTACCGAGCATCAAGGCCTCCACTGCGCGGCCGGCCCGCCCCGGATGCGATCTGCGGGCCGGGTCCGGGCGGAATGTGCTGGGTCGCAATCAGGTCGAACAGGCGGGGATCCTCGAGCCGGTAGGTCGGCCTGCCCCTCTCGATGCCCTGCTCCATCAGCTTTTTGTAGCTGTCTTCGTTGAGCACGGAATCGGTCTTCGCCGTGGTCGCCACCCAGTCAGGAAAGGCGAGCGGCGAGATCACGTTGACGTCGAACATCATGTCGGGGAAGCCGTCGCCGGAAAAATGCGCCGACAGTCCCTGGAGCTTG
Source organism: Bradyrhizobium centrolobii (assembly GCF_001641635.1). Classification (GTDB taxonomy): domain Bacteria; phylum Pseudomonadota; class Alphaproteobacteria; order Rhizobiales; family Xanthobacteraceae; genus Bradyrhizobium; species Bradyrhizobium centrolobii. The sequence continues at coordinate 223,527 of NZ_LUUB01000090.1, forward strand.
CCCTCATTGTCGGCGCGCAGGTTCAGCCGCGTCACCATGCCGTTCATGGTATAGATCATGCTGCCGAGCTGCGGGATGAAGAACACGTTCATTACGCTCGACGATGTGAGCTGGAAATTCAGCTCGGCGCCGGCCGGCACCGTCAGCGTGTTGACGGTGGCGATGCGCTGGTCCGGATAGATGAACAGCCATTTCCAATCGAGAGAGACGGCCTGGATCCGCACAGGGCTGCCGGTGCCCGGCACCGGCGCTGCGGGGTCGAGCTGATGCGAGCCGATCCAGGCGACGCCGCCGAGCAGGATGACGGTGAGCGCGGGGATCGCCCACACCACCATCTCGACGCGACCGGAATAGACGAAGTCGGGCTGGTAATGCGCCCGCCGATTGGAGGCACGAAACCAGAAGGCGAACGCGAGGATCGCGATGATGGTCGGCACCACGATCACAAGCATGATGAAGACGGAGTCGACCAGGATTTGGCTGTTCGCAACAGCCACAGGCCCTTGTGGATCGAGCAGATTCATCGGCAAGCCACTGGCGGTTGGGAAGCCCCGAGGAAGAGCGTAGCGTGAAAAAGTCCCCGCGACCAAAACGCAGTTGTGTGAAGACGGTTCCTCGCCCCGCGCAATCAACCGTGCGCCCAGTCCCGTGTCGGCATGCAATTCCATGCGATGTCAATGACATGAGCGCGGGACCGCCGGCCTTCTCTCTCCTCCTGTCCATTGCTATCGTTAGCAAAAAACAGCGGGACGAAGCGACATGCAACGGGCGGAAGAGGACGCCGGCCTCGCCGGCAAGGTGACGCTGATCAGCGGCGGCGGCGCCGCGGGCGATGGCATCGGCAACGGCCGCGCCGCCGCAATCCTGCTGGCCCGCGCCGGCGCCAGGGTGCTGGTGGCCGATCGCGACCTCAGGCTCGCCGAACGCACGGTCGAGATGATCTCAGCCGAGGGCGGCACGGCCGCGGCCCATGGCGGCGACGTCACCAGCGAGGACGACTGCAGGCATCTGGTCGAAGCCGCGCTCGATCGCTGGGGCCGGCTCGATCTTCTCGACAACAATGTCGGCATCGGCAGCCGCGGCAACGTGGTCGACGAGTCTGTCGAACAGTATCGACGGGTGATGCAGGTCAATGTCGAGACCATGTTCCTGCTCTCGAAGCACGCGATTCCCGCCATGATCAAGACCGCGCAGGGCGGTGCGATCGTCAACATCTCCTCGATCTCGGCGCTCAGGCCGCGCGGGCTCACGACCTACACGACGTCCAAGGCCGCCATCATCGGACTGACCCGCGCCATGGCGGTCGACCACGGCCGCGACAACATCCGCGTCAACTGCATCTGCCCCGGGCCGATGTACACGCCGATGGTCTATGCCCGCGGCATGAGCGAGCAGGCACGCGCCAATCGCGCCAAGGCCTCGCTTCTGAAGGTGGAAGGCACCGGTTGGGACGTCGGCCACGCCGTCAAATTCCTGCTCAGCAACTTTGCGCGCTACATCACCGGCCAGGTACTCGTGGTCGACGGCGGCGTGACGTTGCAAGCTCCCGAACGCGAGTCACAGGAACACTAACAGGCAAGAACACGACAGAAAGGAAACACAGGGATGGCTCGCCTGCCCTACCTCGAGGCCGACCAGGTCGCGCCCGAATACCGCGACATGCTCAAGCGCAACACCAATCTGCACAAGCTGCTCGTCAACTCGCCGGACATGGCGCGCGCCTTCAACGGCGTCGGCGGCTACATCCGCTTCAAGAGCAAGCTCGATCCGCGATTGCGGGAGCTCGCGATCCTTCAGGTCGGCTGGATGGAGAAATCGGAGTACGAGTTCACCCATCATGTGAAAATCGGCAAGGAGTTCGGCGTCACCGATGAGGACATCGCGGGCCTGATCGCGGAGACGGCAGGCAAACCCTCGAAACTGGAGCCGCTCGCCAAGGCGATCCTGAAAGGCGCTCGCGAGATGGTACGCCAGCTCGCGATGTCGGACGCGACCTTTGCCGACATCAAGCAACATCTCTCCGACGAGCACATGGTCGACCTCGTCCTGACCATCGCCTTCTATTGCGGTGTGGTGCGCGTGCTCGCCACCATGAAGATCGACAACGAGCCCTATTACAAAGAGGTACTCCAGCAGTACCCGATCCCGGGAGTGAACTGACATGCGCTTGAAGGATAAAGTCGCCATCGTGGTGGGCGCCGGGCAAAGCCCCGGCGAAGGCATGGGCAACGGCCGCGCCACCGCGCTCACCTTCGCGCGCGAGGGCGCGAAGGTGCTTTGCGTCGATCATCATCTCGACTCGGCCCGGGAAACCGTCGCGATGATCGCCGCGAAGCAAGGCACCGCCGCGGCTTTCAAGGCGGATGTTACCAAATCGGCCGACATCAAGGCGATGGTCGCGGACGCGCAGGCGCGCTGGGGCCGGATCGACGTGCTGCACAACAATGTCGGCGTCAGCCTTTCCGGCGGCGATGCCGAGCTGCTTCAGCTGACCGAAGAGGCGTTCGACCGCGTCGTCGCCATCAACCTGAAGAGCTGCATCCTGGCGGCGAAGGAGGTGATTCCGGTGATGCGCGCGCAGAGAAGCGGCGCAATCATCAACATCTCCTCGATGGCGGCGATCACCACCTATCCTTACGTCGCCTACAAGGCGACGAAATCGGCGATGATCGCCTTCACCGAACAGCTCGCCTACCAGAATGCGGAATACGGCATCCGTGCCAACGTCATTCTGCCGGGCCTGATGAACACGCCGATGGCGGTCGATACCCGCGCCCGCGAATGGCACAAGACCCGCGCCGAGGTCGAAGCCGAGCGCGACAGCAAGGTGCCGCTGCGGAAGAAGATGGGAACCGGATGGGACGTCGCCAACGCCGCGCTGTTCCTGGCCTCCGATGAAGCCAACTTCATCACCGGCGTGACGTTGCCGGTGGATGGCGGGGCCAGCGTGAGACGGGGGTAAGCTGGCTCGACGCGATTCCCCTGCCCTCCAGGGGAGGGTGAACTCTCAATGTGTCACCCGCCAGATCGTGCCGTTGCCATCTTCCGACACCAACAGTGAGCCATCTTTCGCCACCGCGACTCCAACCGGCCGACCCCAGACGTCCCTGTCGTTGATGACGAAGCCAGTGACGAAATCCTCGTATTCGCCGGTCGGCTTGCCGTCCTTCACCCTGATGCGGATGACCTTGTAGCCGGTGCGCTTCGATCTGTTCCAGGAGCCATGCTGGGCGGCGAAGGCGTCGCCCCGATACTCGGCCGGAAACTGAGTGCCCTGGTAGAATGTCATGCCCATGGAAGCGGAATGCGGCTGCACCAGCACGTCGGGGACCGTCACCTTGTCCTCGAGGTCCGGCCGCGCGCGCCGGTGGCGCGGGTCTTCGTTGCTGCCGATATAGAACCACGGCCAGCCGTAGAAGGCGCCCTCCTTCACGCTGGTCACGTAGTCAGGCACGAGATCGTCGCCGAGCCCGTCGCGTTCGTTGGTCGAGCACCAGGGCAGCCCGGTCTGCGGCTGGATCGCAAGGCCGACGCAGTTGCGGATGCCGGTGGCGTAGATCTTCCGCTCCTTGCCATCCGGATTGAAAGCAAGCACGGCGGCGCGCTCGGTCTCGCTCGCCCAGGCCGCGCCGAGCGGTTGGGTTCGCGACCACGCCTCCAATCCGCCCGGCGGAGTGCCCATGCCTTCTGCGACATTGCTGAGCGATCCGACCGAGACGAGCATGCGCTTGTCGTCCGGGGTAAAGACGATGTCGCGGGTGGAATGGCCGCCGGTAGGCAGGCTTGGCACGACGGTTTCCGGCTTGCCCCGTGCCTTGAGATCGCCAGGCTGATAGGGAAAGCGGACGACGCTATCGGTGTTGGCGACGTAGACCCATTGCGGATTGTCGCCACTGGGAAAGAAGGCGATGCCGAATGGCTGCTTCAGGCCGCTTGCAAAAACCTCGTTGGTCGCGACTTTGCCTTCGCTGGCGCGAAGCACGCGGATGTTGCCTGCCCGCGTCTCTGCCACGAAGACGTCGCCGTTCGGCGCAACACGCACGATGCGCGGACCGCGCAGACCTTCTGCGAACAGCTCGATCTTGAACCCCGCCGGCATTTGCAGGGATGCCTCCGGCGGGCGCGACACAACACGCGAGCTGTTCGCAAAGGACGGGGTGGCGCGGGGCTTGACGAGATCCTGCGGCCGGATCAGCCTCACGATACCGGGCTTGTCGGATTGCCAACTGCCATAGGCGTCCTTGCCTTGCAGCACCAGCTCGGCTCGCGCGGTCGTCGCGGCGGCGGTCAGCGACCAGACGAATGTCGCCACGGACCAGATCCTGTTCTTCACGTCGTCTTCCTCCCGGTCTCGACTTGTGGAACTTCACGCCGGCTACCGAACGCCGATGGACCCGTGAACGTTCTCGGCAGGTCGTGCACATGCCGAATCCCACGTCAGCTCATGCCTGCACGATGTGCAACAGCCGCGACCCATCGTACTGGAAAATGCCGCTGATCGGTGCGACACATTGTAAGGGTGCGGCCGCCAGTCGCGGTCATCAAAGCTGCGGCATCGACGTCGCGACTGATGGGGTGATCATGTGGGGATCCATCATATCGGAATGGGCGAGCCTGCTGCTCCGCTGGCTGCACGTGGTGGCGGCGATCGCCTGGATCGGCAGCTCCTTTTACTTCATCCATCTCGATCTCAGCCTGAAACCGCAGCGTGACTTGCCGGACGGCGTGCAGGGCGAGGCCTGGCAGGTCCATGGCGGCGGCTTCTACCGGATCATGAAATATCTGGTAGCGCCGAGCCAGATGCCGGAGGAGCTCACCTGGTTCAAATGGGAGGCTTACACCACCTGGCTCTCCGGCTTCGCTCTGATGGTGGTGGTCTATTATCTCGATGCCGACCTGTTCCTGGTCGACAAGTCGATCCTTGACCTGACGCCGGTCCAGGCCGGTCTGTTCAGCTTCTGCAGCCTTGCGCTGGCGTGGGCCCTCTACGAGATCGCCTGCCGCACCGGGCTTGGGCAGCGTGAGCTCGGCTTTGCCATCGGCGGCTACGTGTTCCTGGTCGCACTGACCTACGCCTTTACGCACGTCCTGAGCGGCCGCGGGGCCTTCAACCAGATCGGGGCGATCATCGGCACCATCATGGTCGCCAACGTCTTCGCGGTGATCATCCCGAACCAGAAGAAGATCGTCGCCGCGCTGATCGCCGGCGAGGCGCCCGATCCGAAACTCGGCAAGACCAGCAAGGAACGCTCGGTCCACAACAACTATCTGACGCTCCCCGTCGTCGTGCTGATGATCAGCAACCACTATCCCCTGCTCTACGCCACCCGCTTCAACTGGATCATCGTCGCGATCGTGCTGGCGCTGGGGCCGGTGATCCGCCACTTCTTCAACGAGCGGCATGCGGGCCGCAGGTCGCCATGGTGGGTGTGGGGTGTGGCGACAGCTGGCGTGATCGCAATCGGCGCGCTCTCCGCGGCCGGCCCGCGTGAGGCCAAGACGGGTGTGCTGTCGGCGCAGCCGACGCTCGCCAATGTCGAGGATATCGTGATGTCCCGCTGCAGCATGTGCCATGCGGCCGAGCCGGTCTGGGCGGGCATCGTGACCGCGCCGAAGGGCATCCTGCTCGACGGCAGCGAGCACATCCAACGCAACATCCGCCTGATCGGCCGCGTGGCAGCGTGGTCCAACGCGATGCCCCCGGGCAACATCACGGAAATGACCAGCGAGGAGCGCGCGATCCTCGCTGCCTATATCGGCGGGCAGGATCGCTGACGCGGTCCGTTGCGACGCTCGATGCGGTGTTTCGCGGAAGGAAATTGCACTTCCGCAGGCGATTTCAAAATGACTCGCGCGTCCATCCATCGTAGATAGGTGCATGATGGCCGCGCGTGCGGCCGCAAAGTCAGTTTAGCTCGCCCGGGGAAATAACAGTGGCCCTCAAGAACGTCGTCGGAGTAGACCACGCCGTGGTCATGGTGAAGGACCTCGACAAGGCTGCCGAGAATTACAGACAGCTCGGCTTTACCGTGTCGCCGCGCGGCACCCACAGCGCGCATATGGGAACGGGCAACTACACCATCATGTTCGACCCGGACTACATGGAGCTGCTCGGCGTGCTCGCCCCGACCGAACATAACGCCCCGGCCCGCGCCTTCCTCGAAAAACGCGGCGAGGGCATCGAACGCATCGCATTCACCGCGGTCGATTCCTCAGCCGGCGCGGAGGAGATCCGCGCACGCGGCCTCACGCCGATCGGTCCCACGGATTTCGAACGGCCGGTCACGCTGCCGAACGGCACGGTATCCGCAGCGAAATTCCGTACCTTCATGTGGCCAACCGAGGAAGCACCCGGCGGCGTGCGCATCTTCGCCTGCCAGCACAAGACCCGCGAGACCGTGTGGATTCCCGAACTGATGACGCACGCCAATGGGGCGAAGCGCATTCAGCAGGTGCTGATCGCGACACCCGAGCCCGCGAAGGAGGCGGCGCATCTGTCGCGGCTGATCGACCGCGAGCCGAAGACGGAAGCCGACGGCGCAGTCGCGGTGCCCTCCGGCGGCGATCGTGCCGATTTCGTTTATCTGACGCTGGATCAGCTTGGCGGCCGCTATCCCGGTGTCCCGCTGGCAGGTCTCTCCGAACGCGGCGGTGCGGCCCTGGTGCTCGCCAGTTCCGATCTTGCGGAAACCGAGAAGGCGTTGGGCTCGGCAGGCGTGCGCAGCGGGAGCGCGATCTGCGTGCCGCCGGCCAGGGCCAACGGCACCCTGCTCGCCTTCATTGCCGGCTGATTTGAACTAAATCTTTAACGTGCGTTTACCCGGCGGCCCTAGCATTTCCGGCTATTCACGCCGCCTGGGGCCAAACGCATGTTTAGAGAAGGCTCGCCGATCGCCTACGACGCGCCGGCCGAACTGAAGAAGTGGCCGTCGCTGAAGGGACAGAGGCAAAAGGACAGAGGCCCGCCTTATCTCGTCTATAACGGCACGCTCGCCGAGTGCGTTCGCGAGCTCATGGCCAAGCCGATCAAGGGCATCTCGCTCTACGACATCATGACGAGGCCGCAAGCAGCCTTCGATCAGGCCGTGCTGTCACCGGGCGACGCCGCCGAGATCGCGATGCGCAAGGATTTCCCGAAGGACTAGTTCGAAGCGCGACTGGCTGCAGGTTGTCTTTGCTGCTTCGAGGAGGATTCCGTCGGCGCATCGAGGAAGACGACGGGCGTGCCGCGCTTGACCCTGTCACCGAGCGTGCGAACGTCCCAGTTGGTGAGCCTGACGCAACCGTGAGACGCTGATTTGCTGACCTTGTCGGGCTCCGCCGTTCCGTGGATGCCGTAGCCCTGTGCGGACAGGCCGATCCAGTACGCGCCTAGCGGATTATTCGGGCCTGGCTTGAGGTCGAACGGCTCCCTGGATTTGACGCCATCGAAGTTGTAGTCGGGATTGTAGTGGTAGATCGGCCTGTCATTGGTCCCTGTGACCTTGAGCGTTCCACTCGGTGTCGGTCGATCCGGGCTGCCGATTGACGCAGGATAGAACGCGATCAGACGACCGGTCGCGTTGAACGCCTTCAACGTTTCATTTTTCTTGTCGACCTCAAGCCGCGCAATGCGCGGCAGTTCGCTCCGTGCCGAGACATTCGCAACGACGATTGTCTCCCCGGCCTTGTCGAAAGACTTGCCTGGATTGAGCGCTTTCAGCAGCTCTTCGCTCATGTGGAATTTTTCGGCGAGTCCTTCGAGAGGACTGGCATAGCCCAGCGCATTCCGCGGCTTCATGTCGTCGAGCGTGGCCGGGAGTTCTTTCAGGAAAGGCCCCTTCACGTCTGCGTCGGCGATCTTGTAATCGACGACGATGGGCCCTTCGCTCGCCGCAATCAGCTTGTCCCAAAGTTCCGGCGCGATCGCCTTGTCGGAAGGGATTCCGGTCTGCTCGGCGAATGCCTTCAGCGCCTTCTGTGCGTTCTCGCCGAGCCTGCCATCGATCTCGCCGGGAGAGAATTGCGCACGATCGAGCAGGACCTGAAGCTTCACCACCGATGCGTTGACCTTGTCGGTGACGGGCTGCTTTGCAGGACACGCAGCATCATTCACAGCTGCTGCATCAAGATTGCCCGCGAGTGTTGGAGCGGCGAGCCACAGCGAAATCACCGCGCCAAACATCCATCGCATCATAGTCGCGCGTCCAATCCGCAAGTGATCCGCAAGTCCACCGGGTTTCGTTTCGGGAACACCGGTATCCGGGAACACCGTAGTAACACTGACGGAACCGGAGAGATCGCAGCTTTGCCGCAATCGGACGATTATGACGTCCTTATCGCCGGCGCATCGCTGGCCGCTCATCCCACAGTTCGAGGTTGCCCAGCAAATGCGATTTGTCGTGGCGGCTTGCGCCGCGTTTCTGCTTCTGATGTGCGACCTCGATCCGTCGGCGTCCCGGCAAGCATCAACTTTCGAGTCAACCGTTCTCCAGAACGATCGCGCCTCTCCACTTGTTCCGGTCGTCGAGCTCTTCCTCGCGAGCGTGCAGGCCATTGAACTCGCGAATGCGCGCGCGGCATATGAGGAAATGCCGAAGGAGAAGAGCGAACCTGCTGTCACGCCCGCGCCGGTTTCACCAATGGATCAATTCTGCCACGCGCTCAGGCAAGCCGCCGAGACCAGCGGCATTCCGGTGCCCTTCTTCGCGCGCCTGATCTGGCAGGAGAGCCGCTTTCGCTCCAACGAGGTGAGCCAGGCCGGGGCACAGGGCGTCGCGCAGTTCATGCCGGAAACGGCTGCAGAGGTCGGGCTCGACGATCCCTTCGATCCCATGAAGGCTTTGCCCGCATCAGCAAAATTCCTGAGCAAGCTTCGCGACGATTTCGGCAATCTCGGCCTCGCCGCAGCTGCCTATAATGCGGGTCCGGGTCGGATCCAGAAATGGCTCGCCAAGGAGAGCGAGCTGCCGCGCGAAACGCGCGACTATGTCCGGATCATCACCGGCACCAAGGCCGAAGACTGGATCGAGCGCTCCGAGGCTCTCGCGATCCGGATCGACCTGCCACGTGAAGCCCCATGCGAAGGCGTCGGCGATCTCTCCAAGACAAAGGATGTCGCGTGGGTTCCCGTGAACCTGACCCCAACGGTCGCCACCATCGTTCGCAAGGCCGAAGCCACGCAGCTGGAGGCGCGGCTGGCGGCCAACCGTGCGCGCAAGCGATTTGCATCTCTGATCAGGAAGAAAGCTTCGGCCCACGGCAAGGCGCGCAGCATGATCGCGGCGCGGGCCGCCGGTAAGAGCGCGAAGGCGCGCGCCATTCGTGTCGCGTCGCGCGAACGCTCCTCCGATTAAGTCAAACCGGCTTCTCGTCGTCGATCACCGGCGAGGTGACCACCAGGAACACGAGGTCGGTCAGGCCCGAATTCGAGATGGCATGCTCCACGCCGGGCGGCAGGAAGATCACGTCATGCTTGCGCACGACATGGGTCTTGCCCGCAATCTCCCTAAGCCCCTCGCCTTCGAGCACGTGATAGACCTGCTCCTGCACCTCATGGTGATGCTTCGCCACATAGGCCATCGGCTGGTACATCGAGATTCGGTAGTCGATGCGGCGCGAGCCTGCGGTCTCCGGCATCACCAGAGGCTTTGACAGCGCACCCCCGAAATGGTTCGGGAATTCGCGCCAGGGCACCTCGGCGATGTTGCGGATGAAGGCGCCGTTGCTCTCCTCGGCCATGATCGTGCTCCTTTCGCGCAAATCAGTGCACCAGCGCCCCGCCGTCGATGTAGACGATCGATCCGGTGGCGAAGCCGTTGGTCATGAAGGCTGCGATCTGCTGGGCGATGTCATCGGCCATGCCGACGCGGCCGACCGGCAACGCGGCGGCGGTCTTGGCCAGCATCTCGCGCCGCGCCTCTTCAGGCATCGCCGCCCGGATCGGCGTATCGATCACGCCTGGCGAAACGGCGTTGACTCGCACCGGCGCTAGTTCGAGCGCCAGTGCTCGCGCGAGCGATTCCAGCGCGCCATTCGCCGCGCTGATGATCGCCGAATTCGGCCGCGGCCGGACGCTGAGGAAACCGGTGACAAGCGTCAGCGAGCCGCCCGGGCGGATCACCGCCTCGCGCGCCACGCGCCAGGCGCCCCAGAACTTGCCTTCCATCGTGGCGCGCACGTCCTCCATCGCAACCGTCTTGAACGGCCCGGTGCGAAGCTGCGCCGCCGTCAGCACGACGTGATCGACAGGACCGGTGCGGCGAAACAGATCGGCGACGCTCTGGTCACTGGTGACATCAGCCGGAATCGCCGTCACCTTCAGCCGCTCGGCGACGGGATCAAGCTTGGCAGCACTGCGCGAGGCGATGATGACGTCGGCGCCCTGCGTCTTGGCAAGCTCCGCCGTGGCAAGGCCAATGCCTGACGAGCCGCCGATCACGACGACCTTTTTGCCTGCGAGCGTCATTTCCATCTCCCCGATAGCTTGTTGATTGCTCATCCGTACGCTGCGCGATCAGCCCGGCTGGAAGCGCGTGCCGATGCCGGCCTTGCTCTGGCCGAGGCCCGGCAACTCCCAGACTCCCGCACCGGCCGGATTAATGTCCGCTGCGATATCGACGTCGATCAGATACGGCTTGTTGGCAGCGATGCCCTTGCGGATCGCTTCACCGAGGTCGCCGGCGCGATCGACCCGCACGCCTTCGACGCCGCAGGAGCGCGCCATCGCGGCAAAGTCGGGATTGTAGCGTTCGCCTGTTTCCGGGTGCTTGAAGTCCGTCGCAAGCTCGCGCCCGCCGAGATAGCCGCGCTGAAGTCCGCGGATGGAGGCATAGGCGTAATTGTTCCAGACCACCCAGACCACGGGCAGATTGTACTCGACCGCCGTACCCAGCACGTTGGCGTGCATGAAGAAGGCGCCGTCGCCGCATACCGACACGCAAGGGCGATCGGGCGCCGCGAATTTCGCGCCCATCACGCCGGCGACGCCAAAGCCCATCGGGCCGAAACCCATCGAGCCGATCAGTGAGTCCGGCCGCTTCGGCTTGCAGAAGCCGAGCAGCCAGTTGTGATGCACGCCGATATCGGAAACCAGTATCGCATCCTCGGGCAGCGCCTTGTCGATCTCGGCGGCCGCGCGCTGCGGATTGATCGGCGTGGTATCGTCGGAGAAGCCGGGCGCGACGAGCTTGTCCCACTCCTTGCGATAGGTGTCGATCTGCGCCAGCCATTTCTTGCGTGCGTTGGACTTCTTGAAGAGGTTGTCGCGGCGATCGAGCTCGGCATGAACCTGCCGCAGGAAGGTACGAACGTCGGCCATCAGGCCGAGCGCGACGGGATAGTTGCGGCCGATCTCCTCGGGATCGATGTCGACATGGATCAGCTTGGTCGGCGGAATCGTGAAGGAATAGCCGGGGATCCAAGAGCTCGACGTGCGGTCGTCGAAGCGGACGCCGAGCGCGAGCAGTACGTCGGCCTGGCGCGCGGCGTGATTGGCCTGATAGTGCCCGGCACGCGCGACGAGGCCGAGCGCGAGCGGATGGTTGACGTCGAGCGCGCCGAGGCCGCTCGCCGACGCCGCAACCGGAATCTGAAGCCGCTCGGCAAGCTCGCGCAGCTCGTCGGCCGCGCCGCCATAGCGCACGCCCTGCCCGACCAGCATCACCGGCCGCTCCGCCGAGAGCAGCATGTCGACCGCTCTCTCGACGCCCTCGGGATCAGCCCCGCAGCGGCTCGAGATATTCGCATTCCACTCGATCGCCTTCGGCGCCTCTTCGGCTGCCGATTCCATGAACACGTCGAAGGGCACGTCGACCACGACGGGGCCCGGCCGTCCCGTGACCATGGTCTTCCAGGCCTGCCGTACCGCAAGTGGCACCATCTCGCCTCGCGTCGGCTGAAACACCTTCTTGCAGATTGAGCGCACGGTGGAGGGAAAGTCGGCCTGGTAGTGCCGGTACATTTCCTGGAAGGCGCCGCGATTGAACTGGCTGGTTGGCACGTTGCCTGTGATCGCCATGAACGGCACGGAGTCGAGAAAGGCGTTGGCGAGCGAGATCGGCAAATTGGCCGAGCCCGGCCCGCAGGAGGTGAAGGTCGCCGTCGGCTTGCCCGAGACGCGATAGTAGACGTCGGCCATGAAGCCGGCGACGCTCTCGTGATGCACGGAGATCGTCTTGATCTCGGAGGACCGCTCGTACAGCGCGTCGATGAACTGGATGTTGCCGTGACCGCACAGGCCGAACACCTGCGGCACCTTCTCCTGGATCAGATAGTCGACAATGACCTGGGCGCCATTGAGCATGTTTCGCGACATCAACCCGTCTCCCTCTCGGCCCGACGTCTTCTTATGTACCGATGCGGAGAACGCGGCCGGTCATCACTGGGCCGCCGGCACCCTATTTCTCATAATGCTGTACGTCAATTTATATTGTGATAGTCTTCTTCCGGAGGAAACGCGCGCGCAGCTCCGACGCTTGCGTGGTTGCGTGCTACTGTCGAGCACCGAGTCATGACGGATTTGCCAGAGGGGGCCTCTTCCTTGAGATCGCGCACCAAGCCCAACGCCAGCGAGAAACCCGCGAGCCCGCGCAAGGCCGCGATTGCCAAGCTGGTCCCCGCCCCCCAGGCCGATGGCGATGATGAGGCCGACGACAAGCAGCGCGGCGGCGGCGTTCAGTCACTCGGCCGTGCCTTCTCGATACTCGAAGAGGTGGCGCGCCATCGCGAAGGGATTGGGCTTGCGGAATTGAGCAAGCTCGTCGGGCTGCACAACTCGACCACCTTCCACCTTGCGAAGACGCTGGTCTCGCTCGGCTACCTTCGCCAGGAGAAAGACAACAAGCGCTACCGCATCGGCCGTCCGCTGTTCGCACTCGCGGCCAGCGCGCTCGACGAGATCGAGATGGTCAATGTAGCAACGCCCGTGCTGGAGGAGCTGTCGCGCCAGACCAGCGAAAGCAGCCATTTTGCCGTGCGCATGGGCGATGCCGTGGTCGTCATCGCCCGCACCAGCGGCCCCGGCGCGTTTCAACTGACCGACCGCGTCGGCGTGGTACGGCCGGCCCATTGCACTGCGCTCGGCAAGATCATCCTGGCTTCGCTCCGGCCCGAGCAGCTCAAGCGGTTCCTCGAGCGCGCCGAGTTGAAGCCGTCCACGCCCAAGTCGATCACCGATGCCGGCGCGCTGATGCGGGAGATCGCCGAGGTGCAGCGCACCGGCGTTGCCTTCGACGACGGCGAGTTCAACATGGAAGTGCGCTGCGTCGCCGTGCCCGTGACCGATTTCACCGGCCAGGTGATCGGCGCGCTCGGCATTTCCGGCCCGATCTGGCGGCTCTCCAACCAGGCGCTGCACGCAAGCGCGCAGGTCGTGCAAACTGCAGCAGACCGCCTGTCCGCCGAATTCGGCGCCAAAGGCGCGGCGCAAAAGGCGCTCACGCAAAAAGCCTGAGACGCGCGCAGGCGGCGATTTTGCCGGTTGACACCGGCGATGCCGTTCGGGATTGTCCTCCAGCATTAGAAAAACGTCTCTCACAATATCGGACATCCGATTTTGAAGGGAGACACGCGATGCACCCGGGGAGGAGACAAAGATGATCCGCACCAGCCGACGGACGTTGTTACGTGCGGGCGCAGCCTTTGCAGGCGCGTCCGCACTGGGGTTTCCGGCGATAGTGAGGGCCCAGGCCGAGAAGATCCGGATCGGGCATCTGACGCCGCTGACCGGCTTTCTCGGCGTGATCGGCAGCTACGCGCAGCTGGGCGTGAAGCTCGCGGCGGAGGAGATCAACCAGTCCGGCGGCGTTCTCGGCAAGCAGGTCGACCTGCTGTCGGAAGACTCGATCAACCCTGCAACCGCAGCCACCAAGGCGCAGCGCATGCTCGAGCAGGACGGCGCGGTGGTGCTGCTCGGCGAAATCTCCTCGGCCTCCTCGCTGACCATCATGCAGGTCGCCGAGCGCAACAAGAAGGTGTTCTTCTCGACCGGCGCGCGGTCGGACGCGCTGCGCGGCAAGAACTGCAACAAATATTCCTTCCACTGCGACATCCCGAACACCGTGATGGTCAATGCGGTCGGCACCGCGCTGTCGCAGAAGGGCATGGTGAAAGGCAAGAAGTTCTTCACGCTCACGGCCGACTACATCTTCGGCCATGACCTGTTGAAAGCGGCAAAGGCGTTCTTCGGTACGCACGACGCCAACCTGATCGGCGACGAGTTGATCGCGATCGACGTCACCGATTTCAGCCCGTATCTCTTGAAAGTACGGCAGGCCAAGCCCGACGTGGTCTGCTGCAACCTCGCCGGCAACCAGGTCACCAATCTCGTCAAGCAATATGCCGAGTTCGGCCTGCCCTATCCGCTGGTCGGCTTCAACCTCAACACCGGCGATGCCTGGGCCGCGGGCGCCGGCAATCTCAGCGGCACCTGGCCGACGGTCTGGTATCACACGCTGAACAATCCGGCGTCGCAGGCCTTCGTCGCGGCGTTCAGCAAGAAATACGGCAAGCCGCCGGAGAACCACGCCTGGATCGACTACATCACGCTGAAGCTTCTGGCAGAGGCCATCAACACCACCAAATCGACCGACAGCAATGAGCTGATCGCCTATTTCGAAAAGCAATCCCAGTTCGACATCGGCAAGGCGCGCAAGGCCTATTTCCGCTCCTGGGATCACCAGATGGTGCAGGAGGCCTATCCATTCACCGTCAAGCCAAAGGACCAGATGAAGGACCAGTGGGATATGCTGGTGCTGGGCGATGCGGTGCCGGCGGCAAACGACCCGCTGGAGACGATCTATCCGACCAGGGAACAGAATCCCTGCGAGATGAAGGCCTGAGGCGCGGCTTACGCGCATCGAGGCCGATTGGCGTCAGCGGCGCCGGCCCTGCCGGCGCCGTTCTTTTCAAGGCAATGGACGCAACATGCAGTTCGAGTTCTTGCTGGAACAGGTGGTGAATGGCCTCGTGCTCGGAGGCTATTACCTGCTCATCGCGCTCGGGCTGTCGCTGATCTTTTCCGTCGGCGGCATCGTCAATCTCGCGCATGGCGCCTTCTATGCACTCGGCGCCTACGTCTTCGTCGAACTCGTGAAGCACCTCGGCTTCGGCGCCTCCATAGTGATCTCGCCGCTCGCGGTCGCCCTGCTCGGCATCCTCTTCGAACGCTTCATCCTGCGCCGCTTCTACACGGCTGACCCGATCCTGAGCCTGCTCGTGACCTTCGGGCTTGCAATGGTCGCCGAGCAGGCGATCCGCATGATCTGGGGCGCAGCACCGGTCTCCACCGAGATCCCGCAAAGCTTCCGCGGTTCAGTCATCCTCGGCGATTTCCTGTTCTCGCGCTACCGCCTCCTGATCCTGGCGGTCATCGCCGTGGTCCTGGTCGCGGTCTGGCTCCTGCTGCACAAGACCTCGTTCGGACGGGTGGTGCGCGCGGGCATCCAGCGGCCGGACATGGTCGCCGCGCTCGGCATTCGCCTGCAGCCTTACATGATCGCGATCGTCATGCTCGGAGTCGGCATGGCCGCGCTCGGCGGCGCCTTCTTCGCGCCGATCACGACCGTGCATCCGGCGATGGGTGCCGAGATCATGACGGTGGCGTTCGTCGTCGTCGTGATCGGCGGGCTCGGCAGCTTCTGGGGCGTGGTTATCTCAGCCCTCCTCGTCGGCGTCGTGCGCGGCATCGCCATTCATTTCCAGCCGGCAGCCGGTGAAGCCTCGATCTATATCCTGATGTTCCTGGTGCTGCTGGTGCGCCCGCGCGGCCTGCTCGGCGAACGCATCGAGAAGTTCGAATGACCCGTGGCTCTGCCATCGAGAAGCTGAGGCTGCTGCTGATCGCAGCGGTTGCGGTCATTGCGCTGCCCTTCGTGCTCAGGGCACTCGGCCTTTCCGTGAACACCGGCACCTGGATCGTCGGGCTCGCGATCGCGACCATGGGGCTCAACCTCTGCATCGGCTATACCGGCCTCGTCTCGTTCGGCCACAGCGCCTGGTTCGGCATCGGCGCCTACGCCGCCGGCCTGATCCAGCTTCGCTTCTTCCCCGGCGATATCTGGCTGCCGCTGCTATCATCGATGGTCGTCGTCGCGATCGCATCGACCGCGATCGGCATGCTGATCCTGCGCCGGCGCGGCGTGTACTTCTCACTGCTGACGCTCGCGCTTGCGGCACTCGTCTACACCACCGCGTTCCGCTGGACGAGCCTGACCGGCGGCGAGGACGGTCTCGGCGGGCTGAAGCGCGGTGACATCGGACCAATCAGTCTCGACAACGCGGTCAACTACTATGCGGTCGTCGCGGCGATCGGCCTCATCGTGCTCTATGTCCTCATGCGCCTCGTGCGCTCGCCGTTCGGCCATGTTCTGGTGGCGATCCGCGAGAACCAGCTGCGCGCGAGCTTCCAGGGCTATCCAGTCGAACGCTACAAGCTTGCGGTGTTCGCGATCTCCGCCGTCGTCACCGGCCTAGCCGGCGCGCTGATCGCGTTCCTGAACTATCTCGTCTCGGCCGAAGCCGTCTCGGTGCCGTTCGCCGGCGAGCTTCTGGCGATGGTCGTCATCGGCGGCATGCGCAGCCTGCTCGGGCCAGCACTCGGCGCGTTGTTCTTCATCCTGTTCCGCGAGCTGTTCTCGATCTGGACGTCGGATTGGCTGTTCTGGTTCGGCCTCACCTTCGTGGCCTTCGTGATGTATTCGCCCGGCGGCCTCGTCGGCATCGGCGCACTGATCATGCGGCGCTTCCGTCCCGCATGCGAAGAAGCCGCCGCAATGAGCCGGCGCAAGATCTATGACGGCCTGCCGCTGCCGGACTTTTTGCGGCCGGAGCCACGACAAGGCACGGTGCTCGAGGTCAGCGACGTCTCCAAAAAATTTGGCGGCATCCGCGCGGTCGAGAATGCTGGCATTAAGGTCGCCGCCGGCGAGATCCACGCGCTGATCGGGCCGAACGGCGCCGGCAAGACAACGCTGTTCAACCTGGTCTCCGGCCTCTACGCGCCGGACCGGGGCACGATCCGCCTCAACGGCCGGGACATTGCCGGCGTGCCGGCAAACCTGATCTGCCATCAGGGGCTGGCGCGCTCGTTCCAGATCACCAACCTGTTTCGCGGGCTCACCATCTACGAGAACCTGCGCCTCTCGCTGCAGGCGCGCCGGTCGATGCGCTTCAACATCTGGAACGACATCGACGCGTATGAGGAAATCCACGCCGAGACCACCGCGCTGATCAAGTTCCTCGGGCTCGAAGGCATCGAGGCGATCGAGGGCGGCGAGCTCTCCTATGGCGGGCAGCGGCTGGTCGATCTCGGCATCGCGCTCGGCTCCAAGCCGCAGGTGCTGCTGCTCGACGAGCCGCTCGCGGGCCTTGCCGCGGCCGAGCGCGAGCGCGTGTCCAACCTCGTCAAGAACATTGCGGACAATATTCCCGTGCTGATCGTCGAGCACGACATCGATCGTGTGCTGGGCTTCTCGGCTGTCGTCACCGTGATGAATCAGGGCGAGGTGCTGATGTCCGACTGCCCCAAAGCGGTGCGGGCCGATCTGCGCGTGCAGGAGATCTATACCGGCAAGGGCATTCCCGCCGTCGAGCATCAACGCACCGGTGAAGCCGCCGGCGACAGCAAGACCGTCCTCCGTCTCGATCGCGTCAACACGTTTTACGGCAAGAGCCACATCCTCAACGATGCCGCGCTCGATGTGCGCGAAGGCGAGATCGTCGCTCTGCTCGGACGCAACGGCGCCGGCAAGTCGACGCTGCTGAAGACCATCGCCGGCCTCGTGCCAGCGGCGTCCGGCAGCATCACCTATCGCGGCGGCGACATCGCAAGCCTCCCCGCTCCCGACATTGCGCGCCGCGGCATCGGCTACGTGCCGCAGGGGCGCGGCCTGTTCGCCGGCATGACCGTGCGCGAAAACCTCGCGCTCGGCCGTCTCGCCCGCAAGACCGACGGCAGTGACGGCGTGGTCTGGGACGAGGAGCAGATCCTGCACACCTTCCCGCGGCTGAAGGAGCGCATGAACGTTGCCGCCGACTATCTCTCCGGCGGCGAGCAGCAGATGGTGGCGGTCGCACGCGCGATGTCAGGCAATGTCCGCCTGCTGCTGCTCGACGAGCCGTTCGAGGGCCTTGCGCCGGCCGTGACGCTGGAGCTGTTCAAAGTGTTCGACCAGCTCCGCCAGCACATGTCGATCGTCATCGTCGAGCACAATCTCGATCTCGTGCTCGCGCTCGCCGACCGCGTCTTCGCGCTGGAGCGCGGCGCCGTGTTCCATCAGGGACCGGCGACGCCGCTGCTCAACGATCTCGGCTATCGCAAGCAGATCCTGTGGCTGTGACGTCGCGCGACGCGTCAGTCGGACTTGATATTTGCCGTCGCGACGACTTCGGCAAGCTCCCTGGTCTCTTCCGCGATCTTCGGCCGGCCACATGCGCCTGATGCGCATCAATTCCGTCGCACGGTAAGTGAAGAGGAGGCCGGCACGCCGGGGCTCCAACAAAAACTGAAAAACAACCCCATGCAAAGTAGCCGACGGCTGCCGGCGCGAGACCCTGCCCCTCGCAATACCGTTTGACACGTCGGGCAAAACAGGCGCACGATTCCATCATCGCAGCAATCCGTGAGACGCCCCTACCCGTTGCGGCCATGGGCGCCTCGAGACGGCCTGCGCGCAAAACACGATCATCGACATCCCAGGTTAACGGCGCGCTGCTGTGCGCGACGGCTGCACGCGCGCATGCCGTCGCCTGCGCTGCCAAAGGAAGCATCGACATGACAACATCTGCGAAACCCAACACGACGGCCGCAATCGCGGCAAACGATCGCCCCGCCATCACCGCGAGCCCGAAGATAAAACTCTCCCGGCGGCGCATTTCGATCGACCATCCGGATCAGGAAGCCGGCGAACGGCTGCTGGCCGACGCGCTCGGCGCCGTCGACCGCGACGCGCTGCAGGGCCTGCTGAAGCAACTGGTCAAGGCCAGCACGATCGGACGAAATCCCGACAAGGCCAATCTCGCCTTCATGATCTCGATGATGAAGAGCATCCGTCCGCGGGATTCCATCGAGGCCATGCTGGCGGCGCAGATGGTGTCCGTGCACGTGACGGCGATGCGATGCGCCTATCGTCTCGCCTGCGCCGACGACATCCCTCGGCAGGACAGCGCCGCGCGCGCTCTCAGCAGGCTCATGCGCACCTTCCCGGCCCAGGTCGAGGCGCTGAACCGCTACCGCAACAACGGCGAGCGCGCCATCACCGTGCAGAACCTGTCCGTGCAGGACGGCGGCAAGGCAATCGTGGGGAATGTGACGCAGCATGCAAGGGTGATCGTTGCGGAGGCGGGTTCGAAGGACGCGGGGATGGGCCCGGCGCTTGACGCCGGCGAACGCGAGCACGAACGGGCCGAGGCCAAGCAAGGCGCCACCGCATGAGTAGCGGCCACACGCACAACGCCGGCCCCATGCTGGCGAGCCCGCGCTGCGGCGCAAGGACCCGCAGTGGCGACGCCTGTCGCGCGCCATCGGTGCACGGCGAGACACGCTGCCGCATGCACGGCGGCGCGGCAGGATCGGGCGCACCAATGGGAAATCGGAATGCGCAGAAGCATGGACTGTACACGAGGGATGCGATCGCCGAGCGAAAGCAGGTCCGGACCCTGTTGGGTGAGACGCGGAAGTTGCTGGAGGAACTGAAATGATTCTAGTGCTGGTTTGGGCAGGCGGGGGTCCGGTTGCAGTTAAAGTAGTAGGCGCCGGTTGTGCTGATTGGGTCATCGGCAATGGCGCTTTTCGCCTTTCCGTCCTCTCGGTTCCCTGTCTGCGCCGAATGCTCTCCGCTAAGCACAGCACGGGAAGGGCGTATAGGCCACGCCCAAAGGTTAAGAGGGGCCCAAAGGTCAAAAGGGGTCCACAGGCTACGTGCGGGCTTGTCGGCACAACCCCGAATATGCATATGATGTGCCGTAAGGCTGGCCCCTGGAACCAAAGTCGTAAGAAAGTGTTGAAGAATCAAGAGCATCATGCTGGGGCCGCCCCACGGGGAGTTGTCATGGCCGCGCTGACACTGGAACAGATTGCTGAAAAAGCTAAAAATCACCGCGTAACTCCTTCTGAGCGCAAGGCACAGAGGGTGAGTTTGATCATGGGTCTTCGGTCCAAAAACTCGACCCTAACCCGTGACGAGGTGTCGAGTTTCCTTGACCAAAACGAGGGTCACGAAACAGCCGAGAAGAAAGTCGGTTGACACAATCGAATGGACAACCGCTAATAGAAAGGCCCAGCTTTTGCTGGGCCTTTTTATTTGGGCGGGGCAATGCTCGATAGTAACTGGGAATTAATCAATGGGCCTTCGGCTCATCACATTGAACAACTAAATGCAGCAAACAGCATCAACGTGCTGGAAGCGCTGGTTACCTTTCTCATCCACTTCAGTCAGCCAGACAAATTGCCGTGGGCGCCAAACGAAATGGCACTGCGAGAGCTTCATAGGTGCGGGACGCTATTCCTGCTCAATAGGCCTGGCGAATACCGAGACGTCCCCGTCCAAGTGGCAAATCTACAAACTGGGGAGGTTCTGTACCAAGCTCCGCCTTGGGAGCAAGTGCAGCAACTGATGACGGAATTCTTTGAGGAGCTTCATAGAATTTGGCACGAAGGAGATGCGCTGGACGCCGCGGCTTTCGCTCTTTGGCGTATCAACTGGATACATCCCTTCAGGAACGGCAATGGCCGGACAGCGCGCGCTTTCTGTTATGCCTGCCTGAATGCACGACTGGGCGTGATCCTGCCAGGCACAACCACCGTCATCGACCAAATCATGCTCACTCGCCCCGACTATGAGGCCGCCATCCGAGTTGCAGACCAGGCGGCAGCCGTGAACTCAGCGGCGAGGGATTTGAGCCAGATGAAAGATTATCTAAACCGACTGTTGCAGATTCAGATCGCCTCGATTCCAGATCCGTAAATTCGAACTGAGACACCACTAAATCTCGGCGCTAGCTCGAGCTGGGTACCCCACCAGAACCATGGAGGGTCCAGGCCCGAATGAGTTGATGGGTTTCGCTTCGCTTTGCTCTACGCATCGTTGGTGTGGTTGCCAGATGAATCCTTGGCCTCACATTCCTGAAGATGTGGTCGCTTGGTATCGGGATGTTTTTGCCGAAGCCAACCGACGCGTCTGTGAGCGGCTTGTTAACCTTCCAAATGTCCGGGAAACTTCACTCGATGATGGATTGATAGAAGCTCTGATACCCGAAGCCGCGCCGACCCTACTCCCCTCAGGAGCGATCGTGCGCATGGACACCCACAATGTCGGCGGTTTGCTGCGGACTGGCTGGCCGCGTTGGGAGCCGCCCTTTGTGCGTCGGTGGGAAACGGCAGACATCGCGGTTCTGGTCTTTGTGTACCGGGGCGAGACATTGATCGCCAAGAAGATCGGGTTACTTCAGACAAAGCGTCTCTATCCCGACAACAACGATGTTGAGGATGATGAAGACGAGTTCGAGCTCTTTGCGGGCATGAACAGATTCATCCGCCGCGAAGACAAACAAGCCATCGGCGCGCTTCATCTGCATTTTTCATTCAGCGAGGACAGCGTCTATGGAGCCATGCGGGCGGGAAGCCGTCAGATTCAGGTGATCGACGCGCTAAACCGCGACTTTGGAAAAGCGGTGTACTACCTTTTCTACAATCCGCACGAGATCCCGGTTTCGATCAGCTATCCAATCAAGGAGCGAATCCGACTTGATCGGCCGGCGATTGGGTGCCGCGTCCTCGATGCAGACGAGGTGCACCAGGCGCTCACGGGGCTCAAAGGCGGAGATTCCCCAACCTACACGACGCTGACGCAGGCAGCTTCGGCAAGCAATTGGCGCCTAGAAGCGTGGGCCGCCGACCTCTTGCTCACATGCCAAGTCGGTGAGCAATTCGATGCCTCGCGCGAGGAGCGTGTTCGGTATTTCCTCGAACGGAGGACAGGGCCGATCGGCGCGGCTCTTGCCGTTTCGATTACTCTCCCAGATGGCTGAACCCGACACTACGCGCGCAAGGTTAGCAGATTTCAGCATTAGCGCGGATTGAAACGCGCGAATGATGGGTTTCGCTTTGCTCTACCCATCCTACGGACTGGTTGCGACTCACTATGAGCCGCAACCAACAATACCATGGTCAACCCTTTCCACCGTCGATTTCGCGGAAGTTGCGCTTGGTACGAACAGGTTTGTTCGGCTCCGATAACAGTTGCGACGTTGCTCGTCTGCGGTTGCCCAAACCGTCCCATCACCTCCGATACTGTTCCTCGCTGACCTTCTCCATCCAGTCCACGGTCTTGCCGCCAGCCGATTCCTGGATGGCGATGTGGGTCAAGGCGGTGATCGGCGAGGCGCCATGCCAGTGCTTCAGCCCCGGCGGAAACCACACGACGTCGCCGGGCCGGATCTCCTCGACCGGGCCGCCCTCGCGCTGCACCCAGCCGAGCCCTGCGGTGACGATCAGCGTCTGGCCGAGCGGATGCGTATGCCAGGCCGTTCGAGCACCCGGCTCGAACGTCACCTGCGCGGCATTCGCTCGCGCCGGCTCCGTCGCCTGAAACAGCGGATCGATGCGGACCGCGCCGGTGAACCAATCTTCCGGGCCCTTCTGCGAGGGCCGCGACCCGTTTCTTTTGATATCGATGTCCATATCACGCTCCTTCACTGGTTCGAATTCTTGCGCATGCGTACGGCCGATTCCGATCGACGCCGCAGCACCACCGGCGATGAGCACGTGCCTGCGTGTAATCATCATCTCCGCTGCTCCCGGCATGTCGCGGCGCCGGCGATGACACAGAACGAACACAAGGTCGCTTCGATCCATCTCATTGCGCACTTCCCTCGATCGCCACCGGATGCGCCATCAGCCACGCTGCGACGAGCGCGGCGCAGAGCACGGTAAGCGCGCTGGCCAGAAACACGACATTCAGCCTGGCTCCGGTCGCGATCAATCCCAGCGCGGGACTCGCCAGTCCCTGCGCCAGGTCGAGAAAGGCGGTGTAGGCCCCCATGGCGAGGCCGCGGCTTTGCGCCGACACGCGGCGCACCGCTTCGACGCCGAAGCCGGGATAGACCAGCGAGAAGCCGAAGCCGGTCAGCGCGGCGCCGGCCAGGGCCATCTCGGGTCGGACGGCCAGCCAGATCATTGCCTGGCCGACGGCTTCGATCAGCGCGCAAGAGAGCGCGACCTTTGCACCGCCGATCGCATCGGCCACATGGCTGAAGAACAGCCGCGCCAGAATGAAAGCTGTGGCATAAGCCGTGTAGGCCAGCCATCCGTCCGCCCATCCCCGGTTCGCGAACAGCAAGGCGATGAACGTGGTGACCGCACCGAAGCCGACGCTGCCGAGCGCCGAGCCGAAGCCGGGGACCCAGACGGCACCGATCACATCAACGAACGAGACGCGGGACTGCTGCACCGGATCTACCGTGGGAAGAGGCGCAACGAGCAGCAGAGTGGCGAGCGGCGCCGCTGAGGTAGCGAACGCGATCGCCGCAAAGCCATAGGCGGAATAGAGCGCGGAACCAGCCGGTGCGCCGATCACGAAGGCTGCGAACATCGCCGAACCGACCCAGGCAATCACCTTGCCGGTGCTCCGCCGATCGACCAACGCAAGACCCCAGCTCACTGCGGCTGTGATGATGAAGCTCTCCGCCGCGCCGAGCAAGCCTCGCCCGAGCAGGAGAACGGCAACCGAGACCAGCGGAGCACCGCTGAGGACGAGCGACAGTAGATAGAGCAGCCCGGAGGTTGCTGCTGCCAGCAGGCCGCCGACGACGCCGCGCTTCGCGCCCCGTCTGTCAGAGTAGTGGCCGGCCCACGGCCGGGAGATCAACGACGCCGCGAACTGGCTGCCGGCGACGAGGCCGACCACGAATGTGCCGAAGCCCAGACCATCGTGCACGTGAAGCGGCAGAACGGGCAGCGCGAAGCCGATGACGAGAAAGGCGACGAAGACCACGCACATGATCGGCAGCAGCATCAGGGCCGCTGACCTCTCCCCGTTCGCCACGATCGCGGACATCGATGGACCGCCGGCTCTACCAGGCATAGGCAACCGGCGCTTCGCCGCCAGGGCCGGGCCAGATCCTGTCAAGCTTCGCCAGCGTCTCCTTCGAGAGGATCAGAGACGCCGCCTTCAGATTCTGGCCGAGCTGCTCCACCGTGCGGGGTCCGCTGATCGCTGCGGTGACGACGGGATTGTGGAGCACCCAGGCGAGCGCCACGTCGGACGGCGTCTTGCCCAGCTCGTCGCAGAACGCTTCATAGGCTTCCAGCTGCGGCCGCAGCCTGTCGATCCGCATCTGGAGCAGAGGCGAGGCCCGCCGTCCCCCGGCGATCTTGCGTAACACGCCGCCAAGCAGCCCCATGCCAATCGGGCTCCAGGGAATGAGGCCGACGCCGAAGTGACGCAGCGCCGGGATCACCTCCAGCTCGATGGTGCGCTGGGCAAGATTGTAGAGGCTCTGCTCGGAGGCCAGGCCAAGCAGGTTGCGCGAGGCCGCCGTGCATTGCGCGGTGGCGATATCCCAGCCCGCGAAGTTGCTGCTGCCGACATAGGTGATCTTGCCCTCGCGGATCAGCTGCTCCATCGCCTGCCAGATCTCTTCCCAGGGCGTCGCCCGGTCGACGTGATGCATCTGGTAGAGATCGATGTGGTCGGTCTTCAGCCGCCGCAGGCTGGCCTCGCAGGCGCGGCGAATATGATAGGCGGAGAGCCGGCGATCGTTCGGTCCGGTCTCCATCGGCTGGTACACCTTGGTCGCCAGCACGACCTTCTCGCGCCGGCTGCCCTGCGAGAGCCAGCGGCCGATGATCTCCTCGGAGATGCCGAAACCCTTCTCCATGTCCGGCGATTGGGGGCCGCCATAGACATCCGCCGTATCGAAGAAATTGATGCCGGCTCCCAGCGCTTCGTCCATGACGGCGAAGCTGGTCGCCTCGTCGGTGAGCTCGCCGAAGTTCATGGTGCCCAGTGCAAGCCGGCTCACCTTCAGGCCGGTCCGGCCCAGATGCGTATAGTCCATCGACATGGCTCCCAGAAATTTGGCGCAGGCGGCAGGCCTGGAGCCGCTCGATCGGCCCCTCAAATCGCCGACCTGAACCTAGGACTTCCGGTCGCGCGGCATAAGATGATAGATTTCGAATGAAGTCATTAGACAGGCTTATCAATGAACCGGGACAATGCGAGCGACCTCCTCGCCTTCCTCGCAGTGGCGAGGGAACGCAGCTTCACGCGCGCGGCGGCACAACTCGGCATGACGCAGTCCGCGCTCAGCCAGATCATCAGGAATCTGGAAGAGCGGATCGGCGTGCGTCTGTTAAACCGGACGACGCGAAGCGTCACGCCAACCCAGGCTGGAGAGCGGCTGTTCCTGAGCATCGGCCCCAAGTTCAACGAGATGGATGCCGAGCTTGCCGCGCTCAGCGAATTCCGCGAGAAGCCGGCCGGAACCGTTCGTCTCACTGCGACCGAATATGCTGCCGCGGAAATCCTGCTGCCTGCACTTAATAAAATTCTACCGACGCACCCCGACATCCATGTCGAGGTGGTCATCGACTACGGACTTACCAACATCGTGGCGCAACAGGTTGATGCGGGTATCCGCCCGGGCGAGCTCGTCGCGAAGGACATGATCGCTGTCCGCGTCAGCCCCGACCTTCGGATGGCCGTCGTCGGCTCGCCCGCCTACTTCGCTGAACGCAAGCGGCCCAAGACGCCGCAGGACCTCACTCACCACAACTGTCTCAATCTTCGCCTGCCGACCCACGGCGGCAGCATCTATGTGTGGGAGTTCGAAAAGAACGGTCGAGAGCTCAATGTGCGCGTCGAAGGGCAGCTTGTGTTCAATACCGCGGGCCTCCTCCTGCAAGGAGCGCTCAGGGGTTTTGGCCTCGCCTACCTGACGGAAGGACATGCGCAGCCGTACATTGCGAAGGGACAACTCGTTCGTGTCCTTGCCGACTGGTGTCCGCCGTTTTCCGGCTATCATCTCTACTATCCGAGCCGTCGCCAGCCCACGCCGGCTTTCTCGCTGCTGGTCGAGGCGCTTCGATACCGCGGGAAATAGTCCTTGCGCGACGCGGCAGCGGCTCTCCTTGGAGACGGATAGTGCGGTTTAATTTGGAGCCTTCTTCTTGCGGCTTGCTCCCTTCAACGCAGTTGTCGATGTCGAGACCGAGCCATCGGTCATTTGAAGGCAGGTCAAAAGGTCAACATAGCTCGCGTTGTTGAAGTCCGTCGCCTCGCCCTCACACTGGGCTCTGACCGTCGCGGAATACGACGACCAAATCGGGCCCAATTGTTGTCGCGCCGAATTCTCGTCGCTCATGCACTTGTCGAAACTTTGAGGTAACGCCAAACCCATCGCCTTATCGGCTTCTACCGACCCTTTGCAGGTCGCTTCGACGTTGAGTTTTGGGACAGCATCCGAAATGGGCATCAACAATTGAGTCGCTGCCGCCATTGCCATGATGGCTGGGTGCATGGAATGTCCTTTCCAAATAAGATTCTTGCAACGTCCGGCGCAGCGACTTCAGCAACGCCTACGTCTGGTCGCCGGCGGCCTACGGTCGTAGGCATCGCTCAAACGTGCCAACGGCCTGACTGAGCAGGTTGAACCTGCTTTCCGTCACTCCTGTTGATCTAAATCAAGAGCCGCGCCTGCCGCATTGCACTGACGGGCGAATGAGCAGTGTTCGCTTCGGGCTCAAAAGTGCCGGCCCGAGAGCCGTCCGGTCGCTTCCGGTGAGGCTCCGATCCGGGTATCCTTTGTCGGCTTGGAATTGAATGTGCTGATCGGATAAGGGCGCCGAGTACCCTAGCTCGAACGATTCCGCATGACCAACTTCGCCAAAGGCGAGACGAGGAAGCGACGGTGGCCTTTCCGTTTGGCCGTTCTGCTGCTGGCCTATCTGGCCCTTGCTTACTTTCTGGTGCCTGCCCTGTGGATTCACCACGAGCACGAACCTGGGCTTGCCTCACTGCCGATGCTCACCAGGACCTCGGACGATATCCCCGCCGATCCCCTGAACGTTGGGCTTGTTGGCAGCGAAGAAGACGTCGTCCGTGCCATGAATGCGGCCGGATGGTCTGCGGCCGATCCTGTGACACTGCGCTCGAGCATCAAGATCGTCGGGAGCGTGGTGCTGGATCGACCGTATCGCAACGCCCCCGTTAGCCCGCTCTACTATCTGGGAAAGAAGGAGCAATTCGCTTTCGAGAAGCCCGCAGGACGCAGTGCAGATCGGCGTAATCACGTTCGGTTCTGGAAGGCGCTAGAGAAGGGAGAGGACGGTCGTCCAGTCTGGCTCGGTGCGGCAACTTTTGACCGGGGTGTCGGGTTGAGCCACGACACGGGACAAGTAACCCATCATATCGCTGCCGACATCGATGCCGAGCGAGATATCCTGATGGCCGACTTGCGCGCGGCGCGCGTCGTCAGCAGTTTCTTTCAGATCTCCGGCATAGGCCCGACGTTGTTCGGCCGAAACGGTGGCGGTGACCCCTACTATACGGACGGCGAGATCCACGTTGCAGTCCTGGTGCCGGGAGCAGCAAATGGACCCGCCGATCCGCCGACCATTCCGCCGCCCTCTCTCATTGCTCTGAAAGATGACTTATGGCACGGCATCGCTGACCAAGCCGGGGCACGATGACCGCCGACCCAGCTGCCGCAACTCCTCTGTATGCCTGTTTCGCATTGGCAGATCGCTTTGATTAAGTCGCGTTAATGTCGTGGCGATGCGGCTCCGTACCGCTCTTCCTTTCCGGAAATTAACAAGGATTCAGCGCCCAGCCCGGATAGAAGGGCGAGCGGGGGGCGTCCCTTTTAATAAGACGACAATTGTGAAATTTGACGAACAGGAGTGCGGTACGCTGAAGCGCGCTGGTTTTTCCGTTGCGGACGACCACGAAGCGGCCTACCTCGAAGCCCTCGTAGTGATCGGCGCGCATGACAACGAAACGTTGTGGCTGACGATCACTCTGCAAAATGACATGCGGGTCGTGTGCGCCCTGCCGCGCGATGAGACCATTGTCGCCATAAACGAGAATGACTGACGGACGCGCAGAGGCGAAGTGCGAGCGCGATCACGCGGGCAAGGCCAGCGCTGGCCCAAATAGCAATTGCCGCAATTTAACTGGCGCAGCCTGTCGCGTTGGGCAACACCCGGCCCGCGCTGAGGGCCGCCGCGAGACTTCATTTCCATTCTAGCGATGCCGGATATCGAAATAACCGAGGAGTGCCGGGCCCTGATCGCGAGCGTCATCGAGCCGCCGACCGGATGGCGCTTGCCAAACGGCAACTGGCGAACCGAGATTGACGCAGCAACGTGGCAGTGGCTGCAGAGGCTGCGACGGCAAGGCGAATCGATATCAGACTGCATCATTCGTATGGTGATCATCAGCCTGCACAAGCGCGGCTTACAATAAAGCGCACGCCGGCAAGCGATCGCTTTCGTGCGCATGCAGCCGCACGCCTGCAGGGGCCAGAAGGGCCAATTACAGCCGAAGATTGATCTATCTCAAGACTGTATCCGAAACGCGGGCTCAACTTACACTCGGAGGGCAGCCATACGTCCATACAATCGGGAGGTGAAAGCATGTACCGGCATATTCTCATTCCGACAGACGGGTCTGAGCTAGCGGAGCATGGGGTGGCGCACGGGTTGGCGCTGGCGAAATCCCTTGGAGCCAAGGTCTCTGTCATCTTCGTTGTGGAACCGTTTGCAGAACTATCAGGGCGGTTCCTCGAAGCAGTCGCAACATATGCGGAGCTGCGCAAGGAACAGGCCAAGAGCGCTTTGGATCGCGCGGCAAATGCGGCCAAGCAGGCCGGTGTTTCCTGCGAGACGATTCAAGCGGAAAACGGGCAACCCCATCAAGCCATCATCGCAACAGCCGAGGACAAGGGCTGCGATCTCATTGTTATGACATCGCATGGGCGCAGCGGACTTTCCATGCTTCTCATCGGCAGTGTGACAAACAAGGTCCTGACGCAGGCGAAAACTCCCGTACTGGTTTGTCAGTGACTGTGCAGACCGCGCGTCGGCTCAAATCAACGCGCCGGGAAATCGAGATAGTATCCGGTTGGGTCACAAGCTGACGTCAGCCAACCCCGATGTCATGTCCGCCAGGGCCTAGATCCCGACACGCCAGGCAACCTCTAACCCGAGAAACAGACCTGTCCGGTCCAGGCTTCGCGTTCGGGCCAGCGGATATCACAGGGTTCACGCCAGGTCTGCATCTCGTTGAAGTCCCGACAGGCCACAATCCGGAATAAGAGGGCTGCCCGTCGCGCCGTTGGCACCGTCCCCCCAATCATGTAACCCCACCCAAAACCCTTGCCGGGACGGGACGCTCATGACTGCGGTTACCACGGATGAAGCGGGAGATGGCACCCGCGCGCTGATTTTTGCGCTGCTTGCGCTGGCCTGCGGTCACATGCTGTCGACATTGCTGCGCACCATCCCGGCGGTCAGCCTCGATCTGATGGCGGCGGATTTCCGTATGGAGCCGCAGGCGCTGGCGAGCCTCACCGCGGTCTATCCTTTCGCCTTTGCCGCGGCGCAGATCCCCGTCGGCGCGGCGATGGATCGCTTTGGCGTGCGCCCCGTCTCGCTCAGCCTGCTCGCGGGAACCGTGGTCGGCGCCATCGCCTCTGGCTTCGCGACAGGGCCCGAAAGCTTTGCGGTCGGGCAGGTGCTGCTGGGCGTCGCCACCTCCGGAATGCTGATGTGCCCGATGACGTTAGCGGCCAAACAATTGTCGGCGGCGCGGTTCGGGCTGTGGTCGGGCGCGATCCTCTCGATCGGCAATATCGGCATGCTGCTGTCGTCGAGCCCGCTCGCCTTCGTGGTCGATCATTATGGCTGGCGCGCCGGGTTCTGGATTTCGGCGGCCGCGGGCGTCCTGGTGGCGCTCGCGGTGTTCGCGCTGGTGCCGAACCAGCCAGCCGAGCACAAGGACGATTCCTCCCCGCTGTCGCAGATGATCGAAGTGCTGCGGCTCGGCTTCTCGCGTCCCTTGCGCGGCTTGATCGCGCTCGCGCTGGTGTCGCTTGCGACCTCGCTGGTGCTGCGGGGCCTGTGGGGCGGACCGTGGCTGATGCAGGTCAAGGGATTGTCGCGGGTCGAGGCCGGCAACCAGCTTGGCGCGTTCACGATCGCGATGATCATCGGTCCGCTTCTCATCGGCATGATCGACCGCAGGGTCGGCCACCGCCGCGAGCTGGTTGCCGGCACGCACCTGACCGGGGCCCTGCTGCTCGCGCTGATGGCGCTCGGCGCGCCACACTATGCAGTCTCATTGCTGCTCGGCGTTCCCGTTATGCCGCCGCAATACGATCTGGCGCTGTTCGTGCTCATTGGCCTTGCGACCTCGGCGCAGCCGCTGCTGTTCGGCATGTCGCGGCAGCTGGTGGACGCGCAAGTTGCGGGCAAGGCGCTCGCCGCGATCAACCTGGCGTTCTTCCTCGGCGCGGCCCTGATGCAGTCGGTCACCGGCGCGGTCGCGGCGCTCGCGGGACTTCCGGCGGTGCTGCTGTTCATGGCTGCGGCGCTTGTGGCGGGCACGCTGATCTTCCTGGCCTATACGTCGCCACGTTCGTAGGATGGGTAGAGCGAAGCGAAACCCATCATCATCATGCAGGAGTCGATGGGTTTCGCTTCCGCTCCACCCATCCTACAAGGTAACGTGCATCAAGGGGGACAAATCATGCCTGTCGACACGAAAGCCGCCACCGACCGTCTCATGCGCTTCCTCGCCGTCGAGGGCGTGACCGGAAAGGAGGCGGCGATCGGGCGCGAGCTTGCCGCGGCACTGAAGGAAGGCGGGGTGCCGGCGAAGGCGATCCGCCTCGACGACGCCAACACGCGCATTCCCGTGCCGACCGAGACCGGCAACCTTATCGTCGACCTGCCCGGCCGCGGCGCACTGCACAACCAGCCGCGGATCATGTTCATGACCCACATGGACACCGTGCCGCTGTGTGCGGGCGCCAAGCCGAAGCGCTCGGGGCGCAAGATCGTCAACGACGCCAAGACCGCGCTCGGCGGCGACAACCGCTGCGGTTGCGGCGTTCTCGTGACGCTGGCGGCCGAGCTTGCCAAGCAGCAGCTCGATCATCCGCCGATCACGCTGCTGTTCTGCGTGCGCGAGGAGAGCGGGCTCTACGGCGCGCGCCACGTCAAGGTGGAGGAGCTCGGCTCGCCGGTGATGGCCTTCAACTATGATGGCGGCTCGGCCTCCAACGTCACCATCGGCGCCGTCGGCGCGGATCGCTGGCACGTCGAGATTTTCGGCCGCGCCTCGCATGCCGGCGTCGCGCCGGAGCGCGGGATCTCTTCGACCATGATCCTCGCGCTTGCGCTCGCCGATGTGAAGTCCGGCGGCTGGTTCGGCAAGGTGGTGAAGGGCAAGCGGCAGGGCACGAGCAACGTCGGCCCCGTCACCGGCGGCGAGGGACGGCCTGCCGGCGACGCCACCAATGTCGTCACCGACTACGTGCATGTGCGCGGCGAAAGCCGCAGTCACGACGGGAAATTCTTCAAGGAGATCACCAAGGCCTACAAGGCCGCGTTCGAGAAGGCCGCCAAGCGTGTCACCAACGCGCAAGGAAAGTGCGGCCGCGTCAAGTTCAAGGCCGAGACCGACTATTACCCGTTCCGCATGAAGGAAAGCCTGCCCGTCGTCAAACGCGCGGTCGAGGCCGTGTCCGCGGTCGGCGGAACGCCGGCGATCCGCGCCGCCAATGGCGGCCTCGATGCGAACTGGATGGTCCGCCACGGTGTTCCGACCGTCACCTTCGGCGCCGGGCAGAACGAGGCGCACACGATCGACGAATGGATCAATCTCGACGAATACGACCGCGCCTGCGCGCTAGCCGTGCAGCTCGCGACGATGCGGTGAGCCGCCTCGTAGGATGGGTAGAGCGAAGCGAAACCCATCATCTTCTCACGCGCGTGATGGGTTTCGCTGCGCTCTACCCATCCTACGAACGCGCCACGAGGTCGCTCGCGAAAGACGTGCCTGGGTTGCTGCCAACGCAGTTGCCGAGCGGCGCCCATGGGCCTAGCCTGCGGAGAAAAGCGCAGGTGGAAACGCAATGGCACGCATCGCAACGATCGAGACCGGGCTCTACCGGATCCCCCTCCCCGTCACCCTCTCCGACAGCACGCATGGCGAGATCGCGGCGTTCGAGCAGATCACCTGCCGCGTCCGCGATGCCGATGGCGCCGAAGGCGTAGGCTACACCTACACGGTGGGCCGCAATGGCGGCGCTGTCGCCGACATCCTCCAGCGCGAGATGCCTGGGCTGATCGAGAGCCGCGAGGCCGACGACACCGAGGCGATTTGGCATCACGTCTGGTGGGCCCTGCACTATGGCGGGCGCGGCGGACCGACCGTGCTGGCGCTTTCCGCACTCGACATCGCGCTGTGGGATCTGAAGGCGCGGCGTGCCAACCTGCCGCTGTTCCGCCTGCTCGGCGGCTTCGATGCGCGCGTGCCCTGCTACGCCGGCGGCATCGACCTCGATCTCTCCGTCGAGGCGCTGCTCAAGCAGACCGACGGCAATCTCGCAAAGGGCTTTCGCGCCATCAAGATGAAGGTCGGCCGGCCCGACCTTAAATCCGACGTCGCGCGCGTTCAGGCGATGCGAAAACATCTCGGCGACGGTTTTCCGCTGATGGCGGACGCCAACATGAAGTGGACGGTCGAGGAAGCGATCCGCGCCACCCGCGCGTTTCAACCGTTCGACCTCACCTGGCTCGAGGAGCCGATCATCCCCGACGACGTCGCCGGCCACGCCCGCATCATGCAAGCCGGTGGCGTGCCGATCGCGGCCGGCGAAAACCTGCGCTCGCTCTGGGAGTTCAAGAACTACATCACCGCCGGCGCGGTGTCCTATCCCGAACCGGACGTGACCAATTGCGGCGGCGTTTCCGCCTTCATGAAGATCGCGCGGCTCGCGGAAGCCTTCAACCTTCCCGTCACCAGCCACGGCGCGCACGACATCACCGTGCACCTGCTCGCGGCCTGTCCGAACCGCTCCTATCTCGAAGCGCACGGCTTCGGGCTCGACAAATATATCGAGCATCCGCTGGTGCTCGAGCAGGGCATGGCGCTGGCCCCGGCGCGGCCGGGCCACGGCATCAGCTTCGACTGGAAGGGGCTGGCGAAGCTTTCGCCTTAGGCGCCGTGCTTTGCTGCACGCGAGGCATTCCCTGATGCTGGATGCAGAGGCCGGCGATTCCGCTATTGTGGCGGGCGCCGACACCATCCAGAGACCAAAACCTTGACACCCGAGCTTCACCAGAAACTGACCGCGTGGCGCCAGCATTTGCATGCGCACCCTGAACTATCCTTGCAGGAGAAGGCGACCGCCGCCTTCGTCCAGGAGAAGCTCACTGAGCTCGGCATTCCCTTTGAGGCCGGCATCGGCGGGCATGGCATTGTCGCGACGCTGACGCGCGGGTCTCCACAGGGACGCGTCGGCTTGCGCGCCGACATGGATGCGCTGCCGATCACCGAGGATACTGGGCTTCCTTACGCCTCGCGCAATCGAGGGGTGATGCACGCCTGCGGCCATGACGGGCACACGGCCTCGCTGCTTGGCGCAGCTGCGCTGCTCGCGGCCGATACAAGCTGGAGCGGAACGGTCGACTTCATCTTCCAGCCCGCCGAGGAAGGCTTTGGCGGCTCGCGCGCGATGGTCGCGGCTGGCCTGTTCGACCGCTTTCCGATGACGCGGGTGTTCGGCTTTCACAACTGGCCGGGCCTTGCCGCCGGCACGATCGCGGTCCATGACGGCGTCGTCATGGCCTCCGGCGGGCGCGTCACCATCACGATCGAGGGCCATGCGGGACATGCCGGCATGCCGCATCTGACGCGCGATCCGGTGATGGCCGCGGGTCACCTGATCGTCGCGATGCAATCGATCGTCGCGCGCAGCGTCGATCCGCTCGACACCGCCGTGCTCTCGCTATGCACGATCGAGGGCGGCACCGCGCCGAACCAGATCGCCGGACGCGTGACGATCCGCGGCACGCTGCGGTATCATCGCAATGGGGTGAAGGACGTCATCCTTGAGCGCATCGAAGATATCTGCGCCGGGATTGCGACGAGTTAATGGCATGGACCACGCCCGCTCTCAGCGGCAACGTGGAGCCCGGCGGGGCAGCAGCAGGAGCGCAAGCCATGTCGAATACGAACATTGTCACAATCGGTATCGATCTCGGGAAGAACACATTCCATGTCGTTGGCCTCGATGCCACAGGCGCAATCACGCTACGCAAAAAGCGGTCGAGAAATCAGCTTGACCAGTCGCTGGGCAATGTTCCGCGTTGCCTGATCGGAATGGAGGCGTGTGCAGGCGCACATCATCTGGGGCGCAAGCTCGAGAAATTAGGTCACCAAGTACGGCTCTTGCCGGCACAGTACGTCAAACCATACCTCAAGGGTCACAAGAATGATTTTCGGGATGCTGAAGCGATCGCCGAGGCCGCTCAGCGGCCGACAATGCGGTTCGTCCCACTGAAGTCGGCCGAACAACTTGATTTACAGGCACTCCACAGAGTTCGCAGTCGACTGGTGACGCAGAGAACGGCGGTCATCAATCAAATCCGGGGCTTTTTGCTTGAGCGAGGGCTACCAGTGCGGCAGGGAGCGGCAGCACTCCGATTGGCGCTCCCCCAAATCCTCTCGATGCCTTCGGAAAGCCTGTCGCCTCAGGTGGTTCGGCTCATCCAGGACTTGGCCGAGGACTGGCGCTATCTCGACCGTCGCGTCGCGTTAGTCACCAAGGAGATCAACAAGCTCGCGGAGCAAGATGCGCATTGTCGCCGCCTGATGAGTGCGCCAGGCATCGGGCCGATCATCTCAAGCGCGATGATCGCCGCGATCGGAACTGGTGATGCGTTCCAGAAGGGCCGCGACTTTGCGGCATGGCTTGGTCTGGTACCGAAACAAATCTCGACCGGTGATCGAACCATTCTCGGTCGCATATCAAGACGCGGCAACCGTTATCTACGAACATTGTTCATTCAGGGAGCCAGAGCCGTACTGCTGAGGCGCCAAACCTGGGCCAGGCACGGCTTCGGAGCCTGGCTGGAGGCAGCATCGAAGCGGCTCCACTCGAATGTACTGGTTGTCGCCCTGGCCGCAAAACTCGCGCGCATGGCCTGGAGCATGCTCGCAAAAGGCCGTGACTACGAAGCGAGTTTCCTGGGCCACACTGCATAGGACGCCCGACCCGGGAAGGAAGACTCACGATCCAATCGGAATAGCACACCATCCCGCCGAGGTTTGCGAGACGGAAAGGACGAATGGAGAAACGGTTCCACCGACACTTCTGAAGCCTGGTTCGACGCCATGGCCCTTCTTGAGGCCGGCGAGTTATTGAGGACAGAAGTGCGCGGATATCCATAATGGCTCGGGGCGACAGCCTCAAATCGAAGCCGGATAGATTGGCGCAAACCGCTTATCCTTTGTCGATTCCTCTTGCAACGCGGGCGTGGTCCATAGAT
>NZ_LUUB01000091.1 GCF_001641635.1 Bradyrhizobium centrolobii
GATAGCGGTACGACGACCCCACCTCGTTTAGGTGGACGGCATGAGCGAGACTCGCGCCTAGATTCGACAGCGCGAGGGACACTGACTCCATGCATCAAGACAGACATCAAGACAGGCATGACGCCGCCTCCTATCAGCGGATCGAAGTGATCACGGGGGAGACGCGACGGCGCAGTTGGAGCGATGCAGAGAAGGCGCGGATCGTGGCCGAGAGCGCCGATCCGGAGACGAGCATTTCCGAGGTGGCGCGGCGCAACGGGGTCAACCGGGGACTGCTCAGTGTGTGGCGGCGCAATGCGCGGCTTGCGTCGAGCGAAGGGCCGCAGTTCGTGCAGGTCAGGCTCGATGACGCCGTCGAGGCGCGGCCGAACGTGATCGATAAGCCACACGTTCTGGCGGGTCCGGCCGAGCGGATCGAGGTGATGATCGCGGGCGCGACGGTGCGCGTGCCCGTCGGCGTCGACGCCGCGACGCTGGAGCGCGTGCTGGCGGCGGTGAGATCGATGCGATGATCACGTTCGGTCCAATGATCCGTGTGTTCGTCGCGACGCAGCCGATTGACTTTCGCAAAGGCGTTCATGGCCTGGTCGCGCTGGTGGCGGAGGGATTGGGCGGCAAACCCTACAGCGGCGACGTTTACGTCTTCCGATCGAAGCGATCGGATCGTTTGAAGCTTCTCGTTTTTGACGGCTCTGGAATAGTTCTAGCGACGAAGTGGCTCGAGAATGGGAGCTTCGCCTGGCCACCTGTTCGCGAGGGTACGATGCTGGTGACGGGGGCGCAACTGGCGATGCTGATCGAAGGTCTTGCGGAGTGGTCGCGTGTGGTCCCGAAGGTGACGAAGCGGCCGACGAAAGTCGCCTGAATCGTCTTGTTTTGCTGGCGAGTCCGGGTGTGTTCGTGTAGCTCTGCGATATGGCGCTTCGCCCTGAAGATCTCCCCTCTGACCCTGCGGCTCTCGCCGAGATGGTGCTGGCTTTCGAAGGCGAGAACGACGATCTGCGCGCAGAGATCGCCACGTTGAAGAGCCTGATCTTCGGCTCGCGATCGGAGCGCTCGGCGATCGTCTGTGCCGAACAGATCGCGTTCGATCTGGAACGGACCGCCGGCGCGCAGCCTCCGGCCAACGATGACGAACCGGACGCGTCGAGACCGAAGCGGCGCAAAGCGAGGCGCAACATCGGCGCGCTACCGGCGCATCTGCCCCGGGTCGAGCGGGTGATCGAGCCGGCGTCCACGCTCTGCCCGTGCTGCACGGGTCAGATGCATCGGATCGGCGAGGAGAGCAGCGAAGCGCTCGATCGGGTTCCCGCGTGGCTGCGTGTGCTCCGCACGATCCGTCCCAAATATGCCTGCCGCGCCTGTGAGGGCCCGATCGTCCAGGCCCCGGCACCGGCGCGGCTCGTCGAGGGCGGCATGGTGACGACGGCGCTGATCGCGCATATCGCCGCGGCCAAATATGCCTGGCAATCGACGCTCTACCGCCAGACGCAGATCCTGGCGGGCCAGGGTGTCGTCGTCGACCGTCAGACGCTGGCGCGCTGGATGGGGAGCGCGGCGTGGCTGGTCAGGGGCCTCTACGATCTGCAACTGAAGACCATGCACGGCTTCGAGCGGTTGTTCTGCGATGAGACGCCGATGCCGGTGCTCGACCCGGGACGCGGCCGCACGAGGACCTGCCAGTTCTGGGCGCATGCGACGGACGATCGGGCGTGGAAGGGTCCGGCACCGCCTGCGGTCGCCTATGTGTTCGCGGGCGGTCGCGGCAAGAAGGAGATCGTGGCGCAGTTGGCCGGCTTCGAAGGCGTGCTGCAAGTCGACGGCTATGCCGCCTACGCCTCGCTGGTGGGCGATGCGAAGATGTCGGGCAAGATCCAGCTGGCGTATTGTCTCGTTCACGCGCGCCGCAACTTCGTGAGGGTGCACAAGACGACGAACTCACCCTTCGCCGCGGAGGTCATCGAGCGCATCGCAGCCGTCTACGCGATCGAGGAGAGGATCCGCGGTCTCGACGCCGGAGAACGCCGCGCGGCGCGACAGGCCGAGACGAAGCCGATGATGGAGGCGTTGAAGGCCCGTCTGGTCGCGGTGAAAGACGGAATCTCCTGCCGCTCGACGCTCATCAAGGCGATCGATTACATGCTCGAACGCTGGCAGGGCCTGACGGCGTTCCTGGATGACGGGCGGCTCGAGCCAGACAGCAACACCGTCGAGCGATCGATCAGGCCAATTGCGATCGGGAAAAAGAACTCGTTGTTCAGTGGTGACGAGGGCGGGGGCGAGACATGGGCGGTACTCTCTTCGCTTCTTAACACGGCCAAATTGAATGGCCTCGACCCCGAGGCCTATCTCGTCGACGTTCTCGAGCGGATAGTGAGTGGCGCCACGAAGGTCAACCAGCTTCACGAACTTCTGGCCTGGAACTGGAAGGCCGCACGCGAAGCCGACAAGCGGGCTGTGGCATGACGAAGCCGAAGCGACGGCGAGGAAAACCGGCCAAGACGACGATGGCGGACTATGCCATGTCGTTCGAACGGCTCGGACAATGGATGAGCGAGCGCGCCAGGTCGCCGACGCTTCGGCATCCGCGGGCGACGTCGCTCTCCATGCTCGACGGCGCAGTGGCCGCTGTCGTCGCCGGGCCGGTCTCGATGGCCTCGGAGGAATGGGTGTGCCCGCTCCTCGGCGTCGATCCCGATGCCTTCAATCACGACACCGAGGAGTTCTCGGCGATCGCCGCCACGCTGATGCGCCACAACGCGATCAGCGAGACACTGTCGACGAGACCGGAGAGCTTCGAGCCACTGTTCGTGCGATCGCAGGACGGCGAAGTCGACCCGCAGCCCTGGTGCATGGGCTTCTACGCCGTCATGAAGCTTCGGCTTCTCGTCTGGTCGCGGCTTCTCTCCCCGAACGGAACCGAACACCTTATGCTGCGACCGATCCTGGTCCACTACATCGATGACGCCGGTCGGCCCTTGCTGCCCCCGGCCCGGCACAAGCTGGGAACGCCGCCCATCGTCCAAAACGCCTGGCGCGACATTCCAGCAGCCGTCGAGGCCCTGCGGCAGTTCTGGATGCCTATACGCTTCAAGCGTGGCGCGTAGGCCGTCCGCGCCAAGTCCGTGGCCCTCTCGTACCGCTTACGTTTTAACTCTCGATTCTTGGCTACAGATACCAATCATCAGGATCGCGTCATGGCGTAGAAGCTTCTCAATAGCGAGGCTATCAGGCCGCGAGCTATCGCGGGGTAGACCGCAGCGTGGCCGATGCCATCTGGCGAAGATCGACGAGCGGTCGGACATGCATGACTCGCTCTCCATGCAGTGCTTGCAGGCGTGCGCCAGAGACGCATCGCGCCACTCAAAATCGCACCCGCAGGAGCGTGAGCATAGCGACGGCGCAGCCGGCACGCGGGACCGAGTGCAGCGACGTGACCGGTCAATTGTGGCACCCGGGACAGGGGCAGTGATAGTCGACGCCGAAGGCGGGCCCCTTTCCCGAGTGCCCCCGGCGAGGAGCACCTTATCTCTTTGCGCGAAGGATCGTCACCCGAAGGGCGTGCGCCGTTGTGGCGTGAAGAAGAAGGGAGTGTTCGAAAGAATGGAGCCTACTGGTTTGGCTCTTACTTGCCCGACTTACCGGTGTCGGAAACGACTGAGACCTCGAAAGAGGAACGGGACCAGAGCATGTCGGGAAACGTCTCGAAATCGGGCGCCGCAGCCCGGTGGAGAGCACAGAGTAAGGTGTGCACGGTGAAAGCTGTATTGCCTGAATCCCAGTTTCCAGTCGCTAAAGGGTTGGCGGTAGCGAACGCGGCTGACACGCTACGCCACGCGGGGCAAAACGCACCGGCCAGTGCGATCTGCCACCAGTCCGCGTGGGACGACCTCCATCGGAGGGTCAAGGAAGCAAATGGGACACCTAAACACACCGCAACTCCCCACACACGCAACTACGGGATCGCCTGCAGCAGGTTCGTTCGCGAGCCTGTATGGCGACGGAGCCGTCGTAGTACCCAAATGCCTGGCGTAACGGCCGGGACAGCCGCCGCAAGGCGGACGATCATGCGTATAAGGCCGGGTGACCGGATCGAAAGCGCCTCCGATCGGGGGAAGGACGATGCCGCTAAAAACGGCATTTGCAGTATGCGTAGAAGAGATTCTTCGACGGAGAGGTTCTGCTGATGCAGGCCGCTACCATCCAGAGGAGAATTGAATCACTTCCGACCTTGTCGCGGTCGGGCAAGCGGATCAATGGCCTTCACCGCCTGATGAGATCTCCATTTCTCTTTGAGCGGGCCTACGAAAAGGTCTCCCAAAATAAGGGAGCCTTGACGCCTGGTGTTGACGGCAAGACCTTCGACGGCATGTCGCTGGCGAAGCTCGCCGACCTCGCCCGTCGCGTGGCAGAGGGCACATATCGCTTCCGACCTGTCCGACGGGTTTATATCCCGAAGGGCAACGGCAAGACACGACCGCTGGGAATTCCCACGGTGGAAGACCGACTCGTTCAGGAGGCGGTCAGGACCATCCTCGAAGCAATCTATGAACCTGTGTTCCTCGGTGAGTCGCATGGGTTCCGCCCGAGGCGGTCCTGTCACACCGCTTTAAATCTCGTCAAGAAGACTTGGACGGGTTGCAAGTGGCTGATCGAAGTGGATGTGCGTGGGTTCTTTGACAACATCGACCATGACGTCCTGCTCAGGCTTCTCAAGAAGCGGATCGATGATGACAGATTCATCGGTCTGATCGAAGGAATGCTGAAAGCGGGTTACATGGAAGATTGGGTCTATGGACGCACATACAGCGGTACACCACAGGGCGGAGTCGTATCGCCCTTGCTCGCCAACATCTATCTGCACGAGCTGGATCAGCACATGCAGACAATGAGGGCGGGATTCGATAGAGGCCGCGACCGACGCGCATTCCCGCCCTATGCGGCGTTGCAAAGGCGCGTCCTGGGCCTCCGCCGGAAGATTGAGCGGCTGCGCGCCAACGGCGCGGAGCTGGCCGAGATCAATGCCGCATTGGCAGAGATCAAAGCCATCAATAAGGAGAGACGGAAACTACCTTCCGTCGATCCCATGGATCCCAATTTCAAAAGGCTCCGCTACTGTCGATACGCCGACGACTTCCTGATCGGCATCATCGGCAGCAAGGAGGAGGCTCGTGAGACCATGGCCTCTGTTGAGCGATTCTTGACAGAGACGCTGAAGCTCGCGATCTCGCCTGAGAAGAGTGGGATTCAGGCCGCTTCAAAGGGAGTGACCTTCCTCGGCTACCGCATCGCGGCGTACACGTCCTACGGGGGTGGACGAAAGTCCAACCGCAAGGGACCGGCAGCACGGACATGGCGCGTTACGCGTCGGCCGACTACCGGCAACATCAGTCTGCGTGTGCCACGCAAGCGGATAACCGAGTTCTGCAAACGGCATGGGTATGGCGACCTCGCCAGGAAGACCGGCCGTGCTCGTGAGCAGTTCTTGGTCACCAGCGACACCGCGACCGTGCTCGCCTATAACTCGGAGTTCCGTGGTTTTGCCAACTATTACTCGTTTGCCGATGACAACAAACGTGCCTTGGGAGTGCTGGAGCTCGTTGTGTTCCGCAGCCTCATCAAGACGCTGGCGTTGCGCCATCGAACGACGAGGGCACAAATCATGGCCCGTCTGTGGAAAGGGTCGGATTACGAGGTGTCCTCTGTAGTCCGAGGCAAGCTTCGCACGATCAAACTGTGGAGACTGAAGCACCTCACGCGAACCTTTTGGATAAGTCAAGGAATTGACGATCTCACAAGAGGCGCGTGGTGGGTCATAAACTCGAATGACCTAATCGACCGGCTGCATGCTCGCCGATGCGAAGCATGTGGCGGCGCGACAGGACCATTCGAGATGCATCACCTCCGCCGCGTTCGAGACCTGCAGAGTGGGTCGCTGATAGTCTGGAAACGGTCCGGCTGGCGGCGCAAGACGATCGTCCTGTGCCCGTCGTGCCGGGTGGCCGTTTCCAATCGAGAGTATACGCATATGGAAAGCCGTGTGCATCGCAAAGGTGCCCGCACGGTTTGGGGGGAGGCGTAGGGACATCCTCCGCGGAGGTGTTCCACGCCTACCCTACCG
>NZ_LUUB01000092.1:0-84575 GCF_001641635.1 Bradyrhizobium centrolobii
TGCGGCGCGATCAGCTTGGCCGTGTGCCCCAGCTTGCCAAGCTCTCGCGCCAGGTGGTGGGCAGCCCCGCAGGCCTCGATCGCCACCACCGTCGGCGGCAGCTTGGCAAAGAACGCCCGCATCGCCTTGCGGCTCAGCCGCTTGCGAAGCACGACCGATTCCGATGCATCAACCCCATGCAATTGAAAAATATACTTCGACGTATCCATCCCAATGCGGATAATCTGGCTCACGGACGGCTCCCTTGTCTGAGATTTGCAACAACCTCATTCTGGCACACTGATGCCGTAGGGGGCCGTCCACACCATCAACCCCAGGGAGTAGTTGTGGCGCGAGATGGTGGTTACCTGTCTTCGCCAAACTCAACCCCGTGGTTGGGTCCCGGGCTCGCGCTTCGCGCGCCCCGGGACGACGAGGAGAGTTTGTGGCTACGTCCTCAAACAATCTCCCGCGCCCTCAGCGCCGCGATCTCCGCCGCATCGAACCCCAACTCACCCAGCACCGCGTCCGTATCTGCCCCGAGCTCCGGCGCCATGCGGTCGAGCTTGCCGCCGCCATGCGCGAGCCGAAAGCCGCTGCCGGCGAAGCGCAGGCGGCCGTAGGGGGTGTCGAGCTCCTGAAGGGCGCCGCGTGCCACGATCTGCGGATGGTCGATGACCTCCTCGATCTTCCAGATGCTGGCGCAGGGCGCGCCGGCGTCTTCCAAAATCGTCTCCCATTCGCGCGCGGGCCTGGCCGCGAGCGCCTGTTCGATGATGGCGCGCAGCGCGCCCTCGTTCTCGTTGCGCGCGAACCAGTCGGCAAAGCGCGGATCAGAAAGCGTGTCCTCGCGGCCGAGCGCGCTCATCAGCGCGCGATACTGCTTCTCGTTGTTGACGGCGAGCAGGATGTAGCCGTCGCCGCACTTGAACAGGTTTGCTGTGGTCCTGCGGCTGACCGACTGGTTGCCCGAGAGCTGCTGACGATGGCCGGCGACCGACCAGTCGGCGATCTGGCCGGAGAGAAATGCCAGCGTCGCTTCCAGCATGGAGACGTCGACGAGCTGTCCCCTGCCGGTGCGGTCGCGCTGGTACAGCGCGCTGGACACCGCGAACGCGGCCGTTGCGCCAGACAGCACGTCGCACACGGCAAAGCCCGCGCGCGTCGGCCCGGTCTCGGGATGACCGGTGATTGCCATCATCCCTGACAGCGCCTGCATCTTGCCGTCATAGCCGGGCCGCAGGCGGTCCGGACCGGTCTGGCCGAAGCCTGACACCGCACAGTAGATCAGTTTCGGATTGATCGCGGAGAGCGCCTCATAGCCGATGCCGAGCTTGTCCATCACGCCCGGCCGAAAATTCTCCATGACGACGTCGACCTCGGCCGCGAGCTTCTTCACGATGGCGATGGCGTCGGGCTTTTGCAGATCGAGCGTCAGGCTGCGCTTGTTGCCGTTGATGGC
Source organism: Bradyrhizobium centrolobii (assembly GCF_001641635.1). Lineage (GTDB taxonomy): Bacteria > Pseudomonadota > Alphaproteobacteria > Rhizobiales > Xanthobacteraceae > Bradyrhizobium > Bradyrhizobium centrolobii. Next base: position 1,442 of record NZ_LUUB01000092.1, read on the forward strand.
CTGGAATGCCGGCGCCAGCCCGCGCTCGGCCCATTCCCGGGAGAGTGGTGTGCGGCGCATGTCCTCGCCCTCGCGCCGCTCGACCTTGATGACGTCGGCCCCCAGCAGCGCAAGGTGGTAGCTTGCATAGGGGCCGGCCAGCACTTGCGTGAAATCCAGGATCTTCACGCCCTCGAACGGTCGCGTCACGTCTCCCTCCCTCTTGATTGTTGTTGTCGGAGGACGTCAGGCCGCCCGGTTGCCGCGCGCGATCTCCTTCTGCTTGTCGAACTCGGCGCGCCGCCGCGCGAGCTCTTCGGGCGAAAGCTGCGCGACGTTGTTGTAGTCGAGCTTCCAGGAGGCGTCCTCGCTCCAACGCAGCGGCGACTGCATGGTGGTCTGCGGGCCGCTTGCAGTTTCCAGCAGCCTGAGCGCCAGCTCGAGCGTCTGTGCCTGCGAGGCGACGTCGTGCGGCTTGCCGGCGGAATTGCCGAGCGGGAAGTCACTGAACAAAAAGCGCGGCACGGCGGCGTGCTCGACGATGTCCCTGGCGCAGCCCATGATCACGGTCGGAATGCCATTCCGCTCCAGGTGCCGCGCCACCAGCGCCGTGGTCTGGTGGCAGACTGGGCAGTTCGGCACCAGCACGGCGACGTCGACCTTGTCGGCTAGGCAGCGCGCCAGTATTTCCGGCGCATCGGTGTCGAGGGTGACGCGATGACTGCGGTTGGTCGGTGCGCCGAAGAAGCGCTGGCTCACTTCGCCGATGCGACCGGCGGCGGACGCCTTCAGGAGCTGCGGCAGCGGAAACCAGGTGCCGCTATCGGTGGCCGAGGTGTGTTTGCGATCGTAGCCGATGTGCGAGATGCGCAGGTCGTGCTGCTTGGAGGTGTCACCGTCATAGACCTGATAGAATTTCGCGCTGCCGTTATAGGCTGCGCCCGGCCCCTGGTCGCCCTTGGTGGGATCGAAAGGAGCGGCCGTGGTGATGATCGTCACCCGCGACTGCGCCAGCGGCCTCTTCAGCGGCTGGAACGGCGCCTCGACGTAATGCGCCCAGCGATAGGGCGTGGTGTAGCCGATCGCCGTGTAGTAGTCGCGCGTGCGCTGCATATAGGGGACGGGAGAGTCGTAGTCGGGCGCAAAGCCGAATTCGTCGTCGCGCGGAGCGGACATGGGGCGCGTCTCCTCTGGTTCCTGTTGACGCCAGACTAGAGATAGTCGGCGGATTGCTCAACGGGGGGCCGGGCGGCGCAGGTCTGAATTGCATGGAGCAATGCTTGCCACGAAGCAGGCGCGCTCCCTCAGGTGAAGATGAGCTCGCGTCGCCTACCGAAATAGATGCAGCGCCGCATATTGTAGCAGCATGATGGTCTTGGCATCCACGATCCGTCCGTCCGCGATCATCGCGAGCGCCTCGTCGATCGAGAGTTCCAGCACCTCGATGTCTTCACCTTCATGAGCAAGGCCGCCGCCGTCGCTGACCCGCATCTCGGGCTCATACTCGGCGATGAAGAAATACGCCTTTTCGGTCAACGCGCCGGGGCTCATGAACGCCTCGAATATCTTTTGCACGTGATGGAGGCGATAGCCGGTTTCCTCCTCGGCCTCGGCGCGGATGCGCGCTTCCGGGGATGCATTGTCCAGGACGCCGGCGGCGGCTTCGATCAGAAGATCATCGTAGCCGCGGATGTACGCCGGCAGACGGAACTGCCGCACCAGGATCACCGTGCGCTGGCCGAGATTGTAAGGCAGCACGGTCGCGCAATTGTCGCGTTCATAGGTTTCCCGGTGCTGCGTCTGCCACTCGCCATTGGCGCGCCGGTATTCGAGCGTCGTGTTTTTCAGGACAGTCCAATTGTCCGAGAGCACGCGGACATCCTTGATGCGGACGCGATCGGAAAGGGTCATCGCTGTCTTCCAGGTAAGAGCTAGGGAGTCGGATCCCGGCCGTCGAGCCACTTCGCGAACATCACCGAGGTGGATTCCGCGAACCCCAGCGACAGGTAGAACGCGTTTGCCTGTGCATTCTCACGGCGGACCAGGAGCTGGAGTTTTGCGATGCCGGCCTGGCGCAACCAATCCTCCACCGCCGCCATGATGACGCGGCCATAGCCGCGCTTGCGGCAGTCGGGATCGACGGCGACATAGTAGACCCAGCCGCGATGGCCGTCATGGCCGACCATGGCGGTCGCGACGATCGCACCACTGTTGCGGCCGATCAGGATCGTGGAATTGTCGCGGCGCCGGGCCAGCGCAATGTCGGAATGCGGATCGTTCCACGGCCGGGTGAGGCCGCAACGCTGCCACAACGTGACGACCGTTTCGACATCGGTATCGTTGATCGGGGCGATCGCGAGCGGGGCAGGGGAGAGAGGGGCGTTCACAGCACTTTACCGGGGTTCATAATTCCAAGGGGGTCAAGCATCGCCTTGATCGCGCGCATCAGCTCGATCGCGGTCTTGTCCTTCACGTCAGGCAATTCATCGCGCTTGAGCACGCCGATGCCGTGCTCGGCCGAGATCGAGCCACCCATGCGCAGCACGATCTCGAACACCACGGCGTTCATCTCGTGCCAGCGCGCGAGGAAGTCCGCACTGTCGGCGCCGACGGGCTGGCTGACGTTGTAGTGCAGATTACCGTCACCGAGATGACCGAAAGGCACCGGCCGCGCGCCCGGGATCAGCTTCACCACGGCGGCATCGGCTTCCGCGATGAAGGCGGGCACGGCGGCGACCGGCACGGAGATGTCGTGCTTGATCGAGCCGCCCTCCGGCTTCTGCGCCGCCGACATCTCGTCGCGCAGCTTCCAGAAGGCGGCGCGCTGGGTGAGATTGGCCGCGATCACGGCGTCGTCGACGATCTCCTCCTCCATGGCGCGGCCGAGGATTGATTCGAGCGGCGCGCGGGCGTCGTCGCCCGGCGAGGACAACTCCATCAGCACGTACCAGGGGTGCTTCTGCTCGAGCGGATCGCGCACGTCGATGCCGTGGCGGATCGAGAAGTCGACCGCCATCTCCGAGAGTAGCTCGAAGCTCGTGAGCGCATTCGCAGCTTCGCCCTGCGCGATCGTGAGCAGCTTCAGCGCCGCATCCGGCGACTTCAGCCCGACGAACGCGGTCTCGATCGCCCGCGGCTTCGGAAACAGCTTGAGCGTCGCGGCCGTGATGATGCCGAGCGTGCCCTCCGCGCCGATGAAGAGGTTATGCAAATTGTAGCCGGTGTTGTCCTTCTTCAGCTTCGACAGCACGTTGAGCACGCGCCCGTCCGCCAGCACCACCTCGAGCCCCAACGCCATCTCGCGCGCGACGCCGTAGGCGAGCGCGGCCGTGCCGCCGGCATTGGTCGAGAGATTGCCGCCGATGGTGCAGCTTCCTTCCGCGCCCAGCGACAATGGAAACAGCCGGTCGACCTCTGCCGCCTTCTGCTGCGCGATCTGCAGCACCACGCCGGCCTCGCAGGTCATGGTGTTTGAGGCCGTATCAACCTCGCGGATCTTGTCGAGACGGCGCAGCGACACCACGACCTCGCCATTGTGCGGGGTCTGGCCGCCGACGAGGCCGGTGTTGCCGCCCTGCGGCACCAGCGCGATCCTGTGCTCGGAGGCGAGCTTGCAGATCGCGGAGACTTCAGCGGTTGAGCCCGGACGCAACACCAGCGGCGAGCGGCCGTGGAACAAATTGCGCTCCTCGGTGACGTAGGCCTCGATGTCGGCCGCATCGGTGATCGCGTGCCTGTCGCCGACGATCTTGCGAAACTTTTCAATGAGCTCGGGCGCAAGCGGAGGGGTGGCAGGTTTATTGATATTCATCTCGTCTTCTTTCATTCCGCTTCCTAGCGCGCCACGGCCGCGCGGCGCAGCCGGTCATTGATGGCTTCGCCCAAACCTTCCTCGGGAATCGGCATCACCGCGATCGCCCGCGGGGTCTTGGCATCGAGGAGACGAAGATAGCCGAACAAGTTCGCGGCGGCTTCATCGAGATCAGCCGTGGGTGACAGATTCATGACGGCTGCCGCGGCCTCCAGGCCGGGCAGGTGCGCGGGGCCGAATGCCAACAGGGCTTCGTCCGATGCCACCTCACGCGCATCGAGCCGCACCGTTGCGCGCGGCGCGTAGTGCGAGGCCAGCATGCCGGGCGCGAGCGGCTGCGAATCGTCACTCTCGACGTCTGCGGGCGGCCGCGAAAGCGGCGCGCCCAGCACGGCCTCGATCCGCTCACGCGAAAGCCCGCCCGGCCGGAGCAGCATTGGTGCCTCGAAGCAGCCGAGAATCGTCGATTCGACGCCGACCTCGACCGGCCCGCCGTCGACGATCAGGTCGATGCGCCCCGAAAGGTCGCTTTCGACATGGGCGGCCAGCGTCGGCGAGACGTGGCCGGAGATGTTTGCAGACGGCGCCACCACCGCGCCGCCGAAGGCGTGCAAGATCGCCTCGGCGACCGGGTGGGCGGGGATGCGGATCGCGACCGTGTCGAGGCCCGCGGTGGCGAGATCGGCCACCGGGCAGGCGTCCGTCTTCGGCACCACCAGCGTCAGCGGCCCCGGCCAGAACGCCTCCGCAAGCCTCAAGGCGCGGGCATCGAATCGGCCGATCCGCCGGGCCGCGGTGAGGTCGGCGACATGCGCGATCAGCGGATTGAAGGCCGGCCGCCCCTTGGCGGCGTAGAGATGGGCGATCGCGGTCGCATTGGCGGCGTCCGCCCCGAGCCCATAGACCGTCTCGGTCGGAAACGCGACCAGCCCGCCTGCGGCAAGCGTCCGGGCGGCGGCCTCCGAGGCGGCCTCGCCGGCCGGTAGAATCAGCGTCTCAAGACCCGTTTTCACTGGGACAAAAATCCTCAAATCCGCCGCTTGCGGTGCGCCAAACCCGACGCTATAAGCCGCCTTCTTGTCGGAGTGTGGCTCAGCCCGGTAGAGCACTGCGTTCGGGACGCAGGGGTCGCAGGTTCGAATCCTGCCACTCCGACCATTCTAAAGCGTTGAAATACTTTAGATTTTATTGTTGCTTGTTTGTTCAATCTGACCGCAGGGTACAGATTGGGGTACAGCAATAGCAAATCTCGGGACTCCCACTAAGAAAAATCAAAGCTGAACGGTGTGTTTCGCACCGCATTTGGGGTGTTTCGCACCCTTTGTGCGTGGCTCTGCGGCATGCAGTGCGTGTTGCACGCAGGGCGCTCAGGTACTGCTCCTACCTACCTCGTGGATGTCGAACAAGCCGCCTTTGCATTTTCCCAGAGCGCGCTACTGCGACTACCTTTGCTTGAATTCGAGCAAGCCGTTTGCTTTCGCTTCGCTCAAGTGCGGCACGTATTAGACGAGTGTAGGGCCTTGTAACGCGCTGGTTGTGTCCCTAGGATTTCGTCGGGGAAACAGCGGCTTCGGTCGGTCTCGACGCATTTTCTGACGAGACCTATCGTTCCGCGCGGTGGGCTATGAATGTCGCTCTGAAACCGGTCAAACATTCCGCACCAGGACCTTATCTTGGGTTTGGCCTGCAGCCTGTACGCATGTGCAGGCATCTTTTGCTTTGTCCACCCGGCGCTCAAGTGTCGCTTGAGCTGCTTGACGACGTTGCGGTGCATCATCCCGACGGCTCGGTGGATGTAGAGCAGACGAAAAGCGCGACCCGGAAAAATCCTGTATCGGACTGGTCGATAGAACTCTGGAAGACCTTTTCCAACTGGGCGGATGCACTTGCGGCTGGCAGGCTTCCTGCGAACAAGACGCGCTTCACTCTGTATGTCACTCCACAGAGGACCGGAGAGTTTGTTCACGCATTGCATTCGGCAACCACCACCGAAGAGATTACCGCTGTCCTCGACAACATAAAAAGCAAGGCGGCGCGGCTGAAAGCGTCGCGCGAGTGCGACACGTATCTCAATAATTTCCTGGACGCTCCGCCGGAGCACCAGCAGACAATTGTCTCGAATTTCAGCTTCATCTCGGATACCGATGATCCAGTCGCGGAAATTTGCGCTCTTATTGCAGCCACGGTAAATCCGGCTCTGTGGGACGACATCTGTGCTTATGGCATCGGTTTAGCTAAGGAGCGAGCGGATCGGAGGATTCGCGACAAGCGTGAGCCAATCCTCGACGGTGATCAGTTCAAGAATGATTTTCGTCTGTTTGTTCAAAAGACCAATACTCCCGCGCTCTTGACATCATTCACCACCGCTCCAGCACCCGCCGAGCTGAAGGCTCTCATAGAGTCGCGTCCCGTTTTCATCCAGCAACTGGAACTAATCGGTGTGGAAACGCCAGAAATGGTGAGAGCGGTTAGCGATTATCTTCGCACCTCCGCTGATAAAACAACTTGGGCAGAAGCCGGTCTTATTTTCGAAGAGAATCTCTCTGACTGGGATGACTTCCTGATCGCACGCCATGGGTCGATTGCAGGTGAGGTAGCTGATCTTCACGGCGAAAAAGATGTCAAGGTTCGCGGACGCTTGCTCTATCGGCAGTGCGCGAGGATCGAAGCGACCCTCGACGCCCGCAGTGTCCCAAGTCACTTTGTGCATGGATCGTTCAATGACCTTGCCAACCTATTGAGGCTCGGATGGCACCCGGATTATGCGGCCTTACTTGGCGACACGGGTCATGAAGAGACCGCTTTCAGAATTAGAAGTTATTCAGAATCCCGCGCTTGGCGCGTATCTTCTTTGGCGCTTCGGTATAGGCTACCAATCGAACGACGGGCGCCAGGCTCCCTTCCATCTTTTTTTCCTCGTCCTGCCGCTTGTATTGCACCGGCACACGCTCAGCAAAATCTCATCAACGCAGCGTGCATCCGGACTGGCGTTATTCGCCGCTAAGCTGGCCGAAGAGCGTGAAAATCTGATGGCAATACATAATCGTACACTCTTGTTGCGCCGGCTAAGCTTGCAATCCCTCGCCATGGGCACGGAGCACCGCTTGCTCTCGATCAACACCAGCAACGCGACCGTGCGCGCTAACACTGCGGATGAACAGTTTCGCCTCCCGACATTACCCGACCGCATCACGCCACTCGCCCGCGCTCCCGAGAAGCTCGGCTATTGGTGCTCACAATTTTCGCTGCACCAGATCGCCACTACGCTAATGGTAGACTTTTAATGTATTTCCAATTGAGCAAACTCATCCTTTGGCCTCGCCTGGATGCTGAACCCCGGGTCGTCGATTTTGATCTCGGCGTCGTCAACGTCATTAGCGGCGCTTCAAAGACGGGTAAGTCCGCCGTCATCCCCATCATCGATTATTGCCTTGGCTCGGAAAAATGCACAGTGCCGGTCGGCGTTATTCGCGAAAACTGCACATGGTTCGGCATCGTCATCAATACAATTGAGGGGCAGAAACTTCTGGCCCGGCGAGCACCCGGGGATCAGCAAAGCACGGGTGATATGTATTTCCTCGAGGGGCCGAACGTCGATGTACCCCGTCGCATCGAGGGGAAGAACCATAACCTCGACAGTGTGAAGGCCTCGCTGAACCGACTGGCCGGTCTGACGAACCTCGGCTTCGATCCATCGTCGGAAGACGGTTTCAAGTCGAGGCCCAGCTTCCGCGATCTGATGGCCTTCACTTTTCAGCCTCAGAATATCGTCGCAAATCCAGACGTGATGTTTTTCAAGGCCGACACAAACGAACATCGGGAGAAGCTCAAGACCATTTTTCCTTATGTCTTGAACGCGGTAACCGCCGAAGTTCTGCAAGCGCGATTCGAGCTCGACCAGGTGAATCGCACCCTGCGCCGGAAGGAAAGCGAACTGCGCGCTCTTGTAGCCGCGAACACGGCTTGGCAGGCCGAGGCGCAAGCATGGATCCGCCAAGCGATCGAGCTGGGAGTTCTCGACGCGAGTCGCGTACTGCCCGCCGAATGGTCTGATGTTCTTGACCTGCTCCGTGAAATTGCAAAATCGAAGGGATCGAATGCTCGACCTTCGTTGCGCGGACTTGATACGACCCTTGGACGGCTTGACGACCTCAGGACGCAGGAGACCGCCCAAGCTGCGGCGCTCGCCGAACATCGGCAGCGGCTGAACGAATTGCGTCGGCTCCGAGAAAGCGCAGACGCATTTGGATCATCTATTCATATTCAGCGTGACAGGCTTGCTCTTGCCAAATGGCTTAAGGAACTGACGGTGGCCACTCCGTCCGAGAGTCTCGTAGCCGTGGGACGTGGTGGCCGAGACGAATTGCTTTTGCTGTGTGATAATCTGGAGGAAATCGAAGTCAAGCTTCGGGCGCAGCCGACCTTGTCTGACACGCTCGACAAAGAAACGCATCGCGTCCGAGTGGCAACAGAAGAAGCCCTTAATGCTCTCAACGAGACCCGGGCGGAGATTGCAAACCTCGAACGCCGCTCCGAGGCCGCGCAAGTTGCGGCTGATCATTTCGACCGGACGGAGAGGTTCCTCGGGCGCGTGGAGCAGGCCCTCGTGCTCTATGACCGTGCGGATCAGTCGTCCACCCTGCGAGATGAAATTGCCAAACTACGGGCTCGCGCGGACGAGTTACAGCGGACCATCTCAGAGGCCGGCGTTCAGCGGAAACTGCGAAATGCCACTGCGCGTGTCGAAAGTGCGGTCAACCGCTTCGTTCCTCAACTCGACGCTGAGTGGAAGGACGCGCCCGTGCAGCTTGCGATCGACGATCTGACGATCAAGGTCGTTCGCGGAACACGCAGCGACTTCCTTTGGGAGATCGGTAGCGGCGCCAATTGGCTTGCTTATCATATTGCAACGACCCTCGCGCTGCAGGAGTTCTTCCTATCGGAGACCAATCACTGCGTGCCCTATCTCCTCGTCTACGACCAGCCCAGTCAAGTCTACTTCCCAAAGCGTGCTGCCATCCGGGATGACGACCAGAACATCGACCCACAATTTCGCGATGAAGAGGACATCCAAGCGGTGCGCAAGGTTTTTGCCCTCCTAGGACAGCAAGCCGTCGCGCATAAGGGGCGCTTGCAGATCATTATTCTCGATCATGCAGGCGAGGACGTTTGGGGTAGCCTACCAGGCGTGCGGCTGATCGAGGAATGGCGCGGACCCTACGCGCTCGTGCCGCGTGAATGGTACCAGCCGCAAGGATGATAAGGGCGACCACGTAGGCGCATGGGATCTTCAAGGATGGTCAGATTGCCGATCCGCAAAATGCGATCATGTATGTTGTCTTTAAAATTGTAGAAGGAGGCTCATTCTATCTCTAGGAGCAGCGCTCGTGGGGTACAGATTGGGTACAGAATGAACGTGAACAAAAGAAGAAAAGCGTACCCAAGCGAAGGGCAAAAATACCAGTAAAATCAACAAATTATAGGCGGGGATTCTAGTTCGGGACGCAGGGGTCGCCGTTCGAATCCTGCCACTCCGACCAGAAATCATTAGGTTTTTTCTTCTGATCGTTGGTCGATCCCGAGTCAACCACCGAAACGTGCCGGCCCTTTTTGGCCGATAGCTGTTGCTGCCCCTTGCAGATAGTCAGGGCGGCGGTGCCCGTAAGTGTCCTGCAGGACCTCTGGCGACATACTCAGGAACCCGACTGCCTCCCAGATGGGCACGCCACGCTGCATCAGCCACGTTGCTGTGGTGTGCCGGAGGCAGGTTCGAGCCCTGGTGCGCCCACCATCCTCAAAGCATCTCACACCCAGCCGCCATCGACGATGTAGTGCTGAGCGGTGCAGGCGGAAGCCTCGTCGGAGGCGAGGAAGACGGTGAACTTCGCGACCTCGTCGGGCACGAGCTTGCGCTTCAGGCATTGCCGCTGCATCAGCTCGACCTCCCCCTGCGGCGTCATCCATTTCTCGAGCTGGCGCTCAGTCATGATCCAGCCCGGCGCTATCGCGTTCACGCGGATATTGTAGGGACCGTAATCGCGCGCGAGAGAGCGTGTGAGACCGATCACGCCTGATTTGCTGGCGGTGTAGGCGGCCATGCCGCCTTGTCCGGCGATCCACGACACCGAGCCGAAATTGATGATGACGCCGGCATTCGCCGCCTTCATGTCCGGCAACGCGGCTTGCGCAGCAAAGAACTGGTGCTTCAGGTTCACCGCGATGCGGTCGTCCCAAGACTCCGGCGTCATCTCCTCGGTGCTGTGCCGTTCGTCATGCGCGGCATTGTTGATGAGGATGTTGATCGCGCCGTGCGCGTTGCGCGCCTCCGCGACGCCGGCGCGTAACGCGGCGATATCGGTCAGGTCGACGCGCTGGAAATGCGCGGCGAGGCCTTGATCCGACAGCTCGCGCGCCAGGCGTTGGCCCTCGTCGGCCTTGATGTCGAAGAACACGACATTGGACTTCTGCTGCGCAAAACGCCGCACGATCGCAGCGCCAATTCCCGATGCACCACCGGTGACGAGAACGACCTTGCCGGCGAGGTCGGAGTAAACGGCGGCCATGAGTACCTCTCGACTTGCGTGCGGGCGGTGCGACGCGCCGCCCGACTCTTCCGCAGACCTTAGCTACTCCCCGGGTGAGGTGCATAGATCAGAATTTTAGTTGCGTACCTCAAAAATTGAAGGCAGGATTGCAGCCAAAAAATAGAAGCCGGTTGGGAGGATGTGATGAGACTGCTCGGGAAGCTGGGACTCGCCGCTGTCGCATGCCTGCTTTGGGCCAACGTCGCTGCAGCCGACACGACTGTGAAATGGTTGCACATCGAGGCGAACCCGGCCCAGGTAAAGATCTGGGAGGAGGTCGCGCGCGTCTATGAGGCGTCGCATCCGGGCGTCAAGGTCGAGATGCAGTTCCTCGAAAACGAGGCCTACAAGGCCAAGCTGCCGACCATCCTGCAATCCAAGGACCGGCCGAACATCATCTACAGCTGGGCCGGCGGCGTCCTGAAGACGCAGATCGAGGCTGGCGTCCTCGACGACATCACCGATCAGGTGAAGGGTTACAGCGACAGCCTCACGCCGGCGGCGCTCGCCGCCTTCACCAGCAACGGCCGCGTCTACGGCCTGCCGATCGCGCTGTCGCAGGTCGGCTTCCTCTGCAACAAGGAGCTGATGGCCAAGGCGAAGGTCGATCCTGCAGGGATCAAGACCTGGGACGATCTACTCGCCGCGGTGAAGACGCTGAAAGCGGCGGGCGTGACGCCGATCGTGGTCGGCGGCGCCGACAAATGGCCGCTGCACTTCTACTGGACGCATCTTGCGGTGCGCATAGGCGGCAAGGCGGCGTTCGACGCGGCGCTGCGCGGCGATAACGGCGGCTTCGCTGCCGAGACCTTCCAGAAATCCGGCGAGCTGTTCAAGCAGCTCGTTGATCTCCAGCCGTTCCAGAACGGTTTTCTCGGCTTCAAGAACCCTCAGGCCGTCGGCTATTTCGGCGACGGCAAGGCGGCGATGACGCTCGCGATCAGCACGGTCTATCATTTGCAGCGCGCGCTCGCCGCCGACAAGGTCGGATTGAGCGAAGACAAGATCTGTTGGTTCGATTTTCCGGTCGTGGCCGGCGGCAAGGGCGCGCCGACCGATACGCTCGGCGGCATCACCGGCTGGCTGATCACCAAGGGCTCGCCGAAGGAGGCAGTCGATTTCTTAAAGTACTTCGTCTCCAAGGACGTGCAGACGCGGCTTGCGGCGGGCAACTTCATTATCCCGGTGGTGCAGGGCGCCGACGCTGGCCTCAACAACTCCTTCATGAAGCTGATCGCGGCCAATCTGGCGAAGTCGAACTACCACCAGAACTTCTATGACCAAAGCCTCGGCCCCTCGGTCGGTCGCGTCGTCAACGACGTCACCGCGGAGATCGCCGGTGGCAGCATGAGCCCGCAGGACGCCGCCAAGGCGATCGAAGCGGCGTGGAAGCAGGGCAACTGACGGTGGAACCGCGGATCGCAAGCTCGCCGGCGATGGGCGTTGCGGAGACATCGTTCTCGCCGCTCGCGGTTCGCGGCCCGAGCTGGGATGGCCGCTTCACGGTCCTGATCCTGTTCTTGCCGCCGGCGTTGCTGCTGTTCACGCTGTTCGTGGTGCTGCCGATCGGTGAGGCCGCCTGGTACTCGGCCTTCAACTGGAACGGGTTCGGCAGGCCGGCCAACTGGATTGGCTTCGACAATTACCGCTTTGTATTGGAGACGCGCGCCTTCTGGCTTGCGCTGCGCAACAACGGTCTGATCATCGCGGTCTCGCTCGCGATCCAGCTGCCGCTTGCGCTGACGCTGGCCTTGATGCTGGCGGAGCGCTTCCGCGGCGCGGTGGCGCTGCGCATGCTGTTCTTCATGCCCTATATCCTGGCCGAGATCGCGACCGGGCTGATCTTCAGCTTCGTCTATGACGGCGACTACGGTCTCGTCGCCTCGATCTGGCGCACCTTCGGCGCCGAGCCGCCGCATCTACTGGCCTCGACCGACACGGCGATGCTGGCCGTGCTGATCGTGATCGTCTGGAAGTACTTTGGCTTCCACATGATGCTGTTCATCGCGGCGCTCCAGGGCCTCGACAAGAGCCTCATCGAGGCCGCGCGCATCGATGGCGCGACGCGGTCGCAAACCCTGCGCCACGTCGTCATCCCCTTGCTCTATCCGACGATACGGCTCTCCGTGTTCTTCGCCATCGTCGGCTCGCTGCAGCTGTTCGACCTCGTCATGCCGCTGACGCGCGGGGGACCTGCGGATTCCTCGAACACGATGGTGAGCTTCCTCTACAACAACGGCATCTCCCGCATGCGGGTCGGCTATGGCAGTGCCATCGGTGTCATTCTGTTCGCGATATGTGTGACCTTTGCCTTCACGTACAAGCGATGGTTCATGCGCGATGAGTAACGCCGAGACCACCCGCACGCCGTTCGATCCCGCCGTATTGTTCAAGGCGTCGTTCCTTGCCGTGGTAGCGATCTTCGTGCTGGTGCCGCTGCTCGCGACCTTGCTCGGGGGCTTCAAATCGCTCGGCGAATTGCGCGTCAATCCGTTCGGCCTGCCGCGTCACTGGGAATGGCAGAATTATGCCGACATCCTGTTCTCCGCGCGCTACTGGCAGCTCCTGCGCAACTCGCTGATCATCTCGACGCTCACGGTGACATTGACCCTGATCGTCGCCTCGATGGCGGCGTTCACCTTCGCCCATATCAAGTTCTACGGCAGCTCGATGTTGCTGAGCTACCTGACGCTCGGCCTGCTGTTTCCGGCGGCGACCGCGGTGCTGCCGCTGTTCATCAAGGTGCGCGATCTCGGGCTGCTCGATACCTATTTGGGCGTTGCGCTGCCGCAGGTGGCCTTCAGCCTCGCGATGAGCGTGCTGCTGCTGCGGCGCTTCTTCAAGGACATTCCGTACGAACTGCTCGAGGCTGCGCTGGTCGATGGCTGCAGCTACATCAAATTCTTCCGCTACGTGACGCTGCCGTTGTCGCGGCCGATCCTCGCGACCGTTGGTACCATCACCTTCGTCAACAGCTGGAACGCCTACCTGTTGCCGCTGGTGATGCTCAACACCGATGCGCTTTATCCCTGGCCGCTCGGCATCATGGTTTATCAAGGCGAGTATTCGTCCGAGTGGCACCTGATCCTGGCCTTCATCACGCTGACCATCCTGCCGACGATCATTCTCTTCCTTCTGGCGCAGAAGCACATCGTCGCCGGCCTCACCGCAGGCGCGGTCAAGGGATGAACGGTACCTCACGGAGATCACAATGAGAAAAGTCGGCATCGGAATCATTGGCTGCGGCAATATCAGCACCGCTTACCTGAAGGCGGCCCAGCGCTTCCCGGTCATGGAGATCAAGGTGCTCGCCGATATGCGCAGCGATGTCGCAGAGCGGCAGGGCGCTGCCTTCGGGCTGCCGGCGATGCGGGTCGATCGACTGCTCAAGCGCGATGACGTCGAGATCGTCATCAATCTCACGGTGCCGCTCGCCCACACCGACGTCAGCCTCGCGGTGCTGAACGCCGGCAAGCACGTCCATTGCGAGAAGCCGCTCGGCATCAACGTCGCAGAGGCCCGCAAGGTGATGGATCTCGCCGCGCAGAAGAACCTGCGCGTCGGCTGCGCGCCCGACACGTTCCTTGGCGGCGGGCACCAGACCGCACGCAAGCTGATCGACGACGGCGCGATCGGCACGCCTGTGGCGGGCAGCGCCTTCTTCGGCTGTCCCGGCCATGAGCGCTGGCATCCGGCGCCAGGATTCTACTACTTGCGCGGCGGCGGACCGATGCTTGACATGGGTCCGTACTACATCACCGATCTTGTGCAGCTGCTCGGCCCGGTCGCGAGCGTTATGGGCTCGACCGCGCGCCCGAAATCAGAGCGCCTGGTCACCAGCCAGCCGATGAACGGCACGCTGATCCCGGTCGAGGTTTCGACCCATGTCGCGGGCACGCTCGAATTCGAGAGCGGGGCGGTGGTCTCGATCGCCATGAGCTTCGACGTGCCGAAGCACCGGCACGCGCCGATCGAGATCTACGGCGACAAGGGCAGCATGTTGGTGCCGGACCCGAACCGGTTCGGCGGCGAGGTGCAGGTGGCAAAGACCGGCGGCGAATGGGAGGCGGTGCCGTTGACTCACGGTCATGTTGACGGCGAGTTCCGTTCCATCGGCGTCGCCGACATGGCCTCCGCGATTCTGAACAACCGGCCGCATCGCGCCAGCGGCGCGCTCGCTTTCCATGTGCTGGAGGTGATGGAGGCGTTCCAGACCTCCGCCGACGAAGGGCGGCGCGTCAAGATCGAGAACCGCGTCGAGCGGCCGGCGATGCTGCCGGCCGGATGCGAAACCGGACAGATCGGCTGAGGACAGAAACATGCGCAAGGCAATGATTGTATGGGGCGGTTGGCCGGGACATGATCCCGATCTCTGTGCCTCGATGATCCGCGGCTGGCTGAGGGCGGAAGGCTTCGAGGTGCGGATCGAGACCACGACCGCGGCGTTCGCCGATCCCGCGATCCACGATCTGTCGCTGATCATCCCGATCTACACCATGTCGAAGATCGAGAAGGCGGAAGCGCTCAATCTCTGCGCGGCGGTGCGTAGCGGCGTTGGGCTCGCCGGCCATCATGGCGGCATGTGCGATGCGTTTCGCGATTCCGTCGACTACCAGTTCCTGTGCGGCGGGCAGTGGGTCGCGCATCCCGGCAACATCATCGACTACAAGGTCGACTTGACGAAGCCGGATGATCCCATCATTCAGGGTCTGAAGAGTTTTGAGCATCGTTCCGAGCAGTACTATATGCATGTCGACCCCGCCAACGAGGTGTTGGCGACGACGACCTTCACCGGCGAGCACGCATCCTGGATCGAGGGCGTGGTGATGCCGGTGGTCTGGAAGAAGCGATACGGCGCGGGCAGGGTGTTCTATTCCTCGCTCGGCCATCGCGCCTACGAGCTCGACGTACCGGAGATCCGAACGTTGATGACCCGCGGCATGCTGTGGGCGGCGCGCGAATGACAGCTGGTGCGACGCAGCCGGCGGTCCGCGCCACGCTCGAGGACGTTGCGCGTGCGGCGGGCGTTTCGCTCGCCACCGTCGACCGCGTCGTCAACCGGCGCGAGGGCGTGCGCGCCAAAACCGTTGCACGCGTGGAAGCCGCCGTCGCCAAGCTTGGCTACCGCGCCGACGTCGCGGCCGCACGGCTCGCACGTGGGCAGAGTTTTCGCTTCGCCTTCGTGCTGCCAACCGGCAGCAACAGTTTCATGACCAACCTGACCGAGCAGGTGCAGCGCACCGCGGACTGGCTCGCCGGCCAGCGCGGCTTTATCGAGATCCTCCATGTCGACGTGTTCGATCCGGACGTGCTCGCCGGTGCGCTGGAGAACCTGTCGCCGGCCTATCAGGGTGTCGCCGTCATCGCGCTCGACCATCCCAGGGTGCGCGCCGCGATCGACGAACTCGCCACGCGCGGGGTCGCTGTGGTGACCCTGGTGTCGGACGCGCCGAGCTCGCGCCGCCTGCGCTATGTTGGTATCGACAACCCAGCCGCGGGGCGGACTGCGGCAACGCTGATGGGACGTTTCCTCGCCGGCCGCGAGGGGACGGTCGCCGTGATCGCGGGATCGTTGTCGCTGCGCGATCACATCGAGCGGCAGTTCGGCTTCCACCAGATCCTGTCCAGCGAGTATCCGAACCTGCTCGCGCTACCGGTCATCGAGGGCCGCGACGACAGCGAGCGCACGCGGGAGCTCACTGCCGCGCTGCTCGCGCGCCATGCCGATCTCCGCGGCATATACTGCTGCGGTGCCGGAAACCGTGGCATCGCCGATGCTCTTGAGGCCTCGGGCCGCGCGCGCGAGGTGGTCTGGATCACCCATGAGCTGACCCAGTACACGCGGCGTTTCCTGGTCCGCGGCACGCTCGATGCGATCATCAACCAGGATCCCGGCCACGAGGCGCGATCTGCAGCGCGAGTCCTGCTCGCGCATTGTTCGGGTGAGTCGATCAGCCCCGACCAGGAGCGCATCCGCATCGACATTTTTCTGCGGGACAATCTGCCGTAACTTCGAGCCCTGGTGCGCCCACCAAAGCAAGATCAAGCCTTATAGCTGATCCTTAAGACGTTCCGACAAGCTGCATCAGCGGCTGTTGCCGCAATAGAGCGTCTCTCCTCGCTCATCGAGAGGTGCTCCTTCCTTTTTGCCGGGCCTTGCTCAAGCCGTTCGCGCAATGAGCGGCTTCGGAGGATGTTTGTTGTGCAGATTAAGTCTACCGATCGGCCGGCGGCTGATTGCCAAAGCACGAGAACAATAGGGTCGGGGGGCGAGACGCTTCCCCGCTACGCTTGTCCACGATGTGATTGAATTCGCTGCACGGGCCTAACCAGACCGAACGGTTCTCCTGGAGGGCGTTTGCGCCTTCGCATGTACCGGCGACGATCGTCGCGCGCCGGGGCCGGGATGCACATGAACGGCTTTGGCCGTCAGCGGCTCACCGCATTCCGAGCAGACCATCACGGGATCGAACATCCTTCCGCAGTTCTTGTGCTCATGCAGCATCGGCCTTCCGCGCGAGTCGACCATGTGGATGTTGCCCCAGTGCACGATCGACATGATGATCGGATAGAGGTCGAGGCCCTTCTGCGTCAGGATGTATTCGTAACGCTTTGGCGACTCCTGGTAAGGAATCCGGCGAAGCACGCCAAAGCGCACCAGCTTCTTCAGCCTGTCGGCGAGAAGATGCCGGGTAATTCCCAGCGACGCCTGGAATACATCGAACCTGCGGATGCGCAGAAAGCATTCGCGCAGGATGAGCAGGCTCCAGCGGTCACCGATCACTGCCACAGTGCGGGCGAGCGAACACGGTTCGTCCTCGAGCGCGTCCCATTTCATCAATGTCTCCAATGGTCTGCAAGCGGAGAAGTCCAACCAATTCTAAATCAGAACTGATCACGTTTCAATGAGTTGCTCGGATTCCAGCGCCAATTACCAGAATTCAGATTGACCGTTCTAAAATAGAACTGTATCAACGAAGCACATCAAATGCAGGTGACACGTGATCGCCGCACATCGAAAGGGAGGCGAATGCCATGGCCGCTCCGCTGAAAGTCGAGTTCCATTTCGATTTTGGTAGTCCGAACGCCTATCTCGCCGAACTGGTGCTGCCGGAGATCGAGCGCAGGACTGGCGTGAAGTTCGACTACGTTCCCGTGTTGCTCGGCGGCGTCTACAAGGCGACCGGCAATATGTCGCCAGCCGAGTCCCTCCACGGCATCAAGAACAAGCCTGAATACAATGCGCTGGAGACCGAGCGCTTTCTGCGGCGCCACAACATCACGAAATTCAAGTCGAACCCGTTCTTCCCGGTGAACACGCTGATGCTGATGCGCGGCGTTGTCGCGGCGCAGTTCGAGGGAATGTTCGAACCCTATTTCCGCGCCGCCTATCACCACATGTGGGTCGAGCCCAAGAAGATGGACGATCCGCAGGTGTTCCGCGAGGCGTTCCTGTCCTCTGGACTCGATATCGACCGCATTATCGCGCGCGCTCAGCAGGACGACGTCAAGAAGAAGCTGATCGAGAACACCAGCGACGCGGTGGCCCGCGGCTCGTTTGGATCGCCGACCTTTTACGTCGGGAGCGAGATTTTCTTTGGAAAGGACAAGCTGCGCGAGGTGGAGGACGAGATCGTGGCGCAACTGGCCACGGAACGGCGCAAGACCGCCTGATCCGAACCGCGCGCAAGAAAGAATAGGGCCCGAAGGGCCGTTGCAGGGAGGTTTCAGTGGTGGCTTCGACGCAGACGGCGGCAGAACATCTGGAAGGCTTGCCAAACCGGATCCACGAGGTGATCGACCGGTACGTCGACGCGACGCCGGATCGGCTTGCTCTGATCGATGACAAGACAAGCTTGACGTATCGCGAGCTGGATCGGAGCGCGGGCAGCGTCGTCAGGGCGCTGCAGGCGCTTGGAATCCGCGCCGGCGACCGCATGATGATCGTCAGCGAAAACTGCATTCCGCTCGCCTGTCTGCTGCTCGCAGCAAGCCGGCTCGATGCCTGGGCGATCGTCGTCAATCCGAGGCTGTCGCCACGCGAGATTGACCAGATCAGGGATCACAGTGGCGCTCGTCGGGCCTTCTTTACCGCCGATGTGTCGCAGGAGGCAGTCGACCACGCCACGCGATATGGCGCGCCCGTGCAGGATGTCGGCCCGCTCCACGGCATCGGCGTGACCGCGCTGAACGAGGAGACTTCGGCAGAGCCGGTCGAGTTCGATGGCTCGCACCAAGTTGCGGTTCTCATCTACACGTCGGGGACCACGGGCACGCCCAAGGGCGTGATGCTGACTCACCGCAATCTCCTGTTCAGCGCCAGGGGCACCGCGGGCTGGCGGAAGATGACATCGGCCGATGTGCAATATTGCGTGCTGCCGATCTCGCACATCGTCGGCATTTCGCTCCTCACCATGACTTTGATGTTCGGCGGCACGGTGCGCCTGGTCGCAAAGTATGATCCGGCCGCCCTCGTGAAGGCGATGGCGGACGAGGGCATTACCATCCTCAACGGCGTGCCCGCGACGTACCAGCGTCTGCTCGAATACCGGCGCAATGCAGGCCTGCCGAAGTTCGATCGCGGTGCGCTTCGCCTGATCGCCGTGGCGGGAGCGCCGCTCGATCTGGAGCTCAAATCTCGCGTCGAGCAGGAACTTGGCCTGCCACTCCTCAACGGCTATGGCATCACCGAGTGCTCGCCGGGCATTTCCGGGGTCCGGCCCGATAGCCCGAGGGCCGACCACGCAGTAGGAACGGTACTCCCGGGCCTTGAGGCAAAGCTCGTCGCTCGGAACGGCAAGACCGTGGCCAACGGTGAGGTCGGCGAGCTCCATGTTCGTGGCCCGAATGTAATGCGCGGCTACTACCGCGCCCCTGACCTGACGGCGAAGGCGATCGATGCCGACGGTTGGTTTAACACCGGTGATCTCGCTCGCTTCGAGGGCGACTGCCTCTACATCGTCGGCCGGACCAAGGAGATGATCATCCGCTCCGGATTTAACGTCTATCCGGCCGAGATAGAGGCAGTGCTGAGTACGCACGATGCGGTGGTGCAGTGCGCCGTCGTCGGGCGGCCAGTGGAGGGCAATGAAGAGGTCGTAGCCTTTGTGCAGCTGATCAAGGGCTCGAAGGCCACCGCGCAGGATCTGATGGCTCATGTCGCGCCGCAGCTCACCTCCTACAAGCGTCCCTCGGAAATCATCCTGCTGGATGCGCTTCCGGCGACTTCGACGGGCAAGATCCTGAAGCACAAGCTGGCGGAGTCGCTGCGCGGCCAAGGGTGAGCATCCAGTCGGCGCCGCATTCGGGAAGAGTTCAGTCAAACAAGAGGCCGGAGAAAGCCATGCAGAAGAGAAGTGCGACAGTAGCTGTCATTGGTGCCGGCGACTACATCGGCGGCGAGATCGCCAAGAAATTTGCCTCCGAAGGCTTTACGATCTTCGCCGGCCGCCGTAATGGCGACAAGCTCGCGCCGCTGGTCAAGGAGGTCGAGGCCGCTGGCGGCGAGATCCACGCGCGCTCGCTCGATGCGCGCAAGGAAGAAGAGATCATCTCCTTCCTCAATGACGCCGACAAGCATGCGCCGCTCGAGGTCTGCATCTTCAACATCGGCGCCAACGTCAACTTCCCGATCCTGGAGACCACCGAGCGCGTGTTCCGGAAGGTCTGGGAAATGGCCTGCTATTCCGGCTTCCTGGCCGGACGCGAAGCGGCGCGGCTGATGCTGCTACGCGGCGGCGGCAACATCTTCTTCACCGGCGCCACGGCATCCCTGCGCGGCGGCAGCGGCTATGCCGCCTTCGCCAGCGCCAAGTTCGGCCTGCGCGCAGTGGCGCAGGCGATGGCGCGCGAGTTGGGACCGAAGAACATCCACGTCGCGCATCTCATCATCGACTCCGGTGTTGATACCGAATGGGTGCGGCAGCGCCGCGTCGAGGCGCTCGGTCCCAATGCGCTCGACAATCCCGATCTCCTGATGCCGCCGTCGTCGGTCGCGGCGTCCTACTGGCAGCTCTATCAGCAACCGAAGAGCGCCTGGACTTTCGAGCTGGAAATCCGCCCGTTTGGCGAGAAGTGGTAGGAGCAGGTCCGATGGAACTCGCGTTGTCACCGGAGGATGCGGCCTTCCGCGACGAAGTGCGCGCCTTCATCGCCGGGAATTATCCGGCGGAGATGCGCGTTCCAAATCCCGAGACCGATCTCTCGAAGGAGCAGATGCTGCTCTGGCATCGCATCCTGCACAAGAAGGGCTGGATCGCGCCGCTGTGGCCGAAGGAATATGGCGGACCCGGCTGGTCGATCACCCGGCGTTTCATCTTCGAACAGGAGACGACCCGCGCCGGCACGCTGCCGCCGTTGGCGTTCAGCGTCACCATGGTCGGCCCGGTCATCTATACGTTCGGCAACGAAGCGCAGAAGAAGAAGTTTCTGCCGCGAATCCTCTCCGGCGAGGACTGGTGGTGCCAGGGTTATTCGGAGCCGGGCTCCGGCTCCGACCTCGCCACCGTCCGCACCAAGGCGGTGCGCGACGGCGATCATTACATCGTCAACGGCCACAAGACCTGGACCACGCTGGCGCAGCATGCCGACTGGATATTTTGTCTGGTGCGGACCGATCCGACCGCCAAACCACAGTCCGGCATCTCGTTCGTGCTGATCGACATGAAGTCGCCGGGCGTCACTGTGCGTCCAATCATCACCATCGACGGCTCCCATGAGGTCAACGACGTCTTCCTGGAAAACGTCCGCGTCCCCGTCGAGAACCTGATCGGTGAGGAGAACAAGGGCTGGACCTACGCCAAATTCCTGCTCGGCAATGAGCGCACCAGCATGGCCGGCATCGGCCGTTCCACGCGCTACATCGAGCGGCTGAAGAAGATCGTGAAGGCGGAGATCCCCGAAGACGATCCGGCCCATCTCGAATTCGTCAGGGACATCGCGCGCGTCGAGCTCGACGTGCTGGCGCTGGAAGCGACCGAGCTTCGTGTCGTGGCCCAGATGGCCCGCGGCATCGATCCGGGACCGGCGGCATCACTGTTCAAGATCCGCGGCACCGAGATCTTCCAGAACATCACCGAACTCACGCACCGCGCCACGGGCAATTACGGACTTGCGATCCGCGAGCATCCGGTCAGCGCCAACCACTTCATGCCAGGCCCCGACTACGGCCACACGGCGTCGGAGAAATATCTCAATTCGCGCAAGCTCTCGATCTACGGCGGATCGAACGAGATCCAGCGCAACATCATCGCCAAAGCAGTTCTCGGTCTCTAGCAACAGCGCCAGAAGAGGATCGGATGGATATCCAGTTCACGGAAGAGCAGGAATTGTTGCGATCCAGCGTCCAGCGGCTGCTGCGCAACCAGTATGACTTCGACGCGCGCCGCAAGATCGTCGCGAGCGAGGACGGCTTAAGCCGCAAGCAATGGGGAGCCTTTGCCGAGTTCGGCCTGCTCGCTGCGCCATTCTCCGAGGACGTCGGCGGTCTCGGCGGCGGGCCGCTGTCGACTATGATCATTATGCAGGAGTTCGGCCGCCACCTCGTGGTCGAGCCGTTCATGGAAACGGTCGTGCTTGCCGGCGGCTTGATCGCGCAGGCGGGATCCGACGCGCAGAAGAGGGGCTTTATCCCCGACATCATCGCGGGCACGAAGATCTGGGCGCTGGCCTGGGCCGAAAAGGGCTCGCGCTTCGATCTGGCGGCGGTGACGACCACCGCGCGCCGTGACGGCGGCGACTATGTTCTGAGTGGCGAGAAAGCAGCTGTGATCGCGGCCCCCTGGGCGGACTATCTCATAGTCTCAGCCCGGATCTCAAGTTCCCGCGATGATCGCGGTGGCGTCAGCCTGTTCGTGGTCGATCGCCGTGCGGCCAATCTGCATCTGCAAAGCTTCAAGACCATCGACGGGCGCCGCGCCGCTGAGGTCAGTTTGAACAATGCACGCGGTCAGCTGCTTGGCAGGGAAGGCGAGGGCGTCGCCGCGCTGGAAGCCTGCCGCGATCGGGCAATCGGCGCACTCTGTGCCGAAGCCGTGGGCGCGATCGGGGAGCTGAACTCGGCCACGCTGGACTATTCAAAGACGCGAAAGCAGTTCGGAACCACGATCGGCTCGTTTCAGGTGCTGCAGCACCGGATGGTCGACATGTTCATTGCGCATCAGGAGGCGCTCTCTCTGATGCAGCATCTCAATCTCAGCATTAGCGCGGGCGAGGCCGGCGTCTCGCGGCTGGCGTCAGGCGCAAAATCGAAGATCGGTTATGCCGGCAAGTTCGTCGCCGACCAGGCCGTGCAGCTGCATGGCGGCATGGGCATGACAGACGAGCTCAACATCGGTCACTACTTCAAGCGCATTTCCTCCATCAACATCCAGTTCGGCGATCCCGCCTATCACTTGCTGCGCTACGCGCGGCTCGACACAGCGGCTTAAGCAGAGAGGCAAGCATGACAACTGATGCAGTCATCATTTCCACCGCGCGCACCGGCGTCGGCAAGGCCTATCGCGGCGCTCTCAACAACACCGATGGACCGACCCTCGCGGGCCATGTGATGGCCGAGGCCGTGAAACGCGCCGGTATCGCGCCCGGCGAGGTCGAGGACGTGGTGATGGGCTGTGCCATGCAGCAGGGCACCATGGTAATGAACGTTGCCCGCAAGGGCGCGATCCGTGCCGGTCTCCCCGTCACGGTTGCCGGCACCACAATTGATCGCCAATGCGCCTCGGGCCTGCAGGCGATCGCGGTTGCGGCGCGCTCGGTGATGCTCGACGGCGTCGAGATCGCGATCGGCGGCGGCATCGAGTCGATTAGCCTGGTGCAGAACGATCACATGAACAAGTTCCACGCCGTCGACGAAGAGCTGATGGCGATGAAGCCGGAAATGTACATGTCGATGCTGGAGACCGCGGAGGTCGTTGCCGAGCGCTACAAGATCGGCCGGGACAAGCAGGACGAATACAGCCTCGAATGCCAGCGCCGCGTCGGCGCCGCCCTGCAGGGCGGCCGGTTCAACGACGAGATCGTGCCGATCACGACCAAGATGGCCGTGCTCGACAAGGATACCAAGGAGATCAGCTATCAGCAGGTGACGCTGGCCAAGGACGAAGGCCCGCGCCCCGATACGACCGCCGACGGTCTCGCCAAGATCAAGCCGGTGTTCGAGGGCAAGACGATCAGCGCCGGCAATGCCAGCCAGCTCTCGGACGGCGCCTCGGCCTGCGTGATCATGAGCGACAAGATCGCGGCCAAGAAGGGCCTGACGCCGCTCGGCATCTTCCGCGGCTTTGTCGCGGCCGGCGTCGAGCCGGACGAGATGGGCGTCGGCCCGGTCGCTGCGATCCCGCGGCTTCTGAAGCGCCACAATCTGAAGATCGACGACATCGATCTCTGGGAGCTCAACGAGGCCTATGCGGTGCAGGTGATCTATTGCCGCGACAAGCTCGGCATCGATCCGGACAAGCTCAACGTCAATGGCGGTTCGATCGCGATCGGTCATCCCTACGGCATGACCGGTTCGCGGCTCACGGGGCACCTCCTGATCGAGGGCCGGAGGCGCAAGGCGAAATACGGCGTGGTGACCATGTGCATCGGCGGCGGCATGGGCGCGGCCGGCCTGTTTGAAATCGTCCACTGATCCAAAGGCGGAGATCACACGTGAAGACGGCAATCACTGAACTATTCGGCATCCAGCATCCGATCATCCAGGGTGGCATGCACTATGTCGGCTTTGCCGAGCTTGCCGCAGCAGTGTCCAATGCCGGCGGTCTCGGCATCATCACCGGCCTGACTCAGAAAACTCCGGAACTGCTGGCGAAGGAAATCGCGCGCTGCCGCGACATGACCGACAAGCCGTTCGGCGTGAACCTGACCTTCCTGCCGAGCTTTACCGCGCCACCCTATCCCGAATACATCGCCGCGATCGAAGAAGGCGGCGTGAAGGCGGTCGAGACCGCGGGCCGGAGCCCCGAGCAGTACATGCCGGCACTGAAGGCCGCCGGGATCAAGGTGATCCACAAATGCACCTCGGTGCGGCATTCGCTCAAGGCCGAGAAGATCGGCTGCGATGCGGTGAGCGTCGACGGCTTCGAGTGCGGCGGTCACCCCGGCGAGGACGATATCCCCAACATGATCCTGCTGCCGCGTGCGGCGGACGAATTGAAGATCCCATTCGTGGCTTCGGGCGGCATGGCGGATGCGCGGAGCCTCGTCGCGGCGCTGTCGATGGGCGCGGCCGGGATGAACATGGGCACCCGTTTCGTCGCCACCAAGGAAGCGCCGGTCCACGACAACGTGAAGCAGGCATTGGTCAAGGCAACCGAGCTCGACACGGTGCTGGTCATGCGCGCGCTGCGCAACACCGAGCGTGTGCTCAAGAACAAGGGTGTCGATCAGTTGCTCGAAGTCGAGCGCGAGAAGGGCGCAAGCCTGAAGATCGATGACATCCACGAACAGGTTGCCGGGGTCTATCCCAAGGTCATGGTGAACGGTGAAATGGACGCGGGCGCCTGGAGCTGCGGAATGGTGGTCGGCCTGATCAACGACATCCCGACGGTGAAGGAGCTGATCGACCGCATCATGACCGAGGCCGAGCAGATCATACGCCAGCGGCTGACCGGGTTCCTTGATGGGGACATTGACGACACCTCGGTGCGCGCCGTCGCATGAGGGGCTCAGCGCCCCGCGGGAATGCCGAACAACAACATCGATGGGAGGGAAAGCATGCTTATCGCGGGCAGTTATCAATACCCGACGATGGAATCGGTGATCTACGGCAAGCCTGCGGCCGAGGCGCTGCGCGAGGAAGCGGAGCGGCTTGGCGCAAAGCGCGTCTACCTGATCGTTAGCCGCACCATGAACAGCAAGACCGATGAGATCGAAAAGATCCGCAAAGGCCTGGGAGAGCGCCACGCGGAGACTTTCGACGGAGTCCCACAGCACACGACGCGCGAAGCGGTGGTGTTGATTGCCAAGCGGGCGAAGGAGGCGAAGGCCGACTTGGTCGTTGCGATCGGCGGGGGCTCGGTGGTCGACGCGGCGAAGATCGTGTTGATGTGCATGGAGCACGAGATTTTCGAGCAGAACGGGCTTGACGGCTTCGAGACAACGCCGGAGCGCCGCTTTGGACAGTTCCGCACCCCCAAGGTGCGTATGATCGCCATCCCGAGCACGCTGTCCGGTGGCGAATACAATTCCGGCGCGCTGGTCACCGATACCCGCCGCAAGCTGAAGCAGATATTCAACCACCCCATGATGATGCCGCGCAGCATCATCCTCGACCCCGCTATGACCAAAAATACGCCGGAGAAACTCTGGCTCGGCTCCGGCACACGGGCCATGGATCACGGGATCGAGGCGATCTGTTCCAGCCGTCCGAACGTGCTCGTCGACGCCGTGTGTCAACAGGGACTGCGCTACCTGCATGATGGTCTTCGGCGCACCAGGAGCAATCCGGACGACGAAGCGGCACGACTGAACTGTCAATTGGGCTCGTGGCTGTCGGCCTTCGGATTGCAGGCGAGGGTGCCGATGGGCGCGAGCCACGCCATCGGGCATGTGCTCGGGGGCACCTGCGACGTGCCGCACTATTTCTGCACCGCCGTGATGATGCCGAGCGTATTGCGTTACAACCGCCCCGCCACGGAAGCCGCTCAGACGGCGGTTGCCGCGGCGCTCGGTGCGCCGGGGCGCGATGCCGGCGAGGCTTTCGCAGAATTTGTCGCGGAGCTCGGCCTTCCCCGGACGCTCGCCGAGGTCGGCGTTGCCGAGGACCGTTTCGAATTGATCGGAAAGAACGCAATGCTTTCAATCTTTGCGCGGGCGAATCCGCAGCCGATCCGCGAGCCCGGCGACATCGTCAAGATACTTAGGTTTGCCGCCTGACTTGGTTGGAGAATAAGCCTCGGGCTTTGCTGTCGGCAAAGCGCGCAAACAATGGAGGAATGCACGATGTTTTGGGGCATCCGACTGGCCTGCGTACTCCTGATTGCAATGTCGGTTCCTTGCTGGGCGGGCGACACGCCCGGCGTCACGGCGACGGAAATCAAGATCGGTGGCATATTTCCGTTGAGTGGACCGGCTTCCTCGATCGGCCAGGTCGGGCAGGGCGTGCGCGCCTATGTGCAATCGATCAACGACCGCGGAGGAATCAACGGACGCAAGATCGAATATGTCATGCTCGATGATGCTTATAGCCCGCCCAAGGCATTCGAGCACGCGCGCAGGCTGGTGGAGAGCGACGAAGTCGCCTTCATATTCAGCCAGCTCGGCACGGCGGGCAATTCCGCCGTGGCAAAATACCTTGCGGCGAAACGTGTGCCGACGATCGCGATCGTGACCGGCGCGAGCAAATTTACAAGCGTCAAGGACTATCCGCTGACGACCACCGGACTTGTCAGCTATGACACTGAGGGGAAAATTTACGCAAAATATCTGCTACGTGCTTTGCCCACGGCGAAATACGCGATTCTGTTCCAGAACGACGATCTTGGTCGTGACTACGTGAACGCCTTCAAGACCGTGCTGGGCGCTGATTTCGACAAGCGCGTGGTGACCGCCAGTTACGAGGTGACGGAGCCGACGGTCGACTCGCAGGTGGTCACGCTCAAGAGCTCAGGCGCGCAAGCGCTGTTCATCGCAGGTACGCCGAAATTTGCCGCGCAGGCCATCCGTCGTGCGGCGGAGAGCGGTTGGAAACCAGTGATCTTGATCAACTTCCCTTCATCAACGATCGCGGGCACGCTGAAGCCGGCGGGATTGGAGAACGCGGTCGGCGTGATCGTCGGTACCCCGAACAAGGACCCAAGCGATCAGAAATGGGCGGATGACGAGGGAGTGAAGGTCTATCGCATCTTCTTCGAACGATACCTGGCCGGCTCCGATATCACCAATACCAGCTATATGACCGGATACCAGCAGGGAATGGTGCTGGAGCAAATCCTCAAACAATGCGGCGACGACCTTTCGCGTGAAAACATCATCAGGCAAGCCAAGTCGCTTAAGAACCTCGTGCTGCCGACAGCGCTGCCTGGTGTTCGGATCAACACCAGCGACAGCAACAACATGATCTGGACGCAACTGCAGCTTCAGCGATGGACGCGCACGGGCTGGGAGCAGTTCGGTGAAGTTCTCGATGGTAGCGCGGAGTAGGATGTCCGTCGCCTTGACACCTTAAAGCGGAGACTTGAGCGTCCGCCTGTCGGCGCAAGGTTCATCAGGAGCAATCCACGATGGCTGACTTGCGAATATTTTCTTATCTGCCGAACCCGCGTGTCTCGAAGGCGACTATCGCTGCCAGGTTCTGTGCCGTGGACGTCGAGATCAGAGGAGCATCTGGCAAGGAGTTGAGGGACTGGCTGTGGGACTACGATGCGCGTCCCTTGGCCGAGCACGAACGTCAATCGCTGTCATCCCTTGCACGCACGGGGCGGATTGGGCTGACCGGTGCGCAGCTCTTCAAGACCAATGCCTTCCTTGAAGCGCAACCATTCGGCAATGTGCCTGCCGCTTTCGGGCCCAATGGAAAGATCGGCATCTTCGAGTCGAACAGCATCATGCGGGCGGTGGCGCGCTTGGGCGAAGCGACATTCCCGCTTTACGGCCATGATGCCTATGAAGCCTCCAGGATCGACAGCTTTCTGGATGTCAGCCTCGTCTTCGCCAGGGATGCGCAGACCTATCTCCTCGCGCTGTCGGGTGGGACGGTCAATGCGACGATTCACGCCCGTGCCAAAGAGGCCTTCGCGATCTATGCCTCGGGGCTTGAGCAGGCGTTGTCTCCGCGACGGGAAACGCTAGTGGGAAATGGCATCACGCTGGCGGACATCTGCTTTGCTGCCGAGCTTGCGTTGTTCATGAACGAGCACGCGCGGGCCGAGCAGTTGAGCGAGCACGGGCTCGACAGAATCCTGTATCCGGAAGTCCAAAGCGACTACCCGCTGGTGTTCGCGCACTTCGCCCGGCTGGTCGATCACGAGCACTTCAGGCCGGACCTCAAGCCATATGTCGAAAAATTGCTGTCAAAGGCGGCGGCCTGAACATGAGGGCTGTCCGCTCCAACCAGGAGGTTTGATCGCATGACCGTGCCCGTTTGCCTGATAACCGGCGTTGGACCTGGCACGGGTTCGGCGCTCGCGAGGAAATTTGCTGATGGCGGCTACCGCGTGGCCCTTCTCGCCAGGAACGAGGAGCGTCTTGCCGCGCTCGAGAAGGAACTGCCGAACGCGAGGGGCTATCGATGCGATGTGTCGGATCCGGCGCAGGTCGAAGCGGTAGCGACCTCCGTGGAACGCGATCTCGGCCAACCCGGCGTGGTCATTCACAATGCGGTTGGCGGAGCATTCGGCACGTTCCGGGAGATCGATCCGCAGGTCCTCAGCCGCAACTTCCAGGTCAACACGATGGGGCTGCTGTACCTGGCGAGGCGCTTTACGCCGGCGATGGTCAGCTCCGGTAAAGGCGCCATTGTCGCCACTGGGAATACGTCGGCGCTCAGGGGCAAGCCCGGTTTCGCCGGCTTTGCGCCGACCAAAGCGGCGCAGCGGATTCTGGCCGAAGCGATCGCGCGCGAGCTCGGGCCGCAAGGCGTGCACGTCGCCTATGTCGTGGTTGATGCGGTGATTGACCTGGAATGGACGAGGAAACGCTACCCGGAGCGCCCGGACGACTTCTTCATCACGCCGCAAGCGATTGCAGAGGAGATCTGGCATGTCGTTCACCAGGATCGCAGCGCGTGGTCATTCAATGTCGAGCTGCGGCCCTTCGGAGAAAATTGGTAATCGCGGGGTATGACGTGGTCGGAGCTGGTCGGATCCGTGAAATTCGTGGTCGTATGCGACAGGGCGCCTCGAATATCTTTGAGGATGCTCTCGAGGAATTCGCCGACCGTGGTGTCCTCCAAGGGCATCATCGGTGATCTGCCTTCGGAGCTCGGGAGACAGCTGTCTGGATGTTAGCTCGTCGTGCTCGCCGAGCGAGGCCCGTCATTCCGACAAAGAGAAAAGTGATCGCCGCGTCAATGCAGGTTTATCGACCCATTTGTCGGAATAGCCGCTGACTTTTCTAGCACATCATACGCCCTTAATCGGCAGGTCTTCGGCTTTTCCTCAGTCGAGCAGGTCCAGGCTGACCACCGATTGACCACCGAAACGCCGTGAACAAACGGCGATAGACGTGGGCGATAGACGTGGGCGATAGACGTGGTCAATAGCGAGCTAGTTTCATTGTTTTTGTTGACCTTTTCGTTCCCTACTTGCGTTCGGGACGCAGGGGTCGGCAGGTTCGAATCCTGCCACTCCAATCACCAACTCTCATTTACTTCCGCAGCAGTTCGCTCAGCGCCGCCGTCGCCTCGGCGCAGCGGATATCGTCGATCTCACGCGATAGGTTGAGCGCGCTCGATTTGAGCTCCTCGATTTTCCAGCTCTCGGGGTGCTGACTCTCGAGTTCATTGAGACGCTTGTTCAGATCGTCCATTCTGGATTGCAGCTGTCCAATCTTGCCAGATCCATTCACTTTCCAGATTCGTTGCGCACGCATGAAGATTCCCCGCTTGTCTCACAGCGTTGTGAGCGGGGTTCATGGCTGGAATGGGAATTTCTTTTGTTCAGTGTTTGTTTGACGGGAACCGTTGCAGTTTAGCAACGATTATTCGCGTCAAAATCCCTACCGTCGCGCCACCAGCACGCCGAGCAGGAATGCCACCATCAGCGAGGGCAGCGGCGCCTCGCGCACCATGCCGCGAAGGATGTCGGGCCAGTGCTGGTCGGGGACGAGGCTCGGCGACCTGATTTCGGCGGTCGGGGTGATGCCCCAGTCCGAGGCGAGCTCGGCGATCTCGCTTCCAGCCAAGCGCGAGCCGTCGCGCACGCGGAAAATGGCGGCGTCGGGACGATCACGCGGCGCGAGCGCCATCAGCGTCGCGATCGCCGTGCGCAGCGTCATCTCGCCGTAGCCTTGCAGCGTCACCGACTCCTCGGGGTCGGATGTCATGCGAACGTCTTCCTCACAAAGCGAAATGGCTGGCGATGGTGAAAACCGCCGTCGCGCAAAGGACCAGCGTGGAAACCGCGCCGGCCACTCCGCGCGCCAGATCGCCTCGCGTCAGGTGCCTGGACATGATTCCGCTCCTTGCTTCCAGGGAAAATGGCGATCGCAGAGGTTGGTTCCTTGCCGGGCAGCGTACCGCGCAGTCGAGGTGAACTCGCATCGGGAACCATCGCCATCCTTTCCCGTTGCCGTGCCGGCCTCGATGACGAGGTGATCGGGGGACTTATGCCGCTTCTCCGTTACTTCATCTTCACGGGCGGCGTTCTGCTCGCTCTCCTGTTTCTCGCTGACCGCTACACGGGCAGCCCCGAAAATGCTGCCGCCCAGGCCGGGCAGGATCTGGCGGTCGTACGGATTCATTCCGCGCAACAATGGCCGGAGAAGATCGTCTTCGACACCAGCGCGCCGCAAGTTCCGGCACCTGACGTTACCGCGGCTACGGCGCCGTCCCCGCCTGCGCCGGAGAGACAGGCCGCGCAGCCCAGCACGCGTGAGGCGTTTGCGATGGCTGCCCAGCCGCCCGTGGAGCCGAAGCGCGCCGCGCCGCCGGCATCACGCAGGAATGTCGCACAACGGCACTATCGGCATTCTGTGCCGCGCGCGATGGCGCGAGATCAGACGATGTTCTATGGGCAGTTCTATGGACAACAGCGCCTGTCGGCGGGATGGTGGTGATGGACGCCACAACTGCTTGCCGATAAGCGGTTAAGCGGAGCGGTTGCCACCAGGGGCGCGTCGGACATTATTGCCGAACCCCACCGAGGGCCTCCCGGCCCTCACAATCAAGTGTCTTTATTCGGGAACAAGCATTCCCTATTATCCCGCAATGCAAAAAACCGCCCGCCGATCGCAGCCTGTTGCCCGTCCGCCCGGCCGTCCCCGGGAGTTCGATATGGACACCGCCCTCGACAGGGCGGTGCGGGTGTTTCGCGAGCGCGGCTATCATGCCACCTCGATCGGCGACCTCACCGCGGCGATGCGGCTGGCGACGGGCAGTGTCTACAAGGCTTTCCAGGACAAGCGAGCGGTATTCCTCGCCGCCTTCGAGCGTTACACCGCGCGGCGCCAGGAGCAGACCCGCAGCGCTGCGGCGCTAGGCGCGAACGGCCGGGAGCGGGTACGCAACGTCCTGCTTTCCTATGTCGAGCATTCGCAGGGCAGCGAGGGGCGGCGCGGCTGCCTCGTGGTCGGCAGCGCGGTCGAATTGTCGGCGCTCGATCCCGAGATCGGGGCGCGCGTCATCGCGCAGCTCAAAACCAACGAGAATTTCGTCGCCGGCCTGATCCGTGAAGGACAGGCCGACGGCTCGATTCCTCGCACGGTCGAGGCCGGCGATACCGCGCGGCTGATGATCTGCATCACCCAGGGCCTGCGCGTCGTCGGCAAGGCGCGGCTGCCGCTCGATGGCGAGCGCATCGTCGACGTCGCGATGAAGCTGCTCGCCTGATCCCACGCTAATTCCCATGCCTAATTAGGGAATGATCGTTCCCGATATCTGGAGACAAGTAAATGACGATGAATGCCACGATCGACGCCGCGCCGGACGCGCGTGCGGTGTCGCACCGACTGACCTTCCTGCTGGCGGCGGCCTGTGGCATGGTCGCCGCCAACATCTACTACGCCCAGCCGCTGATCGGCCCGATCAGTGCCGCGCTCGGCCTGTCGCACGCCGCGGCGGGGCTGATCGTGACCATGACGCAGATCGGCTACGGCATCGGGCTGCTTCTGATCGTCCCGCTCGGCGATCTCATCGAAAACCGCAAGCTGATCTGCACGGTGATCGGCCTCGGGGCCGCGGCGCTGCTCGCCGCCGCCTTCTCGACGCAGGCGCTGCCGTTCCTGATCGCCGCGCTCTTCATCGGGCTCGGTTCGGTCGCAGTGCAGATCATCATTCCCTATGCCGCCCATCTCGCGCCGGAAGCTATTCGCGGCCGCGTCGTCGGCAACGTCTCGACCGGCCTGATGCTCGGCGTCATGCTGGCGCGGCCCGCGTCGAGCTTCGTCACCGCGGCGCTGTCGTGGCACGCTGTCTTCTTCTGCTCCACGGCGCTGATGATCGCGCTCGCTGCCGTGCTCTGGATGACGCTGCCGGAGCGCAAGCCCGTGGCGCGCATGCACTATGGCGCGTTGCTGCTGTCCATGCCGCATCTGGTGCGGACCACGCCGCTGCTCCGGCGCCGCGCGCTCTACCAGGCATTTCTGTTCGCGGCCTTCAGCCTGTTCTGGACCGTGACGCCGCTGCTGCTCGCCAGCCCAGAATTCGGCTTCTCCCAGCGCGGCATTGCGCTGTTCGCACTCGCCGGCGTCGCGGGCGTCGTGGCCGCTCCGGTCGCGGGACGGCTTGCCGATCGCGGCCACAGCCGCGTTGCGACCTTGATCTCGATGCTGCTGGTCGCCCTGGGCTTCCTCGTCGCGCATATCGGCGCGCCCGGGTCGGGGCTCAATCTTGCCGGCCTGGTCGTCGCCGCCATCGCGATCGACTTCGGTGTGCAGGGCAATGTCGTGCTGGGTTTCCGCGCCATCTTCGCGCTCGGGCATGAGCACCGCAGCCGTCTCAACGGCCTCTACATGGCCACGTTCTTCGCGGCGGGCGCCGCCGGCTCCGCGCTCGGCGCCTGGGCCTTCGCGCAGGGTGGCTGGATGCTCGCCTCGTGGATTGGCCTTGCCCTGCCTGTGGCGGCCTTGATCTACGCCGCCACGGAGTGACCCTGACGGCGTGCCCGATTGTGCGCTGCGGTCGATTTACCAAGCCACCGGCTGCGCCATTTCCGCCTCGCGGTTCTGGCGCGGCTGTAGTACTTTGGTCTCAAATAGGGCCTGGTAGAGACAGGCGGCAGGGGGAGGCCAATGAGGCGTGGGGGACTGTTTGGCGTACCGAGGGTACGGCCATGGTCGTGGCAGGCGTTTCTGCTCGGCTTTGCGATCGTGGCAGTGTCGGCCACCCTTCAAGGCATTTGCGTCACGCTCGGCGCGGAGCTTTACTTCGCGGCGTTCCTCCCCAGCATCTTCGTGGTCGGGATCATAGCCGGCGCGCCGGCAGCAGCATTCGCCGCGCTGCTGACCATTCCGCTGGTGTGGTGGGCGTTCATGCCGCCCTTCTTCGAGTTCAGCCCGCTGACCAGCGCCTATGCGGACTCCATCAACCTGTTCTTCCTGCTCGCCGTGCTCCTGATCGGCCTTGCCGACCTTTGCCGGGAGACGATCGCGATCGTCAGCCGTGGCGGGCTGAAGCCGACGGGCGAGAGCGCGGCGACGAATTCGCAAGAAACGCCGTTGTCGCGAGAGCGCGCGTTGCCCTCCCGCAACAGTTCGGCAACCATCCGCCCGGTTGCCCTGCGCCGCTAACTTTTCGAAAATTGTTTGGCCGCAGGTTCTCTCGTGGGAATGACGAGGGAGTTTTCGGAGATGAACGGCCAGGCTATTTTGGAGAATGTGCGCCGCTATCGCGGAATCGCGTCCCTGTATCGCCAGACCGCCGCGTTTCGGCCGTGCCAGAGCTGGTCGCTGCTGGAGCAGGCCAGCGAGTGGGAAGC
The DNA here is from genome assembly GCF_001641635.1 of Bradyrhizobium centrolobii. GTDB lineage: Bacteria > Pseudomonadota > Alphaproteobacteria > Rhizobiales > Xanthobacteraceae > Bradyrhizobium > Bradyrhizobium centrolobii. The sequence goes on from NZ_LUUB01000092.1 coordinate 35,389, forward strand.
GCGCGCGCTCGAGGAGCTTGAAGCTTATTTCGCGGCCCGCACGGAACACGTCGTCCCGCTCGCGGCCTGAAAATTAACCATCGGACCGACTGCCTTCAGGGCTTTTCGCCCTTCCCATTTGGGCACCTGCGGTCCATCTGTGTTGCCGTCCCAATAATTCAGCACTGTCGGATCATCCAGCGACCATCGCCATGAAGCTGATGAGCTGAACGCCTGACGGCTATCGCCCGCCGAACTCCGGCACTTCGGGCAGATAGTTCGATCCCTCCGAGCCGAGAAAATCGAACATCGCCTGCGCTGGCGGTAGCAGCACCTTGTCGCTGCGACGGATCACGTACCACTGCCGGACGATGGGCAGGCCCGCGACATCAAGCACGATGAGCCGGCCTTCGGCGAGCTCATGCGCCACCGTGTGGGCCGAGATGAAGGCGATGCCGAGCCCGGCGATGACCGCCTGCTTGATGGTCTCGTTGCTGCTCATCTCCATGCCGATGATCGGCTCGAGATCGGACTTCTGGAACATGCCTTCCATCAGCGTGCGCGTGCCCGATCCCGGCTCGCGGGTGAGGAAGGTCTCGTGCACGAGGTCGGTCAGGTTGAGGCCGGAGTCCTTCTCCAGCCAGTGCCCCTTGCGCGCGACGATGATGTGCGGATTGCGTCCGAGTTGGCGGACGTCGACCGTGACATCGGCCGGTGGCCGACCCATCACCGCGAAATCGAGATCATAGCCATGCATGGCCTCGCGGATCTCCTCGCGGTTGCCGATGGTCAGCTTGATGTCGATCTTCGGATATCGCTTCGAGAACGCCGCGATCGCATGTGGCACGAAGTATTTCGCGGTGGAGACGGCGCCGAGTTGCACCGTGCCGCCGGTCCGGCCCGCGAGCAGGTCAAGCGAGCCCTGGCAGTCCGCGATCGCGGCCTCGACCCGCTCGGCCAGCGCCAGCACCTCCTTGCCCGCTTCCGTCAGCAGCATACCGTCGCCGGTCCGCTGCACCAGCGGCAGACCCGCAAGGTCCTGCAGCTGCCGGAGCTGCTGGGTCACGGCCGGCTGGGTCAGCCCGAGATGGCTGGAGGCCGCCGTGACGCTGCCCTTGGCCGAGAGCGCGGCGAGCGAGCGGAGCTGCCGGATCGTCAGATGCCGGAGCTGGGCCGCCGCATGGCCGGGGACATTATAAGAAAATTCTTTGATGCTCATTATGAATAGAAATTTTCCTTATTAGATCGACCCTGTCAATCTCATTGTGCTGGGACGGACCGCACCGACCTCCACGGGGAGGGAATGGAGGCGGCGCCAGCAAGGGGATGAGCGCAAATGACCGGGCAACTCAGGCTGGACGACCACCTTCAACGGTATTCAGAGACCGCTCCCCACGCGCTGGCCGTGGCCGCGGCGGTTGACGCCATCGCGGCGGCCTCGCTCGAGATCGCCGATCTCACGAGCAGCGGGCAGCTCGCCGACGCCTCTGGCCTAACGACGGGCCGCAACAGTGACGGCGATCTCCAGCGCGATCTCGATGTCCAGGCGGACGCGATCCTGCGTCGTTGCCTCGGCAAGCTGCCGATCGCGGCGCTTGCATCGGAGGAGATGCGCGAGCCGCAGCTCGGCGATCGCGAGGGCAGCATCTGCGTCGCGATCGATCCGCTCGACGGCTCGTCCAACATCGACATCAATATGACCGTGGGCACGATCTTCTCGATCCTGCCGACGCCGGACGATCCCGGACTCGCCTTTCATCAGCGCGGTTCGGCGCAGCTCGCGGCGGGGTTCATCACCTACGGCCCGCAGACCTCGCTGGTGCTGACGCTCGGCGACGGCGTCGACATCTTCACCCATGACCGCAAGTCCGGCTGCTTCCGCCTCGCGCGTAGCAGCGTGCAGATCGGCGAGTCCTGCGAGGAATTCGCGATCAACGGCTCCAACCGCCGACACTGGGACCCGCCGGTGCGCGCCTTCATCGACGAGTGCCTCGCCGGCGTCGAGGGACCTGCCAACCATAATTTCAACATGCGCTGGATCGGCTCGCTGGTCGCGGAGGCCTATCGCATCCTCACCCGTGGCGGCGTCTTCCTCTATCCCTCCGACGCGCGGCCCGGCTATGGCGACGGCCGCTTGCGCCTCACCTATGAGGCACATCCGATGGCCTTCATCATCGAGCAGGCCGGCGGTTCCGCCTCGACCGGGCGCGAGCGCATCCTCGACCTTGCCGCGCGCGATCTGCACCAGCGCGTGCCGCTGATCATGGGCTCGAGCAACGAGGTGCGGCGCGTCGAGGAATTGCATTGCGATCCGCTGCTGGTCGCGAGCGTCTCCGCCCCGCTGTTCGCGCGGCGCGGCTTCTTCCGGCTCTGAGCGAGGTGATGCATGTCCAGGAAGCATCCGATCATTTCCATCACCGGCTCCTCCGGCGCAGGCACGACCTCGGTCAAGAAGACCTTTGAGCAGATATTCTTCCGTGAGCGCGTCAACGCCGTCTACATCGAAGGCGATGCGTTCCATCGCTACGACCGCGCCGAGATGCGCACGCAGATGGCAACGGAGGCCGAGCGCGGCAACAAGCATTTCAGCCATTTCAGCCCCGAGACCAATCTGTTCGAGGAGCTGGAGCGGGCGTTCCGTGACTATGGCGAGACCGGCACCGCGGTGACGCGGCACTACGTCCACGACGCCGAGGAGTCCGCGTTGCATGGCACGCCGCCCGGCACCTTCACCGATTGGGAGCGGCTGCCCGAGAATTCGGACCTCCTGTTCTACGAGGGCCTGCACGGCGCCGTCGTCACCGACAAGGTCAATGTCGCGCGCTATGCCGACCTGAAGATCGGCGTCGTGCCCGTCATCAATCTCGAATGGATCCAGAAGCTGCACCGCGACCGCAGCGCACGGGGCTATTCGACCGAGGCCGTCACCGACACCATCCTGCGGAGGATGCCGGATTACATCCACTACATCTGCCCGCAATTCACCGAGACCGACATCAACTTCCAGCGCGTGCCGACGGTGGACACCTCCAATCCGTTCATCGCGCGCTGGATCCCGACGCCCGACGAATCGATGGTCGTGATCCGCTTCAAGAATCCGCGCGGCATCGACTTCCCCTATCTGCTCTCGATGCTGCCGCACAGTTGGATGTCGCGTGCCAATTCGATCGTCTGCCCGGGAGCAAAACTCGATCTGGCAATGCAGCTCATCCTGACGCCGCTGATCATGCAGCTCATCGAGCGCAAGCGAAGCCTGAAGTGATGCGCAACAACAACATCGGGAGCCTCTGATGAACATCTCGGTTCATGCCGAAGCCGACCTCACTGCGGTCGCGCATAACGATCTCGCCAATGCCGTCCGCTTCCTCGCGGTCGATGCCATCGAGACCGCGCAGTCCGGCCATCCCGGCCTGCCGATGGGCATGGCTGACGTTGCGACCGTGCTGTTCTCGCGCTTCCTCAAATTCGACTCGGCGCATCCCAACTGGCCGGATCGCGACCGCTTCGTGCTGTCGGCGGGCCACGGCTCGATGCTGCTCTATGCGCTCCTCCATCTCACTGGCGGTGATGTCAGCATTGACGACCTCAAGGCCTTCCGACAGTGGGGCTCGAAGACGCCGGGTCACCCCGAATATGGTCACACGCCGGGCGTCGAGACCACGACGGGACCGCTGGGGCAGGGGATCGCGACCGCCGTCGGGATGGCGCTCGCCGAGCGCATGGCCAATGCGCGCCATGGCGACGGCCTCGTCGATCACTTCACTTACGTGATCGCCGGCGATGGCTGCCTGATGGAGGGCGTCAGCCAGGAGGCGATCTCGCTCGCCGGCCATCTCCAGCTCAACCGCTTGATCGTGCTGTTCGACGACAACGGCATCTCCATCGATGGTCCGACGTCGCTTGCGACCTCGGATGACCAGCTCGCGCGCTTTGCCGCCTCCGGCTGGTCGGTGCGTCGCGTCGACGGGCATGATCCCGAGGCGATCGCGCAGGCGATTGCCGAAGAACGCGAGACTGCAAAACCGTCGCTGATCGCCTGCCGCACCATCATCGGCTATGGCGCGCCGGACCGGCAGGGCACCGAGAAGGCGCATGGCGCCCCGCTCGGCACCGAGCAGAGCGCAGCCGCGCGGCGGACGCTGGGTTGGGACTATCAGCCCTTCGTGGTGCCGATTCCGGTCCTGAAGGCGTGGCGGATGATCGGGCAGCGCGGCCAGGTCGCGCGCCTCGCCTGGCTCGATCGCTACGAATGCGCGACGCCTGAGCAGCGCGAATTGTTCATCGAGGGCAAGGCTGTTGCCCTGCCGAGCGCCTATGCCCAGGCGTCGGCAAAATTGCGCGAGCGTTTTGCCACGGAGCGACCGAAGATCGCGACGCGGCAGGCCTCGCAACAGGTGCTCGACGGCATCGCCGCAACGATTCCCGGATTTGTCGGCGGCTCGGCGGACCTGACGCATTCGAACCTGACCCACGCCAAGGGCCAAGCCCCGGTCAAGCGCGGCACGTTCGCCGGCGACTACATCCATTTCGGCATTCGCGAGCATGGCATGGCGGCTGCGATGAACGGCCTCGCGCTGCATGGTGGCTTCATCCCCTATGGCGGCACGTTCCTCGCCTTCTCCGACTACAGCCGGCCGGCCATTCGCCTTGCGGCCTTGATGCGGCTGCGCGTCATCCACGTCATGACCCATGACTCCATCGGGCTTGGCGAAGACGGTCCGACGCATCAGCCGGTCGAGCATCTCGCGGCGTTGCGTGTCATTCCGAACCTTCTCGTGTTCCGCCCGGCCGACGCGGTCGAGACGCTGGAAGCCTGGGAGTGCGCTCTTGGAGCCGAAGATCGTCCGTCCGTGCTGTGCCTGTCGCGGCAGGCGCTGCCGACCTTCCGCAGCGATGCACGTGGCAGGAATCGTACCGCGCGCGGCGCCTATCTCGTCGTCACGCCGGATGGTGGCCGCGATGTCACGCTGATCGCGACCGGGTCGGAAGTGTCGATCGCGCTCGAGGCTGCCCGCCTGCTCGCGACCGAGCATATCCGCGCGGCCGTCGTCTCCGCGCCCTGCTTCGCGCTGTTCGAGGAGCAGCCGGAGGACTACCGCGCCACTGTCCTCGGCACTGTGCCGCGCGTCGGCATCGAGGCGGCTGTGCCCGGCGACTGGCCGCGTTGGCTCGGCACCGACGGCGAATTCGTTGGCATGCGCGGCTTCGGTGCTTCGGCCCCGGCGCCGGTGCTGTACCGCGAATTCGGCATCACCCCACAGAGCATTGCAGAAGCGGCCAGGCGCTCGGTCGCACGTCGGAACGAGGGAAAAGCAGCATGAGCTTGCGTGTCGCCATCAACGGATTTGGCCGGATCGGCCGCAACGTGCTGCGCGCGATCGTTGAGTCCGGCCGCAACGACATCGAGATTGTCGCGATCAACGATCTCGGTTCGGTCGAGACCAACGCGCATCTGTTGCGGTTCGACTCGGTTCACGGCCGCTTTCCCGGCGAGGTCAAGGTCGATGGCGATGCGATCGACGTCGGCGGAGGTCCGATCAAGGTGACGGCGATCAAGGATCCCACGCAACTGCCGCATCGCGCGCTCGGCGTGGATATCGCGCTCGAATGCACTGGCCTGTTCACCTCGCGCGACAAGGCCGCCGCGCATCTCCAGGCCGGTGCAAAGCGCGTGCTGATCTCCGCACCGGCGAGCGAGGTCGATCTCACCGTCGTGTTCGGCGTCAATCATCTCAAGCTGACCGGCGACCACATCGTGGTCTCCAACGCCTCGTGCTCGACCAATTGCCTCGCACCACTCGCGCAGGTGCTGGACGAGGCCGTCGGCATCGAGAAGGGGTTCATGACCACGATCCACTCCTACACCGGTGACCAGCCGACGCTCGATACCTTCCACAAGGACCTCTATCGCGCCCGCGCCGCGGCGCTGTCGATGATCCCGACCTCGACCGGCGCGGCCAAGGCCGTGGGCCTGGTGCTGCCGGAGCTCAAGGGCAGGCTCGATGGCGTCGCGATCCGCGTGCCGACGCCGAACGTCTCGGCGGTCGATTTCAAGTTCGTCGCCAGGCGCGCAACGAGCGCAAGGGAGATCAACGACGCGGTGCGGGCCGCCGCCAGCGGACGGCTGAAGGACATTTTGGGCGTCACCGACGCGCCCAATGTCTCGAGCGATTTCAACCACGATCCGCGCTCCAGCATCGTCCATCTCGACCAGACCAAGGTCATGGATGGCAATCTGGTGCGGGTGATGAGCTGGTACGACAACGAATGGGGCTTTTCCAACCGCATGGCCGACACCGCCGCTGCGATGGGCCGGCTGATCTGAGCTGACGGAAAACGAGAAACGGAGAACTCCCTTGGCACGCATTACCCTTCGACAACTGCTCGACCACGCAGCCCACCATGGCTACGCGGTGCCGGCGTTCAACATCAACAACATGGAGCAAGGGATCGCAATCATGCAGGCGGCGGCCGAGGTCGACGCGCCCGTCATCATGCAGGCCTCGCGCGGCGCGCGCAGCTATGCCGGCGATCTCATGCTCTCGCACATGATCGATGCGCTGGAGCGGACCTATCCGGACATTCCGCTCTGCATGCACCAGGACCACGGCAATGACGAGGCGACCTGCGCCAGCGCCATCGCCCACGGCTTCACCTCGGTGATGATGGACGGATCGCTGAAGGCCGACGCCAAGACTGCGGCCGACTACGACTACAATGTCGCGATCACCCGACGCGTGGTCGATCTCGCCCATTGGGTCGGCGCGTCCGTGGAAGGCGAGCTCGGCGTGCTCGGCTCGCTCGAGCATGGCGGCGGCGAGCAGGAGGACGGTCACGGCGTCGAGGGCAAGGTCAGCCACGACCAGTTGCTGACCGATCCCGACCAGGCGGTGGATTTCGTCCGCGCCACCAAGGTCGATGCGTTGGCGATTGCGATGGGCACCTCGCACGGCGCCTACAAGTTCAGCCGCAAGCCGGACGGCGACATTCTGGCGATGCGGGTGGTCGAGGAGATCCACCGCCGGCTGCCGAACACGCATCTTGTGATGCACGGCTCCTCCTCGGTGCCGCAGCCGCTCCAGGACATGTTCAACCAGTTCGGCGGCGAGATGCCGCAGACCTGGGGCGTGCCGGTCGAGGAGATCGTCCGCGGCATCAAGAGCGGCGTCCGCAAGGTCAATATCGACACCGACTGTCGTCTCGCGATGACCGCGGTGTTCCGCAAAGTGGCTGCGCAAGCGCGCTCCGAATTCGACCCGCGAAAGTTCCTCAAACCCGCGATGGATGCGATGCGCGAACTGTGCCGCGAACGCTTCGAGCAGTTCGGTACCGCGGGCCACGCGAGCAGGATCAAGGTGATCCCGATGAGCGAGATGGCGCGGCGGTACCGCGCCGGCGAACTCGACCCGCAGATCGGCGCCCGCGAGCCCGTCGCGGCCTGAGCAGGACAGAGAAACGAGAGAGAGATTTAAGGAGGCCAACATGAACGTACACACCGGCACGGTCAGCGGCAAGGAGCGCTATCGCTCGGGCGTCATGGAATACAAGCGCATGGGCTATTGGGAGCCCGACTATGTGCCGAAGGACACCGATGTCATCGCGCTGTTCCGCGTGACGCCGCAGGATGGCGTCGACCCGATCGAGGCGTCGGCCGCGGTTGCCGGTGAATCCTCGACCGCGACCTGGACGGTGGTGTGGACCGATCGCCTGACGGCCGCCGAGAAGTATCGCGCGAAATGCTATCGCGTCGATCCGGTGCCGGGTTCGCCGGGCTCGTATTTCGCCTACATCGCCTATGACCTCGACCTGTTCGAGTCGGGCTCGATCGCGAACCTCTCGGCTTCGATCATCGGCAACGTCTTCGGCTTCAAGCCGCTGAAGGCGCTGCGGCTCGAGGACATGCGCTTCCCGGTCGCCTATGTGAAGACGTTCCAGGGGCCCGCGACCGGCATCGTGGTCGAGCGCGAGCGGCTCGACAAGTTCGGCCGCCCGCTGCTGGGCGCGACGATCAAGCCGAAGCTTGGCCTTTCGGGACGCAACTACGGCCGCGTGGTTTACGAGGCGCTGAAGGGCGGGCTCGACTTCACCAAGGACGACGAGAACATCAACTCGCAGCCCTTCATGCATTGGCGCGACCGTTTCCTCTATTGCATGGAGGGCGTCAACCGCGCCCAGGCGGCTTCGGGCGAGGTAAAGGGCACCTATCTCAACATCACCGCGGCCACGATGGAAGACATGTACGAGCGCGCGGAGTTCGCGAAAGAGCTGGGCTCGGTCGTGGTCATGATCGATCTCGTGATCGGCTACACCGCGATTCAGTCCATGGCGAAATGGGCGCGCCGCAATGACATGATCCTGCATCTGCACCGTGCCGGTCATTCGACCTATACGCGGCAGAAGAGCCATGGCGTCTCGTTCCGCGTCATCGCCAAGTGGATGCGGCTTGCCGGTGTCGACCACATCCATGCCGGCACCGTGGTCGGCAAGCTCGAGGGCGATCCCAACACCACGCGCGGCTACTACGACGTCTGCCGCGAGGATTTCAACCCGATGAAGCTCGAGCATGGCATCTTCTTCGACCAGTCCTGGGCGAGCCTCAACAAGTTGATGCCGGTGGCATCAGGCGGCATCCATGCCGGCCAGATGCACCAGCTGCTCGATCTGCTCGGCGAGGATGTCGTGCTGCAATTCGGCGGTGGCACCATCGGCCATCCCATGGGCATCCAGGCTGGTGCCACCGCCAACCGCGTGGCGCTGGAAGCGATGATCCTCGCCCGCAACGAGGGCCGCGACTACGTCCATGAGGGCCCGGAAATCCTGGCCAAGGCGGCCGAGACCTGCACGCCGCTGAAGGCCGCGCTCGACGTCTGGAAGGACGTCACCTTCAACTATCAATCCACCGACACGCCGGACTTCGTGCCGACCGCGCTGGAAACCGCTTGAGGAGATCTGACATGAAGCTGACCCAAGGCTGCTTCTCGTTCCTGCCCGATCTGACCGACGACCAGATCTACAGCCAAGTGCAGTACTGCCTCGCCAATGGCTGGGCGGTGAACATCGAGTTCACCGACGATCCGCACCCGCGCAACACCTATTGGGAGATGTGGGGCCTGCCGATGTTCGATCTCCAGGACGCCGCCGGCGTGATGATGGAGCTTGCCGAATGCCGAAGGGTGTATGGCGACCGTTACATCCGCATCAGCGGCTTCGATTCCAGCCATGGCTGGGAGTCGGTGCGGATCTCCTTCCTCGTCAACCGGCCGCCGCAGGAGGCCGAGTTCGAGCTGGTGCGGCAGGAGGCGGCCGGGCGCTCGATCCGGTACACGACCGTGCGCAAGGCCACCCAGCACGCCGTACCGTAACCCTCTTCCTTTCCGCGCGGAGCACTCCCTGCTCCGTTTCCTTGGCGGACCACTGCTTCGCCGCTCCCCCCCCCGCGGCGAAGCCCTTTTCTTCGAGATGCCGATGCTTGATGTGCCGAACGCGACCACCACGGAGACCGCCTTCGACTTGCGCAAGGAGGCCGAAGCGGCCGGGATCACGACCACGCTGCAACAGCTCGAGCAGGAGCTGATCGGCCTGAAGCCGGTCAAGAACCGGGTGCGCCAGATCGCCTCGCTCTTGCTGGTCGAACGCATGCGGCAGCGCGCAGGACTGGCGGCCGCGCCGCCGACGCTGCACATGTCGTTCACCGGCAATCCCGGCACGGGCAAGACGACGGTCGCGCTGCGCATGGCAAAGATCCTGCACGGCCTCGGCTTCGTGCGGCGCGGGCAGGTGATTTCGGTGACACGTGACGATCTCGTCGGCCAATATATCGGTCACACCGCGCCGAAGACAAAAGAGATATTGAAGAAGGCGATGGGCGGCGTGCTGTTCATCGACGAGGCCTACTATCTCCACCGGCCCGACAACGAGCGCGACTACGGCCAGGAGGCGATCGAGATCCTGCTCCAGGTGATGGAGAACCAGCGCGAGGACCTCGTCGTGATCCTCGCCGGCTACGGCGAGCGGATGACGAGCTTCTTTGCCTCCAACCCCGGCTTCCGCTCGCGCATCGCCCACCACATCGAATTCCCGGATTATTCCGAAGCGGAGCTGCTCTTCATCGCCGAGCTGATGCTCGAAGAGCGCGGCTATCGCCTGTCGGCCGCGGCGCGTGATGCGCTTGAGAAGTACATTGCGCTGCGCCGGACGCAGCCATTCTTCTCCAACGCGCGCTCGATCCGCAACGCCGTCGACCGCATCCGGCTGCGCCAGGCCGACCGCCTGGTGTCCGATCTCGACCGCATGCTCGACATCGCCGACCTCGAAACCATCGACGCCGCCGACGTGCTGGCGAGCCGCGTGTTCAGCGGCGGGGCTGCGGCCGACGCACGGAGTGCAAAGCCATGACCAGGGAGATCATCATCGCGCCTTCGATCCTGGCCGCGAATTTCGCGAGGCTTGGCGAGGAGATCGCCGCAGTCGACACGGCCGGCGCTGACTGGATCCATTGCGATGTGATGGACGGGCATTTCGTGCCCAACATCAGCTTCGGCGCCGACGTCATCAAGGCGATCCGGCCATTCACGCGCAAGACGTTTGACGTCCATCTCATGATCGCGCCGGTGGATCCCTATATCGAGGCCTTTGCCAAGGCCGGCGCGGATATCATCACGGTGCATGCCGAGGCCGGCCCGCATCTCGATCGCTCATTGCAGGCGATCGGCGCGCTCGGCAAGAAAGCCGGCGTCAGCCTGTGCCCGGCGACGCCGGAAGCCGCGATCGAATATGTGCTCGATCGCATCGACCTCATCCTGGTGATGACGGTCAATCCAGGCTTCGGCGGGCAGTCGTTCCTCGACGCCCAGATCGAGAAGATCAGACGGATTCGAAGCATGATTGGCGACCGGCCGATCCGGGTCGAGGTGGACGGCGGCATCACTTGCGACAACGCCGCTGCTGTTGCCGCCGCGGGCGCCGATACGCTGGTGGCGGGATCGGCGGTGTTTCGTGGCAACGACAGCGCCGACTACGCCCGCAACATCGCGGCCATTCGTCTCGCCGCAGAGGCCGGTCGGGTTCCGAGCCTGCAAGATATTTCCACCCAGCCCGCGCGGGGCGCTGACAAGGCGCTCACCCCTTAGAGAACGGGTGTCCCACTGCAACGAGGAGCATCTGCTCAAAGTCGGCGTCAAGGTCGCGACTGCTAAGGCGCTCGGCGGAAGTGAGGAGCGGCGTCGTCGCGCCTGGCTCGCAAGGCCTTGCGTGCCAGTGCCACGTCCCATGCCCACACGGACAGGAACTTAATTTCACGTCGGCGTTTGCAGGAAATTAACCCAGGTTGTTGCGCCGGGCTCACTAAAAATCTTTTGCATAACCGCCATCGGCCTGACGCAAATCGGGATAATAAGCCAAGTGATTGCGAGGGAGGGTCTCATGGAGAACGTACGTCGCTACCGGGCGCTTGCGTCCCTCTGCCGCCAGCAGGCGGCCTATCGGCCACTCCAGACCTGGGAGCTCCTCGGCCAGGCCGAGCATTTCGAACATCTCGCCGAGATCGAACTGAGGGCTCACTTCGACGCATGCAATGCGAAAGCCGAAGATGACAAGCCGGCTGCCCCGACATGGGAAGCTCCGGCCGCTGCGTGACGAAGTCGGAGCATCGCTTCCGCTAATGCGACATCAGCGTCGGAACCGTCATGGCTTCGAGCATGGCGCGCGTGACGCCACCCAGAAAACTCTCCTGCAATCGGGAGTGACCGTAGCCGCCCATAACCAGAAGGTTGAGATCCTCGTCCGCTGCCAGTGACAGGATGGTCGGCTGAATGTCCGCACGAGCGGCCGACAGGCCAATGGTTCTGGTCGATAGACCGTGCCGCGCGAGATGCCTTGCCAGATCCTTTGTCGAGGCTTCGGCGGGAACCGCATCCGCCTCGTTGAGCGCAATGACGACGATCTCCTCGGCCTTCGCCAGGAACGGCACCGCATCGCGCACAGCGCGGGCGGCGACCCGGCTGCCGTCCCAGCAGATGCCGATCCGTCTCGCCTTGAGCGCGCCGCGGAAAATATGCGGCAGGAACAGTACCGGCCCGCCGGCCTGGAACAGGATTTCGCGGGACAGGTCGTTGTCGAATGAACCCTGGCTCCGATCCGGCTGAAGCACGATGCTGAGGTCGTAGAGCCGGGCCATTGCGCCGACCGAACCTGCCGCGTCCGCGGGCATCGCGGCCACCGGATGGCAGGCATAGGAGATGCCGACGCTCTTCGCCTCGGCCTCGAACACGGCGAGCGCCGTCAGGGCCCGCTCCATCGCGCGCTCGCGTTCCATCTCGAAGACGGAAGCCACCGCAGCGCCGCCATCTACCAGATAGGCCGTGTTGGTTGCGACATAGCCGACCGAGACCGCGTCGAGACGGGCGTTGAAGCTCGCCGCCAGCGAAACGGCGCCGTCAATCGCTGCGCGCATCGGGCGCTCGGTCGGGATGTGGACGAGGATGTCTTTGATCATGGCAGCACCTCCGGTGGCCTCTCGCAATGGCCAACAATCTTCCACGGATCGGCAGGCTCGGGTTGAGCTGCATCAAATGCGATTTTGCCGGCGGCCCCCATCGCACGTTCTTTGCCAAGATTTAATCACGAGGACGGGACGTCGTAAGGTTGCGACGCCCATGTTGGGTGCAAGGCGACACCTTCCAACATGGACATTTCGACATGAACGATCCCGTCAATTTCGACATCCCCAAGTCTCGCACCATTCTCCGGCCGCGCCGGCTCGCGCTGCTCGGTACCGTGGCCGCGCTCGGCGTCGCCGTGCTGGTCTCCGCTCCCGGCTCTTCGCCCTTCCATGCGGCCTCCCTGATTGCCCCGGCTCAGGCCGCGGAAACGGCTGCGACGCCGTCCGGCTTCGCCGATCTCGTTTCCAAGGTGAAGCCCGCGGTGATCTCGGTGCGCGTGAAGATCGACCAGGACAACGACAAGAACGCGATGCTGCAGCAGGACCGGATGCAGTCCGATGAGGATTCGCCGTTCGACCAGTTCTCGCGGCAGTTCGGCTTCCGCTTGCCCAATGGCATGCCCAACGGAATGAACGGCATGCCGCGCCAGCGCCACCAGATGGTCACGGGCGAGGGCTCCGGCTTCTTCATTTCAGCTGACGGTTACGCGGTGACCAACAACCACGTCGTCGACCACGCCGAGTCCGTGCAGGTGACGACCGACGACGGCACGATCTACACCGCGAAGGTGGTCGGCACCGATCCGAAGACCGATCTGGCGCTGATCAAGGTCGAGGGCAAGAAGGACTTCCCGTTCGTCAAATTCTCCGACCAGAAGCCGCGGATCGGCGACTGGGTGGTCGCGGTCGGCAATCCCTTCGGCCTCGGTGGCACCGTGACCGCCGGCATCGTCTCGGCAAGCGGCCGTGACATCGGCAACGGCCCCTATGACGATTTCATCCAGATCGACGCCCCCATCAACAAGGGCAATTCCGGCGGTCCGGCCTTCGACATGAACGGCAACGTGATCGGCGTGAACACCGCGATCTTCTCGCCCTCGGGCGGCTCGGTCGGCATCGGCTTCGACATTCCGGCGGCGACCGCCAAGCTCGTCGTCGCGCAGCTGAAGGACAAGGGTGCGGTTACCCGCGGCTGGCTCGGCGTGCAGGTGCAGCCCGTGACCTCCGACATCGCCGACAGCCTCGGCCTGAAGGAGGCGAGGGGCGCGATCGTCGACAATCCGCAGGACGGCAGCCCCGCGGCCAAGGCCGGCATCGAGGCGGGCGATGTCATCACCGCCGTCAACGGCACCGCGGTCAAGGATTCCCGTGACCTCGCCCGTACCATCGGCACGATGGCACCCGGCAGCTCGGTGAAGCTCGACGTCTGGCACAAGGGCGAGAGCAAGACCGTGCCCCTCGCGCTCGGCGAGGTGCCGAACGAGCGGCAGGCCAAGGCCACCACTGACGGCAAGGTGCAGCCGGACGCCGGCACGCCGCGCCTGGGCCTCAGTCTGGCGCCGGCCGGCGAGGTAAAGGGTGCAGGCCAGAAGGGCGTCGTCGTCACCGAGGTCGACCCGCAGGGGCCGGCTGCCCAGCGCGGCATCCAGACCGGCGACGTCATCCTCAATGTCGGCGGCAAGGCCGTCGCCAATGTCGGCGACGTCCGCTCGGAGCTGATGCAGGCGAAGTCGTCCGGCAAGCGCAGCGTGCTGTTGCAGGTGAAGAGCGCCGACGCCACCCGGTTCGTCGCCGTGCCGCTCGCCTGAGCCAAGGCAATCGCGCGCAAAAAAGAAGAGGCGGCCGAGCGGCCGCCTCTTTCGTGTCTTTGCTGGCTTGCTAACAGGCGTGTCGCAGGCCGTCCGCGCCGATATAGGTCATGCCGGGCTCGCAGACGAACCCGCCGCGGAAGGGAGCCGTCACGATTGCGCCAGCCGTTCCGATAGCCCCGCCGACCACACCAGCGGCGACCTCGCCGGGCCAGAAGCCCGGGCTCTCATGGTAGTAGACGTGTCCGTGATGATGCCTCACGCTCGTGAGCGCGCGATCGGATCCTGCGCCAGGGCGGGCGCTGCCATTGCGGTGGTGAGGACTGCGGCTGCGACTATTCGTTTCCAGTTCATGTGCTGTCTCCGTTGTCTTCACGGGAGAGCAACGGCTGCCGCAGGCAAGCGTTTCCGGGACGGTGCGGGTTTCTTCGCGAAATCCTTGATGGGGATCCGATGCGGCGTGACGGCCCTGACTAGGAGGGGTCGCCGCTCCATTTGCGGGGACAAGCCGGCTCCGGCCGATAACATTCGCGTTAACGAAACCCGTCAGGACAGGGTTCCGCCCAAAACCCAACGTTCACTTGCTGCATGATGCGAGTTGCTGATCGCGGCTTGCTGGCGCACGATGGTTCTCCGGCGGAGCTTCGATCAAACTGCCGCTTTGTGGAACCTGACGTCTGCATGGATCGGTGCCGACGATGGATCGATTGAGGGTCTTGGGCAGGGGCGCGCTGCTGGTCGCGCTATTGGTGTTGAGCGCCCACGGCGCGATGGGGCGCGACGACGGGCGCTACACCGATTCTCCGCTCAAATCGTGGTTCGACAGTTTGCGCAGCCATCTTGGCCCGTGCTGCTCGGATGCGGACGGCGTTGCCGTTGCCGATCCCGACTGGGAATCCCACCACGGGCACTATCGGGTGCGTCTCGAGGGGCAATGGGTCGAGGTGCCCGACGAGGCCGTCATCACCGAGCCGAACCGCGCCGGCCGTACCATGGTATGGCCGGTCAAGACTGCATTCGGCATTTCGATTCGCTGCTTCATGCCGGGTAGCATGATCTGAGGGAGGCGATCTCCGGCGGCGCGCGCCGCCTGTGCGCGCCTCGCCGAACATCGTTCTAGCGTGAGCGCTTCTTCTTCGACGTCTTCCTCTTCTTCGACGTCTTCCTCGTGGTCTTCTTCGGGACCTTCTTGCCCTTCTTGCGCGCCTTCGACAGTCCGATCGCGATCGCCTGCTTGCGGCTCTTCACCCGTCCGCCACGACCGCCGCGGCCACTCTTCGCCGTGCCCTTCTTGTAGCGCCGCATCTCGCTTGCGACGTCGCTACCGGAGCTGCGCGAATAGCGCCGCTTCTTTGCTTTACGTGCCATGAATGTTCTCCTTGGGCCGAAGGAGAACGGTTCCATACGGGCATGGTTCCGCACGGGCGCGAAGCGCCGACGACAGCTCGCGGTTTAGAAGGAATTCGCCAGCTCGATCTCCGCCTCCAACGCCTGGATGCGCCGCGCCGCCTCGGCAAAGGACAGGTCGCGCGCATATTGCGCGGGCTGGTAGGCCTCCTCGCTCAGCCGCTTCAGCTTGAATCCCTGGGCTCTCGTCATCTGCTCCGTCAGCAAGACATGAGCGTTGTATTTACCTTGAACCTGCATGCCCGTTCTCCATCCTGAAATCGTGACTTGACTATATGTTCTTATTTTGTTCTAATAAACCATGGACAACAGAATTAATGAAATTCGACGCAAAATCAGTGCCTTGCGGCGGGAGATGGCCGATGTCGAGGCGTCCGTTCGCGACCTCCTCAACCGCGATCGCGACTGCACCGAACCGGCGCTCGAGCAGATCGGCCTGCGGAGCAAAATCAACGTCTTGATCAGCGAATGGAAGGCCGCCGGTGGCGGGGATGTTTTGCCCGATATCGCCGACCGGATGCGTCTTCGTTCAGTGAAGAAGGACGGCAAACCGGCGCGCGCGATCGCGCGCCGCTGAGACTATTGGAGGCGCGCGGTGGACGAAGACCCGGACGCGTACGGGATTCTGAAGCTGCGCGCCGAAATTCTCGAACTGGGCTCCGCGATCAGGCAATTGCAGCGCGAGGGCCTGGATGACGCTGCGGCCCAGCTCCTGATCTCGCGCAAGCGGGCCCAGCTCGATCATCTCGTGAAGGCAAATTGCGCGGGCGATCAGCTTAACATCCCTGACATCCGACGCAGCTAAAGCGTGCGCGCAACGCGACACGCCGGAGACCGTCGATGCCGGATGCCGACATGACCGCCTTGCTGCGCATGGTGCTTGATGATGTCTGCGCGGACGTTCCCGCGTCCGAGACCGCTATCCGCCAGCGCGTTGCCGCGAGATTGCGTGAAGCCGCGCGAAGGAAGGATTGCTCCCTCGCGGATTTGAAGCAGGCCGGGCGGGATGCGCTGAGCCATGCGCCGACGATGTGGCCTTAGAAGGAGTGCCGCTCGAATATCAGATCAAAAAAGGCCCCGCGCTCGCGGGGCCTTTGCATGAGGCGTGGGCCGCCTATTTGCTCATGCTGCCGCCCTGGTTCGTTCCGGGTCCGGCATTGCCCTGGTTGGACGGATTGGCGGTGCCGCTGGATTTCGTGTTGGCGCCCGTGGTCTGTGAGGACGTGGTCGAAGACTCGTGCTTCGCCTTGTGCGACTTGGCCTGCACGGCGAACGGCGTGGCGGCGAGGCCGGTTGCCAACATCACGGCGAGAGCGAGCTTGGTTGTCTTCATGCGAGGGAACTCCCTGAGTTAGATTGACGCAGACAGCCAACCGCCACTCCCGGCAGGAGTTCCGCGCAAAGCGCGCCGCAGCCTTCACGTGGGCTTCAAAATTCCTTGTCCTCAACGAGGATGAACACGGCCCCCGTCAGTGCGGCGCCGATTGCGAACGTCGTCACGAGTGTGACGACGAAAACGAAGATGGCGGGACTTCCGCCGTTATTGAGCAGCGTGGCGACGGCAGGGTTGACCAGCATGAGGACCAGGCCGAAGAGAAGCCCCAGCGCTGCGCCCATCATCGCATGCGTCATCACCTTGATGGCACCGGTGCGGGAAATCAGGCCGGACGGCTTTTTCGTGCGCATGGAACCGCCCCCATGTACTCCATGAAAAAACGCGGCGGATGATCGCGGGTTCCCCACTCATGAACGAATTGTCACGCCAGGCTTCATCCGGCGTTCATGCCGGGCTTGCGAGGATGACCGCGACAAGGAAAGGGACATGTAATCATGGGAAAGGTGGTCTTTCTGTATCGCTCGCTGGCCTATCGCAACGCGGCCGCCGAAATGCTGCGCAAGGCGCGCAAGCTGCCGCGCGGCGCGGACCGAAGTGCGGCCCGCCGTTACGCGATGGCGTTGCGCGATCTCGCACAAACGGAAGCCTGGCTGGAAGGACGCGTCGCCGACGAAGCGCAGCCGGTGCAGCGAATGAAGACGGCTGCCCTGCGCTAACCCGACGCCCGTTGAAGTGCCCCGGAGGCGGCCGCGTCGAATTTAGCTGATGCGCTCGACGTCGGGGTCCTCCGCGTCAACGGCACCTCCAGCCGGCACAACAGGCCCTCAGCACGCCAGTCGAACCGTGCTTGCCCGCCGAGCTGGGATTCGACGCTGGCCAGCAGGCTTCTCGTGCCGAAGCCGCGAGATTTCGGCGTCCTGACCAGCGGGCCGCCGGATTCCTCCCATGTCAGCGTAAGGACGTCGTTCTCGACCTGCCAGCCGATTGCGAGCCGTCCTGACCGCGTCGAGAGCGCGCCATACTTCGCCGAATTGGTGAATAGCTCGTGCAGCGCCAGCGCCAGCGTCTGCGCCGTGGCCGGCAGCAACTGAACCTCGGGGCCCGCGAGCTTGATCTGTCCGCCAAGCGAATAGGGCGCAAGCTCCTCGTCGATCAGCTTGGAGAGCTCGGCGCCCTGCCAGCTCGACAGCGACAGGATGGTATGCACGCGCGCCAGCGCGTTGATGCGCCCCTCAACGGCGTTGACATAGGTCTTGACGCTGTCGGCGCGGGTGAGGCGTACGATCGATTGCGCCAGCGCCAGCGCATTCTTGGCGCGATGGTCGACTTCCCGCGCCAGCAGATTCTGCCGCTCTTCGGCGCGCTTGCGCTCGGTGATGTCGACGGTGACGCCGCTCACCCGAACCACGCGACCGCTTCCGTCCACCGTTGCGGCCGCCGTGCCGACGCACCAGCGCACCTCGCCGTCGGGCCGGCTGATGCGGAACTCTCCCTCATAGGCCCGCGCGCCGGTATTGAACGCGGTGATCGCCTGGCGGAACTGGTCGACGTCATCGGGGTGCAGCAAGGCCTGGATGTTCGCCGACGTGACGTTGAAGGTGTCCGGCATCACGCCGAAGATGCGGTACTGGCCTTCGTCCCACATCCAGTCGCCGTTGATCCAGTCCCAGTCCCAGGATCCCATCTTGCCGGCAGCAATCGCCATGCTGCGCCGCTCTTCACTCTCGCGCAGCTTCGTCGTGGAGTTTTCCAGCTCGGCCGTGCGGGCACGCACGCGGTCCTCGAGCTCCTGGTTCAGCCGTTCGAGCTCGCGCGTCTTGCGGTAGAGCTCGGCAAACACCTTGATCTTCGCGCGCAGCACTTCCGGCACGACCGGCACCGGCACGTAGTCGACCGCGCCCATCTCGTAGCCGCGCAGGCGGTCAATGTCGGAGACCTGGATCGCCGAGATGAAGATCATCGCGGTCTTCTGGAAGCGCGGATGTTCCCGGATCATCGCGGCGAGCTCGAAGCCGTCGAGCTCGGGCATGCAGACGTCGACCAGGATCACCGCGACCTCGGTCTTCAGCAGGACCTCCAGCGCCTCGCGGCCGGAGGAGGCGATCACAAGGTTTTCGCCGAGATCCTTCAGGATCACCTCATAGGCGAGCAGCTTGGCCGGCTGATCGTCGACGAGGAGGATGTTGACCTTTTCGTGGTCCATTCGCGGATCCCACTCAGCGATGCAGCCACATGCGGATCGCAAGCAGCAATTGATCGGTGTTGACGGGTTTGGCGAGGTAATCGGACGCGCCGGCCTCCAGGCATTTCTCGCGATCGCCCTTCATCGCCTTGGCGGTTAGCGCGATGATCGGCACGCGGGCGAAGGCCGGGTTCTCGCGGATCACGCCGATGGTCTGATAGCCATCCATCTGCGGCATCATGATGTCCATCAGCACGATCGCGATCTCCGGATTGGACTCGACCAGCGTCACCGCCTCGCGGCCGGTGGTTGCGGTCAGCACCTTCATGCAGCGCCGCTCCAGGACGCTCGACAGCGCGAAGATGTTGCGGGCATCGTCGTCGACGAGCAGCGCGGTCTTGCCGATCAGGTCCTCGTCGGAACTGTTCAGCTTCTCAAGCATGCGCTGTTTCTCGGTCGGCAGCTCGGTGATCACGCGATGCAGGAACAGTGCGGTCTCGTCGAGCAGGCGTTCCGGAGACTCGACACCCTTGACGACGATGCTGCGTGCCATGGTGTGCAGCTCCGCATCCTCCTCCGCCGAGAGTTCACGGCCGGTGAACACCACCACGGGAATGTTCGACAGCGCCTCGTCGTTGCGGATCTCGTCCAGCACCTCGAAGCCGGTCATGTCGGGCAGCCGCAGGTCCAGCACAACGCAGTCGCAAGGCTGCTCGCGGAGCGTCGAAAGCGCGCCGGCGCCGGTGTCGGTCGCCACGATCTCGATGTCGTCGTGGTGCAGGAGCTCGCGGATCGAGAGTTGCTCGGCCTCGTTGTCCTCGACGATCAGGAGCCGCTTGCGGCGCGGCCGCGCATATTCCTTGATCTGCGTCAGTGCGGCCGAGACGCCCTCGGTGGTCGTCGGCTTGTTGACGAAGGAGAAGGCGCCGCGGGCCAGCGCATGCTGGCGGTCCTCGTCGAGCGTGACGATCTGCACGGGAATGTGGCGGGTCAGCGGGTTGTGCTTGAGCTGGCTCAGCACCGTCCAGCCGAGCATGTCGGGCAGGAACACGTCGAGCGAGACCGCCGTCGGCTGGTACTGCTTGGCGAGCTCCAGCGCCTCGGCGCCGCGGGCGGCGACCAGGACCTTGAAGCCCTTGTCGCGGGCGAGGTCGACCAGCACGCGCGCATAATGCGGATCGTCCTCGACGATCAGCAGGATGGTGTCGCCAGGTTCGAGGCTGAGCCGGTCGTCGGGAAGCTGCTCGATGACACGCTCCGGCGCGGCCGGCTGCAGTGCCGGCGGCTGGCTGTATTGCTGCGGCGCGGGCGCGGCGCGTGGCGCGAGCGTCGGGCCGGAATATTTCAGCGGCAGATAGAGCGTGAAAGTCGAGCCCTTGCCGGGCGCGCTGCGCAAGTGGATCTCGCCGCCGAGCAGGCTGGCGAGCTCGCGGCTGATCGCAAGGCCGAGGCCGGTGCCGCCATATTTGCNGTGCCGGCGTCCGCCTGCTGGAACGCCTCGAAGATCAGCTTCTGCTTCTCCAGGGGAATGCCGATGCCGGTGTCGGTCACTTCGAATGCGATCACGGCCGGCGCGGTGTTCAGCACGGGGTGATCCGTGCTCCAGCCGCCGAGCGCCGCCTCGACCTTCATCCGCACACCGCCTTCGGCGGTGAATTTGAAGGCGTTGGACAGCAGGTTCTTGAGGACCTGCTGGAGGCGCTTGGAGTCGGTGACGATGCTGCGCGCCAGGTTCGGATCAACATCGATGTTGAACGACAGGTTGCGGTTCTCCGCCTCATGCCGGAACGGCCGCCCGACGGTCTCGAGCAGGTTCGCGGTCAGGATCTCCTCGGCGTCGACCGTCACCGTGCCGGACTCGATCTTGGAGAGATCGAGGATGTCGCTGATGAGGTTGAGCAGGTCAGTGCCGGCGCCGTGGATGGTGCGGGCGAATTCGACCTGCTTGGGCGAGAGGTTGCCGTCCGGATTGTCCGTGAGCTGTTGGCCGAGGATCAGGATCGAGTTCAGTGGCGTGCGCAGCTCGTGGCTCATATTGGCGAGGAATTCGGACTTGTACTTCGAGGTCAGCGCGAGCTCGGTCGCCTTTTCCTCCAGCGCGCGGCGGGCCTGCTCGATCTCCTGGTTCTTGCGCTCGACTTCGACGTTGCGCTCGGCGAGCTGCTGCGCCTTCTGCTCGAGCTGGTCGTTGGTCTGCTGCAACTCGCGCTGCTGGGTCTGAAGCTCGCCGGCGAGCTGCTGCGACTGCTTCAGCAGTCCTTCGGTCTGCATCGTCGCCTCGATCGAGTTGAGCACGATGCCGATGGAGTCGGTGAGCTGCTCCAGGAATGTCATCTGCGAGGTCGTGAACGAGGCGAGCGAGGCGAGCTCGATCACCGCCTTGACCTGGCCTTCGAACAGCACCGGCAGCACGACGAGATTCTTCGGCGCGACGCGGAACAGCGCCGAATTGATCGGCACCACGTCAGGCGGAATGTCCGCGACCATGCGCTGCTGCTTGTCGAGCGCGCACTGACCGATCAGGCCTTCGCCGAATTGCAGCGCGCGTTGATAGGGGTAGACGCCGTCGCTGGCGTAGGAGGCGAGCAGCAGGAGCTGCGGATTGTCCTCGTTCTCGACCTGGTAGATCACGCCGGTATGGGCATTCACCAGCGGCGACAGCTCGGTCAGCAGGAGACGGCCGACGGTAGCCAGGTCGCGCTGGCCCTGGAGCATGTTGGTGAATTTTGCGAGGTTGGTCTTCAACCAGTCCTGCTCGGTGTTCACGTCCGTCGTGAGACGGAGGTTCGTGATCATCGTGTTGATGTTGTCTTTCAGCTCCGCGACCTCGCCGCGGGCATCGACCTGAATCGACCGGGTGAGGTCACCCTTGGTCACGGCGGTCGCGACTTCCGCGATCGCGCGCACCTGCGAGGTGAGGTTGGCCGCCAGCAGGTTGACGTTGCCGGTGAGGTCCTTCCAGGTGCCGGCCGCGCCCGGCACGTTGGCCTGGCCGCCGAGGCGGCCTTCGACGCCGACCTCGCGCGCCACCGACGTCACCTGGTCCGCGAAGGTCGCAAGCGTCTCGGTCATGTTGTTGATGGTGTCGCCGAGCGCCGCGACCTCGCCCTTCGATTTCACGGTGAGGTTCTGCTTCAGATCGCCGTTGGCGACAGCCGTAACGACCTTGACGATGCCGCGCACCTGCTCGGTCAGGTTCGCCGCCATGAAGTTCACGGTATCGGTGAGGTCCTTCCAGGTGCCCGCGACGCCCGGCACCTGGGCCTGGCCGCCGAGCTTGCCTTCCGTGCCGACTTCGCGCGCCACACGCGTGACTTCGCCGGCAAAAGCGTTGAGCTGGTCCACCATGGTGTTGATGGTGTTCTTCAGCTCGAGGATCTCGCCCTTCACGTCGACCGTGATCTTGCGGGACAAGTCGCCGCGCGCCACGGCGGTGGTGACCTCGGCGATATTGCGGACCTGCGTGGTGAGGTTCGCGGCGAGCAGGTTGACGTTGTCGGTGAGGTCCTTCCAGGTGCCGCCGACGCCGGGCACAACGGCCTGACCGCCGAGCCGGCCCTCGGTGCCGACCTCGCGGGCGACGCGCGTCACTTCGGCGGCGAAGGAGCGCAGCTGCTCGACCATGGTGTTCAGCGTGTCCTTCAGCAGAAGGATTTCGCCGCGCACGTCGACGGTGATCTTCTTGGAGAGGTCGCCGCCGGCAATCGCGGTCGCGACCTCGGCAATGTTGCGGACCTGGGCCGTCAGGTTCGAGGCCATGAAGTTGACGTTGTCGGTGAGGTCCTTCCAGGTGCCGGCGACACCGGGCACCTCGGCCTGGCCGCCGAGCTTGCCTTCGGTGCCGACCTCGCGGGCCACGCGCGTCACTTCACCGGCAAAGCCGTTGAGTTGGTCCACCATGGTGTTGATGGTGTTCTTCAGCTCCAGGATTTCGCCGCGCACATCGACGGTGATCTTGCGCGACAGGTCGCCGCGCGCCACAGCGGTCGTCACTTCGGCGATGTTGCGAACCTGGGCGGTGAGGTTGCCCGCCATCGAGTTCACGCTGTCGGTGAGGTCCTTCCAGGTGCCGGCGACGCCGGGCACGTTGGCCTGGCCGCCGAGCCGGCCTTCGGTGCCGACCTCGCGCGCCACGCGCGTCACCTCGCCCGCGAAGCGGTTGAGCTGGTCGACCATCGTGTTCAGCGTGTCCTTGAGCTGCAGGATCTCGCCGCGCACGTCCACGGTGATCTTTCGTGATAAGTCGCCGCCGGCGATCGCGGTCGCCACCTCGGAGATGTTGCGGACCTGGGCGGTCAGGTTACCGGCCATCGAATTCACGCTGTCGGTGAGGTCCTTCCAGGTACCGGCGACGCCGGGCACCTCGGCCTGGCCGCCGAGCTTGCCTTCGGTGCCGACCTCACGCGCGACGCGCGTAACTTCGCCGGCGAAGGCGTTGAGCTGGTCGACCATGGTATTGAGCGTTTCCTTCAGCTGAAGGATTTCGCCCGACACGTTCACCGTGATCTTCTTCGACAGGTCGCCTTTCGCGACGGCGGTGGCGACCTCGGCGATGTTGCGAACCTGGCCGGTCAGGTTCGAGGCCATCGAGTTGACCGAGTCGGTCAAGTCCTTCCAGGTACCGGCGACGCCACGCACCTGGGCCTGGCCGCCAAGCTTGCCTTCGGTGCCGACCTCGCGCGCGACGCGCGTGACTTCGCCGGCGAAGGCGTTGAGCTGGTCGACCATCGTATTGATGGTGTCTTTCAGCTCCAGGATCTCGCCGCGTACGGTCACGGTGATCTTCTTCGACAAGTCGCCGCCCGCGACCGCCGTCGTCACCTCGGCGATGTTGCGAACCTGCGCGGTCAGGTTCGACGCCATCGAGTTGACGCTCTCGGTGAGATCCTTCCAGGTGCCGGCGACGCCGAGCACGTTGGCCTGGCCGCCGAGCCGCCCCTCGGTGCCGACCTCGCGCGCGACGCGCGTGACTTCGCCGGCAAAGGCGTTCAGCTGGTCGACCATCGTGTTGAGAGTTTCCTTCAGTTGAAGGATTTCGCCCGACACGTTCACCGTGATCTTCTTCGACAGGTCGCCGCCGGCGATCGCGGTTGCGACGTCGGCGATGTTGCGGACCTGCGCGGTGAGGTTCGACGCCATGAAGTTGACGTTGTCGGTGAGGTCCTTCCAGGTGCCGGCGACGCCGGGCACCTGCGCCTGGCCGCCGAGCTTGCCCTCGGTGCCGACCTCACGCGCAACGCGCGTCACTTCCGACGCGAACGAGTTGAGCTGGTCCACCATGGTGTTGATGGTGTCCTTCAGCTCCAGGATTTCGCCGCGCACATCGACGGTGATCTTGCGGGACAAGTCGCCGCGCGCCACCGCGGTGGTGACGTTCGCGATGTTGCGCACCTGTGCGGTCAGGTTGCCGCACATCGCGTTTACGGAGTCCGTCAGGTCCTTCCAGGTGCCGGCGACGCCCGGCACGATCGCCTGGCCGCCGAGCTTGCCGTCGGTGCCGACCTCGCGCGCCACGCGCGTCACTTCGGAAGCGAAGGAGCGCAGCTGGTCCACCATCGTGTTGATGGCTTCCTTGAGCTGGAGGATCTCGCCGCGGACGTCGACGGTGATCTTCTTGGAGAGGTCGCCATTGGCGACCGCGATCGTCACCTCGGCGAGGTTGCGGACCTGGTTGGTCAGGTTGTTCGCCATCGAGTTCACGCTCTCGGTCAGGTCCTTCCAGACGCCGGTCACTTCCGGAACCTGGGCCTGGCCGCCGAGCTTGCCTTCGGTGCCGACCTCGCGCGCGACGCGCGTCACTTCGGAGGTGAACACGCCGAGCTGCTTGATCATGGTGTTGACGATGGTTGCCGACTGCAGGAATTCGCCGCGCAGGGGACGGCCGTCGACGTCGAGTTTAACGGTCTGGAGCAGGTCGCCTTGCGCGACCGCGGCGACCGCGCGCGTCACTTCGCGCGTCGGCCACAGCAAATCGTCGATCAGCGTGTTGACCGAGCCTTCCATATCGGCCCAGGAGCCGCTGGCGAGGCCAAATTTCACGCGCTGCCGCGTCTTGCCTTCACGGCCGACGAGCTGGCCGACCAGTTCGAGCTGCTGCGCCATGCGCTGGTTGGCGGCGATGATTTCATTAAAGGTGTCGGCGATCTTGCCGTCGATGCCGAGATAGTCGCCGCTCATCCGCACGGAAAAATCACCGCTGCGCATCGCTTGCAGCGCGAGCAGCAATTCCTGCCGCGAATCGGGCTCCGAGGTGCCGTTGGTGGTTCGCTTCGGGATGCGACGACCGGATCGTGAAGGTCCGGGATCAAGGTCTCTCATTCTTAATTCCCCCCGCAGGTTGCGTCGCCGAATCCACGCAAGACGCACTATCCGAAATAGAACGTCAGCCAAATTCCAAATCAAGCGGCAACCCTGCAGCGCAAGGAAATGGAACCTGCCTGGCTCAGCCCGGCCAAAATAACGGCCGCCCGCACAATTGGTTCCCTCCCGGTTCCAACAAATTTCGGGCCCTTGCACGGGTCCGTTCGGGCCGCCGGGTTCGGAACGGTGAACAGAGGGCTGCTATTGGCTTCGCGAGAAGAGCGAGGGTTCACTGAAGGCCGGATTTTCTGCTCTTGTCGTTGCATTGTTTGCCTCCGGATCGGTGCTCGCGCAGGGCGGCGCGCCAAGGGGGGCGGTGCTGTGACCGGCGATCCCGCCGCCCGCTCTTCGACCCCCGTGCGCGGTTTCGCCGACCACGGGCGCCGTGACCAAGCCGAGCCGCAGTGGGAGCGGCACCTCCACTTCCGGCGGCAAGGACGACAATGGCGACCAGGGCCGGGACAGGATGCCCGAGAGCGATCGCACGGTGCGGCCGGAGAGCCAGCAGCATCATCCGAACGACAGATGAGCGCGGTCTATTTGTCCGCCATGGTGCGCTCCGCGTCCCTCAGTTGCGAACGCAGGAGCGGCAGTTGCTCGCGGGCGAAACTGGCAAGCGCAGCGTTGTCGGGCGCCCGCAAATAGCATTCGAGCAGGCTGATGGCAGATTCATATTCGGGGATTTGGGCCGCGTAGAAACTTCTGACGTAGGCGGGGCCATCCGAGCTTTCGGGCTCGGCCAGGCTTGCGCCGGCCAGCGTCGCTTTGCCGACGCGCGGTTCGGCGCCGATGGTCTGCTGAATGTCCTTCAGGATCCTGTCGCGCTTGGCCGCCTCTTCGACACGCAGGGCCGCGAGATGCTTGACCTCCGCACTGCCCTTCAAATCGGCGCTCTCCAGGAGGCCCTGCTGGAAGCGACTGAACGCGTAGAGGCCGCTGATGACATCGATCGCGCTCGACATGCGATCACGGAGCATCCGCTCGCCGGTGCTGTCGGCGAACCCCGCGGTGCTGATGAACAGCAAAGCTATCGCGACGAGAATTCGCATGGATGTCCAATGGCGCACGGCGCGCGAAGTTCCAGTAAAGGTTACGATCCGTTAAGGGCGGTTGCGCAATGGAGGTTCCGTGACCACGTTCCTAAAATGAAGCAGTCTGACATCTTCAGGGATAACGCTGAGAACTGCCTGCACCTCGCCGAGCGCGCGGAAGGGCAACCTGCCTACAAGCGCTATTCACGCATGGCGGAAGCCTGGATGGCCCTGGCCGAAGAGCAGGACTGGCTTGATGGCGAAGTCCCGCCCGTGGTGGTCCGCATCCCCCGAAAGCAGGATGCCTGACCGCTCTCGTTATCGTGAATCTGCGTGTGAGACCGCGCGCGGAACAACGATAGCGACCAATCGACAGGAACAGTCGCGTTGATTTTTTGACTCCAGAAGGAGGGTTTTCCGATGGCTCCGCGTCTGGCTCTTCTTTCGCTCGTTCTTGCCTTCGGCGTCTCTGTCGCTTTCGCGACGGTGACCACGGTGCGCCAGATCCATCTGGCGCATACGTCCGCGCCGGTGCACGCGGCGCGTAGCTAGCACCGCGAGCGCTCTCGCATGTGAGGATGCGCATCGGAACCTTCGACGCTTCGGCGCGTAGGCGCTCCAGGACATCAGAAGAGGCGAGAGAGCATCATGGCGCATTCTGACCACGGCATCGTCAAGGACAAGCGTGCGGAGGATCAGCCGCGCGACAAGCAGCGTGCGCAGAGCGTGCACAAATCAGAGAAGGGTCCGCCCTCGCGCGAGGCGACGCGCGATCCCAAGCTCAACGACGGCAGCAAGACGCCGGGCTCCGGCATGTTGCCGGATGATTCCGGAGACGCGCCGACCGGCTAGCTAGCTGAGGAACGAATCCGCACACGAAGAGTCGTCAGGTTGCTTCCGGCTGTCATGCCCCCGGTGCTCCGGAAGCAATCTCCAAGGACGGCCCCGGCACTCCCGTGCCGGGGTCGTTTTGTTCTGCGAGACAGCCTGTTGATCAATCCTCGCTGCCGCCTTCGGGATCTCCCTGAGTATGTCCATCGGGTCCGCGGCCGAACACGCCGAAGTCGCTTGACTTGACGCCGGCTGCAGCATCCACGCAGAGGGCTGCCAGCCCGAACTTGAGCAGTTCGCGGACCGCTGCCGCCCGCGTCGGCATGCGGTGTTTGAACCGGAAATCATCAATCGCGGCCAGTTCTTCCGGCGAGAGCATGACCTGAAGGCGCTCGGCGCGAAGGTCGTTCATGGTCAATCACGCAAAGTGATCAAGCTGAGTAGTTTGCTCAATGAACGAACTTGATGAGAGTTCCACAGGAGTCCGAAAAATCGCCTTATGAGTAATATAATCAAGTAAAATCAATAAGTTGTAATTGAAACGACTCGCGCGCGCGCGCATTCTCTTGGAAAGGGAGAGAGGCCATGACGGACGAAGTCAGGTTACCTCGCAAACTTTCCGAAGAGCCCGAAGCGCCGAAGCCGCTACGCGAAAGCCATCGGAAGGTTATCGAGCAACTGGAGCGCTGGGCCAACAGTCCTGGCCTGCAACCCCCGAGGACACGAGATGAGAAGGCGATCTGAGCCGCACACGTTCGAACAGCGTCTTGACGCGCAGAAGCAACGGCTTGAGCGCGAGCTGGTGAGCCTGCCGCACGGCAAGGAGCGCGAGGCCGTCGCGACGCGGATCGAGCAGCTTCAGGCCGCCGCCGAGATGCACGAATTCCTGTCGCTACGGGACGACGCGGGGGTTGTGCGGTGATTGCGACCAATGCCGGGACCGGCGCGGATGACGGGATATGGTACGGAGCTTCCGCCTGAGCGACCAGGCCGACACCGAAACCGCGGCCCAGGTTACGAGGGCGGCAACGAAGGCACCGAGAATGCTTACCGTCACGGCAACATGAAAGACGACTGCGAATGCAACGAGACCGATGCTGCCGAGCGCCGCGCCCACCGCATCGAGCGCTGCCGCCTCCTGTCCACGGCGTCGCCCGCTGAGCCCGGCTTTTTCTTTCGCGCGCCGCTCGTGGCTTTCGATCAGCGTCGCGCTGGCGCAAAAGATGGCGGGAAGGGCGAGGAAGAGCCCCCGACGGACAGGCCGAAGCGCGAGCCGATTACTCCCGCAAGGACCGTCACCAGCCCGCCGAGCACGAAACGAACGGCGTACTCGTACCAGTGAGTCTGCTTCAGCGCCGACGATGACAGCTTGACGAGCATCAGGCGGCGCCTCCGAAACCCGTGAGCAGACCGAAGGCGACTCCAAGCCAAACCGCGAAGGCGACGATGGTGGCGGGGAGTGCCGGGAGGCGAGACCTCATCAGCAAATGACGGACGGCGAGACTGTAGCAGACGAGCGCGACCGCGCCATAGATCATCGTCCAGCTTTCGGCCGCGGCGTAGCTCGCCCCATGCTGGACGACCGCGATGCCGAGCGTTGCCAGCCCGACCGACGGCGCGGCGCCCAGGAGCCCTGCGAAGCTCTTGGGTCTAAGCATGTCGCCCATGATTGCAAAGGCGGAAACGATCAAGCCGCCCGCGACGAAGCGCAGGAGATATTCGGTCATGGTCTTGTCCGCGAAGTGACGCGCCTGCGGCGCAGCTTCGTCAGCGTCCGCGGTCGGAGCAGCCTCTCGAAGCCGACGACCACGTCGCTGGCCCAATGCGCGAGCAGCGCGACGCGCGTCAACGAAAGTGCCACCGCGACAGCGCGCACCAGGCGACGCGGCCGTGCCGGCAGCAGGCCTGCGGCCGAGGCGAGCGCGCCCATGTGCACGGCATGACCGGAAGGGAATGCATCGTGGGATCGTCCGGAGAAGGGAACGCCGCGCCGATGGCCGCGAACCGTCAGCCGATCCGGCCTGATCTGGTCGAACACGGATTTCAGGACATGCGGCAGCACCGCTGTCGCCAGCGAAACCGTCAGGACGTGATTTGCAACGGGACGATCCTCGGGACGGCAAAGCCGGATGTAGAGCCAGCCCGCCGCGGCCATCGCGAGCAGCACATGCTCGTCCGCGCCCCAGGTCAGCGTCTCGGCGGCTTGCTCGAGCTCTGTATTGGTGAGATCTGCGATCTCATTGGCGATCGCAGTATCGATCCGAGTGGGTTTGACTGTTACGACTGCCATCGGTCTGCGGTCGGCGAGATATCCTCCGTGACAGTCTTGTAAAGCCGGCGAGACAATGATGGTTCCTGCATCGGAAGCGGAGCGGCGGCGCCCGCCTGCCTACTTGTTCGATTGGCCGACGCTCGGTGCCCTGCCGAGCTCCTTAGCCATCTCGAGGTGGTGCTTGAGCGCGGGTAGCGTCTTGCCGGCCCAGCCCTTCAGCTCGGGATTGTCGCCGCCCTTGGCGTAGCGCTCGAACAGCGAGACTGCGCCTTCATGTGCGTTGACCTGGCAGGAATTGTAATCCGAGCTGAAATCCTTGCCGGTCGCATTCTTGAGCTTGTCGAGCTTGCTCTGGTGCGAGCTGTCGAGCGTCGTCGGCAGGGTCGCCTGGATCTTGCCGTTGCCGACCAGGCTCTTCAGTTCGCCGCTGGTCTTGGTGTGGTCGGTCACCATCTGCTGCGCGAAGGATTTCTCCTGCGCAGTGCCCTTGCTCGGCGAGCTTGCTGGACTCGATCTCGAACATGTCGCTGATCGCGACCTCCTTGACGAAATCGGCGGTGGCCGGCGCAACGCCGAGGGCCGAATTGACGCCAGTCTTCTCGCCGAGCGACTGCGCAAGCGCCGGGCTCGCAAGAAGAATGCAGCTCAGGGCGATGATGGTTCGTTTCATGGTTCGGTCCCTCTGGCTCGGCAGCGGCCGTTTGTTGCCGCGATGTTTGTTTGCGCCGACCAACACGGCGCAGGGGCCGATGTTCCAAACGCTAGTCCGTCGGGTTTCGACCGGTGCGCGGATTGATCGGATCGGTTGGTTTGCGCCGAAGCCCCTCTGGTAGAAACGGCTCGCTCGGCGAGGCCGTCGGCTCGGCGCGCACGTCGGCATGACGTTGCGCGCGCTCGTGCGGTGTCTTGTTGTCGTTGAACTGTCGCTTCACATCGACGCCGTCGACAGGGTCGTTGACGCCATGCTGGATATCGCGAAAGTCGCTCATGGTTCACCTCATTCCTTTCCTAGCAGGAGACGCTGAACGATGAAGCAGGAAAACCGTCGGTGACATCGCAGGCGGCTCCCGATTTCCCGGCGTGGAAACTGCAAGAACGGCCCGTTTCCGGCGATGTTCCTGCCGGCTTGCGGAACACGTTCTCGGAACGATCGCGCGCGCATCCGGTTGGTCCTAACAATGGCTGAGTGGAGAAATTGAAATGTTGGACCAGCGTGAACTGGACCGCAGCGAGATGGGCCGGTTGATCGGCAGCGACAAGGTCGAGGGAACGTCGGTCTATGGCGCCGATCGCAACAGGATCGGTTCGATCGAGCGCGTGATGATCGACAAGATCAGCGGCAAGGTGTCTTACGCCGTGCTTGGTTTCGGCGGATTTCTGGGCCTTGGCAACGACCACTATCCATTGCCCTGGCAGTCGCTGAAATACGACACCGAGCTCGGAGGCTACGTCACCGGCATCACCGCCAAGGAGCTGGAAGGCGCGCCCAAATATGGCGAGCGGAGCGACTGGAACTGGGGCGACGATGCTGCGCTGCGTGGCATCAACGCCTATTACGGTGTTCCCGTCGCATAGCACTTCATGGCTGAGAGCGAGGAGCTGATGAGCAAGGAACGGCCCAACGACGATCCCCGGCATCAGAACGACTGGGGATCGCATGCGCAGACGGAAAAGCCCTGGAAGGGCAATCCGGAGAAGGAGCAGAGATCGGGCGAAGCAAAGCTAGATCTCGAGAAGTGGCATGAGAGCAAGACGCATTGACACGAGCGCCTTGACTGCATGAACGGAACAGCGCGGGCATTACCTGCGCTGATTTTTTGAGGCAGGCATTCACGAATGCCTAGTGTGCTCCCTGCGCCGGAACCTTGTTTCCGCGCTGCGGTTGGGCTCCGGGGCGCGCGAGCCTGGTTCAGCCCGCGTGGCGCCGGTTCAGTCTCCGATAGAGGTGTTCACCGTGGATGCTCAAACCCGGGAACGCGGGCCGTCTGCGGAGCAGCCGCAAAGGACGAAGGACGCTCCGAAGAACTCGCCCGACAAGCCCCGCGAGGGCGCAGGCCAGTCACAACAGCAGGCGCAGCCGCCATCGCTGCGCGACCGGCTTCGCGAGCACTGGTTGCTCGCCACGGTCAGCGCCATCGTGCTGCTCGCCGCGCTGGCGGGCGGTCTGCTCTACTGGCTACAGATCCGCCATTATGAATCGACCGACGATGCCTTCGTCGAGGCGCGCAGCTTTTCCGTGGCCTCGAAGGTTGGCGGCTACGTGACCGATATCCCGGTCACGGACAACCAGCATGTCCATGCCGGTGATCTCCTCGCCAAGATCGATGAGCGCGACTACCGGATCGCCGTCGATCAGGCCGCGGCGCAGGTAGAGGTCTCCAAGGCGAACATCGCCAATGTCGAGGCGCAGCTCGATTCACAGCAGGAGCAGATCAAGCAGACCCAGGCCCAGCTCGAACAGGCGCAGGCCCAGCTCCAGTTCTCGCAGGAGGAGTTCTCGCGCGCCGAGGACCTTGTCGAGAAGGGCGCCGGCACCGTGCAGCGCCAGCAGCAGACCCGCTCCGATCTCGGGGCGCAGCAGGCCAACACCGAGCGCGCGAAGACCGCGGTAACCGCGGCCGAGGTTGGCATCAAGACGCTTCAGGCTCAGCTCGAGGGTACGAAGGCGCAGCTCCAGCAATCGCAGGCGCAGCTGGATCAGGCCAGGTTGAACTTGCAATACACCGACGTCGTCGCGGCGCAGTCCGGCCGCGTCGTCAAGCTCAGCGGCGCCAAGGGCACCTTCGTCACGGCGGGGCAGAGCCTGATGATGTTCGTGCCCGATGAGGTCTGGATCGTCGCCAACTACAAGGAAACCCAGCTAAGCGACATGCGGCCGGGACAGCCGGTCGAGATCCGCATCGATGCCTATCCCGGACGCAAGCTGACCGGCCATGTTGATTCCGTGCAGCCCGGCTCAGGCACCGCGTTCAGCCTGCTGCCGGCGGAGAATGCCACCGGTAATTTCGTCAAGGTCGTGCAGCGCGTGCCGGTGAAGATCGTGGTCGACAACTGGCCGGGCGATCTGCCGGTCGGTCCCGGCATGTCGGTCGTACCCTGGACCAAGGTGCGATGACGCATATCGCGCAAGGCGGCGCGTCGGCCGGCGGGTGGTCGCCGGAGCGCTCGGCGGCCGGCGGGCACAATCCCTATCTGATCGCCTTCGTGGTCTCGATCGCGACCTTCATGGAGGTGCTCGACACCACGATCGCCAACGTCGCGTTGCGCCACATCGCCGGCGGGCTCGCCGTCGGCCTCGACGAGAGCACCTATGTCATCACCAGCTATCTCGTCGCCAACGCCATCGTGCTGTCGATCTCGGGCTGGCTTTCGACCGTGTTCGGCCGCAAGCGATTCTATATGATGTGCGTCGCGACCTTCTCGGTTGCTTCGTTGTTCTGCGGCCTTGCCTGGAGTTTGCAGGCGCTGGTGTTGTTCCGCATTCTGCAAGGGCTCGGCGGAGGCGGAATGGCGACCAGCGAGCAGGCGATCCTCGCTGATTCTTTTCCGCCGCAAAAACGCGGCCAGGCGTTTGCGATCTATGGCGTGGCCGTCGTGGTCGCACCGGTGATCGGACCGACGCTCGGCGGCTGGATCACCGACACCTATTCCTGGCACTGGGTATTTCTGATCAACGTGCCTATGGGACTGATCTCACTGTTCCTGGTCGGCACGCTGGTCAAGGAGCCGTCGGGCGCGGAAGAGGAGAGGGCGGAGCTGTTGAGCAAGGGCCTGCGCGTCGACTATGTCGGCTTCCTGCTGGTCGCGATCGGCCTCGGTTCGCTCGAATTCGTGCTCGACGAAGGCCAGCGCAACGACTGGTTCGGATCGAACATGATCGTGACCTTCGCGCTGCTCGCGGCCACATCCCTGCTCGCGCTGATCCCATGGGAGCTGACGCGCGAGGATCCCATCGTCGACATCCGCCTGCTTGGCAGGCGGCAGTTCGGGTCCTGTTTTCTGGTCATGCTCGGCACGTTTGCGGTGCTGATCTCAACGACGCAGCTCTTGCCGCAGCTCTTGCAGACTGAGCTGGGCTACACCGCCATGCTCGCGGGAC
Source organism: Bradyrhizobium centrolobii (assembly GCF_001641635.1). Lineage (GTDB taxonomy): Bacteria > Pseudomonadota > Alphaproteobacteria > Rhizobiales > Xanthobacteraceae > Bradyrhizobium > Bradyrhizobium centrolobii. The sequence continues at coordinate 69,133 of NZ_LUUB01000092.1, forward strand.
TGGTGCTATCGCCTAGCGGCGTCGTGACCATGATGTTGATGCCGGTCGCGGGACGACTGGTCACGATAGTGCAGCCAAAATATCTGATCATGTTCGGCGCTGCGATTGCCGCACTTTCCATGTGGCATCTGACCGGGTTAACCGGGGACATCACCTACGGCTATGCCGCACTGGCGCGGGTTTATCTCGCGGTCGCTCTTCCCTTCCTGTTCCTTCCGGTGACGATGGCGTCCTATGACGGGCTGCCACCCGAGAAGACCAACCAGGCCTCCGCGCTGATCAACGTCGCCCGCAACATCGGCGGCTCCATGGGCGTGGCGCTGGCGCAGACGATTTTGGCGCAGCGTCAGCAATTCCATCAAAGCCGGCTGATCGAGCACGCCGCGCCGTCCGACATCGGCTATCAGCAGAGCATCGATGCGATGACGCGCTTCTTCCAGGCGCAAGGCTCGAACGCGACGGACGCCGCATCCCAAGCCATCGCATGGGTCGGCAAGACCTTGCAGCAGCAGGTCGACCTCCTCGCCTATATCGATGTGTTCTGGATTCTCGCCATCATCGCCGTGCTGATGATCCCGACCGCAGCGGTGCTGCGCCCGATCGACCTGCACGCGCCGGCACGGGGGCATTGAGGTAATTGCGTCCCCAACGTCGTTCTGGCTTTCGCCAGGACGACAGCGGAGGTGTGGCCTCGCTCCGAAGCCCAATATTCGGCGATCTCACCGGCGCCAGTAAGTCTGAAAAAAAAGAACGAACTTGAAGGGTAAGGGAACACGCGAGCCAGCGTCCACCTCTCAAATTTGATACTTCTATTTTGGAACTATAACTTCCCAGTCAATCACACCATCCGCACGCGACGCTCGTCCAGGCGTCGCGGCGTTCACCGGAGGAGGCGACCTTGCCCAAGCGAAACGCCACAGCCGCCGTCATCGGCGCTGGCGACTACATCGGTGCCGAGATTGCCAAGAAATTTGCCGCCGAGGGCTTTTCGATCTTCGCCGGCCGCCGCAACGGCGACAAGCTTGCGCCGCTCGTGCAGGACATCGAGGCTGCCGGCGGCGAGGTCCACGCGCGCTCGCTCGATGCGCGCAAGGAAGAAGAGATCATCTCCTTCCTCAATGACGCCGACAAGCATGCGCCGCTCGAGGTCTGCATCTTCAACATCGGCGCCAACGTCAATTTCCCGATCCTCGACACCACCGAGCGCGTGTTCCGGAAAGTTTGGGAGATGGCCTGCTATTCCGGCTTCCTCGCCGGTCGCGAGGCAACGCGGCTGATGCTGCCGCGCGGCGGCGGCAACATCTTCTTCACCGGCGCCACCGCCTCCTTGCGCGGCAGCAGCGGCTTTGCGGCCTTTGCCAGCGCCAAGTTCGGCCTGCGCGCAGTGGCGCAGGCGATGGCGCGCGAGTTGGGGCCGAAGAACATTCACGTCGCCCATCTCATCATCGATTCCGGTGTCGACACCGAATGGGTGCGGCAGCGCCGGCTCGAGGCGCTCGGGCCGAATGCGCTGGACAATCCCGACCTGCTGATGCCGCCGTCGTCGGTCGCCGACGCCTATTGGCAGCTCTATCAGCAGCCGAAGAGCGCCTGGACCTTCGAGATGGAGATCCGGCCGTTCGGAGAGAAATGGTGACCGCGGCGCAAAAGTCCGGCTAGACTGATCCCAACGCGAACCAAAACTCCGGGAGGCGAGTACGTGAAGACCGCGATTACCGAACTGTTCGGCATCGAGCACCCGATCATCCAGGGCGGCATGCATTTCGTCGGCTTTGCGGAGCTTGCGTCCGCCGTCTCGAATGCCGGTGGGCTGGGCATCATCACAGGGCTCACGCAGAAGACGCCGGAGCTGCTCACCAAGGAGATCGCGCGCTGCCGCGACATGACCGACAAGCCGTTCGGCGTGAACCTGACGTTCCTGCCGACCTTCTCGGCGCCGCCCTATCCGGAATACATCGCGGCCATCGTCGAGGGCGGGGTGAGGATCGTGGAGACCGCAGGCCGCAGCCCCGAGCAGTATATGCCGGCGATGAAGGCGGCCGGCATCAAGGTGATCCACTAATGCACTTCGGTGCGCCACTCGCTCAAGGCCGAGCGGATCGGCTGCGACGCGGTCAGCGTCGACGGCTTCGAGTGCGGCGGTCATCCCGGCGAAGACGACATCCCCAACATGATCCTGCTGCCGCGTGCGGCCGAGGAATTGAAGATCCCGTTCGTCGCCTCCGGCGAGATGGCCGACGGGCGCAGCCTTGTCGCTGCGCTGTCGCTCGGCGCGGCCGGCATGAACATGGGTACGCGCTTCATCGCCACCAAGGAAGCGCCGGTGCATCAGAACGTGAAGAACGCGCTGGTCGCGGCGACCGAGCTCGACACCCGCCTGATCATGCGCGCGCTGCGCAACACCGAGCGCGTGCTGAAGAATGCCAATGTCGATCGCCTGATCGAGATCGAACGCGAGAAGGGCGACAGGCTCAAGATCGACGACATCCACGGTCAGGTCGCAGGCATTTATCCGAAAGTCATGATCGAGGGGGAGATGGATGCGGGCGCCTGGAGCTGCGGCATGGTCGCGGGCCTGATCCGCGACGTCCCTTCCTGCAAGGAACTCGTCGATCGCATCATGGGGGAGGCGGAAACCATCATCCGCAGCCGCCTGATGGGGTTCCTGGACGGGGTTGGGGCAGCGCGAAAGGTTGCGTGACGCCGGCTGGACAGTCTTAACCCTGGCGGCAATTGGCCGCTGGAATTGGGCGCGGCGCCTCCTAAATAGGGGTAAATTGCTCCTATAAATCAGGTTTCAGGAGGCGTTCGTGGTCCTGAAAGGCGTCCGTTTTGCCCTTGTTGCCGCCCTCATGCTCGCATGGGGCGGCATCTCGCGCGCCGACGGCTACAAGCCCGACGAATATCTGAGCCTCGATCTGTCCAAGGCCGTGCTGTCGCCGAAGCGGCTCGGGCCGGAGACCCAGTTCGCGCCGGTCGCGCTCGAGGCCCGCGGCGGCAACGACGCGCAGGCGCGCGTCGAGCCGATGGACGTGCCGAAGAAGGTTGCGGCCCAACGCGTGCACGTGCCGGCACCGAAGGTCGCTCGCGCCAAGAGCGCGCAGCCGCGTGGCGCCGCGCGCGCCAAGCTCGCGCATCGCCACGGCAATCCGCTGGACGCGCAGGCGATGGACAGCCGCATCCAGACCTGGCCGTGCCGCTCCGGCGGCATCTGCAACTGGAAGCACTAGCCTGATCTGAGTTGCGTCATCCGTGCGTCGCAAAACCGTAGGCGCGGAGTCAAGAAACCGTAAGCTGGGAGTCAAGGAGCGCAGGCACCTTCCGTCGCGATTCGACGAAGGTCTCCTGAATGGCAACGCTCCGCGCCTCGCGCGCATGGACCCGGCGACAGTTCCTGGGTCGCTCCGCCTCCAGCCTCGCCGTCACCTCGCTCGGCACGTTCGCAAAACCCTACATCAGCCGTGTCGCCGACCGCCCGCAGATCGCGGGCGGGCTTCAGTCCGGTGACGTGTCGGAGGGCTCCGCCGTAGTTTGGGCGCGCGCCGATCGGCCCGCGCGCATGCGGGTCGAATGCTCAACTGTCGAAAGCTTCAAGACCATCGTTGCGGCGGCATCCAGCGATGCGTTGCCGGAGGCCGATTTCACCTCCAAACTTCTGCTGAGCGATCTGCCGCCCGGGCAGGACATCTTCTACCGAGTCCGCTTTGACGATATCGCGGCCGGCATCGCCGGCGAAACCCGTGTCGGCCATTTCCGCACCGCGCCGGCCGCAGGCCAGTCGATTTCGTTCCTGTGGTCCGGCGACACGGCGGGGCAGGGCTGGGGCATCGACATCTCGCGCGGCGGCTATCGCAGCTACCGCACCATGCTCGACAACCGCCCCGATTTCTTCATCCACTCCGGCGATCACATCTACGCCGACTGCACCATCCCGTCCGAATTGAAGCTGCCGAACGGCGAGACCTGGCGCAATGTGGTGACCGAGGAAAAGTCCGAGGTCGCGCACACGCTGACGCAGTTCCGCGGCAACTACAAATACAATCACCTCGACGAACATTTTCGCGCCTTCCACGCGCAGGTGCCGATGTTCGCGCAGTGGGACGATCATGAGGTCACCAACGATTGGTCGCCGACCGGCAGCTATGACGACGCCGGCTATGACGCCGACGGCACGCCGCGCCTGGTCGCGCGCGCCCGCCGCGCCTTCTTCGACTTCATGCCGATCCGCGATATCGGCGCGCGGCAAGGGCGGGTCTATCGTCGCATCGGCTACGGGCCGCTGCTCGACGTCTTCATGATCGACATGCGCAGCTATCGCGACGATAGCTGGAACAAGGGCGATGACCATCGCGGATGGATTTTGGGCGCTGAGCAGCTCGCCTGGCTGAAGCGGGAGCTCGCCGCCTCGCGCGCAACCTGGAAGGTGATCGCGGCCGATCTGCCGATCGGGCTGATTAGCCTTGACGCGGTCGCGCTCGGCAATGGGGCGCCCGACCGGCGCGAGCACGAGATCGCCGATCTGCTTGCGTCGATCAAGAGCGCCGGCGTCCGCAACGTCGTCTGGCTCACCGCCGACATGCACTACACCGCCGCGCACTATTACGATCCGAACAAGGCGCAATTCCGGGATTTCGAGCCGTTCTGGGAGTTCGTCTCGGGTCCGCTGCATGCCGGCACCTGGGGGCCGGGTGAGCTCGACAACACCTTTGGCCCGGTTGCGATGTATCAGAACGGATGCAGCGAGGCACAGGGCGAGAATCTGGCGCCCTGCTTCGGACTACAGTTCTTCGGCCGCGTCGACATCGATGGCGCTACCGGCGTGATGACCGTGACCCTGAAGGACGTCGACAACCGCGACCTCTGGTCCGTCGACATCGTGCCGCAGCCGCAGGCGCGTCCGGCCGTGGTGGCGCAGCACTCGTGAGGAACGGGCAACTCTCTCCGTCTCGTCATGGCCGGGCTTGACCCGGCCATCCACGCCTCACCGCCCGGCACGAAGGACGTGGATGCCCGGGACGAGCCCGGGCATGACGTTGGGGCTGGCATCGCGCTTCACGGCCTAACCCGATCTTTGATTGGCCACCCCACCACTCCCGCGCTATACTGCTCGCTCCCGCCACCTCTTTTTCCATCACCGAAGAGTCTGCTCACGCGGCGCCGCCGCGCGTCTGGCGGGCTGAAATAGGTCAGGAGCCTGTTCATGGACAATCTAAAGACCCAGGGCATCACCATGCCCAAGCTCGGCCTCGGCACCTTCCGCATGCAGGGCGATGCCTGCCGCGCGGCGGTCGAGAGCGCGCTGTCGCTCGGCTATCGCCATATCGACACCGCCGAAATGTACGCCAACGAAGAGTCGATCGGCGCCGCGCTCGCCGCTTCCGGTGTGCCGCGCGGCGAGCTGCATGTCACGACAAAGGTCTGGCACGAGAATCTCGCCCCGGACGCGATCCGCCGTGCCTTCGATGCCAGCCTGACGAAACTCAGGCTCGACCACGTCGACCTCTATCTCGTGCACTGGCCGTCCAAGGGTGCAAACTGGGGTGCGGTGTTCGAGACGCTGATGAAGCTGAAGGACGAGGGGCGCACCCGGGCCATTGGCGTTGCCAATTTCACCACGGCGCTGCTCAAGACCGCGGTCGAGGACATCAAGGCCCCGATCGCCTGCAATCAGATCGAATATCACGCGATGCTCGATCAATCGAAGGTGTTGGCCTATCTCGCGGCCAAATCGATTCCGCTGGTTGCCTATTGCCCGCTGGCGCAGGGGCGCATCGCGTCAGATCCGGTGCTGGGCGAGATCGGCGCCAAGCATAACGCAACCGCGGCGCAGGTGGCGCTGAAATGGCTGGTCGACCAGGATGGTGTCGCCGCGATCCCGAAGGCGTCGCGACGCGAGAGCCAGCAGGCGAATCTCGATGCGCTGAAGATCATGCTCGACGACGCCGATCGCAAGAAGATCGCCGCGCTGCCGAAGGACAGGCGCTGCGTCAATCCCGGCTTTGCGCCGGCGTGGGATTAGTCTCGTCAGACGCTTTGATACGCAAAGAAATGGCCCCGTGAGGGGCCATTTCCACGTTGCGCATTAGTAGTGGCGATAATCGCGCTTGATCACGACGACCTTGTCGCCGCGATGATGCCAGCCGCGATGCATGCCGTAGTCGCGATGCTCGCGGAATTCGGCGCGGGCGCCGTAAGGGCCGTGATGATGGCGCTTGATCACCACCGTCTCGGCACTCGCCAGCGTCGGCGCCGCGATCGCACCGAGAGCCGCGACGACGTATCCAAGCTTCTTCACGATGTCCTCCTCCAATGAACGCACTGCGCTTGTGCGCGAACGTTCCGGAGGAACTGCAGGAGAATTCTGAACGGCTGTTCAGGTGAGCATGATCCGGACCCGAAGGGCCGCGTTAGCGCAAAGTGTGCGGCGGTTTTCCCTCGCGACAAACGCGGAACGCGTTTGCGCGGGGATCATGCTCAAACATAACCTTTAATCGCAGCGATGCTGCGCAGGCGTCGGCGCGCCAGACTTGACGTACTTGCCGTCCCTGATGGTGTAGTCGCCACGCTCGCTTCGATTGTAGATCGCGCGCAGGCCGCCGTCCTCCTGCAACAGCAGCCCGAACTCACGCGTCTGATGCAGCGACGGGAAGAACACCATCAGATTGAGCAGGCCTTCCGCATTGATCGAAGCGGCCACAACCTCGCTCTCGTCCGTGGCCTCGCCGAAATTGCGCCGGTACATCACCCGGCCGTCGGGCCTGATCTCGTAAGTCAGTACCGCACCCTCGGCGCGGTCGGGCTGCAGCGAGCAGTCGACCGACCATGAGCCGAGCAGGCCCCATTGCTCGACCGTCGTCGCGAGCGTCTCGGCATCTGCGGTGGAGGTCAGCGCAGCGCAAAGCAGCGCGGCTGTGGTCCAGCGGCACAAACAACGCATCATGTCCAAGGAAAGCCCCGCCCTCGATCGAGGCTGAAGTCTAGCATCCCCATCCCGGCCGTCCACCAACGCTTCGCGAATTTGATCCGCGTCAATGAGGCGGGTCGTTTCTCCGGTAGGATTGGCTTTCCGGAGGGCGATCGTGGATAGATCAATGCTGGATGAAGTGATGGACTTTGCAGGCGAGGTGCTGCCGGGCGGCTGCGCTGCGCCGCCTTACTCTGAGACCGCGTTCCTGGCCGAGCTGGGCGATCGGCTGCGGTCCTCGCGCCTGCGCTGCGAGCTGTCGCGCCGCGAGCTTGCCCGCAGGTCGGGGATTTCCGAGCGCTATATTGCCCAGATCGAGGCCGGCAAGGGCAACGTGTCGATCGTGCTGCTGCTGCGGCTGGCCTCCGCGATTCACGGCAGCCAGCCACAGGCGGCCTGACGGCGCGCTTACCCGCGCGCCTTCGCCACGTTTGCAATCCGCGCGGGGACGCCGAACTCCTTGCGGCAGACCTCGGCCAGCACGGCGACGCCCTCGCGGATCTGCTGATGCGTCGGGCTGGCAAAGCACAGCCTGAGGCGAGGGCCCGAATGGCCCTTGTTGGTCGACCATTCCGGCCCCGGATTGATCGAGACGCCGGCCGCAAGCGCGGCCTGGTACAGCTTTAGCGTATCGACCTGGTCGGGCAGCTTCACCCACAGGAAGATGCCGCCCTTCGGCTCCTCGAATTCCGCCGCCGTCCCGAACTGCTCGTTCAGGGCCTCCATCAGCGTATCGAGCTTGGTGCGCAGCGCCTTCGTCAGCGCCGGCACGTGGGTCGAAAAATGTGGCTTGCAATATTCGGCGAGCACCATCTGCTCCAGCGCGCCGGAGCCGGCATCCGTTTTCAGCGACAGCATCCGCGACATCACCTCCCAGGGCGCGACGATGAAGCCGACGCGCAAGGCCGGTGCGATCGATTTCGAGAACGAGCCGATATGGATCACGCCGCCCTTGGGGCTCATCGCGTAAATTGCGGGCGGGCGCTGTCCTGACCATACGAGATCGGCGTAGCAATCGTCCTCGAAGATCGGCACGCCATATTCGGCCGACAGCCGCAGCAGTTCGGCACGCCGGCTCTCCGGCATGATGCTGCCGGTCGGGTTCTGCACGGTCGGAATGGTGTAGATGTATTTCGGCCGGATGCCGCGGCGCTTCAGGTCGGCCAAGGTCGCCGCCAGCACGTCCATGCGCATGCCGTCCTCGTCGAGGGGGATGCCGATGGTATCGACCCCGAGCCGGGTCAGGCGGTTGAGCGAGCCCTGATAGGTCTCCTGCTCGACGATCACGGTGTCGCCGTGCGTAAGCAGCGTGTGGTTGACGAGGTCGAGCGCCTGCAATGAGCCGGAGACGATCAGGAGATCATCGACGGTGCAGGCGATGCCGGCGTCGCGCTTGAGCTTTGTCACCAGGAATTCGCGCAAGGGCAGATAGCCTTGCGGTCCATGCGCCAGTCCGTAAGTGGCAAGCGTCCGGCCCTCCCGCCGCAACACGGCGTCAACCGCTTCGATCAGCCGGTCGACGGGCACCTGCTCGGAATCATTGTTGCCGCCGACAAAGCTGTATTTGGCAAGGCCCGTCCAGCGCGCAGTGGGGGCCGGCAGCCCCGGCGGAAACAGGGGCGCAAAATCGAAGCTGGACGTCATAGGCGTTCCTCGTTCTGTTCTTTCTGTTCTTGTTGAGCCAGCCGGCGTTGCACCGGCTGGCCGATCACTTCTTGCCGACCGCCCAGGTTGGGCGGTCTTACTTCTTGCCGGCCGTCCGGGTCGGACGTCCCTGGCTGATGAAAGCGTAATGCGCATTGGCGACGCCGCCAACCATCAAGGCCTCGACCACCGGCTCGGCGATCTCGCTGGTGGCGGCCCAGTCGACGATGAAATTGGCCCCGGTCCCGCCGCGCACATCGTCGGTCGGAACGAAGATCGAAACGGTGGCGAGCGGCTTCAGTGCGACCGGTGCCTTCAGATAGCTCTCGACCTGCTTGCCTGCGGTGTCGAAATAGGCGATGCGTTTGACGACCAGCCGCTGGGTCTCGGAAGCGTTGTGGACGCTGAGCGTCACCGAGAAGTCGACGCGCAGCTTGCCTTGGCTCATGGCGACGCTGGAATAGGCCGGCACGTAGAACCCACCCGAGACACTTAGCTCCTCCTTCGGCAGCGCGGTCAGCGAATCGGCAAAGCTCTGCTCGATATTCACCTTGGGCTGCGCGGCCGCGGGGAGTGCTGCTACGAACGGACATAGCAGGATTGCAGCGAAAAGCCCTTTTCCCATGTGACGAATTGCTCGCTTGCCGCGCCGCAACCCGTCTCTAGGGTGCGGCAAAACGGACCAATCTGGTATGCACGAACTCATTCGCGACATTACTCTCTGTATTCTGTTTGCCTGGATGCTGGGCCTATTGGCCCATTTTTCTCGGCAACCGTTGATCCTGGCCTACCTTATCGCCGGCTTCTGCATAGGTCCATTCGGCGCCGGCTGGGTCAAGTCGCAGGAATCGATCAGCGTCATCTCCGAGCTCGGCCTGATCTTCATGCTCTTCATGATCGGCCTCGAGATCGACCTGAAGAAGATCGTGCGGGCAGGACGGGTGATCCTGTTCGCGGCCGGGGGCCAGCTCCTCGGCGGCTGCCTGCTCGGAATCCTGTTCTTCGCCGGCATCGGCCTGTCGCTCGGCGGCGGCCATTTCGATGCGCTCTATCTCTGCGTCGCCTGCGCGCTCTCCAGCACCGTCATCATCGTCAAGGTGCTCTACGAGAAGCGCGAGCTCGACACGCTGCCCGGCCGCATCACGCTCGGCGTATTGGTGCTCCAGGACATCTTCGCCATCCTGTTCCTGGCAGTGCAGCCGAGCCTTGCCAATCTGCAGGTCAGCGTCATCCTGCTCTCGATCGGCCGCGTCGCGGCCCTGGTCGCGGTCGCGCTGCTGGTCAGCCGCTACGTGCTGCCCCGCCTGTTCCACCAGATCGCCCGCCGGCCGGAGCTGATCCTGCTCGGCGCGCTCGCCTGGTGCTTTCTTGTCGCCGAGACGGCGGAGCAGCTCTCGCTGTCGCGCGAGATGGGCGCCTTGATCGCCGGCGTCTCGCTCTCGACCTTCCCCTATGCGCTCGACGTGACGGCCAAGGTCACCACGCTCCGCGATTTCTTCATCACGCTGTTCTTCGTTGCCCTCGGCATGACCATTCCGGTGCCGGGCCTCTCCGTCATTGGGCTCGCGCTGATGATCGCGGCCTTCACGGTGGTGAGCCGCCTCGTCACCACCTTCATCCCGCTCTACCTCATGAAGCAGGGCCTGCGCGCCAGCCTGTTGCCCGCGATCAACCTGGCGCAGATCTCCGAGTTCTCGCTGGTGGTGATCCAGACCGGCGTCGCCGACCACCACATCGCGCCTGAGACGGCGAACGCGGCCTCCTTCGCCTTCGTGGTGCTGGCCGTGCTCTCGACCTTCGTGATGGTGCGCAGCGACGAGATCACCCGCTGGGCGATCGGCCCCTTGAAGCGGATCGGCCTGCGCGATCTTGATCATGGGAAAGGCCACGCCGAGGAGGGGCACAAGAGCGGCCACGGCGAGGCCCGCCGCATCGTCATCCTCGGCTTTTTCCGCGCGGCGAGCGCGCTGCTGGCCGAGATCGAGCGGCAGGCGCCCGTCTTGCTGGAGCAGATCACGGTCGTCGATTTCAACCCCAATGTGTACCAGACGCTGCTTTCGCGGGGCCTGCACGTGATCTATGGCGACATCAGCAATGTCGATACGCTGGTTCATGCCGGCGTCGGCAAGTCCGAGATCATCATCCTCAGCGTGCCGGACTCGCTCCTGAAGGGCGCCACCAACGAGAAGCTGGTCCGCCATGTCCGCGCGCTCAACCCCAACGCCCTGATCGTCGCCACCGCCGATCTCTTGGCCGATGTCGGCGAGCTCTATGAGGCCGGCGCCAGCTATGTCATGGTGACCCGGCTCAGCGACGCCCACGAGCTGTTCACTGTGATCGAGGCCGCCCAGGCCGGCCTGTTGGCCGACAAGCGCACGGAGCTCGATTTGCGGCTCAGCGAACGGCGCGAAGTGCTGCCCTGACGGCGCCCGGCGACCTTCCACCCGATCGGGCGCGCGCCTATATCGCTGGTATGTTCGGTGCAAGCCTGAAGGCCTGTGCCGAGGCGGCCGTCTGGCATATGCGGTTGCGTCCAGGACACTAGCGCGCCGGGCCAAGTCCGGCTAAGCCTCCGGCCGATAACCGATAGAGATTGGGAAATGCCCGATACCGTTCAGGAAGTTTTGCAGGCCTTTGCCAAGGGCGAGCTCGTCGTCGTGACCGACGACGAGGACCGCGAGGGCGAGGGCGATCTGATCGTTGCGGCCTCGCTCTGCACCGCCGAGAAGATGGCGTTCATCATCCGCCACACCTCCGGCATCGTCTGCGCGCCTGTCACGACCGAGGACGCGCGCCGCCTGCGGCTCGACCCGATGGTCGCCCATAACGACTCCGCCCACACCACCGCCTTCACGGTCTCGATCGACTATAAGCCCGACGGCGGCACCGGCATCTCTGCGGAGGAACGAGCCTCCTGCTGCCGCGCGCTCGCCAATCCGAACGTCGGCGCCCACGACTTCGCCCGTCCCGGCCACATCTTCCCGCTGATCGCCAAGGACGGCGGCGTGCTGCTGCGTTCCGGCCACACCGAAGCCGCCGTCGATCTCTGCAAGCTCTCCGGTCTTCCGCCGGTCGGCGTGATCAGCGAGCTGATGAACGACGATGGCAGCGTGATGAAGGGCGAGCAGGTTGCGCGTTTCGCCGCCCAGAACAAGCTGAAGCATGTCACGATCGCCGATCTGATCGCCTATCGTCAGGCGCGCGAAAAACTGATCGAGCGGGTCGCGACCTTCGTCACCGAAAGCCCGATCGGGCCGCTTCAGGGCTATGCTTACCGCTCGCCGTTCGATTCCATCGCTCACGTCGCCTTCGTCTACAACGGGGTCGGGGACGGCAAGAACGTGCTGACGCGCTTCCACAAGCCGAACATCGTCAAGGATATTTTTACCGGCCACAAGCGCATGGCCGCCGTGCTCGAGCACTTCAAGAAATCGGGCCGTGGCGTGCTCGTGTATTTGCGCGACGGCGCCGCCGGCGTGCCGGTCGAGCCGCTGCCTGACGAGACGTCGGCGGAGGCGGACCGCAACCGCCAGTGGCGCGAGGTCGGTGTCGGCGCGCAGATCCTACGCGATCTCGGCGTCACCTCGATCCGGCATCTCACCTCGTCCGTGCACGACTACAAGGGATTGTCGGGCTTCGGCATCGAGATCGTTGCCAACGAACAGCTCGAGACCTGACGCGTTGTCATTCCGGGATGGCGCTGAAAGCGCCGGACCCGGAATCTCGATGTCGTGGAAACGAAGAGTTTGCGGGGTCGCGCTGCGCGCCCCGGAACGACCGAAACCAGGATGCATTTGCACTTGTTGTCCCGGCGCTTTAATTTGTCGGGCAATTTTTAGACGGAACCAGACGCGAAAGGACGTTTCATGAGCGTGCGCCCTCAGGCCAAGGACAAGCCGGCTGCGGCTTCTTTCCAGTGGGACGATCCGTTCCTGCTCGATGAACAGCTCACCGAAGACGAACGCATGGTTCGCGACACCGCGCGCGCCTATGCCCAGGACAAGCTGCTGCCGCGCGTCTCCAAGGCCTATCTGGAAGAGAAGACCGATCGCGAGATATTCAACGAGATGGGTGAGCTCGGCCTGATCGGCATCACGCTGCCGGAGGAATATGGCTGCGCCAATGCGAGCTATGTCGCCTACGGCCTCGTCGCGCGCGAGATCGAGCGGGTCGATTCCGGCTACCGCTCGATGAACTCTGTGCAGTCCTCGCTGGTGATGTACCCGATCTACGCCTATGGCGACGAGAACCAGCGCAAGAAGTACCTGCCGAAGCTCGCCAGCGGCGAATGGGTCGGCTGCTTCGGCCTCACCGAGCCCGACGCCGGCTCCGATCCGGCCGGTATGAAGACCCGCGCCGAGAAGGTCTCGGACGGCTATCGCCTGACCGGCAGCAAGATGTGGATATCGAACGCGCCGATCGCCGACGTGTTCGTGGTCTGGGCCAAGTCGGCCGAGCACGACAACCAGATCCGCGGCTTCGTGCTGGAGAAGGGCATGAAGGGCCTGTCCGCGCCGAAGATCGGCGGCAAGCTCTCACTTCGTGCCTCGATCACCGGCGAGGTCGTGATGGACGGCGTCGTGGTTCCCGAGAGCGCGCTGCTGCCCAACGTTTCTGGCCTGAAAGGCCCGTTCGGCTGCCTCAACCGCGCCCGCTACGGCATCTCCTGGGGCGCGCTTGGCGCCGCCGAGGACTGCATGCACCGCGCCCGCCAGTACACGCTCGACCGCAAGCAGTTCGGCAAGCCGCTCGCCGCGACCCAACTCGTGCAGAAGAAGCTCGCCGACATGGAGACCGAGATCGCGCTGGGCCTGCAGGCTAGCCTGCGTGTCGGCCGCCTGATGGACGAGGGCAAGTTTGCGCCCGAGATGATCTCGATCGTCAAGCGCAACAATTGCGGCAAGGCGCTCGATATCGCACGCACTGCGCGCGACATGCATGGCGGCAACGGCATCTCGATCGAGTATCACGTGATGCGGCACGTCCATAACCTCGAGACGGTCAACACCTACGAGGGCACCCACGACGTCCACGCCCTGATCCTCGGCCGCGCGATCACGGGCATTCAGGCGTTTTTCTGATTGCCACGGAACTCGGACGTGGTCGATTTGCTCCGCTGTCATCGTCCGCCTTGTGCGCGATTGCGCACTGGAGCGGACGATCCAATATCCCAGTGACCTCGCCTTCGCCTCGGGCGCCGCGGCGTACTGGATACCCCGCTTTCGCGGGGTATGACGAAGAGTGCGGCGGTACGTACAGGAAGTGCCATGTCTGACAACGACGACGTCCCGTTCAACCGCAACTTTCCGCTTAACCCCGGAATCGTCGAGGAAGTTCGCCCGGGCGTGCGGCGCGTGCTGTGCGACAATCCGAGCCCGTTCACCTTCACCGGCACGGTCAGCTACGTCGTCGGCAAAGGCAACGTCGCGATCATCGATCCCGGCCCGGACAATGAGGCCCATGCAGCGGCGCTGCTCGACGCCGTGCGCGGCGAGACCGTGAGCCATATCCTCGTCACCCACACCCACCGCGACCACTCGCCGAACACCGCGCGGGTCAAGCAGGCGACCGGCGCGACGGTCTATGCCGAAGGTCCGCACCGCGCCTCGCGGCCGCGCTTCGAGAGCGAGAGGCATAATCCGGAGTCCGGTGCTGATCGCGACTTCGCACCCGATGTCAGGATCGCTCATGGCGATGTCATCGAAGGTGCCGGCTGGCGGCTCGAGGCCGTCGCGACGCCCGGCCACACCGCCAACCATCTGGCGTTCGCCTGGCCCGAGCGAAAGTTCAACTTCGTCGGCGATCACGTGATGGGCTGGTCGACCTCGATCGTGGCGCCCCCCGACGGCTCGATGATCGATTATATGGACTCGCTCGACCGGCTGGCGGCGCGCGAGGAGGACCTCTATTTCTCCGGCCATGGTCCCGAGATTCCGGACGGGCCTCGCTTCGTGCGCTTCCTGATCCGCCACCGCAAGGCGCGCGAGGCGTCGATCCTGCATCGTCTTGCCAAGGGCGAGGCGGACATTCCGACCATGGTGCGGGCGATCTATATCGGCATCGATCCGAGGCTCACAACCGCGGCCGGCTACTCCGTGCTGGCGCATCTGGAAGACCTCGTCGCCCGCGGCGTGGTGGCGACGGACGGCGATCCCGTGATCACGGGGACGTACAAGATGGCGAACGCCTAGGCTTCCGTCATTCCGGGGCGCCCGTCAGCGCGAACCTGGAATCCGTCGGGCCGCAGCGTTCGTGGATGAATGGATTCCGGGTTCGCCGCTTCGCGGCGCCCCGGAATGACGGAGAACTATTTCTTCACCGTCTTCGCCGGCGCCTTCGGCGGGATCACCGGCACCTTCTTCACCGGCTTCAACGCATCGGTATCGGCGGCGGTGTTGAGATCGTCGATGAACTTGGTGACGCGCGCGGCGTTGCTGCCGAGATCACTGTCGAAATAGCGCGAGGCGGAGCGGATATCGACGCGGGAATCGTCGCCATCGGGCACGACCCGGATCGAGACGTCCTCGCGGAAGCCCATGAGCGGCGTGCGCGCCACCGCCTCGATGCGGCCGATGCGGCGCGGCGGCTGCGGCGCGCGCTCGTCGATCACGAGCCATTTGCGCTTGTTGACGAGCTGGAGCGCCAGCGCATAGGCGCGTTCGGCGGGAATTTCCAGCTCGATCGGCTCGATGTCGGGATAGAAGCGGCGCTGCTGCTCGGCCGAATAGAGGCCGGCATAGACCGCGGAGTTGGCGCCGTCGCCAGTGCGCAGGCGCGCCAGCGCGTCGAAGCGCGGCGGGTCGATCGGATCGGTGGTGATGTCGTGGATCGCCGG
>NZ_LUUB01000092.1:84619-92193 GCF_001641635.1 Bradyrhizobium centrolobii
GGATAGGCGAGGATCAGAGCGTTGATCAGGAAGGCGAGCAGGATGCGCGCCATGCCGCGCGTGCCGTTCTGCCAGATCGCGGCAAAGCCCGCGAGCCCGAACAGGATGGAGAGTCCGGCGATCGCGAGCCCACCGAGGAAGGTGGCGAGTGCCGGCTTGATCTCGAGGAAACCGAAGCGGACGATGATCACGGACACCGCGACCGTCACCACCGCGAACACGGCGAGATTGCGCGCCCAGCTCGCGAGGCTGGACACGGGCTCCGACTGATAAGGAGCAGAAAACCTGCGGGCCATCGATGAAAACCGCCGGGTTGGGGCTTGGCCCGCCGTCAGGGGGCCGATTGAAAACTGGCTGCTTGAGACCACGGCGGCCCGGCAATTTCAAGGTTTGCGCGCGATATGGCACAGAGAACAGGCGGGATTTTGCAACTTGATTGATTAACCATTCAATCTAAATGATCTTTAGTTGTAGATTGACTTGGTCGTAATTTCACCTAAAGGCTCTACTGTAGGTTGTTGGAACCGCCGAAGCGAGGGACCGTCCCTGCGAAAGGGACATCGGCGAACGGCAATCAAAAAAGAAACGGCAAAGAACAACTGCAAGGAACAACGGCGGGCGTCAGCCGGAAACGTTGCAAGAGTGACCTCAGCTCCCGGTTGTCGCCGCAAAGGCTGACCGGATGTGCGCGGTTGCGCCTCATGAGCTGCAAGGATCGCAAACAGCGTAGCCGGTGCCGACCAGCGCGGCTGGTGGGCAGCCCCATCAGGGCGAGTGTTCAGTATGAGTGGTGGACGGGACGAAGGCTATATCGATCCGCACGATCCGATGTACTACGCGCCGCGCGACTTGCGCGAGCGGGCGGTGCAGCCGACGGCGGCGCCGAAACGGTCCGCGGAGCATCCATCGTTGACTGCCGATGGCCCGCCCTTGCAATCGCCCGGCAACCCGCGACGTCGTGACCATTCGGACGTGTTCTCCAAAGCCGTCGCCCAAGCCATGCACGAGGCGATGGAGCCCATCGAGGTGCCAGCCGTCCTACGTAACTCGGGAAGGCGCGCGCTACTCAGCGTAGGGGTTAGGCTCGCGATCGCGGCAGCGGTTGCGGCAGGCATCGCGCTGATTCTCGTCATCTTCATTCCGGCGTCGCAAAGTCCCGGAGTTCAATCGAGCGACGCCACATCGATCTCGTCGCTTTGGCAATCGGTGAAAGCCGCGATCGGTCCGGCACCGCAACGCAAGCAGGTCGCGACCCTTGCGGTGGAGGACAGCAGCGGGCTTGCCAACGCCCCCTTGCCGCTCGGGATGCGCGTGGGTGCTCCCCCTTCCGGCGCCATCGTTGCGATCAACGGACTGCCTGCCGACGCGCGGTTGACGTCGGGCAAGCGTGTCGCCAACGAGTGGCGCGTGCCCGCGTCGGAAATTTCCGCCGTGTCGGTCATTCCGCCAGACGGTTTCGTCGGCCAGATGGTCGCGATGGCAGAATTGCGTGACGGCAACGGCGCCGTGCTCGTGGTTGGCTCGAGCCGACTGTCCTGGAAACCCGCTGCCAGCGTCGCTCCGCAGCCGTCGACAACCGTCACGGCCGTTCCGCCGGCGCGCTCCTTGGCGGCCTCCCCACCGCCGCAGCCGGACGCCGTGCGCAACCTGGATCCGAAGGAAATTTCTGGCCTCGTCAAACGTGGACAGGATTTGCTCACGAGCGGCGACATCTCGGCGGCGAGGCTACTGCTGCTGCGCGCGGCCGAAGGAGGAGATGCGCGCGCCGCGCTGCTGGTGGCCAGGACCTACGATCCGACCGTGCTCAAGCAGTTGGGCGCCAGTGGCCCGCTCGCTGACCTCGCGCAGGCCCGCAACTGGTACCAGAGGGCAAAAGAATGGGGCGCCCCCGAGGCTCAGCGACAGCTTGATGCGCTCGCGCCCACCCGCTGATCCCAGCACCGCGCGTCGCGCGCGCCTCTCAATCTCGACCATCCGGAGCTTCACGACATGATCATCCGACGTTTGACCGACCTGGCATTCTGCTGCGCGGCCGGGGTCGCGCTGCTGCTGGCGACGCCGGCCTTTTCCCAAGACAGGGGAGGAGAGGTGGATCCGGCCGCAGTAAGTGAGGGCCTGAAGGCGATCTTCAGCTATTCCAGCACCAGCAAGAGCACGCGCGAGCGGCTCAACGCCAACACCGTGACGCTGATGTCAGGCACAATCGGCGGAACCTATGTCCAGTTCGGCGCCGACCTTTCCTCCGCGCTGGATGACGGCGACCGGATGCGCGTGCTGCCGATCATCGGGCGCGGCTCGGTCCAGAGCATCGCGGACATCCTGTTCCTCAAGGGGGTCGATCTCGGCATCGTGCGCGCCGACACACTCGATTACCTGGAAAGGAAGGGCTACACCGGCAACATCCACAACCAGTTCGTCTATATCACGAAGCTCTACAATGAGGAGATGCACGTCGTCGCGCGGTCGTCGATCCGCAGCCTTGCCGATCTGAACGGCCGGCGTGTTGCCGTCGACTTGCCGAACGGAGGCACCTTCGTCACCGCGATCACGATCTTCGAGAGGCTCGGCATCAAGCCGGTCTACGCCTATATCGAGCAGCGCATCGCCTATGAAAAACTGAAGACCGGCGAACTCGATGCGGTGATCGCGGTGCAGGGAAGTCCCTCCAAGGCCGTGAGCCAGGTGAAGGGGGACGACCTGCATTTCGTGCCGATCCCGTATAGCGAGCCATTGCAGAGCGACTATCTTCCATCCGTCCTCAAGGCGGAGGACTATCCTTCACTGATCCCACCCGGCGGCCGTGTTGACACGATCGCGGTGCCCGCCATCCTCGCTGCCTACAACTGGCCCGCAAAGACCGAGCGATACGGCAAGGTGGAGCATTTCGTTCAGGTCTTCTTCGACCGTCTGAAAGACCTGCAGCGGCCGCCCTTCCATCCGAAGTGGAAGGAGGTGGTGTTGAGTGCGCCACTGAAGGGATGGAATCGCTTCCCGCCGGCGCAGGAGTGGCTCGATCAACATTCCGGTCCGGCCTCCGACACACGCGCGAAATTCGACCAGTTCCTGGCCGCGCAGGCCCGAGAAACCGGTCAGCAGGGCACGCGAACGCCGGAACAGGACGAAGCACTCTATCAACAATTCCTGAAATGGCAGAAGAGTACCGGCCAGGCGGAGGCAAAGCGTTAGAGCATGAACCGCCGAAGGTCGGATCAGATCATGATCATTCTGCCTGCCTGACCTTGATACTTCCCGGAGGGCCAGAGGCCCTCACGAGATTGGATCGAGTTGCGTTCGTGATGAAACCAAGCTCCCCGCAAGCGGGAGGGCAATCGCATTTGAACACTCACGAGAGGTCGTCATGCCCGGGCTTGTCCCGGGCATCCACGTTCTTTGTGCCGACCGCAAGGCGTGGATGGNNGCCCGGCCATGACGCTGTGGAAGCTTCAGCGCCTCCAACACTCACCCCATATACGATTGCCCTGCGCAACCGGGAGGTGAAGCGAATTCGCAACCGCAGGACCGAACAGGTCTTGGGGCAAGCTATTCCGGTCCGCTCACGCCGCCGCGTTCGGGAAGCGATAGTCCTTGAACCGGTCGCGCAGCGCCGTCTTCAGGATCTTGCCCGTCGCCGTATGCGGGATGCCGTCGACGAAGGCGACGTCATCGGGCATCCACCATTTGGCGATCTTGCCGTCCATGAATTTCAGGATGTCCTCGCGGCTCGCCTGCTGTCCCTGCTTGAGCTGGACGATCAGGAGCGGCCGCTCGTCCCATTTGGGATGGTAGACGCCGATCACCGCGGCCTCCGCCACGGCCGGATGGCCGACCGCGAGGTTCTCCAGGTCGATCGAGGAGATCCACTCGCCGCCGGACTTGATCACGTCCTTGGAACGGTCGGTGATCCGCATATAGCCGTCCTGATCGATGGTCGAGACGTCGCCGGTGTCGAAGAAGCCCTCGCCGTCGAGGATGTCCTGGTCGAGTCGGTAATACGCCTTGGAGACCGCGGGCCCCGAGACCTTCAGGCGGCCGAACGTCTTGCCATCCCAGGGCAGCTCCCTGCCGGCGTCATCGGTGATCTTCATGCGCACGCCGAATGGCGGAAAGCCCTGGGCCTGCAGCACGTCGAGCCGTTCCTCGCCGGTCCGTTCGGCAAAAGGCGGCTTGAGCGCGCATACGGTGCCGATCGGGCTCATTTCGGTCATGCCCCAGGCATGGCGCACGCGCACGCCCATGTCGACGAAGGACTTGATCATCGAGCGCGGCATCGCCGAGCCCCCGCACACCACGCTCTTCAGACAGGGCAGTTTGAGATTGCTGGCCGCCATATGCTGCAAGAGCATCAACCACACCGTCGGTACGCCCGCGGTATGCGTGACCTTCTCGGTTTCGAGCAGCTCGTAGACCGAAGCGCCGTCGAGCTTGGCGCCTGGCATCACGAGCTTGGTGCCCATCGAGGGCGCGGAGAAGGCGATGCCCCAGCTATTGGCGTGGAACAGGGGCACCACCGGCAGCATCGTCTCGGAGGCGCTGGTGCCGAGCGCATCGACATTGTTGGCCATCAGCGCGTGCAGCACGTTGGAGCGATGCGAATACAAGACGCCCTTGGGATCGCCCGTCGTGCCCGACGTGTAGCACATCGCGGCGGCCGTGTTCTCGTCAAAGTCCTTCCATTCGAACTTGCCGTCGGCCTTCGCGATCCACTCCTCGTAGGCGACCGCGTTCTTGAGCGTGGTCTGCGGCATATGCGCCTTGTCGGTGAGGACGATATAGCGCTCAACGCTTGGCAGCTTGTCCGCAATCTTCTCCAGGACGGGAACGAAGGTGATGTCGGTCATCACGATCCGGTCCTGCGCATGGTTGATGATCCAGGCGATCTGCTCGGGGAAAAGCCTGGGATTGACCGTATGGCAGATGGCGCCGATGCCCATGATGCCGTACCAGACCTCGAGGTGGCGCCAGGTGTTCCAGGCGATGGTGGCGACGCGGTCGCCGAGCTTGATGCCGTCGCGGTCCAGCATCTGCGAGACCTTGAGCGCACGCTTGTGGATTTCGGCATAGTTGGTGCGATGGATCGGTCCCTCGACCGACCGCGTGACGACCTCCTGCTTGCCATGAATCCTGGCGGCATGTTCGATGATCCGGTGGCAGAGCAGGGGCCAATCTTGCATCAAACCAAGCATTCCGACGTTCCTCCGAAAATTCGCTGGACTGTTATCACTCTCAGCGTTGGGCCAAAGAATTGTCATGAATTTTAGCCTGCCGGACTTTTGCCGCAAATGGTCTTGTCGCGGCTATATGTCCGCCGGCGCCGCAATGGTTACCGCAGCGCTCGGGATGTCGCTCGTGCTGGCGGAGACGGCGGAAGCGCGAAAATTTGCTCCGCCGTTCGACCTCTTTGGCATTGGCACACCACGGCCGCGCGGAGCGGTTCATACGGCCAGGAAAATCCCCCTGCCGAGACCCCGTCCGGACGAGGCCCCCAAGGGATCAGACAAGGCATTGGACACGGCCGGGCCGGAGGCGCCGGCGGCTGACGGCAAACCTTCCGCTGACAAGCCTGCGGCCGACAAGCCGGGCGAACCTGCGGCGGCGGAGCGCCAGCCACCGGAGCCTAAGCCCTCGGCGTGCCGGCTCGCGCTGACCGAGGAGATCGCGATCGCACCTTCCATTCCCGCTATCCGCGGTCCCGGCGGTTGCGGTGGCGACGATCTGGTGCGGCTGGAAGCGATCGTGCTGCCGGACAAGCGCAAGGTGGCGGTGAAGCCGGCGGCGATCCTCCGCTGCACCATGGCGTCCGCGGTCGCCGACTGGGTGCGCTCGGACATGGTGCCGCTGGCCGCGAGCCTCGGCTCGACCATCAGCGACCTCGACAATTTCGACTCGTTCGAGTGCCGTGGCCGCAATCGCATCGTCGGCGCGATGCTGTCAGAGCACGGCAAGGCCAATGCGCTGGACGTGCGTTCGCTCAAGCTCGCCAACGGCCAGTCGATCGGCCTGACCGACCGCACCGTTTCGCGCGACGTGCGCGAGCGCGTGCTGCATTCGGTCTGCTCGCGCTTCACCACGGTGCTTGGCCCGGGCTCGGACTGGTACCACGAGGACCACATCCATCTCGATCTGGCACAGCGGCGCAACGATTACCGGATCTGCCAGTGGAACGTCTGGGATCCGCTGCCGCAGGTCGCGCCGCTGATGCCGGCGGAGCGGCCCGAAGAGGCGCCACCGCGCGAGGTCGCGGCCAAGTCCGAGACGGCGAAGGATGCGGCGGAGGAGGGAGATACGGCGAAGGCACCGGCGGACAAGCCGCCGGCCGGCGCCGACGCCCCGCCGGCGCGCAGGCCCGCAACTAAAACAAAAAAGCGCCGGTGAGACCGGCGCTTTTGCATGTCCTCAGGTTGAGAGCAGATCAGTAGCTGCCCGCCTGGCCGTTCGAACCACCGCCCTGCAGCGCGAGCCGCGAGTTGTACGGGGAGTCGCCATGCTTTGGCTCGAGCACGACCACGATGGTTCCGACCTTGACGCGGTTGTAGAGGTCGATCGCGTCCTCGTTGGTCAGGCGGATGCAGCCCGAGGAGATCGAGGCGCCGATATATTCCGGCTGGTTGGTGCCGTGGATGCGGAACAGCGTGTCCTTGCCGCCAGAATAGAGATACATCGCGCGGGAACCCATCGGATTGTCGGGACCCGGTGCAACATAGGTCGGCACGCCCAGGCGCGAAATCTCGCCGGGGGTCGGATGCCAGGCCGGCCACTCGGTCATGCTGCCGACCTTGGCGATGCCGGACCAAGCCATGGCCTCTTCGCCGACGGTAATGCCGTAACGGATCGCCTTGCCGCCATCCAGCACGTAGTAGAGGTAGTGGTTGTCGGAATCGACCAGGATCGAGCCGGGCGATTCCTTGCGGTGATAATCGACGATGGCGCGGCGGAACGGCTCTGCGACCGGGGTGTTTTCATACCGGACCTTGGCAAGGAGTTCCTTGTCCTTCGGCTTGAAGGCCTTGGTGTCGGTCGCCTCAAAATGTGTTGCCTGCATGCAACCCGACAGCATCAGACCGGCGGCCAAAATACCCAACTTAACTTTCAGCGACGACATGGTTTGCTTCCAATCAAGACAATACCGCGCAGGTCCTGAGCTTACCGCCACAGTTCCTCGACTCCGTTGGTCCCATTATCGTTGAAATCTGCCACAATTCCAGCGTTTAGGGCGTTTTCCCGCGCTGCAAGACCGAAGCTGTGGCTTTTTTGCCGCAAGTTTTGCGGCACCGGGTGGATTTTTGGGCAAGGGATGCTGAGCTGCGATTCCGTGCCTCCGTCGAGCCACAGTGCAGCCACAAATGCAAACGCGCCGTTAATGTGCTTGTCATCATGAACTTGTCAGAATCGCGCTAAGGCGCTCTTGGTCGGTCAGAGGCCTCCCCTGGAGTTGTTCATGTTTGCTGTGTTTGTTCCGTCCGAGTCCTCCCTGAAGAAGGCCGTCATCGACGATCTCTCCGTGCTGCCGGAGAACGCCGTGTGGATCGACCTCTTCAACCCGACCGCCGTCGAGGACAAGGCGGTGGAGCGGCTGG
>NZ_LUUB01000092.1:92218-173912 GCF_001641635.1 Bradyrhizobium centrolobii
GCCGCCTCTATATCGAGAACAGCGCGCGCTACATGACCGCGACTCTGATGTGCCACTCCGATACCGACATGCCCCGAACCACGGCGGTGACCTTCATCCTCGGCGACCACCGCCTGGTGACGGTCCGCTACGACCTGCCCAAGCCGTTCGCGCTGGTCGAGGCCAAGCTCGCCCGTTCCTGCACCCCGACCATCACCGGTGAGATGGTGCTGATGGAACTCCTGGACGCCGTGATCGATCGTTGCGCCGATATTCTGGAGCGCTGCGGCGCCGAGATCGACCAGGTCTCGCATGACATCTTCGAGCCCGAGAGCGAGCGGCACGGCCATGCCAAGCAATACTCCCAGATCCTGATCTCGATCGGCCGCAAGGGGGATCTGACCTCGAAGGTTCGCGAGAGCCTGGTGTCGATCGGCCGCGTCGTCACCTTCCTCTCTGCGGTGGTGGAGGGCGTGAAATGGTCGAAGGACATGCGCGAGCAGCTCAAGACCATGCAGCGCGACGTGGCCTCGCTAACCGACCACGCCTCCTATCTCTCCAACAAGATCACCTTCGTGCTCGACGCCATGCTCGGCGTCGTCAATCTGGAACAGAACAACATCATCAAGCTGTTTTCGGTCATGGCCGTTGTCCTGATGCCGCCGACGCTGATCGCCTCGATCTACGGCATGAACTTCAAGGTGATGCCGGAGCTCGAATGGGTGCACGGCTATCCGATGGCGCTGGTGATGATGCTGGTCGCGGCGATCGTTCCGTACTGGATCTTCAAGTTCAAGAAATGGCTCTAAATGGCTCTAGATGTGAGCATGATCCGGAGAAGTGTGCAGCGGTTCTCACTCGCGACAAACGCGGGACGCGTTTGCGCGGAGATCATGCTCAAACAACAACCTAAAGCGCGATGACGATCATCGGGCTTTAGCGAAATAGCTACCGAGACCTTACGCCGTCCGCAGAGAGGCGGCGGATGGTGTCGCAGAATAGATCGGGATTCTGGCCGCGGAGTGATGCGTGCTCTCTGCCCCAATTCCTCCGGTAAAATTTGAGCAGTGGGCTGAACGTTTGGGCGAAACTTGTCTGCGATAAGCAGCGGATTAGCCGCGAGGAACAGCCATGGTTGAAAAACGCATAACGTCGCCCCGCAACGTCATCGATCTGGCGAGCTATCGTCAGGTCCTGGCGAGCGGCAAGGCGATGTCGGCACGTCTGTGCCGGCACTGTGGTGCTCCGCTGCTCGATGGCGAGAACGACGACGACTGCTCGACTGCGTTCAACAGGGCCGCTCCGCGGCTGCGCGAGACGTCGCGTCGGATTCGGGTCGATTGAGGAACGGAAGAACGGAGGGGTAAAGGCGATCCAGGTCTTGCGGCGGCTTTTCTGGATCGCCTTGCTTCCGCCCCAGGTGGCGGATTGACTGGCAAATGATTGTCGGTATGTCCCGAAGGACCAGGCTTGGGCCTCGCGCCTGTGCGCGCCTCAACGCCGCACGATCTCTGCTACGGATACCAGCGTCTCGGTGATGACGCCGTTGCGGCTGAAGGGCGCAAGGCGCTGCTCGACATCGCGCAGCATCGCCTCGATGTTGTCGCCCAATGCTTCGGGCGATGACGAGGAGAAGGTGAGGACACGTCGCGCGAGGTCACCCACGTTGATCTCATGGCTCGTCTCGACCCTGACCACGTCCACGGGGTGGAACGCGCTGTCGCGGAAGAAGGTCGGCAGGTCGCGATGTGTTCGCGCGCCGCGGCCGGACTCTTCCCAGAGGCCGGCTGGCGACCAGTTGCGGCGGGCTGCATTGTAGTCATCGAGCCACGGATTGCGGCCATCGGCGGTCGAGAACGACGCGCAGACGACGATCGCGCCGCCGTGCGGAACCAGGCGCTCGAACAGCGCGAGCGCGGGCGCACGATCCATCCAGTGCAGGGCACGCCCGATCGTCACGACGTCGAAGGCGTCGATGTCGGGCGGAAGCGTTTCAGCCGTGCTTTCGATCAACGCGAGGTCCCACCCCGCGCGCACCGCCGCGCGCCGTGCTGCGTCGAGCATCTCCGGCTCCGGGTCGACGCCGACGATGCGGCCGACATAGGGGGCGAAGCCGAGCGCCAGCAGCCCGGGCCCGGTACCCAGGTCGATCAGCGCACATTCTTTGGAGAGGGCGAGCTTCTGTGCGACGCTGCGAAAGTATTCTGGCGGGTAGGGCGGCCGCAGGTGTTCGTAGAGCGACGCCGTGGTAGCGAACCGACCCATCGTTCCGCCCTTGTCCGTCTTAAACGTGCTGGCCGCCGTTGATGTGAATCTCGGCGCCGTTGACGTAGGACGAGGTGTCCGTGCACAGCACGTAGATGATCTTGGCGACCTCGTCCGGCGTGCCGAGCCGGTGCATCGGAATTTGCTGGTCGACGATCCTCTCGGTACCCGGCGACAGGATCGATGTGTCAATCTCGCCGGGCGCGATCGCGTTGACGCGCACGCCGACGCGGCCGAAGTCGGAGGCCATCTCCCGCGTCAGCGCCGCGAGCGCGGCCTTCGAGGTGGCGTAGGCCGCGCCCGCGAAGGGATGGACGCGCGAGCCCGCGATCGAGGTGACGTTCACCACCGATCCCTTGGCCGCCTTCAGTTCCTCGATCAGCCCGCGCGCGATCATGATCGGCGCGAAGAAGTTGACGTGAAACACGTGCTTCCAGGTGTCGAGATCGGTGTCGACCGAGCCGAGGCGGCTGCCGCCCGGGCCTTTCGGCGAAATCGCGGCGTTGTTGACCAGGGCGTGGAGCGTGCCGCCTTCGAGACGGCGGCGGATCTCGGAAATCGCGCGAGAGGTGTCCTCGGGATCGCCGAGATCGACCTGGATGTGGTCCTCAGGGCCTGCGTCCCACGGGCAGTCTTCCGGAAACGGATGCCGCGAGCAGGTGATGACGCGCCAGCCTGCCGAGGAGAAGCGGATCACGGTGGCGTGGCCGATGCCGCGGCTTGCGCCGGTGAGGAGCAGCGTACGTCGCGGAATGTTGGATGGATGCGCCATGGACATCTTTCAGTTCAGGGATACATCCGCGTCTTGGACCACGGCTGGCCGACATCGTCACGACGAAATTCGATGCGGTCGTGCAGACGGAATGGGCGATCGTGCCAGAACTCGATGCGCAAGGGCGTGATACGCCAGCCGCTCCAGCCTGGCGGCCGCGGTACCTCGCCGATGACGTATTTGGCGGCGACCTTGGCGATCGCCTGCTCGAAGGCGAAGCGGCTTTCGAGCGGCTGCGACTGCTTGCTGGCCCAGGCGCCGATCTGCGCCTGCTTGGGGCGGGTCGCGAAATAGGCGTCGGCTTCGGCATCAGTCACCGGCGTCACGTTGCCGCGGATGCGGACCTGACGGCGCAGCGACTTCCAGTGAAAAAGTAACGCCGCCTTAGGATTTGCGGCGAGTTCGCGGCCCTTCTGGCTCGCGATATGGCTGTAGAAGACGAATCCCTCGGAATCGAAGCCCTTCATCAGCACCATGCGCACGTCGGGCAGGCCGTCGGGATCGACGGTTGCGAGCGCCATGGCGTTCGGATCGTTGGGCTCGCTCTTGATCGCTTCGTTCAGCCAGGCCTCGAACAGCGCGAACGGCTCGTCGGCGGCGGTGAAATCACCGGATGTTAAGGGTGTCTGGTGTTTCATCGAGGTCGTGTCGGTCATGTCTGGAGTCCGAGTTGCGTCCCGCGGCCCAAAGCGCGTTGTTGTCCGCTTCCGCCCTATATAGGGCATGGCAACGCGTTGGCCTATCGGCGATCCGGCCGTCCGGCCTCATCATGACGATGATTCTGATCGGCCTGGGCGCCGGCGGTTGCAGTTTCTCTCGGAACGGCAGCAACGGTCCGTTTGCCAAGGCCGACGAGGGCGACTTCACCGGCTCGATCGCGCGGTTGGCAAAGGACGCCGCACCGACCGAGACCGACCTCGCCTTTGCCCGCAATGCCGCCTCCGACGTGCTGAGCAAAGGCGACAAGGACTCCAGCCAGCATTGGGAGAATCCGCAGACCGGGGCCCGCGGCTCGGTGACGCCCATCGCGCAGTCCTACGCTGCGGAGGACGGCCGCAAGTGCCGCGATTTCCTGGCAAGCTACGTCAACGGCAACACCGAAAGTTGGCTCCAGGGGGCCGGTTGCCAAAGCAGCCATGGCCGCTGGGAGATTCATACGCTAAAGCCGTGGCGGAGCTAGGCTTAGCCCTGTTAGACTAGTTGCAAAAATACCACTCGCCCCCCACATGAAGTACGGGTCGGGCCGGGGAGCCCTTTGAACATTTCCGATTTCTTCCTTGAAGGAGACGTGACGGATGCGCGACCCCTATGAGGTCTTGGGGGTGCCGCGGAGCGCCAATGCTGCCGCGATCAAGAGCGCCTATCGCAAGCTTGCCAAGAAGCACCATCCAGACAGCAACAAAGGCGACCCGAAGGCCGCCGAGCGCTTCGCCGAGATCAACTCGGCCAACGAGATCATCGGCGACGAGGACAAGCGCAAGCAGTTCGATCGCGGCGAGATCGACGCCGAGGGCAAGCCGCGCTTCCAGGGCTTTCCGGGCGGCGGTGGTCCGCGCGGGCGGGCGGGTCCCGGCGGCTTCGAGAGCTATACGTTCCGCAGCGGCGGCGGTGGGGCCGGCGCGGGCGCAGGCGCGTTCGAGGACATCCTCAACAGCATGTTCGGCGGCGGGATGCGCGGTGCGCGGCCCGGGGCCGGCGGCAGTGCCCAGTTCGAATTCGACACTGGCGGGATCGGGCTCGATCTCGACCTGAACGTTGCCATGACCGTCTCGCTGGAAGAGGCGGTCAAGGGCGGCGACAAACGCGTCCGGCTGCCGAACGGCAAGGAACTCAACGTCAAGATTCCGGCCGGCGTCACCGAGGGCCAGCAGATCCGGTTGAGGGGGCAGGGCGAGACGGCACAGGGCCATCCGCCGGGCGACCTCCTGATCACCATCAGCATCGCCCCGCACCCTTACTTCAAGGTCGAGGGCTCCGATTTGCGAATCGATCTGCCGGTCACGCTCTATGAGGCGGTGCTCGGCGGCAAGGTCCGCGTGCCTACCCTCGGCAATGCCGTGGAACTGTCGGTCCCCAGGAACACCTCCAGCGGCCGGACCTTCCGTCTCAAGGGGAAAGGCCTGCCGAAAGCCGGCGGAACCGGGGACCTCTTCGTCACCATCAGGATTATGCTACCGGATGGGAACGACGCCGAGCTTGAGGCATTGATGGAGAAGTGGCGGGACCAACATCCCTATAATCCGCGTAGCGGGCTCGGCTAGGGCGCGAGCCGAGGCTGCTTGGACAACCGGAGCATTCTCTTCCCGATAGGATGATGCTCGACATACGCCTGAAGCGCGGCAGCGCTTCGACGCTGATGTGGTCGACGTATCGGCTGTCCGGCGGGGCAGCCGATAAATAGGTGCGGCCTCGAGAGGGGGACCAGCGCGGTACCAAAAACCCCAATCGAGGCCGCCGCGTCGATCGGCGGATCGAACGCTACTCATTTTCGCGTGATCATCCGGTGCGATAATGAGACGCACGCATGTCTTGATTCCAAATTTTCAATGTCGGAATCGAGGCACCGTGCTCGCGCAGGTGTTTAGGATCCGTTTTTCTCGGCTTGGTCGTAGACGGCCTGCGCCACCTTGGTCAGCCGGTCACGGTCGCTGCCGCCGCTGACGACATAGCCGACGCCGCGATCGGCCCAGAACAGCGCGCTGTCCTTGTCCATTTTGGCGTAGCGCATCTGAGTCGCGCCGCTCTCGGTCTTGGCGGAATAGATCGTGAACCGCTCGCCCGAGGCGCCCTCATACATCAGGAACGACGCCGGGCCATTCGGCCCCGGCAGCAGCCTGCCGCCGACCAGCTTGAGCCCGCTCGCCTCCAGATTCGGCGCGAACACAGTCCAGCCGCAGCGCTTGGTCAGCCAGGCCTGGAGATGGTCGCGCTCGTTGCCGGGGACCTCGACGGGATGGCGCACCTCGACGACATAGAGGCGGTGGGCGTCGAGCGCGTCCTCCGTGAAGCTCTGGAACGTCGAGGGCGCGTTGGCGGCGCCATGCGCGATCCAGCCGGCCGTGCCGCCGGCGACGAAAGCAACCAGGGCAGCCGCGGCGGCGCCATACAGCCATTGCCTCGGACGGCGCTCCAGCCGCTCGAGCTCCAGCCGCACCGGCACCGGCTCGTGGGCGACGGCGTCGTAGCGGGCGTGCAGCATCTGGGCCATGGCGCGCCAGGATTGCACGCGCTCGTCGTCCTCGGGGTTGGCGGCGAGCCAGGCCTCGACGTCGGCGCGGCGCTCCGCTGGCAACTCGCCGTCGACGTAGGCGTGCAGTTCATCTTCGGTCACGGAAATCTTGCGGTCGTTCATATCGGTCGTCTCTGGCTCTGCGGCCCAAAATATCGTTCGCGGCTTGCCTGCGCTTTGTCCCTCTGCACGCAGAGGACGCGACACGCGCGATGCATCAAATCCGCCATCATTTCACCCGCCTGAGCGCCGGGCGCTCGCCTTCCAGCGATGCTTTAACGTGAGCGCGGGCTCGCGCCAGGCGGGACATTACGGTACCGATCGGCACGCCCTGGATGTCGGCGACCTCGCGGTAGCTCAGGCCCTCCAGCATCACCAGCAGGAGCACCGAGCGCTGCTCCTCGACGAGTGTCGCCAGCGCCTTCTCGATATCGCGTCCTTCGGCTTCCGTTCCGCTGGCATCCGGGTTGTTCTCCGTCAGCTGCATGAACTGCGGCCGCCGCGCCAGTGAGCGTCTGCGATTCTTGTTGAGGTTGGTCAGGATGGTGTAGAGCCAGCTCCTGACATCGCCTCCGAGGAACAGCCGCTCCGAACGCAGCGCCCGCACCAATGTATCCTGCACCAGATCGTCGGCCGCATCCGCATCGCGCGTTAGCGCGCGGGCGTAGCGGCGCAACGCCGGGATCATGGCCTCCACACTCTGGCGAAATGCACTCATGCCGTATTGAAATCCTGCCGTTCGGCGCGAGCGCCTCGATCATCATAACACCCGAACGGAACGGCTATTCCGGCCCTCGAAACAGCGTTAACGCCGCGTATTAGGACTGTACCGCGCCGGAGGGCTGGTGTACCTCCAGATATCAACCCGCTCGATGGGACGACAAGAAATGGCGCAGAATTCAGGTCTGATGCAGGGCAAGCGCGGGGTGATCCTCGGCGTTGCCAACAATCGCTCGATCGCCTGGGGCATCGCCAAGGCATGCCACGCGGCCGGCGCCGAGCTCGCCTTCACCTACCAGGGCGATGCGCTGAAGAAGCGTGTCGAGCCGCTCGCCGCCGAAATCGGCGGTCTCGTGCTCGGTCATTGCGACGTCACCGACGCGGCGACCATCGACGCCGCGTTCGCCGTGCTGAAGGAGAAGTGGGGCAAGATCGACTTCCTGGTGCACGCGATCGCCTATGGCGAGCAGCTCGAGGGCCGCTATGTCGACACCACGCAGGAGAACTTCACCAAGTCGATGCTGATCTCCTGCTACTCGCTCACCGCGGTCACGCAGCGCGCCGAGAAGCTGATGACCGACGGCGGCTCGATCGTCACGCTGTCCTATTACGGCGCCGAGAAGTGGATGCCGCACTACAACGTGATGGGCGTGGCCAAGGCGGCGCTGGAGGCCAGCGTGCGCTACCTCGCCGCCGATCTCGGCGAGAAGAACATCCGCGTCAACGCGATCTCGGCGGGGCCGATCAAGACGCTCGCCGCCTCCGGCATCGGCGATTTCCGCTATATCCTGAAGTGGAACGAGTACAACGCGCCGATGCGGCGCAACGTGTCGACCGAAGACGTCGGCGGCAGCGCGCTGTATTTCCTCTCTGACCTGTCGCGCGGCGTCACCGGCGAGGTGCATCACGTCGATTCCGGCTATCACGTGCTGGGCATGAAGCGGCCGGACGCGCCGGACATCTCGCTGGGCGGGAAGGACTAACCCGCCAAACGCATGCCCGTGCCCACGATCTACTATCTTCGCCACGGCGAGACCGAGTGGAATTTGCTCGGGCGGCTGCAGGGCGCCAGGGACATTCCGCTGAATGCACGCGGCCGCGCCCAAGCGGTGCAGGCGGCCGGCATCCTGGCCGGTCTGTTGAAGCGCGACGGCCGCAACAAGGCCGCGCTGCCCTACGTGTCGAGCCCGCTCGGCCGCGCGCGCTCCACCATGGAGCTCGTGCGCGGCAAGCTAGAATTGCCGGTCGCCGACTATTCGCTGGACGATCGCCTGCGCGAGATCGGCTACGGCAGCTGGGAAGGGCTGACGCTCGCCGAGAGCGAAGCCTCCGATCCCGATGTCTATGCCCGCCGCCTCGCCGACAAATGGACGGTTGCCCCGAAAGACGGCGAGACCTATGCGGCAGTGCAGCTGCGCATGCTCGACTGGTACGAGTCGCTTCTGGTCGACACCGTCGCGGTCGCCCATGGCGGCACCGCCCGGGCGCTGATGGTCGCCCTCGGCATCGAGACCCCCGCCAGCGCCGCGGAGCTCTATATCGAGCAGGGCACCGTCTACGTGTTCCGCGACGGGCGACTGGAGAAGTATAGTTAACTACCGGCGCCACGTCCTCCGCCGTCATGCCCGGGCTCGTCCCGGGCATCCGCGTACTTTCTCGCTGGCGGCAGCGAAGAACGTGGATGGCCGGGACATAGGCGAGCGGAAGCGACGCCGTCCTTCGGACGGCTATGCCCGGCCATGACGACCGTGGAGGTATTTGACCCCCATTTCAGAGCGCGTTAAGTCAGCACTGACTTAAGAGCCAAAGCAGCGATGTCCTTCAACACCTTCGGCCACATGTTCCGCGTCACCACCTTTGGCGAGAGCCACGGGGTAGCGATCGGCTGCGTGGTTGACGGTTGTCCGCCGCTGATCCCGCTCGCCGAGGCCGACATCCAGCGCGATCTCGATCGCCGCCGGCCGGGTCAGTCGCGCTTCACGACCCAGCGCCAGGAGCCGGACCAGGTCAAGATCCTGTCCGGCGTGATGGCGCATCCGGAGACCGGAGTGCAGGTGACGACGGGCACGCCGATCGGACTTCTGATCGAGAACACCGACCAGCGCTCGAAGGACTATTCCGAGATCAAGGACAAGTTCCGCCCCGGCCACGCCGACTTCACCTACGAGGCCAAATACGGCCTGCGCGACTATCGTGGCGGCGGGCGCTCCTCGGCGCGCGAGACGGCGATGCGGGTCGCCGCCGGCGCAATCGCGCGAAAGGTGCTGCCCGGTGTAACGGTGCGCGGCGCGCTGGTGCAGATCGGCCCGCACAAGATCGACCGCGACAAGTGGGACTGGGACGAGGTCGCCAAGAATCCGTTCTTCTGTCCCGATAGGGACAAGGCCGCTTTCTTCGAGACCTATCTCGACGGCATCCGCAAGAGCGGCTCCTCGATCGGCGCGGTCATCGAGGTCGTCGCTGAAGGCGTGCCGGCGGGACTGGGCGCGCCGATCTACGCAAAGCTCGATTCCGATCTGGCGGCCGCGATGATGACCATCAACGCGGTGAAGGGCGTCGAGATCGGCGCCGGTTTTGGCGCGGCCGAGCTCACCGGCGAGGAGAACGCCGACGAGATGCGCACCGGCAATGACGGCACGCGCTTTCTGTCCAACCACGCAGGCGGCGTTCTGGGCGGTATCTCCACGGGACAGCCGGTGGTGGTGCGCTTCGCGGTGAAGCCGACCTCGTCGATTCTCCAGCCGCGCCTGACGGTCGATCGCAAGGGCGCAGACACCGAGATCATGACCAAGGGCCGCCACGACCCCTGCGTCGGCATCCGCGCCGTTCCCGTCGGCGAGGCGATGATGGCCTGTGTGCTGGCCGATCATTTCCTGCGCGATCGCGGGCAGGTCGGGCGTTAAGGCGATAACTGAATTGGTATGAGCCGAGGAAGGTGGTTCACCTCTCCCGGAGGGAGAGGTCGGATCGCATCAAAGATGCGATCCGGGTGAGGGGTTACAATCTCACTGTGCACTGCGGCCCCTCACCCGGATTGCTTCGCAATCCGACCTCTCCCCGCTGGGGAGAGGTGAGCACATCGTGATTGGCGCTTGAAGGTCGCAACACTGGTCCTCTGCGCAGCTTGACGGCGCCACAACTTGGTCCGCAAATGCGGGCATGGAAACCTCCAAGCTGCAGCGGATCATCAACTGGCTGATCGACGGCGCCAGGTCGTCGGGAGGGCCGGCCGAGATGATCGCCGATGTCTGCGAACATCTGGTCGAAGCCGGCTTGCCGCTCTGGCGGTTCGGCATCTTCATCCGTACGCTGCATCCGGAAATCTTCGGCCGCAACTTCATCTGGCGGCAGGGCAAGGAGGTCGAGGTCGGCACCGTCGATTTCGAGATCCTGGACACGCCTGAATTCGCCCAGAGCCCGCTTCGGATCGTGTTCGAGCAAGGGCTGGAGGTCAGGGGACGCACCGACGATCCCGACAGCAAGCGGTTTCCGTTCCTCGACGACATGCGCGCCGAAGGCGTGACGGACTACGTCGCGATGCCGATGCCGTTTCTCGATGGATCAATCCACGCGACGAGCTGGACCACACGACATCCCGGCGGCTTCAGCGATGACGACATCGCGACGATCCGGGCCATCATGGCGCCGCTCGCGCGCGTCAGCGAGATCGTCAGCCTGCGCCGCACCGCCGCGATGCTGCTCGACACCTATGTCGGCAATCGCGCCGGCGCGCGCATCCTCGGCGGCCAGATCCGCCGCGGCCACACCGACACCATGCAAGCCGTGATCTGGCTCTCTGATCTACGCGGCTTCACCGCACTGTCGGACCGGCTACCGGCTGAGACCGTGGTCGAGATCCTCAATCACTATTTCGACTGCCAGGTCGCCTCGATCCGGGAGCACGGCGGCGAAGTCCTGAAATTCATGGGTGACGGCCTGCTGGCGGTGTTCCCGATCGACCAATATGTCGGTGACACCGCCCACGTCTGTTCGCGCGTGCTGGAAGCTGCGCGCGCGTCCCGCGCCAGCGTCGATGCACTGGCGATCCCGGTCGGCGAAGTGGTCGAGCGCTTCCGCTTCGGCGTCGCGCTGCATGTCGGCAGCATCCTTTACGGCAACATCGGCGGCGGCAACCGGCTCGACTTCACCTGCATCGGCCCCGCCGTCAATCTCGCGGCACGGCTGGAGAAGATCGCTGGCCGGGTCGGGCGGACCGTCGTGGCCTCCGAAGGCTTTGCAAACTCCTGTCGCCAGAGCTGGCGCGAGCTCGGCGAGTTTCCGATCGCGGGGTTCTCGCAGGCGCAGCGCGTGTACGGGCTCGCCGAAGAGGCGCCGGTGGTGATGGCCTAGGGGCTGCTCGTATAGAGGCAGCTAGCGCCATCAATCTCATGCCCCCTCATTTTCCGCCGCTCATGCCTTGCTTCGGCCGCAAAGCGAGAATTGAACAGGCTAAACACTAGCGTGTTCTGAGGTGTCTTTATGGAAGCACCTGCGAAGACGGCATCTTCTGATCTGGCGGACGAGCTCACCGCGCACGCGGTCGCGAGCATCGAGACGGCCGATCATTTCTCATTTCCCTTCCCCCATATTGTCTTCCGCAATTTCTTTCCCGCGGGTTTTTATCGGGAGCTGGTACGGAGTGTTCCCGGCGAGGGATACGATCCGATCACGGATACGGGAACGCGTCTGGCGCTGCGCCTCTATGGCGAGAATCTAGAAAAGATCGAACCGGCATTGCGGCCCGCCTGGGCTGCGGTGTCGACCATGTTGACCTCCGACAGGGTCGAGCGGGCGATCCGCAACAGGCTCCGTGACGGGCTGGAAATTCGTGCCCGCGGCGACAAGGTGCCCGGCGCCGACGATCTGCAACTGGTGGCAAAGCCGGTGGTCTACCGCGACAGGGACGGCTACCGGATCAAGCCGCATCCGGACACCCGCAAGAAGGTTGTGACGATGCAGCTTTATTGCCCGGCGGACACCAGCCAGGAAGCTCTCGGCACGACGCTCTATCGAGCTTCCCTCAAAGGCCTGTTTCATGTTGGCTCCTACTGCCTTGAGCCCGTGAAAACCATCCCCTTCCTGCCCAATGTTGGGTATGCGTTCGTGGTCCTGAAGGCCTATCACTCGCTGACAAGGATGAGCTGGCACGGCCGCCCGCCGATCAAGACCGATCAGCCCCGGATCTCCATTCTCAACACCTTCTACATGAACGAGCATGTGGGCTTCTGATCATTGGCCACAGGCGTTGAAGTCCAGTGGCCCGAGCCCGACCACGTTGCCGCTGCAATAGAAAAGGTATAGTCTTTGTCGTTGCTCAGCCGGCTCGACATGCCGGCCTGTCGTTCGATCCCTGCACTGCGTCGCGAAAAGAGGAGCATCACCATGCCGATTACGACGCTGAAGGTTTTGGCGAGTCTCATACAACTGCACGGGCCAGGCGCAACAATTCAGAGCGATCATCAGGGTATCGACGCATTGCTGAACGATCTGCGGGGACAGGGTGCGGAGCAAGGCGTTGTCTCCGACGAACCCGTGGCGACCCAGGCCGCGTTCAGACGAGGCGGTTTTGCCAAAGGGCCCAATGCAGGCGCCTTTCGCAGGGCGGGATATGCTCCGGGCGTGGGTGCGTTCCGCCGAGGGGGATTTGTTCGAGGGTACTAGATAAGTTTCCTCCAGCCCGTCTCGGTATCGGCATGTCGGCTGACGGTTCAGATTGTGTCGCCTTCCTGGATCAGCCGATCACGCAGATGCTGGTCAAGGTTGCGACCAGATGCAACATCGACTGCTCTTATTGTTACTGGTTTCGGGACGCGTCCGTTTATAGCAAGCCGAAGCTGATGAGCCCTGATGTGCAGCATCGGTTGCTGCAGCGCATCGAGGAGCACGCTGTCAGATACTCCCTGGTCGATTTTCCCATCATTCTGCACGGTGGCGAGCCGTTGCTGTGGGGCGTCGAGAACTTCCACCGCTTTGCCGAGGCTTGCGAGGCCATTTCATCACGCACGGGTTGCGACATACCCATCGCGGTCACGACCAATGGCGTGTTGATCGATGACGAATGGCTCGATTGCTTCGAGGCCCGCAACATTTCGGTTGCGATCAGCCTGGACGGGCCGGCACATATTCACGATCTCCACCGCAGGACATTTCAGGGTACGGGCACCCATGCTGCCGTGGAACGTGCCGCTCGTATGCTGGTATCGCGCAACATTGGCGTTATTGCCCTGGCCGTCTGCAATCCCGCTTACGCGCCGCAGCAATACGCCGATTTCTTTGCCGCGTGTGGAATCTCCAACTACGACATCATGATCCCCGATGCGACGGTGGATGAGAGGCCGCCATCCATTGGCGCATTCTACAAGGGGCTGTTCGACCTGTGGCTGGAAGCAAATCGCACGACGCCGACGACCAATATCCGCATCATCTCTGACATGATCACCGCCCTGCTTGGCAACAATTCGCCGACCGAGGGCGTGGGCCACAAACCCGTCGAGCTTTGCACCGTGATGACCGATGGCACCGTGGAGGCCCACGATGTGCTGCGGATTGCGGGCGACGGCTTCACGAACACCCACTTCAACATCTTCGATCATGCGATCGATGAGGTCAGGAATGAGCCTCGCTGGAAAGCCGCACGCGATGCTTCAATCAATCTTTGTGCGAAGTGTCGCCAGTGCAAGTTCATGAACGCCTGCGGGGGAGGCTATCTTCCGCACCGTTTCTCCAGGAAAAACGGTTACGACAATCCTTCAGTCTATTGCGACGATCTCTATTCGATGTTTGAGAACATGCAATCCGTACTGGAGAGCCATCTCTATGTCAGCAAGCCGGACGGGGGGCGCGTCAACGTGCGCGACACGCTGGCTGGCGTCTAGGCTCGCGCCGGTTTTGCAGCATTGTTGATGATCTCTGGCGGGAATGCAAAGTCGGCAAAACGCCTAAGGCCTATTCCTCCGGCTCCGTCGTGAACAGCAGCGGATAGCCCTTGGCGCGGCCGGCATCGGTGGCGCGGGTCGCCTTGGTCTCGGCGACGTCCTTGGTGAACACCGCGACCACGCAGGCGCCCAGCTTATGCGCGGTGATCATGACCTTGTAGGCTTGGTCCTCGGTCATGCGGAATTCGGCCTTCAGCACCATGGTAACGAATTCGCGCGGCGTGTAGTCATCGTTGATGAGGATGACCTTGTGCAGCCGCGGCCGCTCGACCTTGGTCTTGGTTCTGGTTCTCGGCGTGGTGACGGTGTCGTTCATTCCGCCTCCTGAAACGGCGGGGCACACGGGTTCCAGCCGCTTGCGTTCAGCTCGCGGCCTTCTCACCATATTGCAGGACCTGCACCTTCTCCAAGGTGATCAGGCCACTCGACATCATGCCGTCCAGGATGGGCAGGAATGCGTTGATGTTGTCCTCGCTGTCGACGATCTCGATCAGAAGCGGAAGATCCTCGGACAGCCGCAGGATTTTCGAGGTGTGCAGCCGGCTCGACTTGCCGAACCCCATCGGTCCGCGCAGCACGGTGGCGCCGGCGAGGTGCCGCTCGCGCGCCGTCATCACGATAGCTTCATAAAGCGGCTTGCCGTCGAAATGATCGCTCTCGCCGATGAAGATCCGGAGCAAAACTGCCTGACGGGGAATTTGCATGATCAGCTCCTTTTCAAGCGATTGTAGCGGCTCGCCATCATATGGCCGAGCCAGACCGAGACCAGCCAGCAGATGAGGGACGCCGTAATATAGGCCAGTGCCGTGCCTTTCAGGCTGGCGTGGAACAGGCGGAAGGTCTCCAGGCTGAAGGTCGAGAAGGTGGTGTAGCCGCCGCAGAACCCGGTCATGACGAATTGCCGGTGTTCGGGCCGCGCCAGCACGCGGCCGTCAGGTCCGGTCAGCGTCGCATAGAAGCCGATGATCAGCGATCCCGTGGCGTTGATGAACAGTGTCGCGAAGGGGAAGCCCGGTCCGGTGTCGAGCGCAATACCGACGAGGTAGCGCGCCAGGCCGCCGATGATGCTGCCGGCGGCAACCCAGGCATAGAGCATCGCGCTGCGCCACCGGTCGGCCGAGGAGGGAATGGTCATGTGCAGCTAACCTCCAAGCCGATCCGCAAGGAAGAAGCCGCAACTGACCGCGGTAAGGCACAGGCCGACCGAGAACACGATGTTGCCGAGCGCGGGGAGCTGCTCGCCGTTGCGCGCCAGCGTCAGCGTTTGCAGGCTGAAGGAGGACACGGTGGTGTAGCAGCCGAGGAAGCCGGTGACGGCGAACAGCCATGGGGTGGGCGATGCGAAGACCGAGCCGGAATGCGTCGCCAGCGCGCCGAAGATGCCAATCAGGAAGGCACCGGTGACGTTGATGGTCATGGTGCCCCAGGGAAATGTCTCGCCCAGCCGTCGCGCGATCGCGCCGGAGACGAAATAGCGCGCGCAGCCGCCAAGCACGCTGCCGATCACGATCGCGGTCAATCCGCTCAGCACGTCCGCCTCTCATTTGTCGTCGTCTTCATGATTGCCCCTTTGTCGTCTTCATGATTGCCCCTTTGATGTCGTGGCCGGTGTCGTGATGCCGTTGCCGATCGCGAGCAGGCCTGCGAGCGAGACCAGGGCGAAGCCGAGCCCCGCGAGGAATGTTCCGGCCGGTCCGTAAGCGTCCCACAGCGCGCCCGCGATGATGCTCGCCGCCAGCATCGCAAGCCCGGTGAACAGGTTGAAATAGCCGAACGCGGTGCCGCGTAAGTGTGGCGGGGCGGCGTCGGCGACGAGCGCCGCGAACAGCCCTTGGGTCAGCCCCATATGCAGGCCCCACAGCACGACGCCGAGCGCGAGGCCCGCCAGGCTTGGCAGCAAGGCGAGTGCGAGATCGGCGGCGGCGAGGAACACGAGACCAAGCGCAAGCAGGCCGGTCCGGTTGATCCGGTCCGACAGCACGCCGGCCGGATAGGCCGAGAGCGCGTAAGTGATGTTCATCAGCACCAGCACCGCCGGTACCCACATCGCGTTGAGCCCGATGCTCTGGGCCCGCAGGATCAGGAAGGCCTCGCTGAAGCGCGCGAGCGTGAAGACGACGCCGACCGCGACCACGCGCCAGTAGACGCCGCCAAGCTGCCGCATGGCGGCGAGGTTGAGCGGATTTTTCGCTGGCTGCCGGCTTGCGTCCGGCTCAGGCTCGTTTACCGCGAGCGCGATCAGTCCGAAGGACAGGAAGGCCGGCACCACGGCCACCCAGAATACCGCGGCAAAATTGTCCGCGGTCCACCACATCAGTCCGATCGCCGCGAGCGGCCCGACGAAGGCGCCGATCGTGTCGAGCGACTGGCGCAGGCCGAAGCTTGCGCCGCGCAGGCCCGGCGGCGCGAGATCGGCGATCAGGGCATCGCGTGGCGCACCGCGAATGCCCTTGCCGACGCGGTCGATGAAGCGCGCCGCGACCAGCCATCCGGCGCTGGGCGCCAGCGGGAACAGCGGCTTGGTGCAGGCGGCAAGTCCATAGCCGAGCGCCGCGAGCAGCTTGCGCCGGCCGAGCCAGTCCGACAGCGCGCCCGAGAAGATCTTTGTGATCGAGGCCGTCGCCTCTGCGATGCCCTCGATGAAGCCGACGGTGAGCGTGGAAGCGCCAAGCACGGTGACGAGATAGACCGGCAAGAGCGCGTGGATCATCTCGGAGGAGATATCCATCAGCATCGAAACGAAGCCGAGGATCCAGACCCCCTTCGGGACCCAGTCGGGTGCTGGATGTGGCGTCGTCGTCGTCACGTCTTGCCTTCCGTCATCAGACAACAAAAAACCCGCCATCGGCGGGTTTGTCCATGCTCCCGCCGAAGGCAGGGCTTCGCATTGCCCCACCTCGAGCAGGAGTCATCAGCCCACTACGGTCGTTGGCCGCCGGGCGGTTATCGGGGGACTCCATCCCCATCTGTGTGTGCAAGCCTAGCATGGAAATCGCGCTGCACAAGGGTAGGGGCCGCGTTCGTCATTCCGGGTTCGACTCTTCGAGCCGCCCTGAATGACAGCGTGTGTGACCGCGCGCGTCTCGCGGCGCGACCGTGGCAGAGCTGCGGCAGCTTTGCGCAACAGTGCAAATTCCTAACTCGAATGTGAAGCCCGGACGATCTTCGCGCTTTGCGGCAGCGCGATTGCATGTCACCATCGCGTCGTACGACGGGAGGGCGCTATGCGCTTGCTGTTCTCGATCGGGGCTGTGCTGGTTGCCGGCGTGCTTGCCGGGGGTGATGTCGCGAGCGTCGCGGCGCCGGGATCCAAATATCAACCGCAGCGACAAGCGGCCGCCGACAAAGACGCGCAGTCGGTCGATGTCGAACTGATCCTCGCGGTCGACGTCTCCTACTCGATGGACATGGACGAACTCGCGATCCAGCGCGAAGGTTACGCGCAGGCGATCGAGTCGAAGGAGTTCTTGCAGGCACTCAAGCTGGGCCCCAACGGCCGGATCTCGGTGACCTATTTCGAATGGGCCGCCTCCAACGACCAGAAGATCATCATTCCATGGCGGCTGATCGACGGGCCCGAGACGGCGGACGCGGTCGCCGCCGAGATCATGAAGACGCCGATCCGGCGCGCCTCGCGCACCTCGATCTCCGGCGCGATCGGCTTCGCGGTGCCGCTGTTCGAGGAGGATCCCTATCGCGGGCTTCGCCGCGTGATTGACATCTCCGGCGACGGACCCAACAACAATGGCGGCCCGGTCACGGTGGCGCGCGATGCGGCGCTCGAGAAGGGCATCGTCATCAATGGCCTGCCGATCATGGTCAAGGAGCCGTCCTATTCGACCATGGATATCGACAATCTCGACTATTACTACGAGGACTGCGTCGTCGGCGGCCCCGGCTCCTTCGTGATCGCGATCAAGGACCGCGAAAAGTTCAAGGAGGCGATCCGCACCAAGCTCTTGATGGAGGTCGCCGGCAAAACACCCGAGCGCCCAGTGACGCGCGTCGCGGACAAGGAGCCGCGCGTGAACTGCCTGATCGGCGAGAAGATCTGGCAGGACCGCTGGGGGCGCTGAAGTACACCTCGGATGAGACCATTTGCCTCATCTCGCCCGGTGGTTGAATTTAACCCCTCGTTAACCAGGGCGCGGCCCTAATCCGATTGTGTCTGGTTGTTTCCGGACGTGTCTCGACATTGCTGCTGCGTGCGCGAACCAAAGCAGCTTTGTCAGCTTCGTCCGCCGAGCAATCCAATGGCCATCGTCACTCAAAGCACCAGCCAGATCTCGCCCGCCATGGAGCGGGCCTATCACCAGAGCAATCTGCTCGGTGAATGGAAGGGCAATTGGGCCGGAAACAACCAGGCCGTCGGCTTCAAGGTGGTGAATATCCGCGGCGCCCGGGCCCAGGTCGAATACACCCATAACGGACACACCGAGCGCGGCATCGGCGAGGTGGACGGCGCGACCATCACCTTCGGCTCGGTCACGATCGGCACCAAGAATGGCAAGAGCGCCGTGCTGCTGTTCTCCGAGGGCGGCGGCAAGGCGAGTGCGTACATGGAAAAGCAGGCGCAAGCGGCGGACGACAACCGTCTCATTGGAAGCTGGGGCGGCTATTCGGTCGACAACGGCAAGAGCGCGAGCTTTCGCGTGCTCTCCATCAACGGCAAGGAAGCCCAGGTCAGCGTCACCACCGACGGCATCACCCGCCAGGGCACCGGCCTCGTCTACAGGAACGTCATCATGTTCGGCCAGTCGCAGATCGCGACGGATGACGGCAAGAACGGCAAGGTCATCTATCAGGTCGGCAGCAAGTCCTTCACGGTGCCCGTGACGAAGTATCCGCCGGCCGATTCGTCATCCTCGGTGGACAGGACCGCCTGAGGCGGCTTTCCCTCCTTACCATCTGGGCTCGCGCTTTTCGACGAAGGCTCTCAAGCCCTCCTGAGCCTCGTCCGAGGTTGCCACATTGCAGAAATCGTCGACCGCGCTGGCAATGCTGCGCCGATAGTCCAGGTCGATCTGGCGCATGAACGCGGCGCGG
Source organism: Bradyrhizobium centrolobii (assembly GCF_001641635.1). Classification (GTDB taxonomy): domain Bacteria; phylum Pseudomonadota; class Alphaproteobacteria; order Rhizobiales; family Xanthobacteraceae; genus Bradyrhizobium; species Bradyrhizobium centrolobii. Next base: position 111,165 of record NZ_LUUB01000092.1, read on the forward strand.
CCCATCCGCAGCACCGCGGCCGATTTTGCGGCGAATTGTCCTGCGAGCTTCAGCACCTCGGCGTCGAGCTCGGCATCGGGGACGACGCGGTTCACCACGCCAAGCTCGCGCGCTTCCTCCGCGCTGAAGACGCGGCCGGTAAACAGGAGCTCGAAGGCGCGGTGGCGCCCGACGATGCGCGGCAGATGCGCGTAGTGGATCGCGGGAATGACGCCGACATCGATCTCCGGATAGCCGAGCGTTGCGCTCTCACTCGCCAGCACGACGTCACACGACACCGCCATGGTCATGCCGCCGCCGCGTGCCGCGCCGCCCACCGCGGCAATCGACGGCTTTCCGAGACAGTACTGAGCGTCGTAAAGGTCGATATAGAGCGCCTGGAGGAACTCGCGGATCTGGGCGCCGGATTTGCCGAGCAGGATGTCGAGATCGAGGCCGGCCGAAAAGCGCTTGGCGAGAGCACTCGCCAGCACGACCACGCGAGCCGCGGGATCGTCGGCGGCACGGCGAAGGGCGGCAACCACCGCGCGGATGACCTCGAGGCTCAGCGCATTGACGGGCGGGCGGCGCAGCGTGATACGGGCAATTTTGTCGACGAGCTCGTAGCTCACGGGATTGTCCGGTCTCTCTGATGTCATTGCTGTCCCCTGTTTCGAAGCCCGCTTCAGAAGGAACATTGTCCGTCCACTCTGGCCCATCAACGCGGTTCGAGTGCCGCCAACGACCGTTCGATTCCCCGCAGGTTTGTGAGCGCCGTCCCGAACGCGTGGTTTCCGATGCGTCGCCAGATTGCCGAGGTCTGCTCCATCAGGTCCGGAATCGTCAGCGGAAACTCCGCGGCCTGCTGCAAGGCCGCCTTCTCGTTGATAAGATATTCTCCGTTGAGCGCAAACAGGACCTGCGTGACGCAGGCGAGTGCGCGGTAGGCGCAGCCGGCGACATGGATCTGATCCTCGCGCAGCGCGGCAAGCTCGGCATTCTCGATGCTGAACAGGATTTCCCATCGAAAGCGCCGGATCAGCGCGTCGCGCAGGGGCATTGGATAGGGCCGCGCGATCGACTTCAGGTCCGCTATCACCGCGCGCTCGTCGCGCAGTGCCTGACAACAGGCGATCTCGCCCATCCAGATCGCCGAGCAGAACCCGTGCGGATGTCCGGGTTGATAGTCCATGGTGATCTGTCCCGCCCGGCAAGCCTCGATTGTTCGCCGGACCGCATCGATATTCCGGTAGAGCAGGTCGACCTTCTGCCCCTCAATCGTCAGCCACGCGCCGCCGACGACCCACGGGCCCCATTCGCCGACCGAGGTGACCGTCGTCGCCTCGGGATCGTCGGCGAGCTGCCGCACTGCCTGTTGCAGGCGATCGGTGTCGAGCTTGGTGTTGTCGGAGAAATACAGCCCGATGTCGTAGTCGGAGTTTTCGTGCGACGTCCCTCGCGCGCGCGAGCCCCCGAGCACGATGGCCGCGACGCCGGGCACATCGGCCAAGGCCGATGTCAGGCGGGTCAGGAGCGGGTCGTGCGGCATGGATCGGTGTATCGCGTCCCTATTTTGCGAGCGGCGGCAGCGGCGGCACGCTGTCGTTCGGCGCTTCCGCCTGCATCGTGATCAGCGTCATCGAGACCAGGTCATAATAGCCGATCAGGCCGATGATATCCATGATGCCGCGCTCGCCGAACTTTTGCTGCGCGGTGCGGTAGATCTCGTCCGACACCTTCTTGTCGCGATAGAGCGCCATCGCGAGGTCGTAGAGGGCCGCTTCGTCGTCCTTCATCGCCTGCGGCCGCACCCCGCTCGCGATGTCCTTTGCGACCTGCGGATCGAGCCCGGCCTTCATGGCGAGCGGATAATGCGCGAACCACTCATATTGCGCTGTCCACTGCCGCGCCGTGATCAGGATGGCGAACTCGCTGAGCCGTGCCGGCAGCGAGCTGTTCCAGCGCAGATAGTCCGACATCGCAGAGAGCCGCGGCGCCAGTTCGGGGTTGCGGATGTAGGCGCGGTAGGGCGGGTTGGTGAACTTGGCATTGCGCGGCGGCGTCGCGATCGCATCGGCCCATTCCTTCTGTGGCGGCGAAAGCTCGTCCGGCTTGAGCGGCGCGAAGCGCGTGGTGTCCGCGGCGTGGCCAAGCCCCGACGTCGTGACAGCAAGCAAAAGAACGAGCGCCGGTCCGAGATATTTCATGACATTCCTCCCATTTGGCGGACTCTCGCCGCCTTGATCGATCGCCAGCTTACGTTGCGACGCGAGCCGTGCAAGGCCGACGTCGACCAGCTCTATGCCGAGTTGTCGCGGCGCGGAGCCAGGCTGATCAAGCAGCCGCAGGACCGCGATTACGGCATGCGCGATTTCGACGTCGTCGACGTCGACGGGAATCAGCTTACATTCGGGATGGGGACGGACGCTTCGAGCTGACATCGCCGGCGGCGCGTGACCGGCTCAACCTGAGGAAAGTGCCGCATGCCAATCGCCAGGCTGGGTCAAGAGAGTGATCTTCCCGCGCTGCTCGACTTGTTTCGTGCCTCAGACGTCAGCGCCGCCGCGGAGCCGGCAAGAGCCGCGGAGATATGGGCGGAGATCCTGGCGCGCGACAATCTCGCCGTGTTCGTCTCGGAGGCCGAGAGCAGGATCGTCGCCACCTGCATGCTCATCACCGCGCCGAACCTCCTGCGCGGCGGCCGGCGCCACGGCTTTCTCGAGAATGTCGTGACCCATCCCGAGTATCAGGGGCGCGGCCATGGACGCGTCGTCGTCGCCGCCGCGCTTCAGGAAGCCTGGGCGAAGGACTGCCACCACGTGTTGATGCAGAGCGGTCGCAAGGATCCGCGCGTGCATCGCTTCTACGGGGCTTGCGGCTTCGTGCCGGGCTTGCGGGTCGGCTATGTCGCGCACAGGCCCGCGCGCCCGGCATGATGGAGCTCAGGCCCGTGCCTCCAGGATCAGGTTGAAGGGCGTTTCGGCGGCACGACGGAAGCGCGTCAAGCCACCCTCGCGCGCGACCTTGCGCAGTCTTGCCTCGCCGGCTTGAGCACCCAGCGCCAGGCCGACCTCCTGATCGAGCGATGCCGGCGTGCAGATCATGGTCGACGCCGCGTAAAAGACGCGCCCAACCGGGTTGAGGTTGTCCTCGAGGCGGTCGCCTGCGAACGGCTCGACCAGCATGCAGGTGCCGTCATTCGCCATGGTCTCGCGCACGTGACTGATGGCGCCGACCGGATCGCCCATGTCGTGCAGGCAATCGAAGAAGCAGACGAGATCATATCCTTCGGCCGGATAGGTTTTGGCCGAGTGAACGGCGAAGCTGACCCGATCGCCCAGCTTCGCTTCGGCGGCAGCGTTTCGCGCCGCCTCGACCGAGCCCTCGTGATAGTCGAAGCCGTAGAAGCGGGAATTCGGGAAGGCTTCCGCCATCAGCCGTGTCGAGACGCCGTGCCCGCAGCCGACATCGGCGACCTTGGCGCCGCGCTTGAGTTTCTCCACGACGCCCTCGAGCGCGGGCAGCCACTCCTGCACCAGATGATGCTTGTAGCCGGTGCGGAAGAAGCGGGCAGTGCCGCAGAACAGGCACTCGCTGCGCCGGTTCCAGCCGACGCCCTTGCCGGACTTGAATGCGTCCGTAATCTTCGGCTCGTCCAGAAACGTCGAGGCAATCACGCTGCCGAACGCGCCAAGGAAAACCGGGCTGTCCTCGTCGGCAAGCGCCATCGCCTGCTCCGGCTGCATCGAGAACTTGCCCGAAGCGGAATCATATTCGATGTAACCGGATGCCGCCTGGCTCGCCAGCCATTCGCGGATGTAGCGCTCCGTCGCTCCGGTGGCGCTCGCGAGCTCTGAAGAGTTCATCGGTCCCTTGGTGGCGAGGGTACGGTAGAGACCGAGCTTGTCCCCGAGCAGGACCAGCGATGCATTCATCGCCGCGCCGAACTCGGTGACCATCTTGCCCATAAAGGCATTCAACCTGTCGGAATTGACCTCCATGACAGCCTCCATGCAATGTCGGGAATTCACAAAATATTGCGCTGGCTGGACCGCGGCTTGGCCGCTCTTCCCACGGGAGAGGGACGGTTCAGAAGGCCGCGGGCCCTCTATGTGGGTCAAGCCGGCGCGCGGCAGGTTCAACGCGTCGGGACAAACGACCGCACCCGATTGCCTAAAGTGCTCTCGAAATCGCCACGAAGACGTTTTTTGGGAACTGGAGGAAGCGATGACCGGCGTCGCTTCGCTGGCATTCGCGATATCCGGAGCGTATAAGTTACGAACGTTTTGACGGTAGCCTGAATGTCCAGCCTCGCAGGTTCATGCGGTCTCGCAACTCTGTTCGCCATGCTTTGCCTGGGCGGAGCACCGGTTCATGCGCAAGTTGCGCCCCTGCGGTATTGGATACCGGGCGGGCCTTTCGGCCTCAGTGGCAGTGCGGGCCAGAGCTCCGATACCTACAGCAATTTTCCAAGCTTCAATGCCGGCGATACAGGCGGGCGCTATAATTTTTCGAACGGTTTCTTTGTCGGAAGCGAACGCGGCAATCTTGGTTGGAGCGGCCTCAGCCAGGCTGGAACATCCGGCAATTTCAGTGCGCTCTCTTATGAGGGCACGCAGTTCGGTTACAACTACAAGACTGCAGGTGGCATGCCCGTCACGTTCTTTGCCGGCCTCGACACGCTGAAATACACTAACGGCCTTGGTAGCTCGCTGGCGCCGCTCACCTCCAGCACCGCACCCGGCTACGGCGCGTTCGCGGGCGTCGAATTCAAGCCCACCTCCAACCTCAGCCTGTCGTTCGGAGTCGGTTACACCGAGCAGCAATCGGGACGCATGGACAGCGACATCAATTCGTCCATGCTCCCCGGCGAATCGCCGGTTTTCGGCGGCCTTCGCCGTTAAGAGATTACCGCGTAAACCGCGCCACCAGTTCGACGTGCGGCGTGTGGCGGAACTGGTCAACCGGGACCACTGCTTCCAGCCGATAGCCGCCGTCGATGAGCAGCCGCGCGTCGCGGGCGAAGGTCGCGACGTTGCAGGACACCGCGACCACCACGGGTACCTTCGCCGAGGCGAGCTTCAAGGCCTGCGCCTGTGCGCCCTGGCGCGGCGGATCGAACACGACGGCGTCGAAGTCGCGCAGCTCCTGCGGCACCAGCGGGCGCCGGAACAGGTCGCGCGGCTCGCACCTGATCGGCTTCAGCCCCGGCGTGCGCGCGGCTTTCGCGAGCGCGGCGATCGCCCCGGCGTCGCTGTCGTACGCTGCGATGCGCGCCTTTTCCGCAAGCCGGAGCGCGAACGGGCCGACGCCGCAGAAGAGATCGGCAACCTCCTTGGCCTTGCCGACGCGCGCGGCGACGAGCGCGGCAAGCGTCTCCTCGCCCGCGACCGTTGCCTGCAAGAACGAGCCCGGCGGCAGCGTCACCTCGGCGCGGCCCATTTGCACCGTCGGCGGCAGGCGTTGCAGCACGAGTTCGCCGTGCCGCGACAGCCGCGCCAGGCGGTGTTGCTCGGCGACGCGCGACAGCGCCGTGATCATCGGCGTGGGCAGCGGGCCGGAGCCGCGCACGTCGACATCGAGGCCGTGCTTGGTGGCCGTGACCTGGATGTCGAGCGGCTTCGTCACCGGGATCTTTGACTTCAGCGGCTCGGCGAGCGCCCAGGCGGCATCGAGCGCGCCCTCGAGCGCGGGATCGAGGATGGGACAGCGATGGATCGGGATGACGTCGTGCGAGCTTGCGGCGGCAAAGCCCACCTTGAGGACGTCGTGCGTGCCGAACCGGCCGTGCAGCGTGACGCGACGGCGGCCGGCGCCATGGGCATCGACCAGCGGCGCCACCTCGCACTCGATGCCAGCTTGCGCCAGCGTTTCGACCACGATGCCGCGCTTCCAGGCGTGATAGGGCTCGGCCGCCCAATGCTGGATCGCGCAGCCGCCGCAGACCCCGAAATGCGGGCAGAACGGTGCGATGCGCTCGGGACTCGCGACATCGACCGCGAGCAGCTTGCGGCGATCGGGATGATGGCCCGCGACGTGCTCGACCTCGACGGTTTCGCCGCCGAGCGCATAGGGCACATAGATCGCCTCGCGCGCGTCGAGCGAGACGCCGTCGCCGCGATGGCCGACGTGATCGATCGTCAATCGTTCAACCACGGCGCGCGCCCAGGAAGAATTCGATATTGCCGTCGCCGCCCTTGATCGATGAAGGAAACACCTCGATGTCGGTGCAGCCGAGCGAGGCTGCGAAGGCCGCGATGTCGTCGCAGATGTCCTTGTGCACGGCGGCGTCGCGGATGATGCCGCGCTTGTTATGTTTTCTGTCAGCCTCGAATTGCGGCTTGATCAGCGCGAGCAGGCTCATCGGCGCTGCCGCCAGCGACAGCGCCACGGGCAGCACCGTCTTCAGCGAGATGAAGCTGACATCGATGACGACGATGTCAGGCCGCGCCGGTAGCCGCTTGCCGTCATAGCTGCGGATGTCGGTCTCCTCCATCGACACGATTTTCGGATGGCCGCGCAGCGATGGATGCAACTGGCCGGTGCCGACGTCGACGGCGAAGACGAGGCTGGCGCCGTTGGCGAGCAGCACCTCGGTGAAGCCGCCGGTGGAGGCGCCGACATCGAGGCAGATATGGTCCTCGATCTCGATGGGATACCGCTCCAGCGCGCCCGCAAGTTTGACGCCGCCACGCGAAACATAGGGATGCGCCGGCTCGGCCTGGATCACCGCGTCCTCGGCGATGGTCTCGGACGGCTTCGTGACCGGCCTGTCGTCGGCCGTGACGAGACCGGCCTCGATCGCCGCGCGCGCCCGCGCCCGGCTCTCGAACAGGCCGCGCTCGACCAAAAGAACATCCGCGCGCTTGCGGGGAGGGGACATCACGCTCTCCGGAAAGGACTAGCGCTTTATGTAGCGATAAGTCGCGCGGCCGCCATCCGGACGCAAGCCTCGAACGCGGCAAGATCGTGCCAGACGTCGACCGGCATTTGCGCCGGCGTCACCAGCGGGCAGCCATGCAGCTCCAGCGCATGGATCATCATGAGATTGTCGACCAGGCCAAAGTCCTCGACGGTCAGGCCCTGCGCATCGACCAGCCGCCCGTTCTCGGACGTGACGTCGATGAAGCGGCCGACGCGGTCGGCATAGACGGCGGGATCGTTGGAATAGGCGAGGCAAAACTTGCCGCGGCCGGCCATGTAGCCGAGCTCGTAGACGGTGCCGGGATCAGCCCCGGCGCCGCGAAACGGCGTGAGGTTTGCGATGATGGCATCGGCCTCGTCCATCATCGCCTCGTTGCCGCAAAAGATCTGCCGCGAGGCGTCAGCGGCGGTGACGTCGATCTTGTTGTCGAGTGGATAGAGGCCGGTGAGTCCAAAGCGAGCACAGATCGCGACCTTCTGCCGGCCGATCTCATGCGCATCCGGCAGGAACACGTCGGGGCCTGCCAGATAGATTTTCATGGAAACACCGATCGCAGAAGCATCGAGTTGCCGCGGCATCGGCAGTGCGAAACCTCTCCCGAAGGGAGAGGTCGCGCCGAAGGCGCGGGTGAGGGGTTACGCTCTCTCGTGGGACCTGAACCCCACACCCGGATCGTTTGCGCGACATAGCCGAGGCTTCGCCTCGGCGTTCTCGGGGACGGCCGCCGAAGGCGGCCATGCCTCTCCCTACGGGAGAGGTGGAGTTCAGTGCCCGCGCAACAATCAGGCGAGCTTGACCGTCTCGGTCTTGACGTCCTTGCCGAGCGCTTCGAACACCTTGGCGACGATGCCCTTGGCGTCGAGACCGGCGCGGCCGTACATCGCGGCCGGCGTGTCGTGGTCGAGGAACACGTCGGGCAACACCATCGAGCGGAACTTGACCAGGCCGGTGTCGAGCACGCCCTGATCGGTCAGGAACTGCGCGACATGCGAGCCGAAGCCGCCGACCGCGCCTTCTTCGATCGTGATCAGGATCTCATGATCGCGCGCGAGCTTGAGCACCAGGTCGGTGTCGAGCGGTTTCATGAAGCGGGCATCCGCGATCGTGGTGGACAGGCCATGAGCGGCGAGCTCGTCGGCCGCCTTCTCGCATTCGGCCAGACGCGTGCCGAAGGAGAGAAGGGCAATCTTGTTGCCCTGGCGGATGACGCGGCCCTTGCCGACCTCGAGGGGAACGCCGACGTCAGGCATCTCGACGCCGCGGCCCTCGCCGCGCGGATAGCGCAGTGCGCTCGGGCGGTCGTTGATCGCGACCTGGGTCGCGACCATGTGCACCATTTCGGCCTCATCAGACGCCGCCATGATCACCATGTTCGGCAGACAGCCGAGATAGGCGTTGTCGAACGAGCCGGCATGCGTCGCGCCGTCGGCGCCGACGAGGCCGGCGCGGTCGATGGCGAAACGCACGGGCAGGTTCTGGATCGCGACGTCATGCACGACCTGGTCGTAGCCGCGCTGGAGGAAGGTCGAGTAGATCGCGCAGAACGGCTTGTAGCCTTCCGTCGCAAGACCCGCGGCGAAGGTCACCGCATGCTGCTCGGCGATGCCGACGTCGAAGGTGCGGTCGGGAAAGGCCTTGTTGAAGATGTCGACGCCGGTACCCGACGGCATTGCCGCGGTGATGGCGACGATCTTGTCGTCCTTCTGCGCCTCCTTGACGAGGCTCTGGCCGAACACGTTCTGATAGGCCGGCGCATTGGGCTTGGCCTTGACCTGCGTGCCGGTGGCGACGTCGAACTTGACGACGGCATGGTACTTGTCCGCGGAGGCTTCCGCCGGGCCGTAGCCCTTGCCCTTCTGCGTCACGACGTGGACCAGGATCGGGCCGGTCTCCATGTCGCGCACGTTCTTCAGCACGGGCAGGAGGTGATCGAGGTTGTGACCGTCGATCGGTCCGACATAATAGAAGCCGAGCTCCTCGAACAGCGTGCCGCCGTCCATCATGAAGCCGCGGGAATATTCCTCGACGCGGTTGGCGCGGTTTGCGAGGATCTTCGGCAGGCGCTTGTTGATCTGCTTGGCCGCCTCGCGCAGCGTGCGGTAGGTCTTGCCGGAATAGAGCCGCGACAGATAGGCGCTCATGGCGCCGACCGGCGGGGCGATCGACATGTCGTTGTCGTTGAGGATGACGATCAGGCGCGAATTCATCGCGCCCGCATTGTTCATGGCTTCATAGGCCATGCCCGCTGACATCGCGCCGTCACCGATCACCGCTATGACGTTGTTGGTTCCGCCCGAGAGGTCGCGCGCCACCGCCATGCCGAGGCCGGCCGAGATCGAGGTCGAGGAGTGCGCGGCGCCGAACGGATCGTAGTCGCTCTCGCTGCGCTTGGTGAAACCGGACAGGCCGCCGCCGGTGCGCAGCGTGCGGATGCGGTCACGCCGGCCGGTGAGGATCTTGTGCGGATAGGCCTGGTGGCCGACGTCCCAGATCAGCCGGTCGCGGGGCGTATCGAAGATGTAGTGGATCGCGGTGGTGAGCTCGACGACGCCGAGGCCCGCGCCGAAGTGACCGCCGGTCACGGAAACGGCGTCGATGGTCTCCTGCCGCAGCTCATCGGCGACCTGACGGACCTGCTCGATCTTGAGCTTGCGCAGGTCTTCCGGCGTCCGGATGGTGTCGAGAAGCGGCGTTTTACTGTATGCGTTCACGGCGATTTCCAATTTGTCAGCGCCGGAAGGTCATTCCGGCGCGCGATGGGTTTGCACAAATTCGGCGCAGCGCGAGTCCCTCAACCGTCGGAGCCACCTGCGCGGGGCAAGGCCCCTTCTTCAAGCTTAAGTGAGCTTAGGTGCGCTCCGGTTCAGTCTCTGTGATCCCTGTCACTTAGATCGGCTTCGTCCGTCCCAGCCAATTCTTTAGCGATTTGAAGCGCTTGCCGCCAGCAACCTGTGCTTAGGAAAGGCTTGCAAAAAGCCACAGTCCGCGCAGCTTTACACCAAAGCTTGGGCCAAAGCCAACCCGCCTGACCGATTTGAGGTATGCAGCCGTAACCGGCAGGCCGGCTTGGTTAACCTTGGCTCCGGCCTAGCGGTTCCAATCTGCCGGGCTCCGCTGCAGGGTTTTTTGATGGAATCAGAGCCCTTTTTGGCCTCCGGAGCCCTCGATTGGTCGCGCAGGAAGGTCGTCTCTGAATCAGGGACTCTCGCGGAACCGCGCCTGACCATGAAAATAATGCAGGAGGTCGCCCTGCTATGAACGGAATTCAGACGGCGGTGTGGCATGGCCGTCACAAACCGGGCAGAAGGGTGGACTTACTGCACGTCGAGTGGTGCGGTGCCGGTGGCCTGGCCGCTGGCGTCCGTGGTGATCTTGTCGACGCGCGCCTCCGCCTGGCGCAGAAGTTCCTCGCAGCGGCGCTTCAGGGCCTCGCCGCGTTCGTAGATCGTCACCGATTCCTCGAGCGGCACTTTGCCGTCCTCGAGCCGCTTCACGATCGTTTCGAGTTCCTCGATCGCGCGCTCGAAGGTGAGTCTGGAGACGTCGACTTGGGTATTTTCGGCCATATCCATTTCCGATTGCCCGATTCGCCTTACTTGCCGAGAAAGCAGAGTTTTGCGGGCGTAATGTGGCGTGTGTCTTCACGCGCCCATCAGGGCGCCGACATGCGCCGTAACAGATTCTTTCAGTCCTTGCAGATCATAGCCACCCTCGAGCACCGAAACAATTCGGCCCTCGGCGGTCTTGTCGGCAAGGTCCATCAGCTTCCGCGTCACCCAGGAATAGTCCTCCGCGCGCAGGTTCAGCGAAGCCAGCGGATCGCGATAATGCGCATCGAAGCCCGCCGAGATGATGACGAGCTCGGGGCTGAACTTGGTCAGTTGCGGCAGGATCAGGTTCTCGAACGCCGCGCGGAATTCGGGGCCACCGTCCTCGGAGGCAAGCGGGGCGTTGACGATGGTGTCGTGGTCGCCGCGCTCGGAGCGGGCGCCGGTGCCCGGAAACAGCGGCATCTGGTGGGTCGAGCAGTACATCACGGTCGGATCCGACCAGAAGATATCCTGTGTGCCGTTGCCGTGATGCACGTCGAAATCGACGATGGCGGCGCGCTTGATGCCGTATTTGCGCTGCGCGTGGCGCGCGGCGATCGCGACATTGTCGAAGAAGCAGAAGCCCATCGGCTTGCCGATCTCGGCGTGATGGCCGGGCGGGCGCACCGCGACGAAGGCGTTCCGGTGCTCGCCCGCCATCACCGCTTCGGTTGCCGCGACCGCAGCGCCGACGCCGCGCATGACCGCTTCCCAGGTGCCAGGGGACATCGAGGTGTCGCCATCGATATAGACCTGGCCGCTGGTCGGCGCGATGTGGCGCAGCTCGGTGACGTAGTGCTCGTTGTGGCAGAGCGTGACGAGATCGAGATCGCCCTCCGGCGCCTGGTCGCGCACCAGGTACTGGAAACGCTCGTGCGACAGCGCTTCCTCCACCGCGCGCAGGCGATCCGGCCGCTCTGGATGTCCCGGCGGCGTGACGTGGTCGAGGCAGGCCTTGTGGGAAAGGAGGAGCGTGCTCATCAGGTCGTGCTCACGAATACGGGCTCTCGATGTCGCTTGGCGCATCCGGCGCCAAAACGCAATGCAAAACCCAATCTATGCGTTTGGCCGGGAATGGCAAACGGTGGTCCCGTTCCGGCCCGTTTGATCCGGATCAATTCACGCGCAGGATACGGGTGGGCGGCAGTGGACCGATCGGCCCGTGCGCGCGGAAGAACGCAAACAGCGCGTCGGCATCATAGCCGCCATATTGCGGCGATGTTCCCTGCTTGGCGACCGTGAAGCCGTCGCCGCCGACGGCGAGGTAGTCGTTGAGGGTGACGCGGTAGCCTAGCGCCGGCTCGATCGGCTTGCCGCCGAGCATCATCTTGTCGGCGATCACACGCTCGCCGAACGGCTTTGACGCGTCCCAGGTGTAGCTGAACCCGTTCGAGACCTGGAGAATCCGCGGCCGTTTCGGATCGAGCCATTGCTGCTCGAGCAGGTCCTTGAGCTGGCTGCCGGTGAGCGTCATGGTGACGAGGCGGTTGCGGAACGGCTGGCTCGAGAACACGTCGCCGAAGGACACTGCGCCGTTCTCCTTCGGCACGATGTCGGTGCGGATGCCGCCGGGATTGGTGATGGCAATCACGGCACCGCCGTCCTTCGCGTCGCGGGTCGCAAGCAACTGCGCATCCGCGATGACGTCGCCGAGCGCGCTTTCGCCGGCCTCGTTCGGCACGCGCGACAACGTCTGCGTCACCGATCCGGCCGGACGATTGGCGATCGGTGCCGAGAGCTTGTCGTAGGCGTCGATCAACGCGGTCTGCTCCGAGTCCTTTGCCAGCGAGGCATTCGCGACGATCACGTTCTCGGCTTTGGCGCTGACGACGTCACGCGTCGCCGGATCGAGCGTGAGATCGATCGCCGTGACCAGCGTGCCGTATTTGTCACCGCTGGTGACGAGCCGGCCGCCGATTTGGCAAATGTAGGCGCGATGCGTGTGGCCGCTCACCACGACGTCGACGGCGCGGTCGAATTTCTTCACGATGTCGACGATCGGCCCGGTAATGCCCGGGCATTCGTTGTAGTCGCCGCTCGGGTCGCCGCCCTGATGGATCAGCACCACGATCGCCTCGACGCCACGCGCCTTCAGTTCCGGCACGAGCGCGTTCACTGTCTCGGCCTCGTCGCGGAATTCGAGCCCGGCAATGCCTTTTGGCGAGACGATGCCGGCGGTCTCTTTCAATGTCAGCCCGATGAAGGCGACGGGGATGCCGTCGAACTCCCTGATCTCGTAGGGCGGCAGCACGCTCTTGCCGGTCGCGGTCTCGATAGTCGAGGCCGCGAGGTAATGGAATTTTGCACCTAGGAAGGGATGCGGGCCCTGACATCCATCCTCCGGATGGCAGCCGCCATTTTGCATCCGTAACAGCTCGGCTTTGCCTTCGTCGAATTCGTGATTGCCGACCGAGGTGATCGCAAGCCCCATCATCGAGAGCGACTCGATCGAGGGCTCGTCATGAAACATCGCCGACAGGAACGGGCTTGCGCCGATCAGGTCGCCCGCCGCGACGAAGATCGTGTTCTTGTGCCCCTCGCGCAATTGCTTGACCAGCGTCGCCATGTACTCGGCGCCACCGGCGGCCACCATCACCTTCTTGGCCTTGTCCTCGGGATCGCCGATGCGGATGCCGCCCGGCGGCGGCCTCAAGTTGCCGTGAAAATCGTTGATCGCGAGGATGCGCAGCTCCACGGGCGTGGCGCTCTGGGCAGAAGCGGGCAGGGTGGGGGCGAGTGCCAGTGCGAGGGTAGCAGGAATGAGTCGGAACGCGTGTCGCATGGAACCAAAACTAGACGTTCCCCGCGAAGATTTCACGAAGCTTCTTGCTACACCCGTCATTCCGGGGCGCGACGAAGTCGCGAACCCGGAATCCATTCACCCACTAGCGCTGCGGCTCAATGGATTCCGGGTTCGCGCTCCGCGCGCCCCGGAATGACGATCCTCGATAGCTGACTCGCGCCTTCACCGCCTCTTCCTGTTCGCAAAGGCGTTGAACGCTGCCACGGCCTCGGGCGACTTCAGACGCTCGCCGAACAGATGGCCTTCCTGGTCGATGCGGCGGGTGAGCTCTTCCGGCGGCACACGCAGCAATTTGCGCGAGGTGGCGACGGCCTCGGCCGGCAGCCTGCAGATCTCGCGTGCGACCTTGCGCGCTTCGACCTCGGTGTGCCCAGGCGAGACCACGGTGTTGACGAAGCCCGCGGCCTCGGCCTCCGCGGCGGTGAAGGTCCGTCCCATCACCAGCATCGCAAAGGCGCGCTGGTAGCCCATGGTCTGCGGCATCAAGAGGCTGGCTGCGCCGACCGGAACGAGCCCGAGATGGATATAGGGCGTGGAAAACGTGGCGGCCGTCGAGGCAAGCACATAGTCGCAATGGAAGAGGAGCAAGGTGCCCACGCCGATCGCGACACCGTCCACCGCGGCGATGATGGGCTTCGTGTTGAGGGCGAGCGAATAGAGGAATTTTGCGCCATTTGTCAGCATCTCAGGACTTGAGCTGTCCGCCGTCAGGAAGTCGTCGATGTCGTCGCCGGCGGTGAACACGCCGGAGCCGCCCGTGATGATCATGCAGCGGATGTCGGGATTGTTCTGCGCGGTGTCGATCGCGTAGCTCATCTCGCGATACATGTCCTGCGTGATCGCGTTCTTCTTGCTCGGCCGGCGCAGGGTGATCACGCGCGTTGCGCGTTCCTCGGTCACGATGATGTTGCCGTTCGCCATAAGGTTCCCCTGCGGCCGCCGCGATGCGTGCCATTGGCGAGTCTCGCCGGTTCAGCCTACATCATCTCACGGGCGTGCCAATCCCGCCTCTTGGCCTTTTCGACGGTGATCCCCGTGCCTTCGGCGCATGACACCCGTGCGGCACGTTCGCGCGGGGGAGCACGCCACGCCCCCATCGCGGGATACGCATTGCTCCATATGCCCAATATATGTGTGATTGCGCGTTGCAACAATCGGCTACAATGTTTCATTTGAAAAACCGGTGGTTGTGCGGCACGATCGGCCGTCTCGTTCCATCTGGCCGATTGATTGATGATTGCCGCAACGAGCATCGATGAATCCTCACCGCATTATCGCGGCTGGCGCGTCGTGCTTGCCTGTTTCCTGATGGCCTTCTTCATGTTCGGCTTCGGCCTTTACGGCCAGGGCGTCTATCTCGCGGAGCTTCAGCGCGCGCATGGCTGGCCGGGCACGCTGGTGTCGGCCGCCAGCACCTTCTCGTTTCTACTGACGTCCGTCCTCGTCATCTTCACCGATGATCTCCTGGCCCGGATCGGGCTGCGGTCGCTGATCCTGTGCGGCCTGTCGGCGCTCGGTGCATCGACCGTCCTATTGGCACTGATGGCGGCAACCTGGCAGCTCTATCTCGCCTACGCGCTGATGTCGCTCGGCTGGACCGGCATGGGCACCGTGGTGATCGCGACCGTGCTCAATTCCTGGTTCGAGCGGCGTCGCGGCCTCGCACTCAGTCTCGCCTTCAACGGCGCGACCTGCGGCGGCATCGTGCTCGTGCCCGTGCTGCTGTCGCTGACTGGCAGCATTGGCTTCCGCTCCGCCATGCTGGCCACGACCATGGCGATGGTGGTGCTGCTTCTGCCGGTGATCGTGGCCTTCATCGGCTGGCCGGCCGAGACGTCGCCGGCACCCGGGCGAGGTGGGCCCGCCGGCGGGGCGCGCCCGACCCATTCGCGCAAGGCGCTGCTCGGCAATCCAGCGTTCTGGACCATGGTGCTGCCCTTCGCGATCGCGCTGCTCGCGCAGATGGGCTTTATCGTCCACCAGGTGACGTTCCTCGAGCCGGTCATCGGCCGTTCCGCCGCGGGCCTCGCCGTCACCATCATGGCGACCATGGCGGTGGTCGGGCGCCTGTCGCTCGGCCTGTTCGTCGACCGGCTCGATCCGCGGCTTGCAAGCGCGGCGTCGATGACGAGCCAGGCGGCGGCGCTGTTCGTCCTGCTGCAAAGCACGAGCCCGACGGTGCTGCTCGCCTGCTGCGCCGTCTACGGCTTCTCGATCGGCAACATGATCACGTTCCCGCCGCTGATCATCCAGCGCGAGATCGGACGCGACGCGTTCGCGGCCGCGATGGGATTGGGCACCTCGATCAGCGGCATCGTCAGCGCCTTCGGTCCCGGCATCGTTGGCCTCGCGCGCAGCCTGACCGGCGACTACACGATGGCCTTCGCGCTCTGCGTCGTGCTCGATCTCGTCGCCGCGGGGATCGTGCTGTGGCGGCCGAAGCCGCGCGGGGAGGCGCAGCGGGAAGGCGAAGGGATGTCTGCGAGCTGAGAGTAAGCGAGGGGTCCGGCAATGTGTGGCGGGCAGTACCCTGCTTACCCCAGCAACACCGCATCCGCCGCCGCGACCGACTCTGCGCTCTCCGTCACGGTGCGTTCGAGCGAAGGGGCCTGCACCGTGATGTTTTCGGCGAAGAAGCGGGCGAGCGAGACGTAGCGCGGCGCCTCGGTGTTGCCGTCGCCCTTGGCGGCGAGCGCCTCGGCGGCCAGCATGCAGCCGCCGAGCGTGGCGCCAAACTGCTGGAGGTAGGGCGTGGCGCCGGCAAGCGCGTCGTTCGGCGCCTCAGCCAGCCGCTCCAACAGCCACTTGCTGGTGCGCTTGAGCGCGTCCAGCGCCTCGCGCAATTTGACGCCGGTGGTGCCGAAGGCGGGATCGTTGGAGGCCTCGACCTGCTTGATGATGCCTGAGAGCTCGCCGAGCAGCGCCCAGACCGCGGTGCCGCCGTTGGCGGCGAGCTTGCGCGTGACGAGGTCGATTGCCTGGATGCCGTTGGTGCCCTCGTAGATCGCGGTGATGCGCGCATCGCGATAGTGCTGGGCGGCGCCGGTCTCCTCGATGAAGCCCATGCCGCCATGCACCTGCACGCCGAGATAAGCGACCTCGTTGCCGACATCGGTGGAATAGGCCTTTGCGATCGGCGTCAGCAGCGCCGCGCGCGCCGCGGCCTCGGCCCGCACGCCCGGATCCCTGGCGCGCGTCGAAACGTCGATTGCAACCGCGGTCGCGTAGCAGATGGTGCGCGCGGCGGCGGTCTGCGCCCGCATCCGCATCAGCATCCGCTTGACGTCGGGATGGACGAAAATGGCATCGGAGCCGTCGCCCTTCTTGCCGACGGCGCGGCCTTGTCGGCGCTCCTGCGCATAGGCCAGCGCCTGCTGATAGGCGCGATCGGCGACGCCGACGCCTTCGAGGCCGACGCCGAGGCGGGCCTGGTTCATCATCGTGAACATGCAGCGCATGCCCTGATTCTCTTCGCCGATCAGGAACCCGATGGCGCCGCCATGGTCGCCCATGGTCATGGTGCAGGTGGGGGAGGCATGCATGCCGAGCTTGTGCTCGACGCCGCTCGCATGGATATCGTTGCGCGCCCCGAGCGAGCCGTCGGCATTGACCATGAACTTGGGAACAAGAAAGAGCGAAATGCCCTTGGTGCCGGCCGGCGCATCCGGCAGGCGCGCGAGCACGAAATGCACGATGTTGTCGGTCATGTCGTGCTCGCCATAGGTGATGAAGATCTTCGTCCCCTTGATGCGATAGGTGCCGTCGGCCTGCCGCTCGGCCCGGGTGCGCAGCGCGCCAACGTCGGAGCCGGCCTGCGGTTCGGTGAGCTGCATCGTGCCGGTCCATTCGCCGGTGACGAGCTTCTCGAGATAGATCGTCTTCAGCTCCTCGCTGCCATGCGCCTCCAGCGCCTCCATTGCCGAGGCCGTGAGTAGCGGGCAGAGGCCGAAGGCGACGTTGGAGGCGCTCCAGATCTCGGTGCAGGCGGCGTTGATCGCGAGCGGCAGTCCCTGGCCGCCGAAGGCTTCAGGCCCTGAAACCGCGTTCCAGCCGCCGTCGGTCCAGCGCTTGTAGGCGTCGGGCCAGCCCGGCGCGGTCGTGACCTTGCCGTCATCGAGCTTGATGCCGTGCTCGTCGCCGACGCGGTTGAGCGGCGCCAGCACGTCGGTTGCGAACTTGCCGGCTTCCTCCAGCACGGCAGCGGCGATATCGGCGTCGAAATCGCCGTAATGACCGGCCTCCACGGCGGCCTTGAGGCCCGCGCCGTGGTTGAGCGAAAGCAGCATGTCATTGATCGGCGCGCGATAGGTCATGGCTTACTCCCGTGGACAGCGTTTGGCGCCGTATTCCCACGAAACCGCGGAGGTCTCAATGGCCGGGAGGGCCAACTTTCGTGACTGGGAGGCCAGGCCGGGCGCGGGCAGGGCCGCTGCATCAGAGGGCCGCGCAAACCACGCCCGCGGCGGGCGAATTTACGCGCCGAGGCGGTTGAAATGCTCGCCTTCTCTCTATAGACCGGCGGGGCAAACGGGAATCTGCGGTAGCCTGTGCCTACAGCCGTTCCCGTGAGAAGGCCGTTGGGGCGTAGCCAAGCGGTAAGGCAGCGGATTTTGATTCCGCCATTCGGAGGTTCGATCCCTCCCGCCCCAGCCAGCGCTTAAGCTGGCGAGTTCGCTATATGAGTATCGCCATTCCCACCAAGTTTTTCTGGCGCGTTTGGAAGTGTCCAATGCTCGGTCCAGAATCGAACTAGCGGCGTCGTGCATCACATCGACCATATTGGCTTGTCCCCGTGGTTTCATCCGCAACATATGCTGCGGGGAGGCCACGCCGACAGGTCTGTTATGCGCTCATGGTAGAATAGAGTATTACGGCGCACAAATCGGACAACCTGTCGTGTCCCAGTGGTGGTGTAGCTCGGGGGTCAACAAGCAGTTCGGAAAAGCGAGTGATCGTGTGTCCGTGCGTTCGTTCAGTGGCTGCGGCGATACGCATGGTAGTTCAAAGAAAGACTTCTTCATGAGCAGTCGTGCGGGATTGCCACGACACCGGCACTGCCGAATCGTGCCGGTAGTCGGTTGGATTCTACAGATTTTTGACGCGCCCGACGAAATGCCCAGATCATTCCGGTGATCATTGTAGAAGGCCACTTCCGAATCTGCCGAACAGGAGTGCCAATAGCGAGGGGCTTGGTGCCTCTCGAAACTGGAGCTCGCCATGTTCAGACCTCTGGGTACTCAGCGCTTTAACCCTCCCACTTCCGAATTCTCGCCGGGACCCGCGCCATTTCTTGAATGGATCGAGACGAGCAAGCTGATGGTCGATGTTACATATCAACGCGAAATCGGCCGCCGCGGCGCCGTAAACGTCAACCAAATTGCTGAGAATTTCGATTGGTCAAAGTTTGCTCCGGTGATCGTGGCGCCGGTTGAAGGAGGGCACTTCGCCATCGTCGACGGGCAGCATCGAACGACTGCTGCCATGCTTCGTGGTCAAGAGAAAGTGCCGTGTCAGGTTGTCCAGGCAGATCGGGCAAAGCAGGCAGCCGCCTATGCAGCCGTGAACGGTAACATCACAAAGACAACTGCTCAGCAGCTATATCATGCCAAGTTGGCGGCCAAAGATCCGAATGCGTTGGCACTCGCTGAGATATGTTTGGCCGCCGAGGTCGAAATACTGAGGAAGAATCTGATCCGGTCTGAAGTAAAGAAGGGACAGACCTACGCGGTCACAGCGCTCAACAGATGCCTTGCAAAATATGGGCGGGACACACTCATCACGGCGCTTCAGTGCATCACGCAGACTGCGGACGGGAATGCAGGCTTTGTTCGATCGACCATTGTCGAGGCATTGTGTGAGGTACTACACGAGGCGCCCAGGTGGCGAGAAGCTGGAGAGGAGCTGCTTCGCGCCATGGACAAGTTCAAGTTCGCTGATGCATGGGATCAAGTTGCCGCAGGTCGTGACAAGATATTCCCTTCTACGGCGAGCAAAATGATGGCTGAGAAAATCCAAAGGTTTCTGTCACGCAGATTGGGGGCGGGATCCATCAAGGATGCTGCTTGATCGACCTTGTTGCATCAATGAATGTCCTGGCGGACTAGTCTAGAGAGCTGCGGAGTCTTCTGGAGCTGTCAGGCGCTGGGAGGTTAGTAGTCGCCCAGATCGACGAGCAATGAGGCCGCCAGGCCTTCTTCGGCGATAGAGAGCTTTCGGCATTGCGGCGGTCGCCATGCGATGCGGCGCCGCTTGTCGGACGACAACGGTTGCCGCTGTGAGGGCAGCACAGAGTTTCGAAAGTGTCCGTCACGGGCGACGTTGCTTGGTGGGCTTCGAAAAGTTCCCTATTTGTTCCATTTAATCAATGCCTATCCCTCGCAACTCACCAAGGATTTGCCTACTTAAAAAGGCATTAATGCCGATATTCGATAAAAGAACTTCTATGTAGGGCATTGTGCGAGTCGAAGTGGAGTTTATAGTAGGCAAATTACCATCAGATGGACGTATTGACTATTATAGGCTGCAAGTATGGACCTTATCGAACTCGGCGAGCGTGTTAAGGCGGCCCGTAAATCCAAGGGATGGTCGCAGACCAAGCTGGCGCAAACTGCCGGCATCAGCCGCGCACGCCTGGAGGCGCTGGAGAATGCCCGCCTTGCGGAAATGGGCATCAAACATCTGCTTCGTATTTTGAATGCGTTAGATCTCGACCTGAGGTTGACGCAGCTTAATCGCGGTCGCCCGACACTTGAGGATCTGGCAGCGGAGGAGGCTCGCTAATGCTCCGCGTCTGGACAGATCAGCAGTCCGCTGGACATTTGGACCGCCATGGACCGCGAGGGACAGCTTTCGTCTACGAGCCGAAAGCGGCAGCCGAACGTGCAGTCTCGATCACGATGCCAGTGCGAACGGCATCTTGGAATACGCAACACGGTCTTGCGCCGATATTCGACATGAATCTCCCGGAGGGGGCGCTCCGGGCGTACCTTGTGCGAAGTTTTGCCAAGGCGACCGGAACGTTTGATGATTTCGATTTGCTGGCGGTTGTTGGACGAACCCAGATCGGGCGCATCCGTTACTCTGATCTCGATGCCGAGCTAAATGAGGACGTGCCATTCCAATCGATGGACGAGATCCTCAGTGCAAAGCGCGGTGGCGAGCTGTTCGCTTATCTTCTTGAGAAGTTCGCGGTCCATTCGGGGCTTTCGGGCGTCCAGCCGAAGGTGATGATCCGCGCCGTCGACGACGCTGGAAAAGGTATGGGCGATCGCCAATCCCAGAGCTTCCGCAGCGCTACGCACATCGTAAAATTCTGGGACCCGAACGAATATCCCGAACTGGCCGCCAACGAACATTTCTGCCTGTCGGCCGCAAAGGCCATGGGATTGACTGTTCCGGATTTCCAGCTTTCGGAAAGCGGTGCAGCCATCCTGATAGAGCGCTTTGACCTCGGGCCGGATGGGGTTTATCTGGGCTACGAAGATTTCTGCGTGCTGAACGGGATTTCCTCTGCAGAGAAATACAACGGAGGCTATGAAACGCGGCTGTTCAAGCGTGTCCGGGACTTCATCGACCCCGCCGAACGACGGGGTGCGCTCGAGGATCTGTTCAAGCTGTTCGTGCTCAACTGTGCGCTCCGCAACGGCGACGCACATCTGAAGAACTTCGGTGTCATCTATGAAGATGTGACCGGTCCCGCACGTCTTGCGCCGACCTACGATCTCGTCAGCACGCTGCCCTATCTGCCGAAGGATTGCATGGCGCTGACGCTAAACGGTTCCACCAACTGGCCAGACCGCAAAGCGTTGATTCGTCTCGGCCAAACTCGATGCGACCTTTCCGTGCAGACGATCAACGAGATCATGGACCAAACCGCTGATGTTCTGACGAAGTTGGCACCGGAGGTGGCGAAGTATTTCAGTGAGAATTCGACTCATCGTGAGATCGGAGGGAGACTTCTCGCGGCTTGGCAGACAGGCATTCGAGAGAGTCTTGGCTTTTCGAGAGCCGCGCTCGCGTAGCGAACCAAAGCCAAGCCTATCGTGGCGCGTTCAATCCGCAGTGGATTTTGGTCTTGCTGGGGGTGTGTCGCAATCGCCCAGGAGCTAGGATCAGCCATCAACATCGTCGCGAGACAACCCTGTCGGAGCTGAACGCGGGGTGCGTCGATGGAATCGATGCACCCTAGCTGCGAGCCCTCCGTGAAACCGAACAAAGAAGCCAAACTTTCTCGCACCCACGCGCCTGTTGATCTATCGCCGGCCGACTGGCAGCGCGGTTTGCGCCGCCAGTTCGGCCGCGAGCAATCCTTCGTGCTGAAAAATCTCGGCAGCGAGCCGTTCTTCTCCGAGTTTCTGGTCACCAATCCCAATTCGAAATCGAGTTACCGCGTGGCGGTACGGGGCCTGGGACCTGGAGGCAATTTCTGCTCATGCCCCGATTACGCAACGAATGAATTGGGAACCTGCAAGCACCTGGAGTTCACGCTCGCCCAATTGGAGAGAAAGCGAGGCGCGAAAGCCGCGTTCGCACGCCGCTACCGGCCGGCGTTCTCCGAGCTCTATTTGCGCAACGCAGGCCAGTGCCGCGTGCACTTCCGTGCCGGGACGGATTGTCCGCCGGCGGTGAGGCTGGCTGCCGATCGGTTGTTCGATATGAAGCGCGATGGAATCCTCTCGGACGGCCGCCTGGGCGAGCTCGAGCGCTTCATGACCTTGGTCTCGAAGAGCGGTCACGAGTTTCGCGCCTATGACGATGTTCTCGATTTCATCGCTGGAAGGCAGGACGCCGACCGGCGAGCGTCGAAGCTCGAGCGATTGTTCCCGCGCGGCGCCGCCGACCCCAAGCTGCGGGGCCTCCTGAAGGTGGAGCTCTATCCCTACCAGGCCGAGGGCGCGCTGTTCGCGGTCAGGGCCGGTCGGGCGTTGATCGGCGACGACATGGGATTGGGCAAGACGATCCAGGCGATCGCCGCGACGGAAATACTGGCCCGCCACTTCGGCGTATCGAGAGTCCTGGTGATTTGCCCGACATCGCTCAAATACCAATGGCAGAGCGAAATAGCTCGCTTTTCCGGGCGGCGAGGCAAGCGCGCGGCGCGCGTCATGGTTGGCGGGCGAGCCCAACGGCAGAACGACTACGGGCTGGACGACTTCTGCAAGATTACGAACTATGAGAAGCTGCAGCCCGATCTCGACCTAATCGCTGCCTGGGCACCTGAACTGGTCATCGTCGACGAAGCTCAGCGTGTAAAGAACTGGAACACGGTTGCAGCGCGAGCTTTGAAACGCATCGACAGCCCATATGCGATCGTTTTGACTGGAACGCCCCTGGAGAACAAGCTGGAAGAACTGATCTCGATCGTGCAATTCGTCGATCAGCACCGATTGGGCCCGACCTGGAAGCTCTTGCACGAACATCAGGTCAAGGACGAGGCCGGCCGCGTTACCGGTTATACGAGGCTGGAGAAGATCGGCCAAACTTTGGCGCCCATCATGATTCGCCGGCGAAAGTCGGAGGTGCTGCAGCAATTGCCCAGCCGGACGGATCAAAACGTGCTGGTACCAATGACCGAGCCGCAAAAGCTCTATCATCAGGAAAACGCGGATATCGTGGCCAGGATTGTCCAGCGCTGGCGCAAGACCAAGTTTCTCTCGGACAAGGATCAACGGCGCCTGACCTGCGCCCTTCAGAACATGCGCATGTCCTGCAACAGCACTTATCTGCTCGACCTGCAGACCGACCACGGCGTCAAGGCCGACGAACTGGCCGCTCTGCTCGAGCAGTTGTTTGTGACGCCGGAGGCCAAGGCCGTGGTCTTTTCGCAATGGACCCGGACGCACGACATCCTCATCCGCCGCTTGGAGGCGCGTGGGATCGGCTATGTCAGTTTCCATGGCAGCGTGCCGTCGGACAAACGGCCGGAGTTGATTCAGCGCTTTCGCGACGATCCCACCTGTCGCGTATTCCTGTCGACTGACGCCGGCAGCACAGGCCTTAATCTGCAGCATGCGTCGACACTGGTGAACATGGATCTGCCATGGAATCCGGCCGTGCTCGAACAACGCATCGCACGCGTCCATCGGCTCGGCCAGGCGCGGCCGGTTCAGGTCGTCAATTTCGTCGCGAAAGGCTCGATCGAAGAGGGCATGCTTTCGGTGCTGGCATTCAAACGCTCGTTGTCGGAAGGAATCCTCGATGGTGGCAATGGCGAGATTTCACTTGGCGGGTCGCGGCTCAACCGCTTCCTGAAGGATGTGGAAGGTGTCACAGGAAGTATGGGCGTAGACGAGGCTATCTCTCCTGCTGAGGAGGCTGGAAGAGTCGACGACGCCACCAGCGGACAATCGGTCGGCGCGGTCGATGCAGATCCAGTTGCCGGCGCTGGCGAGATGGACGTCGCGGAAGCCGGCGAAGCCGGGCAAGGGTTGCGCGAGGCATCTCCTGATCCGTGGCAGGTGCTGCTGCAGATGGGGGCACAGTTCGTTGGCGCCATCGCGGCCTCGAACGGCTCCGAAGCACAGCCATGGATCGAGCGTGGTCCGCGCACCGGCGGGCCGAGCCTCAGGATTCCGCTGCCGCCACCGGAAATGGCGAGGCAACTGGCCGATGTGCTTTCGGCGATAGCCGAGAGTCTGCGTGGACGGTAGCCTCGATGGAGGGCTGCCTCCATATTTGGAAACGGCTGCCAACCTATTGAGATTGTTGAAGCGTGTTTTGACCGTTTCTTCCAATGCGCATTGAAATCGTTGGATAATCAAACGGATTTTGATTCCGCCATTCGGAGGTTCGATCCCTCCCGCCCCAGCCAGCACTCAAGCTGCTGAGTTCGTTATGTAAGCAGCTCCATTCCCGCCAAATTGTTGGGGCGCGTTTGGAAATGGACCTTTTGAAGCTCGGTCGAAAATCGAACTAAACGGCGTCGTGCATCACATCGACCATATTGGCTTATCTCCGTGGCGTTCATCCCAACCTATACCGCGGACGCTACTCGGGCAGGTCTGTTACGCCCCTCATCGTAGAATAGGGTATTGGGGCGAACAAATCGGACAACCGGTCGAAATGATGCACTTGTGCGCAATTGGCGCGCGGCCGAAATTCGGAACAGACGTATGGCTGGGCTTTCGGCTCACCAGAGGGGCGATCTAACTTCGTCACGCATTGCGGGTGGGGTTGCGGTGGATCGCTTCGTGTCCCGCACCGCTCGCTCCCGCTTGTCGCAGACAACGCCTCGACTACGTGTCTGGCTGCGAGCAAGTCCTTGTGATTCCCCCGCGGCCCCTGCGATAGACCAGAAACGCTCCAGTGCCGAAGGCACGCTGCCGAGCATGACCAAAAACACGATCATGACGGTAGGCTAGCTGTGATGGCGCACCATTTTGATGGGAGTCAACGTCACGTCTGCGCCTCCTGCTCAGAAATCATAACCTTCGTTTCGCCCGCTGGTTCTGACCGAGCGCAAGCGTCCGCGGGACCAAACCAGGATGCTTTGCTTCTGTTACCGATGTTGAGGGAAGCGATCTTGGCTACCTATGCGAAAACGGCAAAATTGTCGCTTTGGTCGAAGCGATCTTTGTCGGCAAGACGCGCTATGCAAAAACGGCAAGAAGACTGCACACCAGGAAATTGTGGCATGTAAGGCACAGTCTCCCGCTAAAGATGCATAAGCTGGGAAAGCGCCGATTCCGCATAGACGTGCTGTGGTAGTGTCTGCTTCGTTTTCCGAGTCCTCACGCGGCCGGATTGTTCTTCGGTTGAGACAGGAGGACAGTAGAAGGGTGGGGATCGGCAGATGCAGATAATGGGCAGGAAATCGGTATCGACGGCTGGTTTCGTTTGGCGGTTGGGCGCGGCGGCAATTGCCGCCTCACTGATGCTCCCCAATGACGCGGCGCGAGCTGACGAAGGCGGCGTCAGCTTTTGGATACCCGGATTTTTTGGCAGCCTCGCAGCTGTTCCTCAGCAGGCGCCGGGATGGTCCATGACTTCGATCTATTATCATGACTCGGTTTCCGCCGGCGGCGACGTGGCGCGGGCACGTGAGATCACGCTTGGTCGTATTCCCGCTAATCTGACGGCCACCGTGAATGCGAACGTCAATGCGAATGTGAATCTTGGCCTTGTGGCCGGGACCTACACCTTTGCGACGCCCGTGCTAGGCGGTCAGGCCTCTGCCAGCCTGTTGGCGGCCTACGGCTCCAACTCCACGTCGCTGGCGGGATCGCTCATGGGGACATTGGCGACACCGGGCGGTACTATCCCCTTCTCGCGCTTCGACAGCATCGACAGTTCGATTATTGCATTCGGCGACCTGATCCCGCAGTTCGCGCTGCGCTGGAATTCCGGCGTCAACAACTACATGACGTACATCACCGCCGACCTCCCGGCCGGGGCGTACCAGTCAACCCGCCTTGCAAATTTAGGTATCGGGCACTGGGCAATCGACGCCGGGGGCGGCTACACCTATTTCGACCCAAAGACTGGGCATGAATTTTCGGCGGTGCTGGGATTCACATACAACTTCGTCAACCCCTCCACCCAATATCAAAGCGGCGTCGACATGCACCTCGACTGGGGTGCGTCGCAATTCCTGACCAAGCAGTGGCAGGTCGGCCTCGTGGGCTACCTCTACCAGGAGCTCGGCTGCGACAGCGGCTCCGGCGATCGCGTCGGCTGCTTCCAGTCGCGGGTGGTCGGCGTCGGACCGCAGGTTGGTTACATTTTCCCGGTCGGAGACATGCAGGGGTATCTCAACCTGAAGGCCTACGGCGAATTCGCCAATGAACATCGACCGGCGGGCTGGAACCTATGGCTGACGTTCAATCTTTCGCCCGCGGCGCCAACACCGCCCACGCCCTCAAGGCCCAGGTTCACGAAATAGAAACGCCGCTGCCACCCATCATTGTGATGAATTGAGCACCTGTTTGACCTGAGCGGCCTGAATAAGGCGAGGCCGCTTGGCGGATCTCCCACGAGGGTGAAGGCGCACAGCAGAACAAAGCTATCGCAATCAAGTCGATGGCGGCAACGCATGAACCAGATTGCAGGTAGGCGACGATGGTGGATTATTCCCGTGGGCGTGCTTATCGCCTACCTGTTGCTGGCCTACGTCATACTGCCTGCTTTGTGGAGCCATCACGAGCGCGAACCGGGTCTCGCTTCCCTGCCCATGGTAACCCGTACCCCGAGCGGCATCCCGGGCGATGCGCTCAATGTCGGACTCGTCGGCAGCAAGGAAGATGTGCTGCGCGCCATGCATGCCGCAGGCTGGTTCCCGGCCGACCCAATTACGTTGCGCTCCAGCATTGAAATCGTCGGCAGCGTGGTGCTTGATCGGCCATACCACGATGCGCCTGTGAGCCCGCTTTACTATGATGGAAAAAAGGAAGAGCTCGCCTACGAGAAGCCGGATGGCAGGAGCGCTGATAAACGGCATCACGTCCGGCTTTGGATGGTCCTTGAAAAAGGAAGCGCTGGCCGTCCGGTATGGCTGGGTTCAATCACGTTCGATCGCGGTGTCGGTCTCAGTCACGACACGGGTCAGGTAACCCATCACATCGCCCCCGACATCGATGCCGAACGTGACCTGCTGATGCGGGATTTGCGGGAGGCAGGCATGGTACAAGACTTCTTCCAGATCTCCGGAACGGGCCCGACTTTGTTCGGCCGAAACGGCGAAGGCGATCCGTACTATACGGATGGAGAAATCCACATCGCCACGCTGGTCGTCGATGGTGCCAGGCGAACAGAAGCGCCGGTGACAACAGCCCCACCACCGCTGATAGCCCTGAAGGATCAGGTCTGGCACCGCATCAGCAGCGCGGTCAGCCAATGATCGCCACAGTCTCCTCGGCCATTCACTTCAACCTTGCGCGAAGGTCGTCGGTGAGGCGGGTCAACTCATGGTCATTCGGGACGAGGCGAGAGAGCCGTTCAGCGTATTCGAGGGCAGCACCGATATTCCCGGAATCGCGGCTGAACGTGACGAGGGCCAACAGGGTGTCGCGATCGTCCGGATGCCGGGCCAGGTTGGCCTTCAAGACTTCAATTGATTCACCGACGCGGCCCGCCGAATGCAGCGCCACGGCGTACACGTAGGCGTAGCGCGACCGGTCAGGTTCGAGCTCGCCTGCCGTCCGGAACTCGTTGAGCGCGTCGATCGGTCGTTTCTGCCTGATAAGGGCGAGCCCCAGAGCATGGTGCAAGCCGCCATCTTGCAGTGAGGACGTGATCGCTGTTCTCAGGACGCTTTCTCCCTCGCCATCCCGGCCGAGTTGGCGATACAGGTCCGCGAGATTGATCGCCGCCGGCGTGTATTGGGGGCTGAGCCGCAGGGCTGCCTTATATTCGCTCTCTGCGTCGGCTGTCAGTCCGCGCCGCGCAAAGAAGTTTCCAAGCGTCGAGCGGGCTTCGGGCCGGTCCGCGTTGAGGTGTTGGGCCGCAACGAACTCGGCCGCCGCCCGCTCAAATGCTGCGCGGTCGGGGGCGGGCTGGTTGGCAGGAGGCACGGCGGCCAAAACGGACACCGCCCTGATACGAACGCCGCGGCTTGGATCAGAAAGAAGCGGCGAGACAAGCGGCCAGATCCGGTCGCCCGGAAGGCCGTCGAGCATGTCAAGCGCTGCGACCCGCACTATTGGATCGGGATCGGCCAATCCCTTGCGGGCGAGTTCTATGTTCGCAGGCGAGACCCGCGCATGAAGTTCGCTAAGAGCGCTCGCACGCGCGATTGCCGGCACCGTGGGACTCGCCGCCACCACGGCCAGCAGCGTGGCGGCGTCGGCACGGTCGGTCCAGGACGCCTGGAATGCTTCGGCGTAGTTCTGAAAACCTTTTCGGACAGGCCCGTGCCAGCGCTCGATCGCATCGGCCGCCCATTGTGCGGATTTGTCGTCATGACAATCGTTGCAGGCATTGGGGGTGCCAAGCTTCACGGAGAGATCCGGCCTGGGAATTCGAAGGCTGTGGTCGTGCCGCTTGTCGACCACCATGTAGGTGCTGACAGGCATGTGACACGACGCGCAGGTCACTGCCGGCGTTACGCCTTCGTGGCGATTGTGCGAGGCAACTTCATACTTGTCAGGAGCGTGGCATTGCAGGCAAACGCCATCACCTGGAGCGCGGAGTTTCGCGGTATGGGGTTCATGGCAATCGCTGCAGGTGACTCCGGCCGCGAACATCTTGCTCTGCTTGAACGGTCCGTAATTGTACACCTCATCGCGCATCTGCCCGTCCGAATGGTAAAGCCCGCGAGCAAGGAGAGCGACAGCGTGCGTGTCGGATAAGGGTTGTCCCGGCACCCAATCTTCCGAGAATTCGCCGCGTCGCGCGTGGCACAGCCCGCAGGTCTCGACCTCTCTGCGTGTGACCGCAGCCGCGATGCTGCGTTGCGGGTTGCCGGTCTTCGGATCGGGGTGCCAAGTGACGCCGTCGCGCTCGTTCAAAAAGACAGCCAGTCCTTTGCGCGGGTCATCATCTTTTCCAAACCAGCTCCGCTGGTTGTGCGCCCAATCGACGTGGCGGGAGCCCTTGCCGTGGCACGCCTCGCAGCCGACGCTGATTTCCGTCCACGTCGTGTGGAAGCGGTCATTGGCCGCGTCGTAGTTCTTCTGCACGCCGGTTGAATGACACTCCGCGCACATGAAATTCCAGTTCTGATTGAGCTTGGTCCAGTGCAGCACGTCGTCGTGCTTGATCTCCTCATTGGGATAGAGATGAAACCAGCGTTGACCGCCCTGATCCTTCGGCCGGCTGTCCCAGGCGATTGAGAGCGCCTGTATGCGGCCATCGGGGAATTCGACCAGATATTGCTGCAACGGATCAAGACCGAAGGTGTATTTCACCTCGAAGGTCGCAAGCTTGCCGTCGGGGCCGTCGGTCTCGACGAAGAACTTGTCGTCCTTCTTGAAAAAGCGCGAATGCACGCTGAAATAGTCGAAACTGGCATCATCGAAGTTGCCGAGCACGGCAGCGGCCGTAGCGTGCTGCATAGCATGCTTGTGCTGCGATTCTTTCCACAAGGCGGTTTCGGCCTGGTGGCACCCGGCGCAGGCTTCGCTGCCGACAAAGGCCAGGGCAGGGGCCGCGCCGCTGCTGCGAAGAGCTTTGGGCAGGACGAAACCGCCCTCGGCTACAAACACAAAGGCTAGTCCACCGATCGCGAGGGCGGCCGCTACTACCGTCAAAGCGGCCAGCCGCGGCTTTGACATCCAAGAGTGGAGGAACGGGGTGTGGGCACCATTGCCCCGAGCATCTTTCCTGGTTTCGGCCAGGTTCGATGTGGCGGCGTCCTTCGATAGCCTATCGCTCTTGCCGGCTCTGATCTTCTTGCGTGCCACGAATTGTTACCCGCTGCTTTGCTAGGAAGCGATTCCAAGATCCTGAAGTGATATCGGCATTGACTCTTCAAGGAATGCGCCGCCGGCCTATGAGGCGGCGGCGCACCGATAGTCAGTTTCCAGTCGCTATCGGCAGCATGATGCCTCCCTTCGCAAGCGCCTCCCGAACGGTTTGGAAGCGCTCGTATTCGGTCAGCGTCAACGGACCACTGTAGCTTTCGCTCTGTAGCTTGCGGGGCGGATATTGCACGTAGGTCTTCATCAGCTTCTTGATCGACTCGCTGATGGTGACCATGGTCCAGGTTCGCTCGGTGAAGTTATTCATGAAAATGTCGTAGCGCTCCTGCGGATCCTGCCAGAGGTCGAACACTTGTGGGACCGTCGCCACATACTTCTGCGCACCTTTCCAACCAAGATTGGTGTCGACTGCGAGCCCTCCGGTGGAGGCGCCGTCGTCGCCGCGCAGATTGAACACGGCCTTGTAGTTGCCGACCCGCGCCGCACCGGGCGATAGTTCGTTTTCGGTGAAATAGAACCACTCGCTGCGCGGCGATTTTCCCGTGCCGAACAGGACCGGTGTAAGGTCGTAACTATCAAACATGATCGGCTTACCCTCACGGTCGTTTTCGGGCAGCTTGACCCCAGCAATCGCTGCGAAAGTGGCCATATAATCCAAGCCACCCACGATCTCGGAATTTTTCGAGCCGGGCTTGATTTTGGGACCCCATGCGAAGGCTGGAACGCGGTTGCCTCCCTCGCGCACCGTGCCCTTGGTGCCGCGGAACGGCGTGTAACCGGCGTCAGGATAGACATCCTGCCAGGCTCCGTTATCCGTGGTCCAGAACACATAGGTGTTCTTGTCGAGCCCGAGCGCACGAATTTTGTCCATTATCCGGCCGATCCGCGTGTCATTCTCGACGACCGAGTCGGCATATTTGCTCTTCGAGAGTGACTTATGCTCGAATTCGGGCGCGGGCATATTCGGTTGATGCACCTTCATGAAGTTGATGCTCATGAAGAAGGGCTGGGTCGAACGCGCATTTCGATCGAGATAGTCGAGCGAGGCCTTCTCCACGTACGCGTCGAAGAAGGGGATTCCGACGACGCCTGGACCGTTGTTGACGACGGGCGTATCGACATATTGTCCGTTGACTTTGAAATCCTCTTTCGCCGGCTGCCCTGCGTTGCCCGACATCGCGCCCTTGGTCACGCGCTGAAACATGGCCCGTAGCTCGGGATCCATGTCCGGAAACCAGGTTGGATCGCCATACGTGTAGGCATTGAGATGATAGAGACCGGCATATTTCATCTCGTCGTAGCCCTGCGCATTGGGAAGCGCGTAATCGGCCTCGCCGAGATGCCATTTGCCAGTGAAGAACGTCTTGTATCCGCCGGTTTTGAGCACCGAGGCCAACGTCCACTCGGCGGCTGGCAAGCCTCCGCCCTGACCCTGGAAGGCCACGGTGGTCATGCCGCTGCGATTGGGAATGCGTCCGGTCTGCATTGCGGCGCGGCCCGGCGTGCAGCTCGGCTGCGCATAGAAAGACAGGAACTGCATGCCTTCCGCAGCAAGGCGATCGAGGTTTGGCGTGGGCATGCCGCGGTTTTCGCCGCCGCCATACGGCCCCGAGTCTCCGTAGCCGAAGTCATCCGACACGATCAGGATGATGTTTGGTTTTTGTCCTTGTTGAGCTGACGCCGGAACGCTTGCGATCGCCGCCGTACACAGCACGACAAGAGCGCCGCCGATTGTTCTGAACATGCTCATGATCGCTTTCCTCGATCTCGGCTGCCAGAGCCCGGGCCGCAGCCTTCACCCAATGCGCGGCGGGCCAGCACGCTCGTCGCTCCTCGCAATCGCTTGCCGCCCACAGACCACCCGCCGGACGCTTGCGCGCCTGGTTCCGATGATGCAGATCCTCGACAAGAAATTGGGTCGAATCGGCCTGAATACGCTATGCAGTTTCGGCAGAAAGGCTGTTCAGCCGCCCACAGTCATCGCATTAATGTCTCGAAAGCCGGCGGAGCCCCTAACGGGCCGCTTCAGTCTTCGTTCGAGCGGCTCGCGAACGCTCCCCGGGGCCAGCCCGCGCGGCCACCAATCAAGCGTCGGTGGTCTCGCATCAGCCGAATCCGCATAGCGCGCGATCTCTCTCTCTTGCTAAAGGCTCGCGGGTCGGGCCGTCGAATGGAGGGAACGCAAAACGTGATCAAAACCGTCTGCCTCGCCTCGTCCGCGCCAACACCTGGAATGGCCCGTCGTTGCAGGCGCAAAACGACGCGAGGGGTTCGGCTTGTGAGGATTTGACGAGCGGAGGCCAATGCGCACGGCAAACGCAACGACGGGTAAGCGCGCGGCGGGACGATTGCATCTTCACCTAACCTCGCGCAGCTTGTCCAAGGTGGGCATTCTCGCTTGCCTCGCCTTGCTATTCGTCGCACCCGCCAGCGCGCTCGATCGGGCGTCCCTTCAGCTCAAATGGAAGCACCAATTTCAATTCGCAGGCTATTACGCCGCAGTCGAGAAGGGGTTTTATCGCGAGCACGGCCTTGACGTCGAACTTCGCGAAGGCGGTCCGAGTATAAATGCGGGCGCCGCAGTCGCGACCGGCGAGGCTGATTTTGGTGTTTGCACAACGAGCATTCTGGTGAACCCGGCTGAGCGCGCGAACAACGTCGTCCTTGGCGTGATCTTTCAGCATTCCGCAGCCGTCATCCTGGTACCGCACCGCGCCGGCATCCGTTCAGTTTCCGAACTGAAGGGCCAGCGCCTGATGGATGTTCCCGGCGAAGACGCCATTGCTGCGTTGCTGAAACGTGAAGGCGTCGACTATGCGAATCTGCCGCGTGTCGATCACGACGGTAATCCGCGAGATCTGCTCAGCGGGAAGGCGGACGCGATGATCGCGTACAGCACCAACGAGCCTTACCTGTTCGAAGAGTATGGCACGCCGTACCTGATCTTTTCGCCACGCGCCTACGGACTCGACTTTTACGGTGACAATCTTTGCACATCGAGGCGACAGGTGGCGGAGCATCCCGAGCGCGTGCGCGCCTTTCGCGCCGCAAGCTTGAAAGGCTGGGAGTACGCGGTCGCCCACAAGGACGAGATCGCCGACTTGATCCGACGCAAGTACCCGACGCAAAAAAGTCAGAAGGCTCTGCTGTTCGAAGCGGCGCGGACGGAACCGCTGATCCGGCCACATCTCAACCCGATCGGCGACCAGAGTATCGAGCGCTGGACGACCATCGCCAACGCTTACGTCGACCTCGGCATGTTGAGCGAGGCGAAGCTGCCCGAGGGGCTGATCTACGTGTCCGACGACACAGGATGGCGCGAGCGGCTGCAAGAGCTGCTGCTGCAGGGCCTGCTGGCGGCGATTCTTGTGTCCACGCTAGGCTGGATCCTCTACCGCCGGAATGCACGCGTCTTCCGCACGATGCGGCTCAGCGCCGTGATGTCGGGGCTGTTCGTCCTTCTCAGCATTCCCGTGCTGATCTTCATCCTGGTCTACAACTATCGGCAGAACGCCGCTGCGATCAACGCGACCCTGAACGATGTCGTAGCCAAGACCAAGCTGGCCAGCATCGAGGACGCCGAAAATCTGATCAATCCGGTTGCGGCCACGCTCAGCCTGCTCGCGGCGGTCGCCGCAGAGGGCCCGGACGTTTTTAGAAAGGAGGAGAGCCGAGATCTGCTCTACCAGGCGCTTACCTCTGCGCGGCAGATCGATGCGGCCTATGTCAGCTTCGAAGACGGCTATCACCGCGTCGTGACCCGTATCGACGACGACCGCAGGCGCTCCGATCCCAAGATCCCATCGTCGGCGAACTGGCATTCCAGCTATATCGACAGCTTCTCGGGTTCACCGCGACGGGTTCGGCATCGCACGTTCTTTGATGCATGGCCGCATATGGTCGGCAGTTACGATGTCGAGCAGATCATGGATGTCAGGACTCTGCGGGGGTACCAGGCCGCGAAGGACGCGCGCGCCCTCATTGTAGAGGAACCGTCGGTCAATCCAGATACTGGATATCCGGTCATCTCCGTCCGAGTTCCGATCGTCAAGGACGGAGCGTTCATCGGCTGTGCGTCCGCCAACATCACTCTCGACGTGCTATCGCGGTTTCTCACCAGCCATCGTGCGAGCCCCCACAGCACCACGGTCATCGCCAATCCCACCAAGGGTACCATCATCGCCCATCCCGACCCGAGCAAGGGCGTGCGATTTGAGAACGGCCGGCTGGAACTCTCCAAACTCGACACCATCGCCGACGATAACGTGCGCCAAGCCCATCGGCTGCAGGGTGAGACCAACAGCGACGACTTCTTCTTTCGCTCGCCGCAAAATGGCGAGGAGATCAGCGCGTCCTTCACCCGCTTCCCCGGTAGTTTCGGACAGCCGTGGGAGATCATCACCCTGACGCCGACCGACGACTTTGTCGGCACCCTCAAGCGAACCAACCGAAAGATGATCTTTCTGATCGCCGCCCTGACCGGCATGGAGCTGCTGCTGATCTACTTCTTCGCGCGGCGGCTGGCTCGACCGATCGAAGGCGTATCG
Organism: Bradyrhizobium centrolobii; assembly: GCF_001641635.1. Lineage (GTDB taxonomy): Bacteria > Pseudomonadota > Alphaproteobacteria > Rhizobiales > Xanthobacteraceae > Bradyrhizobium > Bradyrhizobium centrolobii. The sequence goes on from NZ_LUUB01000092.1 coordinate 145,364, forward strand.
CGAGAATTGCGTTCAGTTGAGGACCTCACCTTCTCGCACGCGGCGCTGCCGTCATCGAACATCCGGGAGATCAAGGAGCTGCAAACGGCATTGTCGCTGTTCGAGACCTCGCTGCGCTCATTCTCGTCGTTCGTGCCGCTGGACGTGGTTCGCGAGCTGATCAAGACCGGAACGCCGCTGACGCTCGGCGTTGAGCCGCGTTACATGACGGTGCTGTTTGCCGATCTGCAGGATTTTTCCAGTCTCGCGGAGCGGATGGCGCCAAACGACCTTCTCGCTCAATTGTCGGTTTATTTTGAAAGCGTCTCGCAGGCGATCGCGGAAGAGTCCGGCACCGTCGACAAGTTCATCGGCGACGGCATCATGGCGTTCTGGGGAGCGCCGGCCCATCGCGACGACCATGTGATGCGCGGCTGTTGTGGCTCGTTGCGGGCCGCACGGCGGATGCAACAGCTCAACGCCGAATGGGGCCCGCAAGGGCGGCCGCCGTTGCACCTGCGCATCGGCCTACATTGCGCGAACGTACTGGTCGGCAATGTCGGCTCAAGCGCGCGGCTGAGCTACACGGTGATGGGCGACGGGGTCAACGTCGCCTCGCGGCTCGAGGGTATTAACAAGACCTTCGGCACCACGATCTGCATCAGCGACAAGGTCGTCGCGGCTGTCGGGTCCGAGATCCTCGCAAGACCCATCAGGAAAGTGCAGGTCAAGGGTCGCCAGCACGAGTTCATGATTTATGAGTTGCTCGGAATCAGAAACAGCAGCGATCCTGAATTGGCCGCGGCCGCTGGGATTGAAAGGCTGTGTGACATGACCCGGACGGCCTCGGATTATTTCGAGCGCGGGGAAGTCGATCAAGCCGCCCTACGCTATGAGGAAATATTGCGGGTGTTTCCGCAAGACCCAGTGGCCAGATCACTACTGGCGATGTGCTCCGCAACGACGCAGGCCTGAACTGCCAGCGGCCAGTGGAAACCGTCTATCGTCCAAGTCTGGATATAGATCTCTTCGACAAAAAAGCCGGACGAGCCCTGCGGCCAGCTGCCAAAAGTCGATAATCCTGCCGAATCTGCATAGCGCGCGCCCCGCTCCCGGGGCAGAGTTGGCTGCTCTGGCAGTCAAATGGAGCAGACAATGAACGGGATCAGGAGTTTCTGTGTCGGCGGCATCCCGCCCCGCGGCTCTCAGTTGCGGTGTGAAATATCGGGAGATCGATAATGCCACACGGAACCAGGACTATCTTGATCACGTCGCTTTGCTCGCTGATCGCGCTGAACGCACTCGCGCTGGCCATGAATCTGTCGCAACCCTCCAGGGCGGCCGTCCGCGGAATGAGCTACCAGGACCTTCTGCGCGACCCCGATTTCACGCGAGCAGTCAAGACGATCGCCGAGCAATGCAGCGTCAACGTCGACCTCGCCAAGCTGAAGTGCCAAGGCGGATGATCCCCAGCGAGGCGGCCCTACTGCTCGAATGGAAACAGTCATTTCCAATGACCACGTTCCATCGGTATTGCCGCCTCCCAAATCACAGCTCGGAATTTCCGATTCTGCATAGTCAGCCCTACGAAACGGGAATTTACTTGGCCTGATCCATCGGCAGGCGACGCCGCCCGCCGCGGCACATCGCTGACCAGAGAAGCGCATTCATTTCCGCGGATGTGACGAATACCCGCTTGGTCTCGGTCTGAATTTGGCGTTGCATCTGGGTTTGTCGAAGCCTGGAGCGAACTCGCTGGACGCTTCCAACCCGTGTTGCAGTAGCAACATAAGGAGCCCCCATGATCTCCGCATTCTTCTCAATAGCGCTGGCAAGCCAACTCGGAAGTCCAGTGGTGATACCTGTCGGAGACCGTGTACCGATTTTCGACGTCGAGCGGTCCTGCAAGGAAACGGCGGCCACGGACAAGGCCATGGACCTCACTCTTCCTCAATCTGTCGCGAATTGCCTGCACGACGAGAATGCCGCACGGGAGCAGATTGCTGCTGTCTGGTCGAACTATTCCGCTTCCATTCGCGATCGCTGCGAGCGGGAAGCCACCACAATCCCGGACAGTGCCAGCTACGTTGATATGTTGACATGCATGCAGATGACCGATCCGTCGACAATAACACCAACGCCGGTCTTGAAGGGTGCCAGCAAGGCTCGAAACAAGAACTAGCGCCAACTCTCGCACAGGTTGGCCATCTAGTGCCGTAGCCTATCCGAGCGTGGTCTGTCTTGCCGAGGCCTAGTCGAGGATCGCCTGCTTCGCGGCACCGTCGTTCCACGAAGGCAATAGGCCGCCCGATGGGGTCGTCTGCGCCAGCGCCGGGACCATCCGCAGCGGTCCGGACAGCGCGGGCAACAGCGAGAGAGCCGAAAGTAGCACGCGACGGTTGGTGTGATACTGCAACCAAGAATCCACGATCGCCTCCCAATTGCTGGATACGGATTGCCGAAAGCCGACCGAAGCGTCCCGGACAGGCTATGCAACTCCGGATGAATTCTTTGCATCAAGTCAGCACGGGCGAAACATCGCCTGCAGCTGCTTGCCTCGGAGGAAGATTGTTCGCGGAGTCAACCCGCCGTGCTCGCAACGATCACACTCGCCTCAAGAGTCGGCCAAATGCCAGGCCAAGTTGATGTCCCGTTCGCAACGCTGACCATGCGGAGGCGCAATTCCCGAAATCGAGGCAGAAAGCGGTCCGTCCCGGCCAGTTCGCTGCGAGTCGCGGGCGCTCTCTGGAGAGCGCCCGTGCGTTGAAGGATCGGGCCGACTACTGGCCCTGATGTGCCTTGATCTTCTCCTCAACTTCTCTTTTTACGGCTTCAAGGTTGAAACTCGCTGGCGCCTGCATCGGAGGGTACTCGATGGCCGTTTGCGCCAATCTGGCGACCTCCTGCTGCACAATCACGAACCGCCAAAATTCGCGGCCCATGAAATCATTCATGTAGCCGCCGCCGGCATTATTGAGGCTTTCGCCGCGGGTTATCGGCGTCCGCTCAAACGGGTCCTGGCGGATATTGATGACGGTCGGCATATCGGTCGTGTCCTTCTCGCCTGGCCACCCGTAGGGCTGCTGGAAGAACTGGAACTTGAAGTCATCGTGGCGAAGCGCGCCGAGATGCGGGCCGGCAAAATAGAAGATCTCATGGCGAGCGGAGGGGCCCTTGCCCGTCAGAAGATCCATTTGATTGTAGCCGTCGAGGTGGTTCTTGTAGGTGCGGCCTTCCAGCGTCACGCCCTTGAGAAGCTGGTCGGTAACGTTCGGGTTTCCTGCCGCAGCGGTCAGTGTCGGGAACCAATCGAGCCCTGAGAAGATTCCATTTTCGACCGAACCCGGCTTGATGCGGCCCGGCCAGCGAATGATAGCGGGCACGCGGAAGCCGCCTTCATAGCTAGTCCCTTTGGTGGCCTTGAACGGGGTCATGCCGCCATCCGGCCAGGTGAATACCTCGGCGCCATTGTCCGTCGTGAAGATGACGATGGTGTTGTTGGTTTCACCGATGTCGTCGATATGCTTGAGCAGAGCGCCGACGCTGTCGTCCATCTGGGCCATGCCGGCTTCCTCGAGCCCGTAGTTCGTCTCGTTGTTCTGCATCGCGCTGTATTTCTTCGACAGGAACGTCCAGACGTGCATGCGCGTCGTGTTGTGCCAGACGAAGAAAGGTTTTCCGTCGCGCTTGGCCTTGTCCATGAAGTCGCTGGAAGCTTTCACCAACAACTCGTCGAAGGTGGTCATGTCGTACTTCGGCTTCAGGAACGGCAGATCGTGCATATTCGGCACGTTCGTCATATCCGGAAACGGCGGCAGCGGCCCCTCATCGACGATCCTTTGCTTGCCGATCTTGCCCCAGCGCGGCATCTCGGTGGGGTCGTCCTTGTCCGTCGCATAGCTGTGGATCAGGCTGCGCGGGCCGTACTTGTTGTAGTAGTCCTGGTTGGCTGGGAACGAGTACCAGTAGGGGTCAGACATCGCGTCGAGGTGATACAGGTACCCGAAGAACTCGTCGAAGCCGTGCACCGTCGGCAGATATTTATTGAGATCGCCGAGGTGGTTCTTGCCGAACTGTCCGGTGGCGTAGCCGAGTGACTTGAGCACGGTTGCGAGTGTGACGGCTTGGTCCGGTATGCCGACGTCGGCACCTGCCTGACCGACGGTCGTTAGCCCCGTGCGGATCGGCAACTCGCCGGTGATGAAGTTGGCGCGCCCCGCCGTGCAGCTCGCTTCGGCGTAGTAGTCGGTGAACATCATGCCTTCGGACGCCAGCTTGTCGAGATTGGGCGTCTTGCCCGACATCATTCCGCGGTGGTAAGCGCCGATGTTGAACCAGCCAACATCGTCACCCATGATCACAAGGATGTTTGGTTTCCGCTCCTGCTGGGCGAAGGCAGGAATGCTCGCCATTGTCGTGACGCTAAACAACACGACAATGGCGCCCCAGATTGCTCTGAACATTCTCTTGGTAGCCTTCCTTGATGTCGGCTGCCGAAACCCGGGCCGCAGCCTTCGCCCAACGCCACCCGCCAACCGATTTTGCCTTCCGATGAGTCGACTATCATGCCGGCAATCGGCCGGACGCCTCGCATACGGGAAATTGGCCGAAACACCCTGGATGCGCTATGCGCTTTCGGCAGGATCACGCTTTCGCGCGCAAGCCGGCATGACAGTAGACTTCGTGCGCTCTTGCTCCAGACCAGTGAGGGGCGACGGCAGGCTAAGAAGATGGCCCTAAATTCAGAACCAAATCCCTGGCTTGCTCAGCGTCGCGCAGAGACCTCTGCGTCAAGTCAGCAGGAGCGATACATCGCCTGCAGCTGCTTGCCTTGGAGGAAGATTGTTCGCGGAGTCAGCCCGCCGTGACGAGCAATCCAGTGCCGCACTTGCACGGGATACATCGCAAAGAGCATCCGCGTTGCTTCAGGGCTCGTGATGCTGCGCCCGTGGGCGCCGAACTCCCAGGCAGCGTGGAAGGCGAGGTTGGCCTTCGAGGTTACGCAAATCTTGTCGCGCGGGATCGCCGCAAGCACGATGGTGCAAGCCGAGGCGCAAAGGCCGTCGATCATCACCCTTTGGCCGGAAGCACTTAGCTCCTCATAGCTGTCCAAGTAGCTGTCGATCCGTCCTCCCCGGTCATTTGCAATCCGAACCGCTGCCTGGCACGCGCCTATGCACGCGAGCATAAGCGCTGCCGCGAGCATTCCGCTCACAAGCTTCATGTCTTGCCGCCCCTAGGTGAATATGATGCCTATCAAGCGCTCCGTCAGGCTTGTTTCACCACCAGTAGCCAGAAGGTTGATAGCAGGCGTTCACCCAGGCGAAGCCGTCCCAGAACACGCACTGGTCATAGCCGTAGTCCCAGGTGCTGGCGGCGACACCAGCGGCGACGCCGGCCGCAACCGGCCAGCCCCATCCCCATCCGCCCCAGCCACCGCGCCAGCCGGGCCGCCCAGCCCAGCCTCCGCCCCAGCCTGGGCGCCATCCACCGCGCCATGCACCGCCCCAGCCGGGGCGCGCGACCAGACCGCCGCCGCGAAAGCCACCAACTGCCATGGCGCGGCTTCCCGCGAATCCGGCGCCTCTAAAACCGCCCCCGAATCCTCCTCTCGCAAAGCCTCCGCCATGGAAACCGCCGCCGCCATGGAATTCGCCGCCGCCGAAGCCTCCTCTCGCTGCGGCAGTATCTGGAGTCAGCGCCAGCACTGATGCGGCGATCGCAAGGCCACCTAAGATCATCAATCTCTTGTCGCGCATTGCATGCCTCCTGTTCATTCAGTCTTCCAAATCGGACTCGGATCCGGCTCCGCCGATCGGCGGGCTCTGTTGGCGCCGTTGTCCAGCAGAGCCCGCACCTTTGGCGTTGCCTCAGTAACAAGGCGGGTAGGGGTAATAGCCGCAATACGGATTGGCGGCTGCAGCGCCTGCTGCCGCTGCACCCAGCGCGGCCCCACCAACCGCAGCGGCTGCATATGGAGCCCCGCGATACCAGGCGCCGCGCGCGACGTAGGGATGGTAGCCGACGCCGACAGCGCCGACGCGACCGACACCGACGGCCCCGACTCGTCCGACGTCGCCGGCATGGAAGCCGCCAGCACGGAAGCCACCGGCGTGGAAGCCGCCCGCGTGGAAGCCACCGAAGCCGAAGCGGTCGATGAAGAGTGCCGCCGGCCCGTCACCGCCCGTGAGCTCGCCTTCGAGCACGTCAACGTCGAAGGTCAGCTTGTCGCCGTCGAGCTTGGCCGTCTTCAGCGTGACGACGGCATCGCGGATTTTCGACCCGTCCGTGTTGAACACGGAGATGGTGCCGTTCGGCGGATCCTTGGTGAAGCTCTCATCGCTTTCATTGTTCGGAGCCCATTCCTCCAAGAGGTGCGTCGTCAGCGCATGCCCTGCCGCCCGTACCGGGCGGTCCGCAAACACGATCGAGTTGGGCGCAACGCCGGTGAGGGTCAGCTTCCCGCCCTGCAGGCTGGCGCCGCGGGCGTTCATGACGATCAACGACGGCACGATTTCCGGGCTGGCTTGGCCGATCGTCTTCTGCAGCGGCAGGTGCTGCTGCGGCGAAGGCGTGGTCTGGGCCAGCGCCGGTGCTGCTCCGCAGAGCAGGAGAGCGATGATCATGCAGCCAGTTCGTTTCTTCATGGTCATGAGCAACTCCTTGGCTTTCGCTGCCCAAGCGCATGGGGCAGGTTGATGGCCTTTCGAACGGAATGCACGGGACGCGCGTTCATCGCTTCACCTGTCGTGCGCGGACGCCCCCGTGGGGGGCGCCCGCCTGATCACATCACGCCCGCTTTGCGCCGTTAGTCGCTCGCGGCCTTGGCATTGGCCTTCTTGACCTCCTCTATGACCCCGCTGAGGTTGTAGCTTTCAGGCGCCTGCAGCGGAGGGAACTTTTCGTAGGTCAGCAGGTGCGCCAACCAAAGCTGCTGGCCGATCGGCAATAGGTTCCAGTCGTACAGGAAGGCGGTCGTCGGGCCACCGAGCGCTCCTCCGATGCTCAGGGCCGTCTTCTGGTCGATGCCGACCGCCTGCTCGAACGGATCACGCTTGATGTTCTGTACCAAGGTGAAGTGGAACGGGACGAGCGGCATGATCCAGCCGGCTGGCCCGGGCTGCGACATCGTGTAGTACATCTTCCAGTTCTTGTAGCGCACAGCAGACGGCGTCGCGCCCGAGAAATAGAAGAAGTGGTCGCGCGCCGACTTCTCGGACTTGCCTTCGAGGTACTCGCGCTGGTCGAAGCCATCGAGGGTCGTCTTGACGATGCCGGGATACTGGCCGGCCTCGATCTGCTTTTTGAGTCCATCGCCCGTCGGCCCGCCTGCGATATCGACGAGCGTGGGCACCCAGTCCAGCGCCGCGAACAGCTGGTTCTTGACCGTGCCCGGCTTGATGTGTCCTGGCCAACGGATCACCATCGGCGCGCGGTAGCCGCCTTCCCAGGCCTCGCCCTTCTGGCCCTTGAACGGCGTAACGCCGCCGTCCGGGAAGGTGATCGCCTCGGCGCCGTTGTCGGTGGTGAACACGACGATGGTATTGTCGGTCTGCCCCATGTCGTCGAGCTTCTTGAGAACGAGGCCGATATTGTCGTCGAGCTGCTTCATGCCGGCTTCCTGGATGCCCCAGTCCTTGCCGCCCGGCTCGCCCATCATGGCCTCGTATTTCGGCGGCAGCACGGTTGTGACGTGCATGCGCGCCGGGTTGTACCAGACGAAGAAGGGCTTGTTGGTCTTCTTCGGGTCGTTGCGGTCGAGGAAGTCGATAACCTTCGTCGAGATTTCCTCGTCCACCGTCTTCGAGCGTTCCAGCGTCAGCGGCCCCTCGTCACTGCACGTCTGGTTCTTGCTCGTGCCGTCGGAGGACTTGCATGACAACATATTGCGCGGGGGCGTCAGACAGATCGTGGTCTTGGCGTCGACCGCGCCAGGTACTTCCGGCACGCCCGGGATTGGCGTGTTCTTGCACGGCGGCGCAACAGTCTGCTGCAGCGGAGTCTTGTTGATGTCGGGAAAGCTCACACCCTGCATCGCGTCGAGGTGATAGAGATAGCCCCAGTATTCCTGGAAGCCGTGGGCCGTCGGCAGGGCATCGGTGTGGTCGCCGAGATGGTTCTTTCCGAACTCACCCGTGTTGTAGCCGAGATCGAGCAGGAACTGAGCAAGCGCCGGCGTGCCGGGCCGCAGGTAAGATGGGCTACCGGGTAGCTGCGGCGGGATCATGCCCGTGCGCAGCGGATACATGCCGGTGAAGAAGGCATTGCGCCCGGAGGTGCAACTCTGCATCGCCACGTAGTCCACGAACATCGCGCCTTCATTGCCGATGCGATCGATGTTCGGCGTTTCGCCGACCATCAGCCCGCGGTGATAGATGCTTGGCTGCATCCATCCGATATCGTCGCCCATGATGAAGAGGATGTTGGGTTTCTGTCCCTGCTGGGCGGAGGCAGGAATGCTCGCCATTGTCGTGGCCGTACACGCCACGACAACAGCGCCCCAGATTGTTCTGAACAGGCTCATGGTTGCCTTTCCTCGATGTCGGCTGCCGAAGTCGGGCCGCAGCCTTCGCCCCCACTCCACCCACTGACGGTCTTTGCCGATCCATGCAGGATCATACGGGCGGTCAGTCGCCATGCGGGCAGGAATTTGGCTGAAGGGCCCGCGATGCGCTATGCGATTCCGGCGAGCGCTGTGTGGCGTCTCAGACGCGCAGTCTTCGAAAAATACTTGCCGACCGGACGTGTCGATTTCGCATAGCCAGGCTCTGATGTCCTGCATGCTGGTCTTTTCCGGCGAGGATACCATCCCTTGGCGATGACCAAGATGATCTCGCCTATTTTAGATTCGGTATCAAACGTGCCCACAATGCGTTACTCCGGCGCAAACGACCGAAGATGACGGATGCTGCGGCGGTAACTCCCGATGGTACGTGCCGCCGTCCGAAGCGCACTGTGCGCGCGTTATGGGCAGACCCAGGCGCCGTAGGCGTTACGGTAACAGCCGTTGCCGTACCCATAGGACCCGTAATAGCCGGCCGCTGCCGCACCCACCGCCGCCGCCCCCGCCGCCGCGCCAACCGCCGCTCCACGATAGGGATATCCTCCGCGCCAGGCGACGCCACGATAAGCCGCCCCGCGATAGGCGCCGCCGCGATAAGCCACGCCACGTCCCGCTACAGTGCCCCCTCGGAAATGTGCCGCGCCGCCATGAAAGCCTCCAGCATGGAAACCGCCACCGCGGAAACCACCACGGGCGAGCGCGTCGTCGGGGACTAGGGTTGCGCCTACAAGGACGGTGGCTGCAAAGCCAATCAAAGCCATACGCAACATTGGTCATTCTCCTTCCCTAAAACTGCGTGCTTGGAATAGCGGTCCTGTACATGCTCATGGGTTTCCGCCGCGCCTCGGAGCTTGGCCAATCACGCCGACCTGGAATGGCGGACCGCACAGCCGGCCTTGCTCCCCCCTTCAATTTGCATGTCGATTCCCACTCCTTTGGTTTCCTCCTTTGGTTTCGCGCGAGGAAGCAGAACCGTAGTCCGACATTGTCGGCGGCAGCAGCGTAGCTGGCTATGCGTTTCCGGCAGAATTCGCGGATGCTCCGTTCGACGAACCTCTGCTCAACGGCTCGGCGGCTTCCTCATGAATCCGCCCCCTTGCTGCGGTCTCCGCGGTTCCGAATCTGCATAGTCAGTATTACGAACCAAACATTAGCTTTGCATGGTTTATCGGAAGGCAAATTGTCCTGACACGATTTCGAGTGCCAATTATGCAATCAAGAGCCGGAGCATTCCTTTTTGTGCGGCCGCGCAACCATCAAGTGAGCGTCGCGCGCATTTCGGACTGCACAGAAGCTTTGTTGGCGCCATGAGAATGTCTGATTCAGAATCAGATGCGATCATGATGCGTCGCTGCGTTGCTCTCGCCCGATCCGCCGGCAAGAACGGGGAGTACCCATTTGCGGCCGTCATCGCTCGGCGGGGTGAATTCATTTGCGAGTCCCTTAATATGGTCAGAGTTGAAGGGGACGTTACGCGGCACGCGGAAATGGTTGCAATTGCTTCAGCCCAAAAGAAGCTCCGTGCGACAAGCCTTGATGATTGCGCGCTCTATTCGACGATCGAGCCTTGTGCGATGTGTTCCTATGCCATTCGCGAAACCAGGATCGGACGCGTGGTGTTCAGCTTGCGGTCACCGGTCATGGGCGGCCACTCGCGCTGGAAGGTTCTGACCGATGGCAATTTGTCCTCGGTATTGCCGGAGGTGTTCGCTCCGCCGCCCATCGTCCTGTCCGGATACTTGCAACACGACGTTGAGGCGATTTTTCAGAAGCGAAATCCGCTCAGTTGGCGGTTCATGAAAGCTCGAAAGATATTCGTGGAGAGCCCCGATGTTGAACACACCATTGTGAGCAACAAATCGCAGGTTGGCCGTCGGTCCCGTCTCGCGAACCTAGTCAGGGCCGTGGTCCTCGACCGCCTTTGGCGCAGTTAGGATTTTCACATCGGCGGCGACGTGGTCGGTTGACGCGCGTCAGCGCAACCGGCAACAGCTTTACGAGTCACAGCGCCCGCCGCGCAACGGGTGCCATGTTGATCCGATGCCTTGCCAGGCACCGTCTGGTCATCGGAGGGGCCGTCGGGAACGGATTTGCCGAACTTGCATAGCTACCGTTCCCTGCTTCCGGTGAACTTCGGAATCGAGAATGAGACGTTGAGTTCGCTTGCAGCAGGGCGCCTTCCGCGCGCCGACACACCGCAAGCAAAGGAGCTAGCGCGCTGCTCACGCCGAAGGACGACTTAAGCGCCATTCGTCCGCTGATGGTCGTATCGCGGCAGAAAGTGGATGAACAATGGATGCCTCATTTGGCGTGTTGGACGCATTCGCATTCGTGGTGTTCGCCGTTCTTATCGCGGTGGCGGTGATCGCGATTGTCAGTTTGGGGCAATTGCCGGGTCGACTCGCCCGAAAATGGGGGCATCCGCAGGCTTCTGCCGTCAATGTCGCCGGCTGGATCGGCATCGCGACGGGCGGTTTGCTCTGGCCGCTGGCATTGATCTGGGCCTTCATCAGTCGACCTGGATCGGACGCTTCGAGAATCGAGAATGATCAGCGAGGGCGCGGCGTGACTGAATCCGAGGCCGCCGCCAATCAGCCAGCCCCATTGCGCAAGCCGTCACGCCACGAGGAAATGCGGCCATGATTGCATTTCTGATCATTGTCTATTCCGCCGTCGTGCTTGTGCTCTTCAAGGTATTGCACCTGAAACCGCGGCCTTATCTCATCGCATGCATGATCCTCGCCGGCATTCTCATGATTGGCGGCGTGGTCGTGGTGTGGACGCAGTCAGCGCCGCTAACGGGCCAGCTGGTCACGACCCAGTACGTGGTTCAGCTCGTCCCCTATGTGAAGGGACAGGTCAAGGCGGTGCATGCCGAGGCAAACCAGCCGATGAAGAAAGGCGATCTCCTGCTGGAGATCGACCCCGCCCCGTATCAGTTTACGGTGGATCAGCTCGAAGCTCAGCTCAAGGCGTCGAAGGCGAATGTCGAGCAGGCGCAGGCCGGTGCGCAAGCGGCGGATGCGAATGTGACGAAGGCGAAGGACGGGATGGCCCAGGCCCAAGCTGCGCTTGATGAAGCAAAGGCGGCCGTGGTCAATGCGCAAGCCAATCTCAACAAGGCAAAGGCGGCCGATGACCTGGCCAAAACGCAGGAGCAGATCGCGTTGAACATTCAACGAGCGGATGTCGCGGCGATCAGCCAGCTCAAGGTGGCCGAGGCCAAGCAGCAACGCCAGGAGGCGGATGCCGCCGTTCAGCAGGCCGCAGCCGCCGTCACGCAGGCGCAGGCTGCCGAGCAACAGGCGGTGGCCGCGTTGGCGGCTGCGCAGTCCACCCTGCAGCAGGCGGAAGCCGCCGCGCGTCAGGCGGCCTTTGCCGTGGTCGTGGCGCAGAGCGGCGTGCCCGCTGTCGAGGCTCAACTCGGAGACGCGCGGTTCAACCTCGCGCAGTGCCGGATGACCGCGCCAGGCGACGGCTACGTCGTGAATTGGCAGGTCCAGGTAGGAACGATGCTGGTGCCCATGCCGCTCGCAGCAGCCGGCACCTTCGTCGACACGTCAAGCATCGCCGTTGGGGCGGTGTATCCTCAGAACTGGCTCATGAATGTAAAACCGGGTGACGACGTGGAGCTGGTGCTCGATCCATATCCAGGCCGACTATTCACCGGAAAGGTGGACGCCGTCATACCCGCCTCTGGCGGCGGCCAATTCACCACCAGCGGAGACATCCCCACAGCGGCCAGGGTTGGATCGACCGGCGCCTATGCGGTCAAGATTCTTTTCGACGATCCGTCCGTCGTGCGAAAACTGTCGATCGGTTCGGGGGGAAGTGCGGCCATCTACACCCACGTGGGCAAGCCGACCCACATCATCTCCAAGGTCGCTATTCGGATGAAGAAGTGGCTGCTGTACGTCGTACCGACCGTGGCCAAGAGCTAGACGGAGCCCGTTTGGCGGCCCGGATGGCTTTGCCGAATTTGCATGTGACATTTTTGCAGCAGCGGGCGATTTTGTAATCAACGCTATCGACGGCTCGGCGCCGGTGATCGTCAAAATTGGTAGGGTTGCGAGGGGGCATGCGAGCAACTCGGGGGAGGTTGCGTCGATGGTGATTCTCGGGCTCGTCCGGCGCAGAGCTGCGCGCCGCGCCCTGTCGGTGGCGCTGGTTTTGCCGCTGGCTGGCTGCGCGGTCGGCCCGGACTTCATTTCGCCTACGGCCCCGATCACCGACAAGTTTCTCGGCGCGAAGAGCGGCTCGATCAAGTCGGCTCACCGAGACTATCGCGATTGGTGGAAAGGCTTCCACGATCCGACACTCAACGAGCTCGTCCAGATTGCCTACAATCAGAACCTGACCTTGTTGAGCGCGGGGACTCGCGTGCTCCAGGCGCGGGCCGTGCTGGGCATCGCCATCGGCTCGTTCTACCCGCAGGTGCAGCAGGGCACAGGCTCGCTGATCTACACCCAGCCCAGCGCCGCCACGCCGCTCGCCCTTCCGAATGCCAAGCCCACGCAATTCTGGACCGATGCGCTTGCGGCGCAGGCCGCCTGGGAACTGGACTTCTGGGGCAAGTTCCGGCGCGGCGTTGAATCCGCTGATGGTGCCTATCTTGCTTCGATCGCAAGCTACGACGATGTCCTTGTCACGCTTCTGGGTGACGTCGCGGCAACCTATATCGGCATTCGCACCGCCGAGCAGTTGATCGCGATCGCCCGCTCCAATGTCACCAAACAGGAAGAAGTCCTGAAAATCGCAAGGGCAAAATACACCGGGGGCGGCAGCAGCGAACGCGACGTCTTTCAGGCAACTAACGTTCTCGAGCAGACCAAGGCAGCGATTCCACAGCTGACTATCCAGTTGCAGCAAGGGGAACACGCGCTTTGTGTGCTGCTCGGCATCCCGCCCGTCTCGCTGAATGCGCTACTCGCGCGATCGAGAGGCAGGATACCTGTGCCACCCAGCACGATCGCTGCCGGAATCCCGGCGGATCTGCTCCGCCGCCGGCCGGACGTTCGCGCCGCAGAACTTGCCGCACTGGCGCAGAACGCGCAGATCGGCGTGGCCGAGGCGCAGCTCTATCCGGCCATCAGCATCACCGGAACGTTCGGAGGCGCAGCCAGCACCGCCAACGGCCATAACCTGGGCCAACTCGTCAGCTCCAGGGGCATGACCTATGCCGCCGGCCCGTCGTTTCAATGGAATGTCCTCAACTACGGGCAAATCACCAACGACGTGCGCCTGCAGGACGCCAGGCTGCAACAGCTGTTGGTCGATTATCAAAACACCGTCATCAAAGCGCAGCAACAAGTGGACGACGGCATTTCCGCCTTCCGGCAGTCGCGCCTCCAGGTCGGATATCTGCGCAGGAGTGCGGACGCTGCGCGCGGCGCCTTGAGAATTGGGACGGAACAGTACGAGCAAGGGGCTACAGATTTCACGACCGTGCTGACTGCCGAGCAGAATCTGTTTCAGGCAGAGAGCAACGTGGCGACAGCCTTGGCCAATGTCGCACTCGGTGCAACCGCCATCTACCGCGCGCTCGGGGGCGGATGGCAGATACGGGAGGACAGCTATTTCGTGACCGCCGCGACTCGCGACCAAATGCGAGCGCGGACCAATTGGGGAGAGTTGCTGCCGCCGGCCGGCCAGCCGCAACCGCCGGCTCCGGGTCTTCCTTCGCCCGCCGATGTTGGACCGACAGTCCGGCCGCCGGAGTGGTGAATGCGTCAGGTCGGTGCGGCCGAATCGTATCCCTCCGGTGAGGCGCATTTTTTGAGAACTGTCCTCAGTCACCTTCCGCCACCAAACCAAAGCAGATCGGCGAGTTCACTCGCCGTCCTCCGTCCCTATGCGTGGTGGTCGAAATCATGAAGGCCGATTCGCGTTTCGCGGGCGAGATCGATGAGCGACAGCAGGAAAAATGCGAGCGCAAGGATGAAGAAGATCGCTACTCCGTATTCGTGCGAGAGGTGCAGCATGGCGCTGACGAATGCGACGATGATGAGCAAAGATGTCACGATGGCGCATATCGTTGCGTAAAGCACTGCCCTGTTGAGCAGTTCCGCCCGACGCTTGAGGCGGGGAATATCCGCCTTGAGGTATGATCTCTCCCTGTCGGCGTCGTTGATACTGTGAATGAATTGCGAACGGTCGATTATGCGATTGATGCGCGAGATCAGGACAGAGATAAACGCGGCGACCGCGCCCAACAGAAACGCCGGTGCCGCGACACTGCCGATGATCCGGGACAGTTGATCGAGCGAGGGTGCAAGCGAGAGCAAATCATTCACGATTGACGCTTCTCATGTTTCCGATGCTAAGGCGCTTACAGAAGCGTCTAGCGTCGTGTTGGCATCCGGCGAGACACCTATAGTGCGATCGCAGCTAGGCTACCACGTTTGCTGCCATATCGGGATGAGAAGCCGATGTCACGCTGCGGGCGCACGTTCCGGCCTCATTGCGAGTGCGGCACGGCGATAATGAATCAGATTTTCCAGCCGATGCGCCGCCAAATTCAGTGTCCCAGCATCGATCGCGTCCTCATCGCCTGCCGCGGTTTTCGCGAGTTGCGCTTTGAGAATGGTATCGAGTTGATCCTCAATTTCCGAGAGAGCGGCGTCATTGTCGGCGCTCCGTATCCGGCGGGCAAGCATATAGAGCGAATCCAGAACGCCCTCTTTGGCTTCCTTGCCTAAACCCAGGAATTTCCACGCCGCGGCGGCAATGGTGGCGAGAGCGCCGAGCGCCATCGGCGTCAGAAAGATCGCGTTGCTGTATTTGTCCAGGAAGCTCTGCACGTTACCATTATAGAACGCCGCCGCACCGGGATGCGCGGGAAGGTAGGCGTCCTGGTCGGTGTTGGCGGCCGTGATCTGCGCGAGGATCGGAAGCTCGCGCAGAAGATCTCGGCGCGCATTCATGAATGATTGAGTGAGGCTCGCGATCAGATCGGAGTCGAGTTTCTTTTGTGCGACCAGATAGTACGATACCCGCAGCGTCGTGAGATCATCCTCCGGGACCGGAGGTGCTCCGCGCAGCGTGCCTTTTGGTACATCGAAGCTTTCATACGCCCCATGTGTCTGGGCGATCGCACCGGCGGATTCGATCGGGACCAATACCGGTGTGGCCTTCGCACTTGGCTGCACGAGAGATCGAAAGAGGGACAAGTATTTTTCAGTCAGAGGGATGGTGACCAGCAGCGCACCGACATCCTTGTTCTTGAAAGCCTTTCCAGCATCCACAGGCGTGATGTCCTTGAAAGAGACCTTGGCAGCATCGAGGTTGTACTCTTCCGTCAGCGCGGCAACGACCTTTTGGTTCACGTCGCCGCCTACCACACCCACGGTGTGGCCTTTCAGCCCAGTCACGCTGTCGATCGACGAACCCGACGGGGCGGCAATCAGCACTACGGAGCGCGCCACAATCGCGACGGCGCCAGCCCGCGATAAATCGCCGACATCGCCCCGGACGACCGCGAGGTCCACATTACCCGCCGAAAATGCTTTGGCCGCATCCACGACACTGCCGGTATCGATGACCTTGAGCCGAACCGGTGCATTTGTCTCCGCAAACCGACTAGCGATGGCCGACATCGCCTGCACCGCTTCTCCGTCCAGCGATCCAGCGGCGACCGTGAGCGTCGTCGGACCAGTAAAGTACCGATAGGTGAAAAGCCCCGCGCCTGCCACTAGGCATATTGCACCGACAAGCACAACAACGCGAAGCCAAAATGGCAGCTTGACCGAGATCATGCACTTAGCCCCTACGTAACGTCCAGCTCGACGCAACGTGCTCCAATCGCTAAAACTGCGACGGCCTGCGGCATCAGCCGAAGGGGCTCGTGCCCCTTCGGCGTACTCATGTTCTATTTCGCGTCCTGCGCGGTGCGGTAGGCATCCTCCAGCTTCTTCAGGTCGTCCGGCGTCAGCTTCGGCGGCTCCACTGAGATCGTCAATTTGTTGATCTTGCCGGTGAATGGGAACGGAAGTTGATAGTCGCGGTCATCCACCGACGTACCGGTGTCCGCCCCGATGTCAAAGGTCTCGTCGACCGGCAAGGTGAGCGGCACAGTTCGATCCATCGTTTGGGTCGAAACGACCTTGCCATCCACCGTCAGCGTTCCTGTACCGGCACGTCCGATACCGCTCGTACTGTTGAAGGCAAGGGTCGCGAAGCCCATGCCATCGTATTTGAAGTCGAACACAATGGTATGCTTACCGGGCGCAAGCGCACCGGCGCTTTCCCATCGAGTCCGCTTCAGATCAAGCAAATTCCAGGTGAACACTGGCCTGCTCTTCAGCAGGTACATGCCAAATCCACCAAACCGTCCGCCGTCGGTGATAATCACGCCCTCGGCGCCTGCTTGCGGGACCTCGATATCCGCGGTGATGGTGTACGAGGTGTTAAGCAGGTTCGGTGCGTCGCCGCCCGGAATGCCGGTGACGGTCTCACCCGAATAGGTAAAGACCCGCCGGCCTGCCGTCAGGCTCGGTTTCGGCGTGACGAAGCGGGTTGCCGCAGAGGCATCGAGCGGCAGCACCTGATACTTGGCGAACTCGCCAAACATCAGGTCCGTCATTTCCCGCACCCTGGTCGGGTTGGCGGCTGCGACATCAGTATATTGCGTCCAGTCATGCTGGACGTCGTAGAGCTCGAACTTGAATGCCGTGGCCGGGTCCAGGATCGCCGCGCCAGCCAATTCCCAGGGGGCTCGCTTGGGAACGCTGCTCAGCATCCAGCCGTCGTTGTAGAGACCTTGCACGCCCATCATTTCGAAATATTGGGTGCGGTGACGGGAGGGTGCATCGGCGTTGGCCTTGTCAAACGTGTACGCGAGGCTCACGCCCTCGATCGGCTTTTGCCCGATGCCATCGACCATGACGGGTGCGGGGATGCCGGTCGCTTCCAGCAACGTCGGCACGATGTCAATCACATGGTGGAACTGGTTGCGGATACCGCCCTTGTCGGTGATGCGGGCCGGCCAGGAGATCGCCATGCCCTGCCGCGTGCCACCGAAGAAGGAGGGAATCTGCTTCGTCCACTTGTACGGCGTATCAAAAGCCCAGGCCCACCCAACCGCATAGTGGGGGTAGGTCTGGTCGCTGCCCCAAGCATCATAGAACTTCATCTGTTCAGCGACCGGCAAATCGATGCCGTTGAACGGCCAAATCTCGCTTGCCGTGCCGTTGGGCGTACCCTCGGCCGAAGCACCGTTATCGCCGCTGATGTAGATGATAAGCGTGTTGTCGAGCTTGCCCATATCTTCGACCGCCTGGATGACACGGCCGATTTCATGGTCCGCATAGGCCAGGTAGGCCCCGTACACATCTGCCTGCCGGATGAACAGCTTCTTGTCTTCGTCGGTCAGCTTGTCCCAGCTCTTCAACAGATCATCCGGCCAGGGAGTGAGCTTCGCGTCGGCTGGAATGACGCCCAGCCTTTTCTGGTTGGCGAAGATCTGATCGCGTACGGCGTTCCATCCCTTGTCGAAGAGATGCATGTCGCTGACCTTCTTGATCCACTCCGGCGTAGGGTGGTGTGGTGCATGGGTGGCGCCGGGAACGTAATACACGAGGAACGGCATCGAAGGATTGATGTCGTTGAGCTGATTCATCCAGTGGATGGCGTCATCGGCCATCGCGGTGACCAGATTCCACTCGGGGTGGCCGACATACGGATAAATCGCTGTCGTGTTGCGGAACAGGTTCGGCTGCCACTGGCTGGTGTCGCCGCCGACAAAACCATAGAAATATTCAAAGCCCATTCCGATCGGCCACTGGTCGAATGGTCCGGCTTGGCTAGCCTGGTAGGTTGGCGTGTTGTGGTTTTTGCCGAACCATGAAGTACGGTAGCCGTTCTCTTGAAGGATGCGTCCGATCGTGGCGCTGTCCTTGGGAATAATGCTATTATAGCCCGGGAAGCCGGTCGCCGCCTCGGAGATCACGCCGAAGCCAGCTGAGTGGTGATTGCGGCCAGTGATCAGCGCAGCGCGTGTCGGCGAACACAGCGCAGTCGAGTGGAAGTTGGTGTATCGCAGGCCGTTGGCTGCGATGCGATCCATGTTGGGAGTTGGAATGACACCACCGAAAGTCGACGGCGCACCAAAGCCAACATCATCCGTCATGATCAAAAGGATGTTTGGCGCGGCCTTCGGAGGCACCACGCGCGCAGGCCACGCCGGTTTCGACTGTTCAGCGTTGAGGTTGATGTCGCCGCGAAACGGCTGCGGTGGCGGCGGCAAATAACGGCCGTCGATGGTTGTCGTGGCGTCGGGTGAACCCGGAACTCCGGTGGTTTGCTGGCCCACCGCGGATGCCAAGATGAAGACGTTCAACGTCGCAACTGAGATCGCTATTGTGACGAGTTTTCTCATGGCCCGATCCTTCGTGGAACGCCCCCAAAAGGCTAAGCGAAAGGGATGGCGCGCAATCAGCGAGCGTAGTCTTTGGTGTCCAGCGGACGCTATGCAATTTCGGCAAGTCGAGAAGTCCGGACGTTCCAAGCATGATCGATCGCGAGGAACGCGCGGGACCCACGCGTGCGAAGCGCGCAGGATGGACTATGCGCTTTCGGCAGGTGGCGCTTGTGTCTGCGGAGCACGTTGCAGCGTGGTCGAAGGCGATTCACCGAAGGTGGTGCGATACGTCACCGAAAAACGGCCAAGCTCCAGGAACTGATGATTTCGGGCCACTTCCGCGACGCTCGATTTTGAAGGATCGGCGCGCCGCAGCGCGGCGCGAGCCTTGTTCAAGCGCTGTAACAAAAGATATCGTGTGGGGCTTACGCCAAGAAACTCGGCGCAACACATCCGCAACGTTCGCTCGGCCACGCCGATCTCCGCACAAAGCGTTGGCATGTTGAGCTTCTGATCAATCCGCTTGCTCAGCGCTTCTTCGAAGCGAACCATGACAGCGGCGTGATGATGTCTCCCCCTGGGATGGTCGTCCGCCTCGTTGGCGGCCAGGCAATGGATGATGGCGTGAAGCATTTCCTGCTCCAGCGCTCTTGCGATCTCGGGGCGCTCGATCAATTCCTTTCGGCTTTCTGCGAGATGGCAGGCTTGCCTGAACAGGCTCTGGAATCTTGACGCTAGCGCGCGCGAAGGACGTAATATCCTGTTGGCGGGTGGTGATGCGATCAGCCGTCCGGTCAATGCCTTGCCGCCATCGGCAAGTTGCTCGGGCGGTAACGACAGTAACCCCCACTGGCACGTACCGTTAGAGCGTTGATGCACGCGCTCGCCGCTGCTGTGAAGGACCATGTCGCCGTTTCGCAAGGTCAATCCGCCGCATCCGAGAGATGCAGTGGCGACTGGAAACGACAGGAAGGTCCGTTCGCGGAGCAGCGAAATATAGGCAATACGAGGGAGGCTCTCGTAACACCAATAGATTTCCAGATGGTTCAGTTTCAACCGTGTCAGCCGGGCTCTGAAGTCTCCGGCGCCCGCTATCGTGAGGTTGACGCGTACGTCGCCAAACGCGGCCGCGTAACCATCCGGATCGCTAAATGTACGTGTACCGCCTTCTGCCATATCCCATGCCCCATCGGACCGGCGGAACAGTTCTGACCGGTTGAAGCTTCTTGGGTCGCACCAAGGGAGCCAGCATTAGGCAATTGACGCTTTTCGACTATGCGCCTTCGGAACTTCGAAGGTGCATTGCGGAGTCCGACGATTATGCAAGTGGCCGGCGGGAAGGGGGCTCGACCGGGCGCCGCAATCAATTGAAAGACCGCCGTAAGGGGGCGGTCTTTCAGTTGCCGACCGAATGTTTACGGCCGTATCCCCATTTTGCGGCAACAGTCACGATAGGCGTCCATTCCAAGAGCCTGCCTGTCGGCAGTCGCACCGGAAAAACCGACCGATTGGCCTCCTTGACGAACACTGGGCGCAGCTCGCCGGGCATGCTGAGCGGTTCCCGGATCTGAGTCAGCCCGCCTATGAGGACGATATCCGGCGGAGTGGGAGCGCCTATGCATTTACGGCAAGGATCCGCAATTCTTTGCGGAATGGTCGACGGTGAGATCAAGCGACCAGACCAACTGAAACGAGCGGTTGGGGCGGCACAAAATCCGCTTGGGAGTCCGTATAGGAGCTTCGATTAGAACTGGCCGGGTTGAGCAGGTGGACCTGGATAATCTGATCGCAAGTTATTCGGGTTATTGCGATCGAACAAATCTTGCCAAAGGACACAGCCGCACCTGTCGCCATCAACTGGTGGCGGAATTTTCCGTAGGTTCCGAACGACGGAAAGTGAGGAAACTGTTTCTGGCTTGGCTACGCCGATTGTCTTCGGCAGCGAGACATGGCGCGGAGGAGTTGTCTGTGCCGATGCTAGACTGGTCATCCCTAAGACGGGAGCGGTGATGGCGAGCATGCGCAGCAGTTTGAAGAGCATGACATCCCTCCGGCATAGTCGGTTGACGGCTGGTGTGCCTGAAGAACGCAGTCTCATCAGGCCGCCGAGCCCGCCGATAGTAAGCCATGGCAGGTTAGCGCCGACTTCGCGTGGTTGACTATGCAGGTTCGGAATCGAGGAGCGACCTGCCGGTGTGAGCGCGGGCTCAGCTCCATGAGGTCGGCAATAGACTGCCCATGCGTTTTTGCCTTTTCACGCGATCAACCCTGTTGCGGAGCTTGCGCGTGCGGCCGATGGACGTAACTGGCTTCTACGTCAGCCCAAGATGGTTAGCCACGAGGTAGTTACCCACCTGGCCTCAGTCGGCTCGGGCAAATTCGTCCAGCACCTGGACCGGCACGGAGACGACGTTGGGCATTCCCCACGCCGTCGAGATCCGTATTTGACGGGACGCCCATACGATACTCTGCGTGAACACGTTGCTGATGACCGCCGCGATCCGGCCGTCGCAATCGATCACTGGTGCTCCCGACGCGCCATGGTCGATTACAAGGCGGTTCTCGCCTTCATAGAATTCCAAGAGTGCCATGCCGGCGAGCTTCCCGTCATCTCCGAAACGAACGAACCGTCCTCCCACGGGATGCAGGCGGCCGGCCGGATAGGCGAGCGCTATGACCTGCTCGTCCGGCACGAGCGGCTCCCTCCGGATGGCGACGCTCCGCGCGGCGGAAACGGCATGTTCGAGCTCGATGACGGCGAGCTTTTCCGCTTGGACTCCCGCGAGGCGCTGGATCCGCGCGGCGATGAAATGGCTACCCTCTCCGTCCGCGATCTCGAGCGGCTTCCACTCTTCCATCGAGAGCTTCATCCCTGCCGTTACGTGCTCGGCGGTGACGATTGTCGTTGGAGAGAGGAACCAACCGGTGCCTCGCACGCCGATGAGATTCGGACGCGCATCGCGCTCAGCATCATCGAAATGGCGCATGATGCTGACGGTCGAGTGCGCGAGCTGTGCGGGATCGATGCAAGCTGCAGGAATGACCTGTGTGTTTGCAAGCAGAACGAAAAGAGCGAGCACCCCACAACCAATGCGTCCGCGCATTCCAAAGAGTCTCCTTTGCCCGTGCAGGGGAGGGCGAACCCTGCGACAGGGCAATAGAACGGACCGGCTTATCCGGAGGTTTTTTCCGGCGCTCGGGATTTTTCGCGCGTGGTGTCACGCTTTTGTCACAGACGCCCGCGCATTTGCCATTACGGCATCCCCGCCGCGATCGAGTATCGGGTCGCGTTCTAATTCATTAACGTTCGCGAAATCATAGGGTTCCTTGGTCGCGCGTCATGGGATCAGATCGCCGATCTCCGGTCCCGACTGCGGGGAGACGACCAGGGCAGCAATCCAGACAATCCGCCCCTGTGTCGGCCTATCGACTTGCCCAGTTGATCGACATCGCGCTGGAAATTATCGATGACCGCGGTGAGGCCCGGATCGTTCGTGGTGAACCGGGCTGGTCGCTCAGCAGTCCGGCAAGCGTCTGGGCGTGTGGATCAAGCCGCTTGCAAGTCTGTGGCCGCGAGCGATGACGGGCGATTGAGATAGACCTCCGGCTGCTCTGCGGGGTGCCGCAATGTGTCGGATGGCGCTTCTCCGAACAGTCTGCGGTAGGCCACCGAGAAGCGCCCGAGTTCCCAAAAGCCGTGGTTTGTAACAATCTGCGTGACTGTTGCCTTGGACGGATCCGAACGCACAAGCGCCCGTCGCACGAGATGCATTCGGCGCAACGTGAGATAGCGGATTGGGCCCATGCCGAGATGTTCTTCGCAGGAGGCGCGAAGTGTTCGCTCTGCGACGCCGATCGCGGCGCAAATTTCGGTGAGATAAAGCGGCCGGTCAGTATGTGTCTCCAAAAATTCTTCAAACCGCGCGACGATGGTGTCGTGACGACGGGAGCCTGTGCTCGGCTCTACGGCTGCGCCCTCGGCAAGGCACCTCACCATGACATGAATGAGCTCATTCTCTAGCGCCCGGCCGACTTCCGGGATATCCAGAACATCCGGCGTGTCATGGGCGAGTTGCCCGACGCTCCTGTGCAGCTTCAGCAGTCGAAGCATCACCGCGGAATCCGGGCGACTAATTCGTTGATGCGGCGGCTTCGGCAATTCACGCCCGATTATTGTTTCGGCAGCAGCATCCAGATCATCCATCGAAAGAGATATCGTGCCATAATGAAGGTTAGCGTCAGATCGTTGATGTACGACGTCGAACCGGTTCACGATGATGTCGCCGGGCAAGACTTCCAGGCCACAGTGCAGGAAAGGTGACGAATGACGCTCGGTTAGAAATCCAATTGATGTGCGGCCGGGCTTGACCGCGACAGTATTGACCTGTGGTAGGGACACATGGAAGCGCTGCATCCAAAGTCGGTTTATGCCGACCAGGGTAATACCGGCATGAAATCGTCCCTTCGCGGTGGGATACAGCGCCAAGTCGGCAAATCGAATAACCGTTTGGCACGCCGACGGATCAGCAAAACTGAAAACTCTACTCAACGCCACTTCTGTTCTCCCCCAAAACAGAAACTATCCTTTGGTCAAACGAAGGTGCTACGGCGGGGAACGTCAGCTGAACTAATTTCGGATCGCAAAAGCGGAATGGCAGCGAGGGTGAGGCCTGAAATCGAGGGTGACCCGAGATCGCAGTTGTATCCTATATTCATTATCACCTCTGATCAACAAACGGATTCTTGAAGTAAGACCTTTGATGTAAATCAATGCTAGGCCGCGATGGTGCGTCGGCGAATGATGTCTTGCGCCTTGGGATGCCAGTGCTGGTCAATTGAGCGGCGCCTTCAAGATGGTGGATGAGCAGCAGTTCGACAGCCAACGCGAATGCTCGAGGGCAAGCGCAAAGAAGCGAATGCTGTCGATTTGCATAGGCTTCAGTGCGTGGGTGTAGACCTACGTCTCAGCCGCCTGTGTCAACGCATTTCTCTGATGATAGCGCCAGCTCCGACATCGACACCGGAAGCGACAGCGACTCTCCAACTAAGAGTGACTCTCCAACTAAAGATCGGCATTGGCGAATATTCAGGACGGCTGTCTGTATTGCGGTGAAAAAGACGGCACGGGTCAATCCACGTGCTTGAA
The DNA here is from genome assembly GCF_001641635.1 of Bradyrhizobium centrolobii. Lineage (GTDB taxonomy): Bacteria > Pseudomonadota > Alphaproteobacteria > Rhizobiales > Xanthobacteraceae > Bradyrhizobium > Bradyrhizobium centrolobii. The sequence goes on from NZ_LUUB01000092.1 coordinate 169,409, forward strand.
GTTCGCGCTAGCAAATGCGCGGTAACAGGTGCGGCTATGCAATGATCACCTTATCTCTGCACATAGTAGTCCATGTCGGGGCTGGCATTGATTTCCTTGTCATACGCCTCCTAATCCACGAGTCCTCCATTCGAGCCTAGTACGCCCACAAGGCAAATCAATCACATGCAATACCGGGGTTCAGGATCGTACCCGCTCGCCTTTGCCGTCCGCTCGAGAGTGACGGGATGGCTGCGCGTTACCACAGCGGCTAACTCGTTTCGCGGCGTGGGAGCTATTCCACGCAGAAGCCTTGGCGACCGGGGAACGCTTTCACCTGGAATCGGTCCACATCCCCAAAACCGACTGCTGTTCTGACCGTACACTTCGCCTGGCCCAAACGTTCGGGAACGAAAATACCGGCCATCAAAGTGCTAGTTCGTTTGGGTTTAGCTTAGGCGGTGGAGACATTGAACGCTATACTTCGTCCGGGACCAGGTGGAGCGCTCTTTTTCATTTGGAAACCGCTGCTAACCTATTGAGCTTGCTAGAGGCCACTTTGACCGTTTTTCCAAATCCCCTTTGAGATCATAGAATAATCAAACTGATTTTGATTCCGCCATTCGGAGGTTCGATCCCTCCCGCCCCAGCCAATTGATATTACTCAGCCAAATCGGTTCTTTGTTGCTTCATTTGGAAATGCCGGATTCCGCGGCCCGACGATAGATGGCCGACATCATTGAAGCTGATCTTGCGAAAGCTCCTCGGTGGGTAGTCGTCTTTTGCTGCGCATTTGATTGAGGAGCGTGAGCACGCAGCAGATGACCGTGCCATCGAAGAGAAGAGCGCGACGAGCTTACGAGCCCGCATACCAATCGTAACCTCGGTCTTCCCAATAGCCACCATTGCCGCCGGCGATCTTGGCAAAGCTGTCGACGATTTCGATTGCCCGGATGTACTTGGCCATCTTGTACCCGAGCTGCTGCTCGATGCGCACGCGCAACGGCGCCCCGTTGGCAATCGGCAGCGCCTGCCCGTTAAGCCCGTAGGCGAGGATCGTCTGCGGATGACGGGCGCTGATGAGATCTATGCTCTCGTAGTATAGGGTCTGGTCGCTCAACGTGTCGTCCATCGAATCATAGCAGCGGAAGACCACGTAGCGCGCAGCCGGCTTGATCCCCGCCCGGTCGAGGACGCGGGATAGCTGCACGCCGGTCCATTGGGCGATGCAGCTCCAGCCCTCGACGCAATCGTGCCGCGTGATCTGGGTGCGCGACGGCATTGCCCGCAATTCGTTGAGGCTGAGCGACAGCGGCTTGTCGACAAGCCCCGTGACTTGCAGCCGGTAGCCGGCAAAATCGTCTTTCTGGATGGCGAGATAGTCGTCAGTCTGCGGATCGGTCGAGCCGTTCGGACGTTGGCCTTCCCGGATGGCGCTGGCCGGGTATTCGCGCGCCATCGGCGCCGGCCCTTGAATCGCGCGCTGCGCTTCCCTGGTGAGGACGTTCGCCTTTCGCAGAAAGTTGTGCACGGGATCGCCAACTCCGAGCACGCCATCGAAGGCATCGCAGCCGCCGAGGGTCAGCAACGACGCGGCAGCGCCGAGCTGACCAAGAAGTCGGCGGCGGTCGGGCGCGATCTTGCTCATATCAGGCCCCTCCGCCGGCAGCTTCGGGGTCGTCGCCGCGATACCAACCCGTGATCATCGAGCGCATCTCGTTGATTGGTCCCGCGGCGATCACCATGACGATGTGAACGACGAAGAACAGGACGATGACCAGCATGCCGCAGAAGTGCAGCAGACGGGCAGTTTGGCGGCCGCCGAAAACGTCCAGCAGCCAGGGCCAAGCCGAATCGACACCGGGCGACATTGTGAGGCCGGTGAGGATCATGCCCGGGATAACGAGGATGAGGATCGCGGCATAGCTGAGCTTCTGCAAGACGTTGTAGGAGCGCTTACGCGGGAATTCCAGGCGCAGATGGCTGATGATGTCGCCCGGCAGGAGCCGAAGATCGCTCAGCTTGGGGACGATGTCGTGCCAGAGATGGCCGTTGATCACGCTGGCGCAGAGCCAGACACACCATGTCGGGACGAGGATCCACGCGAAAAAGAAATGGATCACCCGCCCGGTCGCAAGGTCGAAGTAGGAGGGGATCGTCGCCCACTCGGGGAAGGCCTGGTAAATTGGCTGGTCTTTCGATCCGCTCATGCCCAACAATCCAGTGGTATCGAAGTCATGACCCAAAATGCTCGTTACACCGACGATTCCTCCCTCGTGCCTTTCCGCGTGAATGTCGAGGATTGTATTGTTGAACTGCTTGTTGCCGTGTCCTGCCTGCGGACCGAGATACTGCTTGTCGCCGAAGCCTGACTGCTGCCCGAGATAGAGGATCGGATGCGCGTTGAAGATCTGCAGCCCGCTCGTCACCATGAAAAACAGCGTCACGGCCCAGACCCAATGAGTCACTCGCGTCCAGACCGATTGACGATAGAAAAGCTGTGTACGCTTCGTGTCCTTCAAGTCAGCCAAGGTCCATTGAATATTCTCGCGTCAAAGGTCGCCACGCAAGACTGCCGGCAGATCAGGACGCTTACAGGGAATAGCCTGGTTTCGATGTCTGCCGCCGAAACGGTTCGCACGCTGCCGTCCCATCAGCCAATCGGAAACTAGGGATCGAACGCGCGCGCCAGATCGATGTTCCAAGAGAAATTACGTCGGTGGCGCCCGCGTTTGATGCGGGTCCTCTCACGTTAAATTCGGCGTGGACTGAAACAGGCGTCCTCGGCCGACGTTGGCGAACCAAGCAAGAAGCCAAAGGCCCTTGTTCCGACAGCTTCCAACGAAGAGGACTGAGGCACAGCGATTGTTGCGATGGCGGTATCGGGTCTGCACTGGTGGTGGAGGAACGGTCTTCCTGGCTGTTCGTTGAAGGCTCGCCAGTGCTTTGGCTCAGCCCGCGTGCGCCGCAAGAACAGCCTGCAAATCAGCAAGCCTGAGCCGGTACCAGCCGATCACGTTGGATGCATGGAAGCGGAAATGGTTCACGGAAAGTTTGCTTACGGCAGCCTTAGGACGCCGGTGATGAGCGCCGTCTGGGCTTCGGCGTGTCTGGTGATCGGGAGTATCGTCCACGCACAGGCCGTGAATCCAACCGTCGACCATGACGGCGGCGGGCTGGGAAGGTTCGCCGATCTTGCCGAAAAGGCCGGACCGGCTGTGGTTGGGGTCAGTGCCAAGGCGGCCGCGGCAGACGAGGAATCCGGCCCATCGTCCGGACCTGATGGGGCGCCCGATCAAGACACTCCAAGAAGGGCTGTTCCAAGGTCCGAACCGCACGGTCCGGGCGTTGCGCCGAAATCCGGGGACATGATCTCGATCGGCTCGGGTTTCTTCATCTCCCCGGACGGTTATGCGGTGACGAACAACGATATCGTGGCAGGCAGCGATACGGCCGAGATCCGTACGAATGAGGACAAAATCTACCCAGCCAAGATCGTCGGCAAGGACCCGCTGAGTGATCTCGCCCTGCTCAAGGTCGATGGGCGCACGGACTTCGCCTATTTGAAGCTGGCCGATCAACCACCACGCACCGGCGATTGGGTGCTTACGGTAGGCAATTCGTTCGGGCTCGGAAATACTGTCACCGCGGGTATCGTTTCAGCGCGTGCGCGCGACCTGGGGATGGGGTCTTCGGACGACTTCATTCAGATAGATGCGCCGATCAACCGCGGCGATTCGGGCGGGCCGAGCCTCAACACGCATGGCAACGTCATCGGTGTGAACAGCATGATTCTTTCGCCCTCGGGCGGCTCGGTCGGTGTGGCTTTTGCGATTCCCGCAGACACGGTGAATGCGGTGATCCCGCAACTGAAGGACAAGGGCGCGGTCACGCGAGGGTGGATGGGAGCGGAAGTTCAATCGGTGACCCCCGACATCGCCGAAAGTATCGGCGCAAACAATCTTCGCGGCGCCATCGTCATCGGTGTTCAAGCCAGCGGTCCAGCCGCGAAGGCCGGATTAAAGAGCGGGGATGTGATCACGTCGATCGGCGGCGAGCCCATCAAGAGCGCAAACGAGCTCACCAAGAAAGTCCATGCGGCGGCGCCAAGCTCTTCAATCGAGCTCTCCATGGTTCGGAACAAAGAACAGAGAGCATTGACCGTAACGCTGGGCCAGCTTACCGCTCAGTAGAGCACACCTGCGCGGCGATCGGGGCTGCGGCACGACCGCTCAAGCCATCGAGCCCAATGCCCCATCTCTCGCGCCGGAAGACTTCCCAGGTTTGGCTTTGACAACGGCTAGGTGACTCGTTGCTCGTCGACTTGGATCTGCGCGCAGGGTCCTTTTCGCGCCCCTTATCGATCGATCTCCCCAAAGACGATGTCCAGCGAACCGATGATCGCCGAGACGTCCGCCAGCAAATGGCCGCGGCTGAGCAAATCCATTGCTTGCAGATGTGCGAACGATGGCGCCCGGATCTTGCACTTATAGGGTTGGTTCGTGCCATCGGAGACCAGGTAGAC
>NZ_LUUB01000093.1 GCF_001641635.1 Bradyrhizobium centrolobii
ATCGATGACTGGGCCTGGCGCAAGGGGCAACGCTACGGCACCATCATCTGCGATCTGGAGCGCAATCGCGTTATCGATCTTTTGCCGAATCGGAATGCCAATGCGGTCGCGTCCTGGCTGGGACGCCATCCCGGCATCGAAGTGATCGCGCGCGATCGTGCCGGCATTTATTCTGAGGGCGCCCGTCGTGGTGCCCCCGAGGCGACGCAGGTCGCCGACCGTTTTCATCTTCTCCAAAACCTGGGTGAAGCGCTGCATTTGGCTGTTTGCCGTCATCGCAAGGCGATCGGTATCGCTGGAAAGGCCACGATTGCGGATATGGTCGAAGATCAAACCAAGCTCGAACCACCAATAGAGCCTTCTACAAAGCTTGATCAGCTGCGCCGCGCGCGGCGCAACCATCGCCGTTCACTCTATGCTGAAATCCTCGACTTGCGCGCCGACGGCCTGTCGCCGCGCGGGATCGCGCCGCGGATCGGCATGAGCGTGAGGACGGTCGAGCGCTGGCTTGCTGCGGGCGGTGAGCCTGAGCACCGGCGGCCACCCGCGCGCTCCGTCCTCGTTGATCCTTTCCGAGATTATTTGGAAAAGCGCTGGGAGGAAGGTGAACGCCGCGCGCTGGAATTGTGGACCGAAATCAAGCGCCGCGGTTTTGAAGGCAGCAAAACGACCATCTACCGATGGACTGCTGCCCGCCAGCAAGGCTCACCGACGTCCGCGCCAAATGTGCGATGGCGACCGCCCTCGCGCCGCAACTGTGCACGGCTCCTGAGCAAAGAGTCTCGATCGCTCGATCAGCAGACCGAGCGGTTCCTTCACCATCTCCATCAGGTTGCGCCGGAGCTTTCCAACGCCGGTGAGCTTGCTCGACGTCTTGCGGCCTTGATACGGGGGCATGATGATACGAATCTCGAGCAATGGATCGAGGATGCTTCGAGCAGCGAACTGGCTTCGCTTGCAGAAGGCATCGGCCGCGACATCGCGGCTGTTCGGGCAGCCATCACCCAACCCTGGAGCACCAGCCCCGTCGAAGGACAGATCAACCGCCTCAAGACGATCAAGCGCCAGATGTATGGCCGTTCAGGATATGCACTGCTCCGAAACAGGCTACTGGCCACCGCCTGACAACGCACAATCGCTCACGATGAAACGCGAAGAGGAGACCTGCACCAAATATGCGGAAGAACCCCTGACTGACGCTCCACGTCATCCTGATTGCCGCGCGGGAGCATCAGAGTTTTCGACTCAACTGTTTCGACGACGTTGCGACCGATGATCTCGAACGAAATTGCAACGATGTCAGCGAGCTCATCGATCAGACCCTTGATCTCACTGCCTTTTGATGAACTCGGACATTTTCAGCCTAGAAATCGATGTGAGTTAGCAGCGGGCGCAATCTTACCGAGCCCGCCAACGCTTGGCGACTAAAGCCTTCAGGCGTCACACAGAGAGCCGGCCAAAGTTGCGATCCCGCGGAAAAGCTGAGACTGCATGGTTGGAGCGATCGAGCCGCATGGTCCCTTAAAGCTCGCATTCCAACCGATGTCAGCGTGATCGGACCTGTCCCGGGCAGACAGGATGCAGCCCGACAGTTGGGTACCGGACAGCACCATTAGCCTTTCTGAGCGTACACGCGTCATCCGATGGGCCGCCATTGGTCCGATGCATTCACGACGCGGATGCATTCTATCATAACTATCTATTGTACCAATCCAACGTGATGGACTAGTTCCATTTTAACGGGTCGCTCAGAAAGTACAGCTCGTGAAGGCCGATTTCTGTTTCTTGAACACGCCACGCCGCCCTCGATTGGCAGCAGCTGGCGGCCAAAAGGGTCTTCCAGACCGCTTTTCATTGCACATCGGTAGGCAATATCGAGCGCGTGCGCTCCCCAGGGGACTCCACCGCCGAATGTCCGAACCCGACATTGCCCGCAACGAACCGCTGGCGTGAATGACCCCCAAATTCCCCCCATAACAGTACAGGAGGCAGCCATGAGTATGACAATGTCCAGATCCGGAAGGATGCGGCCAACAAAACGCGAGAAACGACCGTCTCGGATGACAGCGCGATGCGCTGAACTGGCCGGGATAGTCCCCTTTCCTCTGCATATCCCGCTCAACTCATCTTCAATTCGGGCCGCCCCGCCTCCGGCCCAGACAACACCAGACCGATCAGAACCAGCAGAACAGAGTAGCTGCGGCTCGCGTGTTCAGCATTTTGAGCAGATGATCGAGCTGCAAATCGAAGAGGTCGCAAGACTCATCTGGGAAGACAAGAACGCGTGTGAAGCGACAAAGCGGCTCACGGAGCTGACGAGCGAACTGATAGCGGCAAGAATCCGCCCAGAACGCGACGACCATATAGCCGGCGCGGTCGCCGGTTTCCGACCGGCGCAACTCCATCAACAGAGCGGCGTCTACGATCCGGAACAGCTTTTGGTTTTAGGACGTATTTTTGATGAAGCAGTCGCAGCGCTGCCTGCGGATATGCGTACTGACATTAACCGAACAACGGTCGCCAAACTCATTTTTGGACGTGCGACCATAAGTGAAGTCGATCTCGGTACTCTTGTTACCCTGATAATCGCGATCGCCTCTGCCGTTTAATTAGGAAGCGCTTTGATTTGGCCTCTCACACAAAAGGGCCTGACGCCCCTTCGACCAGGTCGGAAGGGGCGTCAGGCCGCAAGCCTGCTTGACGTGCTGGGCACCGACTGGAAATGAACTGCTGGAGGAATTTGCGAACAGACGCTCCGCCCTTCGAGAAGCTGACGAGATCTTGCTGCCAACGGTGGGTTCCACGAGCGCTCAGCGTGGAGAGTTCAGGATGAACCACATCGAACCGCTCCAGTATATCGGAGTCGGAATATAGCAGATTCGAACGTCTTCGAGTCGCTTTTGGAGCATGTCTAGCGTCACGGCTGCGGTCGCGGAGATCGCTCTCGGACCTGAGAGACTTAGCTCGCATTCTCGCGGCATACCGAAGTCAGTCTCACTTGAGAAGGTCCTCGATCGACACGCTATCGAATGGGTCGGGAATTACCCGGCGGGCGATGAAGAACCCAACTACTTTAGTATCCGGCAGTCGCTCCAAGATCATGTCCTTGATCGCGCGGAAATGTGAGCCTGTGGTAAGGACGTCGTCGACGATTCCGATGCTCGGGCGAACTCCGCCCCGAAGAAGTTGCTCGTTGAATCGATAGTTTTGACGAAGCTCATCTGGCTTCTTCCTATTTCCTCCCTTGAACGTCTCGGTCGATGTGATCTGCTCGATGAGCTCTAACACCTGAGGCGCACCAGGCTTACGGATTCCGTTGCAAACGCGGCAGATGCGATCGTCGTAATCGACATCCGTTCTAATCTTGGAGGGAGGCGTCGGGACAAGACTGGCGTGCGCCAGCCAATCCGCGTTGATGACTTCGGAAAACGCCTGAGCGCATTGCGCGATCGCAGGCGTCTTGTATAGGTAGCCGCCGGCGTTTCGCTTCTTCTGCAGGTTATGGATCAATTGATTGGTCGCGCCGCCCTGCCATCCGGCATGGGCGGTGTATTCGTACAGGAAATAGCACTCGTCCTCGTCGACGAGGTAGTAGTGGTCGCCGCGGTTGGTCGGGTCAATCTTCTGAAGCCGTAGCGCCATCGCCGAGCGCGCTCCAGATATCGGATATATCTCGCACCCTGATGGCGCCCTTTTTGGCATAGACGGCAGGCCACGTCACGTCACTGCGCTCGAAGCAGGAATCAAGAATGAAAAGCTTTCGTCCTTGTTGAAGGGCGGCTCGCGCCTGAGTGAGGGTTCCGCTCGTTTCACCCGCCTCGACGATGACCGTGCCCTCCGTCAGAGCACTCATCGTGACGTTTCGCTCGGGGAAGAACAGCTTGTTCTGCGGTACATGTTGGGCAGCGTATCGCAGAACGGGCACTTGCGAAATCAGGAGAAACTCCTCGGCAATTCGGCGCTGGAGCTTTTCATTCTCCTTCGGGTAGTAGACGCCGATGGGCGTTCCGATAACGGCGATCGTTCGGCCACCCGCCTCGATCGCTGCGCTGTGTGCCGCCGCATCGATCCCCGCGGCCAAACCGGATACGACCGTGAAGCCCTTTTCCACCAGCGCTCGAGAAACCTTCGCAGCTCGGCGCAAACCCTCCGCAGTGGCCTCGCGATTGCCGACCACGGCCACACAGCGCGTCTCGGTCAACTCCCAAGTTCCCTGGAAATACAGCATCTCGACGGGATGCCGTGCATCGCGGAGCTTCGCCGGATAGTTACCAGTTAGATTGAGCCGTGTGCCAAATCGTGAAACCCCCGCCTTTGTTAGTTTCGCCAAGACTTCCGAGGCGCGCGCGTCCGCGACTGCGTCGGATACGAAATCGGACGGTAGCGCGGACGGATCGGCCGCAAATCGTTCCGCAAGCGTCTTGAATGTGGCACCCTTTTCAAGCCACAACGCTTCGTACGCACCCAGCTCGCGGCGTGGAGAGACGGATGCAACCGCGGGACCGGAATTCATGCGAGCTATCAAATTCATTTCTCGAACCTATCCGTACACTCCGATTCCGTCGAATTGACGGTGTCGATAATCACCGTAATCCAACGCAATCTCTTGCTTTTCCCTTTGAGGTCGGCGATAGAGCGGCATAGAACAAATAGCGAACAATGTAAAGGTTCGTTCGAAATGTCATCGACTTACGTGCGTAAAAATGTATTACGCGGCAGGTCCTGTCGCCCCATTGAAGCAGGCGTGGGGGTCGTCCATTGGCTCGGTAGCCCAGTACAGAACCCAGTACGGGCATCTGGTCCGGAACCGACAATCGGCTCAGTCCAAAATGCTGACAATCGTACACTTGCTCAGCCAGCGTTGTGCGGTCGCAGCTCAGTTGTAGATTCCGGCATTGCCTTACGGCCTATAGGCATGCGAGTGGCTGAAATCGATATCCTGCATTCGCCACATGATCTAAAAGGCTAGCCCTTCAGATCAACTCGTCAGACTAGGTACGCATGCCGGCGCGCTGTCACGTTGTATCGTACAAGGGTGAGAGAGAGAAGCAGTTCGTGCAACCACACCGGCGGGCATGTGCCTTTCTGGCCGAGAATGAAAATCGAGTCGGCCAGATAATCTGCTGCTCTTGATCGCTGCGCTCTCAACAGCGTCTTTTCATTCCAGAGTTTGGCGCTGACAAGCGCGTCAACTGGGTCCGATATACTCCCCCTAAAAACGGGATTTCGAAACCTACAACGTTAGGCAACGCGACATTCAAGCAGACTCTTCGAGGCGTTTTAGACGCTCATCTGTCTGGCAAGCGATCGTCTGGAATTTCCTCGGACAAACATAGCGAAAAAGGAGTAGCCAACCCACGACCTTCTCCCGTTCGAGTCAATCCGCAAGGGCATCGAACGCGACCATGGCGTACGCGTCATTTACGATGGCGCCGACATGTCGAAGGCAGATGCCGTGCGCGGGCTGACCGGCACGACGGTGGAGACCGTTCGGACGCTCGATATCCTCGTAAACAATGCCGGCATCCAGTTCACCGCGCCGATGGAGGAATTTCCTGCCGCCAAGTGGCATGCAATCCTGGACATCAACCTGTCGGCCGCTTTTCACGGTATCGCGGCGGCGGTGCCTCAGATGAAGAAGCAGCGCTGGGGCCGCATCGTCAACATTGCATCCACCCACGGCCTCGTCGCCTCCACGCACAAGGCTGCCTATGTTGCGGCCAAGCACGGGCTGGTCGGCCTGACAAAGGTGGTTGGCCTCGAGACTGCCGGAAGCGGCGTGACCTGCAACGCGATCTGCCCCGGCTGGGTACGAACGCCTCTGGTCGAGAAGCAGATCGACGACATCGCTGCGCGGAAGAACATCAGCCAAAGGGAAGCTCTCAAGTCCTTGCTGGCCGAGAAGCAGCCGTCCCTCGATTTCGTCTCGCCCGCGCAGCTCGGCGGCACGGTCGCCTTCCTGTGCTCGGCTGCCGCGGACCAGATCACCGGGACGGCAATCTCCGTCGACGGCGGCTGGACCGCGCAATAGCCGGCGCAAGCCAACAGCATCCGTGGCGCAGTTGCGGCTGCGCCACGGACGCGCGCGCGTCAAGATGGAGCATCTCCATCCCGGCGCGGCTTGCTCGCGCGGCGTCTCGCTAGAACGAGGTGCCGCCTCCGAACCTGAACTCCTGGACGGTGTCGTATTTGCCCTTGGTGATCGGCACGGCGTAGTCGAAGCGCAGCGGTCCGAACGGCGATGCCCAGATCAGGCCGACGCCGACCGACGAACGCACCACATTGCCGTCGTCATATTGCAGTCCGCAGGTCGGGCAGGCCTTCGTATTGACTTCGCCCGTGGCCGACCAGGATGTCGGCCCCTTGTAGTCCCAGAGCGATCCGGCGTCGGCGTAGACCGCGCCCTTCAGGCCGACCTCCTTTGGCAGGAACCAGAACGGCATCTGCAGCTCCACCGACGCGCCCCAGTACTTGGTGCCGCCGAGCGCATCGCCGGTCGCGCCGAAGCTCGCATAGGTGATGTCACGCGGACCGATGCCGTTGGAGGCGAAGCCGCGCACGAGGTTCGGCCCCATCTGGAAATGGTCCAGCATGCGCAGATCCTGGTCGCCGAGCTTGTTGAGGATACCGCCCTGGAGATGAATCACGCCGACGATGTCGGAGACGAGCGACGCATAGTATTTGGCGTCCACCGCACTCTTCAGATAGGTCACGTCGCCGCCGACCCCGGCAAAATCCTGCCGGAAGTCGATGAGCAATCCGTCCGTCGGGTTCTTGGTGTTGTCCAGCGTGTTGTAGCTCAGCGTGTAGCCGAGCGCCGACGTCCATGTCGCCCCGTTCGCCAGCTCCTTGCGCACGGGCAGGCTCGATTCACCGTCGCCATAGCAGCCGTATCCATAAAGGCTCGAAGCCGCGGAATTGGTCGGATCGACGCCGGCCAGAACGCTCTTGATGTAGGCCGGTGTCGGATTGTAGGCCAGCGACGTGTTGGACGCGTTGTTGTTGCAATTGTTGTAGACGCTGGCGAGCGTGATGCTTTGCTGATACAGGGAGTAGCGGAGCTGGAGCGAGAGATCCTCCCGCAACGCGAGGCCGATGCGCGGGGAGAAACCCAGCGTCGTCACGCCGTAGCTCGTGTAGCTGTTCGACAATTGCTGGCGCCAGGAGACGTCCATTCCGAGCGCCAGCCGGTAATCGAGCAGATAGGGCTCGACAAAGGACAGCGATATGCCGCGCGAATACTGGCCGTAGCTGACGGACGCCTTGCCGTAGAGCCCGCGCCCGAGCAGGTTGCGCTCCGAAACCGAGACTTCGGCCAGCGCGCCGTCGGTCGTGGAGTAACCGCCCGATATCGAGAAGTCGCCGGTCGACTTCTCCTCAAGATCGACGATCAGGACCACCCGGTCACTGGAGGAACCCGGCTCCGTGGCGATCTTGACGCTCTTGAAGTAGTCGAGGTTCTTCAAGCGGCGCTCGGCACGATCGACCAGCGCACGGTTGTAGGCATCGCCCTCGGAGATGTCGAACTCACGCCGAATCACGTAGTCGCGCGTGCGGGTATTGCCGCGGATGTTGATGCGCTCGATATAGGTGCGCGGCCCTTCGTCGATATTGAACACGACGGACACGGTGTGCGCCTCGAAATTGCGGTCGCCGCTGGGGCGCACCACGGCGAAGGCATAGCCGCGGCGCGAAGCCTCGATTTGCATCTCCTCGGTGGATTTCTCGACCGATTCGACGTTGTAGAGCGAGCCGACATTGACGCGCGAATAGGAGCGCATCGAACTCGCGTCGAAATTGGGAATGCTGGAGCGGAAATCGACCGAGCCGACGCGATATTGCTGACCTTCATCGATCTTGAAGGTGACGAGAAAGCCCTTCTTGTCCGCATCGTATTCGGTGAGCGCCGCCACGACCTGCGCATCGGCATAGCCGTGCTTGAGATAGAAGCGGCGGATCAGGTCGCGGTCGGCCTCGACGCGATCTGGATCATAGATGTCGTTGTTGCCGAGGAAGCTGAGCAGATTGCTCTCATGCGTCTTGATCACGTCGCGCAGCCGCGAAGCCGAGAAGGCGCTGTTGCCGATGAACTCGATCGACTTGACCGAGGTCTTGGCGCCCTCCTCGATCGTGAAGATGAGATCGACGCGGTTGTTCGGCTGCTCGATGATCTCTGGCGTGACGCGCACGTCGTAGCGGCCGGAGCGGCGATAGATCTCGGCGATCCGCAGCGTATCCGACTGCACCATGGCGCGGGAGAAGTGCCGCGCGGCTTGGATTGGACCTCGGCGGAGAGTTGTTCGTCCTTGATCTTCTTGTTGCCCTCGAAGGCGATGCGGCCGATCACCGCGTTTTCGATCACCGAGACCACGATGCGGCCGCCGGCCCGATCAATCTTTACATCCTGAAACAGGCCGGTCTCGATCAACGCCTTGAGCGCGTCGTCGATGGCAGGCTGATCGAGGTGCCCGCCGGGACCCGGCTTGAAATAGGAGCGGACCGTGTCCGCCTCCACGCGGCGATTGCCCTCGACAACGATGGTATCCGCCGCCTGCGCGGCCGCCGGCCGCGGCGACAGTATGACGGGTAACGAAGCTGCAATTGATACACCATACACCGCGACTGCAACCAACCAGGCTCGCCAAACAGACATTCCGCACCTCAAGTCCACATGACTTGCTCTGAAACGGGAAAGCTGTGGCCGCGGTGTGGCTCCAAAGTTACTGCATTGTTTCCGGTGATTGAGTTTGATCCGGCGATAGCTCGTGTCCTGTGCGCAGAGCGGAGCATTCACCGTGATCGCGCATGCTCCTTGCGCCCGGAAGAATCCGGCATCACGGCGATCGCCGCGTGCGCAGGCCTGCGCCAGCGCTCAGCAACATCGCGCAAAAAGTGAATTCTTTACCGGCGGAGAAGCCGATGCGAGAGGCATCGGCTTCTGATGACCTGCATGGGACGCCTGCCGATGAATCCGTTTGCCAAAACCAGAATCGTTCTAATTGTCATGCTCGCCTCGACACTGACTTGCAGGGCGGATACGGCCAGCAAGCGCGATCGAGAACAGACGTCAAAGAACGCCGTATACGAGTATGGTCCGCGCGGCCCCGATCGCTCCTACCAATCGGGGCCTCATACGCGCATCTATGTCAGCAAGCGTTCATGGCTCGATGGAGGGACCGAGGTGCTCCCGGGCGAGCGCAAGTTCAGCGACTATGCCTTTCCGCCGGGCGTCTCGTTCGCCCGCGAGAACAACAACCGGCCGCTCGATCGCCAGCCCCTGAGCCCTGCCTCGGATCTCGGCGGATTTCCGCAGAGAATTCCGCTCTCCTGGTAGGCAGCTGACCATGATCCTCCTGGCCTCTTCGGACGCCGAGACGTCGCGTTACATCTGTTTACATTCAGCAACATTCTGCCTGCCGAAACGCCACGATCGCCCGGCTAGTGACGGCGACCTGGCTCGCAGCGCGGCCGGCTCCCTTGGGAGTACAACCAGCGCTTCCCTCCTCCTGGAAGGTCAGGTCAACGGATTTCAGTCGGGTTGATGTCGTCAAAATTATTCGCTGCCTTGCCTCTGGCATCTGCAAAGGAGAGCCATCATCGGACGTCCTGCCCGTTCTGCCTCATCCTGTCGCGCGTCGGATCGTTCTGCCTCATGCTGACGGTCGGCGGCCTATTGACCGGCTGTGCGGTCGGTCCGGACTATGCCGGCCCGCCCACGCCGAATCTGCCTTCGCAGTGGAGCACCAAGACTGCGTCCCGCCACGACACCGGACGGCTGGATCGGTGGTGGCTGCGCCTGCGTGATCCCTTGCTCAGCTGGCTCATCGAACAGGCCGTCGAGGCGAACCCGAGCGTTGCAAAGGCGAAAGCCGTCGTGCGCGAGGCGCGCGCCACGCTGCAACAGACCACGGCGGGGCTGTTCCCCTCGGTCAGCGGCACGGCCTCGGTGACCAACAACAAGACGAGTGCGGGCTCCGCTTCAGTCCTCGTCGATAGTGCCCCCTACACGCTGCACCAGGCGAGCTTCGATTCGAGCTGGGAGCTCGATCTGTTCGGCGGCACGCAGCGCGGCATCGAGGCGGCATTGCGCGCCGAGCAATCGGCCGCAGAGGACCTGCGCGACAGCCTCGTCACGCTCATCGGCGACGTCGCCGCCTATTACGTGGAGGCCCGCGGCTATCAGGCCCGGATCGCGCTGGCAGAGCGGACAGCCGCCTCACAGCGCGACACCGAGCGGCTCACCCGCTCGAAGTATGAGGCCGGCAGCGCCACCGCCGTGGACCTGGCCAAAGCAACCGCTCAGGCGGCGAGCACGGAGGCGAACATTCCCACCTATCAGGCCGCGCTCGCTGCCGACGTTCACCGGCTCGGAATTCTGCGCGGACGCCCGCCTGACGGCGTCGCCTCCATGCTCGCGCAGTCCGCGCCGGTGCCCGCACCGCGCATGCCATTGCCGGCGGGCATACCGGCCGATCTCCTCACCAGTCGTCCCGACGTGGCGAGCGCAGAGCGCAAGCTTGCACAGGCCACGGCCAAGATCGGCCAGGCCGAAGCCGACCGCTACCCGGCCGTCTCCTTGACCGGCTCGGTGGGGACCTCCGCCTTGCGCACCGGCGATCTCGCCAAATATTCCAGCGTCAGCTGGTCGGTCGGGCCTTCGGTCACGGTGCCGGTCTTTGATGCCGGCAAGCGCCATGCGGCCGTCAGGATTGCGGAGGCACAACGGGATCAGGCCTTCGCCACGTTCCATGCAACGCTGCTCACCGCGTTGGAGGACGTCGAGAACGCGCTGGTCTCGCTCGCGCGCGAACGCATCCGCGCCACCAAGCTCACCGAGGCGGCGAAGAACTACCGCGAGGCGGCGCGGCTGTCACGCTCGCTGTTCGAGAGCGGCAGCGCGAGCTTCATCGACGTGCTCGACGCCGAGCGCTCGCTCTATTCGGCCGAGGACTCGCTCATTCAAAGCAAGGTCTCGGCGGCCAAGGACTACATCGCGCTGGCGAAAGCCCTTGGCGGCGGCTGGGTCGATCCGATCGACGTGTCGACGCCGATCATCGTCGACGTAAACACGGGACCCCACTTGCGGGAGGCGCTCAAGTGACGGGCCTCATCACCGCAAAGCGCCTGAAGATCACCGCCGCCCTGCTCGCCGCAGCGGTGACGGGGGTCGTCGCGGCCGCGCATTTCCCGGGAACGTCGGGCAAGACGCAGTCCTACATCACCGCACCGGTCACAGTCAGCGACCTGCGCGAGGAGGTGCTTGCGAGCGGTACGCTCAAGCCGGCACGGCTGACGGCCGTTGGTGCGCAGGTCTCGGGGCGGATCACCGCGCTCAACGTCAAGGTTGGTGACACCGTCAAGGCGGGCGACGTCATCGCCCAGATCGACCCCGTCACCAAGCAGAACGACCTGCGCAACTCTGAAGCGTCGCTGAAGAATTACCGCGCGCAGAAGCTGGAGAAGGAGGCGACGCTGACGTTGGCCGAGGCGAATCTGACGCGCCAGCAGGCGACGTTTGTGCAGCGTGCCACCTCTCGAAGTGATTTCGACAACGCGGAGGCAACCGTGCGGCAGACTCGCGCCCAAATCACCGCGCTGGAGGCGCTGATCGTGGGAGCCGAAGCGAGCGTGGAGACGGCCAGGGTCAATCTCGAATACACCCGCATCACCGCCCCGATCGATGGCACGGTTCTCGCTACCGTGGTGCAGGAGGGCCAGACGGTGAATGCCGTTCAGTCCGCACCAACCATCGTCGTGCTCGGCCAGCTCGACACAATGACGGTCAGGGCGGAAATCTCCGAGGCCGACATCGTCAAGGTCAGGGCGGGACAACCACTCTACTTCACCATTCTCGGCGACCAGGATCATCGCTACGAGGCGCACCTGGAGCAGATCGAGCCGGCGCCCGAGTCCATCAAGAACGACGCGAGCTTCTCCTCGACCACCACGTCGACCTCGAGCACGACTTCGTCGAGCTCCAGCAGCACGGCGATCTACTATATCGGTGTGTTCAAGGTGCCGAACCCCGATCTTTCGCTGCGGACCTACATGACGGCCGAGGTGCACATCGTCACCGGTCAAGCCAGCCGCGTGAAGACCATTCCAGCGCTTGCGGTGACGCGGCGACCCGACGGCCGCAGCACTGTCCGCGTCGCCAGCGCGTCCGGAGAGATTCAGGAGCGCGAGGTCAAGGTCGGTCTCAGCGATCGCACAACTGTCGAGATCAGGTCCGGCCTGGAGGAAGGCGAACGGGTCGTCACCGGAGAGGCGAACGAGGCGCAGACGGCATCGCGGGGCATTCCGGGCCCGCCGATGGGGCCGTAGCATGACCGATCCGATCATTGCGCTCGATGCCGTCCGCCGGGAATTCGCGGCCGGCGACACCACGGTGGTCGCGCTCGACGATCTCTCCTTGAGCATCCAACCAGGCGAGATGGTCGCGATCATCGGCTCGTCCGGTTCGGGCAAATCGACCCTGCTCAACATCCTTGGCTGCCTGGATCGCCCGACGTCCGGAGCCTATCGCGTCGCCGGCAAGAACGTCTCAGAGCTCGACGCGGACGCGCTGGCGGCGCTGCGCCGCGAGCACTTTGGTTTCATTTTTCAACGCTACCATCTGCTGGGCGATCTGACAGCCGCCGAGAACGTTGAGATTCCCGCGATCTATGCCGGGATGAAGGCGCGCGAGCGTCGCACGCGCGCAGATCGGCTTCTCGCGCGGCTCGGCGTGAACGAACGAAGTGGTCATCGCCCGAACCAGCTTTCCGGCGGCCAGCAGCAGCGTGTCTCGATCGCTCGGGCGCTGATCAACGGCGCCGAGGTCATCCTGGCCGACGAGCCGACCGGTGCGCTCGATCGGCGCAGCGGCGACGAAGTGCTGAGGATATTGGCCGAGCTGCACCACGAAGGGCGAACGATCATCATCGTCACCCACGATTCCGACGTCGCCGCGCGGGCCGAGCGCATCATCGAGCTGCGCGACGGCAAGATCGTCTCGGACCGCCGCACCGGGCCGACGGACACATCGGGTTCGCCCGAGCGGAGCGCGCGGGCCTCCTGGGACAGCGGCCTCAGTTGGTCCGGCGCATTGCGGCGCCTGCGCGAGGCCGCGCAGATGGCGCTGGTCTCGATGGCCGCGCACCGGCTGCGCGCATTCCTGACGATGCTCGGCATCATCATCGGCATCGCCGCGGTGTCGTCCGTCGTCGCGCTCGGCAATGCGTCCCAGCGCAAGGTCCTGTCCGACATCTCGAGCCTCGGCACCAACACGATCGAGGTCTTTCCCGGCAAGGATTTTGGCGACGCGCGCGCCGGCAAAATCAAGACGCTGGTCCTCGACGACGCCCGTGCCCTGGGCCGGCAAAGCTTCATCGCCGGTGTGACGCCGACGGTCTCGACCAGCACCACGGTCCGATACCGCGGCACTGAATCCAACGTGCTGGTCAATGGTGTCGGCGAGAGCTATTTCCAGGTGAAGGGCGCCAAGCTCGCGAAAGGTCGTCTGTTCGATACCGACGCGGTGCGCAACATCGAACGGCAGGTCGTCATCGACGACAATACCCGCAAGACGTTCTTCGCCGATGACCAGACCGCCGGCATCGGCCGCGTCATCTGGCTCGGCAAGGTGCCCTGCCGCATCGTCGGCGTGATCGCCCAGCAGCAGGGCGGGTTTGGCTCGAACCAGAACCTGTCGGTCTATCTCCCCTACACCACCGTGCAGGCCCAGTTCACCGGCGATCGCGCGCTTCGCAGCGTGCTGCTTCGGATCAGCGACGAAATCTCGACGACGCTGGCGCAGGACGCCGTCACCACGCTGCTGACGCAGCGCCACAACACCAAGGATTTCGTCATTCTCAACACCGACGACATCCGCCGCACCATCACCAGCACGACGCAGACCCTGGCCTTCCTCGTTGCGGCGATCGCGGTCATCTCCCTGGTCGTCGGCGGGATCGGCGTGATGAACATCATGCTGGTGTCCGTCTCCGAGCGGATCAGCGAGATCGGTGTCCGGATGGCGGTCGGTGCCCGGCGCGGCGATATCCTCCAGCAATTCCTGGTGGAGGCAACGCTGATCTCCTCCATCGCCGGCATCGCAGGCATTCTCGTCGCGATCCTCCTTGGCGCAGCGATCAACCTCGCGATGCCGGGCTTTCAGGTCACCTATTCATCCTTCTCGATCGGAGCAGCCTTCCTGACCTCCACCGGGATCGGCGTCGCTTTCGGCTATTTCCCCGCGCGCCGCGCGGCATTCCTCGATCCCGTGGTGGCATTGACCCGTGACTGAACGTAGGATTGCACCATGACCGTAGTTTCCCGGGCACGACATTCGCCCGCAATTCGAGCACCGATCGACGATCCGAAATTGATCCACCTCATGGCCAACGGCACGCATAACATCTTGATCGTCGAGGACGATCTACAGACCAAGGACCTCATCGCACGCTATCTGCGCGAGCACGCATTCGCGGTCGGCGCGGTCACAAACGGGCGCGAGATGGACCGTTACCTCTCACAGAACCGGGTCGACCTGATCGTGCTCGATCTGATGCTGCCAGGAGAGGACGGCCTGAGCCTCTGCCGCCGCCTGCGCGTGGAGTCCACGACGCCGATCATCATTCTCACCGCGAAGGGCGAGGATCTCGACCGCATCCTCGGGCTCGAGATGGGTGCCGACGACTACCTGCCGAAACCATTCAACCCGCGCGAGCTGCTCGCCAGGATCAACGCGGTGTTGCGCCGGCAGTCGGGCGGGCCCGCGGCGGGGCCGACCGCGACGCGCCTCAAGTTCCGCGGTTGGTCGATCGACCTCCGGATGCGCGAATTGCGCGATCCCGAGGGTGCGCAGGTGCCGCTGACGAGCGCGGAATTCGATCTGCTGCAAGCCTTCTGCGAACGGCCCGGCCGGATCCTCAACCGCGACAACCTCTTGAGCATGACGCGCGGCCGGCCCGGCGGCGCCTTCGGCCGCAGCATCGACGTGCTGGTGAGCCGGCTGCGCCGCAAGCTCGACAGGAGCGAAGGCACCTCCATGATCCGGACCGTGCGGACCGGCGGCTATATCTTCACGCCGGACGTGGAGCAGCCGTGAACCGCGTGGCCAACATCGTCGCGCTCTTCAGCCTCAGGCGGATCAGCGGCCAGATCGCGGCCTTGATCCTGGTCTCGCTCGTCCTGATCCATGTCCTGATCGCCGGATTTTTCCTGCTCAACCGGCCGATGCTGTTGACGAACCGGCCCATGGAGCAATTCGAGCTGGCGGCGCGGATCATGGCTACCACGCCGCGATCCCAGCGCGGTTTCGTTCTGCAAAACATCGACCGCACCTTTCCCGCGCTGAAGCTGCAATTGAGAGAGGGCAGCCCGGGTTCTGCGCCACCGCCCGGCCTGAGCCTCAATACCGTGCCTTCACCACTCGACGGTCAGGTCGATATCCTGCGAGGCGCCTCGTCGGAGGACGATCGGGTGTGGTACTACCTGCCCAACGACGAGATACTCGAGGGTCCATCGGATTCCCCGAGCTGCCGCCATTCGTCAGCGGCCTGTGGACGAGCACGCTGCTGTTCCTCATCGCAAGCGTTACGCTTCTCGGCGTATGGGCCGGCCGCGCGCTCAGCTCCGCCTTCGCGCGCGCGGCAGAAGATTTCAGCCTGAGCCGCTCTTCCGCGCCGCTACCCGAGACCGGACCTGAGGAGATCCGCTCGACGGCCAAGGCGCTGAACCGGATGCGCGAACGCATCACCACGCTGATGAACGACAGGACGCGGATGCTCGCAGCCATCAGCCACGATCTGCGGACCCCCATCACGCGGCTGCGGCTGCGCTCGGAATATATCGACGACCCGACGCAGCGCGCACAGACATTGCACGATCTCAACCAGATGCAGTCGATGCTCGAGTCCGTCCTGTCGTTGCTGCGCAGCGAGAGCGCCGTCAAGCCGACACTGGTGGATCTTGCGGCACTGCTCCAGATGGTCTGCGAGCAGTTTTCCGATTGCGGGCATGCGGTGACCTATCGGGGGCCGGCCCGGGCCGCGGTCACCGTGCGGCCGGATGAGATCATCCGTGCGGTCGGAAACCTCGTCGAGAATGCAACGCGGTTCGGGACCGAGGTGACCGTCGCACTGTCGCTTGCCGGCGACCAGATCGTCGTCGAGGTCTGCGACAACGGCCCGGGAATCCCGGACGATAAGAAGGCGGCGATGTTGGAGCCCTTCGTGCGGGGCGAAGAAGCCCGCACCATGGACGACACCGCCGGGTTCGGGCTGGGCCTCTCGATCGCGCAGGCGGTCGCGACCGCTCATGGCGGATTACTGCTGCTGCTCGACAACGAGCCCAGAGGACTTCGCGCCCGCCTGCTGCTTTCGAACGCCGGCCAGGGCAGCTAACCTGCCTTGCAGCTCGACGATTGCATTTCCTGCCAGATGGCCTTCAGACGGGGCAGGTTCTGGTTATTCTCCTTGCCGCTTCCGGAGTTGGAATTCGGATCGCCTTCGGTCTGACGATGGTGCCCGGCAGCAGGAGCTGCCGACATCACTGACTGATCTTCCCATCCGAAAGGAGACGAGAATGAAGTCCGATATGGCAGCCTATGGTGTGACTGAATTAACTCCCGAAGAAGCGTTTACAACTTCGAGAGGATGGTTGGGCGGTTGCGGGAGTATTAAGTGGGCTAGCAGCGGCCATTGCAGCTGGAGGCTTTCTCCCTTGACCTCCATACATGCGTGAAACCACGAAAGTCGAATGTGGCCTCCTGGCCATCGCGGGATGACGCCCACCCGGGGCCTTTGAACCGGAGGTCTACGAAGCGGGTTTTGGTCGGATGGAGTTTGAGCCCATACCGACCGAGCCACCCGTATACGATAGCCCGCGCTTGCACGCTCTCTAGCCTCTGGCAGCCTGCGCGCGGGCACAAGCCACACTGCCTCGGCGATAATAGAGTTTAAGCCCATACGAACCGAGCCGTTCGTATATCGGTACCCGGGATGCTCGGTGGACGTGTCAAGGAGCCGAACGTGACGCGTTCAGTGACATGCCCCATTAGCTCGGCTTGCACGCGTCGCTGGAAAACGCAAAGGAAAGCGCAAGTTGACGTGAAGAGCTTGCATGCTCTCAAGTTCTGCAGCCCGCGCGCGGGACACAAGCAACACAGCCATCGTGAGCCTCGACAGTGCGATTGAGGATAAGGCAATCAGCCAGGAGACTTTCGACCGCTTATCGCACGCGGAGCGCCAAGGTACATTCAACCGTCCCAATGACATTACGGATCGCCCCTTCTTCACGGGACTGGACTTGCACGATCTACTCGTTGCCGCTCTCTCGACGCACCTTGCGTTGCCTCCTGGCGTCGGTTTTGTCACGTCCGAGACACGATCACGTTCGGCCGAACTGCCGCCGCGCTCACAGTCAAGCCATTAAATAATTACAGAGCAACCTTTCTAAAGCCGTTGCCGGGGAGCGGGCATGACTCTTGAGCTTCTCTCTTTGAGCGGCCGCAGGACCAGGACTTCGTTTAGGTCATGAACGGTGACGGAAGGGTCAAGCCATGGATTGTCTGGACGTTCTTCGGACGAGCATCGAGAAAAAGGAGCTGCCAGCCTATGTCTATGGCTATCCTTCGAAGCGGGCATACAGAGCTTTTCCGCCCCCCTTCGTCTAGCTGATGTTGCTGAGCAGGCTAGTTGCTCAGGCATCGCCAAGGGACCCGCGAATTGGTCGGGTTCACCTAGGCGATCGCAAAACAGTTGCAGCTGGCTTAGATCAGGCGTTCCTCTCAACATCGCGCATTGGCGGAGGCGGGACATTTATCTCGTCAATTGGAGATTAAAAGACGTTCATCGAGCAATCCTCTAAGTTCAGTAGCCTCAACGGTCTTCAGCAATAGTTTGCGCAGAGACTGTGGTTCAACCTGCACTTCCTTGCCGTCACATATTCGAGCGATAGCGGCAAATATTTTACGAACATCGTAGGTTGAGTTGAACACCTGCGGGACTCCGCGTTCGATGTTGAGAAGGGTGTAGGCGGCCTCCATCGCTGTGCGAACCGAATATTCGGTGGTGAAAACACAATCTCGTTCGGCCGACTCGGCAAATTGTCCGATGAAAGCGAAATTGGCAGCTCCCTGTGGTATAATATCTGGCCGGTCGCCCGCCTGCCTTGGCATGAAAAGGGAGGTGACGTAGGGCATCATGACGGGAACTGTTTTTGCGCCCGTCTCGGCGAGTTGCGGTATGTCCGCAACGGGCACACCAAGGTGGTAAAGCCATTCCTGCGTAATCTCCGCGCCTGTGCAGTCTTGCATCGGTTTCTTCACGAAGTCACCCGGCTTGTCGACAAAGAGAGAATAGAGCCAGACGACAATTTGGTCTCTTGGTTGATGCTTGAAGTGCGGCTGGCGGTTCACGGTCCAACTGAGCAGCCAACTCGAATCCTTCACCGTAACGATGCCTCCCGTAACGACCTTGCCGCTGAACGGATCGCGTTTTGCGATTTTGCGGATATAATTTGGGATGCGCGCGTCCAAGGTCGTGATGGTCGCAGATTCCCACTTGGTCGCATGGATGTTGCCGCCGAAAACGTCAGGCCGGCCGAACGCCATGCTCTTTGTCGCGATACGCCGCCAGAGATCCCATGCTGGAGCAGGACCTTCATAAATTTTGGCGGGCGTGTGATGGTCGCCGGCATCGGAGTTCTCCGTCAAAGACCCGATTGTCACAAAGACGAGATCGTCGGCGCAAAGATCAATTCCGCCGCTGACACCGTCCCTCTGGTAGTTGATGCGCGTGGCCTGCTTGTATCCGGGCCGGATCTCGAAATCGACATCATTGACTTCAACGCCGAATTGAAAGACGACACCTTGCTTCGCCAGCCAATTGCACAATGGCAGAACAAGAGATTCGTACTGATTGTACTTGGTAAACTTCAGTGCCCTGAAATCCGGGAGCCCGCCAATGTGATGGATGAATCGATGGAGGTACAGCTTCATTTCTAGCGCGGAATGCCATTCCTCAAAGGCGAACATTGTGCGCCAGTAGAGCCAGAAATTGCTTCTTAGAAGATCCTCCCCAAGCACTTCATCGATGCGCTTGTTCTCCATCTCCCGAGGGCTAGCGAGAAAGATGGTGATCAACTCGCTTTGCGCCTTCCCGGTCAGGTTGAAGAGGCCATCTGTATGGGCATCCTGCCCCCGATTTACCGTCGCTCGTTGTAACGAGTAGTTCGGATCATCCTTGTTCAGCCAATAGAACTCATCGAGCACGCTGGCGCCTTCCACTTCCAATGATGGGATCGACCTGAACAGATCCCATAGACACTCGAAATGGTCTTCCATTTCCCGGCCACCCCGAATGACAAATCCCTTTTCGGGCTGTTTGATCCCGTCGAGCGCACCGCCCGGCAGCATCAACCGCTCCAGAATTGTGATCCGGCTACCGGCCATATGTCCATCGCGAATGAGGAACGCCGCACCGGCAAGCGCCGCTAGACCAGCACCGATGAACCAAGCATTCTTCTTGTCGACAGAAACGGGCTTACGAGGGCGGGCAAAGGCTTCATAGTTTCCGCTGCTGTAGTACATGGCTTGTTCGCTCCGCTTGGCCAGCACGTCCATCGATGTCACGAAAACATGTGCTCCAGGGCCGCACATTTATGCGGGACGCCGATCGTCAAGCCGCCGTCGAGGACTATCTCAGCACCAGTCATGTAACTGGACTCGTCGCTAAGCAGGAATGCGACCGCCTGAGACACTTCGAGCGGCTGGGCCGCCCGTCCCAATGGAATTGGAAAAAGGGCCGGATCCAAGCCCTCACTCATCGCCGTGGTGACGAGGCCAGGATGAACTGAGTTGACACGCACACCGAAGGCCGCCCCCTCTAGCGCGGCAGACTTGGTGACACCCCGCACGCCGAACTTGGAGGCGACATAAGCATGAAGGCCAGGGCTGCCTCGCAGTCCCTCGACCGATGAGACGTTGACGATCGAACCTCCGCCGGCGCGCCGAATTGCTGGTAGGGCAGCCTGGATGCCGAGGAATACGCCCGTTAAATTGACTGCTAGGGTTCTGTTCCATTGATCGAGTGGGAACTGTTCGATCGGAGCCATGCTGGCGACACCCGCATTGTTGACGAGCCCATGTAAGGCGCCAAAGGTGCTCTCTGCGGCCGCGACCGCCGTTGCCCACGATTTCGGCTCGCTAACATCCTGGTGCACGTAAAGGGCGGCATTTCCCAGTTCGGCAGCGAGAGCCCCTCCATCTGCATCAAGGATATCAGTGACTACGACTCGAGCGCCCTCCGCAATCAGCAAACGGGCATGTGCCGCTCCCATCCCCCGCGCCGCGCCAGTCACCAGAATGACTTTTTCACTCACACGTGCCATGACGTAGTCCTCGCCGTATGTGATGCAAATGTAGCCTCGGAAGAGGCGCGCATCGTGCTGCTCTGATAACTGCCAAACTCGGCGCTTTGTACCGAAGGACAATCGCGTAAATTCGCGAAACAGGCGGATGAATGCGATCGCCCACCGTCGCCAAGCCCGCCCATGCCGAGAGATAACCATTGCAAAGAAGCAATTGGCTCTGATCGACGCTAAGTACATGACGCTCTCCGGCGGTTATCGGTGAAAGATGGGGCTCCGCTTCGACCACGTAGGCGCGGCGGTTCGAACTGCCGTGCGACAAACCAATACCAGCAATGCGCATGCCAGGAGCGCGCATGTTTGCCTGAACGAATCTGGCCATTACTTCTGCCGAATCACAGCGACAAAGTCGGCTGTCGTGTCAGACTTCCATCATTATGCGGGTCAACCGGCATCGGTTGAAGACGGGACGCAAAAAGGAATACGCAGTTCATGGCTGTACTCACTTCGTGCGGATTATGAGCTTCGTTCTGAACGCCCAAGGGATAATTCCGAAACCATCCTCTCAAGCTAGTGCCGTCAATCGCTGGCCCAAAGAGCCGCTGCAGCACCGACGGTTTACGCGTCTGAAAGGAGATCGATTGCCTGGAGGCTAGAATCGTACTCCTCGTACGTACCAAGCATGATCTCGCCAACCTTCAAATTGTGCACGGGATCGATGACCGACGGCGAGTCGTAAGTTAGTGAAACGGGGCCCGTGAATAGTACTTCTTCGCCCCCCGCGTCTCGTCGGAACGTTCGGTTTGTGCACCATTTCACCAGCTGTGTGGCGGCGCCTTTCCCAAATTGATTTGCTGGGGGCAAATGCCTGACCGAATAGAAGTTGGTGTGTGTGGAAAACATCTGCCGTGCCGCTGCTCTCAAGCGCGAGTCTGGTTGAGCAGTGATAGTCAGCAGACGCTTACCTGTCGGTCGCTCGAGCGTTCCCTGAATCAGGCTGCCTTCGCGGGTCAACGCGATGTGAGCGAGCTTTTTCGGCGCGCCGAGAATCTCGCGTCCCGACGCGAGGGCTGCATCATTTGTCGTCACATAGATATAGGGTATATAGAAACCGGTCTCCCCACCCGGATCACGAACTTCGATTCCAGAGTACTGCTCGAGATATGGTCCGACGATGCTCGAGCCGTAATTCGCTATACCTACAACACCGACCGCAGGATCTGCGGCAGGTGTTAACTGCTTTGGCAACAGGCGCTCCACATCGCTCGCAATTGTAAAGACCGCTTGTACGGCTTGGCAGTTAAGAAACGCGCTGCCGTGCTCTCTATCTCCGTGATAAAGGGGTGCATCGAATGGAATGCCTCTGACTTCCGGCATTGTTTATCCTCCGGTTGCTCGTCCGGCAGACGCTTAGTGAAATTCGCGGACAGGTCGGCTCCTAGACTCAACATTCAACATCAATGTTGCTCCCGCTTTTGCGGGGATTTGGCTAGAACGTTCGCCGCAGCGTCCCCAGTTCGTTCCGACTCATTTTCGTCGCTTCCTTGTTCGACGTTCTAGGGCGGGCGTCCAGCACACCCTTGAAATGGACGAAAACACGCAGAGCTAAGAATGGCCACTTACGTGCGGCGTCAGTGTCGACGTTGCGCTACCATTTCCACGTATCGGGGCTCGTGTCGGTAGCAAGCACCCGGATTCCGTAGTCGCTGATGGTTACAATGGCATGGGCGTAGCCATGCCAACAATTCAGCTCGGATTCCCTGTCTCGCTCCGACGATCGCCAATAGACCCGATTGCCACTGGACGGGTACGACCGCTTTCGCAGCGAGCCCTTTCCAGACTCAAGACCATTGACATCGATCTTGATCTCGTCGCCGCTGCTTTCCCACAAAACATGCCCCTTGAGCTTTTCTTTGGTCAGATTCAGCACGATAAATTCGTGCTTGCCTCCGCCCTTCGTTGCTCCTTTCTTCGCCTTCTCTTTCGTTCTCATCACCGCCCCTCATGGCCTGTCCTCCGCGTGAAATACAGACTCCGCGGAGTTTGCTAAGATAACGCTGTCGTTCAACTACCTGATTTGGCGGGCTCGCATTCATATACACTCCGCACCTCGCCGACAGCTTTCGGGCATCTCGCAGTGGCTATTTTAATTCGCCTCGATGTGAGTCGCGTTCGTGATGGGGACTTTGTGATGGGGGTAATGCGTATGGCTGTGCGCGCAGGCACAATGCGAAACGCGAAAGAGTTTCGGCGGCTACAGTTGATTTACCCGCTACAGGCTGAGCACTCGATGGAAGATCTTGAGCGAGACAGCCTGCTCATATCGCTCGACGTTTCGGATATGCGGCTGAGAAACTCGAAAGACGTACAGTGATCAACAAGTCAGTGGTGATCTTCGTTCTTGCCGCGATCGCACTATTGGCCTTCTTGTACATTCCTTAGTGTGCGTCCGGCCTAACCGGGCCGGGAGATGGCCCCTGTTCCGATTCGGAGTTGAGGTTACAGCTCCGTTTAACAACGTGTGGTTCGATCCGGATCAGGCCATTCACAGCGGCTAGAACCTCGACACAAAGGAATTGACTTATTCATTTGGGATTTCCCAGACGGTAGCTACGCAGGAGGGACCAGCACTTCGTTGCTGTGCAGCTCGATGCTGCGCGGCGAGCCGAGCTGGCGTTTGATGATGCCCGCGCGTTGCGCGGTCAAAACCATCTCTGGTGGCCAGTGGGCGGGGATCCCAAGTGTCCTTGGATATCTCATTCGGCAGGCGGCGGGCCGCTGCGCGTGTAGGCGTTGATGAAGGGTAGATACTGGCCCTGCTTGGCGAGCATCCCCTCGACGCCGAGGCGCCTGAAGGCCTAGAGTTTGGCGAGAGGCTCGAACGGCGACCTCCCGCCGACGTTGTGCTGGCCGATGTGAGCCCAGTGCCGACAGGGAGGCGCCGATTAGGATGAACACTGCTTGGTTGCTGGGAACGGCCCGGTCCTTGCTACAGACTTGTACTTTTTGGACGCATGCTCCCAGATTAAAAACCTTGCCTCATAGCCTGGCGTGGCCCCTGTACCGGTCAGGTAGGAGTCCCCGTTGACCGCCCATTGCCAATTGTTTCGTCCGATGTAGTTGCTATCTGGCTGCGAGGGGTCCGAATAAAGACCGATCCAATCATACGAATTTGTTCCTTTCGCAGACCACTTGAGCCGGAACCAACCGTTTGGAGCGAGCTCCAAGCAAACGCGCTGCGCCGAACTCTTTGTTTCAGTCCGAACCCTCCCAGCGGCCAATGCTTCCGCGGCGTGTTCGGGGGTCGCAAACTCCTGAGTCGCAAGAGAAGTATCTGACATGACTTTCCTCTTCCTAAGGCACGGGAGGTCTCTTGGGGATCTCTCAAGACCTTGCAGCACCGGTTAATGCCAAGGTGCTGAACGCCACTTGGCAGCGCTGGCGGGAACTTGAGCCACTTCTAACCCTGCCCAAGCAGCTGGGCCGGCTTTTGACCGGCGCGTATATACGAACACATGGCTTAAGCACCGGGAACTACCACAACTGACGGGTGCCCGACGAAGAAGGTAGCGAGCGCAAATGACAAATCTTAGACTTGTGATAGGAGCCGCGCAGTAATGGTCGTGCTACTGATCCTCGGTGTTTTGATCCTGGCGAGCTTACTGTCGAAAATTATCGCGGGCCATTGGCGAGGGACTGCGACCCGGATCCCGCTCTGAGGACCACTGGACGTGCCTATTCGCTAAAACCAAGTAACGAGCATTTCTGACGTACTGGCGCTGAAGGTTTGGTCGACAAGAAGAGGTTGGAAAGTGGATAGAAGCACTTGCGCTAAAGCAGGGAATTCACGGCCGTCACGAGGGTGATGGTGTGTCCCAGCGGGCTGGTCGGCGCCGCGTGCGATGGCCCCACGGCAATCGTCGATTTACGGGAGCTTCAACTTTCCAGGCGGACGGAATTACTTTCGTCGTTGAGGTAATTCAGCATGGTGTTGCTGGCGTCCTCAGCCTCAGCGAAGGTTTGGAAGGGTGAGCCGAGAATCTTGATCGCGCCACGGCTCTGGTCAAGCGGACGCCACGACGCGACGTAGCCTAGCCTGCCGCGAAAGCCGGGACCCGAGGGGCTCTCGAAGCTAATCACGAATGAATAATCGTCGCTGTTTGCACTCCATATTTCCATGTTTACGACGGCACGATGGAATTGCAGGCGCATCGGGGTCTGTTCGCCGGGCCAGGTTCGATCATTGAGGTCGCCACATCGTTCTAGCTGGCGGCGCTTGACGACGCCTTGCGCGACACAGCCGACCCGAGATATTCCTTCAGCACGTGACGCTTAATTGCTGCAGGGGTCCCTGTGAGGTAAGCCACAAAGTGGACGCCGCAATCTCCGCCGCAGAGCTATGCTTCTCTTCGCGGGACGGACGGCTAGCAAGTATGACATGAACAACTTGGCCAAGCGGCTGCGCCGTAGCCTCGTCGCGGGCCATGTCCTCGATACCCAACTTACTTATTCCCGCTCAGCCATTGCCAGCATCGCCCATTTGTGAGGTGACCCATTTCCTGAGAGCGTCGGGTGTTAGGCTTCCATCGGCTAGTTCTCTCCAAGACTGCCTGCCTTCGATCCACCTGCTTCTTCGGGCGGGCATCTCGTCAAGGAGCCTTTGTGCAGTTGGAGCAAAACGCGCAGCATCAGAATGAGGGTTACCTTTAGTCTCTTCGAGAGCTTCACGAAAGAGTTCTTCGGATTGCCTCCACGAAGCCTCGGTAAACCTGCTCTCCGCAAAATATTCAAAACAAGCTCGGAACGTCAAAGCACGGCCAACGACCGCATAGGCTGGCAATCCCACCTCGCTCAGCCACTGCCGGAAAAACTCGCTTTTCTCTTCGCTGTCGAGTGGAAGAAAGTCAGCATCGTCGAAGTCTAAAAGCAACGCCATGCCAGCAGTGATTTCGCCTTGTACTTGCGCGTGCTGTTTTTCGAACCAATCGCTGATTGTCTGCAACGGCGTCATCGGCTAATTCACACTCGATCTCTGCAATACGGCTCAGCTAGGAGGGAAAAGAGTGCCTGTCATACTCGGTGGATGTGTTTCGCCCAATCTGAAGCAGCGCGGACGTGACGCGCTCCCCGCCGTCAAGTGAATCGGAAGCTGTCTCTACCACGCGCCCCTAACTTCAACAGCCAGCCTCAGCCAGTAAAGCTAATCAGCGCGCCCTGGTGATGGCCCAAAGGTGCCGTCAAGGTGTACCCTTGGAAACTCCCGCGGGCCACCTACCAGGATTGGTCGGTCACGAGACGTGGGTACACGTAGCGTCGACCCTCTTTAGAGTTGGTCAATCGCTTCTGCAAAACCTTCTCAAACGGCATACGTCAATGTTCTTCGCTGGGTCCGCGCCCCTGTTAGATAGCCAATCAACTCGGCGCTAAGGTTTCCGAATAGCCCAAGACAAAACGACAACAATCGCGACGAATATGACCGCGGCAATCCCCAGCGCGACATATTCCATGGTTTTGCTCCGCTAATTGGCATCATAACAGGAAATTCAGGAGCGGAGTTGCCCTGTCGCAGCTCCGCTCCCTAAGCATCACCGTCAGTCCCGCGATACGGCGAGGCTGTGAGAATTGAGCAACTTCTGTGCCGACAAAAACATCGCGAAGCTGAGGAATGGCATCGCGATTGGGGAAGCTAGCCGGGAAGGAGAGGTTCGTTTCTTCGGTAAGGCCGATGCGGCGGCGAGCAGCATGCGTCGAATTGTCGAGCGAATAGCCGGTCGTTTTGATCGCGTGCATTTCAGTTACGGACCGGCCCCGAGGGGCTACGGTCTATATCGCCTAATCGGATTGTCCGGCCACGAATGCACCCTGGTTGTGCCGTCGATGATCCCGAGGAAGCCCGACGATCTCGTGAAGACGAACCGCCGGGACGTTGTTTCTCGTACCCGGTGCTGCGCGCCGGCGAGTTAACGGCGGTATAGGTTCCCGATGAAAGCCACGAAGCGGTGCGAGATCTCGTCCGTAGCCGAGCCGCGGTGGTTGAGACAATACGGGTCCACCGGTAGCAGGTGAGCACCTTCATGCTCAAGCACGGACGCACCTATCCGCGCAAGAAGAGCTGGACGAGGCGCTATCTGCGCGGGCTTTCAGAAACAGCAGTTCGATCACCCCGCACATCAGATCGCGCTCCAGAGCCTGGATACAGAAGTTCTATCTCGTACAAAGCCAGCGCAATGGTGTGGGCAGAACCGAAAGGCGGCGGGTCATCTCATTCGTCTCAAACAGCGTGATCACCATTCTGGCTCCGGTGAGATTGGGCGGTCCAGCGGATGCTACTTCGAAAGGTTCGAAAATATCGGTCCGGGCAGTTGCTGTCATTTGGGACCTTCAGATCTGTCCGCCTGACAACACGGATGTCCGAACGTTTACACGACGGCGGATGCATTCCAGTGGCGTGGCGCAAAGCAGATAATTTGCTCTTCAGAAAGGGCTCGCACAACCTCGTTACTGGCACGGCGATTGCTGGGACAGATTGGAGCACCGTGATAGCGACGACGCGCTCATGCAGTCTCCGGCCCGGGTTCAGATGAGGCCTGCTCGATTGATCAATCAAGACCAAACTGGTGCTGCCGCCCGTCAAATCCGGAGCGGCCCTTGGGTCAGCGCCGAGCTGAGCAGGGCTGCAGGGTCGACTCCTTGCGTCATGTTGCTGCGCAAGGATCTTGAAAGCGCGCCGCGTGACGAATTGCTCATGTGTTTCGACGAGGTGCTTCCCATTGGTGTCGTTCTCACACTGGACGTTCCAGTGCACCAGTGCTGGCGCGAGCAATCATAACAATGACAAGGAGATGGTGATGAACAAGGAAGCCAGACTCAACGATGACATTGGCATTGCAACAGGTGCATTTTGGGACTTTACCAAGCGAGCCATCGGAACTCAGACAGAATTCTCGAAAAGGTTTTTCGACATCTATTCGCATTGGCAGGAGCGAATTCAAACCGAATCCACGCAGGCGATGGAGCTCTTCGGGAAAGTCAATTCCACGCGCTCCGCAACCGATCAGATCGGCTTTCTTCAGGTCTGGATGAAAGGCGCTACGCAGCGGGCCGCGCAGGATGTGGTCTATTCGATTGAAACCGCAAAAGTGCTCGCGAATGTCGAACTTCCACTCTTCGCCAACCCGGAGCTATTCAAGCCTACAGGCCTCTTCCCCACCTTGGGGTCGCTGAACTTGCCAGCCGGGGCCGGCATTAACTTCCATTATGGTTCTTGGCAACTGCCGACCCTCCGGATTGAAGGATATCGACCAGAGCGATGAAAGTTGGGCTTCCCTACAGTAGCCCACGGAATGACAGTTTTCGTCTTACAAAAGAGCGTACCGCTGGCACATGACACTGGCGAACGCTGACCGCGCCGATCCTCACTTCCCCCGATGCAAGCGATGCCACCAGCGTTCGGCTCGGCTACAACCGTCCGACAAACTGTGCCCAGCACGCATTACATTGGGGAAGCCACACTCCCCGTGGTGTCCTTATGGCCCACGTCCTGCGCTGATATCCTTCGGACCAACCGAATGCCGGCAAAGACCGGTATCGGAACGTTGGCCGGTCCTGCCGCTTGCGGCAAATCCAACCAGGAGCAAGCAAATGGCCGAGAAAGCCAGGAAACCTACCCCATGAGACCTTCGCCGTCGCCGGCGAAGGAGAGAACGCGTTCTGGGCAAAATCGGCGGAGTCTGGCCTCATCACAACTTGAAGGGGTTCCATGTTGAACTTGTCGCCCTTCCCGCCAGCAGAGGGCTCGTCATCCCGAATGCACTGATCAGCAGAACACGGCCGGAAGGCTGTCAAGGAGTCCGGCAGGACGAGGAATGGCGAGGGTGATAACCGGTCTGCAGCGCGAGCAAATCGCTCCGCGACTGCGTCCCCGAGATGGTCCCGCCACTTCTTCACGAACATCATCACGAGGAGGGGACCCCGACCTCGAAGAGAAGCGCGATCGCCGGATAGCTTTGACACCACGGTTGGTTCGGAAGGCACAACCACAATGCGGTAATTGGATCAGATTTGGTACTTGACGTCTCAACCCCGGTTAGAGAAGACCGGTTAACAGCGGCACCCGGGACAGGGGCAGTGGTAGCGGTCGCCGAAGGCGAGCCCCTCCTGCGAGTCCCCCCGGCGAGGAGCTCATGCCTTGCGCGAGAGATCGTTACCCAGAAGGCCGCGCCGAAGGCTCGGTGAGAGCAGCTCATAGAGCCCGATCCGCACCGCGAACGCGCCCTCCCCTTGCAAAAGCAATGTCATGAAATCGGGCTGTGCGCCAGCAGCTCTCATCTGCCGTCTTCATATGACCGCGCATTAGATGGCGGCGGCGAGCTTCATCCACGCCGAGGATCTCCACCAAATTCCGCATTCGCTTCAATGTACCGGCCGAGCCAGCCGTAGGCGTTCACGATCTTTGTCGAAATGCGTCTATATTCCCTGATCTATGGAAGACCATTGCTCGATCGCGTGACATCGCGGAAGCGCTGTTTCTTCATTGTCCTGAACTTGTAGGATCTACTCGCCGCCGTCTCCCGATGTACTTGCGTTGCATCCGTTGTCGGGTTTGTCGCGTCCGCGACACGGTGATGTTGTCCGGCCCGCGTACCGCCGTACTCTCGATTAAGCCTTTGGATAAGATGCAGAACGGTTCGTCCGGGCCTCTTGTTGCGCATTTGGCACGCCCCTTGAGTGTAACCGGCGTGAGGCCCCCACCTAGGTATCCCTTGGCTAACGCGCGATACAGCCTGGCATGAGCGGATCGGTGGAGATGGAACGATGGCAAATGCCATGCTTGATGCCAGGCAGGAAGGTGATTCCTATCGTCGTGTCGAGGTGATCACTGGGGAACGTCGCCGGCGACGATGGACGGGCGAGGAGAAGGCCCGGATCGTGGCGGAGAGCTTTGAGGAAGGTGTGAACATCTCCGAGGTAGCGCGGCGCAATGGCGTTGCCCGCGGGCTGCTCACGGTGTGGCGACGCCAGGTTGCGGCGGTGGCTGGTCCGGCGAGCTTTGTGCCAATCCAAATTGGGGCCGAGAACAGCGGCACAGCCGACGAGCCTATTTCGTCGGCACAGGAGATCAGCGCGTTGTCGACCAAGGCCTGCGGGGTGATCGAGATCGAGCTGAACGGGGCGCGCATCCGGATCGCGCCGGGTGTGGAACTAGCGACGTTGTCGACGGTGCTGTCGGCGCTTCGGGGCATCCGGTGATTGCGCTACGGTCAGACCTCAAGGTGGTGCTGGCGGCCCAGCCGGTCGACTTTCGCAAGTCGGTGCACACGCTGTCGGCGCTGGTGAGCGAAGCACTGCGCGCGAACCCGTATTGCGGCGACGTCTTCGTGTTCCGCAGCAAGCGCATGGACAGAGTGAAGCTTCTGGCGTGGGACGGCAGCGGCATGGTGCTGGTAACGAAGTGGCTGCACCAAGGGCGTTTCACCTGGCCGCCGATCCGCAACGGTGTGGTGCACCTGAGTGCGACGCAGCTTGCGATGCTGCTCGATGGGCTTGAGTGGACGCGTGTCTCACCCAAGCCTGTGAAGCAGCCGGCCATTGCCGGCTGAGGAGTGAGGATTTTGCTGGAGCAAGCGGCGCGCGCCTGTATCGTCTGATCATGGCGATTCGCCCCGACGCTCTCCCGACCGATCCGGCGGTTCTGACCGAGATGGTACTCGCGCTTGACGCCGAGAACGAGAAGCTGCGCGTGGCGATGCAGACACTCAGGGAGATGATTTTCGGGAAGCGTTCGGAGAAGCTTGCGGTGCTCGTGGACGAGCAACTGGCGCTCGAGCTGGATGATCTTCAAACCGACGCCACACGGCCTGCGCCGGCCAACGACGATGCGCCTGCGGCGAAGTCGCCGGACAGGCCACGCAAGAGAGCGCGCCGCAACATCGGTGCGCTGCCCAAGCACCTGCCGCGTTGTGAGCAGGTGCTGGAGCCGGAGGCGACCGCTTGCCCGTGCTGCCAGGGCCAGCTTCACAAGATTGGCGAGGACGTCAGCGAGGTGCTGGACGTGATCCCGGCGATGCTGCAGGTGCTGCGGACGGTCCGTCCCAAGTACGCCTGCCGCAGCTGTACCGATGGCGTAGTCCAGGCGAAGGTACTGCCGCGCCTGATTGAGAGCGGCATGGCCTCGACGGCACTGGTGAGCCATGTGGTGGTCTCGAAGTTCGCCTGGTATCTGCCGCTGTACCGGCAGGTGCAGATCCTGGCCGGCCAAGGCATCCAGCTTGACCGTGCGACACTCGCCGGCTGGATCAAGCGTGCCGCCTGGTGGCTCAAGAGCCTCTATGAGCTGCAGCTGCAGATGATCCAGGCTGCACCGCGCGTGTTCTGCGACGAGACGCCGATGCCGGTGCTCGATCCCGGGCGACATCGCACCCGCATCTGCCAGTTCTGGGCGCATGCCATGGATGACCGGCCATGGGGCGGGCCCTCGCCGCCGGCGGTTGCCTACGTGTTCGCCAACGGCCGCGGCACGGAAGAGATCGCCAGACAATTGATGGGCTTTTCCGGCATTCTGCAGGTCGACGGTTATGCCGCCTACAAAGCGCTCGCCCGCGATCATGGCGGCGCAATCCAGCTCGCCTTTTGTCTCGCCCACGCCCGACGCAAATTCGTGGAGGTCTATAAGACGACGCAGTCGCCGTTCGCGCGCGAGGTGATCGAACGCTTGCAGGCGGTCTATGCCATCGAAGCGGAGATCCGCGGCAGCAGCGCCGAGCAGCGGCTGGCCGCCCGCCGCACCAGGTCCGCTCCGTTGATGGAGGCGCTCAGGGCGCGGCTGACCGCCATGGCCAGCCAGCTCTTCTCCCAGTCGAAGCTGACGGAGGCCATCAACTACGCGCTCAATCACTGGGACGGGTTGACGCTGTTTCTCCGCGACGGCCGTGTCGAGGTGGGTAGAGTCGACGACTGGCGCGGTGACCGTAGGTAGCGAGGCTTTACTGTTTCCGGCTGCTTTCGCCAGTTGCCGGTGTCGCAGTTCGCACCATAGTTCCGTTTCCAGTCGCCGCTCGTCAAACCGGGCATGCGGATTTGCCGCACCCGGCTTTCACTTGTCTCATCAGGCCTTCGCGCTCGATCGGTCGTTACGACGAGTCGGGATGCGGAAGAGTTTGAGGGTATCGTGCAGGTAATCCTGCGGATACTCTTTGAAGCCCCTGCCACGTTTTCCTGTTCGTTGTATCAACCAGTGCCGCAGACGCCGATCGACGTATTGCCTGATGAAGTCATAGGTCTTCATGACAGGGCCTTGGTCGAAGTAACCGCACCAGCCACGAAGAAGGCGACTGATGACGGCGACGGTGTTCTCCGGTGTGTCCGGGTACCACTGTGGCGTCGTGCGTTCGTGGATTCGTCGGAGCAATCTCATGACCGCTTTCTTGGACGGACGCGTGCCGATGAAGGCTTGTCCATCCTTTCCGTAGAACCGCCCGATCGTGTAGCCTAGGAACGTAAATCGTTCCGACGGCAATAGAGCGATGCGGGTCTTGGTCTCGTTCACCTCCAGCCCGAGCCTGCTCATCAGTACCGTCATTCGCTTCATCGCCGCCTCGGCTTGGCCGGGGCGGCAGCAGATCACGAGATCGTCGGCATAGTTGACGACGTAGGCGTCGAGTTGTTCTTGGTGTCCGTGGTCGCGCCAGGCCAGCAGAAAGCGTCGGAAGTAAATGTTCGCCAGCAATGGACTCAGAGGAGAGCCTTGCGGGGTCCCTTTCTTAAACTTTCGCGCATCTGCCGTCTGTATCGTCCGTCTTCCGCTCCGTTCAACTACCGGGACTGTCAACCAGCCTTTGATGGTCGAGAGGAGTCGTCCATCGGCGATCCGTCGTGTCAGGCATCGCATCAGCGGACTGTGTGGAATCGACGTGAAATAGTCGCGTAAATCTGCATCGACTACCTCGCGGCGTCCCCGGTCCTTGATATGCCAAAACACGCGGCGCACGGCCATCTTGGCGTCAAGCTTCGGGCGAAATCCGTACTGGTTGTCCAGCAGGTCCGCGTCGAAGATGGGACCGATCACTAAGACCGTGGCCATCATGACGATTCTGTCACGAATACACGGGATTCCGAGTGGTCGGCGTCCGCCATTGCTCTTTGGTATCCATACTCTCAGAAGGGGCTTGGGACGGTAAGTGCCCTCCTTCAGCTCCTGTCTGACACTTTCCAACCACTGCTGCTGTCCCTCGGTTTCGATCTGTTCGAATGTTATGCCGTCCACCCCGGGGGCACCGTCGTTTTCACGGCACCTTTGGTAAGCTTCTTCCATGACATCCGGTCGGCAGATTTTGTCCCACAGAGAGTAAAAGCGGTATGTCGGTTCGGTCTTAGCTTTCGTCTGTAGCGAGCTCTGCAGCTTCTGAACGCGCATATCCGGTGTTGTTAGACTCATCGTCAATCGCCGTGCTCTTTGCTTCGTTCTCTCGCTTGAGGCAAGTCAGGGTCCCTTCCCTCTTCCGGCGTTACCCGGTGTCATAGGTAGTACGGACCCATCCGCCATCTGCCGCTGCCGACGCTGGCCCTCACGGGTTCGTCGTTGTCCGGATTCGTCATCCTTCCTCGGCGACAGACTTCCCTTGTTGCCCACTGTCCATGTCCCGCGCGTGCTGCCACCACTACCCCGGTGGGATCCTGGGGTGCTTTTCTCGCTCGCTTCCCCCCGGACGTCGGCCTTCCCCGTTGCTATGGCGGGTCGGCTCCCACGATGACGCTTTCGGAGCCTGCTCGGTGTTCACTCGCAAGTTGCGGCCCGCGCGGACCGATGACCCCCAGAAGGGGCCTTTTCTCAGAGTGCTTCAGGTCATTCGTCGCCTCCTGACCCGCTCCGAGTACTTCCGGCTGGAGCGAGAGTTTGCCGGCCTGGACTTCCACCAGGGAGAACAGTGCGCCTTGGCAAGGCACACACAGCAACACAGTCGAGCGTTCCATGCGCCCGATTGCGATGGGAAGACGCAACTCATTGTTCAGCGGCAGCGAGGGCGGCGCCGAGAGCTGGGCGATCCTGGCTTCGCTCGTGAACACGGCAAAACTCCATGAACTCGACCCGCAGGCCTACCTGACCGATGTGCTGGAGCGCATCGTGTCCGGGCGAACCAGAAGCCATCAGCTGCGCGAGCTGCTCGCCTGGAACTGGAAGGCGGCGCGCCATCGCACCGCACAGGCTGCTGCATGAACGCGCGTCGCCATAAAGCAGCATCGTCGATGGCGTCAGCCGCGATGCCGCTTGCGGAGCTCGAGCGATGGCTCCAGGCTCGCGTCGATCGGCATCCTGCCGCCACCAGCATTCCCATGCTCGACGGCTATGCCGCCGCGATCGTAGCCGGACCGGTGTCGATGAGCCCGCTCGGCTGGATCTGCCCGCTGCTCGCCATCGACGCCGATGCTTTCAACCACGGCGGCACCCCGGAGTTCGCTGCGATCTCCGCTGTCGCGCTGCGCCATAACGAGATCAGCAACACCCTCTCGACCGCGCCCGATCGGTTCGAGCCGATGCACCGGCGCGAAGTCAATGGCGATATCGATCCGCGTCCGTGGTGTCAGGGCTTCTATGCCGCGATGCAGCTCAGACCGTCGGCGTGGGCGCCGTTGCTGGACGCCGGCAACGTCAATCACGGCCTGCTGCTGCCCATCCTGCTGCATGGTCGCGATGATCAGAGCCGTCCGCCGCTCGGATCACCGCAAGGCGGCCGTAACGCCTACGCCGAGATCCCGGCGGCCGTCGAGGCCTTGCGCCAGTATTGGATGCCTATCCGCTACCCACGCACACGCTGATCACCGCGGACGTGGGAGCTCATACCGGTTAC
>NZ_LUUB01000094.1 GCF_001641635.1 Bradyrhizobium centrolobii
GGCTTCACCAATTGCGGCGCGATCAGCTTGGCCGTGTGCCCCAGCTTGCCAAGCTCTCGCGCCAGGTGGTGAGCAGCCCCGCAGGCCTCGATCGCCACCACCGTCGGCGGCAGCTTGGCAAAAAACGCCAGCATCGCCTTGCGGCTCAGCCGCTTGCGAAGCACGACCGATTCCGATGCATCAACCCCATGCAATTGAAAAATATACTTCGACGTATCCATCCCAATGCGGATAATCTGGCTCACGGACGGCTCCTGCGAATGAGTTTCTGACAACCTCATTCTGGCACACTGATGCCGTAGGGGGCCGTCCACACCATCAACCGCGGAATCTATCGAGCGCGGTTGGCATGAGTACCGAACAACTAATCTTCGCCAAACTACTCCCTGGGGTTATGGGTCCCGGCCTTCGCCGGGACGACGTTGGGGAGATGATGTGCATTCTGCCTCGACAGACACCGTCATTTGCGAGCGTAGCGAAGCAATCCAGACTGTCGCCGCGGAAAGACTCTGGATTGCTTCGCTGCGCTCGCAATGACGGAGTACGGGGTAACTACATCCATCACTCTTGTGTCCCGGACGCGCTGCAACGCGTCGGCGTTGCGGCGCAGAGCCGGGACCCAGAATACCGCGCAGACCACTGCCGCGTGGGCCCCGGCTCTGCAGCGCATCACTTCGTGCTGCGCTGCGTCCGGGGCACGAGACGTTTCCTTGAACGGGCACACCCTCGCATTCTCGCGGCGCGTTTCGCCCGAGCTTTGCTTCGTCGCCTCACCCTCAATGAAAGAGGGCGCAGGGAAGACCGGGAGCCGGCTGGCTCCGATGGCCGCCTGTGCACCAAAATGTGCGTGTGCTTAAGCACAGGCGGAGAAACCACAGGGCAACCGGAGACATCCCGGCCTTCCCTGCGCGATGGTTGGAACGGCTTATGTCGCGCTCTCCCCGGGGAGCGATGCACTATTGCCCCCGTCACCTTGCGGATGGCTGATGCGCGTGTCCGGTTGGATCGTCACATCACCGCAAGACTTGGCGCACAGGCTCCGGGCGCCAGGACCACACGTTTTTGCCGTACGCTGATCGCACCGGTCGTGTGCGCGACGCCTCCGCTCACGGTTGCCCGCCCTGCGAAGGCCTTCGCGCCGATGCTGCCAGCGTCCACCGCCGTCCGGCCCGCGTGTCGTGACGATCGCGATACGCCCACTCTTCCTTGGGCCGGAGTGAGGCGAAACATACGATAATTCCGAATTTCGGTAAAGTGAAATATCTTTGCACCGGCGAGTTGACCCAGCGCTCGTGTGCTTTGCCCGTCGGGCAGCGCAAGGTCTTGTAGCGCAAGGTCTTCCCGGATGGAGCGAAGCGCAATCCGGAGGCTTTGGCGAAAGGGAGGCCGAAGTCCCGGATTTCGCTCCGCTTCATCCGGGCGACGAGCTGCATCCGACCCACCGTCTTGATTTGCTCATCGGACCGCGGGGTTGGTATGGTGTGTGCAAGCCGCCTCAGCCTCCGCAATCCCCTGACCAGACCTGGAAAATGCCAAGTTCAAGACCCGATCGTATCCGCAAACTCCTCGCCGACCTCGTCGCCTTCGACACCGTCAGCGATCGTTCCAACCTGCCCTTGATCGCCCATATCGAGAGCTACCTCGCCTCACTCGGCGTCAGGTTTGAGCGCATCGTCGATGAGACCGGGCAGAAGGCTTCGCTGTGGGTCACGATCGGACCGGAGGATCGCCCCGGCCTGGTGCTGTCGGGACATACCGACGTGGTGCCTGTCGTTGGGCAGAACTGGAGCCACGATCCATTCAAGCTGGTCGAGCGCGACGGCAGGCTCTACGGCCGCGGCACCACCGACATGAAGGGATTTGTCGCCGTCTGCCTCGCCATGGTGCCGGAGATGCTGGAGGCGAAGCTGAAGACGCCGATCCATCTTGCGATCTCCTATGACGAGGAAATCGGCTGCGTCGGCGTGCGGCCGATGCTCGGCGAGGTCGCGAAGAAGAGGATCAAGCCGCTCGGCTGCTTCGTCGGCGAGCCGACGCAGATGCAGGTCATCATCGGCCACAAGGGCAAGCATGGTGTGCGCGCGAGCTTCCGCGGGCTTGCCCGCCACTCCTCGATCGCGCCTGATGGCGTCAACGCGATCGAATATGCGGCCGAGCTGATCACCGAGATCCGCCGCCGCGCCGTGAAGCTCGCCAGCAATGGTGCGCGTGACGATCTCTACGACGTCCCGCACACCACGCTGCTCACCAGCATCGTGCACGGCGGTGCTGCCCTCAACATCGTGCCCGATCACTGCACCGTGGAGTTCGAATGCCGCGGTATCGGCATCACCGAGTCAAAACAGGTGACGGACGCGATCATTGCCTGGGCCAGGGCCGAGCTCGAGCCGGCGATGAAGACGAAGCATCCGGAATGCGGCATCGATTTCGAGGAGATCCTCGACTATCCCGCGCTCGACACTGCCGCTGACGCCGCCATCGTCACGCTGGCCAAAAGCCTCGCCGGGCGCAACGACCACGCCAAGGTCGCCTTCGGCACCGAGGCCGGCCTGTTCGTCAGCATGGCCGGCGTGCCGTCAGTGGTTATCGGGCCGGGATCGATCGCGCAGGCGCACACACCGGACGAGTTCGTCGAGATGGCGGAGCTCATGAAGTGCGCGGGCTTCGTCGAGAAGCTGATCGCGCATTGTACGAAGGATTGAAGCGCAGCAATGAGCTGGGATCAATCCGAAGTAGTCGGTGCACGCCGATTGCTTCTCGAAACGGCCCGAGATCTGGTATCGGGGAGGACATCCCCAATAGAAGGTGCGAGAATGATCGCGAAGTGCCGTTTCAAGGCGAAGCTTGAGGACGATCCTGACATTCTTCCCTTCGTTGGCATCGCTTCGGAGACTGAAACTCTTCCGCTTGGTAACGATCGAATTCACTGGCAGGCGCAAGCGTTGGCCGATCTACAGCGCACGCTTAACGAAGCGCAGAATTGGGCGCGCGAGGTTGGGACCACCCACTGCCAAAATCTCTTGGCGCGCGAGGCATTTCTTCTACGTTGGCCCGATTAGTTTGTAGGTCGAGCAACGCGAAGCGCGCCTACCACTTTTTCGGGCCGAGTCCGTGAAACGAAGATATCGTGTCCCGGACGCGGTGCGGCACGAAGTGACGCGCCGCAGAGCCGGGACCCAGAAGGATTGGCGCCACCGCTCAAATATGCAATCCTAGGTCGTGACGCTCGTCAACGCCAGTTGCATGGAACATGCCCTTCTTCGTGTACATCCTCGCGAGCAAGCGAAACGGCACTCTTTATGTCGGGGTCACTAACGACCTCGCTCGCAGAATGACGGAGCACAAAGCCAAACTCATACCCGGCTTCACGCGTCAGTACGGTGTAACCTTGCTGGTCTATTTCGAATCCTTCGATTCGGTGCTTGAGGCGCGCGCGCGCGAGCATTCGCTTAAGCGTTGGCGACGTGCGTGGAAGCTCAAACTAATCGAGCAACTCAATCCGAACTGGCGCGATCTTACGCACGAGTTGAATTCTCTAGCGACATAACTGGGTCCCGGCTCTGCGGTGCATCACTTCGTGCTGCACCGCGTCCGGGACACGAGAGGAGCGCAAGAAAAAAGCGCGGCCATCGGCCGCGCCTTCGTTCCCTAAACCGCGCCCGCCTTCTGCGCGTATTCCCATGATGCCTTCGACAGCGGCACGGTGCGCTTGGCGGATTCGAGCGCCTTGGCGTTTGCGGCGGTGCCGTCGCGGATGCGGCCCGCGATACCCTGCGTGATGCCTGCGAGGCGGAAGAGATTGTAGGAGAAGTACCAGTTGAGGTCCGGCACGCTCATCCTGGTGACGTTGCAATAGATCTGCGCCGCCTCTTCCAGGCTCGGGATGTTGAGCGCCTTGAGATCGACGCCCTGCAATCCCGGCATGATCCACTGCATCAACAGATAGGTGAAGTCGGCCATGGGATCGCCGAGCGTCGACAGCTCCCAATCCAGCACGGCCTGCACGCGCGGTTCCGTCGCGTGGAAAATCATGTTGTCGAGGCGATAATCGCCGTGGACGATCGAGACGCGCGCCTGCTCCGGCACTGTCTTCGGCAGCCACTCGGCGACCTTCTCGAACTCCGGAATGTGCTGCGTTTCGGACGCCCGGTACTGCTTGGTCCAGCGGTCGATCTGCCGCGCGAAATAATTGCCGGGCTTGCCGAAGTCGGCGAGGCCAATCGCGTTGGGATCGAACATGTGGAGCTTCGCAAGCGTCTCGATCTTGCTGGTGAAGATTTTCCGCCGCGCATCCGGATCCTGGCTCGGCAGCGTCGGATCCCAGAACACGCGGCCCTCCTCCATCGACATGATGTAGAAGGCAGCTCCAATGATGCTGTCGTCCTGGCACAGCGCATAGGCCCGCGCGACCGGAAAGCCCTGCTTGCCGAGGGCTGCGATCACCCGGTATTCGCGGTCGACCGCGTGCGCCGACGGCAGCAATTTGCCAAACGGCTTGCGGCGCATCACGTAGGAACGGTTCGGCGTGTCCAGGCGGTAGGTCGGGTTGGACTGACCGCCCCTGAACTGCAGGACGACCAGCGGGCCCTCATAGCCTTCGACGTTCTCGCGCAGCCAGGCGTCGAGCCGCAGCTCGTCGAAACGATGCCGCTCCTCGACCGGCTTGGTGCCCGAGAACTCCTCGTCTTTCCTGACGCCGTCAGCCACGATGACGCTCCCTCTTCAGTCGGTGCATGATCCTAATCGGTAACCGCTGACGCACTTGCGTCAAGCGGTCATTCCGAATGCGGATCGTGCCCTGTCGTTTCTTCAAGTCGGGAGCACCACCGTGCTCTCCCGCTTAATGATTGGGAGAGTTTGCATACTTCCGGATCTCAAGTCTGGCAATGGCGCGATTGTGCACCTCGTCCGGGCCGTCGGCGAGCCGCAGCGTGCGGATGTGGGCGTAGTCCTTGGCAAGGCCCGCTTCGTCCGAGACGCCGGCGCCGCCAAAGGCCTGGATCGCCTCGTCGATGATCTTCAGCGCCATGTTGGGGGCTGCGACCTTGATCATGGCGATCTCGGCCTGCGCGGTCTTGTTGCCGACCTTGTCCATCATGTCGGCGGCCTTGAGGCACAGCAGACGCGTCATCTCGATGTTGGTGCGGGCTTCGCCGATGCGCTGCTCCCACACCGAATGCTCGACGATCTTCTTGCCGAACGCGGTGCGCGAGGCGAGCCGCTTCACCATCTTCTCCAGCGCCTCCTCGGCCTTGCCGATGGTGCGCATGCAGTGATGGATACGGCCCGGGCCGAGACGGCCCTGTGCGATCTCGAAGCCGCGGCCCTCCCCTAACAAGATGTTCTCCTTCGGCACCCGCACGTTCTCAAGCAGCACCTGGGCGTGCCCGTGCGGCGCATCGTCGAAGCCGAACACCGGCAGCATCTTCTCGACCTTGATGCCAGGCGTGTCGAGCGGAACCAGGATCTGCGACTGCTGCTGATGCTTGGCCGCCTTGGGATCGGTCTTGCCCATCAGGATCGCGATCTTGCAGCGGGGATCGCCAACGCCGGACGACCACCATTTGCGGCCGTTGATGACGTAGTGATCGCCGTCGCGCTCAATGCGGGTCTCGATGTTGGTCGCATCGGACGATGCGACCGCCGGTTCCGTCATCAGGAAGGCGGAGCGGATCTCGCCATCCATCAGCGGGCGCAGCCATTTGCGCTTCTGCTCCTTGGAGCCGTAGCGGATGAACACTTCCATGTTGCCGGTGTCGGGCGCGGAACAGTTGAAGACTTCCGAGGCCCAGGAGATGTGGCCCATCTGCTCCGACAGCAGCGCGTATTCGAGATTGGTCAATCCCGCGCCGCGGAATTCATCGTCCTCATGCTCGGACGGCGGCATGAACATGTTCCAGAGGCCTTCGGCCTTCGCCTTCTTCTTGAGGTCTTCCAGGATCGGAATGACCTTCCAGCGGTCACCGCTCTTGTCCTGCTGGTCGTAGATCGGCACCGCCGGGCGCACGTGCTTGGTCATGAAGGACTGCACGCGATCGAGCCATTCCTTCTGCTTGGGCGACAGATCGAAATCCATGGGACGCTCCTCGTCTTCTTTGCAAAGCGGTTTTGCGCCGGACTGTCCTCCCGCCGTGCGCGACCAGCAAGCGCCATTCGGCGGCTTTGCGGATGCTGGTGGAACCATCGCCGCGGGCGGCAGCATAATTCCATCAAGCGGATTGACTTTTCCCGGCCTTCAAACGATAGTTTCATACAACTGTTTGAAT
Source organism: Bradyrhizobium centrolobii (assembly GCF_001641635.1). Taxonomy (GTDB): domain Bacteria; phylum Pseudomonadota; class Alphaproteobacteria; order Rhizobiales; family Xanthobacteraceae; genus Bradyrhizobium; species Bradyrhizobium centrolobii. Next base: position 6,267 of record NZ_LUUB01000094.1, read on the forward strand.
TGCAACCCTTGAGGCCCCGCCCTCGTCATTCCGGGGCGACGCGCCAGCGTCGAACCCGGAATCTCGAGATTGCGGCGCGAGATTCCGGGTTCGCGCTACGCGCGCCCCGGAATGACGGAAAAAGAGCCATGGCCAGCGATCACACCCGGTCCGCCATTCTCGCCGCCGCCGAACGGCTCTATGCCGATCGCGGCTTCGGCGACGTCACGCTGCGCGACATCGTCGCGGATGCCAATGTCAACTTAGCTGCGGTGAACTATCATTTCGGCTCGAAGGACGAATTGATCGCGGAGCTGTTCGTGACGCGCTCGATCGCGACCAACCGCGAGCGCTTGCGCGAATTGAAGGCAGCGGAAGAACAAGGCGGCGGCCGCGCGCCGATCGAGGTGATCCTGCATGCACTCGTCGGCCCGACGCTGCGCGGCTGCCTCGGCCCTGAGAACCAGCGCTCGACCGCGGCGCGCTTCATGATCCGTGCCTCGATCGAATCCGTGCCGCCGATCCGCCGCATCAAGAACCGCGAGATCGACCATTTGCGGAAATTCGTCTCGGCGATGCGCAGGTCCCTGCCCGACCGCAGCGACGTCGAGATCTATTGGGGCCTGAATTTTGCGCTCGCGATGGCGCACCACACCATCCGCGAGAGCGAGCGGCTGACCAAATTGTCCGAAGGCAAGTGCGACCTCGACGACGTTGAGGACGTGATCGCGCGCGTGGTCAGCGTCGCGACGATGGCGCTGACCGCCGGCAAGGCGGAGACCAGGCCCCCGGCGCGCGCGCTCGCACGCGACACGCGTTGAACCTCACACCATCGCGATGCAGTCGATCTCGATGTCGAAGGGACCGGTCCATTCGGGGATGCAGACGAAGATCCGCGCCGGCGGCTGCTCCGGGAAGTAGCGCGCATAGACGGCATTGAAGACGGCGAAGTGTTTGACCGAGGTGCAGTAGACGTTGCACTTCATGACGTCGTCGAGGCTCGCGCCCGCCGTCTGAAGGCACAGCTTCATCTGCTCCATGATGAGCTCGCTCTGCCGCTCGATCGGTGCCGCCGCGATCTCGCCCGTGTCGGGATCGAAGGGCGGCAGGCCGGAGACGAAGATCATGTTGCCGGCGCGCGTCACCGGCGAAGCCGGCGCCTTCCAGCGGTCGAGATAGGTCGAGATCGGTTCGACGCGGAGCGCTTCGCGTGTCATGGGCGGCCACCTTCGATTCAAGCGTGATGGCGGCTGCCTACATCATCTTGCGGCCGCCATGTTTCGCCTAAGCTCGAAGTGTGATCGCGGGCGGGACTACACCCGCTGCGGCATCTCCTCGGCCTCTTCCTTGGCGAGCAGCAGCAGCATCTCGATGCCCATGTCGCCTTCCTGCGGCGAGCGGATGAACTCGATGGCGCTGGCACTCTTCTGCAGCGCCGCAACGACGGCAACCGCCTGGTTGGCCGTGGCCGCCTCGGTCGCCATGACCGCCTTCTGGTTCTTGGCCTGGAACCCGATCGTGTAGGACATTTGTTCCCTCCCGCACCCTGATGCGCATGACGGGAAGATCGCATCAGAGTCGGGCGAGAAGTGGAAGCCGGGTCGACTACGGACCGGGTTCACCTGAGACTTATCGCAAGCCCCAGGCAAGCCCAAGCGACGCGCGCATCGACCGCGGTCACGATCCCGCTACCAGCTTATCCGCAACGATCCGGTTCCCGCATAGCTCTGGCCCGCGTTCGAGAATTCGCCGGAGAAGCGCGCCGAAAGTTCCGACCAGCGGTTCAGCGCGAGGCGCGAGCCGAGTTCGACGCGGCCGGCGTCGCTAGCCGCCCGCGCGCCTTCGGCGATGAAGGCCGGAACCGGCATTGACACCAGCGTCGCCGTGACGTCGCGGCTCGGCGAGAACTCATGCACCCAGGCGAGGCTTGCGAACGGCATCCACGTCATGCCGTTGCCGAGGAAGGTCGGCAACGAGGACACATTGCGCGAGGCGTAGCTCAGGCCAACCGGCGACGTCTCCTATTTCAACCGCGCCTTCCGTCGCCAGTTCGGCAGCCGCCCCTCGGATGTCCGCGAGGCGGCGAAGTGCATCTGGCGCGAGCAGCCGGAGTAAGGCGTTTCAGCCAAGCCTGAGCATCGCCCGCGCCTCGTCCGCGGTCGCGACGGACGCACCAAGGCTCTTCAGGATGCCCGCGGCATGCGCGACCAGCTCGGCATTGGTCTTCGCCAGCACGCCCTTGGACATATAGAGGTTGTCCTCCATGCCGACGCGAACGTGGCCGCCGAGCAGGTACGCCTGCGCGACCATCGGAAATTCAGCGCGGCCGATGCCGAAGCCGGACCAGATCGCGCCCGGCGGCAGGAGGCTGCGTGCATAGAACATCGTCTCAGGCGTGGCGGAGAAGCCGTACTTCACCCCTAACACGAGCGAGAACAGGCCCGGCCCCTTCAGCGTACCGTCGGCAAACAGGTCGCGAGCGAGATGACAGTCGCCGGAATCGAACAGCTCGATCTCCGGCAGCACGCCGGCCGCCTTCATGCGCTCGGCCATGATGCGGACGTTGCGCGGGGTGTTGATCACGACCTCGCCGCCGGAGTTCATGGTGTTGAGGTCGAGCGTGCAGATGTCGGGCTTGAGGAGCTCAATATGCTCGACGCGCTTCTCGGGCTGGAGCAGCGTGGTGCCGGGGCCGGCGATGCGCGGATCCTCGATCGACGGCACGAAGCGTCCGCCAGGGCCGGTCGTGAGGTTGATGACGAGACTCTTGTTGCGGGCGCGGATCTTCTCCATCACCTCGCGGTAAAGGTCGATCGACATCGAGGGCCGCCCCGTCGCGGGGTCGCGCACATGGATATGAGCGATCGCGGCGCCGGCTTCGGCCGCTTCCAGCGCGGATGTCGCGATCTGCTCGGGCGTGATCGGCAGATATGGCGACTGCTCGGGTTTTGTGAGATTGCCGGTGATCGCGCAGGTGATGATGGTCTTGCCGGTGGTCATGCAAATTACTCCGCCTTCGCAAACTCATTCACGTTAGCTAAATCCGTCGCCGCAGAGCAGCTGCGCCCCCTCGCCCCGCTTGCGGGGAGAGGGTTGGGGTGAGGGGGACTCTCCGCGGGGACGGTGCGAGTTGGACTCGCGGAGAGTCCCCCTCACCCGAATTCGAGCTCCGCTCGAATTCGGCCTCTCCCCGCAAGCGGGGAGAGGCGAAGAAAGCGGCTAAATCACGCCCTGCTGCTTCAGCGCTTCGATCTTGCCGGCATCATAACCGAGTTTGCCACCGAGCACCTCCTGGGTGTGCTCGCCGAGCAGCGGCGGGGCGCGGTAGTTCTTGATCGGGGTCTCCGAGAGGGTCAGCGCGTTGCGGATCAGCGAGAGATCGGGCTCGAAGGGATGGTTGACCTTCACCCGCATGCCGCGCGACTGAACGTGCGGATCGCTAAACACCTGCTCGAAATTGTTGATCGGACCTGACGGCACGCCGGCCTCCTCAAGCTTTTCCAGCCAGTAGGCCACCGGCTTCTTCAGGAACAGGCCAGCGAAGATCGCCATGATCTCCTTGCCGTGCACGACGCGGTCGTTGTTCTTGATGAAGCGCTTGTCGTTGGCGAGCTCAGGCTCGCCCAGCACGGCGCAGGTACGCTGGAACTGGCCGTCATTGCCGACCACCAGCATCAGTTCGCCGTCGGCGCAGCGGAACACGCCGGCCGGCATGCCACCGTTACCCCAGGTGCCGCGGCGCGGCGGTGTCTTGCCGTTGACGAGGTAGATCTGGAGCCAGTGGCTGAGCGAGGCAATCACGGTGTCGAACAGGCAGACGTCGATGTGCTGTCCTTGCCCGCCATTGGCGTCGCGATGGTAGAGCGCCGACAGAATCCCGATCGAGGTGTTCATGCCGGTCATGTAGTCGACGATCGACGGTCCGACCTTCATCGGGCCCTCGCCAGGCTCACCATCGATATGACCGGTGACGCTCATCAGGCCGCCCATCGCCTGCAGGATCGCATCATAGCCGGCGCGCGGGGCGTAAGGGCCGGTCTGGCCGAAACCGGTCACCGAGCAGTAGATGATGCCGGGGTTGATCGCCTTGATCGTCTCGTAGTCCAGGCCGTACCGCTTGAGATCGCCGACCTTGTAGTTCTCCATGAAGACGTCGACGTCCTTGGCGAGTTGCCGGATAATCTCCTGCCCTTCGGGCTTGGCGATGTTGACGGTGACCGACTTCTTGTTGCGGTTGGCGCAGAGATAGAACGAGTTGTTGTTGTTCGCCTTGCCCTCGGGATCTGTCAGATAGGGCGGGCCGAAGGCGCGCGCGTCGTCGCCGGTGCCTGGCCGCTCGATCTTGATCACCTCCGCACCGAGGTCGCCCAGCATCTGGGCCGACAAGGGCCCGGCGAGCACGCGTGTGAGATCAAGGATCTTGATGCCTGAAAGCGGCAAGGCCGACATGTAGGTTTCCTCCGGGGAACTGATCTTGGCGCGGCGGCTGAAGCCCTAGCCACGCCCCCTGCGGATACACCATTTTTGTCCCCTGAGCACTGCACTGGCGGCATGCGGCCATCCCCCGCCCCGGCAGCAAAAGCAGCCCGCGGCGGCGAATTTCCGCGCCACGAATATTATCCTGTCGGGGTCAGGTCGCGGCCGCAGCGGCGATCTGCGGACGACGACGCCCGAGCAGAACCAGGATCAGCACCGTTGCACAGGAAAATACCAGCGTCAGACCAAGCGCGCCGCGGCTGCCGAACTGGGTGAGCAGGCCGACGAGAACGGGCGGAGAGACGGCGGAGGCGAGATTGAGCGGCAGCGCGATCATCGACATCGCCTTGGCGAACTCGGCCTGGTCGTAGAAGACGAGCGGGATGGTCGCCCGCGCCACCGCCATCGCGCCGCTGCCGGCACCATAGAGCAGGATGAAGATCGCGACCGCCCAGGTCGCCCCCTCGCTCATCATCAGGAGCAGCATGGCCACGGGGAGCGCCGTGCCTGCGACGAGCCCGGTCGTGATTCCATCCCACCGCCCGCCGCCGAGGAAATCGAGCCCGCGGGCGCTGACCTGGATCACGCCGAGCATCGAGCCGAAGGCAAGCGCCTGCGCGGGCGCCAACCCCTCTGCCCTCAACAGCTCGATGAGGACAGCGCTCAGGCCGAAATTGACGAAGGCATTGAGGGTGATCGCGGCGACGACGAGGCCGAATGTGCTCCGAGGAATCGAAGGTGTATCCGCGCGCTTTGCTTGCGCGCCGCCATCATTCTTCGCGATGCTCCGGCGCGGAGCCGCGAAGGCATAGAGCGGAAGCGAAACGAGGATCAGCATGGCCGCATAGACCATGCACGTCCCACGCCAGCCGACGAGACCACTCAGGAATGACGTGGTCGGCCAGAAGATGCTGCTGGACAGCCCCGTCACCAGCATGAGCGCGCCGATCGCGCTCTTGGCCTGTCGTCCAGCGACCTCGTTGAGCATGATATAGGCGCCGGTCGAGAGCGTGGCGCTGCCGGCCGTACCGAGAACGACCCAGGCGGCGAAATAGAGCATCGGCTCCCGCGCAAAAGACAGAATGACGTAACCCGGCACGGCAACAACCGTGCCCACCATCATCACTTTGCGTGCGCCGTGCCGCGCAAAGGCCCTGGCGAGCCACGGCGCACACAGCCCCATGGTGACATAAAGGACCGACGTGCCGGCAAATACTGCCGGCAGGGTCATGCCGAGATCGGCCGCAAGGTCGCGGCCGACGATCGCCGGAAGGCCTATCGTGCCCCATCCGATGAGTTGGGTGATTGCGAGCACCAGCAGGACGCCGATGAGCCTACCGTCAGATTTCCAGAACCGCATTCCGCCAGTCGCCCGCCCCAAGGGTGCAGATCACATCGATAGACATCTCTTAGCTGTAGATCGCGGAGTCGAGGGATGTCGGTTCCGAATGGCATAGAGGCGTCATTCGCAGGGCAAAAACGCTGGCGCAGTTGATATGGACCATTATCTAGACCATTTTAAGAACTCATAGGAGAGGCAATAAGATGCGGGTCTCCGTCACGGACGCCAAAGGACAATTGACCGATCTCGTCCGCCGCGCAGAAGCCGGCGACGAGGTGATCCTGACGCGGCATGGACACGCCGCAGTGCGGCTCGTTCCGATCAAGCTTCCGCCGGACCGAGCCACCCGACGGTCCGTGCTTGAAGCGGCGCGGAGGAGCGGCGCAGCGAAAGCGACGCCCGGACCAAGTGCGGCGCGCAGCCAGGACTTCCTCTTTGGTGACGACGGCCTGCCCGAATGATCGCAGTCGACACGTCGGCGCTCATGGCGATTGTACTCGATGAGCCGCAAGCCGATGCCTGCATCGCGGCGCTGGAAACTGCCGACGAAATTCTGATCTCGGCCACTACGGTCGCCGAGAGCCTGATCGTTGCGGCCCGGCGCGGCGTGGACCAAGAGATGAAGAGCCTGATCAACGATCTGGGCTTGAACGTGATATTGGTGACGCAAGCTTCCGCCGAACGAATAGCGCAAATCTATTCACGTTGGGGCAAAGGCCTCCATCCTGCCAACCTCAACTTCGCTGATTGCTCAGCTTACGACGTAGCCAAAGAGCACGGCTGCGCGTTGCTCTATGTCGGCGACGACTTTGCGAAAACGGATATCACAAAGGCAACCTAATCTGGGCGACCGCCGATACGGCAACCTTGCCGCTCGGTCGAATAGAGAGAGCTACGGTGCATACTCCCGCTCGGCCCGCTCAGGACGTGTGGCCGGGATCGATGTGCTTGGGCGTCTTCTTGTCGCGCTGCGGGGTCATCTTGGCCGGGTCCGGCGCTCCGGGCACGCCGCGCGGGCCGAGCTGGTCCCGCTGGATGTCCTCTTCGGACCGGGACGGCTCGACGCCATTCTGCTCACGAGGCTTGGTCATCACAGCCTCCTTTTCGAACTTTGCTTGAAGACGGCGTTTCCGCGCTGCCGCATTAGCTACTGACCGCGTTCTCGCCCGCCTCGCGGCCGGGCACGCTGACATGAACCTCATGTCCCTGGCGAAGGGCCAGCGAGGCGGCTGCCACCGCGGATTCGAAGGCGGATTCCTTGGTGGCATATTTGCTGTTGACGTTGCCGTCGTGCAGCACGCCCCATTCATCCTGGATCGGCACGACCGCGTATTGAGCGAGACCCATTGTCCAGCTCCTGGCTTGGCTTCCAGAGATCGTCTGATGCAACAACGCGGCGCCGAGCTTAACGTTGCGTGAGCTGCGGATGGACGGAGGTCACACGCCACACCGTGTTGCCGCTGTCGTCGGCGACCAGCAGCGCGCCGGTCTTGTCGATGGCGACTCCGACGGGGCGTCCGCGCGCCTGATTGTCGCTGTTCAGGAAGCCGGTGACGACGTCCTGCGCCGGCCCGCTCGGCTTGCCGTTGCTGAACGGCACGAACACGACCTTGTAGCCGTTCAGCACCTGGCGGTTCCAACTGCCGTGCTCGCCGACGAACGCGCCGCCGCGATACGCGTCCGGCAGGCTGGTGCCGGTGTAGAAGGCAAGGCCCAGCGGCGCGACATGCGAGCTCAGCGCGTAGTCCGGCACGATCGCCTTGGCGACGAGGTCGGGCCGCTCCGGCTTGACGCGAGGATCGACGTGCTGGCCGTAATAGCTGTAGGGCCAGCCATAGAAGCCACCGTCCTTCACCGAGGTCATGTAGTCGGGAACGAGATCCGGACCGAGCTCGTCGCGCTCGTTCACCACCGTCCACAGCGCGCCGGTCTGCGGCTCGAAGCTCAAGCCGTTGGGATTGCGCAAGCCGCTTGCGAAGATACGCCAGCGGCCGCTGGCGCGATCGACCTGGAGGATCGCGGCGCGATTGTGCTCGGCCTCCATGCCGTTCTCGGTGATGTTGCTGTTGGAGCCGACGCCGACATAGAGCATCGCACCATCGGGACTCGCGACCAGGCTCTTGGTCCAGTGATGATCGATCGGACCGCCCGGAAGCGGGGTCAACACCGTGCCGGGCGCGGTGATCTTGGTATCGCCCTCGGTGTAGGGGTATTTGATGATCGCATCGGTGTTGGCGACGTAGAGATCATTGCCGACGAGCGCGACGCCGAACGGCGAATTGAGATGATCGAGGAACACGCTCTGCGTATCCGGCACGCCGTCACCATTGCTGTCGCGCAGCAGCGTGATGCGGTTGCTGGGACCGGTATCGCCGCCGGACGTCGCCCACGACTCGACCCAGTCCATCACGATCTCCTTGGGTCGCTTGATCGCGGCAGCCTTCGGCGCCTTGGACTCGACCACCAACACGTCGCCGTTGGGAAGAACGTAGGGCACGCGCGGATGCTGCAGACCCGTCGCGAAAGGCTTGGCCTGCAAGCCCTGCGCGACCGTCGGCGTCTCGTCCTTCTTCCAGCCGACGATGCGAGCGATGTGTATCGGCGGGAGAAGATATTGCTGGATGTCCGGCAGGGACGGATTGGCTCCGATCTGCGCCTTGGGATCGCCGCTGCCATCATTGCAGCCGGCGAGACACAAGAGCGAGGCGCATAACATCAAGCGGGCAAATGTGGACGTCATCGCGCAACTCCCACGCCATGGCGATAGACCATCGCCCAGCCGAGCCAGCCGGTGACGGGCAGGATCAGGACGGTGACGATCGACAGGATGAGCCCCAATGGCCATACCGAGGTCCAGGCGTCGCGCGTGTGGATCAGCACGTTGAAGATGGCCAGGATCAGCACCACGGCATTGCCGATCAGATGCGGCCAGGCCGGCATCTGCGCCCGCACCAGGCGGTTGCCGAGGAAATCGATCAGGCCGGCGATGGCCGCCAGCACGCCGAAGATGACGCCGACAAGCAGAAGCCAGGCGGAGAAATTTGCCCACATCATCTCGGCGCTCACGCTATAGGCGATGTCGGTCAGCAGCGCGCCGGTGAAGCACGCGATCGGAATCGGCACCAGCATCGGATGAATGGGATGGCCTGCGATCTGCGCCGTGGAGCGCACGCGCACGTCTTCTTGCACAGTCTGCCTCGTGTGACGTCTCAGCCTGCCCGACCGGCCAACTCGTGCTTGCAGTGATGGTTCCTAGAAGTGTGCGTTCCACTCTCGTCAGCGAGAGTGCGGAAGGGAACATTACGGCTGTAACGATCCGCGCATCTCACGCCTCCCGGGCGTGACAAATCCGGCAAACGACCGAAGCATGATCGGATCTGCTTGATGTCGGTTGCGAGGACCTGCCCCGGAATTGGGCTCTTGCACGCCGCCGGTTCAAGTCGGTCAGGACATATCACTCCTTATGTTAACAAACGATACTTCATCACACCGCAGACGCGCCGAATTCAAGCCCCTCCAGCGCTTCACGCGGATCCTTGTTGCAATTGTGTATTATTTCTTCGTTAGAGATAACGCGATGAGCGTGATGGATCCGGTCTGACGGCGCGGTGGGGCGCGCCCTTGTGTCGCGGTCGCGCCGTTTCCTCCCAAGCAGCCGGTCCGACCAGTTCACGCCATCGCCGTCCGCGCGGCGGAAGGAATAAGTCACATGTGTCGGCCGGGCCACACGCCGAGGATTTGATCGACGATGGATATGCTGCCGCGCAGAATGCAGGTCGACTACGGCGCCGGGCGTGAACAGGCTTCGAGCTCGATGTCGACCGTGATCGATCAGTTGACCGGCCTTGTTCGACGGCAATACCGGGTCTTCGTCATCGTCCCCACTGCCGCGCTTGCGCTCGGCCTGCTCTATCTTCTGGTCACGCCCTCGCAGTACACCGCGACCGCCACCCTGCTGATCGACAGCAGCACGCTCCGCGTCCTCCAGAACCAGCTTCAGCCGCAGGGCGACGTGCCGCTCGATACGCTCCAGGTGGGGTCGCAGGTCGAGATTCTCGCCTCGCGCAAGCTGGGCCTCGCGGTCGTCAAGGACCTTCATCTTGCCGATGATCCGGAGTTCACCGGCGCGGGCGGCTGGAGCCTGTTCCCGCGTCTTGGCTCCGACACGCCCGACGAGCGCGAGCAGCGGGCGCTCGATGAATTTCTCGCCCGACGCACCATCACGCGCGCCGAGAAGACCTATGCTCTGAACATCTCCTATACGTCGAGGAGCGCCGCGACCGCTGCGAGGGTAGCCAACGCGATCGCCGAGGCCTATATCGACGATCAGCTCGGCGCCAAATACCAGACCGTCACCCGCGCCGGCGCGTGGTTACAGGACCGCATCAACGAGCTGAAGTCGAAGGCGACGGCGGCCGACCGCGCGGTGCTGGAATTCAAGGAAAAGAACAACATCGTCGATGTCGGCGGCGGCAGCGCCTCCGCCGGCGCGGGCACCTCGAGCCGGCTGATCGGGGAGCAGCAACTGGTCGAGCTGAACAGTCAGCTCGCCGCGGCCCGCGGCGCGACCAGCGACGCCAAGGCGCGCCTCGACCGGATCGAGCAGGTTCGGAAGCTGGACGTCAGCGAAGGCGCGGTCGCAGACACCCTGAAGAACGACGTCATCACGCGCTTGCGCAATCAATATCTCGACCTCTCGGCGCGCGAGGCCAATATTTCGGGACGATACGGCTCCGATCACGCCGCGGCGGCCAATTTGCGCGACCAGATGGAGGAGGTCCGCCGGAATATCGGCGCCGAGCTCGGCCGGATCGCCGGCAGCTACAAGAGCGACTACGAGATCGCCAGGACGCGCGAGGAGAATCTGGAGCGCTCGCTCGCCGCGCTGGTCTCGGAAGGACAGCTCACCAATCGCGACCGCCTCGGGCTTGCCGAGCTCGAGAGCTCGGCAAAAGTCTATCACACGCTGTTCGACAACTTCCTCCAGCGCTACATGGAGGCGATCCAGCAGCAGTCCTTCCCGATCACCGACGCGCGTATCATCAGCCCCGCGGTCGCGCCGACGAAGAAAAGCAAGCCGGTGACGTCGCTGGTTCTCGCCATCGCGCTCTCGCTGGGCTTGATAGCAAGTGTCGGGATTGCGGCGCTGCGCGAAGCGATCGACGGCGTCTTCCGCACGGCGCGGCAGGCCGAGCAGGAGCTCCGCGCCCGCTGCCTGTCCGTGATCCCGCTGGCGTCAGCGTCTGCCTCTCCCGTCCCCGCGCTTGCGCGATCCAGCGCCGCGGTTTCGGGCGACCAGGCCGATCCGGCCGGCCTGCCCTCGCCGCAAAGTGTGGCGCAGCACGCAACCCCAGACGCACAACACTACACGTTCACCGATTCCCTGAAGCGGCGCGCCGTCGACGATCCAATTTCCGTGTTCACCGAGGCGTTTCGCGCGATCAAGGTGGCGGCATGGCTGCAGGCCAGCGTCCGCGACACCAAGGTGATCGGCATCACCTCCACGTTGCCGAGCGAAGGCAAATCCACTGTCGCGTCAAATCTCGCCGCCTTGATGGCCGACGCTGGCCGGCGCGTGGTCCTGATCGACGCGGATCTTCGCAACCCCACCCTCGCCCGCTCCCTGACCCCGCGGCCGCAGACCGGCTGGCTCGAGGTGCTGAGCGGCAAGCTCGATCTCGCACAGGCCACGGGCCGAGAGTCCACGACCGGACTTGCGCTGCTTCCGCTGCTGCTGACCGAAGCCCCCGTCCATTCCGACGAGATTTTGGCTTCACAGGGTTTTCGCGATCTGCTGGACCGGCTGCGCCAGACCTATGATTACATCATCGTCGACCTTCCGCCGCTCGCGCCGGTCGTCGACGTTCGCGCGATCGTCCCGGTGATCGACTCCTTCGTCTTCGTCGTGGGGTGGGGAAATACCAGCGTCAAGACGGCGCGGCGTCACCTGATGGCCGAGCCCGAGTTGCACGATCGCCTGCTCGGCGTGGTCCTGAACAAGGCAAACTTGCGGATGCTCGAGAGGTTCGAGCAGCCCGGCGTCTATCAGAATGGGTATTATATGAGAGGCGGCTACAGCATACCGTAACCGCCCGGCCCTGCGCTAGCCGTTGTCCGGACGCCGCATGCGCGGCGCCTGACGCGCCCGCAGCTCTTCTTCATATTTCAGCTTTTCCAGGAGCATGTCGGTGACGAGACGCCGCAACTGGGCATTCTCGACCTCCAGCCGCTTGATGGTCTCCTCGGAGCTCGCGTCGGTTGTAACGGTACGCGGTACAATTTCCGCGGCGCGGCGCCCCATGTCGGGGGACGGCTCGGAAGATTTGAGCATCTTCTTCCAGCGATGGTAGGTCATGATGCTGACGCCAAGCGCCTTGGATATCTCACGTTGGGTCTTGCCTTTGGCCGCGAGTTCATTGGCCTGCGCCAGCTTGGCGGAAATCTCGTCCGAGGCATGCCTCTTGCCAACCATAATGGGTCCCCTCAGGCCCGAATTGCGCCAGCCCGGGTCTAGTAAGCGCGAATCGTGAACCTTTTCAATAGGCCCGCCGGACGAGCCGCAGCCATGATTACCCGCACGGGCAAACACACCACGCGGTGAGACCAACAGGGCTTGAGCCCAGTGTCGGTCGAACACACCGCAAACCGGGCTCACCAATGAATCAATGTTAACTATTCTGTATCGTTTCGAGACGCAGCGCGACGCGCGGGTTCACGTCAATATGCGTTACGCGACCGTATCAATTCGAATGCCGTCCTGAACATGATATAGAGATCGAGCATCAGGCTCCAGTTATCAATATACCAAAGATCGAGCGCAATCCGCCGTTTCATGAGCTCGAGCTGTGGCGTACCGCCGCGATAGCCGTGGACTTGCGCCCAGCCGGTGATGCCCGGCTTCACGTGATGGCGGAACGCGTAGTTCGCGATCATGCTGCCATACTCGTAGTCGTGCACCAGCGCGTGCGGGCGCGGCCCGACGATCGACATATCGCCCTGAAGCACGTTGAGCAATTGCGGCAGCTCGTCGATGCTGGTCTGGCGGAGCAGACGTCCGATGCGGGTCACGCGCGGATCCTGCCTGGTCGCCTGCACCACCGTGCCGCCATCTTCCTGCACGCTCATGCTGCGCAATTTGTAGATCACGAAGGGCTTGCCGTTGAAGCCGTGGCGGCGCTGCCGGAAGATCACTGGCCCTTTCGACTCGAGCTTGATCGCGATCGCCACGATGACCAGCCCGGGCGACAGCAACGCCAGCGACGTCGCCGCCACGATCATGTCGAGCAGCCGCTTGGCCAGGCGATCGAGCGTCGACAGCGGCGTCGGCTGCACCTCGACCATGTAGAGCCGCTGGGGCATCGAGGTCTGCCGGCGCAGCACGGTCGACACCGCGCGATCCGGCAGCAGGCGAACGGGAAGCGGGATCACGCGTAACTGGTCGAGCACGGCCTCGATGTCCTGCGGGCTCGACCAGGACAGCGCCAGCACGATCTCCTCCGCCGCGGCGTCCCGTATGCGCTTCATCAGCGCCTCATCGTGCTGGACGGCATTCGGCGAGGACAGCCTTGGCACCTCGTTGCGCGGCAGGGCGATGCGCTCGGCCTCGTCGAGGCCGAACCTGGTGAGGAGATCGCCCCTGGCGAACTGCGCCAGCTCGGCCTGAGTCCCGATCACCACCGCGCGGCGGCCGCGGATCGTCCCAGCGACGAGCGCCGATCGAAGGCAGCGCTTTCCCAGCCAGCGCGTCAGCAGGAGGGTGGCGCCGCCGATCGCGAAGAAACATACGACCGCACCGCGCGAGGCATCGCCACCGGATTTGAACAGGAAGAGCAGCACCGCAAGAACCAGCGCGGCGAGGCACCAGCTGGCCCACACCCGCCCACCGTCGCGCTCGTCTTCCAGGAGCAGGTTCAGCCGATAGAGACCGAGGAAGTGCGCCACCAGCACATAGGCGAGGCTCGCCACCAGGCCCAGCCCGGCATAGAAGCCGGCATCGCCGACATTGCCGCCAACCGCGCGCTGATAGATCATTCCGCCGACAGCCCCTGCCGCGACGATGAGGGCGCAATCGACCGCTGCGAACAGGGGCTCGATGAAGCTGAACGGAAGGGCCAGGCGAGCTCGCGGGCGGCTCTCAAACGCTGACGTCGATTCACCCGCGTTAGTCAGATCGGTCACGGCTCGCCCCCGAGGTCGGTATGCGATCCCGATATCACGCCGATTGTACCATAATTATGATATTTTTTATCGTTCGTTAACTAACGTATCGCCGACGCATGACGGCGCATTCGCGCCGTCACTGAACTGACACAAAATCCGGAATCCGCCGCACTCTAGCGCGACGGCACAGCGTCCGGCTTCGCATCGGATTTGGACTCCAGCAATTTGGACAAGGCGATCTCATTGACGACCGGCGGCGTCTGCTTGAGCAATTCGGCCACATAGGCACGGCGGTTGGCCTCGACGCGCTCGGCCCTCATGCGCTGCACCAGGCCCTCCCTCACATCTGCGAGCGGCCGCGTGTGCGACGCCTCGGTGTCGAGGAGCTTGAGGACGTGCCAGCCATCCTCGAGCCGGATCGGATCGGTGATGCCCGATTTCGGCAGGCCGGTGACCTGACCGCGGATTTCGGTACGCAGGTCCGGCTCGGCCACCCAGCCGATCTCCCCTTCCCGACCCGCGCTCGACGCATCGTCGGACGAGCTGCGCGCGATGGCGCCGAACTCCGCGCCCGGCTGCTTGATCTTCCTGACGACGTCGTCGAGCTTCTTGCGCGCCGCGTCCTCAGTGGACTTGTCGGCATCCTTGGCGAGGTTGACCACGACCTGCGCCAGACGGAAGCGCCGCGGAACCAGGAAGGCGCTGGCGTTCGCCTCGTACACGCTTCTGATGTCGGCATCGCTCGGATAATTGTCGCCCACCGTCGTCACCGATTGCAGATAGGTTTCGACGATCAGGGTGTCGCGTGCGCGCGCAAGCTGCGCCACCACAGCCGGCTGCTGATCCCACTTCTTGGCCATCGCTTCCTTGAGCACCAGGCGATTGGCAAGGATCGCGCGCACGGTCTGGCTGAGCAGCGCCGGATCGCGCGCCATCGCAGCCTGCTGGCGTGCATCGAGAAGCTGCATGGTGGCGCGCACTTCCTCGGCCGTGACGTCGCTGTCGCCAACCCGGGCGATGACCTCGCCGCCCTTCACGGCCGCATTGTCCTGCCCTGCCGGAGCCGGCTGCGCCGCTACCGGTGACGGCGTGGCCGGCGCAGGCGTTGCTGCGCGCGGGGCTGCGGGCTGGGGCGGATTGCGTGTCTGGGCCATCGCCGGCGACGATACCGTGGCGCACAGCGCGCCGGCGAGCATCGCGAGTTTCAAAACGTTCCAGGTCATGGCTTGGCCTTCTGTTCGATGATCTTGTCGCGAAAATCCTGGGCCGCGTTCTGATGCTCGACCCGTTTCAATCCGAACACGGGATCGTGGTCGAGCACCTTCTCCATCGGATCCATCGCCTCATATTGCTTGACGGCATCGTCGGCGATCTTCACCAGGCGGACGTTCTTGGCCTCGCAGGCCTTGGCGCTCGCCTTCCATGTCGTCGCCTCGCTCTCGAGCTTGGCGCGCTCGGCATCCTTGGTCCGCGCCACGTTCGCCGCCTCGCCATAGGCGCCCTTCCACTTTTCCAGGGAATCGTCGCGTTCGGCGATGCGGTCGTTGAAATCCTTCACCGCCTGCCGATAGGCCTGCTCGGCCTCCTTGACCTGGGCACGGTAGGCCTCGTTCTGCTTGCGCAGACGATCGCGCTCCTGCTCGGCCGCGGTCAGCTTGGCCTGCACTGCGGCGCGCTGGTCCTCGGCGGTGCGGGCCTGCGCAGTGGCGCTGCGCAGCGCCTCGCGCAAGCGATCGCTTTCCTGGTCCGCATGGGCGGTCGAGGCGACCGTCAGCGCCAATGCGGTGACGAATGAGAGACGCAACAGCCGCATGATCAGAACCTCGCGTTGAGATCGAGCTGGACGATGTCGACGGCGTAAGGCAGGCCGGCGATGTTGTTGGCGCTCATCCAGCGCACCGAGGCCCAGATGTTCTCGCCGAGCCCGACATTGCCGCCGATGAAGTAGCCCTTGAGGTTGGTGCCGCCGAGGCCAAAGTCCGAGTCGACGAACGCGTCCACCATCGCGTCGGATTCAAGATATTTGTAGCCGACATGCGCGTTCCAGTCCCAGAGATGCTTGATCTCCTTGTTGCCGACCGTCATGCGCGCAAGCCAGCCCTGGTTGCCGCCGTTGAAGGGACCATCTCCAGTCGGTGCGCCAGCGAAATTGTTCACTGCAACGGCAGCGACAGCCGCCCGATCGAACGCGGTGTTCCAGATGTATTCCGCGTCGAGAATGACGTGAATGGGATTGAATTGGGAGAAGTCAAGCTGAGCGCTCGCGACAACAGGCCGGAAATCGCTGGCGAGGCCGTAGTACTGGAAAGCTAGGGTCTGCACCGGGAATTGCACGTCCGGAATATTGCGCAACCGCATATAGGTGTTGCCCTTCTGGGCAAAGGACGGGCGAAGCAGATCGGTATCGCAAGTGTCGCTCGCCAGATATACAAGACACGCGCTCGACAGGCGTCCTCTGACGTTCGTGAAATCGTAGTAGGCGACCGCCATTGACAGATTGGTTTCGGCGTCGAACCTCGCGGCGAATCCGGTCTGCGCACCGAACAGCCATTTGTCGCGGCTTGGTAGCTTGACCGGTACGACGTTGTTACGTTCCAGATCCGCGATGTTCAGGCCGGCGTTCAAATCGGTGTTGAACACGGGGAAGGCGCCGCCAACGAAGAACGGTGTGAAGCCCTCGTCCACCTCGTGCGTGGCCTGCACGGCAAAGCCGTCGAAGCCGAGATGGTTGTACCACACCAGATCGGTGGGCGACCAGAACGGGTTGTCGAACCGACCGATCGAAGCCACGACATCCTGCACGGGCTGATACTTGATGAATGCTCGATCGAGCCAGACCGCGTATTTCGAGAAATCACCGCCATTGCCGCCGAACGTCTGATTGGTCGAGACCGGTGAGCTGCTATCGCCCGTCGCGATCCTCAGACCCGCAGTGAAGCCATCGAACAGATCGACATCGGCGCCGAGCCTGGCCCGGAAACGGAAACGATTGCGATCCTGCGAGACATTATAAGTCGGCGGAAAATAGGGGTTAGGGATGGCAGAGTTGTCCTCCTGGAATGGAGACCCCGTGTTGATGGCGTTGAAATTGGTGAGCGGTGCGTTTCCAGCCGGAAAATGGTCCCCCTCATAGCGCGCGCGGATGTCGCCGTAGAAGCGGATCCGCTGCGCCCACTCCGGATACATGCCCGGTGAAGCCCAGTTCTCCTTGTGGGCGCGGTCCATGACCTCGGCCCTGATCTCTTCGCGCAGCTGCTTCTTGACGATTTCGGGAACGTAAGTCACGCGTTTGGTACCGGGCGGCGAAACCGCATCGGCGGCGGTCGTTGCCTTCTTCTCCGCACCTTCCGCCTTCGCCGTCGCATCGCGTGTGGCCTGGCGGGCGACGTAGGCCTCGTCATCGGCCTGCTTGATCAGCGCAGCCGCCTGCTCCTCGGTGAGCGTCCCCTGCTTCACCAAGAGATTGATCAGGTTGACCGTCGCGTTCGACGATGGCGGCGCGTCGCGCGACACGGTCGGACGCTTGCCCTGCGGCATCCCGTCGTCCTGCGCCGCGGCGGGGGCTGCGAACGCGATCAGCATCAAAGCCGTCGCTGCCAGCTCTCGCGTCTTCATTTCACGCCACATGACGTCACCTCTTCTGCTCTCAACTCACTCACGGTCACTCGTCTCACCGCGCTCAGCTCGGGCTTCGGGCCGAGAAGCGGGTAATGATCGGCATCGGCATGTCCTTGGGCGGCGGTTCGCGCACGCGCATGCCGCCCACCACCTGGTCGCGGATCTCTGCATCGAGCGCGCTGTCCCCCGTCGATGGCGACAGCTGCACGCGGGTGACTTTGCCCGAACTGTCGAGCCACACTCTGACTTCGGACCGCATCACGGCGTAGCGCGTTTTTTCGTTCGCTTGCCAACGGGCTTCGATCTGCGACTGCAGCATGCTCGCGTACCAGCCGAAGCGGCTGTTGCCGCCGCCTCCGCCGCCACCACGACCTTTGCCCTGCGCCAGACCACCACTGCCCGGCCCGTTGCCGAGGCCAAGATCCGGCGGCCCCGGCGTCGGGTCCGGTCCCGCATCGGGCGGCGCGTCCTTGGGAATGTCGACGGGCTTCTCCTCGACGACGTCCTTGACCGGCGTCTGCTCCATCACCTTCTGCTCGGGCTGCTGTTCCGGCTGCTGCTCGGGAGGCGGCGGTGGAGGCGGAGGCGGCGGCGGTGGAACGATCATCGTCACCTGAAGCTCGTTCACCTTGCGCGGCCGATCCTTGTCGCCGCTCATCACCAGGATGATGCCGCCGACCATCAGCGCGATCAGAACGAGGGCCGAGCCGCCCAGCAGCAGATAGCGCCGCCATGCCGGCGGGCCATCGTCGTCGTTGCTGTCGTCGCCGAAGGCCATCGTCGCGTCTCATCGCGCCGCCGGCTTGGTCGCCATGCCGACCTGGGTGAAGTTGAGGCGGCCCAGCAGATCGAGCACGTCGACGACGTTCTGGTACTGGGTCTGGCTGTCGCCGCGCACCACGATCGGAAACTCGGGCGTCAGCGCGCGCTGCTGCACCAGCCGTTGCTCGAGCTCGGGCAGCGTCACGGGAATCGTATCGAGGAACAGCTTGCCGTCATTGGCGACCGTGATCGCCTTCGTGGTCTGCTGCGCCAGGCTCGGCGCCGCGCTGGCCTTCGGCAGGTTCACCTTCATGCCCTGCACGGTCGCGGTGGTCATGATGATGAAGATCACCAGGAGCACATAGGCGAGATCGAGCATCGGCGTGATGTTGATGTCGTCGTACGGCTTGCTTTCGGACTGAACTTGCATGGGATCACTCCGCCGCCTGCTTCACCGGCTCGTCCGGCAGTTCGTAGGACTCCGCGATCCTCGTGATGAACTCATCGACGAAGACCTGCATCTCGCTGCTCACGTCCTTGATGCGGATCGTCAGGTAGTTGTAGGCAAACAGCGACGGGATCGCGACGCCGAGGCCGGCAACGGTGGCGACCAGCGCGGCCGCGATGCCCGGTGCGATCGCGTTGACGTTGACGTCGCCGCTGGCGGCGATCGCCGCGAAGGTGATCATGACGCCGACGACGGTGCCGAGCAGGCCGAGGAACGGACCGCCGGAGATCGCGATCGTCAGCATCACCATCAGGCGGTTGAGGCGCTGGTTCTCCTGCACGAAGCCGCTGTCGAGCACGGCGCGGATCGACTGGATCGCCTGCGGCGACAGCCGGCGGAAGCCGCCGTTGCCGGAGAAGCGCCGCCGGATCTCGTGCGCGCCGGCGGCGAACAGGCGATAGAGCGGCGCGGCGTGGACCGTCTTGCGCTGCTTCGCACCGAGCTCGCCGCCGAAGCTCGGATCGTTCTCCTGGCTGTCGAGCTGAAGCAGACCGCCGATATCAGTCGACGTCTCGCGGAAATGCTTGAGGAAGATCTTGTTGCCGGCCGCGACCCGGTTCAGGTACGAGACGCGATCGACCATGACGTACCAGCTGATGAACGCCATGATCGCGAGCAGGCCGATGACGACCCAGCCGTCGAGCGTGACCGAGCGCAGGATCACGCCGAAATAACCGCCGCTGAACCAGCCCGACGTTTCCTCGTCGACGCTGAAGGAGATCAGCTTGGCTTGGTCGGGTCCCTGCCCGATCGCCGCGAGCCTGATGAAGCCTGCGGGGCGCGCGACCTTGGCAATCTCGAGTTCGTCGACGTCGCCGGCAAATCCTGCGACTGAGCCTGCCGGGGCTGCCGCTGGCGGCGTTGCCTGCGTCGCGTCGGCTGCGGGGGCGGCCGACGACGACGCATCCGCGGCCGGAGCCGCTGGCGGCGCGGCCCGGCCAAGCTGGGCCGCGCCGGTCATCGTCGGCAGACCCGCGGCGAGCGTCGCGGCCTGGTTGCCGTCGACATAGAGCGTGATCTGGCTGCCCTTGGCCGTGAACGCGATCTGATGCCAGCTTCCGGCCGCGATTGCCGCGCCACCGGCGCTGCGCTGCGTGTTGCCGCCGTTCGCGACCTCGACGAACGCAACGCCATTGTCCAGTCCGACCGTGAGCCCGTTCGCGCCCTCGGTGCGCGCGAACAGCACGGCGCCGGGCTGCGGCGCGGTCATCTTGACCCAGAGTGACCATGTCAGCTCGCCGCCTTCCGCGACCACGAGCGAGGGCGAGCCAGGAAGCGTCAGCGCGGTCTGACCGTCGAAGCGCGCGCCCTGCCCGATGATCGCGCCATCGGCAGCCGGCACCGCGTTCAGCGCGGTGTTCGCCCAGGCCGTGATGTCCTGCGCCGGCGTCGAGCGATCGTTGAAATGATAGACCAGCAGCGTATCGGGATCGTAGGTGCCCTTCGCATCGACCGCAGTCGGCGCCTTCTGGTTTCCGTAGTAGAGCCAGATGTCATTCTTGGTGCCGGGCTTCAGATCGGGAACGCTGACCCAAACCAGCGCCTCGCCGAGCAGCGAGTCGTATTTCTCGACATGATGCTTGAGCGGCGTCTTGTCGTCGCCGGCGACGAAGCGAAGATCGCCGCCGTCCTCCTTCGCCGCGCCGAAGCGGAAATTGCCGACATGCAGGCGGACCAGGATCGGCGTCGTGCCGATGGCGTCGCTGACGCCGGCGCCCGACGCACCGGTGTCGATCGTGATCTTCTTGCGCAGCGTCCACTGATCGTTCCACCACGCCGCCGCAGGCCTCGGCCACAGCGCGGCGAGAAGAACGAGCACGAGCATCAAAGGCGCGCTCAGGCCAAATCGTGATCCAAAGCGAAGGAGCGACATCTAGAATTCTCCCCAGACGCGAAAGCCGAACCGTGGATGATTGGCGACAGTGACCTGCTGGCTGGTCAGCGGCATGCCGACGAAAACGATGCTGTTGAGGTAGCGAAGCGACTTCATGCGCATACCAACGCCATAGCTCGCGAGGTCGAAATGCGACTGCTGATCGGGCAGCGGCTCGTGGATCCTGGCATTGCCAGCGTCGGCGAACGCAAAGAAACGCCAGTCGTCGAAGGCATTGTACTTTATGGGGTCGCCGAGCGGATTGGGCAGCTTCTGCTCGAGATACTGCGCGAGATTTGGCGTGCGCAGCTCCAGCGTGCCCGCAACGCCATAGTCGCCGAGCACCTCGGATTCGAGATAGCCGCGCACCGTGTCCTGTCCGCCGAGACTGAACTGCTCGCTGGACACCAGCGGCTGGTCCGCCGCCTGGCCCTGGAGCCTGGCGTAGAGCTGGAAGCCCCCGGCGAAATCCTGCGTGTGGGAGATGTCGGCATGCAGCGTGATGAAGCTCGCGGTCGCGTCGAACCGCTTGGCGTCGAACTCGTCGCGGCTGGAGCCGATGCCGCGCAGGCCGGCAGTAATGGTGGCGTTGAGCTGCGTGAGCCGGCCCTCACCCTGCCAGGTCGCACCATAGGTGCCGACCAGCGGCACATAGGTCACGGGCGAGTCGAAGGCATCCGAGCCGAGCCTCAGCGTCTGCTTGAAATCCTTGTAGTCGACGCCGAGCGACAGCGTGTGGAACAACTCGCCCTTGGACGGCAGCGTCAGCACCGCGCGACCCCCGACCACCTGACCAGGGCCGACGACGTTCGAGCCGCCGACGGTCGCGACCGAACTGTCCGACGACAGACCGTAGACCATCACGCTGAGCCAATCGATCTCGGTGCGCGCCAGATATGATCCGGACACGACCATCGCGTCCTTGGGATTCATCGGCGCGAACTGATAGGTCCAGGTCATGGAATGGCCGAGCTGCCACAGATCGTCGTAGCGCATCGAGATAATGTTGCGCAGCGGCGTGGTGCTGGGGCTCTGCTTGTTATTCAGCTCGATGCTGCCGTGGAGCGGATACGTATCCTCGACATTGAGATCGACATCGACCGTGCCGGGCGCGACGCCCGCCCGCAGCGCGGGTGTGATGCGACGATCCGGCCAGCGATTCAGGGCAACAATGTCTTTCGTGACCGACTGGAAATTCGGCAGCGATCCTTCCTTCAGCGAGGGCGCGCTACTCTTGATGTTGTCGAGATCGAAATAGCGCGAGCCCTTGACGCGCAGGCGCCCGATCCGGTTCTCGGTGACCTTGAGCACGACGAAGCCGCGCTGCGCATCCTGCTGCGGCACCGCGACGCTGACGGTCTGGAGGCCCTTGTCGTGATAGGCCTTCTCCACTGCCGCGCGCGCCTTCTCGACATCCTGCGCGCTCTTGTTCGGACCAAGGAAGGGATAGACCGCGGCCTCGACCTCGATCTGCGGCAGATTGTCCGCCCCCTCGACACGATACTCGTCGATATCGAAATGCGCTTCCGGCGCCGCGGGCTTTGCGGCCTCTGCGCCGCCCTTGGCAGGCTTGGCGCCGGCGGCCGAAGGCTTCGCCGCAGCCGGCTTGCTCGCATCGGACTCGGATTTCGCCGCCGCCGGCCCCGCGCAGATCGCGCAAACGATCAGGCCGCAGACGGCAAGATGCGAAGCGCGCGCCGCAACGAGCCGGCCCTTCCGCACGGCGTGCAATGGCAGCGGCGTATGGCGGCGCGCGCTCCTCTCATACAGACCACGCGAATTCACCTAAGCCTCGATATCATGCTCGCATTGCGGTCGGCTCACGCGCGGCCGCAGTGTACTTCGGACAGCCCGAACCGACCGGAACGAACCGTCCTGTCGGGCCTTATCCGGTAGACGTCGCGCGGGAGACGCTTGCGAAAAAATTTTCGCGATCACTTGTGATATGCACCAATCGCCTCTGTGATGATTCCGCGCAACATAACGCTACTATCATTCCAACTCTGTTAGTCACTAACTATTCGTCACATTACCGTTGTGCGGCCTCACTACGGTCCCGCGTAATTTGGGGACTGAGTGAAGTGGGGCGTACATGACCATCGATAACATCACCAGCTTGCGCAGCCTGCTGCTCGCCGAGTATGTCGACTTCGACCGGCGGTTGACGCGGCGCCTGGGCTCGCCGGACCTCGCTTCCGAGGCGCTCAACGAGACCTATCTTCGTCTTGAGGGCATGCGGGAGATCGGGCCGGTGCGCAGCCCGAAGGCCTATCTGTTTCGGATTGCGCTCAACATCGCCAGCGACCGCCGCCGCGCCGAGAAGCGCCGCCTCACCGCCGACGAGGTGGACAGCCTGCTCGAGATTCCCGATGACCGGCCCGACGCCGCCCGCGTGATCGAAGACCGCTCCGAGATCAACCTGCTGCGGCACGCGATCGCCGAGCTCCCCGAGCGGCGGCGGCGCGTCCTGATGCTCTCGCGCATCGACGGCATGCCGAACCGCGAGATCGCCGCGCTGCTCGGCGTCACCGTCCGCACGGTCGAAACCGACCTCAAGCAGGCGGTCGAACATTGCGCCGATCGCCTCAAACATCCCACCCGCGTCAAATTCGCTTGTCAGCGTCCCGCATCGTCTTACGTACAGAGATATGTCGATCGGGAGCATCCGCTCGCGACCGGCGTCTGCGGGAAAGCGCTGGATCGTGACGAAGCGAAGCCATCAGGTCGATCACTTAGATCCCTTAATCCGTGAAGCCCTTTCATGGATCATGCGCCTCAAGTCGGGCGAGGCGACGCTTGCCGACGCAGAGCAACTGATGGACTGGCGCGCCCGAAGCGCCGCGCATGAACACGCGTTCCGCGATGCCGTGAAATGCTGGCGTGCCATCGGCCAGGCGCTTGCAACGAGCCGTCCGGCGCCAGCGGTCCGGCGGCGGCGCCCTTCCAACGCCAAAAAGCGGGCATGATGCGCCGCGCCTGACCTTAGGGCCGCGCCCTCTTCCTCAGCGCAGATCGGGCTTGCGCTCGACCAAGCCACGCAGGCGGGTGTTGAGCGCCGCGAAATTGACGTTGCTGATCGCCAGCGGGACACGGCCACGGACCGATCCGCCGCCCCCGGACGGCCTTCCGAAACTCGGCTGGGGAACGGAGCCCGTGACGGCAATGCCATTCGCAGCAAGATGCGCACGCACGCGCATGCAATACTCCACCGACAGGAAGGAGAATCGCGTCTCGCCGTGTCCGGCGCGATATTTCATCGTCGCTGTGCAAAGATCGCCGGCGGCGCGACGCCAGGCCCCGGCGAGGTATTGAACGCCGTAGTGAACATTGACCTCTGGGGCGGCGAGCTCCGCTGACGTTCCGGTAAAGCCCATCATCCGCGCGGTCGGCAGCATCACCTGCATCAGCCCGACCTCGCCGTCCATGCCGACCACGGCCGAATTGTAGCGGCTCTCGACCGCCATCACCGCGTCGACGAGCGCCGGCGGCAGGCCGAACGCCAGCGACTCTCGCTCGATGAGCTGCCGGTATTGCGCGCGGCCGGCGCGCCAATCGCGGCCGAACATCGCGCTGGTGCGGTAGGTGTAGTTGCCAAGAAGCGGATTCGACGGAGGAAAGTCGGCGGCCGTGAGCGGCCTCGGCGCAACCGGTTCGAGCACCAAGGGGGCCGGCATGTCCTGATCGGCCTCGTCGGCGGCAGCGGCGGCGTCACTGGGGACGGTCTTGGGGGTATTCTCGTTGTCTTCCGCGCGCACTTCGCCGGTCAGGATGAGGAGCAGACACAGCGCGGTCGATGCCCACCGGCCTGCCGCACGAATGCCCTTCTGCTGTGACGAGGATCCCGACATCAGCGGTGCGGCAACACGTTGGTCGGAATGGACGGCGGCCGATAGGGAATGGCCGAACGACCGTAGTTGGAGCCGTATTGCTGGCGAACGGCGGCCTCATTGACGTTGCCGACGCGCACGTCGGGCGAGCGCGCATCGATCGGCGGCATGTTGAAGGACGGGTTGACCTTGTCCACCTCGCGGCGGAGTTTCTGATTGAGGCAGCCGAACGCGCTCTCGTTCCCTATCTGCACATCGACGCAGCGTTCGATATTGGTCGTCGGCTGACCGCCGATGATCGTGCCCTGCCGCTCCGCCGGCGGCTTGGCCGGACCGAGGGACTGGGCGGAAACAGGTCCCGCCGTCGCGAGCGCGACGAAGCCGGCCAGCAGCAAGCGTTCGCCTGCGCCTTCGAACCCATGCAAAGCTCGGCTCACGCCCCGTTCCTCCGCTCGCCAACGTGCCCGCTCAGCTGGCCACGGTCACATTAACATAATTCGGTGCGACCGGCTCAATATCTCGTTGCATGAGTAACATTTGCAATCTCGCCGTCAAGGCACGATCCGCCCGCCCCACGCGCCCGCAAGCTTCGTGCTCACGGCCCGATGGTGGTGATAGTCGTCGTCGAGGACGTCGGCCCGGGGAATCTGATGTTGTTGACCAGAGTCACGCCGCTTTCCGCGGTGACCAGCGTCGTGTTGATGAAGTTCAGGACCTTCGTGATATCGACCTGCGGCGCGTTGGCGGCGTAGAGCACGTCGAAGGGCCGCATCGACAGCTTGGTCGCGATGAAATATCCGGCCGGGTCCTGGAAGTTGACGTTGAAGACGATCGGCACGGAATCGCCGTCGAACTTCGAGCAGTCGACGCCGAGCCGCTGCGCGACCTCGCGCGGCTCGCGCCGATAAAGGAAGACCGATGCCGGGTCGGCCTGGAGATCGAGCAGCCCGCGCGCCTTCGCCACCGCCTGCGTCAGGTTTATCCGCCATGCATCGAAATTGAACTCCCCCTGCTGGCCGGTGGCGCCGAAGGCAATGAATTTCATCGGCTCGCGGTAGAGATAGATGCGATCGCCGGGCTGCACGAAGATGTTGCTCGACGGAAAATAGACGAGATTGCCGAACGGCACGGTGGCGCGCTTGCCGTTACGCTCCAGCACGACCCAGGTCTCCCAGCCGGCCCCGCTGATGCCGCCTGCGCGCGTGATCGCGTCTGTGATGCGATCCTGCGCGCCGGCCAACGGCATCGGGAAGCGCACCGGCGTCCTGACCTCGCCGAACACGCTGACGAGCGAAGAGCGCTGCTGGCTCGACGTGACCACCACCTGCGGATCGATCGCGCGCTTCTTGATCTGCTGGAGGATGTCCTCCTGGACCTGCACATTGGTGCGGCCCGCCGCGCGGATCCGGCCGGCGTAGGGCACCGTGATGTTGCCGTCATTGTCGACGGCCTGATCGGGCAGGTTCACATAGTTGCCCGGGCGCACGCCGGCCTCCAGCGGCACGTAGAGCCCGCCCGCCGAGGCCTCGAAGATCGTGACGCTGATGATGTCGCCGATGCCGAACTTGATGCTCGAAGGAGGACGCGTATCGGCCAGAATTCCGGGCAATCCATTGGGCTCGTATTTTTCGAGCACCTGGACGACCTCGGGATTGAGCTTGACGACGGCAAACGGCAGCACCGTCGTATTCTCGTTCTTGACGTCGAGACTCGCCGGCCCGGCCATCGGCACGAATCCGCAGCCGCCTAGAACGGTGGACCAGATCAGACAGCATGCGATCGCCAGGGAATTCTTCAATCGCATGCTGTTCGTTCACACCAAGCTGACGCACGCCCAGACAGGCCTGCGCGGCGCCTTGCAGCGCCTGCACGCCTGCCGCGCCACCGGCGCGGATCAATGTGCGGTTCCTGCTGAGTAGACGCTGCGCGCACCGCGATCGCGAAAACAGACGCAGTCGATCGCGGGAGTTTTCAGTCGACGCCGCGAAATTACGCGGCAGTTGTCGCGCAACGACGCGCAAGGGCGCCCGGTTCGCGCAAGAAGCGCCCTCCCCGGATCGGTTCAGCCGAATGCGTCGACGCGCCGGCAGAAAGGCGCAGGCGTCCTGACCGTTCGATGACGAGGGCAGTGTTATCGCCCGCCTTCGAGGACGGACGAGCGGATCGCTTCAGTTCGAGGACAAGAGCTCACGCAGGCGTGCGATCTCGATCTGAGTCTCCGACACCATGCGCATCAACAGCGCGTTCTCGTGTTCAAGATCCTTGATGCGCCGAAGCCGGATGGCTTCGTCCTGTTTCAGGCCGAGATCGTAGACATTCGCGTTCGACCCTAGCAGCGCGGACTCAAGGCACTCCGGTTCGATCGGATTTGTCGCGCGCATTTCAACCCCCAAAAACAAAAAACAAGAACAGGCCGACTTGCAACATTCGACCGGACAGCAGCCCACCGCCCGCGTCTACGAAGCCTGTTGCCCTCCTTGTAGGTATGTTTCTTATCGTTGCTGTGACCGATCTTAAACAAAAAGTCAGATTTCTGGACGAAAAGCGATTGTTTAGTGGCGGGAGTGTTTCAGCGTGCCGCAGATCTGGCTAAGTCATGAAGAGCTTGCGGCCCTGCTCGCGTGTGACATTCCGCAGGCCTGCGCCGTCGCCTCTGCCATTCACCTTGATCGCCGCAAGAGCCGCGACGGAACGACGCGCGCAAAACTGACGCCGTCGCCCGCGGTCGCCTTCCTCGACGGACTGTTGCAGCAACGCTTCGAGCAGGAAATCGCGGCCTGCGCGGGAGATTTGCGGACCATGCACGAGCGCATGGCCAGGCGTGGGCCCGCGCGGCGGCTGCCCGCCGCGATCGCCGGCTGATTGCTCGCCACGCGGCACGCACATCATCATTGCCTGCCGTCGCCGGATGGCGTGCCGGACTCCCTCTTGTCGTTCGCCTGCTCATCCTGGCCCTGACCGTCGCCACCACCATACCCGATCACTTCGACGATGAAGATCGAGGCCGGCTTGCTGGCGCCGGATGATGTGGGCGCTTCGGCAGTCTTGGCGGCGGCGCCAGCGGTGTTTGAACCGGCGGTCAGCGCACCGACATTGGGGACCGAAACGGTCGGAATACCGGTCGTGGTGCCCTGGACCGAGGCATTGCTGGAATTCGCTATGACCGGCGCGAAGAAGAACGCATTGCCCGAGGCGCGCACGCCGGCCGTGCCGAAGTCGATCTTCCCGCGCGGAGCAAGCAGATAGAGTTCGGATTTGGCGGCTACGCTCGAGGCCTGTAGCGTGCCGATGCCGGCGCCGGTCACGAAGCCGCCGAGGTCGATCGACTGATAATCGTCCTGGTCGTACAGCACCTGCAGCGCCGGCGCCGAGAACGTCGTTTTGGATCCGCGGCCGGCATCGAGATCACCGTTCGAACTCCACATCACGATGTCGCCGCCCTGGGTCGTGAGCACGCGGCTCGAATTCACCAGCACGCTCGCGTCGGTGAAGGTGTTGATCGCGCCGCCACCGAGGGTGAGGATGCCGATGTCACGCAGCTTCAGCGCCGTATTGGGCTCGGCCGCGAGCGTGCCGACGTTGAGGTTGCCGCCGGGCCCGAAGATCGAGATATCGCCGCCGAGCTTGGTCTGTACGGTCGCGTGCAACAGATTCATGTCACCGGTCTTGACGAGCTGATTGGCGCCGTTGCTTCCACCGTCGAGCGCGTTCTTCGTGTAGCCCCACTCCGCCGGGAACATCGCGTTGATGATCTTGTAGCCGCGCTGGTAGTCCGAGGACGTGCCGGCCGCCTGGATGATGCCGACGGTCTTGAGCTCGCCGAAGAACACCTGATCGACGAAGATATGCTGGAGATCCGGGCTCAGGGCTTGAAATGCCGCCCAGGCGCTCGCCTGATCCAGCGGAAGCAGCCCGAAGCGAAGGAGGAAGGACCCCAGATCAACAAATCCGCGCTGAACCTCCGGTGAGACGACGCCGGCAAAGAAGGGCCAAGGAGTACTCAGCTGATCTATGTAGCTGTTCAGCTTGTTACGATCGATCACCTGCGGATTTCCATCCGCGCCGACATTGATGTTGTTGCGGCTAAGTGCGTCCCGACCGGCTTTGGTAGTCAGGTAATTGTAGACAGTGTCGCTCTTCAGATAGCTGCGGAGCGCATCGGTGTTGAACGCATAGTTGTGATCAACGCCGGCGGCGTTGGCCGGATTGATATAGGCATCGACGACCGCCTGGTAATTGACACCGAACTTGGTGCCGAACAGCGTGATGATATCAGCGCCCTGCTTCGTGCCGGCCGCTTCGGTCAGCTCCGCATTGCGGCGCGGATTGTTCGCCGGGCCGAGCAGCGACTGGTTGTAGATGCCGACCGAGCTGCCTCCCTTGGAATTCGTAACATAGAAGTTTCCGACCGGCGTCGTGCTGGAATTGCCCACCGACAGGATGCCTTCCTGGACGAGAGCTTCGCTCGCGTTGTCATGCGCCGCCGGCAGGAACGGACCGATGTCGCCGCCGGCCTGCACCACGAGGAAGCCAGGTCCCGCCACCTGCAAACCGCCGCCATTGGCGTAGCCGCTATATGTGATGTTTCGGCCGGCCTCGATCGTGCTCACGTCGCTGGTGTGGATGTTCTGAACGATAACGTTGAGATCGACAAGGTCCCGCCCAGCATAGATCTTGGCAGGACGGTTGATCTCGATGCGCTGATAGACTCTTTCGCTCGGCAGTGAATCAAGGGTCAACCTGCCGTAACCTCCCGTTCCCGTGATGTCGCCGGTCGCAGCGTAGATCTTGGCCGTCGTATCGAGCCCGTCGGCCACGTCGTTCTCATGCGCCAGGATCGCGCGGCTGGAAGGTTCGTCATTCCCGCTATTGGGGCGGAACGGATCAAAAGCGGCATCGATCAACGATGGCCCGGCAGAGATGAACGGACGAGAGATCGACAACGTCTTCGACGTCTCTGCGGGGTAGCCGAACGTCAAGTCGATGCTGCCCTGTGCCAACAGATCGAACGTGCCGTGTTCGGATGGGCTCAACACAATGCCCGGTACCGGAACCGTCGCACCTCCGACATTCATAATCTCGGTGAGGCCGGTCGTTATCAAGTTGCCCTGCAGGGCAACGGCCTCAAAGCTCGCAGGATATGTCGCCGCCCCCGCAAGGCTGAATTGACTGTTCGTGGTGATCGTCGGCAACGCGACGGTGATGGTCAGGTCGCCCGACTCTGCCACCAGCCGCACCTTGCTGTCCGGGCCGTAGGTGTCCATGTAGAGCGGCGTGACCGCAGCGGTCCCTGTCTCGAGCGGATTCGCGCTGCTCGGCTGCTGGGCATGCAGCGCGGCCGGATTGACGACTCCAGCCATTGTGATGGCACCGTTCGCCGTCATCGTAATCTGTCCGGTGTCGACGGCAAGCAAGGGAATGTCTGGACGCTTGAGCGCACTCGTTGCGTATCGGGAGACGGTGACGGTGCCGTTCTGGCCAATGTTGCCGCCTGCCACGATGCTGGCATGGCCGGATCCTTCATAGAAGGAGCCACCCAGAATGTCGTTGCCCGCGCGGACGATCATGTTGCCGCTACCGTAGAGGTGCGTCACGGGCGTGCTGTTCGCCGACAGGCCGCCGCTGACCCGACCGGTCGTCGGTGCCGACACCGACACGCCGATGAGGTCGTGCCCTGCGAGGACGCTCACATTGCCGCCGGCGCTGAGAATGCCTTGCTGGAAGCTGCCGTACTGGATCCACCACGCGGTCTGCGACGCAATCTGCGCGCCCGAGGGCGCGAAAACGCCGGCACCGAAAGTCGAGATGTTGGCGCCGGGCGTCGTACGCGTATCGGACAGCAGCCAGGGCTGATAGTACTGCACGACCTTGTTGCCGCTCCGGGTGTCGCCCACGATATCCCGCTGCGCGTCGATGACGACGTCGCCACCCTTCTCGGGGAATGCCGCTGCGATCGGCGGTCCGTAATAGAGTTCGGGTGCGACATTGGCAGCCGCGCTGCCATAGCCCAGGACCCTCGGCTCGAAGAAGCCGTCTGGATCGTTGACGACAGCGGTCGACACGCCATTAACGGTCTGCACGCTGTAGGGATCGCTGGACTTTTTCGTGTTTACGCCAGCCGCATAGATCACGCCGGGGGCAACGATGTCCTGCAAGATTACGTCTTGGCTGGCCGCGATGGTGATGTTGCCGGTGCCGGTTCGCACCATGGTTGGAATGTTGACCGGGACCGAAGCGGTGTTGTCCATGACGGGCTGGGAATAGCTGCCGTGCTTGTCGACGATCACGTTGCTCGTACCGTTCGCGAGCCTGGCGGTCGGATTGGCGCTCGAGACGTCGGCGCCTGCCGTGATGCTGTAAGACCAGGAGGACGGAGCTGTCACCGTCTTGATGTTTGCCTGGCTGCAATCGGTGGTGCAAACGCGCAAGGTGTGCGGGAAGAGGTCCGCAGTGACAAGATCCTGCGATGTCGGACTGATACCGTTGCCGATATCGCCGGCCTGGTAAGGGGCGATCGGGGCTGCAGTATAGTCGTTCAGATAGTATTTCAACCCGTTGAAATCGACCAGACGGGAGGTTGCGTAGTTTGCGACCGCGCTGATGTAGTCCTTGTCGAGGTAGTTTCCGAACTGGAAGAAGCCGTCGGAAATCGAGGCGTTGACGTTGATGTTTCCGGCTGTGCGCAGGGTCAGTGCACCGGCGTCGAGCCCACCCCAAGGCGTCACGAGCCTGTACGTGAAATTCACGTAGCTGCGAGCCAGATCAAAATACTGGATAGTCTTGTTATTCCCCGAGCCAACCGGCAGGGAAGCGGTCTGCAAATCACCTGCCGTGCCGGCCGCCAGGTTCCAGTTGCTCGCAACCGTGATATTGCCGGAGTTTTTCGCGGCGCTGGTGTTGACCAGCTCGATGCCGGGCTGAACGTGCACGACGTCGGCACCGAGCTGCTTGACCAGACCGTTCTTGAGCCTGTCGAACAGGCCGGTGAACTCGTAGCTGCCGGTCAGCCCGACGCCCTGGATGCCGTTGCCCTGGACGAAGTCCGCGAGGACGTCGGTATAGAGCAGTTGGTGATCCTGATTGGGCGTGATCGTCACGATCGCGCTGTCTCCGCTGCCGTTGAACACCTTGCTCGTCGAGATTGGTATGAAGTTCAATCCCGGTGTCGGCACGAACACATGACTGCTGTCGGACGTTCCGGTGAGACCTGCCATCGCTAGCCCGAACGAGGCACCCGCCCCGCTGCCGCTACCGCTGAATTGCAGGGACGGAAGATTTGCGCCGGTGTACCCCTTGGTCACACCAGTGATCGTCACGGCTGCTCCCATCTTCGCGGTCAAGGTCGCGTTCACAGTCGCGCCGCCGCCGGAGAGTGTGACATTGACGGGACCAGTGTAACCACTCCCGCCCGCAGTCAAATTGACGGACGCCACACTAAGAGTCGCGGAGGAGACTTTTGAGGCTGACACATCCGGGGGCAGCTGTCCGAACCCGCCCCAATGAAGCGTCGCAAGGGTGCCTGAGGCGCCGCCAGTCGCTGCAGAAATATCGGTGACGCTCACGAGCATTCCATCTACAACGTGAGCCTTTCCTTGACCGATCGATTGGTTGTTCGCATTCCACAACACGATTGTTCTGCCGTCGAATCCCTGGTCGACGGCGACGCCGCCGATAGAAAGCGAATTGTATTGCATCGCTACCGTGGCAGCGGCCTTGCTACCCCAGGAGGGAAGCTCCTTGCCGTCCGCCGTAGTCACTACGACTGTCGGCGCGCTGGTGTAGACGCCCCCGATCTTGTTATCGATCTCGATGGATACAACTTGCAGACTGGACAGGAACGTCGTGCCCGTCACGGGATCGGTGACCTGGTTGTAGACTCCGCCTGTCGTCGGATCGACATAGGCGGAGCCGACGATCGTGCTGCCGCCTCTCACGACCGATATCATAGGCACTGCCCCATAGCCGGTGCCCGGCGTGACATTCAGTTTCTCGCCGGTGACGTTGGTCCACGGTCCAAAATCGATCAGCTTGCCGTCGTTGGTCACCGATCCCGCCGGATCGACATAGCCGTCCCAGACGACGTTGACGCCGCTCTTCGTGGTGAGCTGGCTGCCGTCGATGCCGTTGACGTTGTTCGGAGTCTTCTCGGTATTGATGGTCACGAACGCCTGGACGTTGACGGCGCGCGCGCCGGTGATCGTCGCATCGAGCCCCTTGATCTTGACGTCGTTATTGCCATCGAGCGGCGCGCGCAGCGTCACCGTTCCCCCCGATAATCCGCCCTTGGTGCCGCCGGAGACGTCGATGAGCGAGCCCGCTTGCAGATCGATCGCACCGGCCGCAGACCAGGCGGTGCCGATCATGACGTCGCCGCCGCGCTCGTCAGCATGCGTGGAGCGAGCGAGAATCTGTGCCGTATTCTTCAGCACCACAGCGTTACGGCCGAACAGCCCCACCTGCCCGCCCGCCTGCCCGGTTCCGTCGGCAGTGTTGCCGGCGTAGCCGTCGGCATCCAGCGTGCCGGCGATGATGAGCTGGCCGAATTGCTTGCCGGGATCGCCGGCGTCCCAGGCCGCGTCGTCGGCGGTCAGCGTGACGGCGTTGGCCTTCAGCGTGTGCCCTTGCAGCAGTTCGAGATTGCCGGTGCGGGTGTGAATGTCGATCGCGCCGGTGATGCCTCCGGCGAGCAGAGTGTCGGCAAGCGCCGTCAGGTCGGCATCACCATTGATATCGAGCTTGAACCGGCCGCCGAGGCCGGGACCGCCGGCACCTCGCAGGATGCCCGCGATCATCGCACCGCCCCTGAGCGCGTTCACGTCGATTTCGCCGCCGTAACCCAGACCACCCGCGGGCTGCGCCACGTCGATGACGCTGTTGGCATCGAGAATGACCTGGCCGCCGCCGGGCACCGGCGGCAGGAAGGACGTGCCGATGTCCGCATTGAGCACGATCTTGCCGCCGGGCGCATAGGTGTCGACGTCAACCAGCGTCTTCTTGTAGCCGCCGGCCGAGAGATAGGCGCCGGACTTGAGCTCGACATTGCCCGCGATGGCATTCAGCGTGATCGTGCCGCCCTGCGCCTGAACCGTGCTCGCGATCGTGATGTTCGACGCCGTGACCTGGAGACTTCCGCCGACCTCGGTGCTGTCGCCGGGCCGATCGGCGACTCCGCTGCGCGCAGCACTGTCCTGAATGGTTACATTCCCAGCATAGCCCCTGATGGCAAAGCTTTGGGAATTGGTCCCGGTCGCGCCCGCGATCAGCATGCTCGGCGTGGTGACCGTGAGATCGACCTTGTCAGTGGTGCTAATGCCAAGAGCCAGCATGCCAGGGCCTTTGACGAGCACGCGATCGCTGGCGGACATGCCGACGCTGGAGAAACCGGCGATGGTCATGTAGCTGGCGGACGCAGTGCCGTTCACCGCGCCACTGCCCAGATCGATTTCCCTGGCAACCAGTTCCAAGCTGTTGCCGTTCGCGGCCGTTCCGCCGCTGAATGCCGGGCCGGCCGTATTCGTGAGCGTAATGGTGTCGTTCGCGCTGATCCTGGCGTCATGCGCCACCCCACCATCAATGCCGAGCGCGATACCGTTGGCATCGAGCGTGAGGCTGCGCGCGCCGGAATTGAAATCGCCGTAGACCGTGATCGGACCAAACAGCGCGCGTAGGGCCAGCGTCTGCACGTCGGCGAACTGAGCGTTGTTGGTCGGCAGGACCAGGCTCTTGCCGGTGACCGCGCCGGCAGCGCCGACGCCGATGCTCGGCGCGACCAGGTTGACCTGGTTGGCGTGCAGGTCCGTGGTGTTGATCGCGATCGCGTTGTTGGACGCGGTGGCTTGCAGCGTCAGCGTGTTCGTCGAGATCCTGGCGCCATCGGCGATGACGACCCTTCCGCTGTCGGCCGTATTGCCGCCGGGCAATGTCAGGCTCCCGCCGGCATTCGTGAAGCTGATGGTGAGCGCCGGAGCCGAAACGCCGGTCTTGCTCGGCCCTGTCAGTTGCAGGCTCGGGTCATTGCTTGCCACGAACAAGGCACCGCGCCCCGGCTGTTGCGGACCGCCGTTGGCGTAGTATGCGAGAGCCTGCAGGGTGGCGGCGTCGGGAGCGATAAGCTTGGTCAGATCGACGCCGGTGATCTGCGTTCCCGAGAGCGTCCCGCCCAAAGCCGCAGCAAGGCTTTCGGCCGTCACAGCCGCCTGCCCGTCGGACGGGACGACATAGTGGCGTCCGAGCTTGGCATGAACGGTGCCGGTGGTTTCGATGATGCTGCCGGACCTGACGGTCACCGTGCCGCTGCCATCGACGGGAACATAGATCGGAAAATCAAACAGAACCGAGCCGGATCCGCCCCCTACCGCCTTGACCTCCCCCCATCGTCCCGTCTGCTGGGCGACGAGCAGGATCTCCGGCGCACTGAAGGTCTCGCCGCGGGTGTCGACGACGACATTGCTCGCGGTCGGCGTGATCGACGTCCCATTGGCGAAGTCGCTGCGGCTGCCGCCGATGAGAATGCTCTCGAAGCTGTTGATCTGACTGACGTCGACGCCGACATAGCCGTCCGGAATATCATTGGCGATGTACTCGGCATGGCCGACCACGGCAATCTTGGGCGCGCTGAGGTCGAGCTCGCTGCCGCGGCCGGTATTGCCGCTGCTGTCCTGCCCCGGCTGCGTCAGCGCGATACCCTTCAGCGTGATCGACTGGATCGCGGAGATCGACAGCCGGCCCGCATCCATCGGCAGCCGCGGTGCCGTGGTGTTCGTCTTTGCGGCGAGCTTCTCATAGAAGCTGTTGGCGCCGTTGAACTTGTATTCGCTGTATTGCTGCCAGACTGAATTGGTCTGCACCGCGAACACGGTTTGGCCGGACGACTGCTTCCCGGGGACGGTCGACTGCGTATAGTGGCCCGTCACCAGAACCGTGCCGTCAGGCAATTTGCTCCCCGTCGAGAGGTTCTTGCCGGTGTTGTCACTGGCATAGACCACGACGCGCATTGCGCCCGGCAGCGTCGCGTAGTGTGCGGGATAGAGCGTATAGGTTCCCGCCGGAATGCCGCCGCCGCCGTCGAGCGTGATCTGCTGGCCTGGCAGCGGAATTGCGTCACCCGCGGTGATGGTCGTGCCGTTGTCGGCGCTGCGCGCGGTGGCGAAATGGATATCATAGGCGGCGATCGGATCGCTCTGCGACGGCACCAGCGCGTAGACGGTCTGCTTCAACGGGGTCGTGGTCAGGGTATCGCGCGATCCGCCGTTGCCCGGGACAAATTCCATCGCCTGGAGATCGCCGCCGCCGCGCAAGTCGATCGTGGAGCCGTCGGCGCGTGTCACGCTCGTTCCGGCGAGGATCAGACCCTTCGAGGGTGGCGCCGACAGCGTGTTCAGGCTGGCGTTGTAGTACCAGCTCGTGCCGTCGTCCGCCGTCGCGCCATAAGGAACCGTCATATCAGCCAGCGACACCGAGGTGAGGCTTCCCGGCTCCAGCACCACCGACTGGGTGATGATGGGCGAGACCGTGCTGTTGGTGCTGCCGAGCGCGATGGTGCCGAGCGGCGCGAACAGGTTGCCGCCCTGATCGATGGTCTTGGCGTAGACGGTGATGCCGCCGCCCGCGGAAAGCGGAATGCTCGTGTTGCTGTCCGCGGGCGCCGAGAACTTGACGTTGCCGGGCGTTTCGATCGTGAAGTTGACGGCACTCACCGGATAGATGCGCTCGGCCGAGAGCAGGACATCGCCGGCGGAGACCATGTTGCCGGTGAAGCTGGACTGCTCCGCCGTCGGGGCGTTGTCGTCGCTCTTGGTCTTGAGACCGTCCATCACCTTGAGCGTGCCGAGGCGGATGTCGCCGCTCGCGATCAGATTGACCTGGCTGAAGCCCGAGAAATCGAGGCCTGGACGCGCGTTGCCGGATTTGAACCCGGATGGTGTGGGCGCGCCTTCGAGATCGATCGTCTGCGCGTTGACCGTCAAGGTGCTGGTCCCGGTCACCGGGCTTGTGCCGGAGCCGGCGAGCGAGACATAGGCCGCCGAAATGCGAGCATCGACCGCACCGGACGTCGGCGCTCTGAACTCACCCGCAGCAATGTGCAGGCGGTTGGTCACGTTCCAGTTCAGCGGGCCGGAAATCGTGAGCACATTCCAGGTAATTGCCGGCGGGGCGACGCCACCGACGCCACCTTTGTCCGTGATGCCATAGTTGGTGCCCGGCAGGTCTGTGAAGAGGAGCGACGCGCCGCCCACCGCCTTCCCTGCATAGAGATAGACGTTGTCGAATGGCGCGAGTTGATCGGCAGCAACAAGGAGAGATTGCGGCCCGTGTCCGGGCTGATACGCGGCCACCGCATTCACGACATCGGTCATGTCCTGCCGCAGGGATACCGCTCCGCCGCCGAGCAGGATCGTGCCGCCATTGGCGCGCGAGTCCGCCTGCACGCTGCCGTCGCCGGCGGCATAGCGGCCGCCGGCCGCAGCGAAGCTGCCGCCCCACGCGAAACCGCTGACATCGGCGTTCACCGTTCCGGCGTCGCTCCATGACCATTGCGATGTTGTGGCATTACGCCCGGTCACCACCTGGACATTGCCGGCCGCGCCTGAGACGTCGACCAGCGCGCCGGCATCGGCGACAAGATAGCTGGAAGTAGAAGGCGCAAAGTACTCGTAGTAGTCCTTGCCCGCCACCGGGACCGTGCCGATCGCCCCGGCCTCAACCGCGAACGTGCCGCCAGCAATGTAAGTACCGCTCGTCCTCGAGCCGTTCGTTCTCCCGAACAGCGAGTCGGCAATGAACGTCCCGGACAGGTCGACCTTCGCGTCTGACGAGAGATGCGTCGCAGCCGAGTTGATGAAGATGGAGCCACCATGATCGATGATCGTGCCGCGCAGCTCGACGGATTTCGCCGGCACAACCCAATCCGGAGTGCTTGGTTTCGGATCGGATGCCTCGCCCTTTATATTGTTTGTGACCGCTCCCATGGTGATGCTCGCCTTGGGATCGGTGACTATCTTCGAATCGGTGTCGAGCAGGATGTTGTCGGCCCTGAGCGTGAGATCGACCGGCTTGCGCTGATTGTCCGGAAGCAGCGCCAGTTGAGGCGTGGCCTGCTGGCCGAGCTTGGTGCCGGTTGGTGTCGCCCTGTAGTCGGCGAGGCTTGCCAGGTTTTGCTGCTGCAGGGTCAGGCTGGTTCCGGCGGAGACGATGATGTTGGCGGTTGCGCCGGACCAATCGTCCGTCACCGTTTCGATCGTGTAGGAGCCGAAGCCACCTCCCGTCAGCACTGAAATGGGCAGCGTGCTCGCCAAACCGCCGATGCGGATCGACGACGTCTCATCGTGCTGGAGCGAACCACCGATCCGGATGGTGTCAGCTCCCGCTATTCTCAAGCTGCCGTTGCTCTCGAAACCGTAACCGCGCAGAGTACCATCAAGCTGGAGGACCGCCAATTTGCTGACGTTCGGATCCGGCCGCGTCGGAGCGCTCTGACCCGGCTCCTGCCAAAGACGCCCTTGATAAATTCCAAGCGATATGCTGCCCGCCTTACCAGCCATCACGCCCGTGGACGCAGTCTTGGGCTTGCCCTGCGACGAGACGTAGCCGCCGCTCGAGACGTCAAGAACGCTGCCGGTGGCAAGCAAAATGCTTCCGGTGGTATCGCGATAGCCTGTCCCGACGCTTTCGCTGCTCTTGTATGTCGTGATCGAAATGCTGCCGCCGTTGATGAAGGCAGAACCGACCGCATCAACTCCCGGCACCCGTCCGCTGTCGTTGACGAACCGTCCACTGACATCGATTGTGCCTTCGACGAAGACGTTCGCGGCAATCACGTTGCCTGACGTGTCTCTTGGTGCCTTGAACAAAGCCGAATTGAAGCTGCTACTGATCGAAACCCGGTCAGTGACGAGGTTGACGCTTCCCCCTGCGGCGGAAACCGTGCCGGCGATGTCGATAGCGCCGCCAGTGGTGACGGAGAGGCTGCCGCCCGCCGCGAGATTGAGCGAGCTG
The DNA here is from genome assembly GCF_001641635.1 of Bradyrhizobium centrolobii. Lineage (GTDB taxonomy): Bacteria > Pseudomonadota > Alphaproteobacteria > Rhizobiales > Xanthobacteraceae > Bradyrhizobium > Bradyrhizobium centrolobii. Next base: position 44,807 of record NZ_LUUB01000094.1, read on the forward strand.
CCGCTCGACAGCACGAAATCATTCGCCGTCACGGACAGCGAGCTCAGCCCGTACTTCGACAGGATGTCGGCCGACAGATTCGTCGTATAGGCGCTCTGCGTCGCGTAGTTGGCCGAGGCCGCCGCGCCAATCTGCACGCTCGACGGGGTCGTCAGCGCCAGCGAGCCCTGCAAGGGCAGCGTTCCCCCGCTGATCTGGCGCTCGCCCGCGGTCGAGCCGAAATAGATGGTGCCGAGCAGCGAGGGATTGACGGTCACGACATTGACGCTTCCGGCGTCGTGCCCCTCGGTATAGCCCGGCGAATAGATCTGGCCCTGGGTCGTCCAGATTTCCTTGATGCCCCAGCGCGCATGGTTGACGGTGAACTGGCCAGCAATCCCGAGATAAGTCATGTTCGGATCGGCGTTGGCCATGCCGTAGATGCGGCCGTCGCTGCCGATCAGACGCGTGGTGTTCACCATGCCGGGCAGGAATTTGACGCTGCCGCCCGCAACGTTCATGACCGAACCGTCGGTCCGGACGCTGCTCGCGCCGTAATTGGTGTTGAGGTCGGTCTGGAGGCTGATGCTGCCGCCGACCGTCATCAACTGGTAGATGCTGCGCGGCACCTTCGCCACGTCACCGCTGGCATCTGCGAGCGGCGTGCCTACCCAAGTCGTACCGTCGCTGCGGGTGCCGGAGGCGCGGATGTCGATCCACAGTGTCTGATTGTACACCGGACCTTTTCCATCAAGTCCCACGCTGACGTAAGGCGGCCGCTGCAACGGCATGTCGGCGAATTGTGCGTTCGGCGTAAACGGGATGATGTTGTAGCTCGCCGGCACTTCGACATTTGCGAGACCGGCGACGTCGATCGTCGCGCCAGGCGCGAGCAGAACGCTTTGTGCGTCTTTCGAGTTGGAGGCGACCCCCTCCACGTTTCCGCCGCCGCTCGAAGACACACCCTGGTAGAACAGGTTTGGTACTCCGGTCGAGATGGTTGGCTGGAAAACCTTTGCGTTTAGCGCGACCACCGCCGATGGCGCAGAGATGAGGCCGCTCGATCCGATCGTGACGTTTGTTTGCGCCGTAGCCTCGATGTACGCCGGTGTAAAGCTCTGCGTGCTGCTCAATCCAGCCGCGCCGTCGTCGACCGGCAGGCTCGAGATCACGCCGTTCATGGTGACGCTGGTGGCCGCGCGGAGCAGCACGAAGCTGTTACGGTCGATGCTGGTATCGACCGAGATCACGCCCTGAATGAGATTGCCGGCGCTGTCGGTCAGATTGCGACCGCTTGCATCCCTGGGATTGTCGACCGCGATGGTATCGCCGATCATCACCACGATGCCGCGGGATGAGTCGATCAGACCGTCATGAGTGACGGCGCCCGTTCCCGGCAAATAGTGGTTGTCTCTGCCGTAGCCCGTACCGGTGTCATAAGACGTACTGAACTGTGAGATCCTGAATTCTGTTCCGGCGAACGGGACGGGCTGTCCCTGGTCATTCTTGCCGAGCACGTTGCTTGGCAGGTTCGAATAGCCGTTCGGAACGAAATCGATGGTGCGGGCCGCGACCATGGCGACTTCGCCGCCATTGACCGTGAGGGAGCCGGAATTGCGGACGTTGGCGCCGAACAGATAGACTGAGCCCGGCGAGCCTTGCGAGACCTGGTCGGACAGGAGGTTGCCGGTGATGGACGCGCCGCGCTCGACAATAATGTCGCCGGCCACCACATTGGTCGCTTTGCCCCCCGCCGGATCAAAGATCGAAAACGCGTTCGCGTTTCCGACGCCGATGTTCATGAAGAAATTGTTGCGCTGGTCGAGATCCATGCCCAGCTGGCCGATATCGAGGCTGGAGGCGATCAAGGTGTGGACGTTGACCTGCGAACCGCTGCCAAAGATGATACCATTGCGGTTGATCAGGTAGACGGCGCCCATCGCGTTGATCTGGCCGAGAATGCGGCTCGGCGCGACGCCCGGTTCCACCCGGTTCAGCGCGATCCAGTCGGACGCGGACTGAATGAAGTTGACGGTGGTGTTGGCGCCGACGTTGAACGTATCCCAGGAGAGAATGGCCTTCTTCTGAGTCTGGTTGATGTCGACCTCGACCTTCGCGTCCTTCGTCGTCTGCTTCGGCAGATCGGCGCCGCGCCATTTCGACATGTCGGCCTTGATGCCCGCCAGCGGATCGCTGGCGGTGCCGCCCGACGGCATCAACCCGCCGGTGGTCAATCCATCCGGAACGGCGGATGATGCCGCGGCCTGCGCGGCTGCCGCTGCGTCCGACTGGAGTTTTCGCGCGGCCGCGAGTGCTGCGGCGGCACGGCCGAGCGAGATCTGAGCCTGCGTTGCCGCGCCGGCGGCCTGCTGTGCAGCCTGGATCGCCGCCTGCTGCGCGGCCGCCGTCGGCGCCACCGCATTGGCACCCGGCGTGAGGCTGCGCGCATGGCCGAGGCCGGTCCCGACCGACAGCGCCAGCAGGCTGACGCCACACAGCAGCGACCGCTCAAAAGCGCGCCGCATCCCTTGAGGTTTCTCACCTTGGGGTTTCACAACGATTTCGCGATGGGGCACGCCGCAGCACTTTCCAATTGCAAATTCCAATCGAGCACGCCTGACGTGCAGACAAGCTCGCGCGGCGCATTTACTTATCGTTTACTAACATTGATATGTCAGATTTGTAGCATTGGTCGCGTTCGGTGCGGTTCCAGCGCCGACGATCTGTTATCGTAAACGCGAACGAAGCGACTGATATCGCGGGCAAAATCGCTACCCGCGACCACTCTGTTAGCCAATGTTATAGAAAGATATCCCCAGCGCCCCGCAACAACGTGGCCGGGCGCTCTAACGCGCGCCCTGGTTTGCCAGCGGATTGACGAGGCCCGGAGGCAGCTTGAAATTGGCGGGCTGTGTGCCCGGCCCTCCGCCTCCGCCGGCCGTGCGGTTGATCGGCAGGTTCATATTGGCGCCGGGATGCGGCGCGCCGGGCGGCGGCGGTGCCGACATGGCCATCGGCGGCGCGGCCGGAACAGGCGGCGGCCCCGCGAGCGTCGGCCCGCTTGGCGCTCCAGCCGCTTTGGTCTCCGGCGGCGGAATGTCGAGCACGGCGCTGTCGAGCCCCTTTGCCAGCTCCACCTGACGCCGCTCCACGGTCCGAAGGATCCATCCCTTGTGGGTTTCACCAGCCTTGAGCCGCACCACCGATTTGCTGGCCGAATCCATGAACAGGCCGATCTTCTCGCTGCCGACGATGGTGCCGAGCAGCGAGAGCTGCGGCTTCTCGGGTTCCGGCGGCTTCGGCGGCGGAGCGGCCCGCACGGGCGCCGGCATCGCGACCGGCGCCGGTGCCGGCGGACGTCGCGTCGGCGCGAACAGCGGCCGTTCGCGGCTCGCGGTCAGACGGCCGAGCGGGATCGCCCATAGCGGATTGTCGCTCAGGGCTCGTTGTGCTGCCGGCGGCGGAGCCGCCGGCCGTTCGACGGGGGATGGTGGCGGCACGACGATGGCCGGCGCCGGGGCAGCCGGCTTCGAGTCAAACAAATCGTCGCGCGAGTCCGCGGGAAGCGAATCCATCGAACCGGTCGCGCTGACCGCGAAAGCCGGGTCAGCTGCCATGGCAAGGACGCCGGCGAGCAAAGCAACGAGAACGCGCATCGACATGGCACCGGCCGCCCCTGATCAACCCCGAGCGATAGCGGCCGTGCTTGTCAGTGATGTGACAGCGCGACGTGAGGCTGCCGCATCGCCCCAAGTTGGGAACGGCACCGTGCGCGCCATGGCCTCTCCGCTGATTTATCATGTTGAGGGCGGCAAGCCCCCGCCTCCTGAATTTGCGCAAGCGCGCGAGAGGGGCCTAAAAAGAAAAAATGCACCCGGCAAACGCCGGGTGCATAAGTCTTGATCGTCGATCAGGCCAAGGCCCGAGCGCGATCAGTAGGCGCCGACCTTGCCGGTGCAGCCGCTGCCCTGCGGACCGTTAGCCGGGTCGTTGAGCAGCGCGTAGACCTGGTCGATCCACGGGGTCGGAACCTGAGCGAAGCCGTTCTCGTTCAGGATCGGGACCGAGCCCGTGCCGTAGAGGTAATCGAGCCAGGTCTTGAACCACAGATAGGCGTTGTTGCCGTTGCTGTGGGTCTGGTAGCACTGATACATCTCGATCCAGCTGAAGCCGGCGATCGGATACGAGCCCGCAACCACCGGGTTCGGATTGACACCCTGCAAGCTCCAGGTCAGCGGATTCGCGCGGGTCGTCGAGTCGAACTGCGGAAGAGCCGTCGCCATCGCCTTCTGCGCGCCAGCGAAAGTCGGCGGCTGGAACTGACCGGTCGCGCCGGTGATGTCCCACTGCGACTGGAGGTTGGCGGTCTTCAGGCCACCGGCCTTGACGGGCAGCCAGAAGTCGCCGGAAGCGTAGCCGATCGCGCCGTTCGTCGAGCCGACGAGAGCAACGAGGCTGCCGCTTCCCGAAGCGTTGGCGAAGTGACCGCCGCCGGGATTGGCAACGGCGGCGCCGCACTGGTCGGTCGAGAACTGATCGGGCCAGTTGAGCTGGTTGGCGCCACGCGCAACGAGCGGAGTGGTGCAAGCCTGCGAGTGGTCGGTCCAGGGGAAGGCGTAGGACACGACGGTCGAGTCGGTTTCGCTGTTCGGACCGAACTCGTAGCGGCACTGTTCGACCAGGGCATTGGAGAACAGGAAGGTGGTGCCGCTGCCGTCCTGACGGTGCACGAAGGTGATGTTGCCGGTGCCGAGGGTGCCACCGTTGAGGGCGGTCAGGATCGGGTTGTTCCACTGCGTGATGTGGCCCGACGCGATGCCGCAGAACGCGTTACGCGACAGGTTGAGGCCGCTGCTGCCGCCGGTCGGGGTCGCCGGCAGGATGTTCAGGGTCGCGCCGGCGCCGTCCTTGCCGTTGAAGCCGAGCGCAACCGCGCCGATCACGCCAGGGAACTGGATCAGGTTGCCGAACTTCGACTGCGGGCTGCTGGAGCCGCCGGTGTTCCACGCGGTCATGTCGGCCGCGTTGACGACGTCATCGCTGCCGATGAACTGCACGCCGTCATAGTCGGTGATGTTGCTGACGCCGATGTTGCTGCTGGTGTAGGGAATCGAGTTCGAGGGCGTGCCGATCTGGGTCTTGTCGTTGGTGCGCAGAACGGTCTTGCCGTTGCCCGAACCCGTCGGAGCGTAGAGGATCATGCCATGGTAGCCGCTGGTGTTGAAGCCCGAGCAGTTCGCGGCCTTGGCGAGCGGACCCGGCTTGCCGGTGCTGCCCTGAGCCTGGTCGTACATGCAGTCCATCAGCTGGCGATAGACGATCTGCGGGAACGTCGCGCCGGCGCCGAACGCAAACGACTGGGCCTGGGCGGACTCGGAAGCGACGCCCATCGCGGCGAACGCAACCGATCCCATAAGTAAAGCTTTGAAGTTTCGCATAGTCACAGTCTCCCTGTTTGGATACCCCTCACCTGCCACGATCAGCAGCCGGGCTCCGGAGCGCGGCGGACGCTATCGGCAATATGTGAGACTTTCATTGTTGTTTTGTGAATTATGTTATCCGACTCCATCATAACGCAAGACACGTACGCAGAGAGCGCGGAGAAAGCAGAAGAATTTCTGCGCAGAAAATTTCGATCACTGCACCACATCGAATGTTATTCACAGGAAAGATGCGCGAAGCGCGTTGCGCAAATGACGGTGCGAGATCACGTGCCTTCCGCGCAACCGTGATCGTTCGCGCAAGCGCGAGCAGCGCGTGAGCTCATCCCTTGATCGCGAGCGGAAAATGCAGTCCCCATTTGTCGCTGCGACATCAACACGTACGACATCCACGCCAAGAATCGCGCGTCGAACGCCGTCCGCAGGCTGTCTTCACAGAGCTGTCTTATCGACATCACATCACCGTTAATGTCGCATCGTTAAAAAGCGCCCCGGCAAAAGCGACCGTGCTGCATCTGACGCTGCGAACGTTACATATAACGTTGCAGCCTCGTAAGTGCTGTTCGGATCGGAGCAAGTATGAAGAGGACCTACGAGATGAACGTTCTGGCCGCTTTCCGCATGCCTCGTCCGACAAGGAAGTCACGTGCCAGCGTGGCGGCCGTCTGTCTCGCCGCCATGCTCGGCGCCGGAGGATCGGCGTTCGCTCAGTCGGCGGCCGATCCCGTCATCGTCGTCATCAACGGAAGCCAGATCCACGAAAGCGATCTGCAAGTGGTCGACGAGGTCATCGGCCGGAATCTGCTGGTGCGTGAGCCCGTTGAACGTCGCGAGACCCTCGTGAAGATGATGATCGACACCATCCTGCTCGCGCAGGAGGCGAAGGACCGGCACATCGAGGACAAGGCCGACCTCGCGCGTCGGGAAGCTTTCGCACGCAACCAAGGGCTCATGAACAATCTGCTGGCGGTCGTGGGCCAGCAGGCCGTGACCGAGGAGGCGATGCGCAAGGCCTATGAGGAAGTCGTCGTCAAGGGCGCGGCGGCGAACGAACCCGAGCTGCATCTGCGCCATCTCGTCTTCATGATCGCTCCGCCCAAGGACGATGCCGCGATCAAGGCCGCCGAACAGAAGGCCAAAGCGGCGATGGACAGGATCAACAAGGGCGAGGACTTCGCGCTGGTCGTCGGCGAGATGTCCGAGGATCCCGTGACCAAGGCCCGAGGCGGCGACTACGATTGGCGCATGCGCGGTGAAATGGGCAGGGAATATGCGGATGTGGCCTACAAGTTGAAGAAGGGCGAGGTCTCGGCCCCGTTCAAGACTGCTGTCGGCTGGCACATCCTCAAGCTCGAAGACATGCGCACGCGCAAGCCGGCCGATTACGACAAGATCCGCGACCGCCTCGCCGCCATGGTCGCAAGTGCCGCGCAGCTGGAGCTGGTCGACAAGCTGCGCGCCGCGGCGAAGATCGAGCGCCCGGACCAGAGTCATGAGGCGGACAAGGGCACTGTCGGCCTCAAGTAGCACCCTGCGATCTTTCCGATCCAGAACATCCCGGCAGCGAGTGGATCATGAGCCTTGCCGCGATCATCCTGACGTACAATGAGGAGCGCCACATTTCGCGGGCGCTCGCCTCGATTGCCGGAATCGCAACCGAGGTCTTCGTCGTCGACAGCTTCTCGAGCGACCGGACCGTCGAGCTCGCGCGCGCGCAGGGCGCCACCGTGCTGCAGAACAAGTTCGTCAACTACGCAAAGCAGTTCCAGTGGGGGCTCGACAACGCGCCGATCACAGCTCCATGGATCATGCGGCTCGACGCCGATGAGGTGATCGAGCCGGATCTCGCCGCCAGGATCCGCGACGAGCTGCCGCGTCTCGGTGAGGACATCGCCGGCGTCAACCTCAAGCGCAAGCACATCTTCCTCGGGCGCTGGATCCGCCACGGTGGACGCTATCCGCTGCTACTCTTGCGGATCTGGCGTCGCGGCCAGGGGCGGATCGAAGACCGCTGGATGGATGAGCACATGATCCTGTGGGGCGGCGGGACGGTCACGTTCGACGGCGGATTCGCCGACCATAATCTCAACGACCTGACGTTCTTCACCGACAAGCACAACAAGTACGCCACGCGCGAGGCGATCGACGTGATCAACGCGCGTCACCAGCTGTTCCAGCGTGACGTCGATCTGGTGACGGAGGAAGGCTCGCGCCAGGCCGCCGTCAAACGCTGGATCAAGGAGCGGCTTTACAACCGGATCCCCTATCAGATCAGCGCGCCGGCCTATTTCCTGTTTCGCCTGATCTTCCAGCTCGGATTTCTCGACGGCAAGGAAGGCCTCGTCTATCACGGACTTCAGGGCCTCTGGTACCGCTTCCTCGTCGGCGCCAAGGTCGACGAACTCGAAGCCGCCATCGCGCATCTCAAAGATCGCGCGGAAATGCGGGCGGAGCTCCGGCGGCTGACCGGCCTCGTCATAGACGCCTGATCCGCAATGCGCCGCGCCGGAACGACCTCGACGGGAACGCGACGTGACTCGTAGCCACGCAGTCATTATCGCCCTCCTGCAGTTCATGTGGATGGCGGCGGCCACCGCGCAGCCCGCGATGTTCTGGTTCAACGACCCTGTCGGTCCCGACGAGACGGTGCTCGTCACCGGAGCCGATCTCGACAAGGTGACATCCGCGACGGTCACCCGGATCGCCGATGGTCCGAACGACGCGGCCGGACGGGAAACCTCCGTCCCGATCCTCCAGGCCAACCCCCTCTCCCTCAAATTCGTGATCCCCGAGGCTTTCAAGCCGGGCATCTACCGCTTCACGCTGAGCTATGCCGAGGGCGCGCTCAGCGGCCGCATCAATCTGCCGACGATCTACTGGCGCCAGGGAAACCTCGGCGATGAGGTCTCGCCCGGCGGCTGGCTTCAGGTTTTCGGTCGCAACATCGTTCGTCAGACCGGCCGCGCGCAATTGCTGCTGCTTCCCGATGCCGGCGGCGCGGCAATCAAGTCGGTTCTGACCAAGGGAGACCTGTGGCGAGGCGCGTTTCGCGTGCCTGAACAGCTCTCGCCCGGCCGCTACAGGCTGCGCCTGTTCAACGGCGACGGCGGCGATGACGAATGGGCCGATGCGGGCAGCATCACGGTTCGGGTCACCCAAGTCGAGACGGCCCAGTCCTTCGATGTCCGGGCTTACGGCGCAAACGGCGACGGCAGATTTGATTGCACCCGCGCGATCAGGGCCGCCATCGACGCGGCGAAGGATGCGGGAGGTGGCACCGTATACTTCCCGCGCGGGCGTTATCTGATCTCGGACATGATCGTCATTCCGCCTGGCGTCAGAATCAAGGGCGAGCGCACCGATCTCGTCAACCTGGTCTGGCCGGATTTGGCAAGTCTTCCGGTGGCCCTGCTGCAAGGAACGTCGCGATTCTCGATCGAGGACGTGACGATCTACGCGTCAAACCACCCGCATATCATATCCGGGGGATTCCAGTTCGGTGACACCCAGGCTCCGGGCGCCGCCGACATCGCGATCCGACGCGTCCGCATCCGCGCGTCCGCCTTCCGCGGCCTGATGGAGCCCGACGCCACCGTCCAGCGCATGAACGAATTCCATCGGATCTATCCCGGCACTGCTCCCGACACCATTCGATTGAGCGGTAATCGGATTGAAGTGTCCGATTGCGACATCCTCGGATCAGGCCATTCGCTGCGCCTGTTCAAGGCAACCAACGCGATCGTATCCGGCAACGTCCTGAACAACGGCCGCTACGGCACCTACTCCATCGTGGGATCGCGTCAGGTCATCTTTGAAAACAACACCGTGACCGCGGCCGACCTTCAGGGGACCGGCGGAGGCATCTCGACACTGTCGAAGTGGGTCAGCGCCTCGGAGAACATCTTCGTCGGCGGCAACACATTCAAGGCGATTTACGGCTGGGATCGCGAAGCCATGACGACAGACGGCCCCGGCGGCTACTATTTCGGCCACGCGGAAAGCACCCTGCCCGATCGCCTGTCGCTGCTGGATGCTCCCAATCCCTACCCCGCCGCCCAGGACTGGAGCGGCACGATTGTCATGGTGGTGAATGGCCGCGGTGCCGGCCAGTACGCCAGGGTCAGGACATTCGAAGGCAAGCCGCCCAACCTGTCGATCACGCTCGACCGGCCGCTCGCGGTCGCGCTGGACCGGACTTCGGAGATCACGGTTGCTCAAGCGCAGCAGAACTACCTGATCATCGACAACTTTTTCGAGGACACTGGCGTTGCGGCGCAGGCGTATGGGACGGCGCTGGGTCACGTCATCGCCGGCAACCGATCCAACAGAACAAGCGGCTTTGCCGCATTCGGCCTGTCCTACGAGCACTTCCAGCCGAGCTGGCGGATCCAGTTCCTCGACAATCACATCCTGGAAGGAAATGTCTATCGCGCGGGACCTGAGCGAACCGTGTTTTCCAATGAGGCATCGATACTCGTGCGCGGCAATCAGACCGCAACGGCCGCGGGCCGCCCGCCGATGGTGCAGGCGGTGATCGTTCGAGGCAATCGCCTCGATCAGGACGCCCATATCGAAATCAAGGGCTTTGCCGCCGCCTCGCCCGGCGTCCGCGATATCGTCGTCGAGGAAAACACGATCGGGCCGTCCCGCGAGGGACTGACGATCGATCGCGGTGTCGCCTGGTGGCTCAGCCGGAAGAACGTCGAGGAGCGCCGCATCCTGAAATAACACTGACCGTCTCGCATCGCCTAAAGCTAGTCACGGTAATGATAAGTTCCGTTGTTAGTTACACTTCAACTCTGATTGAGATCTCACACAATTATCTCTGTATCACAACGTGAAAGACTGCCCTGATGACCGCTATTCTCGGCCTCAACCTCAACCATCCTGATGCCTCCGCGGCGCTCATCCTCGATGGCAAGGTGGTCGCCGCGGCCGCCGAGGAGCGCTTCGGTCAGCGCATCAAGCACGATCCCTCGTTCCCGCAGCACGCGATCCAGACCGTTCTTTCCATGGGCGGCATCTCGTCGAAGGACCTCGACTTCATCGCGGTCGCGCGCGATCCCTCGCAAAATCGCGCAGCCCAGGTCGCATACGTCCTGCGCAATCCGATCAGCGGCGGCATGGCGGCGATGGAACATATGCGGCGCGCCAAGATCGATCTGAGCATCAGCGACATGGTCGCCGAGGCGTCCGGACAGGCGCCGGACATGGTCAAGGCCAGTGTGGTGAATGTCGAACATCATCTGTCTCACATCGCGAGCTCCTATTACTGCTCGCCGTTCGAGACCCTGACGGCCGGCTTTTCTTATGACGGCAGCGGCGACTTCACCAGTGCGATGGCGGCACGCTGCGAGGGCACGCGGATCGAGGTTGTCGATCGCGTTCATCTGCCGAACAGCCTCGGCTTCTTCTACACCGCGTGCTGCCAGTTCATCGGCTTCGATGGTTTTGGCGAAGAATACAAGGTCATGGGGCTCGCGCCCTACGGCACCGACAGCCATGTCGGCGTGATGCGTGACCTCGTCCAGACCAAATCCGACGGATGGTTCAAGCTCGCCGACGGCTATTTCGGCATGCATCGCGGCGGCGAAAGCGGCAAGATGGACGAGCACCACCGCATGGACATGCTGCGTCTGTTCACCGACAAATGGACCGACAAGTTCGGATCGCCTCGCCAGCGCGGCGAGGAGCTGACGCAGCGGGACAAGGACATCGCGCGCTCCTGCCAGATCCGTTTCGAGGAAGTCTCGCTGCACTGCTTCAAGAGGCTTCACGATCTGGTGCCGAGCACGCAAGTCGCCTATGCCGGAGGCTGCGCGCTCAACGGCGTCATGAATGCGCGCCTGTTGCGCGACACGCCCTTCCAGCAGGCCTATATGCAGCCGGCATCATCGGATGACGGCTTGTGCATCGGTGCGGGCCTGTGGGCCTGGCACAATGTCGCGGGCGGGCGCGAACGCTTCCACATGACGCATGCCTATTGGGGACCGGAGCACTCGGACGCGACCATGCGGCGTGTCGCGGAAGCGGCACAGAGCCCGATGCGCGAGCTGTCGCCCGGCAACGTTCCGAAGGCCGTCGCCGCGCTGCTGCATGCCGGCCTGGTCGTCGGCTGGTATCAGGGCCGGTCCGAATGGGGCCCGCGCGCGCTCGGCAACCGCTCCATTCTCGCCGACCCCACACGCCCTAACATGAAGGATGTGATCAACGCCAAGATCAAGCGAAGGGAGAGCTTCCGTCCCTTCGCCCCCAGCGTCCTGAAGCCGGCCGTAACGACCTATTTCGAGCAAGACGTGTTCAGCCCGTTCATGATGCATGTCGTCAAGCTTCGCCCGGAATGGCGCGAAAAGCTCCCCGCCATCACCCATGTCGACGGCACGGGTCGCCTGCAAAGCATCGAGCGAGACACCAACCCGCTCTACTACGAATTGATCGACTCATTCGGTCGGTTGTCGGGGATTCCGATCGTGCTGAATACCAGCTTCAACGAGAACGAGCCGATCGTCGACACGCCCGAGCAGGCGATGAGCTGCTTCCTGCGCACCGGGTTGGATGCCATTTGCCTCGGCCGCTACCTCGTGGTGAAGGGCGAGCACGCGAGCCTTCTGCCGGACGCGTAAGACGCTGGGGAGTGCATCGCGGCCATAGGCGGTGCACTCCCCGGTTCAGGCCTGGACGGCCTCGAGCAAATGGCTGGATTCTTTCTGCCACGCTGGAGTGCGAGCCACCGCAAGACTACCGAGCAGGAACCAGCGCGCCGGCGAGATAGGCCTCATAGGCCCGCCGGATTCCATCCTCCAGCGAGGTCGACGCGCGCCAGCCGAGCCTGGCGAGGCGGCTGACGTCGAGCAGCTTGCGCGGCGTCCCGTCGGGACGCGAAGTGTCGAAGCTGATCTCGCCGCGATAGCCGATGACGTCGGCGACGACGCGGGCGAATTCGGCGATCGTGATGTCCTCGCCGGTGCCGATGTTGATCAGCTCCGCGCCCGAATAGCTCTTCATCAGGTGCACGCAGGCATCGGCCATGTCGTCGACATAGAGGAATTCGCGGCGCGGCGTGCCGGTGCCCCAGACCGCGACGGTGTTCGCGTCCGCGATCTTCGCCTCGTGAAAGCGCCGGATCAGGGCGGCGACCACGTGGCTGTATTCGGGATGATAATTGTCGCCGGGGCCGTAGAGATTGGTCGGCATCACGCTGATGAAGTCACATCGATACTGGCTGCGATAGGCCTCCGCCATCTTGATGCCGGCGATCTTGGCAATGGCATAGGGCTCGTTGGTCGGCTCCAGCGGTCCGGTCAGCATGGAGTCCTCGCGCAGCGGCTGGCTGGCGAGCTTCGGATAGATGCAGGAAGAGCCCAGGAACATCAGCTTCTCGGCGCCGTTCAGATGCGCGGCGTGGATCACGTTGGCCGCGATCGCGATGTTGTCGTAGATGAACTCGGCGCGCAGCGTGTCGTTGGCGAGGATGCCGCCGACCTTGGCGGCGGCGAGGAAGATCACCTGCGGCCGCACCTTCGCGAACCAGTCGAACACCGCGGCCTGGTCGCAGAGATCGACCTCGCGCCGGTCCACGGTGACGAGCCTGACGTCCTCCCGCACAAGCGCACTGCCGACCATGCCGCGATGGCCGGCGACGTAGACGCTCTTGCCCGTCAGCTCAAACCGTACGTTTGCCATGGGCGGCTTCCTGTCGTGCCTCCGTCAGATCGCTTGCCACCATCTCCTCGACGAGCTCGGCAAAGGTCCGCTTCGGTGTCCAGCCGAGCGTGTCGCGGGCCTTGCTGGCATCGCCGATGAGGAGATCGACCTCGGTGGGACGGAAGTAGGTGGGATCGATCCGCACCACGGTCTTGCCGCTCCTGGCATCGATGCCGGTCTCATCCACGCCCTTGCCGCGCCATTCGATGCGGCGGCCGACTTGCGCGAACGAGAGCTCGACCATCTCGCGCACCGAGCGCGTCTCGCCGGTGGCGAGCACGAAGTCGTCGGGCTTGTCCGCCTGCAGGATCATGTGCATGCCCTCGACATAATCCTTGGCATGGCCCCAGTCGCGCTTGGCCTCGAGATTGCCGAGATAGAGCGTGTCCTCGAGCCCGACCTCGATGCGGGCGACGCCGCGGGTGATCTTGCGGGTGACGAAGGTCTCGCCGCGGATCGGGCTCTCGTGATTGAACAGGATGCCGTTGGAGGCGAACATGCCGTAGGCCTCGCGGTAGTTCACCGTGATCCAGTAGCCGTAGAGTTTCGCCACGCCGTACGGCGAGCGCGGATAGAACGGCGTGGTCTCCTTCTGCGGGATCTGCTGCACGAGGCCGTAGAGCTCGGAGGTCGAGGCCTGGTAGAACCGCGTCTCCTTCTCCATGCCGAGGATGCGGATCGCCTCCAACAGGCGCAGCACGCCGATGGCGTCGGCGTTGGCGGTGTATTCGGGGCTTTCGAAGCTGACCGCGACGTGGCTCTGGGCGGCGAGATTGTAGATCTCGGTCGGCCGGATCTGCTGCACCAGGCGGATCAGATTGGTCGAGTCGGTCATGTCGCCGTAATGCATCAGGAACGGCACGTTGCCGACATGCGGGTCCTGATACAGGTGATCGACGCGCGCGGTGTTGAACGACGACGAGCGCCGCTTGATGCCGTGCACGACATAGCCGAGCGACAGCAGATACTCGGCGAGATAGGCGCCGTCCTGGCCGGTCACGCCGGTGAT
>NZ_LUUB01000095.1 GCF_001641635.1 Bradyrhizobium centrolobii
TCGCGCCAGGTGGTGGGCGGCCCCACAGGCCTCGATCGCCACCACCGTCGGCGGCAGCTTGGCAAAAAACGCCAGCATCGCCTTGCGGCTCAGCCGCTTGCGAAGCACCACGCGTTCCGACGCGTCAACGCCATGCAGTTGAAAAATATACTTCGACGTATCCATCCCAATGCGGATAATCTGGCTCACGGACGGCTCCCTTGTCTGAGATTTCGACAACCTCATTCTGGCACACTGATGCCGTAGGGGGCCGTCCACACCATCAACCACAAGCCGATGTTGGTGAGGCGAGATCGTGGTTGATATCTCTCGCCAAAACTTCTCCCTGGGGTTATGGGTCCCGGATCTGCGCTTCGCTTGTCCGGGACGACACCGAGATTGCAGAGGCGCTTCCTACACACCGCGCCGCTTTTTCATCTCCAACTCCCGTCCCGTCTCCAGCATCAGCCGCCTCAGCCAGATCGAGCCGGGATCCATCTGCGCGCGGGTCGGATAGAACATGAACTGCTCGTCGATGCCCGGATCGAGCGGCGGTGTCACCGCGACGAGGCCGAGCTGCTTCGACAGCGCCGCGATCAGCCGGCGCGGCACGAACGCGACGAGGTCGGTGCGGGCGGCGACGTGCAGGGCTTCGAGATAGCCTGACACCACCAGCGTGATGTGCCGCTCGATGCCCTTGGCGCGCAGCCAGGTGTCGATCAGATCCTCGGCCTGGCCGCGGATGATCACGCCGACATGGCGTGCGGCGAGGAACGTCTCGCGCCGCTTCAGCTTCGCGCCCATGGGATGGCCGCGTCGCACCGCGAGCGCATCGCTGTCGGTGTAGAGCAATTGCCGGTGAAAGCTCTTGAAGGCGTTGCCGATCGAGATCACGAGATCGATGGTGCGGGCGAATTCGGCGTGGAAGATCGCGGATCCCCGCCACGGCACCACGTCGATGCGGACATTGGGCGCCGCCCGGGTCACCTTCTCCATCAAGGGCGGCATCAGGAGCTCGACCGCGAGATCCGGCATCATCAGGCGGAATTGCCGCTCGCTGCGTGCGGCGTCGAATTCCTCCGGCACGAACAGTCCGCGCACCTGGTCGAGCGCCTGTGCCAGCGGCGCGCGCAGCGCCTGTGCCCGCGGCGTCAGCTCCATGCGCGCGCCGGTGCGCACCAGCAGCGGGTCGCCGAAAATGTCGCGCAGGCGTTGCAGGGCATGGCTCGCCGCCGGCTGCGACAGCCCGATCCTAAGTGCGGCGCGGCTGACACTGGCCTCGCGCAGCAGCGCGTCGAGTGCGGTCAGCAGATTGAGGTCAAGGGAATTCAAATTCATGAAACGAATAGATATCATATTCTCCATCGATTTGAAGAATGCGCCTTGCCCGACGATGATCTCCGCGATGTCACCACACGGAGATGCCGCCATGAGCGCGAGCGCCAACAAGAAACTGATGCAGGACATTTTCGCCGCCGCCGCCAACCCCGATCCGGCCGCGCGCGATCGGGCCCTGTTCACCGCAAGCCTTGCCGATGATGCCAGATGGGTCGTGACCGGCCAGTATTCCTGGTCGCGCACCTTCACCGGCAAGGAGGCGATCCTCAACGATTTGCACGGCTATGTGCGCACCCGCCTGCGCGACCGGACGCGCACCGTCGCCCACCGCTTCATCGCCGACGGCGACATCGTCGTGGTGGAAGCCAAGGGCGACAACGTCACGCCCGAGGGCGTGCGCTACGACAACGACTACTGCCTGGTGTTTCGTCTCGAGGACGGCAAGATCAAGGAGATCCGGGAGTATTGCGACTCCGTCCTCACTGAGAAGGCGCTCGGCCCGTTTCCGCAAACGCCCGTGAGGGCCGCGGGCTGACGGGGTTGAATCCGAACTGGTCTGCCGACGAGTGCCGTCCGCGTCTATCGAGGATTGTCGTGTCGGTCTGGCGAAAGCTGGTGGAGATCGTGCGGGTCCGGCGAGAGCGCGCTCGGATACGCTGCCAGCTCACCGCGATGAGCGAGCGGGAGCTCCTGGATTGCGGGATGACCCGCTCGGAGATTGCGTACGAGCTGAAGAAGCTCGTCCGGCGGAAATAGTGACCGGGAGGGGTCCGGCGCCCTCTCCCGTTCTATTCGAGAATACGCTTGGCAAAATGACGCAGGCGGCGGCCTGACGAACATCCATCCAGGCATCTCGTGCCGCGATCTGCATGCCGTGCCGGATTCGTGCCAAAGCCTTGCGCAACTGCCGATAAAATCAGCAGGCCCTGTGCGATGCTTCGCGCATGCGCGCGAAGGACTAGAAGGTTCAATTAACAAGTGTCCCCCATTGTGTCGCGGTGCAGCGTGAGTCGCCAGACGCGACGCGCGGCTGCCAGGGTGGCCAGTGACGATCGCCGGACGTTCGGCCGCTCGAATTCACATGCTCTGGGTGGACAGTGGGAATGCCGAACTTTCGTTTGCGGATCAGGGGCCGTCTCTATGCCGGGTTTACGGCCCTCGTCGCGGTTGGAGTGGCCATGGCCATGACGGCGGTCTGGAATCTGTGGGCGGTCCAGGACCAGGTCGGAAGACAGTCCGCACTGTCGGACAGTACCGCACGGGTGCTGGAGATATCGACCCATCTCCAGGCGATCCAGCGGGCCAATCTGCGATACATCTACGACGCCAGTGAGCCTGCGATGAAGGAGGCTTCGGAACGGGAAGCCGCGGCGACGGAGCTGTTGCAGGTCGGGGCCAAGGGAACACTCTCGGAGGAGCGGCGAAAGCTTTACAATGGTCTCATCGACGATATCGCGAAAATGCGCAGCCTGCGCGACAATCTCGGGGACGCCGTCAATGAGGCGAGGACCGGAAAGGCGACACTGCTGCCGAGCGGCGACGAGCTGACCGTCAAGATGGGCAAGCTGGTCGATGCGGCGCGCGCATCCGCCGATGAAGACACCGCGGCCCTGGTCGCGGACCTCGAATCCAGGCTCCTTCTCGTTCAGATCGCAAACTGGCGTTTCCTGGCCCTGCGCGACACCAAGGGGCCTGCGAATTTCAGGACCAATGCGGACAGGGCCGTGCAACGGCTCGCAGCGATCGAAAAGAGCCCGCAGGCGGCGGAATTGCGAGCCGTGCTCGCGCCGGTGAAGACCTCGCTCGGAATCTACAAGTCCGCATTCGAGACGACGTCCGCCGCGATGCTCCAGGCCGACGAGATCTACCACAAGAACCTCGCTCCCCTCATCGTCGACAGCATCGCCAAGCTCAAGGTCGCGGAAACCGCCTTGAAGAAGGACTACCAGGCTTCGCGCACCACCGCCGAAACCGTGATCGCCGGCACCACATCCGTCCAGGAGATCGCCGGCGGCCTTGCCGTCCTGTTTGGATTGATCGTCGCCGTCCTGATCGCCCGCAGCATCGTTGGGCCGTTGACCTCGATGACGCGCGCGATGGGCGCCCTTGCCGGCGGCGATCTCGAGGCCGAGATCCCCGGGCGCGGCAAGGCCGACGAGATCGGCGACATGGCCAAGGCGATCCAGGTGTTCAAGGACAACATGGTCGACACCGAGCGCCTGCGCGCGGAGCAGACAGAGCTCGAGGCGCGGCAGGCGGAGAGCCGCAAGGCCGACATGGTCAGGCTCGCCGACCAGTTCGAGCAGGCGGTGGGCGAGATCGTCGACACCGTGTCGTCGGCATCGGGCGAGCTGGAGGCCTCCGCCGGCACGCTGACCGCGACCGCGACGCGCGCCCAGGATCTGTCGACCGAAGTAGCCTCCGCGTCGCAAGAAGCGACCGCCAACGTACAAGCAGTCGCGTCCGCCACCGAAGAGCTTTCCTCCTCGGTCAGCGAGATCGCGCGCCAGGTGCAGGAATCCGCCCGCATCGCCAACGAAGCGGTGGCTCAGGCCGGTAAGACCAACGAACGGGTCAGCGAGCTCTCCAAGGCGGCGGCGCGCATCGGCGACGTGGTCGAGCTCATCAGCACGATCGCCGGCCAGACCAACCTCCTGGCGCTGAACGCCACCATCGAGGCGGCGCGTGCGGGCGAGGCGGGGCGCGGCTTTGCCGTGGTCGCCTCCGAGGTCAAGGCGCTCGCGGAACAAACTGCG
This sequence comes from Bradyrhizobium centrolobii, assembly GCF_001641635.1. Classification (GTDB taxonomy): domain Bacteria; phylum Pseudomonadota; class Alphaproteobacteria; order Rhizobiales; family Xanthobacteraceae; genus Bradyrhizobium; species Bradyrhizobium centrolobii. Next base: position 4,074 of record NZ_LUUB01000095.1, read on the forward strand.
AAGGCGACCGGCGAGATCGGCCAGCAGATTTCGAGCATCCAGGCCGCCACCGAGCAATCGGTCGGCGCGATCAGGGAGATCAGCGGCACCATCGAACGGCTGTCGGAGATATCGTCGACGGTCGCCGCCGCGGTGGAAGAGCAGGGCGCCGCCACGCAGGAGATCTCCCGCAACGTCCAGCAGGCCGCTCATGGCACGCAGCGGGTGTCGACCAATATCGGCGACGTGCAGCGCGGCGCCTCCGAGACCGGCTCGGCCTCCTCGCAGGTGCTGTCGGCGGCCCGCTCGCTGTCGGCCGACAGCAACCGTCTGAAGCTCGAGGTCAGCAAGTTCCTGAGCTCGGTCCACGCCGCCTGACCGGCGCGAACGCCTTAGAGCGGGATGGATCTAGATTGAATCGATCGAGCCACGGGCTCGCTCAACCTCTCCCGCTTGCGGAGGTCGGCGCGAAGCGCCGGGTGGGGGCTCTCTCCACATTGGGAGTCTCGATTGCGGCGAGACCCCCACCCCAGCCCTCCCCCGCAAGCGGGAGAGGGAGCGCACCTGCTTTGCGGCCGCTAATCATAGGTCCACGCGCGCGCGTGGACCGGCAGGGCGATGCGGTGGCGCTCAGGCCACCTTGGTCGTCATGTGCTTGAACATGTTGCGGCGGGCCTCGTCGTCCATCTCGGCCTTGAAGGTGAACTTGTCCTTCAGCGCGATCGCGCGCGCAGCCGCGGGGCGCGCCGAGATCTCGTCGACCAGCCGCTTGACGTTCGGGTACTTGCTAGGGGCATCCTCGCCGAGCACGAAGGCGGCCATGCGCGCCCAGCCCCACAGCGCCATGTCGACAATGGAGTAGCTGTCGCCGACCATGTAGCGGTTCCCGGCGAGGTGATCGTCGAGGACCTGGTAGTGGCGGTGGCCTTCGAACTGGTAGCGGTTATGCGCGTAGTCCTGGTCCTTGGGCGAGAAGTGCTTGAAATGCACCGCCTGCCCCGAAAAGGGGCCGAGGCCGGTGGCGATGAACATCAGCCATGACAGCGTCTGGCCGCGCACGGCGGGAGCGGGCAGGAATTTGCCGGTCTTCTCGGCGAGATAGAGCAGGATGGCGTTCGAGTCGAACACGATCGTGCCATTGTCGTCGATTGCCGGCACCTTGGCGTTCGGATTGATCTTCAGGAATTCCGGCGTGAACTGCTCGCCCTTGCGGGTGTCGATCGCCACCGGCTCGAAGGGCAGCCCGGATTCCTCCAGAAACAGCGCGACCTTGGTCGGGTTCGGCGATCCGTTGAAGTAGAATTTGAGCATCAGATGTCTCTCCAGTGTCTGTTGCCGAGAGCGAATGCAACGTCATTGCCGCGGGCGGCCCTCTCTTGCCCGAACCGCGCCTGACGGCACAACCGGCGAGTTTGCCGGGCGGTATCTGCGCACAGCGCAGATCAGCCAGCGTAGAAGAAGCCGATCACCGCTGCGATGACCATGGCAGCGCCTATCGCCTCCATCCGCAGCCCCAGCCGCGTCGCCGCATGCATGCTGGAGGCTTGCGCGGCGCGCTCCGGTCCCCGCGCGTAGCCGTGAACGATGACGTCGTGATGGAAGGTGTCGTGGGCTTCATTGCCGCAGGCGAGCCCGGCGCAGATCAGCAGCACACCGAACAGGGCGAGGCCGAAAAATCCCAGAAGCCCGATCAACAGCATCGGAAACATGCCGGCGAGGAAGATCGGCAGCAGCGGCAGAAACAGCAAACTCTCGGACTGACGTCGCACGGGATCGACCGATCAAGACGAGAACTGATGGCGTGATCCTAGTCCTGGCGGCGGCGCCGTTCAACCACCCTTGTCATTCCGGGGCGCGCCTCTTGGCGCGAGTCCGGAATCCATTGCGCCGCTTGTCCCGCGGCCCGATGGATTCCGGGTTCGCTCGCTGGGCTCGCGCCCCGGAATGACGATGGCGAGGAAGACTACTCCGCCGCCATGCCGGCGCGGATCTCGGCGCGCAGCTCGTCGATCAGCTTGAGGCCCTTCTTGGTCTCGACGTGCCAATAGGTCCAGCCGTTGCAGGCGGCCGAGCCCTGCGCCACGGCGCCGATGCGATGGATCGAGCCGACCTTGTCGCCGAGCATGATGGCGCCGTCGGCGCGGACGAGGGCGCCGAGCTTCTTCTTGGCGTCGAACAGTTTTGTGCCGGGCATGATCATGCCGCGCTCGATCAGCTCGGAGAACGCGACCCGCGGCGCCTCGCGCGCGGTCATGAACGGGGCGAGGCTCTCCTCCGGCAGCGGTTCGACCGCGGCGATGCGGGCTTCGGCGGCCTTGGCATAGACCTTGTCGCGCTCGAAGCCGATATAGGAGCGGCCGAGACGCTTGGCGACCGCGCCTGTGGTGCCGGTGCCGTTGAAGGGATCGATCACGAGATCGCCGGGTTTTGACGACGATAGCAGCACGCGCGCGAGCAGGCCTTCCGGCTTCTGCGTCGGGTGAACCTTCTTGCCGTCGGCGCCCTTGAGGCGCTCCTCGCCGGTGCAGAGTGGAATCAGCCAGTCGGAACGCGCCTGCACGTCCTCATTGGCCGCCTTCAGCGTTTCATAGTTGAACGTGTAGCCCTTGGCCTTCTCGTCACGCGCGGCCCAGATCATGGTCTCGTGCGCGTTGGTGAAACGACGGCCGCGGAAATTCGGCATCGGGTTGGATTTGCGCCAGACGATGTCGTTCAGGAGCCAGAAGCCGAGGTCCTGCATGATCGCGCCGACGCGGAAGATGTTGTGATAGGAACCGATCACCCAGATCGTCGCCGACGGCTTCATCACGCGGCGGCAGGCGAGCAGCCAGGCGCGGGTGAAATCGTCATAGGCGGAGAACGACTCGAACTTGTCCCAGGCGTCGTCGACGGCGTCGACATGGGACTCGTCGGGACGCTTGAGATCGCCCTTGAGCTGAAGATTGTACGGAGGATCGGCGAACACCAGATCGACGGTGCCAGCCTGAAGCTTCGACATCTCGGCGACGCAATCGCCGACGATGATGCTGTGCGAAGCGGACTCAAAATTTGTGCGGGGCGCCCTTGCAGACGCCCCGCGACGCGACACAACCATGACTCAAGGACTCTGACTCAGGCGACGCTGTCGGCGACGCGGGACCAAACAACCGACTGGCCGTTACATTGACGGCGCAAAGTAAAAATCGACTTAATCCGCTGCTCTTGTGAGCAGGCGCTGCATCGCGCGCCGCGCGCAGCGTGTTGTGCGCATTCGCTGTGTTTTGCGGTATATTTCGCATCTGCTCGCCTTGCGGGAGCCGCGCCGGCTGCAAATTTCCCTCGGAAAAAATTGCACGAGGGTCGGAAAAAATTGCTGGCACGGGCATGCTACCGCACTAGGCAATTTTTGCCGAGCGGGATATTGATTAACGCAACGGAAATTTTACGTATGTGGCGCGTTGAGCTTTCGCGCTTTTGCGTGCCCACGAAATGCCATCAAGGACCCCAAGGGAAGGCCGCCATGCGTTACGATGACTTCCGCCGCAGCGACGACATCGAGGATCGTCGCGACGAAGGTGGTGGGTTTGGCGGCGGCGGAGGCGGCGGGTTCGGCCTGCCGATGGGCGGCGGCGGGCTCGGCATCGGCACCATCATCGTGCTCGGCCTGATCGGCTACGCCTTCGGCATCGATCCCCGCATCCTGATCGGCGGCGCCGAGATCCTCACCGGCGGCAATCAGGCACCGACCTACCAGACCGATCGCCAGTCGACCTCCGCCAAGCGCGGTGCTCCGACCGACGAGATGGGCAGTATGATCTCCGGCATCCTCGGCGAGATCGACGATCGCTGGAGCGAGATTTTTCAGGCCAGCGGCCAGTCCTACACAGGTCCGAAGATCGTGCTGTTCCGCAACGCCACCAATGGCGGCCGCTGTGGCATGGCGCAGTCGGCGATGGGCCCGTTCTACTGCCCGCCGGATCGCACGATCTTCCTCGACACCTCGTTCTTCCGCGAGGTCGAGACGCGCTTCCGCGGCTGCTCCGGCAAGTCGGCGTGCAATTTCACCACCGCCTACATCATCGCGCATGAGGCCGGCCATCACATCCAGAACCTGCTTGGCATCATTCCGCGCGTGACGCGGCTTCAGCAGCAGGTCGGCAGCAAGGCGGAGGCCAATGCATTGCAGGTGAAGGTGGAGCTCCAGGCGGACTGCCTGTCCGGCGTCTGGGTCAACCGCGAGGCGAAGAAGCGTCCGAACTTCCTGGAACCGGGCGACATCGACGCGGCGCTGACCACGGCGAGCGCGATCGGCGACGACACGCTGCAGCGCCAGGCCACGGGACGCGTCGTACCTGATTCCTTCACCCACGGCTCGGCCGAGCAGCGCAAGCGATGGTTCATGACCGGATATCAGCAAGGCACGGTGCAGTCCTGCAACACGTTCGGCAACAACGGGTCGCTGTAAGCGGGAGAGCTCGTGCTCCGGACGCTGCGCGGCATGAAATGCTGCGCTGCTGATCCGGGGCCCACAATGCCGGGCACTCACAGGTCTCAGAAGTGGGTCCCGGCTCTGCGGCGCATCCATAGCGCGTCGAAGACGCGCGTGAACGCGCTTATGGCGCTGCACCGCGTCCGGGACACAAGAGGAAAGCGCGATGGCGTCCATCGACGAGTCAAAGCAATTCATCCCGCTCAACATCGCGGTGCTGACGGTCTCGGACACGCGATCGCTTGCCGACGACAAGTCGGGCCAGACGCTGGCCGACCGGATCACCGCGGTCGGCCATCATCTCGCCGCGCGCGAGATCGTCACCGACGACATCGAGGCGATCCGCGCCGTGATCCGCCGCTGGATCGCGGATAGCGGCGTCGACGTTGTCATCACCACCGGCGGCACCGGTTTTACGGGACGCGACGTCACGCCGGAGGCGATCGAGCCGCTGTTCGAGAAGCGCATGGACGGCTTCTCGATCGCGTTCCACATGATGAGCCACGCCAAGATCGGCACGTCGACGATCCAGAGCCGCGCCACTGCCGGCGTCGCGGGCGCGACCTACATCTTCTGCCTGCCCGGCTCCCCCGGCGCCTGCCGCGACGGCTGGGACGGCATCCTTGCGAGCCAGCTCGACTACCGCACCCGTCCCTGCAATTTCGTCGAGATCATGCCGCGTCTCGACGAGCACCTGCGAAGACCGAAGGCGCAAGGCGCGACGGTGTAATTGTAATCACAGCTGATGCTTCACCCTCTCCCCTTGTGGGAGAGGGTGGCTTCGCGGAACGCGAAGCCGGGTGAGGGGTCTCTCTCGGCACGGTCAGTGTGGAGAGAGACCCCTCACCCGAATGAGCCCGTGTCTGCGAGCGGAGCTGCCCTCTTCCACAAGGGGAGAGGGGCACAATCACACGCATCTCGCCTCTTGCGAGATTGTTAGAGATCCCGCTCCCAGGTCTCGCCGGTCAGGTTCTGCCCAAAGCTGCGATGCGGCTCGGTGGCGACCAGCTCGAAGCCGGCGTCCTGGTAGATTTTCCGCGCGGCGACCAGGATGCTCTGCGTCCACAGCGTCATCCGGCGATAGCCGCATGCGCGCGCGAAGGAGACGCATTCGGCGACGAGGCGCTGGCCGAGACCCTGGCCGCGCGCGGCGGGATCGAGCAGGAGCAGGCGCAGCTTGGCGACGTCGTCGCTCGCCTTCACCAGAAACACCGAGCCGACCGGGCGGCCCTCGATGTCGGCGATCCAGCAGCGCTCGCGCGAGGCGTCGTAGGACGTCATGTATTTGGCGACGATCTCGGCCACCAGCGCCTCGAACCCGGAATCGAAGCCGTATTCGCTGGCATAGAGCGCGCCGTGGCTCTGCACCACCCAGCCCATGTCGCCGGGACGGGGCTCGCGCAGGATCGCGCGCGGCGGCGGCGTGCGCGGCAGGCCGAGCAGCCGCTCGATCGTCTCCATTGCGCCGGTCAGCCGTCGGCGATCCTCGCCCGACAGGGGGCGCAGCATCGCGGCGACGTCCTCCTGCGTCAGCCGCTCGAGCCTGGCGAAGGCCTGGCGGCCCTTTGCGGTCAGGCTGAGCTGGTACTGCCGGCGGTCGCTGGGGAGCGGCTTGCGCACGATCAGGCCACTCTCGTCAAAACTCTGCACGATGCGGCTGAGATAGCCGGGATCGAGCCCGAGCGCGCCGCCGATCTCCTTGGCCGGTTGCTCGCCGCCATGGGCGAGCTCGTAGAGCACGCGCGCCTCGCTCAGCGAGAACGGGCTCTTCAGAAGCTGCTGGTCGAGCACGCCGAGCTTGTGCGTGTAGAAGCGGTTGAAGGCGCGAACAGCCTGGACCTCGTCGTCGGAGACCAGTGCGGTCGATTGCGTCGGGCTTGCGGTCATGGGCCACCTCGATACTTGCCATTGTCAATTAATTATTTGACTTTGGCAAGCATCTTCGAGGCTCACCCGACCATGACGATCCGGCTGCGGAGCAGCGTCCGGGAGGAGCGGCCGAGCCGCCGCAGCAACCGGGCCTCGGACCGGCGGGCGTGGGGCGGATAGCCTCCGATCCGGTCGTAATGATCGCGCGCGATCAAAAGTCCCTGATCGCCGAGTGGGCCGAGGAGCCTTCGCACCACGGAGCGGAGGACGTCGCGCAAGCCGGTATCGGAGTAGGGCGAGCGCGCGTAGCGGAACACCGCCGCCCGGTCGCGGCCGCTGGCCGAGACGGTCTGGATGAACTGGGTGGTCTCCTCGATCCAACCGGTCTCGAGCACGGCGCCGGCGGGCAGGAACATCAGCCAGGGCGAGCGGGCCTGGAGCGCACCGGCGGCAAGCGCCGCGCCCTGCGAGGATCCTTCGAAACCGATGAAACGGCAGCCTGCGACGTCGGCAACGCGTTCGATGACGCCGTTGCGGGTCCCGTCGACCAGGAGAACCTCCCGAATGATGCCCGCAGCGGCGCCTGGTACCAACGCGGCCAGAGTTGCGACCGCCGTCTGTTCGACGCCTTCGGTCGGGATGATGACGCTCAGCATGATCGAGGCTTCAGTGTCTCAAATTTCGGGAGAAGCGTGCCTTGTTGTGATGTTGTCATAAACATGGCGCGATGCCGAGCGCAACTTTCCGGTGGGAGGCTCGGTGCCCGATGGTAAACTGCCCGGGCTCATCGCATCCAAATGTGTCGTGTGCGGGATGGTAATATTGCCGAATGTTTCGGCAAAATGGGTGCGATCACCGTAGGAAACCGGATATCGCCGTCGCGATTGTCGAGCATTGGCCGATCACTTTTCCGCAAGACGAGTTGTCGGATCGGTCGTTCAGACAGGAGGGCGTGCAACCATGGAAAAAGGCGACATCACCTGTCCTAAATGTGGAGCCGGTTTCCGCCGGATTACGCTATCATCCCTCGCCGGCGAACGCGGTGAATTCCGCTGCACCATCTGTAATGAGGTGCTGGAGGTCCGTGACGGTTCTCACGCGGTTGCCTATCGCCTCACCGTGGCCCCGAGCAGGATACTCGCGTGAACGCCGATCAACTCACCATTGGCACGGCTGCAACATCGTCGAAGCAGGACGCCGCGCCGACCTTGCGGATCCGCGCGCTGATGCTGGGCGACCGCATCAACGCCTCAGGCCTCGAGATCGGCCCGATCGTTTCCTCGATGCCCGCCGCCTTCCGCGTTCATGCCGGCCTTGCTGTGATCTTTCGTTACGGCGTGGTGGTGTTGATCGGTCTCCTCCCTTCGGAGGAGAAGGTCCTGATCGACCGCCTGAAGCCGCGGGTGACCGGCGAGTTCAGCCCATATGAGGAGGAGACCGCGCAGGCGCAGCTCTGCCACGACGAAAACGCCGAGGCGATCCAGCCGGGCGGGCCGATCTGCCTGGCAAAATTCTCCGACGACCGGCTGCTCCTGATTGCGGACGCGCTGGCCAAGAGCACGTCGCTGGCGCGCGACGAGCGTCGCGTCGCTGCGGTCTTTGATGTGATCGAGCCCTTCGCGCGCAAGCTTGCCGAGCAGGGCCGCACGCCGCGCCAGCGCAAGGGCATGTTGCAACTGATCGGCAATGCGCTTCTCGTCCAGCAGCGCGTGGCCGGTCGCGTCGCCGTTGCCGAGAAACCCGACGTGCTCTGGGAGAAGCCGGAGCTCGACCGGCTCTATGCCCGTCTCGAAGACGAATACGAGCTGAAGGAGCGCCTCGACACGCTCGAACGCAAGCTCACGGCCGTGTCGACGACTGCCAATGCGCTGACCGACATCATCGACACCCAGCGTTCGCTGCGCCTCGAAGTGGCGGTGGTGGTGCTGATCGTGATCGAGGTCGTGATCGGCTGCATCCAGATCCTGTCCGGGATTCACTGAGCTCGTTGCAGCACCGCCGCGCAATGTTGCGCGATGGTCAGTTCCTCGTTGGTCGGGATGATGAAGACGTCGACGGCACTGTCGCGGCCGCGGATAGCCTCATGTGCCTTGTCATTCGCGACGGGATCGATGCGCACGCCGAGCCAGGCGAGCCGCGCACAAATCTCGCTGCGGATCTCCTTGGCATGCTCGCCGATGCCGCCGGTGAAGACCAGGCAGTCCAGCCCCTGGAGCGTGCTCGCCATTGCCGCGACCTGCTGCGCGACGCGGATGGTGAAGAGATCGATCGCCTCCCGCGCCGCGGCCTCGCCGCTTGCGAGCAGCGTGCGCATGTCCGCGGAGATGCCGGAGACGCCGAGCAGGCCGGACTCCTGATAGAGCAGGTGCTGGACATCCTCGGCGGACATCCTCTCGTGCTGTTGCAGATAGAGCAGGACGCCCGGGTCGATGGTGCCGCAGCGCGTGCCCATCACCAGCCCGTCGAGCGGCGTCAGTCCCATCGTGGTGTCGAGGCTGCGATTGTTGCGGAGCGCGCAAAGGCTCGCGCCGTTGCCGAGATGCGCGATGACGGTGCGCCCCGCGACAAGATGCGGCGCGATCCCGGCGAGACGCCCCGCGACATATTCGAAGGAGAGACCGTGGAAGCCATAGCGCCGGACGCCGCGCTCGTCATAGCGCCTCGGAATGGCGAAGCGGCTCGCGGGCGGCGCGAGGCTGTGGTGAAAGGCGGTATCGAAACAGGCGATCTGCGTCAGCTCGGGCCGTATCGCGCTGACGGCGCGGACCGGCGCCAGGCACCGCGGCTGATGCAGCGGCGCGAGCGGCGTCAGCGCGTCCAGCTTCGCGTAGACATCTTCCGTCACCTCGACCGGGCCTGAATAGTCGGGGCCACCGTGGACGATGCGGTGTCCGATGCAGCGCAGGTGACGATCGCCAAAGGACTCGTCGACGAAGGTCAGTACGTCGGCGAACAGATGATCGTCGTCTGTATCCGCCCTCTGCTTCTCGAACAGATCTTCGCCCGCGGGGCCTTTCACGACCAGCCGGGGCCTTGCCTCGTGCTCGTCGAGTGCGCCCTTGCAGAGCAGGACGGGCGCGGCCGCCGACATCTCGAACAGGCCGAACTTGATGCTCGATGAGCCGGCATTGAGGACGAGAGCTGTTTCCGACATGGCTTGACGTCAATCGCCGGCTTCTGCAGGCGTCTTGCCGCCCGCGCTGCCCGGCCAGACCCAGTCGCGGATCTCCGGCATGTCCTCGCCATGCTCGCGCACATAGCGCGAATGCCTGATCAGCGCGTCGCGGAATTGCTGCTTCACATGCGCGGCTTTGGTCGCGAGCCCAGGCACGCGCTCGATCGCCTCGATCGCGAGGTGATAGCGGTCGAGCCCGTTGAGGACGACCATGTCGAACGGCGTCGTCGTGGTGCCTTCCTCGGCGAAGCCGCGTACATGCATGCCGGCATGGTTGGTGCGGCTATAGGTCAGGCGATGGATCAGATGGGGATAGCCGTGATAGGCGAAGATCACCGGCTTGTCGCGCGTGAACAGGCTGTCGAAGTCGCGATCGGACAGGCCATGCGGATGCTGCTCCTTCGGTTGCAGCGTCATCAGGTCGACGACGTTGACGACGCGGATTTTCAAATCCGGCAGCGCCTTGCGCAGCAGGTCGACGGCGGCGAGCGTCTCCAGCGTCGGCACATCGCCGGCGCAGGACATCACCACGTCGGGCTCGCTGGCCGCATCTTCCGTCCCTGCCCATGTCCAGATGCCGATGCCGGCATCGCAATGAGTGGCGGCCTCTTGCATCGACAGCCATTGTGGCGCCGGCTGCTTGCCGGCGACGATCACGTTGATGCGGTCATAGGTGCGCAGGCAGTGATCGGCGATCCACAGCAACGTGTTGGCATCCGGCGGGAAATAGACGCGGACGATGTCGGCCTTCTTGTTGGTGACGAGATCGACGAAGCCGGGGTCCTGATGGCTGAAGCCGTTATGGTCCTGGCGCCAGACATGCGAGGTCAGGAGGTAGTTGAGGGAGGCGATCGGGCGCCGCCACGCCAGGTCGCGCGAGACCTTCAGCCATTTGGCGTGCTGGTTGAACATGGAATCCACGATGTGGATGAAGGCCTCGTAGCAGGAGAAGAAACCGTGGCGCCCGGTGAGGAGGTAGCCTTCGAGCCAGCCCTGGCAGAGATGCTCGCTCAGGACCTCCATGACGCGGCCGTCCTGCGCGAGGTGTACGTCGTAGGGCTCGGTTGTCTCCATCCACACCCGCTCGGTGGCCTCGAACACCGCGTCGAGCCGGTTTGAGGCGGTCTCGTCCGGCCCCATGATGCGGAAGTTGCGCGCCTCCGCATTGAGGCGGACGACGTCGCGCAGGAATTTTCCGAGCTCCCGTGTCGCCTCCGCCGCCACGCCGCGGGGCCGCTGCAGCTCGACCGCGAAGCTGCGGTAGTCCGGCAGCTTCAGCTCCTTCTTCAACAAGCCGCCATTGGCGTGCGGATTGGCGCCCATGCGACGGTCGCCGTCGGGCGCGAGCGTCTGGAGCTCTGGGATGAGCGCGCCGTTGGTGTCGAACAACTTTTCCGGCTCGTAGCTGCGCATCCAGTCTTCGAGCACTTTCAGATGCGCCGGATTTTCCCGGCAACTGGCAACCGGCACCTGATGCGCGCGCCAAAAGCCTTCGACCTTGAGGCCGTCGACCTCCTTGGGCCCGGTCCAGCCCTTCGGGCTGCGCAGCACGATCATCGGCCAGCGCGGCCGCTCGACCGTCTTGCGCCCGTCTCGCGCATGCTGCTGGATCGAGCGGATGCTGGCGAGCGCGACGTCGAGCGCATCCGCCATGGTTCGGTGCATCAGTTTGGGATCGTCGCCCTCGACGAACAGCGGCTCGTGGCCGTAGCCACGGAACAGCTCCCGGATCTCGTCGTCGCGCATCCGCCCGAGCACGGTCGGGTTGGCGATCTTGTAGCCGTTAAGATGCAGGATCGGCAGCACCGCGCCGTCATGCACGGGATTCAAGAACTTGTTGGACTGCCAGGACGCCGCGAGCGGGCCGGTCTCGGCTTCGCCGTCGCCGATGACGCAGGCGACGATCAGGTCCGGATTGTCGAACGCCGCTCCATACGCGTGCACCAGTGCGTAGCCGAGCTCGCCGCCTTCGTGGATCGAGCCCGGCGTTTCCGGCGCGGCGTGGCTCGGAATGCCACCGGGGAAGGAGAACTGCCGGAAAAGCTTGCGCAATCCGTCCGCGTCGCGCCCGACATTTGGATAGATCTCGCTGTAGCTGCCTTCGAGATACGTGTTGGCGACCATGCCCGGGCCGCCATGGCCGGGACCGCAGACATAGAGGACGTCGAGGTCGAGCGCGCGGATGACGCGGTTGAGATGGGCGTAGATGAAGTTGAGCCCCGGCGTCGTGCCCCAATGGCCGAGCAGGCGCGGCTTGATGTGCTCGGGCCGCAACGGCTCGCGCAGTAGCGGATTGTCCAAAAGATAGATTTGCCCGACCGATAAGTAGTTTGCGGCGCGCCAGTAGCGATCGAGGAGATCGAGGTCGCCGGCCGCGGCGCTCGCCTGTTGTTTATTTGTCATGTTCTGCCGACCCTTCACGCGACGATCGTCACCAACCGTGTTCCGCGACGATCGATCCCTGGCCGGCATCAAACGGGATGGCGGGGGCGCCAGTGTTGCGTGAGGTCAAAGGAGTGCGCCCGAAGTTTGGGCAGCTACTTTGCATGGGGTTGTTTTTCAGTTTTTCGTTCTTGTTCTTGATTTGTTCCTTTGCCGTGCTATCTTGGCTTCATGAGTCCAGCATCCTCTCATGCTCTCAAGCACCCGCCGGTCACGGCGCCCTCNNGGGTGCGCCTTCCGCTTTCCCTGAGCTGGCGGTCGCCATCGACCGCCAGCGCAGGCGAGGGCGGGGCGCGCAGTCCAACGCCAGCGGCCGCTATGAGGCCGAGGCACGCGTCGCCTTCGATGACGGCTGGCAGAGTCTGGAAGACCTGCCGCCATTCAAGACCACCGTCGCGGTCGACACCTCGCGCAAGGTGATAACCCGCAACGATTCTCCCGATATCGGCTTCGACCGCTCGATCAATCCCTATCGCGGCTGCGAGCACGGCTGCGTCTATTGCTTCGCGCGGCCGACCCACGCCTATCTTGGCCTGTCGCCGGGGCTCGACTTTGAATCAAAGCTGTTCGCCAAGCCCGAGGCGCCGTCGCTGCTGGAGAAGGAGCTCGCCGCGCCCGGCTACGAGCCGCGGATGATCGCGATCGGCACCAACACCGATCCCTATCAGCCGATCGAGCGCGAGCGCAAAATCATGCGGGGCATCCTCGAGGTGCTGGAGCGCGCCGGCCATCCCGTCGGCATCGTCACCAAGTCGGCGCTGGCGGTGCGCGACATCGACATTCTCTCGCGCATGGCAAGGCGCAATCTCGCCAAGGTGGCGATATCCGTCACGACGCTCGATCCGAAGCTCGCGCGCACCATGGAGCCGCGCGCGTCCACGCCGCCGAAGCGACTGGAGGCGCTGAAGCAGTTGTCAGACGCCGGCATTCCGACCACCGTCATGGTCGCGCCCGTGATCCCCGCGCTGAACGATTCCGAGATCGAGCGCATTCTCGATGCTGCCGCCCATGCCGGCGTCAAGGAAGCATCCTACGTGCTGCTCCGGCTGCCGCTCGAGGTGCGCGATCTCTTCCGCGAGTGGCTGATGGCCAACTATCCGGACCGCTATCGCCACGTCTTCACCCTGATCCGCGACATGCGCGGCGGTCGCGACTACGACTCGAAATGGGGCGAGCGGATGAAGGGCACCGGCCCGATGGCCTGGACCATCGGCCGCCGCTTCGAGATCGCCTGCGACAAGCTCGGGCTCAACAAGCGGCGTTCGAAGCTGACGACGGATCATTTTGCGAAGCCGAAGCAGACCGGCGAGCAGCTCAGCCTGTTTTAAGCGGCGAAGCGAATGAGGCGTAACATGAGTAGAGAATTGCCGGCCCCGGTGCCGCGGCTCACCGTCATCACGCTGGGCGTGAGCGACATCCGCGCCAGCATCGCTTTCTACACGGCGCTGGGCTTTGCGCGCAGGCTGAAGGCGACAGGCGAGGCTGTCGCCTTCTTCGACACTGGCGGCCCGGTACTCGCACTGTTTCCCTGGGACCAACTCGCGGCGGACGCCAACCTCGCGGACAAGCCGAGGCCATCGACCTTCCGCGGCATGACGCTCGCCTGGAACTGCCGGACGCGCGAGGAAGTTGACGCGGTGCTGGAGTTCGCCGTCGGTGAGGGAGCCGGCTTGCTGAAGGCCGCGCACGAGACCGATTATGGCGGTTACTCAGGTTATTTTACCGATCCCGACGGTCATCCCTGGGAGGTGGTGGTCGCGCCCGGCATTGAGGTCGGCGACGACCGGCGGGTGCACCTGGCGGAGTGAGGCGGCCCACTTGCCCACTTGAATAACGGGAATTACCCGGGGTTCCCTGTTGCGTGGGCCGGACAGCTTGCGCACGATCCCGGCCATGATTCGGGACAAATCCGCCAGCAAGCCGGCCAAGGACGCGCCAAAGAAGGATGCCGCCAGGAAGGCTGCACCTCAAAACGCGAAGACGTCGGCTGGCAAAGCTTCAGCTGAGGCCGGCAAGGTCGAGGCCGCTAAGAGCGAGACCAAAAGCGGCGTCATCGCCGTCGCCCCGCCGAGCTTTCGCCGCGAGCGGGCGCTGATCAAGCGCGGCGTCTGGCCGGTGGCGGGCTGCGATGAGGCCGGCCGCGGGCCGCTCGCCGGCCCCGTGGTGGCGGCCGCGGTGATCCTCGACCCCAACCGCATTCCGCGCGGCATCGACGATTCCAAGCGGCTGACGGCGGAAGAGCGCGAAAGACTGTTCGACAAGATCTGCGCGACCGCGCAGGTCTCGGTTGCCGTCGCATCACCCTCCCGCATCGACCGTGACAACATCCTGCGCGCCTCGCTGTGGGCGCTGAAGCGGGCGGTGGACGCGCTGCCCGAGGCGCCCCGTCATGTCTTCGTCGACGGTCGCGACCGGCNCTCGACACGGCTTGCGACTGCGAGGCGGTGATCGGCGGCGACGGCCTCGTCCTGTCGATCGCCGCGGCCTCGATCGTCGCCAAGGTGACGCGGGACCGGCTGATGTGCGCGCTGGCGCAGGACTGTCCGGGCTACGGTTTTGAGCAGCACAAGGGCTACGCCGTTCCGGAGCACCTCGAGGCTCTCGACCGCCTCGGCCCCTCCATCCACCACCGCAGCTTCTTCGCCCCCGTCGTCGCCGCCCGCGCCAAGCACATGCCCTGGACTGTTGAGCCGGTGCGGGATTTGTTCTCTGTGACGGAGGTCGAAGTGCAGGTGGACGCCGGAATCGAGATCGACGCCTCGGCGAATATCTAGCACGCTCGCCGCGTTCCTTCTTCGTCTCTCCCCGCCCTGTGGGGAGAGACTGTTGCGCGTGAGCATACGCGCCTCACTCCCCGTAAGAACGGGGAGAGGGAGCAGACTGTCGTTGCCACGACGCGCAGCGCGCTTTATCAAATCAAGTCAGAGCGAATAGGGCCGGCTTGGACGGGTTGGCTGCATCTTTCGGACGCTGCATGCGGTTTACCTCCCTGGTCATCGAGCTCATTCGCGCCCGGCCGCGGCTGATCGTTTGGATCGTGGTGCTGATGCAAGCCGCGATGTGGCTGTTCGTGGCGCTCGTGTTCTACCGCAGCCCGCCCGGCAGCCTCGCAACCCTGCTTGCCTTCGGCCGTGAATATCGGGTCGGCACCGACCTCGGCCCGCCGCTGCCGATCTGGCTTGCCGACATTGCCTATCGCGCCGCCGGCAATCACATGTTCGGCGTCTACGTCCTCGCCGAGCTCTGCGAGATCGCGACCTTCATCGCGCTCTATCATCTGGCGCGCGCCGTGGTCGGCAGCCAGCAGGCGGTGCTCGCCGTGCTGCTGACCATGACGGTGCTTGCCTTCTCCTCGTCCGCGCTCGATTTCGGTCCGCTTGTGCTGGCGCGGCCGCTCTGGACGCTGCTTCTGCTGCATTCCTGGCAGATCATCGGCCAGCGCCGCGGCAATGCCTGGTTCGCCTGGTCGATCGAGGCGGGGCTGTTGCTGCTGACCACGCCCGCGGCGATCTTTCTCCTCTCGCTGCTCGTCATCTTCGCGGTTTCCACCGCCGGCGGCCGCAAGACGCTGCGCGCGCTCGATCCGCTGTTTGCGCTCGTCGTCGTCGCCGTGTTGGCGCTCCCCTATGCCGTCTGGCTGATGCGTGCCGAGACGTTCATCCTGCCGCCCCTGCCGCAAGTCGCGGAACTGAACGCGCGTGCGCTGAATGCGGCCTGGCTGCTCGGCGGGCTGGTGCTCGGCGCGGCGGCGATCCTGGCCTTGAGCTTCCTCAACACCGGCTGGTTCGCCGGCAGGACCGAGGAGCCGCCGATCATCTACCGGCCGCCGGTCGCGCCGCTGGCGCGCAACTTCGTCTACTTCTTCGCGCTCGCGCCCGCCCTCGGTGCGGTTCTGATCTCGAGCTTGTTCGGCCTCGACGGCGTCCTCGGCGGCGCCGGCGTCGTGCTGGTGATGGCGGGCCTTGCCGTGGTCGTGACGGCCGGCGACCTGATCGCGATGCGGCGCGCACGGATGCTGCGCAGGGTGTGGGCCGCAGCCGTCGTGGCGCCGGCGGCGGGCGTTGTGCTGGCGGTCCTGGCCATGCCCTGGACCGGCACCGGCGAGATCGCGACCTCGATGCCGGCGCGTGCGATCTCCGACTTCTTCGACGAGAGCTTTGCCCGGCGCACCAACCATCGCCTGCGCGCGGTCGCCGGCGAGACGCAGCTTGCGAGCCTGATCGCGCTGCATTCCGGCCGGCCGCATCTCTTCATCGATGCCGATCCCGCGCGGACGCCGTGGATGATATCGGCGAAATTCAGCGAGACCGGCGGCGTCGTGGTCTGGCGCGCCTCCGACACTGCCGGCACGCCGCCGCCCGACATCCTCAAGCGCTTTCCCGGCATCGTGCCCGAGGTGCCGCGCGCCTTCGAATGGCTGGTGACCGGACGCCAGCAACTCCTCCGCATCGGCTGGGCCATCGTGCGGCCGAAGGGGACGTAGCTCTCGTGCCCCGGACGCAGCGCGGAATGAAATGCTGCGCTGCTGAGCCGGGGCCCATCTTTCCGCGAACGCATGGGTCCCGGCTCTGCGACGCAGCGCTTACGCGCTGCATCACGTCCGGGACACGAGAGGATTAGCCCGCCAGCACCTTCGCGATCGTGCGCAGATCCTGCCAGGCCAGCCGCTTGTAGGATGGCGAGCGCAACAGATAGGCCGGGTGGAAGGTCGGCAGCGCGCGGATCGTGCGCGCACCCGTGTCGTAGTCGAACCAGCGCCCGCGGGTGCGCATGATGCCTTCGCGCGTCGACAGCAGCGTCTGCGTCGATGGATTGCCCAGCGTCACCAGCACGTCGGGATTCACGAGCTCGATCTGGCGCTGGATGAAGGGCAGGCAGATCTGCGTTTCCTGCGGCGTCGGTGTGCGGTTGCCGGGCGGCCGCCACGGGATGACGTTGGCGATGTAGGCCTTGCTGCGGTCGAGCCCGATCGCGCCGATCATGCGGTCGAGCAGTTTTCCGCTTCGTCCGACGAAGGGCAGCCCTTCGATGTCTTCATCGCGCCCGGGCGCCTCGCCGACGAACATGATGCGCGCCTGCGGATTGCCGTCGGCGAAGACCAGCCTTGTCGCGGTGTGCTTGAGCGCACAGCCCTCAAAGCTTTGCATCAGCTCGCGCAGCCCCTCCAGCGTCGGCGCGGTGCGCGCGGCCTCGCGCGCCGAAGCAATCGCAACGTCGGGTGCAGGCGCGGCCTCGCCCCGCATGACCGCCGGCGCGGCGACCGGCCGCGGCGCTTCGACGGGCGGTGCCATGCGTGGGGCCGGTGGCGGGGCGTCGACCTCGGCCAGCCGGTCGATCGGTTCCTCCGCGAGCGCGCAGTCGACACCGGCCTCCAGATAGAAGGCCAGTAGCTCGCGGACGGTGGGTGTGGGTTCGGGGATCATTTGGAAAGTCTGACTTTTATAGCATATCGTTTTCGAGCGAAGTGGACACCGGTTCGCGTGAAGAAAACGCGTCAAAAAAGATCGGGACTTCCCCGGTTCTTGCGTACCACAACCGGGGAGGTCCCGTTTGGGCCACCTTGCATCCCAGCGGAACGCATTTCCGAGGTTGTCCTACCCGGAAAAATCGGAAACAAGGGGGCGCAAATGACAAGGAACCGTCTCAAGGGCTGAGATCAGATGAGCACCGAAGAACTCCCCCCGCGCGAATCCATGGAATTCGACGTCGTCATCGTCGGCGCCGGCCCCTCGGGCCTGTCGGCCGCGATCCGGCTGAAGCAGCTCAAGGCCGATCTCAACGTCGTCGTGGTGGAGAAAGGCTCCGAGGTCGGCGCGCACATCCTGTCGGGCGCCGTGATCGATCCGGCCGGGCTCGACAAGCTGATCCCGGACTGGCGCGAGGATTCCGACTGCCCGCTGAAGACGCAGGTCAAGGACGACCGCTTCTACTGGATGACGGGCAGCGGCGCGATCAAGCTGCCGAACTTCATCATGCCGCCGCTGATGTACAACCATCACTGCTATATCGGCTCGCTCGGCAATGTCTGCCGCTGGCTGGCGCGCAAGGCCGAAGCGCTCGGCGTCGAGATTTACCCGGGCTTTGCCGCGGCCGAGGTGCTCTATGACGACGAGGGCAAGGTCAAGGGCATCGCCACCGGCGACATGGGCATCGGCAGGGACGGCAAGCCGAAGGACTCCTTTACCCGTGGCATGGAATTGCTCGGCAAGTACACGCTGTTCGCCGAAGGCGCCCGCGGCAGCCTGACCAAGCAGCTCATCAACAAGTTCGCGCTCGATGCCAAGGCCGAGCCGCCGAAATTCGGCATCGGCCTCAAGGAGGTCTGGCAGATCGATCCGTCCAAGCATCAGAAGGGCATGATCCAGCATTCCTTCGGCTGGCCGCTCGACACGAAGACCGGCGGCGGCTCGTTCCTCTATCACTACGACGACAACCTCGTCGCCGTCGGCTTCGTGGTGCATCTCAACTACGACGACCCGTATCTGTCGCCGTTCGACGAGTTCCAGCGCTTCAAGACTCATCCCGCGATCCGCGGCACCTTCGAAGGCGGCAAGCGGCTCGCCTATGGCGCGCGCGCCATCACCGAAGGCGGCTACCAGTCGGTGCCGAAGCTCAGCTTCCCCGGCGGCGCGCTGATCGGCTGCGCGGCCGGCTTCGTCAACGTGCCCCGCATCAAGGGCGTGCACAATGCGATGGGCACCGGAATGCTTGCCGCCGAGCATGTCGCGGCTGCCATCGCCGCCGAGCGCGCCAACGACGAGCTCGTCGACTACGAGAACGCCTGGCGCTCCTCGTCGGTCGGCAGGGACCTGTTCCTGGTCCGCAACGTCAAGCCGCTGTGGTCGAAGTTCGGCACCGTGCTCGGCGTCGCCCTGGGCGGCTTCGACATGTGGTGCAACACGCTGTTCGGCACCTCGTTGTTCGGCACCCAGTCGCACGCCAAGCCCGACCGCGCCACGCTCGATCCGGCCAAGCAGCACACGCCGAAGAACTACCCGAAGCCGGACGGCAAGATTTCCTTCGACAAGCTGTCCTCGGTGTTCCTGTCCAACACCAACCATGAAGAGGACCAGCCGGTCCATCTGAAGGTGACCGACATGAACCTCCAGAAGACGTCCGAGCATGACGTCTTCGCCGGCCCCTCGAACCGCTATTGCCCGGCCGGCGTCTACGAGTGGGTGGAGGAGGGCGCAAGCCCGCGCTACGTCATCAACGCCCAGAACTGCGTCCACTGCAAAACCTGTGACGTGAAGGACCCCAACGGCAACATCACCTGGGTTCCCCCGGAGGGCGGCGGCGGCCCGAACTACGAGGCGATGTAAGGGAAGGTCGAAAAGGCAATCTGACGCACGTTCGCGTGAGGAATGGGCCGCGGGAGCTCGCCCGCGGCCACGATAAGGCCATAGTAGGAGCGTCTTGGGGCGCTCTTGGCCGATTTGGGGTGAGCGGAGGGGACGCCCGGTCCGAATCCTTGCGGTGAGGCGCCAAACGCGGCATTGTCCGACCTGACGGTTCCGGGTCCCGATGCCACTGGCCGCGTTCGCATGCGGCCTTCTGCTGCAAACCCAGGCACTACCAACTCAAGGCGAGCCCTGATGTTTTCAAATCGTTTCAACCGCTGGACTGTTGCTGCCATCGCCCTCATGGGCACTGCGCTTGTGGCGGTCCCAGGCGCGGGCCTGGCGCAGACGCCGGATCATCCGGAGAACACGGCGGCGCAGTTTCCGACCCGAAACGATCTGAAGTCGCTGACCACCTCCGGCAGCTATCTCGCCGCCCGCCACGCCAGCGTCGAGCGCGATGCCGCGTCCGCCGCCGCCTTCTACCGCTCGGCGCTGCGTACCGATCCCAAGAACAACGAGCTGCTTGACCGCGCCTTCATCTCCTCGGTCGCCGACGGCGACATCGATGAAGCGGTCAAGCTCGCCGAGCGCATCCTCACCATCGACAAGAGCAACCGCGTCGCGCGCCTCGTCGTCGGCGTGCATGATCTCAAGGTGAAGAAATATTCGACCGCGCAGAGCAACATCAACCAGTCGATCCGCGGACCGATCACCGATCTGGTCGCCACGCTGCTCTCGGGCTGGGCCGCCTATGGCGCCGGCGATGCCAAGGGTGCAGTCGCCAGCATCGACAAGCTGGCCGGCCCCGAATGGTATCCGCTGTTCAAGGATCTGCACACCGGCATGATCCTCGAGCTCGCCGGCAAGGAGAAGGACGCCGGCACGCGCTTCGAGCGCGCCTACAAGCTCGACGATTCCATGCTGCGCGTCGCCGAGGCCTATGCGCGCTGGCTGTCGCGCAACAAGGATGCAGCCGCCGCCACCGCCGTTTACGAGAACTTCGACAAGAAGCTCGCCCGTCATCCGCTGATCCAGGAAGGTCTGCGCGAGACCCGTGCCGGCAAGAAGATGCCGCCGCTGGTCGATTCCGCGCAGGCCGGTGCCGCCGAGGCGCTCTACGGCATCGGCGCCACGCTGACCCGCCGCGGCGGCGAGGACCTGGCGCTGGTCTATCTCCAGCTCTCGCTTTATCTCCAGCCCAGCCACCCGCTGGCGCTGCTCTCGCTCGCCGACCTCTATGAATCGGTGAAGCGGCCGCAGATGGCGATCAAGGTCTATGAGCGCGTGCCGTCGTCCTCGCCCTTGAAGCGCAATGCGCAGATCCAGCTCGCCGTCGACCTCGATTCCGCCGACCGCACCGACGAGTCGATCAAGATCCTCAAGGGCGTCGTGAGCGACGATCCCAAGGATATCGAAGCGATCATGGCGCTCGGCAATATCGAGCGCGGCCGCAAGAAGTTCGGCGACTGCGGCGCGACCTATTCGCAAGGCATCGACGTGCTGCCGGCCGGTAACGACAAGGCCAACAGCGTCTGGTACTATTATCGCGGCATCTGCGAGGAGCGCTCCAAGCAGTGGAGCAAGGCCGAAGCCGACATGAAGAAGGCGCTCGAGCTCCAGCCCGATCAGCCGCACGTGCTCAACTATCTCGGCTATTCCTGGATCGACCAGGGCATCAACCTCGACGAAGGCATGAAGATGATCAAGCGTGCCGTCGAGCAGCGCCCCGATGACGGCTACATCGTCGATTCCCTTGGCTGGGCCTATTACCGCATCGGCAATTACGAGGAGGCGGTGAAGAACCTCGAGCGCGCGATCGACCTGAAGCCCGAGGACCCCACCATCAACGATCACCTTGGCGACGCGTATTGGCGCGTCGGCCGCACGCTCGAAGCCAAATTCCAGTGGTCGCACGCCCGCGATCTCAAGCCCGAGCCGGACGACCTGCCGAAGATCGAGGCCAAGATCGCCAACGGCCTCACCGAGGACAATTCGAACTCTTCGGCCGCGCAGGCCGAGAAGAAGAAGGACGACGGCAAGGGCGGTTGATCCAAAAGGGGCAGGGGGTCGTCGCGAATGCCGGCGTTGATTGAAGAGGGACGTGCGAAGGTCAATTTGAGCCTTCGCGTGGTCGGCCGTCGTGCCGACGGCTATCATGATCTCGAAAGCGTGGTTGCGTTTGCCGACTGCGCCGACCGACTCACGCTGGAGCCGGGCGGCGAGCTCAGGCTCACCACCACCGGGCCGCTCGCGGCCGCCTGCGGCGATGCCGCCGATAATCTCGTGTTCAAGGCAGCCAAGCTGCTTGCCGAAGCCGTGCCGAACCTGAAGTTAGGCGCCTTCGCGCTCGACAAGGTGCTGCCGGTCGCAGCCGGCATTGGTGGTGGCTCGGCCGATGCCGCGGCGGCGCTGCGGCTGCTTGCCCGTCTCAACGATCTCGCGCTCGACGATCCCCGCTTGCAGCAGGTTGCGCTTGCGACCGGCGCGGACGTGCCGGTGTGTCTGCTCTCGCGCGCCTGCGACATGACCGGCGTCGGCGAGCAGCTCCTGCCGCTGAAGCTGCCGAGCATGCCTTGCGTCATGGTCAATCCGCGTGTGCCGGTCGCGACCAAGGACGTGTTCCAGGCGCTGGGCCTGCGTAGCGGCGAGCTGCTGGTCGGTGCCACCGACGTCATCGAAGCCCCGGCCTGGCCGGAGGAGGGCGCGTCGATCGCCGATTGGGTCGAGGTTCTCGAAACGGTGGCCAACGACCTCGAGGCCCCTGCGATGCGTATCGAGCCCGTGATCGGCAATGTGCTGGAAGCATTGCACGCCTCTGTCGGCGTCAAGCTCGCTCGCATGTCAGGCTCAGGAGCGACGTGCTTTGCGATCTTCGGTGCGCCCGCCGAGGCGCACGCCGCCGCCGAAAAGATCCGCAGCGATCATCCCGGCTGGTGGGTGCATGCGGGGACGTTGAGTTAAGCGCGCCGCCGTAGGGTGGGCAAAGCGACTTGTCCGCCGTAGCTCGAAGAGCGAAGGCGGAAGCGTGGCCCACGTCTGTCGCCCGATCCGAATGCATGGTGGGCACGGCGCTGTCGCGCCTTTGCCCACCGCGACTGAGCTAGCTTCCGCCTTCCTCGGCCAGCCCCAGAAACCGCCGGATCGCGCCGAGCACTTCGCGTGGCCGATCGTGATGCAGCCAGTGTCCGGCGCCGGAGATGGTCTCGATGCGCGCCTGTTGGAAGTAGCTCTCCAGGCCTGCCGCCTTGGAGCCGGCAAGGAAGCTTTCGCCGGCATTCAGCAATAGCGTCGGACAGGCGATGCGCGACCACAGCGCGACGTGATCGTCCGGCCAGAGCCGATGCGGCGAGCTGGCGCGCTGGTAGGGGTCGAACTTCCAGCTATAGCTGCCATCCTCGTTTTGCCGCGCCCCGTGCGTCGCGAGGTGCAGCGCCAGTTCGCGGGACAGCCGTTTGTTGTAGGTGATCATCTGCGCCGCCGCGTCTTCAATCGTGCGATAGCGGCGCGGTGCGCGGTCATGCAGCTTGTCGAGCTGGCCGATCCATCTGGTGATGCGCTCGTGCACCGGCGGTTTTGGCGCATCTGGCAGGACGGTCACACCGTCGAGGACCACCAGTGCTGACATCTGCTCTGGAAATGATCCGGAATAGATCAGGCTCACCATCCCGCCCATCGAGTGGCCGATGAGAGTCACCTGGGGCTCCGCGATGGCGCGGACGAGCTGCGCGAGGTCGTAGACAAATTCCGTCAGCGCGTAGCTGCCGCCCTTGGTCCAGTCGGAATCGCCGTGTCCGCGCAGGTCGGGCGCGAGCACGTGAAAATGCGGCTGCAACGATCGGGCGATGACGTCCCAGCTCCGGCAGTGATCCCGGCCGCCGTGAACCAGGATGACCGTTGGCGCGCCCTCGTTGCCCCAGTCCGCATAATGCAGCCGTAGGCCGTGAGACTCATAGTAGCGACTTTGCGGGACGAGCATCGTGCCGCGCTCCTCCTTGGCTGGCGGCTCGCTAACCATGCACCGGCCGTCGCGCCAGCGCGAGCGACAGGCCGAGGCCTGCGATGAACACGCCCGAACCTTGCGTGAGGCGTTGCATCAGGCGCGGCCGGCCGATCAGGTGTCTACGTGTCGCGGATGCCATCAGCACGACGATGACGTCAGCGAGCGTGTTCAACGCCACGGAGATCGCGCCCAGCATGATGAATTGCAGCGTGGGGCTCGATGCCGCCGGATCCAGGAACTGCGGAATGAACGCGAGGAAGAACGCCGCGGTCTTCGGGTTCAGCGCCTCGACCAGGACACCGTCGCGAAAGGCGCGCTTGTCGCCGACCGCCTCGCTCTCCAGCCGCAACGCGCGGCCGGCGCTGCGGAAGGTGCGAATTCCGAGCCAGACCAGATACAGCGCGCCGACGAACTTCACGACGCCAAACAGCTCGGCGCTCGCAAGGATGATCGCTGATATGCCGAGGCTGCCCGCTATCACGTGAACCAGGCCGCCCAGCGCCGTGCCCGCGGTCGAGGCGAAGCCGCTTGCGCGCCCTTCCGACAAGGTTCGCGCCGCGACGTAGAAGATGCCGGGGCCGGGAACGGCGGCAATGAGAAAAGCCGCGGCCAGAAACAGCCAGAAATTCGTTTCGCTCATCACGCGCGCGCATCCATGCTTGGCGGGTCGGCTTGTGCATCACCTGCTTGCCAACAAGTCCGGCCGCGCGCAAGCGGAGGATCGTCGCAATCTTAGGGTCTTGACGAGATCGCCTAGCCCATCCGCTGGAAGACCACGCTGGCGTTGACGCCGCCGAAACCGAACCCGTTGGAGATGGCGTTTCGGATGGTCATCGGCCGCGCCGCGCCGGACACGATGTCGATGCCCTCGGCGCCGGGATCGGGATTTTCGAGGTTGAGCGTCGGCGGCGCGATCTGGTCGCGCAGGGCGAGAATGGTGAAGATTGCTTCCAGGCCGCCCGCGGCGCCGAGCAGATGACCGGTTGCCGATTTGGTCGCGCTCACGGCAATGCGCCGATCGCGGCCGAACAACGCGCCGATCGCGGCAAGCTCGCCCTCGTCGCCGGCCGGTGTCGATGTCGCATGCGCATTCAGGTGCTGCAGGTCGGCCGGCTCCAGATGGGCCTGCCGTAGCGCAATCTCCATGGCGCGGCGGGCGCCGTCGCCGTCGGGCGGACCCGACGTCATGTGATAGGCGTCCGCCGTCGTGCCATATCCCACGATCTCCGCGATCGGCGCAGCGCCGCGGGCGAGCGCATGCTCGAATTCCTCGATCACCAGGATTCCTGCGCCTTCGCCCATGACAAAGCCGTCGCGGTCGCGGTCGAACGGTCGCGAGGCGCGCATGGGCTCGTCGTTGAACCGGCTGGACAGCGCGCGTGCCGCGGCGAAGCCACCAAGGCTGACGAGATCGATGCAGGCTTCAGTGCCGCCGCAGATCGCGACGTCGGCCTCGCCGGCGCGGATGATGCGCGCGGCATCGCCGATCGCCTGCACGCCGGCGGCGCAGGCCGTGACAGGCGTTCCCAGCGGTCCCTTGTAGCCATGTTTGATCGAGACGTGGCCCGCGGCGAGATTGGCGAGAAACGACGGAATGGTGAATGGCGAGAGCCGGCGCACGCCGCGCTGGTCGGTGGTGCGCACCGCCTCCACCATCGCCGGGAATCCGCCGACGCCGGAGGCGATGATCGTCGCGGTCCGTTCCAGCGCGGTCGTATCCTGCGGCGCCCATTTGGCCTGCGCGATCGCTTCTGCGGCGGCAAGCAGCGCAAACAGGATGAAGCGGTCCATCTTGCGCTGATCTTTTGGCACGGCTGCTTGCGCTGGGTCGAAGCCGCCTTCCGTATCCTCGGCCTTGTCGGGCACGAGCCCGGCAATTCGCGCCGGCAGAGGCTGCGACCACTCGGGCAGGGCGCGCAGTCCGCTGTGTCCGGCGAGCAGCCGGCGCCAGGACAGTTCGACACCGCAGGCGAGCGGAGACACCGCTCCCATCCCCGTCACGACGATACGACGCATACTAATCTCCAGCCGGCGCAACGGCCGGGTTCATGGCCTTGAGCGAGGCGAGGCGCCGGCGCATCCCGCGGCTCGCGCGCGGCCCGGGAATGACGACCGCATTGGCAAGCGTGATCGGATGCATATTGACGGCGTCGACGACGACCGGATCGAGCGGGCGAGTGTCGTCTCGGTTCGCCAGCACAATGGCCTCGCCCTTCGGCGCGAGATGTTTGTTGCCCCAGGCGAGCAGCGCCACGACCACGGGGAAGAAATCCCGCGCCTTCGGCGTCAGGACATATTCGTAGCGAGGCGGTCGGTCGTTGTAGCGGCGGCGGACGAACATGCCGGTCTCGGTGAGATGGGCAAGGCGCCGCGACAGGATGTTCGGCGCGATCCCGAGGCTTTGCGAAAACTCGTCGAAGCGCGTCGCGCCCTGAAACGCATCCCGCAGGATCAGGATGCTCCACCATTCGCCGACCGTTTCCACGGCGCGGCCCACCGGGCATTCCATGACGGAGGGGGATTTGGGCTGCATGGCGCCATGCTAGGCAAGTTACTTGCAAAATGCAAGTGACTAGGTCGACAGCTCATAGCGCGGCTGGAACGAGCCGGGAGAATGGAAGCCGTGTCCGTGATTTGAAATATGTGTTGGAGAGTGACGTCCGCGCACCGTGCTCGGTCATTGCGCGCCAACAGGTCCGCGCGAAGCGCGACCCGATGACAGACTCCGTGAAACAATCCAGAGCCTTTCCGCAGCCAAAGACTGGATTGCTTCGCTGCGCTCGCAATGACGGTGTGGATGCAGTCGTGCGCTACCTCAGCGTCGTCGTCCCGGCGAAGGCCGGGACCCATAATCACAGGGAGAAGTTTGGGGGAGACTGGTGGTCATTCAGTCTTCCCACGGTACTAAGACCTGCGCTCCATCGATAGATCACGCGGTATGGGTCCCGGCCTTCGCAGGGACGACAGCGAGGGTGTGGCGGCAGCGTGCGCCGAAACGTAAGAACGCGAAGACTTAATGCGACCGTGCCAGGCAGAACGCCACGACCTGCTCGAGCGCGCTTTTCATCGGGGAGGACGGGAACAGCGCCAGCGCGTCGACGGCCATGGCGCCGTAATGCTGGGCGCGGCTGAGCGTGTCTTCGAGCGCGCGGTGCTTGTTCATGAGGCCGATGGCATGGTCGAGGTCGGAATCGCCGATCTCGCCGCGCTCGAGCGCACGCACCCAGAAGCCGCGCTCAGAGTCATTGCCGCGGCGGAAGGCAAGCACGACCGGCAGCGTGATCTTGCCTTCGCGGAAATCGTCGCCGATGTTCTTGCCGAGCTTGGCGCTCTTGCCGCCATAGTCGAGCACGTCGTCGACAAGCTGGAAGGCGATGCCGAGATTCATGCCGACCGAGCGGCAGGCGGTCTGCTCCGCCTTCGGGCGGTTGGCGATCACGGGGCCGACCTCGCAGGCGGCGGCGAACAGCTCGGCCGTCTTGCCGCGGATCACGGCGAGATATTCGTCCTCGGTGGTCGCGGTATTCTTGGCGGCGGCAAGCTGCATCACTTCGCCTTCGGCGATGGTCGCTGCGGCCGCGGAGAGGATGTCGAGCGCCCGGAGCGAGCCGACCTCGACCATCATGCGGAAGGCCTGGCCGAGCAGGAAGTCGCCGACCAGGACGCTCGCCTCATTGCCCCAGAGCATGCGCGCCGACAGCTTGCCGCGGCGCATCTCGCTCTCGTCGACGACGTCGTCGTGGAGCAGCGTGGCGGTATGCATGAATTCGACGGAGGCAGCGAGCTTGATATGGCCGTCGCCGGTGTAACCGGCGAGGTTGGCCATGGCGAGCGTCAGCATCGGCCGCAGGCGCTTGCCGCCGGAGGAGATCAGGTGGTTGGCCACCTCCGGGATCATGGTCACCTCGGAGCCGGTCCGCGACAGAATGGTCGCGTTGACGCGCTCCATGTCGGGGGCGACAAGGGCAACCAGCTCTTCGATCGACGCGCCGGGAGTTTCGAAAGGTACGATGACGGCCACGCCGGTCTCCAATATTTGCCCCGGAAGGGCTATTCTGATGGAAAGACAATAGAAACTGCTGGTGGATGCGGCAAGGGCTGCGGAACCATTGACATTTGCCGCTTAATCCCCTTCAGGCAGGAGGCTAATTTGCGCGAACTGGTTCGGACCAACGATATGGTGCTGGTGTCGGCGATCGGCGCGCTGCTCGACGGCGCGAACATCCATCATCTGGTGCTGGACCAGAACATGAGCATCATCGAGGGCTCGCTCGGCATCCTGCCGCGGCGCATCCTGGTCCATGAGGAGGATGCCCGCGCGGCGCGGGAGCTCCTGGCGGAGGCCGGGCTCAGTCACGAATTGCGCGGCGATGACTGAGCTCTTGCTCGATATCACCGAAGACGCCTTTCTCGGCGGACAGTTGCTGCTGAAGCAGAAGCGGTCCGGGCACCGCGCCGGACACGACGCCATCCTGCTCGCCGCGGCGACGCGGGCCGAGGCCGGCGAGCGGGTGGTCGATCTCGGCGCCGGCATCGGCGCCGCCGGGCTTGCGCTCGCCCGGCGGGTCGCCGGAATCAGGCTCAGCCTGGTCGAGATCGATCCGGAGCAGGCAGCGCTCGCGCGCGCCAATGCTGCAGCGAACGCGATTTCCGCCGATGCGATCGTGCTCGACGTCACGGCTGACGCATCAGTCTTTGCGGCGAACGGGCTTCCGCCGGACAGTGTCGACGTGGTGCTGATGAACCCGCCTTTCAACGATCCGGCGCGGCATCGCGGCTCGCCGGATCAGGCGCGCCACACGGCGCATGTAGCGACGGCCGAGACACTGCATGCGTGGGTGCATGCAGCGCGGCGCATCCTCAAGACAGGCGGTGCGCTGACCCTGATCTGGCGCGCCGATGGAATCGCCGAGGTCTTGGCAGCGCTGTCGCGCGGCTTCGGCAGCCTGTCCATCCTGCCCGTTCATGGCGAGGCGGGAAGGCCCGCGATCCGCGTCCTGGTGCGGGCGGTCAAAGGCGGCCGCGCGCCAGCGCGGATCCTGCCGGGCCTGATGCTCAACGAAGAGTCAGGCGTGCCTAATAAAGAGGTGAAAGAGATTCTGGAGGGGAGGGCGGTTTTGCCGCTGGCGGAGCCATGACGGCTTACTGGGAAGCCGATTCCGATTGCTGTTCCTGCGGGGACGTGAAGCGAATCGCCGTGAGAAGCGCACCCATCAGCATCAACAGCAGATAGATCTTCATGGTCTTTTTCTCCGCTGCTTTATTGCAGCCTCCCGACGGCTGCTTTGCAAAACACGTTCCAGCCACTTTCAATGACAGTCGCGTGATAAGAAATGGTAAATCAGAGGTAACGGCATGGCCGAGCAATTGAACGATCGCGGAGGCTCCGGCCTGGTCGACAAACTCATGGAATATCTGCCGGCCCGCTTCCGCCCAGGTGCGGCAGTCGTGCCGGTGGTGCGGCTGTCGGGTGTGATCGGCGCGGTGACGCCGCTGCGTCCGGGCATGACGCTCGCGGGCGTCGCCCGGGTGCTGGAGCGCGCCTTCGCGGTCCGCAACGCCAAGGCGGTGGCGCTGGTGATCAATTCGCCCGGCGGCTCGCCGGTGCAGTCGCGCCAGATATTCTTGCGCATCAAGCAGCTCGCGGCGGAGAAGAAGCTGCCGGTGCTGGTATTCGTCGAGGACGTCGCGGCTTCCGGCGGCTACATGATCGCCTGCGCGGGCGACGAGATCTTCTGCGATCCCTCCTCGATCCTCGGCTCGATCGGTGTGGTCGGCGGCAGTTTCGGCTTCCAGGAGGCGATCAGGCGGCTCGGCATCGAGCGGCGCCTCTACACGGCCGGTGCGCACAAGGCGATGCTCGATCCGTTCCTGCCCGAAAACCCCGATGACGTGGCGCGGCTGAAGTCGATCCAGCGCGAGATCCACGACATCTTCATCGCGCTGGTGAAGGAGAGCCGCGGCGCGCGGCTGAAGGGCGCCGATGACACCCTGTTTACCGGCGAATACTGGGCCGGCGAGAGCGCGATCGCGCTGGGGCTGGCCGACGGGATCGGCGATCTCCGCTCAACTCTTCGTGCCCGCTATGGCGAGAAGGTTCTCACGCCTGTGATCGCGCAGCCGACTGGACTGTTCTCGGGCCTGTTTGGGCGGAGATCGCCCGGCGCGGGCCAGCTTTCGGCCCTGGAATCGGTGACCGGCCTGCCGGATGATCTGATCTCGGCGCTGGAAACCAGGGCGATTTGGGCGAAATTCGGGTTTTAGCGACGGCTAGCCCGCGCCATTTGGTCCAAACCGAGCCAATTGCGGTGCAGCCCCGTCTGCGCGAGAATATCTGCGGGGGCTGAGCATTGAACAAGGATCGACCGATGCCGTTCGTCGCATTCGCGGGCGTCCTGGGCGGGCTTGCCATGGTCCGCTGGGCCTATAAGACCGCCGTCCGGATCAATCAGGAGCTGGAGGAGATGCGCCTGTCGCGCGTCGCCGAATCCGCCCGCATGGGGGAAATCCAGACGCTGAAGCGTGACCCCGTGACCGGAGCTTATCGCCCGGGCTAGCTGTCATGCCGGGCTTGTCCCGGGCATCCACGTTCTTCGTGAGGTGACAAAGGCGTGGATGGCCGGGACATAGGCGAGCGGAAGCGACGCCGTCCTTCGGACGGCTATGCCCGGCCATGACGGAAGTTGCGCTGCTTTCCAGCCCCTTTGCCTTGATTCCCATCCCCGCCGTCGATACGGTCCCGCGCGATTCAACCCCCCCGCGAGAGCCCGATCTCACGATGGACGCCTCATTGCCCGCCCATATGCGCCCGGAACGCTCGTTCCAGGGCTTCATCCTCGCGCTCCAGCGCTTCTGGGCCGAGCAGGGCTGCGTGATCCTGCAGCCCTACGACATGGAGATGGGCGCGGGTACCTTCCATCCGGCCACCACCCTGCGCGCGCTCGGGCCAAAGCCCTGGAACGCGGCCTATGTGCAGCCCTCGCGCCGGCCCAAAGATGGCCGCTATGGCGAGAACCCGAACCGTATGCAGCACTACTACCAGTTCCAGGTGATCATGAAGCCGTCGCCGCCGAACCTGCAGCAGCTGTACCTGAAGTCGCTCGCCGCGATCGGCATTGATTCCGCCGTGCACGACATCCGCTTCGTCGAGGACGATTGGGAAAGCCCGACGTTGGGTGCCTGGGGCCTCGGCTGGGAATGCTGGTGCGACGGCATGGAGGTGTCGCAGTTCACCTACTTCCAGCAGGTCGCGGGCTTCGAATGCGCGCCGGTTGCGGGCGAGCTCACCTACGGGCTCGAGCGTCTCGCAATGTATGTGCAGGGCGTCGACCGCGTCTATGACCTCAACTTCAACGGCCGCGACGGCGCCGACAAGGTCACCTATGGCGACGTCTTCCTCCAGGCCGAGCAGGAATATTCGCGGCACAACTTTGAATACGCTGACACCGCGATGTTGTTCGAGCAGTTCAAGATGGCCGAGGAGGCTTGCAAGAAATATCTCGCCGCCGGCTGGCGCGAAGGCGGCAATCAGAAGCAGCACCTGATGGCGCTGCCCGCCTATGACCAGTGCATCAAGGCGAGCCATGTCTTCAACCTGCTCGATGCGCGCGGCGTGATCTCGGTGACGGAGCGGCAGAGCTACATCTTTCGGGTGCGCGAGCTGGCAAAGGCCTGCGGCGAAGCCTGGGTGCACACCGAAGCCGGTGGAGCGGCCTGATGCCCGATTTGTTGCTCGAACTCTTCTCGGAAGAAATCCCCGCGCGCATGCAGGCCAAGGCGGCGGACGATCTGCGCCGCATGGTGACCGACAAGCTGGTCGCCGAAGGCCTCGTCTATGAGGGCGCCAAGGCGTTCGCGACGCCGCGCCGGCTTGCGCTGACCGTGCACGGCATCCCCGTGCGCCAGCCCGACCTCAAGGAAGAGCGCCGCGGCCCGCGCGTCGGCGGCCCCGAGCCTGCGATTCAGGGCTTTCTGAAAGCCACGGGCCTTGCCTCGCTGAGCGATGCAAAAATCCAGAGCGACAAGAAGGGTGACTTCTACATCGCGCTGATCGAAAAGCCCGGCCGTGCCGCGATCGACGTGCTCGCCGAGATCCTGCCCGTCATCATTCGTACCTTCCCCTGGCCGAAATCGATGCGGTGGGGCGCGCGTTCGGCAAAGCCCGGCTCGCTCAACTGGGTGCGTCCGCTGCACGCGATCACCGCGACGTTCGGGCTCGAGACCGAAGAGCCGGACATTGTGAAATTCTCGGTGGATGGCATCGAGACCGGCAACACCACGTATGGCCATCGCTTCCTCGCGCCTGCCGCGATCCAGGTGCGCCGGTTCGAGGACTACGAGGCGAAGCTGCTGAACGCGAAAGTCGTGCTCGATCCGGAGCGGCGCAAGGATGCGATCCTCACCGACGCCAAGCAGCTTGCGTTCGCGCAAGGGTTTGAGCTCGTCGAGGACCAGAACCTGCTCGACGAGGTCGCGGGCCTCGTCGAATGGCCGGTCGTGCTGATGGGTTCGTTCGATCAGGAATTCTTGGCGACACCGGCGGAAGTGATCCGCGCCACCATCCGCAACAACCAAAAATGCTTTGTGGTGAGCGATCCGAAGACCGGCAAGCTCGCCAACAAGTTCATCCTGGTTGCCAATATCGAGGCGACCGATGGCGGCAAGACCATCATTGCCGGCAACGAGCGCGTCATCCGCGCGCGCCTGTCGGACGCAAAGTTCTTCTACGAGACGGATCTGAAGACCAAGCTCGAGGATCGTCTGCCGAAGTTCGAGCAGATCGTGTTCCACGAGAAGCTCGGCACGCAGGCGGAACGGATCAAGCGCATCGAGCGCCTGGCCGCAGAGATCG
The DNA here is from genome assembly GCF_001641635.1 of Bradyrhizobium centrolobii. GTDB lineage: Bacteria > Pseudomonadota > Alphaproteobacteria > Rhizobiales > Xanthobacteraceae > Bradyrhizobium > Bradyrhizobium centrolobii. Next base: position 36,201 of record NZ_LUUB01000095.1, read on the forward strand.
CGCCGCTGGTCGGCGCCGATGTCGAGAAGGCGAAGCGCGCCGCAAAGCTCGCGAAGGCAGACCTGCTAACGGAAGTCGTCGGCGAATTCCCGGAAGTCCAGGGCCTGATGGGCAAGTATTATGCGCTGGCGCAAGGCGAGGACCCCTCCGTCGCCGCGGCCTGCGAAGAGCACTACAAGCCGCAAGGCCCCGCGGATCGCGTGCCGACCGATCCGGTCAGCGTTGCGGTCGCACTCGCCGACAAGATCGACACGCTCGTCGGCTTTTGGGCGATCGATGAAAAGCCGACGGGTAGCAAAGACCCGTATGCGCTGCGTCGCGCGGCGCTGGGTGTGATCCGGCTGATTGCTGAAAACAATATTCGCTTGAATTTGTTGAAGGTGATTCCGAAATTTGTCGTGACATTGCTTGAGGGCGACGCGGTAAAGTCTGCAGAAAGCCCAATTGCGATTGCGCCATCGCTTCTGGTCTTCTTCGCCGACCGCCTGAAAGTTCAGCTCCGCGAGCAGGGCGCGCGGCACGATCTCGTTGACGCGGTGTTCGCGCTCGGCGACCAGGATGATCTGCTGATGATCGTCCGCCGCGTCGAGGCGCTCGGCAAATTCCTCGATACTGACGACGGCAAGAACCTGCTCGCCGGCACCAAGCGCGCCAGCAACATCCTTGCGATCGAGGAGAAGAAGGACAAGCGCACGTTCGACGGCGCGCCGGAGCCTGCGCTTTACAGCCTCGGCGAGGAGAAAGTGCTGGCCAAGGCGATCGACGAGGTGAAGGCGGAGGCAAGCGCCGCCGTCGCCAAGGAAGACTTCGCCGCCGCCATGAGCGCGATGGCGAAGCTGCGTCCGCCGGTCGATGCGTTCTTCGACAAGGTCCGCGTCAACGACGATGATCCGAAGGTGCGCGAGAACCGCCTGAAGCTCTTGAACGAGATCCGCAGCGCGACGCGTGCGGTCGCGGACTTCTCGAAGATCCAGGATTGAACTCTCGTGCCCCGGACGCAGCGCAGCGCTTCTTCAGGGGTGCGCTGCAGAGCCAGGGCCCATGCCGCGTGCAACTGACTTGATGTCCGATTTTACACTGCTCGCGCCAGTCACGATCGGCGCGCCGGACATCCAGTTGAATGCTGCTAGTCGAGCACCTCGACGATGCGCCGCGAGCGCGGCTCGACCAGCACGGTCTCGCCGTTTACGACCGTGTAGCGATAAGTCGTCGCGCCGAAACGTTGCGGCACGTCATAATAGGTCACACCGCTTTCGGGTAAGGTGGCGCCGACCACGATGCGATCGGGCACGGTAAAGGCCGGTACACGTTGCTCGGCCACGTATGCGCGGAAGGCCGGCCGCTGCTCGACCGCAATGGTCGGGCCGCTATCGACCACGACGGGAGCGCGTCCCACCGTTTGCGCCTGCGCCGCGACGGGCGAGCCGATCGCGGCCGCGAGCGCTGCAAGAGCAAGAATCCTGTTCCGCATGGACAACTCCTTCGACGTGATATTTTCGGAAGCGCAAGTAGCGCGACCGGTTGCCAATGCATGCGCCATTGCAATGTTCCGAGAAAAGCGCCGCCGCATTCGCGGCAATTTCGGGCAGTTTTCGCGAAGGCGGGAACTTGCAACGGCCCCAACGCGTCTCTACTCGCGGAACCCGCCCCGCTATGATCCGCCCGCGATTCGCCCCTAGTCCAACGCTACAGAAAGAGATTCATGCACATCACCGTCGCCCACATTTCGCCGATCCTGTCGTTGATTGCGGGTGTGCTCATCCTGATCATGCCGCGGCTCCTCAACCTGATCGTCGCGATTTTCCTGATCGTGAACGGCGCGATCGGGCTTGGGCTCCTGAAGTGGCTCCACCTCTAGGCGTTCATTTTCCGGAACAGTTCGACTTGCGCGGACCCGCCCAAAATGGTGTAAGGCCCGCGATTTCCCGTCCCTCTCGCAGGTTGTGTGCAAGCCATGGCCAAAGCCGCCTCGAAGCCTAAGAAAATGCCAGCGAAATCAAAGTCCTCTGCCAAGGCGAAAGCCGCCCCGCCAGCCCGAAAGACGCTTCCCAAGAGCGCCGCGAAGCCGGCCGCCAAATCCGTCGCCAAGCCGGTCGCCAAGCCCGCCGCGAAGGCGGTGAGCAAGCCGGTTGCGCCGAAGGCTGCCGCCAAGCCGGCGCCAAGCGCGGTCAAGGCCGGCAAGTGGGTCTTCACGTTCGGCGACGGCAAGGCCGAGGGCAAGGCCGACATGCGCGACCTGCTCGGCGGCAAGGGCGCCAACCTCGCCGAGATGGCCAATCTCGGCCTGCCGGTGCCTCCGGGCTTCACCATCCCGAGCTCGGTCTGCACCTACTTCTACGCACACGACAAGACCTATCCGAAGGAGTTGCAGTCGCAGGTTGAGAAGGCGCTCGACTATGTCGGCAAGTTGACCGGCAAGGTTTTCGGCGACACCAAGAACCCGCTGCTCGTGTCCGTGCGGTCCGGTGCGCGTGCCTCGATGCCGGGCATGATGGATACCGTCCTCAATCTCGGCCTCAACGACCAGACCGTGGAAGCGCTGGCGGAACTGTCGGGCGATCGCCGCTTCGCCTATGACAGCTATCGCCGCTTCATCACCATGTATTCGGACGTGGTGCTCGGCTTCGAGCATCATCACTTCGAGGAAATCCTCGACACCTTCAAGGACAGCCAGGGCTATTCGCTCGACACCGACTTGTCCGCCGAGGACTGGGTCGATCTGGTCGGCAAGTACAAGGACGCAGTCGCGCGCGAGACCGGCAAGGACTTCCCGCAGGATCCGCACGACCAGCTCTGGGGCGCGATCGGCGCGGTGTTTTCCTCCTGGATGAACGCGCGCGCGGTGACCTACCGCAAGCTGCACGACATTCCGGAATCCTGGGGCACCGCGGTCAACGTGCAGGCCATGGTGTTCGGCAACATGGGCGAGACGTCGGCGACCGGCGTCGCCTTCACGCGCAACCCCTCGACCGGCGAGAGCAAGCTCTACGGCGAGTTCCTGATCAACGCGCAGGGCGAGGACGTGGTGGCGGGCATCCGCACGCCGCAGGACATCACCGAGGAGGCGCGGAAGGAGTCGGGCTCCGACAAGGCGTCGATGGAATCGGCGATGCCGGAGGCGTTCAAGGAGCTGACGCGCATCTACACGCTGCTCGAGAAGCACTACCGTGACATGCAGGACATGGAGTTCACGGTTGAGCAGGGCAAGCTCTGGATGCTCCAGACCCGTGGCGGCAAGCGCACCGCGAAGGCGGCGCTGCGCATCGCGGTCGAGCTCGCCAACGAGGGCCTGATCTCCAAGAAGGAAGCCGTGACGCGGATCGACCCGGCCTCGCTCGACCAGCTCCTGCATCCGACCATCGATCCCAACGCCAAGCGCGACGTGATCGCGACCGGCCTGCCGGCTTCGCCGGGTGCTGCCTCCGGCGAGATCGTGTTCTCCTCGGATGAGGCGGCCAAGCTGCAGGCCGACGGGCGCAAGGTCATCCTGGTCCGTATCGAGACCAGCCCCGAAGACATCCACGGCATGCACGCCGCCGAAGGCATCCTGACCACGCGCGGCGGCATGACCTCGCACGCCGCGGTGGTCGCGCGCGGCATGGGCAAGCCCTGTGTCTCCGGCTGCGGCACGATCCGCGTCGATTACGGCCGCGGCACCATGAGCATCGGCTCGCGCACCTTCAAGACCGGCGACGTCATCACCATCGACGGCTCGCTCGGCCAGGTGCTGGCCGGCCGCATGCCGATGATCGAGCCGGAGCTCTCCGGCGAATTCGGCACGCTGATGAACTGGGCCGACCAGGTCCGCAAGATCGGTGTGCGCGTCAATGCCGACACGCCGGAAGACGCGCGCACCGCGCTCAAATTCGGCGCGCAGGGCATCGGTCTCTGCCGCACCGAGCACATGTTCTTCGAGGAGACGCGCATCCGCACGGTGCGCGAGATGATCCTCTCCGAGGACGAGCAGTCGCGCCGTGCCGCGCTCGCCAAGCTCCTGCCGATGCAGCGCGCCGACTTCGTCGAGCTGTTCGAGATCATGAAGGGTCTGCCCGTCACGATCCGGCTTTTGGATCCCCCGCTCCATGAGTTCCTGCCGCACACCCATGCCGAGATCGAAGAAGTGGCGCGTGCCATGAACACCGATCCGCGGCGCCTGGCTGACCGTGCGCGCGAGCTCTCGGAGTTCAATCCGATGCTCGGCTTCCGCGGCTGCCGCATCGCGATCGCCTATCCGGAGATCGCAGAGATGCAGGCGCGCGCGATCTTCGAGGCCGCCGTCGAGGCTGAGAAGCGCACCGGCAAGGCCGTTGGCCTCGAGGTGATGGTGCCGCTGATCGCGACCAAGGCCGAGCTCGACCTCGTCAAGGCGCGGATCGATGCGACCGCCAAGTCCGTGATGCGCGAGACCAACACCAAGCTCGCCTATCAGGTCGGCACCATGATCGAGTTGCCCCGCGCCTGCCTGCTCGCGGCCGAGATCGCGGAGAGCGCCGAGTTCTTCTCCTTCGGCACCAACGACCTCACGCAGACCACCTACGGCATCAGCCGCGACGACGCCGCGAGCTTCCTCGGGCCTTACGTGACGAAGGGCATCCTGCAGATCGATCCCTTCATCGCGCTCGATCAGGAAGGCGTCGGCGAGCTCGTCAAGATCGGCGTCGCGCGCGGCCGCAAGACGCGCACTTCGCTCAAGGTCGGCATCTGCGGCGAGCACGGCGGCGATCCCGCCTCCGTCGCGTTCTGCCACGCGGTCGGTCTCGACTATGTCTCCTGCTCGCCCTATCGCGTGCCGATCGCCCGCCTTGCCGGCGCGCAGGCCGCGCTCGGCAAGGCCGTCGCGAGCCAGGCGTGAGCGAAGACTGAGACTTGAGATGCGAGAGAGGCGGGGGCAAACCCCGCCTCTTTTATTTTGAGGCGACACTCTATCCATGCGTCATTGCGAGCGCAGCAAAGCAATCCAGAGTCTCTCCGCGGAGACAGTCTGGATTGCTTCGCTGCGCTCGCAATGACGAGATTGGTGCACACACGCGCCACACGCTCAGTGTCATCGCCCGCCTTGTGCGCAATTGCGCACTGGAGCGGGCGATCCAGTATTCCAGAGACAGCGCGAGGATACGGATAGGCCGCGGCGTACTGGATGCCCCGGTCAAGCCGGGGCATGACAGCGGTGATGATGTGGACGCGCGCACACCTGCGACGACGGAACCGCGTCTGTCCCGCAATGAGACGTGCCGTCAAGAGTTCCTTCACCATTCGCATTGACCGAATGTTTACCGCTTCACGTGAGCGGGCATTTACCAACAGGCGCGAACGCCCCGTGAAAACACCTGCGATTGCTTGAGTGTGTTGCGCGCGCAACGTCGATTAACGCCCCGGCAACCTAAATTGGATACTGACGATAAAGATCGAATTGCACGGATGTGCCGACTTCGATCAAACGAGCGTAAGCGTTGCGTGAGCGTATCGATGTTTATGTTGCGTAACCATCCGAGGGGCGCGCGGTTCGCGTCCTTCGGCATCGGTCTCTGCATCTTCGCATTGATGCCGAGAGAGACCGGCTATCAGGACATTGCTTCGTTGCTGGCGCGCCAACCCGGCGTCGCCGAGCGCTGGCAGAAGCAGGTGTTTTCGGCGGCGTCCTCGATCCAACTCGCCACCTACAGCTTTGCCCGTCCGATCGGAACCTCGGTGCCGCAGAGCGCGATGTATCGCCTCGCGAGCCTGGATGGCCGCGACATCACCGGTACGGTCACCCGCAATCCGGCGCTCCAGACGCCGCCGCGCTATCAGGCCTCCGATTTTCCCAAGGTCGACCGATCGCTGAAGGGTGACCGCCTCGTCACCGTGGCACCAACGCCGACGCCCGAGACGGTGACGCCGCCTGCGCAGGAAGATCCCGCGACCTTCAACAGTTCGGTGTTCGGCGCCAAGACCGCGGCGCTGCCACAGCCGATGTCACCGGAGTCCGCGGCTGCGCTCGATCCCGAGCTCCAGGAGGCGCTGCGCGCCCCGCCGCTGCCGCAATATTCCAACCCGCCGAAAGCCGGCGACACTGCGTTGTCGCTGGCGGCCCAGCCGCTCGACGCGCTGAAGCAAGTTTCGGTGGCGGCCGCGCCGTCGCGTGATCCTTTCAGCGTGAAGACGTCGAACCTGTTTTTCGGCAGTTCCTCGCTCGGCGGCAGCCTGGGGAGCATCGAGAGCTGGCAACCCGGCGCCGAGCCGCTGATCGTGGTGCCCGATCCCGACATGAAGGTGATGGCCTCGCTGCCGCCGCCGTCGGAGGACGTTGCCAAGGTCACCGAAGGCGGCGAGAGCGTCGCGCCGAAGGGCGAGGTCAACGCCGACGACCAGCGCGCAAGGTCTCCGGCCGAGCGTCTCGCCCTCGACGAGAAGGCGCGCGCGAAATCCGAGAAGTGTCTCGCGGAAGCCGTCTACTTCGAGTCCCGCGGCGAAGCCGTGCGTGGCCAGATCGCGGTGGCGCAAGTCGTGATGAACCGCGTGTTCTCCGGCAAATATCCGGACACGGTGTGCGGCGTGGTCTACCAGAACAAGTACCGCCACTTCGCCTGCCAGTTCACCTTTGCCTGCGACAACAATCCCGACGTGATCCGCGAGCCCGAGATGTGGGAGCGCGCCAAGAGGATCGCGAAGGCGATGCTGGATGGCCAGATCTGGCTGCCCGAAGTTGGCAAGTCCACGCATTATCACGCCTATTGGGTGCGCCCGTCCTGGGTCGCCGAGATGAAGAAGATGTACAAGTTCGGCGTGCACACCTTCTACCGCCCGCGCGCCTGGGGCGATGGCAGCGAGGAGCCGAGCTGGGGCACGCCGGCGCAGACCGCCGCGCTGTCGGCCGAGCTCGCCCAGGAAGCCAAGAGCTCCGCCGAGATGGGTGTGAGCGAGCGGCGGTAGTGCGATCAGACTTGCCGCAGTGTAGGTCCGCTCCCTCGCCCCGCTTGCGGGGAGAGGGTTGGGGTGAGGGGGAGTCTCCACAGGGGCGGCTGGACTCGTGGAGACTCCCCCTCACCCGGAATCCGCGCGTGCCGCGCGTATTCCGGCCTCTCCCCGCAAGCGGCCCGCAAGCGGGGAGAGGCAAAAACAACCTCACGCCTCGATATCCAGCGCGCAGTCGAAATTCGGCGCGGAATGCGTCAGCGCACCCGATGAGACGTAGTCGACGCCGGTCGCTGCGATTGCCGCGATCGACTCCTGCGTTACACCGCCCGACGCTTCCAGCGCGACGCGGCCGGCCGCAAGCTTCACTGCCTCGCGCAGCGTCGCGAGGTCCATGTTGTCGAGCAGCACGGCGTCGGCAAGACTGGTGTCGAGCACTTCGCGCAATTGCGCGAGCGTATCGACCTCGATCTCGATCTTGACGAGATGGCCGGCATGGGCGCGGGCGCGCTCCAGCACGGGGCGGATGCCGCCGGCGACGGCGATGTGGTTGTCCTTGATCAGGATCGCATCGTCGAGGCCGAAGCGGTGATTGAAGCCGCCGCCGCAGCGCACGGCATATTTCTCCAGCGCCCGAAGTCCCGGTGTGGTCTTTCGTGTGCAACAGATGCGCATCTTCGTGCCCTCGGTCCGGCGGACGTAGTCGGCCGTGAGCGTCGCGATGCCCGACAGGCGGCCGACGAAGTTCAGCGCGGTTCGCTCCGCGGTGAGAATGGCGCGCGCGGGACCGGTGATCGTCAGCACGTGCTGTCCGCGAGCAACGCGCGCGGCGTCGCGGACATGCGCCCGGACCTCGACGTCGGGCGAGAGTTTTTGCAGCGTCGCGAGCGCCAACGGCAATCCGGCGATGACGCCGGACTGGCGTGCGACCAGGATGGCCTGTGCCGTCGTAACCTCCGGGATCGTCGCAAGCGAGGTGATGTCTCCGGCGCGGCCGAGATCCTCATCGAGTGCGCGGTGCACGGCTTCGTCAATCGCGAGCGGCGAGAGGAAGGCGTCGGGATTGAGTAGAGAGGTGGGCGAAATCATCAAGAGCTCCATCAGGCGATCATGGGTTGCGCGACTCGCGGCAGCGGATGTTCGGCAAAGCTTTCGGCCACCTCGCGCGCCGCTGAGAGCGTGGTCATGGTCCGTTGCGCGCGCGAGGTAACGTCCGCCGGATGGTCGGAGCGGAAGTGCGCGCCGCGGCTCTCGCGCCGGGTCCATGCCGCGGCCGCCACGAGCAGGGCTGCTGTCGCCATGTTGCGCAGCGCGATGCTGGTGGCCTCGCGCTCGAGCGCGCTAAAGTGGCGCACCGCCTCCGCAAGCCCATCGCCGTCGCGGATGACGCCGACGCGCGAGCTCATCATCGACCGCAGCCGCTTCACGGTTTGAATGTCGGGTGCTCCGCCGCGCGGCGTCACCACCACATCAGGAAGGCGGGCAGGCGAGGGGATCGCGCAGCCGGCAATGTCGTCGGCAATGCGCGCGGCATAGACCACCGCCTCAAGCAGCGAATTGGAGGCGAGCCGGTTGGCGCCATGCGCGCCGGTCGAGGATACCTCGCCGCCGGCCCAGAGCCCGTCGATCGAGCTGCGGCCGCGCGCGTCCACCGCGATGCCGCCCATGTGGTAGTGCGCGGCCGGTGCGATCGGGATTGCTTGGGTGGCGGGATCGATGCCGGCGGCGATGCAGCTCGCATGCACGGCCGGAAATTTCTCGGCGAACCGCGCTCCCAGCGCCTCTCGCGCGTCGAGGAACGCACCGCGCCCGGCCGCGATCTCGGCGAACACGCCGCGGGCTACGATGTCGCGCGGCGCGAGCTCGGCGAGCGGATGGCGCGCCAGCATGAAGCGCTCGCCATTGCCGTTGATCAGCGTCGCACCTTCGCCGCGCAGCGCTTCGGTTGCGAGCGGCGCCGGGTCGCGCCCGACCATGATGGCGGTGGGATGGAACTGCATGAATTCGGGGTCGGCGATCACCGCACCGGCGCGCGCGGCGATCGCAAGGCCCGAACCGCTGGCCTCGACCGGGTTGGTGGTGACGCCATAGAGATGGCCGATGCCGCCGGTTGCGAGCACCACTGCGCGCGAGGCGATCATCATCGGCCTGGCCGCGAAATTGCCGGCCTCCCGCAACTGAAGGCCGGTGACGTAACCGTCCTCGGTCAGCAGCGCCTCGGCAGCAAAGCCCTCGATGATGCGGATCGACGGTGTGCGGCGCACGGCTTCGCTCAAGGCGGCGATGATCGCCGCGCCCGCCCCGTCGCCGCGCACATGCACGATGCGCCGAGCCGAATGCGCCGCTTCGCGGCCGACGGCGAGTTTACCTTCGAGGTCCCGGTCGAACGGCACGCCATAAGCGAGAAGGTCGCGGATCCGCGGCGCGGCCTCGCGCGCGATCCCGAGTGCGACCGCTTCATCGACGAGGCCGCCGCCGACCGCGACGGTATCCGCGGCATGCGCCTCGGGGCTGTCGCCTTCAGCAACGGCCGCGGCGATGCCGCCTTGCGCCCACGCAGACGATGCGCCCTGTCCGAGCGGCGCCACCGAGATCAGCGTCACCGGACGTGGTGCCAGCTTCAGCGCGCAGAACAGCCCGGCAAGGCCGCCGCCGACGATGACGACGTCGTCGGTAGTGCGGGTGAGGTTGTGGATGTTGTTTGTCATGGCCGTCTCCGAGTTCTCCACCGTCGTCCCGGCGAAGGCCGGGACCCATAACCCGCGGCGGTAGTTGTTGTGCGAAGCTGTTTGACGTCGTTCTTCGCGACGACATTTCCCTGTGGTTATGGGTCCCGGGACGACAGCTTTGTTCGCTGCTGCTTGTTGCCTTCAATTCTTCAGATTGATCATCCGCTCGACCGATCTCCGTGCGCGCTCCGCAAGCGCGGGATCGATCGTCACCTCCTCGCGGAGCGTCAGCAGGCTGTCCAAGATGTTGGCGAGCGTGATGCGCTTCATGTGCGGGCAGAGATTGCAGGGACGCAGCATCTCGACCTCGGGGAGCTCGGCGCGCACATTGTCGGCCATCGAGCATTCGGTGATCATCACGAGCCGTCGCGGCCGCTTGTTGCGCACCCAGTTGATCATGTGCGCGGTCGAGCCTGTGAAGTCGGCTTCCGCCAACACGTCCGGCGGACATTCCGGATGCGCGATGATCTGCACGGTTGGATCGGCCTCGCGAAAGGCGCGCAGCTCCTCGCCGGTGAAGCGCTCATGGACCTCGCACGCGCCCTTCCATGCGATGATCTTTACGTCGGTTTTTGAGGCCACATAGGTCGCGAGATAGCGGTCGGGCAGGAAAATCACGCTTGGCGCGTTCAGGCTCTCGACCACTTGCACCGCGTTCGACGAGGTGCAGCAGATGTCGACCTCGGCCTTCACCTCCGCCGACGTGTTGACATAGGCGACCACGGGCACGCCGGGAAATTTTCCGCGGAGCAGCCGCACGTCGGCACCCGCGATGCTGGCGGCGAGCGAGCAGCCGGCACGGGGGTCGGGGATCAGAACCGTCTTGTCGGGATTGAGCAGTTTCGAGGTCTCGGCCATGAAGTGCACGCCGCACTGGACGATGGTGTCGGCCTTCACCTTGGTCGCTTCGACCGCGAGCTGGAGCGAGTCGCCGCCGATGTCGGCGACGCAGTGGAAGATCTCCGGCGCCTGGTAGTTGTGCGCGAGGATCACCGCGTTGCGCGCCTTCTTCAGCTCGTTGATCGCCTTGATGGTCGGCGCCATCAGCGGCCACTCTATCGGCGGGATGACGTGCTTGACGCGGTCGTAGAGATGCGCGGTGGCCGCTTCGACCTCGGCCGTCCATTCCAGCGACGGCGTCGGCAGCGCGGCCCCTGTGCGAACAGGCGCGGGGCGGGCGGCGGTGGTGGACTGGCCCTGCGGCCGGTTGGTGAAATCGTCGGGGCCGTAAATTCCAGTGATCGGCATCGAAGCCTCCCGTGCATGTTAATTATACTCAGTATGAGTATATATAGAGCCTGAGAAATCCGGCCGAGAGGCCGGGTTGGATTTTCATCCCAGCGCCAATATGCTCAAACTGAGTAAATCTAAGATAACACGTCGCGCGGAGAGCTGCTAGGTCCTGCCGCACACATTCTCGTCAAGTTGCGCCTCGCGCGTCGGGCGAGGCCTCGTTGAAACGCAATGCTCCTGCGGAAGCTCTTCGTAGGACGCAATCATTTTCGACTTGGGATTTTCATGCAATTGCATTAAACGCGCTGTGCGCGGCCGCCTATCCCGGATCGGCCAGCGACAGATAAGGAACTCCATGTCGACACAAGTGGGCGAGCTCGGTTCGGCTTCACGTTCCTCCAGCTGGCGCACGCCGGCCGTCATCATTCTCTGCGGCTGCGCGATCGGCACGCTTGGATTTGGTCCGCGCTCAGCGCTCGGCTTCTTCGTGCAGCCGATGAGCCATGAGTTCGCCTGGGGCCGCGACGTGTTCGGCCTTGCGATCGCGGTGCAGAATCTGTTGTGGGGACTGGGTCAGCCGTTCGCCGGCGCGATCGCCGACCGCTTCGGCCTGTTCCGGGTGATGTGCGTCGGCGCCGTGCTTTACGCCGGCGGCCTGTTGCTGATGCGCTATTCGTCGACGCCGCTGTCGCTCAATATCGGCGCGGGCGTGATGGTCGGCTTTGGTCTCGCCGGCTGCTCGTTCAATCTGGTGCTGTCGGCATTCAGCAAGCTGTTGCCGGCCGAAAAGCGCGGCTTGGCGCTCGGCGCCGGCACCGCGGCGGGATCGTTCGGCCAGTTCCTGTTCGCGCCGATCGGCGTGGCGCTGATCGATAATTTCGGCTGGCAGCAGGCGCTCACCGTGTTCGGCTTCCTGATGCTCCTGATCATTCCGCTATCGCTGGCGCTCTCCACGCCACCGGTCGAAAGCTCCGCCAGCGCGGCGCCTGCGGACGAGCAGTCCTTCACGAAGGCGCTCGCCGAGGCCTTCGGTCATCGCTCCTATGTGCTGCTGGTGCTCGGCTTCTTCACCTGCGGCTTCCAGCTCGCTTTCATCACGGTGCATTTGCCGGCCTTCCTGGTCGACCGCGGCATCTCGACGCAAACCGGCGGCTGGGTCATCGCGGCGATTGGCCTGTTCAACATCATGGGCTCGCTCAGCGTCGGCTATCTCCAGAACTACCTGCCCAAGCGCTACATCCTCTCCACGATCTACCTCACCCGGGCGCTCGCGACGTTCGCCTTCATCTCATTCCCGATCACGCCGTTCTCGGCGATCGCATTCGGCGCGATCTCCGGACTCACCTGGCTGTCGACGGTGCCGCCGACCTCGGCACTGGTGGCGTTGATGTTCGGCACGCGCTGGCTTGCAACGCTCTACGGCTTTGCCTTCGTCAGCCATCAGGTCGGCGGCTTCCTCGGCGTCTGGCTCGGCGGCATCGTGTTCGAGCGGTTCGGTTCCTATACGCCGATCTGGTGGCTCTCGATCCTGTTCGGCGTGCTCTCGGCGCTGATCAACCTTCCGATCGTGGAGAAACCTGTCTCCAGAGCGGTTGCGCAGCCTGCCTGATCGGCTAAACATCCCTGAAACAAGCCAGGGAGTTCAGTCGTGGCAACGTTCAAGGCGATCCGGATCGACAAGGCGGACAAGGGCACCACCGCCGCGCTCACGCAGTTTGACGAAGCCGAACTGATGGACGGCGACGTCACCGTCCGCGTGGAATGGTCGACGCTGAATTACAAGGACGGGCTCGCGCTCACCGGCAAGGCGCCGGTGGTGCGGCGTTTCCCGATGATAGCAGGCATCGACTTTGCCGGCACGGTCGAGCAATCCTCCCATCCGCAATGGAAGGCGGGCGACAAGGTGGTCTGCACCGGCTGGGGCATGAGCGAGACCCATCTCGGCGCCTATGCCGAGAAAGCGCGGGTGAAAGGCGACTGGCTGGTCGCCCTGCCGCAAGGCCTGTCGGCGCGCGACGCCATGGCGATCGGCACCGCGGGCTTTACCGCGATGCTCTCGGTGCTGGCTCTGGAGAAGCACGGGCTTTCGCCGAAGAGCGGCCCGATAGTGGTGACCGGTGCGGCCGGCGGTGTCGGCTCGGTCGCAACGGCCGTGCTGTCGAAGCTCGGCTATCATGTCATCGCCTCAACCGGCCGCGCCTCCGAGGCCGATTATCTCAAGGACCTCGGAGCAGCCGAAGTCATCGACCGCAACGAATTGTCGGCACCCGCAAAGCCCCTCGCCAAGGAGCGCTGGGCGGGCGGCGTCGACAGCGTCGGCTCGACCACGCTCGCCAACCTCCTGTCGATGACCAAGTATGGCGGAGCGATCGCGGCCTGCGGCCTCGCCGCCGGCATGGACCTGCCATCCTCGGTCGCGCCGTTTATTTTGCGCGGAGTGTGCCTTCTCGGCATCGATTCGGTGATGTGCCCGCTGCCGCCGCGGAAGGCCGCCTGGCAGCGCCTGGCCTCCGATCTAGATCGGACAAAACTATCTGAAATCACTAATGAAATTTCGCTCGGCGAGGCCATCGAATGGGGTCCGAAAATTCTCGCGGGCCAGGTCCGCGGCCGGATCGTGGTAAAAATTGTCTAACGGCGTTCAGACTTTACCAACCAAGCTGCTCCAATGTTGCCATGGTTAGTATGGTAAGCAGCGGGTAAAGAGATCAGGCTCGCCCGCTGTTGGGGTTGTTCGGAGTTTGAGCATGCTTGCGCGTATTGTGTTGGGGGCTGTCACGGCGGCAGCGACGTTTGCGCCGGCCATTGCTGGAAGCATGAATGCCGATGAGGCGCGCCGTTTCGTTGCCGGCAAGGTCTTCGCCTTCACCTGCTTCGACGGCACCCGCGGCGCAGGCCGCATTCTCGACGATCTCGGCGCCGCCGGCGCGGTGCAGTTCTCAGGCGCAGGTCCGGTGCGCCACATCCGCCTGCCCGGCAACACGCTCCAGATCCGCGGCCAGAACGTCTGCGCCTCGATCAAGGGCATTCCGTTCGAGCCGTGTTTCAACCTCGAAAAGACCGATGAGCGCAGCTTCCGCGGCTCGGTGTCGGGCATGGGCTTCGCCTATTGCGACTTCCATCACCAGGGCGGCAACCAGATGCTGATGGTGCGCGCCGTTGCGCGGCCGCGCTCGCTGCGCTCGTCGGAGCGTACCGGTTCGGCCGGCACGTCGAGCACCGAAGTCGCCGCACGCGTCGAGACGCCGCGCGTCGAGAGCGGCCGGCTCGAGCCGGTGAAGTCGGAGCCCGCCAAGAACGAAGGGCCGCTCGAACTGCGCCGTTCGACCGACTGAATGTTTGGCCGCGCGCACCGGCGATTGCGCGCTTCCTGTTGACAACATCCAGCAGCCATCAAGCCGCCGCGCCGTAGTCATACGGGCGGCGGCTTTCATGTCTTGGTAGCGACTGGCGCCACAGGTTGCGTGACGGCCGGAGGCGTGGCCCGATGAATGGGTTCAACGATGCCGCTTTATTTCTTTCGCATCAGTACCGGCCGCTATTCCGGCGCCGCCGATCAGCCGTACGAGTTCGAGGATCGCGCAGCCGCCTGGACCGAGATGACCGAGGTCTGCGCCAACCTGCTCGGCGGCATTGCGCGCAACCTGAAACCGAACGCGAATTGGCGCATGGAGCTGCTCGACGAGAACAAGAGGCCCGTCTTTCGTATCAGCCTCGTCGGCGAGACGCAGCCGCTTCCCAACCGCATCGACTGAGCGCGCGGCGTCGCGCGCGTGGCGCGACGCTGACAACTCGTCGTTGGCTTCGTCTTTCCCGCTTCCTCCAAGACGGCCGCGCAATCGCCGTCGCGCGAGCGCAGCCGGCTCAAGAGCGAGGTTGCGCGCTCCTGGACTCGGTGCGCGCGGCCTGAGGCGAGAAATGTCGGTAATTTTACGGAGGTTCCCGTTAACGGCTGTTTGCAACTATCGGGGCAATCTTACCGGATAAGAACCAGCCAGCATTGTTGAACCGACTTCCGTCGCGTCGCCCGTCGTGGCGATCGCGGCGCAGGTGATTTGCGCGTTGCTAGGTATCGTTCATCTGCGGGGACTTTTGTGATGTCGAAGTTGTCGATCCGTTTCAAGATTCTGACCGTATTGTCAGTCCTCGTGCTCTCGCTCGCCGGCGTCGGCGTGATGGCGATCAGCACCATGCAGAGCATCAATGCCCACACTGTCGAGATCGCGCAGAGCTGGCTGCCGAGTGTGCGCGCGCTGGGCTCGCTCCGCGCCGACATCAACGAGCTGCGCGTCGCGCTTCGCCTGCACCTGATGCAGGATACCGCTGAGGGCAAGGACGCCGCCGAGAAGCGGCTCGCCTCGCTGCGTGAGCGCATCGAGAAGACGCGCAAGGTCTACGAGCCCCTCATCGCGTCGCCCGAAGAGCGTGCCCTCTATGAGCAATGGACGAAGGCGTGGGCGGAATATCTGAACGGCGTGCAGGACGTGATGGCGCTGTCGCGCAAGGGCACCGGCCACTTCCCGGCTGACGCAAATGAGCTGTTGCAGACCAAAGTCGCGAAGATGGCCCAGGCGGCAGATCCGCTGCTTCTGAAGGACATCGAGCTCAACAACCAGGGCGCCGAGATGGAAACGAAGGAGGCGGCCAACAGCTACGCCACCATCTTCCGCGTGCTGGTCGGCATCATCGTGGCTTCCGTCGTCATCGCGATCGGCGCCGCCTACTATCTCGTGCGCGACGTCTCGCACGGCATCGCCTCGATCATCCGTCCCATGCAGGCGCTCGGCGACGGTGAGCTCTCGGCCGAGGTGCCGCATCGCGGCGAGAACACCGAGATCGGCTCGATGGCCGATGCGCTCCAGATCTTCAAGGAGGCACTGATCGCCAAGAAGGCAGCCGACGAGGCCGCGGCGCGCGATGCCGAGGCCAAGATCGAGCGCGGGCGCCGTGTCGACGCCATCACCCGCAATTTCGAGATCATGATCGGCGAGGTCGTCGAGACTGTGTCCTCGGCCTCGACCGAACTCGAGGCGTCCGCCGCCACCCTGAGCGGCACTGCGCAGCGCGGAAGGGAACTCGCGACCGTCGTCGCCGCGGCTTCCGAAGAGGCATCCACCAACGTCCAGTCCGTGGCGTCTGCGTCAGAAGAGCTGTCATCCTCGATCACCGAGATCAGCCGCCGCGTGCAGGACTCGGCGCGGATGGCAGCGGAGGCCGTCGAACAGGCGACCCGCACCAACGAGCGCGTCAATGCGCTGTCGCAGGCGGCGTCCCGCATCGGCGATGTCGTCGAGCTCATCAACACGATCGCGGGTCAGACCAACCTCCTCGCTCTGAACGCGACCATCGAGGCGGCCCGCGCGGGCGAAGCCGGTCGCGGCTTCGCCGTGGTCGCCTCCGAGGTCAAGGCGTTGGCCGAGCAGACCGCGAAGGCGACCGGCGAGATCGGCCAGCAGGTCGCGGGCATCCAGGCGGCGACGCAGGAGTCCGTCAGCGCCATCCAGGAGATCGGCGGCACCATCGAAAGGCTGTCCGAGGTGTCCTCCGCCATTGCTGCGGCCGTCGAGGAGCAGGGCGCAGCCACGCAGGAGATTTCGCGCAACGTGCAGCAGGCGTCGCTCGGCACGCAGGAGGTTTCGTCGAACATCACCGACGTGCAGCGCGGTGCGATCGAGACCGGCTCGGCCTCGACGCAGGTGCTGTCGGCCGCCAAGTCGCTCGCGAGCGACAGCACGCGGCTCAAGGTCGAAGTCGCGCAGTTCCTGGAGTCGGTCCGCGCGGCCTGAGCAGGATCAATCTTGATTTAATCGGTGCAAGCCCAGGATTGTGATTCACCTCTCCCGTAGGGAGAGGTCGGATCGCATCGCAAGATGCGATTCGGGTGAGGGCTACAGTCTCTCTGAGCGCCGCGGCCCCTCACCCGGATTGCATTGCAATCCGACCTCTCTCCGTTGGGGAGAGGTGAACGCCCAGGCGACAGACTTGTAGCCGCCTACGCGCTTGTCTGTGCGGCCGGCGGCGTGGCCTGCCGCCGGAACAGGATGCGCTGGTAGAGCCAGCCGATCGCGACCAGAACGATGCCGAGGCACATGAACGATAGCGCGCGGTAGACGCCCGTCAGCGTCGACATGTCGACGACGAAGGCTTTCAGGATCGTGAGCGCGATCACGATGGCGGAGGCGAGCCGCGCACGCTCCGAATTGACGAGGATGCCGACGCCGAGCAGAGCCACGCCGAAGGCGAGCCAGCCGATCGAATAGGTGTATTGCTCGGCGCCCGTGGTCCCGCCGTAAAGCAGGACCGGTCCGTGATAGAATCGGCGGATCTCCAGCGTCACGTATGCGAGAGCGAACACCAGCGCGCCGCCCGCAATTGTGTTGGCGTAGGCGACGGGACGATGCCCTGCCACCGCATAGGAGAGCAGCAACATCAGCACCGCCGGCAGCGCGTAGCCGAGCAACAGCAGGTTGAACACGAGGCCGCCGACGTCGACGCTGCTGAGCAGCCACGGGTTCTCCAGGATCAGGAGGCCAAACACGCTGATAAGTCCCGCGATCACCGTGAGCACGACCGCGCCGACATTGTGCACGACGCTGCGGCTCCTCAGCCGCAGCCGCTCCAGCCCGATCGCCATCGCGAGCGTGATGCAGACCTGGAGCGCGAACTCGAGCAGCGAGGGCGGCGACGTCATGCGGCCGCCGGTCGCGAGATGACGGATCTCCATGAAGGCGAGCAGCGCGGTGAACAGGATCGCGGCGGCCTCCACCATGCGCAGCGGTGCGTCGTCGCCGCGGCGGCGCAGGAAGCGGCTCGCCGCCCAGAACGACAGCGCCGGCAGGCCGTAGCCCCACAGCAGCCAATTGAAGATTGGCGTGGTGCCGATGGCGCTGCCGACGATGCGCGGATCATAGGCGATGCGCGCAGTGACGATCGCCGCGAAGATGGCGGCGAGCCAGCGCAGGAACGGGATCGGCCGCTGCATCGAGATCCAGGCGGTACCGAGCGACATCAGCGCCAGCGCAATCGTGAGCCAACCCTTCTCCAGCGCGAAGGTCAGCGCCAGCGCCAGCGCACCGAGTGTGCCGGTAGCGAACAGCGCGGTGGAGATCGCAACACC
The DNA here is from genome assembly GCF_001641635.1 of Bradyrhizobium centrolobii. Classification (GTDB taxonomy): domain Bacteria; phylum Pseudomonadota; class Alphaproteobacteria; order Rhizobiales; family Xanthobacteraceae; genus Bradyrhizobium; species Bradyrhizobium centrolobii. Next base: position 54,174 of record NZ_LUUB01000095.1, read on the forward strand.
CGGCCGGGTCTCGCGGCGGGTGAGGGCTTCGGTAGCGGCGCCGAACGCCGCGGCGAGCAATACGGCGAGGATTGCAAACGGGATCGAGCGGTCAAGATGGGCAATGCGTGCGTAGAGCGCGACGAGAAGCGCGATTGGCGTCGCGACCGCGGTGGACGACCACACGACCGCGATGATCGCCGAGCCCGACCGGCCCTGCGCAAGGAAGCCGGCGATGCCGAGGCCGGCGGCGAAGATCGCCGCCATCACGAGATGCAGCGTCACCGCGCTGTCGGTCGAGGTCGGCCCGATGCCGGGCAGGGGGCCGCCCGGCAGCACCAGCATGTCCGGATTGGCGCGCACGGCCCATTCCGCGAACACGATGAAGACCGTCGCGCTGGCCGCTCCCAGCGCACCGGTCGCCGCGGGTGCGCGCCAGGCAACGAACAGCGTCGCACCGACGAGAAGGGTGAAGGCGATCAGCGCGAGATCGGCATGCGCGCTCGACAGTACGATCAGCATCGCGCCGAACAAATAGGCTGCGAGCGCGCTCGACGAGACCGGCTCGATCTGTCCGTCCTCGATTGTGGGGCCGAACATGAAGCCACAGACAACGAGGAGCGCGGCGAGCACGAAGCCCGCGATCACATGGAAGGCGTGCGGAGCGACCTGCAAGTCGCCGGTATCGAGGCCCGGGAAGGTCCAGAGCACGGCGAAGACGATGGTCGTTACCGCGAGCCAGCGCCACAGCCGGATACGCGCGAGGCCGAAACTCGCGGCGGTGACGATCGCGAGGTAGACGTAGAGCGCCCAGAAGTCCGGCTTGCCGCTGGAGACGAGGGCAGGCGTGATGAACGCGCCGACCACGCCAAGGCCGGCGAGCGCGGCTCCATGTAGCAGCGCAGCGGCGAGCGTGCCGAGCGCGACGAGGCCGAGCAGCACGAAGGCGGTGGCGGGAACAAGGAAGTCGTAGAGCGCGTAGGCAGCGTAGATGGTCGCAAACGCCACCGCCGTTCCGGCCGCGGTGAGGATCGCCGGAATGTTGGCGATCGGCAGCGCCTGGATGTTGGAGATGCTCTCCTTGCGGCGCGTCCACTCCCCGGCGCCGAGCAGCGCCAGCGCGAACAGGCCGCCGAGCGCGACGCGCACGCCTGGGCCGACGAGGCCGGCCTCGATCGAATAGCGCACCATGAAGAATCCGCCGAGCGCGAGCGCAAGCCCGCCGATCCACACCACCCAGCGCGTGCCGAGGCGCTCCTCGAATCCGGGTGCGGAGGCCGGTATCGGCGGCGGCGCCTCAGCGCTTGGCTCGAGCGGCGGCGGTGCGACGGGATCGGCAACGAGCGGCGGTGCCAGTTCGGCCTCGGACGTGATGGGCGGCGGCTCTGGCGTGGCTTCCCCAGGCGCCGAGGCTTCCTCCTGGAAAGGCATCAGCGGCGGCGGCTGCGCTGGCCGTTGGCCTTGCAGCGCGGCTTCCAGCGTGCTCAGCCGCCTGCGCAATTCGGTCGCCTGATTGGAGGCCTTCATCGCGATCAGGAAGGCGGCGACCGCGAGCATCACCGCAAAGACGTCGAACGGGGCGTCGAACATAAGGCCTCCAGGCGATCGGCGCGCAATCAACCGATCGCGCAAATCTTGGTCTAGCGCCGGGAGCGCATGCGCAAGCCGGGCGCCGGCCGCTCCTGGAGCACTTCGCGGCGGAAGCGATAGAGCGCTGCCGGCCGTCCGCCGGTCTGTGTCGACATCACCCCAGTTGGTTCGACCAGGGCTTCCGTCTCGACCAGGCGGCGGAAATTCTGCTTGTGCAGGTGCCGGCCGGAGATCGCCTCCACCGTGTGCTGCAATTCCGTGAGTGTGAACTCGGCAGGCAAAAGTTCAAAGACGACAGGACGATACTTCAGTTTTGCGCGCAGCCGCGCAATGGCGGTGGCGAGGATCCGGCGGTGGTCGTACCGCATCGAGGTGCCGAGCGCGGGAAGCGTCTTGCGTGCTAATGCCGCAGGACGGCCGTCGCGCCGCGCTTCCTCGATCAGGCCGGCTTCATAGAGCAGCTCGTAGCGGTCGAGCACGCGCTCCTCGTCCCAGGCCGCGCCGTCGAGGCCGAAATAGAGCCGCACGCGATCCTTGCGCGGCAGCGCGCGCGTCGTCTCCGGCGTCTCTGCCTCGGCCCAGGCGCTCAGCGCCGGGATGATGTCGCGGGCGATGATCGCGGGCGGCGCCTCGCGCCAGTCCTCCCAGGGAAAGAACCGGTACCAGGGCTCGAAGCTCGCCGCCGTCGCGGCGACCGCGCCGTCGACGGCGCGCGTGAGCGCGAGATAGCCGATCGACACGATGTGCGCGCCGGTGTCGGCTGCCTCCGCATGGCGGCCGCGATCGCCGAACGTGTAGAGCTGCTCGACATAGCCGAGCCTCAAGGCCGTCTGCGCCTCGACCCAGGCGCGCAGGCCGATCTCGAAGGTGCGATGGCTCAGCGCATCGAACGGACCGAACGGCAGGCCGATAAGCCCGTCGTCGCCGCGCGCGGTAAGGATCCGCGGCTCATGGTCCTCGATCGCGACGATCGCGGCGGTCAGGCCGATCTCGATCGGCGTCAGCAGCTTGTCGCTCATGCGGCTGATGTCGCGAAGGTCATGAGAACAGTTCGCCGATTCGTTGGAACGGCTTGTCCACGAACTCGCTGCACCTCTCCCGCTTGCGGGGGAGGTCGGATCGCATCGCAAGATGCGATCCGGGTGGGGGCTCTCTCCACTCGGGGAGCGTTCATTGCGGAAGCACCCCCACCCCAACCCTCCCCCGCAAGCGGGAGAGGGAGCGCACTTACGATGTGGCGCGCCACTGTCATTCGAGCGCGATCGCGAAAGGGCGGCCCTCGACCATCATCGCGCCCGGTCCCATCTCGTCGAGCGCGCGCAACATGCGGCCGTTGCGCCCCAACGCGCGGTCGGCAAGGCTGACAATGCGCCGGTTCGGCGAGGCGATCGGCGAGGCCGCGCGGATCTTTCTGGCGATCTCGATCTCGTCGCGCTGCGGGTTGAGTGCACAGGCGGCGGCAAATGCGCTTGCGGTGGAGCGGCTGATGCCGGCGTAGCAATGCACGACCATCGGGGCGATGCGGTCCCAACCCCGCACGAAATTCAAGACCTGCTCGATATGCGCTTCGGAGGGTGCGACGAAGCCGTCCATCTCCTCGGTGATGTCGTCCATCGACACCTTGAGATGGTTTGCCGGCAGCACCGACACCGGCCGCGCCACCTGCTCGACATTGGCCATCACCGTCAGCACATGGCTGGCTCCGGTGAGGCGGACGGTTTCGGGAAGCGCGGCGAGGGAACAGACGTGGATCATGGCGGACCTTTTTGCCGCCGATTATAGCGAGCGCAGGCGGCATGAGCAAAGCGAAGCCCAACGGCTCCGTTCATCACTTCGTCGTCCCGGACAAGCGAAGCGCAGATCCGGGACCCAACCACAGGGTTGGGTTTTGCGACGACTCGTGGTTACCAGTCTCGCGCCGCAACCTCTTCCTGGGGTTATGGATCCCGGCCTTCGCCGGGACGACGGCGAAGCGAGAGGCGCCACCAGCGCTCGATAACACTCACGCAAACACCGCATTGAACCGCTCGAGGAACTGCTTCTCGGCCCGCGCCGCGGTCCACGGCGTGAGATAGTCGCGCCGGACGCTGTCGGGCAGGCCTGGATCGCGGCCGAACAGGCGTTTTGCCTCGGCCTCGCCAAAGCCGGCGAGCTCGGTCGCCTCCAGATAGGCTGCGCCCCGATCGGCGGCCTTGATCGCCATCGTGATCTCCTCCGGCAGTACCGGCGGCAGGCCGAAGCGGATGTGGATGGCGCCGAGCAGTCGTTTCTCGACCGCCTTGTAGTGGCCGTCGAGCACGGCCTTGAACGGCGAGATCATGTCGCCGATCACATATTCGGGCGCATCGTGCAGCAGGGCTGCGAGCCGCATGCGCGGATCGACGCGCGGCATCTCGTGCCGCATCACGGTCTCGACCAGCAGCGTGTGCTGCGCGACCGAGAAGATGTGCGCGCCGGTGGTCTGGCCGTTCCAACGCGCCACGCGCGCGAGGCCGTGCGCGATATCAGCGATCTCGACGTCGAGCGGTGAGGGATCGAGCAGGTCGAGCCGCCGGCCCGACAGCATCCGCTGCCAGGCGCGGGATTGCGCATCGCGCGCCGTCTTCTTCGCGGTCATTTGACCTTGAGGCGCGGCTTGCGCTGCGTCTTGGCGCAGGTCGCGTGACAGTGGCAGTCGACGAGATGGTCGTTGACCATGCCGGTCGCCTGCATGAAGGCGTAGACGATGGTCGGGCCGACGAACTTGAAGCCGCGCGAGGACAGCTCCTTGGAGATCTGCACCGACAGCGGCGTCGAGGCCGGCACGCCCGCGGTGGTCTTGAAATGGTTGATCTTGGGCCGGCCGTCGAGGAAGTCCCACAGCAGCTTCGAGAAGCCCGGCCCCTTCTCCATGATCTCAAGATAGGATTTTGCGCTCAGGATCGCGCCGTCGATCTTGGCGCGATTGCGCACGATGCCGACATCGTTCATCAGCGCATGGACCTTCTTGGCGTTATAGCGCGCGATCTTCTCCGGCTGGAAGTCATCGAAGGCTTTGCGGAAATTGTCGCGCTTGCGCAGGATCGTGATCCAGGAGAGGCCGGCCTGGAAACCATCGAGGATCAGCTTTTCATAGAGCGCGCGGTCGTCATATTCCGGCACGCCCCATTCGGTGTCGTGATAGGTGACGTAAAGCGGATCCTCGCCCGGCCAGGGGCAGCGCGTCAGGCCGTCGGGATGCAGGCGAGGGGCGCGGCTCATGCGACGGGCTGCTTGGCTGGGATGCGAACGACGTCGGGCTCTGCGAGCTTCAACTCAAGGCCTCCGGCAGTGAGTGTCTGGCCTGCATCGAGCGCGTCGGCAACGCGGTCGATGCGCACCAGCGCGATGCCCTTGCCATCGGCGGTCGAACCAATCGTGCCGACTGGCTTGTCGCCGGCGAGAATGGTGGCGCCGGCCTCGGGCGAGGGGCCGTCGATCAGAACCTTCACGCTGCGGGTGCGCGCAGTGCCGCGATGCTGCATGCGCGAGACGACCTCCTGGCCGACATAGCAGCCCTTGTCGAAATCGACCCCGGCAAGACGATCCATGTTGGTCTCGTGCGGGAACGCATCGCCATACATGAAGTCGAGCCCGCCGCGCGGCACACCCAGTCCGATGCGGTGCGCCTCATACTCGGCGGCATCGACGATCTCGGCGCCGATGAGGTCGGCTAGCTTCTGCTTGAGTTGTTCCGGGATCAGGATGCGATAGCCGAGACCTTCGTTGCGTGGATCGGCGAAGGCGAGGTCCGGCTGGGCCGCAAGCCGGCCGTCCCAGGCCGCGAGAACGCCGAGGTCGTCGGACAGGTTTTCCACCGTGACCTTGGCGCGGAGCTTGTAGAACTTCAGCTTTGTGGCGAGGCTTTCCGCCAGCGCCTTCGGGCAGTCGATCAGGAACCCGCCGCCATGCCCTGAGGGCACTTCCGTGATCAGGAAATCGGCGATGATCTTGCCCTGCGGCGTGAGCAGCGCCCCGAATCGGCCGAGACCCGGCTCGAGCCTGTCGACGTCGGTCGTGACGAGGCCGTTGAGGAAGCCGCGCGCATCCTCGCCCGCGACCTTGACCACGCCCCGGTCGAGAAGAAACGCTGCTTTCATGCGAAAATCTCTTGCGACATGTTGCTCCGGAACGTAAGCCCGCAACGAATAAACGACAAGACCTCGAGCCCTGCGCTTGGGGATGAGAGAGACCTTCAGCCATGACCCAGCGTTTCGACGTGATCCTCAAGGGTGGCACCGTCGTCAACCAGGACGGCGAGGGCCTCCGCGACATCGGCATCGTGGGTGGCCGCATTGCCGAGATCGGCGCACTGTCGCAGGCCCCCTCCGCCGAGGTGGTCGACTGCAAGGGCCTGCACATCCTGCCCGGCGTGATGGACACCCAGGTGCATTTCCGCGAGCCCGGGCTGACGCACAAGGAAGACCTTGAGACCGGCTCGCGCAGTGCCGTGATGGGCGGCGTCACCGCCGTGTTCGAGATGCCGAACACCTCGCCGCTGACGGTGACCGAGGCCGATTTCACCGACAAGGTGAAGTCTGCCCATCACCGCATGCATTGCGATTTCGCCTTCTTCATCGGCGGCACCCGCGAGAACGTGCAGGATCTGCCCGTGCTTGAACGCGCGCCGGGCTGTGCGGGCGTAAAGGTTTTCATCGGCTCCTCGACCGGCGCGCTGCTGGTTGAGGACGATGAAAGCCTGCGCCGCATCTTCCAGGTGATCCGCCGTCGCGCCGCCTTCCATGCCGAGGACGAGTACCGCCTCAACGACCGCAAATCGCTGCGTATCGAGGGCGATGCGCGTTCGCACCCGGTCTGGCGCGACGAGACCGCGGCGCTGATGGCGACGCAGCGCCTCGTGAACCTCGCGCATGAGACCGGAAAACGCATCCACGTACTGCATATCTCGACCAAGGAAGAGATCGAGTTTCTTCGCGACCACAAGGATGTCGCCTCCTGCGAAGCGACGCCGCATCATCTCACGTTGGCCGCGCCGGAATGCTACGAGCAGCTCGGCACGCTGGCACAGATGAACCCGCCGGTGCGCTCGGCCGATCACCGCGCCGGCATCTGGCGCGGCATCGAGCAGGGCATCATCGACGTGCTCGGCTCCGACCACGCCCCGCATACGCTCGAGGAGAAGGCGAAGACCTATCCGGCCTCGCCCTCCGGTATGACCGGCGTGCAGACGCTGGTGCCCGTGATGCTCGATCACGTCAATGCGGGCCGGCTCTCTCTGGCGCGCTTCGTCGATCTCACCAGCGCCGGCCCCGCGCGTCTCTACAACATGGCCTGCAAGGGCCGGATCGCCGCGGGCTACGACGCCGATTTCACCATCGTAGACCTCAAGCGCAGCGAGATCATCACCAACAAATGGGTCGCCTCCAAAGCCGGCTGGACGCCCTATGACGGCATGCGCGTCAAGGGGTGGCCCGTCGGCACCTTCATCCGCGGCCGCCGCGTGATGTGGCAGGGCGAGCTCGTGACGCCATCGCAAGGCGAGCCGGTGCGGTTTCTGGAGACGCTGAAGCAGTAGGAGTGGTCGCGCTCGCGATCCAATCTTGCTGCGTGTGAGATGGATGCGCGCTGCCACATCTTCGGTGTCGTCCCGGCGAGGGCCGGACCCATAACCCCGACTGCATGTTGTGGCTAAGATTGGCGGCTACACTGGTCCTCCACAACCCAATCCTGTGGTTGATGGTGTGGACGGCCCCCTACGGCATCAGTGTGCCAGAATGAGGTTGTTGCAAATCTCAGACAAGGGAGCCGTCCGTGAGCCAGATTATCCGCATTGGGATGGATACGTCGAAGTATATTTTTCAATTGCATGGGGTTGATGCATCGGAATCGGTCGTGCTTCGCAAGCGGCTGAGCCGCAAGGCGATGCGGGCGTTCTTTGCCAAGCTGCCGCCGACGGTGGTGGCGATCGAGGCCTGCGGGGCTGCCCACCACCTGGCGCGAGAGCTTGGCAAGCTGGGGCACACGGCCAAGCTGATCGCGCCGCA